>NZ_NKHL01000081.1 GCF_002934685.1 Pseudomonas bohemica
TGTCGAAAAAATTCAATTTTGCCCCAGTCTCGAAACGGTCGCGCTGTCTGTCTTCGTGAGCAAGCTCACTCCCACAAAGGTTCATGCGGTTGTCGAAAAAATTCAATTTTGCCCCAGTCTCGAAACGGTCGCGCTGTCTGTCTTCGTGAGCAAGCTCACTGCCACTGCGATCAGGCTTTGCAGGAAAATTTTTCAACCCTGTCCGAGCCTGGATACTGTTGCGCTATCCGGCTTGCCACCAAAAAACGCTTCGATCACCTCCTGAAACAGCGGATTCTCGGGAGCGACGCTGGCAAATAATGTCATGCTCGACCGCAGCTTCAGGTCATCCGGCGAACCCATGATCTGCGTCGCGCTGCGATGCCGCCATTGCAACAGCGCGCGGCTGCAACTCTCCAACCGGGCGCCCAGACAGGGATGATGCAGATAGGCCAGCGCCTCTTCGCGACCTGAAATCCCGAAGCGCTGCGCCATCTCGCTGTGACCCAGCCCCTTCAGCTGCGGGAAGATAAACCACATCCAATGGCTTCGCTTGCGCCCGTTGCGCAGTTCCAACAGAGCTTTTTCGAAAACAGGTTCCTGTGCATCCAGGAAACGTTGCAGGTCGTATTGATCGTTCATCAGGGCCTCCCGCGTCATCGATGCCGCCAGCGGCAGCGCATAAGTCTTATGACTGCCACAGTGGGCAGGGTTCCCGGCGATTCAAGCGCCTTGCCCGCCCGGCGATAAAAACCCTTATAATCCTGCGCCTATTTCTTCCTGATGCGAGATCCGCCGTGAGCTTACCGCCGTGCCCAAAATGCAACTCCGAGTACACCTATGAAGACGGCACCCAACTGGTCTGCCCGGAATGCGCCCACGAGTGGTCCGCTGACGGCGCTGCCGAGGCCAGCGATGACGTTAAAATCATCAAGGATGCCGTCGGCAATACCCTGCAGGACGGCGACACCGTCACCGTGATCAAAGACCTCAAGGTCAAGGGCTCATCGCTGGTGGTCAAGGTCGGCACCAAGGTCAAGAACATCCGCCTGGTGGACGGCGACCACGACATCGACTGCAAGATCGACGGCATCGGTGCGATGAAGCTGAAGTCGGAGTTTGTGAAGAAGGGCTGATGGCCGACCGCTTCTGCCCGAAGGGCGTAGGAGTCCAGCTTGCTGACGATCTGCTGCGGAGCAGCATTAAAACCAGATTCCCAAGTTTGCCAGATGCCGCGTATCGATAGTGTTTGCGACCGGTACCTGGCCGATCGTCAGCAAACTGGACTCCTATGGGCTGCGCACAGAATCAAAAGCAGCCATACCATCACCATTGAGAAGCCTGCTCAACGCGGTAAATTCATCCCGAAGGTATTCACCCCATGTTCACTGCGGACGAAGACCGTGCCGCCGTGCATCAGCGCAATGGCTTTGACGATGGCCAGCCCGAGGCCGTGGTTGGCGCCGCTGTTGCTGCGTGAGGCGTCGACCCGGTAGAAGCGCTCGAACAGTTTGGGCAAATGTTCACCCGAGATCTGCGGGCCGGGATTGGCCACACCGATGCTCACGTGGTCCCCCTCTTCAGCGATATCCACATCAATGACCTGCCCCGGCGCGGTGTGCTGCACGGCGTTGTGCAGCAGGTTGATCAGCGCGCGGCGCAAGTGGGCTTTTTCGATCGGCGCATTGGCGTCGCCGCGCACCTGAACCCGCACTTGCGCGTCTTCCAGAATGAAGTCCAGATAGTCCAGCGTGGTGGCGACTTCCTCGGCCAGCGATGACTCGGTCAGCTCGGTGGCCTTGCTGCCCTGGTCGGCGCTGGCCAGGAACAGCATGTCGTTGATGATTGAACGCAGCCGCTCCAGTTCCTCCAGATTCGATTGCAGCACCTCGAAATAATGCTCGGCAGAACGCCCGCGGGTCAGCGCCACCTGAGTCTGGCCGATCAGGTTGGTCAGCGGTGAGCGCAGTTCGTGGGCGACGTCGGCGTTGAACGATTCCAGCCGTGAATAGGCCTGTTCGACGCGTTCCAGCGCGGAGTTGAACGAGGTCACGAACTGATCCAGCTCCGGCGGCAACGATGACAACTGCAAGCGTCCTGACAGCCGTGGCGGCGCCAGCTTGCGTGCTTCCAGCGACAGGTCGAGCAAGGGTTTGAGGCCGATGCGCGCCACCCAGTAACCCAGCGCAGAGGCCAGGGCGATACCGATGGCGGCCAGGCTGATCAGGGCGATCAACAGCGAATGCTGGGTCTGCCAGAAGGTTGCGGTGTCGATGGCGGTGAGAAAGCGCAATGGGGGCCGCTGATCCTTGGCCGGAAACTGGCTGACCAGGACTTTGAACGGATAGTCGTGATCGTTCAGATTCAGGTCGCGCATACCCAGCGGACCATTGGCGAAGGCCCGGATTTGCGGGTCGGGATTGCCGAACTCATAGGTGGGGTCGTTGCTGACGACCCAGAAGCGCAGGCGCTTGTCTTCTTCACTGAGCAGCTTGAGCTTGGCGTTGATCTTGGCCCAATGCTCGGGATTGCCGTAACGCTGCACGGCCGATTCAAGCACGCTGTAACGCGCATCGACCTCAGCCGCCGGCAGCAGGCCCAGACCCTTGTCCACTTGCAGGTACAACGCCCAGCCGATCAGCAGAAATACCAGCAGCGCCACGAGCGCGAACATCCCGCTCAGGCGCAGGGCGATGGAATTACTCGCCACGACGGCTCTCCAACACGTAGCCCATGCCGCGAATGGTGTGCAGCAGTTTCTGCTCGAAAGGCCCATCGAGCTTGGCGCGCAGGCGTTTGATCGCGACTTCGACGACGTTCGCGTCGCTGTCGAAATTGATGTCCCAGACCATCTCGGCAATCGACGTCTTGGAGAGGATTTGCCCCTGGCGACGGGCCAGCACGCTCAGCAGCGAGAACTCCTTGGCGGTCAGGTCCAGGCGTGAACCTGAGCGCGTGGCCTTGCGGCTGATCAGGTCGATCCACAGGTCGGCGATGCTGATCTGTACCGGCTCATGGCCGCCGCTGCGACGGGTGAGCGCCTGCAGGCGGGCCACCAGCTCCAGAAAGGAAAACGGCTTGCCCAGGTAATCGTCCGCACCTTCGCGCAGGCCCCGAATGCGATCGTCGACGTTCTCCCGGGCAGTGAGCATGATTACCGGTGTCTGCTTGCGCGCACGCAAGGCGCGCAGCACGCCATAGCCATCCAGGCCCGGCAGCATGACATCGAGAATGATCACCGCATACTCGCTCTCCAAAGCCATGTGCAAACCTTCGATGCCATCCCGGGCAACGTCCGTCGTGTAACCCTGTTCGGTCAGACCTCGGTGCAGGTAGTCAGCGGTTTTCTCTTCGTCTTCGATAATCAGGACGCGCATCGGTCCACTCTCACTTGTCTGTGCTTACTTTTCAGTAGCGAGCATTGCCGCAGGTTTCTTGCCGGTTGCAGGGGTCGCCGGGGCTGTTGTCGGATGCCTGCGATGGAAGATTCGTTCCAGTTGCAGGTAAATCACTGGCGTGGTGAACAGCGTCAGCGCCTGGCTCACCAGCAAACCGCCTACGACCGCGATTCCCAACGGCTGACGCAGCTCTGCGCCCACTCCATAACCGAGCATCAGCGGCAGCGCACCGAGCAGCGCCGCCAGGGTGGTCATGATGATCGGCCGGAAACGCGTAACACACGCCTCATAAATGGCCTCTTGCGGCGACAGGCCACGATGCCGCTGGCCCTCCAGCGCGAAGTCCACCAGCAGGATGCCGTTCTTCTTGACGATACCGATCAGCAGCACGATACCAATCAGCCCCATGATCGAGAAATCCTGGCCCATCAACCACAGCAGCAGTGCGCCAATGCCGGCCGAGGGCAGGGTCGAGATAATGGTCAGCGGGTGCACAAAGCTCTCGTAAAGCACGCCGAGAATGATGTACACCGCCACCAGCGCTGCCAGGATCAGCCACGGCTGGTTGGCCAGCGAGCTTTGAAAGGCCTGGGCCGCACCCTGGAAGTTACCGATGATCGAGGCCGGCATGCCGATCTCCGTCTTGGCCTGATCGAGCAGTTGCACGGCATCGCCCAAGGCTACGCCCGCCGACAAGTTGAACGACAGGTTGGCCGCGGGAAACATGCCATCGTGGGCGATCGACAGTGGGCCCATCTTCGGCGCGCCGACCTTGGCCAGCGCCGACAGCGGCACCATTTCGTTGGTCAGCGGTGAGCGCAGGTAGAAGTAGTCAAGGCTCTCGGCCTTGCCGCGCTGTGCTGGGTCGAGTTCGAGAATGACTTTGTACTGGTTGATGTCGGTCTGGTATTCGTTGATCTGCCGCTGACCGAAGGCGTCATATAGCGCCTGATCGACATCGGCGGTGGTCAAGCCGAAACGCGCGGCGGCGCTGCGGTCGATGTCCAGATGGGTGACGCTACCACCCAGTTGCAGGTCGTTGGACAGGTCGCGGAAGGCCGGGATCGATTTCAACTTTTCCGTGAGCTTCTGCGTCCATTCGTTGAGCAGGGCGCCGTTGTTGCTCTTGAGCACGTACTGATACTGCGCGCGACTCGGGCCGGAACTCAGGTTGATGTCTTGCCCTGCGCGCAGGTACAACACGATGCCCGGAATCTTCGCCAGCTTCGGCCGGATGCGGTCGATGAACTGACTGGCGGAAACGTCGCGGTCTTCGCGATCCTTCAGCGCGATCCACACCCGGCCGTTGGCGATGGTCTGGTTGCTGCCGCTGACACCCACCGAGTGCGAGAAGGCTTTGACCGCCGGATCGGCTGCGATGATTTTCGCCAGCTGTTTGTGCTTCTCGACCATGTCCGGGTAAGAAATGTCTGCGGCCGCCTCGCTGGTACCCATGACCATGCCGGTGTCCTGAACCGGAAAGAAGCCCTTGGGAATGAGCACGTAGCCAGCCACTGCCAGTATCAGCGTCAGCCCGAAAATCCCCAGCATCACGCGTTGGTGGGCGAGGGCATGGCGTACGCCTCGGGCATAGTGTGCCAACAGCCTTTCGCCGAAGCCAGGGTTGGCATGGGGATCGTGTTTCGGCGCCCGCATGAACAGCGCTGCAAGGGTCGGCGCGAGGGTCAGCGACACCATGACCGAAATGAGAATGGTCGAGGTGGCCGTCAGGGCGAACTCTTTGAACAGCCGCCCGACCACGCCGCCCATGAACAGCAGCGGAATGAACGCGGCAATCAGCGAGAAGCTGATCGACACCACGGTAAAGCCGATCTCGCCCGCACCCTTGATCGCCGCATCGCGCATACTTTCGCCGGCTTCCAGATGCCTATGGATGTTCTCCACCACCACGATCGCATCGTCGACCACAAAGCCGACGGCCACCACGATCGCCACCAACGTCAGGTTGTTGAGGCTGAATCCGAGGACGTACATCAGGGCGAAACTGGCCACCAGCGAGACGCCCAGCACCGCAGTCACGATCAGCGTCGCCGACAGCTGGCGCAGGAACAGCGCCATCACTGCGATCACCAGCACAATGGCAATCAGCAGGGTCATTTCCACTTCGTGCAGCGAGGCGCGGATGGTTTTGGTACGGTCGCTGAGGACCGTGACGTCCACTGACGCAGGCAGCATTTCCTGCAGGCGCGGCAACTCGCCCAGCACTCGATCCACCGTCTCGACGATGTTGGCGCCGGGCTGGCGGAAGACCACGATGTTCACGCCTTGCTGGTCGCCGGACCAGGCGTTGACGTAGGCGTTTTCCGCGCCATTGATCACGCGAGCAACATCGCGCAGATGAATCGGAGCGCCGTCCTTGTAGGAAACGATCAACTGTTCGTAGTCCTGGGCCTGAAACAGTTGATCGTTGGAGGCCAGGGTCGAAATGCTGTCCTTGCCATACAGCGCACCCTTGGCCAGGTTAAGGCTGGTCTGTTGCAAGGTGCCGCGCAGGTCGGCCAGGGTCAGGCCGAGGGAGGCAAGTTTTTCCGGGGCTGCCTGCACGCGAATAGCCGGGCGCCGCTGGCCGGTGATGCTCACTTGGCCGACGCCGTTGATCTGACTGAGTTGGCGGGCCAGCAGCGATTCAGTGATGTCGCTCAGTTCGGTGGCCGGCATCAGGTCGGAGCTGATGCTGAGAATCAGCACCGGGCTATCCGCCGGGTTGACCTTACGCCAGGTGGGTGCGGTCGGCAGATCGGCAGGCAGCCGGCCCGATGCGGTGTTGATCGCGGCCTGGACTTCCTGGGCTGCGGTGTCGATGCTCTTGTTCAGCACGAATTGCAGAGTCAGGTTGGTCGAACCCAGGGCGCTGCTCGACGTCATCTGTGTCATGCCGGGGATGGCGCTGAATTGCACTTCAAGGGGCGTTGCCACCGACGAGGCCATGGTTTCCGGGCTGGCGCCGGGCAGGGTCGCAGAGACTTGAATGGTGGGGAATTCGGCTTCCGGCAGCGGCGCGACCGGCAGACGCGGAAAGGCGATGCAACCTAGCAGAATCAGGGCGAACGTCAGCAGAACCGTGGCGATCGGATGGTTCACGCACCACGCGGAAATTCCCCCGCGGCCCTTCATTTCGCCGCTCCCGTGGACGTTGTCGCTGCTTCGGCCAAGGCTTCCACCGGTTCAGCCTTGACCACCTCGATGTGCGAGCCGTTCTTGAGTCGCGACTGGCCATCGCTGACCAGCACATCGTGGGCGCTGACGCCGCTGATCAGGGTCAGATCACTGTCCTGGTACAGCACGTTGACCGGGACTACTTCGACGCTGTCGCCTTTGACGCGATACACGAAATGCTGATCCATGCCGCGCTGTACCACTTGCGGCGGCACTTTCAAGGCATCGTGATCGATGGCCGTCTGAATCCGCACGGTGACCAACTGGCCAGGCCAGAGCTTCTCGGCAGCGTTGTCGAACACGGCCTTGGCGCGAATGGTGCCGGTGGTTGCCGCCACCTGGTTGTCGATCAGCGTCAGCTTGCCTTCGCCCAGCAATGTCCCGCTCGTGCCTTCGCCCACATACGCGTTGACCTTGGCCGGAGTTGGGGCGGCGAGCAGGTTATGCAGGGTCGGCAGCATTTGCTGCGGCAGGGAGAATTCAACGGAAACCGGATCGATCTGGGTCACCGAGAACAGGCCGGTCGCGTCGCTGACGCGCAGGAAATTGCCTTCATCGACATTACGGATACCGACACGGCCGGTCACCGGAGAGCGAATCTGAGTGTAGGAAAGTTGCACCTGCGAAGCGTTGATCGACGCTTGGTTGCCCAGCACGGTGGCCTTGAGCTGATTGACCAGCGCCTGCTGCTGGTCGTACTGCTGCCTGGAAATACTGTTGTCTACGGTCAACTGCTTGTAACGCTTGAGGTCGACCTCGGCCACATCCAGTTGCGCCTGGCTCTGGCTCAGTTGCGCTTTGGTCTGTTCAAGCGCTGCGCGGATCGAGCGGTCGTCGATGGTCGCCAGCAGATCGCCGGCCTTGACCTGTTGCCCTTCCTTGACCAGCAGTCTGGTCAGGATGCCATCCACCTGCGGACGAATCACCACGCTTTGCAGCGACAACACCGAACCGATGCCGGTGACGTAGCGGGGGACGTCCTGCTTGACCACGTTTATCACCTGAACCGGCACTGCGGTGGGCGCGCCGACCTTTTTCTCGGCAGGACGCTTGAATGCCCAGACACCCACCGCAATCAGCACAGCAAGAACGGCGACGGTTAGCACAGATTTTTTCTTTTTGTACATACGCAGATAACGCCAGCGAAAGTGTGGAGGGCAGATAATCGACAGCCTCCTTTATAAACCTTCGACCCGGTCAGCAAAATGACTGCTACCTGTCAATATTGTCAGCTGGATAAGAGCGGAGCATGAAGTTAAGTAAAGAGAACGTGTACCAAGGCGATATCAAGATGGAGGACGGGAAATTCCTACAAGTATGTTGGTGATTTCTGGTCGATTCGATTGTCTGCGGCTCGACGTAACTGTGATATGCGGGTCTTCACTCCGGGGTGCGGCGATGAAAAGTAAAAAGACCGTTTCGACGTTTTTGTCGATCGCGTTTATCGGGGCTTTCATACTGTTCGGACCAGTAGCTTCAGCAGCCTCGGCAACGGAAAGCACCCTCATGTTCCACGGACAGCTCGTCAACGCAGGCTGCGAGGCCAGGGTACTGACTGCCCCTGCGCAATTGCCAGGATCCAGATCCCTTAAAGTGAACGCGAACCTGACCCTCGGGCTGGTCGATCATGATGACGCCTGCGAGGGTGCCGCATTGCCGGTGTCGATGGCGTATGTCGAGCGCACATCGGTCGCGGTCGGCGCACATAGCGGTATCGTGACCCTCACGTACCAGTAGCGCCCGCGCTGTCTCACGCGCCAGGAACCGCCCTTTCAATTCCGGTCCGGGCGGTTTTTTTATGCCTCTGGTTTGTTATCGCCTTACAGCTTGATAGCAAAGATTAGGCAAAGCTTTTTTCGCCGAATGACCGCAAAGCCAAGCTGTGCGCCGGTAGCAGGTTGGGTCTGCCATCTCCTACAGAAAAATCCTTCAAGCGCCACTGTCATTTCTGCAAGCGTGATGTAGGTAGCCTGACATCCGCTCCTGAGCCGCCCGCTTATAGTTTTCGTCGTCCTACGGGGCACACATGAATTGACACAAGGAACGTCGTTAACATGAAGAATCTTCCTCTCTCTCTGGTTTTCGTGGCGGCAATAGGCCTGAACCTGACAAGCACTGCCAATGCTGCGAACAACGGCAGGCTGGTATTCAACGGCTCCCTGACCGATATCACCTGCGACATCAATGCCGGTACCGGCGCAAGCACGGGCACCAACCCAGGCGATATAAACGTCGATCTGGGCAATGTATCGTTCTCCGACATCGGTCGCTTTGCCGACAACAAACTCGAAACCGCTTCGCCAATCCAGCTGCTGGTCAACTGCACCGGCGGTGCAGCGGCTTATGACGCCGTGAATATGCGCTTCGTCGCTCGTCAGGGCAGTGGCCTTGATAATCTGGATCAGCGACTGCTGCGCACCACGGGTGCTGCCGACGGTGTGGGCATCGGTATGCTGAACGCCTCCTATCAGTTGATGGATCTTTCCGGCAACGAAACCATCGATGCGCCGCTGGTGCAGGATGGAGCCGGTGGTGCCACGGCAGAACTCAACTTCGGTGCGGTCTATGTGCTCAACGGCGCGACCACCAACCCTGGTAACGCAGATGGCTTCCTGCCGTTTGTGATGGACTATCTGTGAAGCAACAGGCGGGGTGAGCGCTGCTCGTCCCGCCACCCCTTGATAGCGAGACGCTCCCATCATGTTTTTTTCCATTCTTCGGCGTTCGGTGCGCGGACTATGCGCGGGACTGGCGATGACGCTGGCTGCCCAGGCACAGGCGGGTATCGTGCTGAATACGACACGCGTCATCTACCCGGCTACCGACAAGGAAGTCAGCCTGCAGGTGCACAACACCGGGACTGCCGAGATCCTGGCGCAGTCCTGGCTCGAGGGCGAGAGCGAGAGTACGTCGTCGATCAGTTCTCTGTTCGCGATTACCCCTTCGCTGGCGCGGATGGCTGGCAATGCCAAGCAACTGATTCGGATCATCTATTCCGGTGAAGGCCTGGCCACCGATCGTGAGTCGGTGCTCTGGCTCAATGTTCAGGAGATCCCCCAGACCGCCCGCGAGAACGAATTGCAGGTCGCTATCCGCCAGCGCATCAAGCTGTTCTACCGGCCACAGGGACTCACCGAAGACCCGCTGAAGGCTGCACAGTCGCTGCAATGGCGGCTGCGCGACGGGCAGCTTGAGGTCGTCAACCCGGGGCCGTATCACGTCTCGACGATCAAACTCCAGGCGACCCATCAAGGCCAGGTAGTGCTCCAGGAAGACAGCCGAATGCTTGTGCCCAAGGCGCGTCTGCAGTTGCCGTTGAAGCCGCTGACGACTCGGGGGCCTCTGGATCTGGCATTCATCGGCATCAACGATTTCGGCGCCCAGGAGCCCTACCGGGCGAAAGTCTCAGGCGATCGAGCGACTCAGGCCAGCAAGGCCGAATCACATTCTGACTAGCCCCCGCCGCGCTGGTCGGGATTTCCGTTGACCCCTTTTTCGCCGGGCGCGTATCCGGCTTCTGCGTCGCATGCCTGTCAGGAAGGACTCTGCGGCGCATCGACACTCAGAGTACGAGTGAAATCAGCTAATGGAACGGCGAGACAAGAACACCAAGGGATGTATTTCGAACGCCGTCCTGCCGTGTAACCGCAGGTCGGTATCGAGACCGCACACCACGCCGGGGCGTCACCCATTATCCATCTGTATCGCCGCTACCGCCGCGTGGGCGGTCGGCTCCAGTGCAATGGCGATTGCCGACGCCAGCAGCGACAGCGGTCACCCGACCTCGGCCTCTGCCGGGGTGAAATTCAACACGGCGTTCATTCAAGGCACGGACCAGCCGGCGGATCTGGATGTTTTTCTGCAGGGCAACAGCGTGGTGCCGGGCACCTATCGCGTCGACATCTATGTCAATCGCGCGCTGAGCGGGCGGCGGGACATCAACTTCGTCGCAAATCCGGGCAGCGGAGCGATCGAAGCATGCCTGACCCTGGACCTGCTTGCGCAATTGGGCATGGACACTTCCGGTCTGAACGACACCAGCACCACGCCCGGTCTGTGTTTCGATCTGTCGGCCAAGGTCGAATTTGCCCACGTCGAATACCAGCCCACCAGCCTGCGGCTCAATATCAGCATCCCTCAGGCGATGATGTCGCGCAGCGTTCGTGGCTATGTGTCACCTGAGCTGTGGGACGAGGGGGAAACGGCCGCCTTCATCAATTACAGTTTCAGCGGCGCGCGCCGTAGCCGGTCCGGTCAGACGCAGGATCAGTATTATCTTGGCCTGCGCAACGGGCTGAATCTGGGGGCATGGCGGTTGCGCAATGAGTCATCGCTGGTCTATGGCGATGCTCAACCCTATCGATTTCGCAACAATCGCACCTTCCTGCAGCGCGATATCACCGCATTCAAGAGCCAGCTGACCCTGGGTGAAACCTTCACTGATTCGCAGGTGTTCGACAGCGTGCGCTTCATCGGCGCCATGCTCGCATCGGATGACGGCATGCTGCCGGACAGCGAACGGGTCTACGCGCCAGTGGTTCGCGGAATCGCCGAAACCAACGCAATGGTGGAGGTGCGCCAGAGAGGGTTTGTGCTCTACAGCGGCAACGTCTCGCCGGGGCCGTTCGAGATTTCCGATATCTATCCCAGCGGCTCCAACGGCGACCTGGAGGTTACCGTGATCGAGGCGGATGGACGCAGGCGTGTGTTCGTTCAGGCTTATGCGTCGCTGCCGATCATGGTGCCCAAAGGGGCGTTGCGTTACAGCCTCGCGGCGGGCCATTACGACAGCCATGATGAAGCTGGAGCGTCGCCGGCCTTTACCAGCGCGACACTGATTTACGGTCTGACCGAGCAGTTGACTGCGTTCGGTGGCGCTCAGGTAGCCGAGGATTTTCAGGCGGGGAACATCGGCGCGGGCATCAATACCGGGCTGGGCGCGGTGTCGCTGGATTTGACTCAATCGGTGAGCCAGCCACGGCGCCAGTCTTATACCGGGCAAAGCCTGCGCGTGCGCTACGCCAATACGCTGGATCTGACCAACACCACGCTGGCGGTGGCCGGTTATCGCTACTCAACCGATCAGTACCGCACCTTCGACAACCATGTCGAAGCACTTCAGGCAGATAACGGCACTGCGTTTGATCGTGTCATCGGGCGGGCCAGGGATCGTATCGAGTTCAACCTGACTCAGGCGCTGGCCGAGCAGTCGGCGTCGTTGAGCCTTACCGGTTCCGAGCAGCGCTATTGGGACGCGACGGGCAAGACCCGACAGTTGTATCTGTCGTGGAACGCCGCCTGGCGCAGTCTCAGTTATGGCGTTTCGCTGGAGCGCAGTCAGACCATTCAGCGCGACGGCCAGAACAGATCGGACAACCGAATCGCCCTCACGCTGAGCGTGCCGCTGGGTGACAGCCCGTCTTCGTCACGAGCGTTCGGCAATGCGGTGCATGACAGCTCGGGCAACACCAATCTGCAGACCGGCCTCAATGGGCAAGTCTTCGACGATCGCAACACCTTCTACTCGTTGCAGGCCGGACACGACGGTCGCTCGGGGGCTAGCGGTTCCGGCAAGATCAACACCACGACGCCATTCGGACGCTTCGATGCCGGGTACGGTCAGGGCCGTGACTATCGCAGCTTCAGTGTCGGCGCCACGGGATCGGTGGTGGCGCACGGAGGCGGTGTGAATGTTGGCCAGCCATTGGGCGATACCTTCGCGCTGGTGCAGGTCAAGGATGTCGCGGGCGCTCGCCTCAGCAATTTCAGCAATATTGAGACGGCCAGCAACGGCTACGCCATTGTCCCGTACACCCAGCCGTACCGCGCCAACTGGGTAAGCCTCGACACACGGCAATTGGGCGCCGATGTCGAACTTGAGAATGCCGTGGCTCAGGTCATCCCGCGCCGAGGTGCCGTGCCTGTGGTCAGCTTCAAGGCCGCGGTTGGGCGGCGCGTGCAGTTCGAACTGGTGCGCAGCGATGGGAGCCGTTTGCCCTTGGGCGCCGTGGTCGAAGATGAGCGAGGCAAACTGCTGGCTGCGGTCGATCCCACCAGCCGCGCGCTGGTCTTGAGCGAGCAGGACAGCGGCGAACTGATCGTGAAATGGTCCGATCAGCAATGCCGCGCACGTTTCGAGCTGCCTCCCCGGGATCCTCAACGCACCTATGACCGGCTCAAGGCGGTCTGCCTGTGAAGTGGACAGTGGTGGTATTCGTGATGGCAGCGCTTTTCTGCGGCGATGCTCAGGCCGTGGTGGCGTTGGCCGGAACGCGCCTGGTATTCGATGGACGGTTTCATGAGGCGACGATCGATGTCAGCAATCCCGGCAACGCTCAGGTGCTGATTCAGGCCTGGCTCACGGACGCCCGCACCGATCAGGCAGCAACGGACGCTCTGCCCTTTGTGCTCACCCCGCATCTGGCGCAGTTGCCTGCGCAAGGCAGAAAGACCTTGCGCGTGCTTTATCAAGGCGTCGGCATGCCTGCGGATCGGGAGTCGCTGCTGCATTTGTATGTGCTGGAGGTGCCACGTCGCAGTGAGGCCAGCCAGCAACTGAACATCGCGGTTCGCCAGCGCATCAACGTGTTCTATCGCCCGGCCGGGCTGGTGGGCGACCCGGCGGACGCGGCGCAGCGTCTCGCCTGGCAATGGAATCCCAAGGATTACGCCGCGCTCAAGGTGCATAACCCGACGCCGTTCCATGTGTCGCTGCACGAGCTTGCTTTGAATCAGATCGAGATCGCTGAGGACCTGATGCTCGAACCTTTTTCGTCGCACTCGCTGCAGCTACCGGAACCACTGACAGCACGCTCGACGGGCTCCAGGGCAGGAAACCTGAGCTTCAAGGCGCTGACCGATTATGGCGGGCAGCGCGAATTCTGTGCGCCCGCCCAGGACCAGGCGCCGTTCAATGCGCGGCTGCGTTCGCCGGGTGCTTTTTCATCCGGCGCCTCTTCATCAATAGGGAAATGCTGACCATGACTACCTTCTCTTTCTCACGCTGGGGTGCGACGTTTCTTCTCGTCTCGCTGATGCCTGCCACGGGGCTGGCCATGACCTGCAAGACCCAGGGCTCGGGCGAGGCCGTGATCCGCGCTGACCTGAGCAGCACTGTCGCCATTCCCGCGACCTTACCCGACGGCAGCGCTGTCTGGCGTTCGGAACGGCATCATCTGGCTGTTGAATGTTCGCGAGAGCAGTCCGGCCCTGCGGAGGATGTCGTGCTATACCTGAACCCCGAAAACCAGCAAATCGGCCAGGGAATCCGCGCGGGGCTTACGCTCAATGGCGTCGATTACGTGCAAAGCAGCGGGCGGATTCCCACGCAACAGGTGCTGCCGGCCTGTACCGAGGGTGCGGGCAACATTCCGGCGTGCCCGAAGGTTGCCTTCAACCTGTCGTTTTCGGTATTCATCGAAAAGTTCGGGCCCACGCCGCCATCGGGTGTGGCCAGCGACTTGCTCGATTACCGCATGTTTCAGGTGGACAGCGCCAATGGCATGAATCCATTGCCGGACAACAACCTCAACTACGTCATCAATAACCTTACCGGTCTGCGGTTCGTCGCCTGCAGCGCCGAGTTGCGGGTGCTGCCGGAAAGCGTCGAGTTCGGCAGCGTGCCGATCAAGAATGTGCGCGTGGGCGAGGTAGCGACGTTTCAGCGATTCGCCCTGGCCACCAGCCGAATCTGCGATTCACCGTTCAGCCTCAATGCGCGGTTCACCCCGGTGTCCGGGACACTGTTCGGTGACGTGCTGGTGCCGGTGAACAATGACAGCATCGGCATCCGCATCACCCATGCGCCCGCGCATCGGCCGATTCGTTTCAACGAGCCATTTCACATGATCGATCTGCTGGATGACACGTATTCGGGAACCGCGGATTTCAATGCCGAGCTGTTGTGGCAGACCAACACACCCACGCCTGGGCCGTTCTCTGCGGAAGTGATGGTGGATCTTTTCTACAAGTAGGCCGTTGCTCGGTTGCTACAGGCGGCTGCATGGGGATTGGGGTATGCTGCGCGCCTTGCGGGCCCAGCCTGTTCACCCATAGACCGTTTCGCGATTTCGGAGCTTTCATGACCACCCCCGAACACACCCAGGCTCCCGACTTAGATGTCGAACCCGTGGATGCCAATGCCGAGGCCGGTGACAACAAACCGGTGATTCCGGCCTTCAGTTTTCCGTTCAAGCCGGGGGAGCTGATGCAGGCCAAGAAAGATCCTTCGCACTACAAGGGCCCGGGCAAATCGAACCACGACAAGCGGCCCGGCGCCGCACCATCGGGTACGCGTCGTTCGATGGGCAAGCGCTGATCGGCTTCGTTCGATAGCCGAATATCCGTCGCCTTCGCAGGAGCGAGCTCAACCCTCCTTGCGAAAACTGTCCCGATACTGCGTTGGCGTCACGCCCAGCCGCTGACTGAAGACCAGCCGCATGCGGGCCGCGCTGCCGAAACCACAGTGATACGCCACCGCCTTGATCGCCATCTCGCTGCCTTCCAGTAAATGCCGGGCGGCGTCGATTCTGGCGCGCTGCACGAACTCCGCTGGCGTGACCTTCGCATCGCGAGCGAACACGCGGGCGAAGCTGCGCGGACTCATCGCGACGACCTCGGCCAGCCGTTCCACGGAAAAGGGCTCGCTGATGTGCTCCATCACATAGCGCTGAATGCTGGCCACTGGCGAATCATCGTCGGTCGAGGTATTGAGATACGGGCTGAACTGCGACTGGCCACCCTGACGCTGAGCCACCACCAGCAAGCGTTTGGCGACCGCCAGCGAAATCGTCGGACCATGATCTTCGGCGACCAGGGCAAGCGCCATGTCGATCCCGGCAGTCACTCCCGCCGAGGTTATCAGCTTGCCATCACGGACATAAATCCGGTCCGGCTCGACCAGAGCGTTGGGGAACTGATCGGCCAATTGTTGGGCGTGGTTCCAGTGGGTCGCGGCCCGTTTGTCGTCAAGCAACCCGGCGTGCCCGAGAATGAATGCACCCGTGCAAATCGAGCCATAGCGGCCTGCCAGGGGCGTGACTTCGTGCAGCCATGCCGTGATGGCCGGCATTTCTGCGCCCTCGGGCAGCAGCGGCCCGCCGGGCACCAGCAAAATATCGAACTGCCTGGGCGCATCGGCCAACGGGTATTGGGCGCCAAGGGGCATGCCGTTGGAGGCGATGATCGGGTAGGGGGCGGCACCGAGGGTGATGATCTGGTAGCCGTCGCCTTCACCCACAAAACGATTGGCTTCGGCAAACACGTCGAGAGGGCCGGCGACGTCCAGGGACTGAACATGGGGAAACAGCACGATCGCGACGCTTCTCATCGATGAATCTCAGGCGTGTTGCAGAGGGATGAACATATAGCTCATCAAGTCTGGCGTCTCAAATCGCGCACCTGCCTGTCGCAGCGCGTCGATCGGGACATCGAAAAGGGGCGGACCATAACCCTGCGTTGGTGAATTGTCATCACGAGAGGGGAGGGCACACAGGCTGGGTTTATTTCTTCGGCAACGTCGTAACGTCGTCCCACTCGGTGATCAGCGCTTTCTTGTTCTTGCGGTCGTACAGACACAGCTCGGTGCCGGCCTTGTTTTTCATGAACGCCTGTTTGTACTGGCCTTTGATCAACAGAGCGTTGTACCCCACGCTGTCATCGAACATCGCCGAGGCGCCGGCGGGCTTGGCGTTTTTCAGCGAGCTGGCCGCGGTGCAGCTGTCGACCAGGGTCTTGTCGAATGCTCTCCAGGCGTCCGGACTCGAAGCACTGGCTTGCCCGGCAACGGCGGTCAGGGCCAGCAACAACAGGCTGATCCGTTTCATGCAAATCTCCATCAGTGTCTTGAGCATCAGAATGACAGCGACTTTGACTGACTCAGTGCGCTTCCAGTTCGCAGCGCTGCACGTATTGCATGCCGGCGCGCTCATACACCCGGCGGGCGGTCAGGTTGCTTTCCATGACCTTGAGATCGACCTGCCCTTCGTGACGCTCTGCAAACGCCTCGAACACCCGACGTAATAGCGCAAGGCCCACGCCACGCCCTTGCGCGCGAGGATGAACCACCAGATTGCGAATGAATGAGCTGGTCCAGCATTGCGCCACGGCCACTACACCCGATGAATCTTCCACGACGAAACATAACCGCCGATCGAACTCAGGATCGCTATCGAAGCCTTCCAGCCACGTCCTCAGCTCAGGCACGCGACCGCCGCCCAGCTCGGTTCCGAGCATCAAAAGTTGGTGAACGGCGCTGGCGTTCCCGGCGCTGAACGGGACCAGGCACAGCGATCGTGGCCAAGCCCCTGCTCGAAGGGGCTGGCTGAGATCGCGACGCATCAGCCAGTAATGGCCGGTTGATGCGTCGTTGAGGGCGGGCCTCAGATTCCCTGGGCTTCGACCGTACGTGCGGCTTCGATCAAGCATCGTGTCAGCTCGGGCGAGGAAAACTTGGTCAACACAGCGTCGGCACCGGCGGCCTTGGCTTTTTCGGCATTCATCGCGCTGTCCAGGGAAGTGTGCAACAACACGTAGAGCCCCTGGAAGTCCGGCGTCTCGCGCAGAGTGCGGGTGAACGCATAGCCGTCCATTTCCGACATCTCGATATCGGAGACCACCACGTTGATCTGCTGCGCCGTGCCTTGCAGGTCCAGCAGATGATCGATCGCCTCACGGGCACTGCGCGCGGTGTGACATTCGATCCCCAGGTTGCGCAGGGTGATGACCGATTGCTGCAGGGCGACCTGGCTGTCGTCGACCACCAGAATCCGCGCCTTGCTCAGCACCTCGATTTCTTCGGGGCTAAGCTCGGCCGATTCGGCAAGAATCTTCGCCGGGGCGATGCCGTGGATGACTTTTTCGATGTCCAGCACCTGAACCAGGGTGCCATCCACTTGAGTGACGCCGGTGATGAACGACTTGTTGCCCGAACCGAAGGGCGGCGGTCGGATGTCCGTGGTCAGGCAATGCACGATCTTGCTCACGGCTTGCACATGCAGCCCCTGTTTGGAGCGGCTGACGTCGGTGACGATCAGGCAGCCGCCATCCGGGTCGAGCAGAGGCCGTTCGCCGATGGCCCGGCTCAGGTCGATGACCGACAAGGAGTTGCCACGCAGTGTCGCCACGCCTTTGACGTGGGGGTGCGATTCGGGCAGCCGAGTGAGAGGAGGGCAGGGGATGATTTCACTGACCTTGAGCAGGTTGATCGCCATCAGCTTCCCGCTGCGCAGCGTGAACAGCAGAAGCGAGAGCGAATCCGCTCGAACGTTTTTGGACATATGAACCTTCTGTCATGCGTGTCTGAATGCGCGAGGACGTGCAAACAGCTGTCGATAACGGTGTATCGACCCTTGGCAGGCAGGCTTTAACGTTTTCGAAGCGAGCTGCAACAGGGTGCAGTGTGTTGCGTAGTCAAAATGACTTTGTTTTGGTCTTTATGACCCTCACGGTGGTCTGGTCAAAAAGACACCCTATGTATATCTCATTGATTTTAAATTGAATTTTGTCTGGCACGCTTTCTGATACGGACAGGGTATTCATATTCCCACCCAAGTCTCAGGAGTCCATCATGTTGAATGCCTCGGATCGTGCCATCGTGAAATCCACCGTGCCGTTGCTGGAAAGTGGCGGCGAGGCGCTGACGACCCACTTCTACAAGAAATTGCTCAGCAGATATCCTCAGGTTCGCCCGCTGTTCAACCAGGCCCATCAGTCAAGTGGCGACCAGCCTCGCGCGCTGGCCAACGGCGTGCTGATGTATGCGCGCCATATCGACCAACTCGAGCAACTGGGCGATCTGGTCGCCAGGATCATCAACAAGCACGTCGCCCTGCAGATTCTCCCGGAGCACTATCCGCTGGTGGGTGAATGCCTGCTGGAAGCCATACGTGAGGTACTCGGCGCCGAAATCGCCACCGATGAAGTCATCGCCGCCTGGGGCAAGGCCTATCAGCAACTGGCCGACATCCTGATCGGCGCTGAAAAGGCTATCTACGACGAAAAAGCCCGGGCGACCGGTGGCTGGCGTGCAGGCCGTGAGTTCAAGGTCGCGGCCAAGGTGCCCGAAAGTACCGAGATCACTTCGTTCTACTTCGCTCCGGCTGACGGCCAGCCCATTCTGGAGTTCACAGCTGGCCAGTACATCGGCATGCAGCTGTTCCTCAACGGCGAAGAGATCCGCCGCAACTATTCGCTGTCCGCGCTGGCGGGCAACAATCAGTACCGCATCAGCGTCAAGCGCGAAGCCGGCGGCCGTGCCTCCAACTACCTGCACGATCAGCTGCAGGTGGGGGATAGCATCAACCTGTTCCCGCCTTCGGGCGAATTCACCCTCGCCCACAGCGACAAACCACTGGTGCTGATCAGTGGCGGCGTTGGCATTACCCCGACCCTGGCGATGCTGGAAGCGGCGTTGCAAACCCACCGCCCGATTCATTTCATCCACTGTGCGCGTAGCGGCTCGGTCCACGCGTTCCGCGATTGGGTCGAAGAATTGGCCGGCAAACATCCTCAGCTCAAGCGTTTCTACTTGTATGGCGAGGATGACGGTGCCAGCCCTGCGGCGCACGCAACAGGTCTGCTGGACCAGGCGCGGCTGGAACAATGGCTGCCAGAAGATCGCGATCTGGATGCCTACTTCCTGGGACCCAAAGGTTTCATGGTAACGGTCAAGCGCCAACTGAAGGCGGCGGGCGTTCCTGACAAGCAGGTGCGCTACGAATTCTTCGGTCCGGCATCGGCGCTGGAATGACGACGCAGGGCTGCGGCTACTGCGACAAATGGACGCATTCTTCTATATATAAGGATGGGTGCGGCGATCGGTCCCTGCGGCAAAGCGTCGCATGCTTCTATATATAGAAGGATCTGGTTCTGGTGCCCGGCGTTTGTGGTGGGTCGTGGTTAATGTTCGGCTAATGCGGCTGTGTTCACCATCTGCTCCGGCGTGCGGCTGCGACGATGGTAGAATTGCCGGCTTTCCGGGCACTCGGGCACGCGACAAGGCAGATCTGTCGATCTGGATGGACACCAAATTCAAAGGGTATGTTAATGACTGACGAGATTGTTTACCTGCGACGCGAAAAGCAGTTTCTGGCCCTGCTGGGCATCATCTGCCTGGCACTGATCGGCGGGGCTCTGTACATGCAGGTGGTATTGGGCGAGGCGCCTTGCCCGCTTTGCATCCTCCAGCGCTATGCGTTGCTGTTCATCGCCATCTTCGCGTTCGTCGGTGCCGCCATGCCGGGGCGCTTGAGCCTGAGCATCTGCGAAGCGCTGGTCACGCTCAGCGCGGTTGGCGGTGTGGTTGCGGCGGGGCGTCATGCCTGGATCCAGAGCCATCCTACCGAGAGCTGCGGCATCGACGTGCTGCAACCGATCGTCGATGGCTTGCCGCTGGCGTCGCTGTTTCCGCTGGGTTTTCAGGTCGCAGGCTTCTGTGAGACGCCATATCCGCCAGTTTTCGGACTGTCGCTCGCGCAGTGGGCATTGATCGCTTTTGTTCTGACCGTAATTCTGGTACCGGTAGGTATCGTGCAGAACCGTATGAAAGCGCGTTGATTACAAAGCGTTGCATAAAAACACGCCTTGAATTCCTCAGGAAATTTGGGGCCTTTGCGAATTTTTTGAGTGCGGCATATGAGCGCATTCTTACGGATTTGGAAATTAACTGTTGCGCAGAAACTCATAGTCAATAAAACTTTACGTATCTACAATCGCCCCCACTTAACGCCCCCATCATTTGATGGTCGTCGTAAATCGAGGTCGGAAAGCGTCTTTTACGCCTTTGTAGACACCGTCTGGATGGCCTCTTTGAGTCGAATTCCGAATGTCTGCGCCAAGGGATTTGGACCGCAATAGCGGTTGCCACCATTCGAATAAGAAACCACAGCTCAACCCGGATTTGTTACGAGGCCGCAAGCTTCCTGACAGGCCCCTGTTCAATCCAAAAATTTGCCAGCACCTGGCAGGGTGAAGTGTTGGCGGTCGAAACCCAACTGCGATGCGAAAGCTGCTTTTAGAGGTCGTGAGATGAGTAAAAAAAGGTACCCCAGGTTTTTTGGCTTCTTGGCCCTTTTCAGCATGCTCCTGCTCAGCGGGTGCGATTACACCCTGCTGAATCCCAAGGGCCATATTGGCGTGCAAGAGCGTGATCTGATCGTCACCGCGACTTTGCTCATGCTGCTGGTGGTGGTGCCGGTCATTTGCATGACCATCATCTTCGCCTGGAAGTATCGCGCGTCGAACAAGAACGCCACCTATACTCCCGATTGGGCGCATTCGACCAAGATCGAACTGACGGTCTGGCTGATTCCGCTGGCCATCATCATCGTGCTGGGCTACTTCACCTACAAGTCGACTCACGCGCTGGATCCTTACCGTCCTCTTGAGTCGGACGTGAAGCCGGTGACCATCGAAGTGGTCGCACTTGACTGGAAATGGCTGTTCATCTACCCGGAACAGGGTATCGCCACCGTCAACAAGATCGTCTTCCCGGCGCACACCCCGATCAATTTCCGGATCACCTCTGATTCGGTCATGAACTCGTTCTTCATCCCCGCATTGGGTGGCCAGATCTACGCCATGGCTGGCATGCAGACTAAACTGCACCTGATAGCCAATGAAAACGGCGATTTCGACGGTATCTCGGCGAACTACAGCGGCGCAGGTTTCACCGGTATGAAATTCACGGCCACCGCCACCGATCAGGCTGGTTTCGACGCCTGGGTCGCGGAGGTCAAGAATTCACCTAAACAGCTGGCAACGGCTGAGTACACGGCTCTGGCCAAACCTAGCGAACGTAACCCCGTTGAACTCTACTCTTCGGTCACTCCTAACCTGTTTCAGATCATCATCGACAAGTATGAAGGTATGAAGCCGGGCAAGATTGTCCACGAGAAGAAAGAAGTGGCCGGTATGGAAGGGATGGACATGGGTAAGCATTCAGCTGCGCAGGCAGAGGAGTAAACGATGTTTGGTAAATTAAGTCTGGACGCGATACCGTTCCACGAACCGATAGTCATGATCACGATTGCCATGATCGCTATCGGCGGTGCAGCGGTACTCGGTCTGATCACGTATTTCAAGAAGTGGACCTACCTGTGGACCGAGTGGCTGACTTCGGTCGACCACAAGAAGATCGGTGTGATGTACATCGTCATCGCCATGGTCATGCTGTTGCGTGGTTTCGCCGACGCCATCATGATGCGTTCCCAACTGGCCCTGGCCACCGAAGGTTCGCCCGGCTACCTGCCGCCTGAACACTATGACCAGATCTTCACCGCTCACGGTGTGATCATGATCATCTTCATGGCGATGCCGTTCTTCACCGGCCTGATGAACATCGTTCTGCCTCTGCAGATCGGCGCTCGCGACGTTGCCTTCCCGTTCCTGAACTCCCTGTCCCTGTACCTGCTGATTTCCGGCGTGGTGCTGGTGAACGTGTCCCTGGGCATCGGCGAATTCGCGCGTACCGGTTGGGTTGCCTATCCTCCGCTATCTGAACTCGGCTATAGCCCGGGCGTGGGTGTGGACTACTACATCTGGGCGCTGCAGCTATCGGGTCTGGGTACGACACTGACGGGCGTCAACTTCCTGGTTACCGTCCTGAAGATGCGCACCCCTGGCATGAAACTGATGGACATGCCGATCTTCACCTGGACCTGCACCTGGGCCAACGTCCTGATCGTGGCTTCGTTCCCGATCCTGACCGGCACCCTGGCGTTCCTGACCCTTGACCGTTACCTGGACTTCCACATCTTCACGAACGAATTGGGTGGTAACCCGATGATGTACGTGAACCTGTTCTGGGCGTGGGGTCACCCTGAGGTATATATCCTGATTCTGCCGGCGTTCGGGGTCTTCTCCGAAGTCATCTCGACCTTCACCGGTAAGCGTCTGTTTGGCCACCACTCGATGATCTACGCTTCCGGCGCGATCTCGGTACTGGGCTTCATGGTCTGGCTGCACCACTTCTTCACCATGGGTTCTGGTGCCAGCGTCAACGCCTTCTTCGGTCTGGCGACGATGCTGATTTCCATCCCGACGGGCGTGAAGCTATTCAACTGGCTATTCACGATCTACCAGGGCCGCCTGCGCTTCAGCGCGCCAGTCATGTGGACCCTGGGTTTCATGGTGACCTTCTCCATCGGTGGTATGACCGGCGTGTTGCTGGCTGTGCCGGGCGCTGACTTCGTACTGCATAACAGCCTGTTCGTGATCGCCCACTTCCACAACGTGATCATCGGTGGTGCCGTATTCGGTTACATCGCAGGTTTCGCGTTCTGGTTCCCTAAAGCGTTTGGCTTCAAGTTGAACGAGAAGTGGGGCAAAGCAGCGTTCTGGTTCTGGATCTCGGGCTTCTACGTGGCATTCATGCCGCTGTACGCACTGGGCTTCATGGGCATGACCCGTCGTCTGAACACCACTGACAACCCGGACTGGACGCCTTATCTGCACGTCGCCTTCTGGGGCGCCGGGCTGATCGCGATCGGTATCGCATGCCAGCTGATTCAGATCTACGTGAGTATCCGTGACCGTGAACAGAACCGCGATCTGACCGGTGACCCATGGAATGGCCACACTCTGGAATGGTCCACTTCGTCGCCACCGCCGTTCTACAACTTCGCAGAACTGCCGAAGGCTGAAGAGATCGACGCGTTCTATGCCGCCAAACGTGATGGCGAAGCGTACAAGGTTCCGGCCAAGTACTCCGACATCCATATGCCGAACAACACGGCGACCGGTCTGGTGATGGGCGCACTGCTCACTCTCTTCGGTTTCGCGATGATCTGGCACATCTTCTGGCTGGCCGCCGTCAGCCTGATTGGCACCGTCGTTTACTTCGTCATCCACGCTGCACGTGACGATCAGGGCTTCATGGTTCCTGCTTCGGAAGTGGCGCGTATCGAAGGCGAGCAACACAAGATCCTGGCCTCGGTGCGTGACGCCCAGGCGAACACTCCTGTCAACAAGCTGGAGCAGGCATAAACAATGTCGAACTTAGTATTTGATGGTGCGAAGGGGCACGACCACGGTCATGACCATGACCATGAGCATGACCACGGTCACCACGACGCCGGCGAGATGAAGATCTACGGCTTCTGGATCTACCTGATGACCGACTGCATTCTGTTTGCGTCGATCTTCGCCATTTACGCTGTACTGGTTAACAACGTGGCAGGCGGTCCTTCGGGCCACGACATCTTCGAACTGCCATACGTGCTCGGCGAAACCGCCTGCCTGTTGCTCAGCTCGATCACCTACGGCTTCGCCATGCTGGCGATGCACAAGGGCAACAAGGCTGGCGTACTGGGTTGGTTGTTCATCACCTTCCTGTTCGGCCTGGGCTTCATCGGCATGGAGGTCAACGAGTTCCACACGCTGGTCTCCGAAGGCTACGGTCCTAACCGCAGCGGTTTCCTGTCGGCGTTCTTCACGCTGGTCGGCACCCACGGTCTGCACGTAACCAGCGGTCTGATCTGGATGGCGATCCTGATGTACCAGGTCAGCAAGCACGGCCTGACCGGGGCCAACCAGACTCGCCTGAGCATGCTCAGCCTGTTCTGGCACTTCCTGGACGTGGTCTGGATCTGTGTGTTCACCGTTGTCTATCTGATGGGGACCATCTAAATGGCTAATTCACATCATTCCCACGACGATAGCAGCCACGGCAGCTTCAAGTCGTACATGATCGGTTTCGTACTGTCGATCATCCTGACTGCAATTCCATTCGGTCTGGTGATGTTCCCGACGATCTCGAAAGTGGCCACCCTGTGGGTCGTGCTGATTTTCGCAATCGTGCAGGTTCTGGTTCACCTGGTGTACTTCCTGCACCTGGACCGTTCCGCGGCACAACGCAACAGTGTGGTCGCGTTTGCCTTCGCTACTCTTGTGATCGTGCTGCTGGTTGGCTTGAGCGTCTGGATCATGTTCAGCATTCACACCGCCATGATGGCGAAGTGAGGAAAACCTGATGTCACTGAAGCACTTTATCCAAATCACCAAACCGGGGATCATTTTCGGTAACGTGCTTTCGGTGGCTGGTGGCTTTTTTCTGGCGTCCAAGGGACATGTCGATTTCGGCCTGTTCCTCGTAGCGATGATTGGTACTTCGCTGGTCGTAGCATCCGGTTGTGTCTTCAACAACTGCATCGACCGCGATATCGATCTGAAGATGGAGCGCACCAAGAACCGTGTGCTGGTTCAGGGGCTGGTTTCACTGAAACTGGCCCTGGCCTACGCCGCGGTGCTGGGTGTGGTTGGTGTTGGCCTGCTGTACTTCAAGGCCAACGCCCTGGCGGCATTGTTTGCAGTGATCGGTTTCGTGATTTACGTCGGCTTTTACAGCCTGTACCTGAAACGCAAATCCGTTCACGGCACGCTGGTCGGCAGTCTGTCCGGGGCGATGCCTCCGGTCATCGGCTATGTCGCAGTGAGCAACAGCTTCGACCTCGCCGCGCTGACCCTGTTGGTCATGTTCAGCCTGTGGCAGATGCCTCACTCGTACGCCATTGCGATCTTCCGCTTCAACGACTACCTGGCTGCCTCGATTCCGGTTCTTCCGGTCAAGCGCGGCATCCGGGTGGCCAAGCGTCATATCCTGATCTACATCCTGGCTTTCCTGCTGGCGACCCTGATGCTGACCTTCGGCGGTTACGCCGGGCTCAACTATCTGGCCGTCGCTGCTGCCATGGGCATGTACTGGCTGTACATGGCCTGGACAGGCTACAAGGCCAAGGACGACACCGTTTGGGCACGCAAGCTGTTCGTGTTCTCCATCTTCACGATCACAGCCTTGAGCGTGGCCATGTCGCTGGATTTTCAGGTAACTAAGGAATTGCTGATTACATACGCAGCTCCTTGATCACTTGAACCAAACACAAAAGACCCCGTCGCTCGCAAGAGCCACGGGGTTTTTTATTGGTTGAGCCTTGGCTGTTTCTGTTGAATGCCTCTTGTACGCGGTAGGACTGATCCGATTTTTCAAATCGCAGGGCCTAATCAGCCATGACAAAAGCCATTGCTTTGCCGCATCATGTGTCTGTTTTGTACAGGGATCGTAGCGAACTGCGTTCGATCCAGTCGTAGAGACACAACAAACAGACTTATGACTGACCAAATCTCTCCAGAACTCCGGCCCAACAATGACTCGATGCCACTCGTATCGATCATCGCGCCCTGCTATAACGCAGAAAAGTATCTGGACGCCGCCATTGCCAGTATCTTCGCCCAGGATTACCGCAACTTCGAAGTCATCATCGTCGACGATGGTTCGAGCGATAACAGCGTAGCCATGCTTCAGGCGCTGCAAGGCAAGTACGATTTCCAGCTTTATTCCCAGGCCAACGCTGGCGTGAGTGCCGCGCTGAATCACGGGCTCAAGTACGCTCGTGGCGAGTACGTCTGCACGCCTGACCTGGACGACATCATGCTGCCGTCGTCGGTACGTCTGCGTGCTGAATATCTGAACCAGCACCCCGAGGTCGGCTGTGTCGGCGCGCTGATCATCTATATGGATTCGGACGGTAACGACACCAAAACGCAGAAGCTGGCAGGTATCAAAAAGCTCACATTCGATGAGATCCTCGGCGACGCAGTCGTCGTAGGCGCTCCGGTTTCACTGTACCGAATGGATGCACTGAAGGCGGTGGACTTCTACGATCCGGATATCCGAGTGCAGGATTTCCAAATGACGCTCAAGATCGCCAGCAAGGGCTACGAGGTGCACGTGTTGCCGGTGAGTGTCACGCGCTACCGCCGCCACCCGAATAACCTCTCGCGGCGCTACAAGGTCTTGCTGGACGCCGACATGCGCACCATCGCGCCGTATCGCTCGCACCCGGCGTACGACCGCGGCTTCACTGCAATCATCAACAAGGCCTTGAAGTACGCCGTGGTCAGCGACAAAAAGTACGCCTGGACCTTGCTGCGTTCTATTCCACTTCGGCAGTTCAACAAGACCACCTTCCGCCGCTTCAAGCGTCTGCTGCTGCACCGGCAGGGCAGCTGACCCGATCATTGGCGCGCCTGCTTTGGCTCACGGACACCTGCATGAAACTCCTCGAACTGCTCAAGACCCGCAAAACCAGAAAGCATCTGCGCAGTCTGGATAAACTCGAACGCGCGCCGGAGAAGATCCGTCTGCGTTATCCGCACTACGTCGTGGGCGTGGGAACCTACGGCATTCCGGAAGTGTTCGAATTCGGTGACGACACCATCCTGCGTATCGGCTCGTACACCTCGATTGCGGGCGGGGTGCAGATTCTGCTTGGCGGCGAGCATCGCACCGACTGGCTCACCACCTATCCCTTCCCGGCCATGATGAAAGGCCTGGAAGACATCAGGGACTACGCGCCGAGCAAGGGTGACGTGGTTATCGGCAGCGACTGCTGGATCTGCGCCGGGGCCACCATTCTGTCGGGCGTGACCATCGGCCATGGCGCTATCGTCGCTGCTGGCGCGGTGGTCGCCCGGGACGTGCCGCCGTTCGCTGTAGTCGGCGGCAACCCCTGCAAGTTCATCCGCTGGCGATTCGATGAGGATGTGCGTGAGCAGCTGCTGCAGGCTGCGTGGTGGGATTGGTCGATGGAGGAGGTCAAGTCGGTCGCGAGAATTCTTTCAGGCTCGGATCTGAGCACCTTTCTGGAATACATCAGGTCGCGCAAGGCGGCGTGACAGGAATGCCCAAGCGTTAGAGCGAGACGCCCTGCGTCGGGAAATTTTCAAACTGTGACATCATTTTGATATCGTTTGTGGCGTTGTAGCTGAAACGATTAATTCGGATGCTGTCCCCTGACTTGAAGGTATGCCCATGAACCTCAGATCCCTCAACATCGCGCCACGGGCGTTGCTTTGCTTTGGTTTCTTCGCGCTGTTGGTCACCGTGCAAGGTGTTTTCTCAGTGTGGCAGTCCGCCGATCTGAAACAGGCCCAGGAAGTGGTGGAGACGACCGTCTTGCCGACAGTGCAGCGCATCGGCGATATCGGCAATAACCTGACTTCCATTCGACTGTGGAACTCCGTGGCGCGAACGGCTCCTGACGCCGACACCGAAAAGCAGGCCCGCCAGCGAGTCGCCAAGGCGCGCGAGGAGCTGCAGGGCAACGCCGACAAGCTGCAACCGCTGATGACGACGCCCGAGGCGCAGAAGGTCTATACCGATCTGCAAGCAACCCTCGCGACCTACCTGGGCGTGCACGTGCGTTTTCTCGATGCGGTCGAACAGAAGCGCGACGATGTGGTCAACGCCCTGGTGTCTGCCGATGGGGAGATGACCGTGGCCGCTGATGGGTTGAACAAGGTCATCGCCCATGCCAATCAGTTGGTCGACCAGAGAGTCACCGCGACTGCGCAGGCTGCCGACGCGACTTACGTTCAGGCGCGCAACGTCACTGTCGCTACCGTCGTCGTCGCGCTACTGGCGACTCTGGCTTTGGCCGGCGTTTTCACCCGTAGCCTGAGCGCGCCTATCGCCAGGGCGCTGAACGTTGCCGAGCGTATTGCCGGTAACGACTTCAGCCAGCCGGTTCAGGTCGATGGCCGGGATGAACCCGGTCGCCTGCTTCAGGCGCTGTCGGTCATGCAGGACAATCTGCGGCGCACGGTCGTGCAATTGAGCGATTCGTCCAATCAGTTGGCCTCGACCTCTGAGGAAATGTCCGCCGTGACCAATGACGCGATGCAGGGCATTCAGCGGCAGAACGATGAGATCAACCAGGCCGCCACGGCGATCAACCAGATGAGCGCAGCTGTCGAGGAGGTCGCTCGCAACGCGGCCCAGGCTTCCCAGGCTGCCCGGGATTCCAGCGAGTCAGCCGAAAATGGACACCGTCGCGTTGAAGAGACAGTCAGCGTGATCACCGAACTGCACGGCGCGGTCGGGACCACGGCCATTGAAATCGATGGTCTGGCGGTGCAGGTCAAGGACATCAGCGCTGTATTGGACGTGATTCGCGGCATCGCCGACCAGACCAATCTGCTGGCCCTGAACGCCGCCATTGAAGCGGCGCGGGCAGGGGAGGCCGGGCGTGGATTTGCCGTCGTCGCCGACGAAGTGCGGGCGCTGGCCCATCGCACCCAGCAGTCGACCGCGGAAATCGAACGCATGATCACCTCGATCCAGAATGGCGCGGGCAAGGCCGTGACGGCCATGAGTAACAGCAGCGATCGCGCGCAGGAGAGCCTGAAGGTGGCGCAAGCAGCGGGGCAGGCGTTGGCCGAAATCACCGCAGCCATCACCCGGATCAACGAGCGAAACGTCGGTATCGCCGCGGCAACGGAGCAACAGGCGCAGGTAGCGCGGGAAGTAGATCGCAGCCTGACCAGCATTCGGGACCTGTCCAGTCGGACCGCAGCAGCGGCCAGCCAGACGTCAGGGGCCAGTGGCGAGCTGTCGCAATTGGCCGTGGGTTTGAACGGCATGGTGCAGGTGTTCAAGGTTTAACCGACACGGATGGTCCGAGTAAGGGCCAGCGTGTTGGCCCCTGCAGTCAGGCATCGGTCTGTCGCGCCGCGGGGCTATCCGGTGCTTTTGCCGGCCCGAGCACTATGGCCAGATGCCGTAAATCCTCGATATCCACGCTGATGCTTTTGCCCGAAGGGCTGGCGTTCAGCGTGCCTAATGCAAACACGGTAAAGAACCGCACTTCATCGGCATGGCTCAGCAGCTCGCTGATGTAGCGGCTGGAGCGGTAGGCCTGCATCTGGGCGGGCGAAACGTACAACGTCACCAGCTTGCCTTGCAGCCGATCAAAGAATTTGAACCTGAACCCCGTGCCGTAGCGCTCCACCAGACCGCCGCCATAAAGTACTCGGCGCTCCTCCCCCAGTTGGGCGAATTTGATATGGCGGAAGTACGAACGCAGGGACACCTCACCCTGACCGGGAATGCGCAAGGTCAGCAGCGCGAACTCCTCCCTGGTCAGTTGCGCCTGAGCCTGGCGGAAGCTGTCCACCAGCCGTTCGAAGTTGTTGGTGCGGGTTTCTGTAGGCTGTTTGTTTTTCAGTGTGTCAGGCGCAGACTGCACATCTGCGGGCTTTTCGTCGGGAGTCTTGTCGGGTCTGGCTGCAGCGGGCTCCGATTTCACTCGTTCCTTGAGTGCGGGATCGAACACATCTATGTAGTCATCCAGCTTGCGCTTGGCCTTGCGCAGCGCGCTTTGCACTTCAGTTTCCTGAGCCCCAGGCGTGTGTTCGCCAGCATCGGTTTCATCGACCCATTCACAATCGACGTGATGCTCGTAATTGGGGTTGGCCCGGAAATGCGCCGACACGAAGGTCGGATGCTCTTGTGGCTTCACGTCATAACGCACGCCGGTGATCTTCACGCCCTGCGCACGACAGGCCTCCGTCGAGCATAGAAAGTTGAAGCGCGCGCGAGGGGGCTCCTGGGAGAAATACTCGCGCCGCGCAGCAACGATCGACAGCTCCTGCTGCAGTTCGACACAGAACGCGCGGGTGATGCTCTTGCTGGTCTTCATGGATGCGGCAGGGTCCTTCGCCGAGATGACATGCGGGCATGATGCTGAATCGCCAGAGAGCTGCACAAGCCCCTGTTTCCGTATGGCTGGCGGGCGGTGGTGATCTCGATCAAGCCACCGCCCGCCAGGCCGGACTGCTACACAAATCCGCGAACGCGGCGAGGGTGATTGCCTACTCCGTCGGCACCGCCAACCACTGGGCCACCACGCTGTGATACGCGCCGGTGGCCTTCGACAGATGCAGCCATTGATCCACGTACGATTTCCAGCTCACGTCGTCACGGGGGAGCAGATACGCCTTCTCGCCATACTGCATGTAGCGCGACGGATTCACCGTACACAGCCCCGGCATCCGTTTTTGCTGGTACAGCGCCTCTGATGCGTCGGTGATCATCACGTCCGCTTTCTTGTCCAGCAGTTGCTGAAAGATGGTTTTGTTGTCGTGAAATTCGAGCTTCGCGTTGGGCAAATAAGCCTTGGCGAAGGCTTCGTTGGTGCCGCCCTGCGGCTCGATCAGGCGCACATCAGGCTGGTTGATCTGCACAATGCTTTGGTATTTCGACTCATCCTCGCAACGCACCAGCGGCACCTTGCCATCAACATCCAGCGTGTCGCTGAAAAACGCCTTCTTCTGCCGCTCCAGTGTCACCGAAATCCCGCCCACCGCGATGTCGCACTTGCCCGCGGTGAAGTCAGTCATCAGGGTTTTCCAGGTCGTTGGCACCCACTGCACCTTCACCCCCAGACTCTGCGCGAGCGACTGCGCCAGCTCGATGTCGATCCCCTCGTATTGCCCGTCGGGATTGAGAAAGGTGTACGGCTTGTAATCGCCAGTCGTGCAAACGGCCAAACTTCCCTTCTGCTGGACCGTGTCCAGATGCGAGACCGGCTCAGCGGCCTGCGCCTGAGCGACGGCCAACATGCCTAGCAAGAGGCTGGCGGTAATGCGTGCTTTCATCGTGTCGCTCCCCGTGAATCAATGACCCCGGCTGCCGTTATAAAGGCGAGCAGGGCATATAGGAAGGCCGGGAGTAACATCGCCCAGGGGGGATGGGTGCAGGCCAAGGCAGGTGCAGCGAAAGCGATAGCCCTATGAGTGCGCCTGATTACATCGGCGATGACCGCCCGCCCCGAACCTTCGCTCGATGATGCCGGTACAACGCCACCCCCGCCGCAATCACCACGATGCCGATGAAGATCGGCAGCCGATAAGGCTTCAGGTTCCCCAACAGATTCTCCAGCGCCTCGCCCGCCCAATAACCGCCCATGACGAACAACGTGGCCCACACCGCCGCGCCCAGCAGGTTGACCAGCGAAAAGCGGATCGGCGACAGGCGACTCGCACCAATCACCAGCGGCCCGACCAGACGCATGCCGTAGAGAAAGCGCACAGAGAAAATCGACGCAGTGGGGTAGCGTTCGATCAGCGCTGACACCCGATCGATCGTCGCTTGCTGACGATGCAGGCGCGGCAGTATCCGGGGGCCGAAATAGCGTCCGGTCCAGAACAGAATCTGGTCTCCTACCATCCCGCCCAGCGTGGCCACCGCGATCACATCGATCAGGCGCAGGGAAGTCTGATGCGCCGCCAGTCCACCCAGAATCAGGATGGTCTCGCCTTCCAGCAGGCAACCGATGAACACGGCCCAATAGCCGTAGTTGACGAGCAGATAATTGATGTCGAGATGGTCGAACATGAGAACCGGTGCCTCGAAATAGGTGAGCAGCCGCTGGGGCATCTGGCGGGGCAAGCCGTTCGACCAGAGCGCGGCGTGAACAGTTCTATCGCGTTGCGCCTTCGGCCAGGAACGGCCTTGGACAGCCTTCGATGGGCGGTAATCCCTTGGTTGTCCAAGTGGCGTCAGCGCTGTGCCTGGGTCAAGTGAGTGTAAATAATCTGCAAAGGTGGTCCCCTTTGCTTGTCCGTGCCTTTTGCGCAAGGCTAAATGGCAACAAATTGCAACATCACCGGTCGCCCGGAGCCTTCGACCTGGCTGATATGCCTGCCGGTGCCCTCTGCAAACAGGTCCCACGCCGACCGGTGAATGTTCAATATTAGATCGTCGCCCGTTCCACCCTTGCCCTTTGCCCACGCAGAAGTGTCCATGACCCAGATTTCAGCAGCCCGCTCACGTAAGCGCCTTGTCCTGGCGCTCCTGATAGCCGCAGCCATTGGCGCTGTTTTTGTCTACATCAAGCACACACCGTCGGCCACGCCAGCAGCAGACGCTGGCAGCCCTGCGGCGGCTGGCCCCGGTGGACGCCGGGCCGGGCCGGGTATGGCTGATGGCAATGCAGCCGTCAGCGTTGCCGTCGGCACCGCAGGCACCGCTGACGTGCCAGTGATCCAGCAGGCGCTGGGTACGGTCATACCCAACTATTCCGTCACAGTGACCAGCCGCGTTGACGGCGAACTGATGGCTGTTTACTTCACGGAAGGGCAGTACGTGAAAAAGGGGCAGTTGCTGGCGCAGATCGACCCGCGTGCCTATCAGGCCACGCTGGACCAGTACCAGGGTGAGCTGGCGCAGAACCAGGCGCTGCTCAAAAGCGCGCAGCTGACTGCCGAGCGTTACAAGCGGTTGTTCGCCAAGGACTCTATCGCCAAGCAGGACCTGGACACGCAGATCGCCACCGTCGGCCAGTATGCCGGTGCGGTGAAGGCCGATGAGGGCCAGATCGATGCGGCTAAACTCAATCTGGTCTACGCCAAAATCGTCTCGCCTATCGACGGCTACGTCGGCCTGCGCCTGGTGGACCCTGGCAACATCGTGGCGTCGAGCAGCACTACCGGCATCGCCACCGTGACCCAGACCAACCCGATCGCCGTTACTTTCAGCTTGCCTCAGGCTCAGTTGGCGACGCTGCTGCCCAAGGTGCGCAAAGGTGAGTCGTTGAGCGTGCAGGCCCTTGACCAGCTGGGCACCACGCCGTTGGCCAATGGCACGCTCAAATTCATCAGCAACGAAATCGACACCGCCACCGGCAGCATCAAGCTGAAGGCGCTGTTCGAGAACCCAGACGAGAAGCTCTACCCCAACCAGTTCGTCAACGTGAAGTTGACCACCGACATTCTGCACAACGCTGTGGTGGTGCCGTCGGCCGCTGTGCAACTGAGCAGCGATGGCGAGTTTTTGTACGTGGTCAAGGACGGCAAGGTCACACGGCGCAGCATCAAGGTTGGCCCGGCAATGGGCGAACAGATGGTGATTACCCAGGGCGTGAACAAGGGCGAGCAGGTTGTCACTCGAGGCATCGACCACCTGCGTGAAGGCAGCAAAGTAGAGGTCGAAAAACCGGCCAGCACCGACACCGCTGCGGTTCAGCCCGTTAAGCCAGCCACTGGCAACGTCACCCCATGAACCCGTCGAGACTGTTCATCCAGCGTCCGGTCGCGACGATGCTGCTGATGCTGGCGGTGATGCTGGCCGGTATTTTCGCTTACCGCTTGCTGTCCACCTCGGCACTGCCGGAAGTCGACTACCCAACTATCCAGGTCAGTACGTTGTACCCGGGCGCCAGTTCCAGCGTCCTGGCTTCCGCCGTCACTGCGCCGCTGGAGCGTCAGTTGGGGCAGATGTCGGGCTTGTCGCAGATGTACTCGACAAGTTCGGCCGGCGCTTCGGTGATCACCCTGAAGTTCTCTCTGGACCTGTCCCTGGACGTCGCCGAGCAGGAAGTGCAGGCGGCCATTAACGCTGCCGACAGCCTGCTGCCCACTGACCTGCCGAACCCCCCCACTTACAAGAAGGTCAACCCGGCCGATACTGCCGTCCTGACCCTGGCGGCGACTTCAGACAGTTTGCCGCTGACCCGGGTGCAGGATCTTGTGAATACCCGCGTGGCGCTCAAACTCTCGCAGATTTCCGGCGTGGGCATGGTCAGCCTGGCTGGCGGTCAGCAGCCGGCGGTGAAGATCGAAGTCAATCCAACCAGTCTCGCCGCCCACGGCCTGACTCTGGAAGACGTCTATGACAAGGTCAACGCCGCCAATGTGAATGGCTCCAAAGGCGGTTTCGATGGTCCCTCGCATTCCATCACCGTCGACGCCAACGACCAGTTGCGCGATGCGGTGGAGTACGGCGAACTGGTGCTGACCTACGAAAACGGCGCGGCCCTGCGTCTCAAGGATGTGGCGACCACCGCCGAGGCGCCTCAGGATCAGTACCTGCAAGCCACGGCCAACGGACAGCCGGCGATCGTCATTGCCGTGCAGCGCCAGCCCGGCGCGAACGTCATCGAAGTGGTGGACAGCATCAAGGCGAAACTGTCGACGTTGCAGACGGCATTACCCGACTCGGTCAAGCTGAGCGTGATCAGCGACCGTACGCAGACCATCCGCGCTTCCATCAAGGACGTGCAGATCGAATTGATGCTGTCCATCGGCCTGGTGGTGCTGGTGACCTTCGCCTTTCTCGGCAACTTCACCGCCACGCTGATCCCCAGCCTGGCAGTGCCGCTGTCGCTGATCGGGACTTTCGGTGTGATGTACCTGGCGGGCTTCAGCGTGAACAACCTGACGCTGATGGCACTGACCATCGCCACCGGTTTCGTCATCGACGATGCCATCGTGGTCGTGGAGAACATATCCCGCCATCTGGAGGAGGGCGAAGAGCCGATGGCGGCGGCTTTCAAAGGCTCTCAGGAAATCGGCTTCACCATCATTTCGTTGACCTTCTCGTTGATTGCCGTGCTTATCCCCTTACTGTTCATGGGCGACGTGGTCGGGCGACTGTTTCGAGAATTCGCCATCACGCTGGCGGTGGCGATTCTGGTGTCGATGGTCGTTTCCCTGACCCTCACGCCGATGCTCTGTGCCCACTTGTTGCGTCATGTGCCGGAGGACGGGAAGGGGCGTTTTGCCACATGGGGCGATCGCCAGTACCAAAAGGTGCTGAACGCTTATGATCGCGGCCTGACATGGGTACTGGATCACCAGCGTCTGACCCTGCTTGTGGCGGTCGCCACGGTGGCGCTGACCGGCTTGCTCTATCTGATCGTGCCCAAGGGGTTCTTCCCCACTCAGGACACAGGCTTGATCCAGGGTTACACCCGCGCTTCGCAAGATGTTTCGTTCAGCGAAATGGCGCGTCGACAGCAGGCCATGGTCGAGGTCGTGCGCCGGGACCCGGCCGTGGCATCGGTGTCGTCCACCATCGGTGTGGATGGCAACAATAACTCGCTGAACAACGGTCGCGTGCAGATCGAGCTCAAGCCGTTCGAAGACCGTGACGACACTGCAACGCAGGTCATCACCCGCCTGGAACAATCCGCGAGCGGCGTGTCCGGTATACAGCTGAACCTGGTGTCGTCCCAGGACCTCACCGTCGACGACCAACTGACCCCTAGTCAGTATCAGTTCACGCTGGACGATTCGGAAAGCGCCAACCTGTCCGCGCTGGTCCCCAGGTTGATGGAGAAATTGCAGCATCGCCCCGAGATGCGCGACGTCATCGACAACTTGCAAGACCAGGGCCTTGTGGCCTACGTCGAGCTGGATCGGGCGGCCGCCATGCGTTACGGCATCAGCGCCTCGGACGTCGACACCGCGTTGTACAACGCCTTCGGCCAGCGTCTGATTTCCACCATTTTCACCCAGTCCAACCAGTACCGCGTGGTGCTCCAGGTGCCGGGTCAGTTCCAGCAATCGCTGGCGTCCTTTGGCAACATCTATCTGGCAGCGACGACGGGTACCACTGCGACATCGACCACGAGTAGCACGTCATCGAGCACGAGCAATTCGACAAGCACGTCCAATACCACCACGCCGGCGCAAATGGTGCGCCTGACTGACATCGCCAAGGTCGGCCAACGCACCGGTTCGCTCTCGCTCAGCCGCCTGGACCAGTTCCCGGCCGTGACCCTGTCGTTCAACCTGGCCGATGGTTATTCGCTGGAGCAGGCCCAACAGGCTATCAGCCAGGTCATGACCGAACTGGATGCGCCGAGTAGTATCACCCTGCGTTATCAGGGCGCCGCAGAGGCGTTCCAGGCCGCGACCGGCAATACGTTGTGGCTGATCCTCGCCGCGCTGGTGACGATGTACATCGTGCTTGGCATGCTTTATGAGAGCTTCATTCACCCGGTCACCATCCTCTCGACGTTGCCTTCGGCGGCCATCGGCGCGTTGCTGGCGCTGTTGCTGACCGGCACCGAGTTCAGTCTGATTGCGTTGATCGGCGTGATTCTGTTGATCGGCATCGTCAAGAAGAACGCGATCATGATGATCGACTTCGCGCTGGAAGGTCGTCAGCATCAGCGCCTCAATGCGCGCGACGCGATCCATCGGGCGGCACTGTTGCGGCTGCGGCCCATCTTGATGACCACGCTGGCGGCATTGTTCGGCGCCTTGCCGCTGATGCTCGCCACTGGCGCCGGTGCCGAGCTGCGTCGGCCATTGGGCCTGGTGATCGTTGGCGGGCTGTTGCTGAGCCAGGTGCTGACGCTGTTCACCACCCCGGTGATTTACCTGTTGTTCGATAGCCTGTCGGAACGCGCCAAGGCACGTCTGAACCGGGGCAGGGCCGAGGCATGAACCTGTCGCGGCTGTTTATCCGGCGTCCGGTAGCGACCTTGCTGCTCAGCCTGAGCATCACGCTGGCCGGCATCCTGGGTTATAAGCTGTTGCCCGTGGCGCCGCTGCCCCAGGTGGATTTTCCGACCATCATGGTCAGCGCCTCGCTGCCCGGTGCCAGTCCTGAAACCATGGCTGCCACGGTGGCCACGCCGCTGGAGCGCAGCCTGGGCCAGATCGCCGGCATCACCGAGATGACGTCCACCAGCAGCCAGGGATCCACCACCCTGATCCTGCAATTTGAATTGGATCGCGACATCAACGGCGCCGCCCGCGACGTGCAGGCGGCCATCAACGCCTCGCGCAGTCTGTTGCCAAGTTCCATGCCGTCGCTGCCCACTTACCACAAGGCCAACCCGTCCGAGGCGCCGGTGTTGATGTTGGCGCTGACGTCTTCGACGCGCAGCCCCGGCGAACTCTACGATTTGGCCTACAGCAAACTGCAGCAGAAAATCGCTCAGGTGAACGGCGTGGGCGAGGTGTCGGTACGTGGGGGCGCGTTACCGGCCGTGCGCATCGATGTTCAACCCAACCTGCTCAATCACGCGGGCATTTCGCTGGAGACTGTCCGAGAAGCGATCAACAACGCCACCAAAGCCAAGCCCAAAGGCATTCTGCAGGGCGAGGGGCAGAGTTGGGTGATCGACGGCAATGACCAGATCGACAAGGCCAGTGACTATCAGGACCTTGTGATTACCTACCAGAACGGCGCTGCCATACGTCTGCGGGATGTGGCCAATGTCTACGACTCGGTGGAGGACACCTTCGTCGGCGGCTACTACAACGGTCAACCCTCGGTGACTCTGGGCGTCACCCGCCAGGCGGGCGCCAACATGCTGCAGACCATCGACAGCATCAAGGCGCTGTTGCCTGAGTTGCAGCGGGAAATTCCGGGTGATGTGCAACTGATCAGCGTCATCGACCGTGGCCCGACAGTGCGCTCGTCCCTGCACGACACTGAAGAGACGCTGCTGATCGCCACGTTGCTGGTGATCGCGGTGGTCTTCGTGTTCCTGCGCAACCTGCGTGCAACGTTGATTCCGGCGGTGGTGCTGCCAGTGTCGCTGATCGGCACTTGCTCGATCATGTACCTGCTGGGCTACAGCCTGGACAACCTGTCACTGATGGCGCTGATCATCTGCACCGGCTTCGTGGTGGACGATGCCATCGTCGTGCTGGAGAACATCGCCCGCTATCAGGAACAGGGCATGCGTCCGTTGCGGGCGGCACTGATGGGCACCCGCGAAGTGGGTTTCACGGTGCTGTCCATGACCTTGTCGCTGATTGCAGTGTTCATCCCCATCCTGCTGATGGGCAGTATCGTCGGTCGTCTGTTCCGCGAGTTCGCGGTGACCCTGAGCATTGCGCTGGGTCTGTCGATGATCGTCTCCCTGAGCCTGACGCCGGTGCTGTGCGTACTGCTTTTGCGTCAGCCCGCTCACGACGCCCGCGAGCCGCGTCTTTACCGGTGGATCGAGGCGGGGCTCGCCCGCATGCAGGGTGCCTATCTGACGGCGCTGGCCTGGGTCATGCGCCATCGTCTGCTGACCATGCTTAGCCTGCTGCTGACCGTAGCGCTCAACGTTTACCTCTACGCCACGGTGCAGAAGGGTTTCTTCCCGGCTCAGGACACAGGCGTGCTGATGGGGGCCGTGCGCGCCGACCAGAACATTTCGTTCCAGGCGCTCAAGCCGCACCTGTTGCAGATCGCTCACGACCTGGCCGCCGATCCCGATGTCGAGGCAGTGATGTCGTCAACTGGTAGCGGCAGGGCAGGGTCGCGCAACACCGGTGACTTCTTCGTTCGGCTCAAGGACTACAAGCAGAGGACCAGCAGCGCCGCCGCAGTGGCCAACCGGCTGACCCGAGCGAACAACAAGGTAGCGGGCATCCAGGTATTTCTCATGCCCGCCGAAGACATTCGTGTAGGCGGGCGTAGCGCCAACGCCACCTACCAGTTCAGCCTGCAGGCCGATGACCTGGACCTGCTCCGGGTGTGGGAGCCCAAGGTTGAGGCGGCGTTGCGCGCATTGCCGCAATTGACCGGGATCGACTCGGATTCGCAGACCGGGGGCCAGGAGCTCAAGCTGCACATCGACCGCGCCGCCGCCGCGCGCCTGGGAGTGAGTGTCAGCGACATCGACAACCTGTTGAACAACGCCTACAGCCAACGGCAGGTCGCGACCCTGTACAAGACGCTTAACCAATACCATGTGGTGATGGGCCTGGACCCGGTGTACACCAGTGACTCGACGATGCTCGATCGCATGTACGTGATCAACGGCGACAACCAACAGGTGCCGCTGACCGCATTCGCTACCTTCAGCCCGGACAACGCACCGCTGGCCGTAGCCCACCAGGGACAGTCGGCCACCAGCACCATTGCCTTCAACCTTCAGGATGGCGTGTCCCTTGAGCAGGCCACCGCCGCCATCAACAACGCTGTCGACAAGGTCGGCCTGCCGCGTGACATCCAGTTCGGTTTCGCTGGCACCGCCCAGGCCTATGCAGCGCTGGCGGCGAGCATGCCGTGGCTGATCGCCGCGGCGTTGCTGGCGGTGTATATCGTGCTGGGGGTGTTGTACGAGAGCTATATCCACCCGCTGACCATCCTGTCGACATTGCCCTCCGCAGGCGTAGGGGCGCTGCTGCTGCTCAAGGCGGTCAACATGCAGCTCACGGTGATCGCCCTGATCGGCATTCTGTTGCTGATCGGGATCGTCAAGAAAAACGCCATCATGATGATCGACTTCGCTCTGATGGCCGAGCGCGACCGTAAAGTGGCCCCCGAGCAGGCGATCATCGAGGCCTGCCGCATGCGTTTCCGACCCATCATGATGACCACCCTGGCCGCCTTCTTCGGCGCCTTGCCCCTGGCCCTCGGCAGCGGCGGCGATGCGGACCTGCGCAAGCCTCTGGGCGTGGCCATCGCAGGTGGCCTGGTGCTGAGCCAATTATTGACGCTGTTCACCACGCCGGTGGTGTACCTCTATCTTGACCGCCTGAGCCGTGTCTCGCGGCGTTTCTGGCACACGCGTATCCGCCGCGCCCATGTGCCCGGTTGACTGAAGGTTGAATGAATGAACGCTCTATTGCCGTCCCGCCTCTGCATCGCCGTGCTGCTGGCCTCCAGCCTTCTGGGAGGCTGTATGGTCGGGCCCGATTACCAGCGCCCGACTGCGCCGGTTTCCACCACGTTCAAGGAAGCCGAAGGGTGGAAAGCGGCGAACCCCCAGGACGAATTGCCCAAGGGCCCATGGTGGGAGCTGTACCAGGACCCGCAACTGAACGCGCTGGTAGCGCAGGTGCAACTCAATAACCAGAACGTGGCGCTCTACGCCGCCCAATATCTTCAGGCCCTGGCCCTGGTGCGTGAATCCCGCGCCGAGCTGTTGCCGACCCTTAGCGGTACTGCGTCAAGCACCCGCAGCGAGACCGCCACCGGCTCTTCCTCCAGCGGCAGCAGTGGCGGCGGGATCAACAAACAACATTCGGCCAGCTTGAGCCTGAGCTGGGAAGCCGACATTTGGGGCAGGCTGCGGCGCACCGTGGAAGAGGACCGTGCCAGCGCCCAGGCCAGCGCAGCAGACTTGGCCAACGCCACGCTCAGCGCGCAGTCGTCGCTGGCTCAGGACTACTTCCAGTTGCGCCTCCTCGATCAGCGTATCGCGCTGTACCGCGAAACCATTGCCGGTTACGGCCGCTATCTGCAGATAATTCAGAACAAATACGACGAGCAGATCTCTTCGCGGGCCGATCTGGCCACCGGCAAGACCCAGCTGCAGAGCGCTCAGGCTTCGATGCTCGACCTGCAGTGGCAACGCGCGCAATACGAGCACGCCATCGCCCTGCTGATCGGCAAGGCACCGGCCGATTTCGCGCTGGCGAACGACGCGTCCTGGCGCTACCACATACCTGACGTGCCAGTGGGTGTGCCCAGCCGCCTGCTCGAACGCCGCCCGGATATCGCCGCGGCCGAACGTGAAATGGCCGCTGCCAACGCCGCTGTCGGCGTCGCCACCGCTGCGTACTACCCAGACCTGACCCTCAGCGCCAGCGGTGGCTATCAGAGCTCGGCCGTGAGCAACCTGTTCTCCTTGCCGAACCGCTTCTGGTCGATCGGACCCAGCCTGACCGGCACAATCCTCGACTTTGGCGCCACCCGCGCCAACGTAGAGCAGGCTCGCCATGCTTACGACGCAGCGGTCGCGACCTATCGACAGACCGTACTCACCGGATTGGGCGAGGTCGAAGACTATCTGGTGGAGCTACGCACGCTGCAGCCTGAACTCCAAGCGCGGCGTAACGCTGCACAGTCAGCGGAAGATTCGGCGGCGGTCAGCCGTGATCAGTACGAAGCTGGTGTCATCGACTACCTCGACGTCGCTACCACTCAGGCCACCAGCCTCAACGAACGCCAGACCCTGCTCAGCCTGGTGGCCACGCAGTTGATCACCAGCGTTCAATTGCAAGCCGCACTGGGTGGATCCTGGACGGGCGAATAGGGGTGACCTGGCAGGGCCGGGCGCGCGGAGTTGGTGGGCAGGGCTAAATACTGAGAGTCCGGATCAAGGCCTGCACCGCCGCTCGCATTCGCTAATGCGAATCGATTTCTGAGTTGGCCGGAGGTTGTAGGAGCCTCAACTCCGCGCCCTTCAATTGGAAAACCAGGCTTGGCTCTGCCTCCAGGATAACGCCCGCCTCCTGGGCATCCCTCGATGAGCACGCCACCTGGAAACTCGACAGCGACCATCGCTGAGCGCGTGGCTCAACGCCAACGGCGAATGGACCAAGCAAATTCTCATCAGCGAATCCGGCCTGATCGCCATGCTGGTTCATCACTACGTTCCCGAAAATCGTGCGTTGCGGCATTGGCTCACGCACGACGTATTACCGTAAGGGTTCAGCGAAGTCACCTTACTTTTCCCCGTTCGATTTCGTACCTAACGAGTCAGCCAAGACGAAAGTCCCGGATGGCAGTAAACGTCTGAACATCGCGTCTTGCACGGCACTAACCTGTACACAATAATGTGGCAGCGCTTGATCAATGGCGGTAGCTGCCAGCAAGGCCGCCGGTCGTCTAGCAACCCACGGAAGACATTCACTATGGAAGTGACAATGCCTTCACTGCCTATCGGGCCCATCGCATCTGCACCTGAATGTCGCCCCCCTTCCAAGCGGAGCCATGTAGGTCGGAGTGTCAAGCTCATGCCCATGACCAAGAGCCACGCGCAAGAACTATGGCGCGCTGCTCAAAAGGCGGACGAGAGTTGGACATATCTCGGCTACGGCCCGTTCGGATCCTACGAGGACTTCGAAGCACATGTGGCTAGACTTGAAGGGCTTCTAGACCAGCCATTTTTTTCTGTTCTACTCTCCAATGGAAACATTAGCGGATGGATTTCGTTTTGCGACATCGATACGGATAACGCCGCTCTTGAAATAGGCAGCATCTGGTTCTCACCAGAAATGCAGCGGACTCGACCCGCAACCGAGGCGATATACCTGCTTATTGACCACGCTTTTTCTATTGGCTTCAACAGAGTGGCTTGGCGGTGTAACGCGCTCAATATGCTCTCTCGAAATGCGGCGCTACGACTAGGATTTTCCTTTGAGGGCATTTGGCGTCAAGCTCAAATTATCAAAGGCAGATGGCGCGATACAGCTTGGTATGCTCAATTTGCAGAAGAATGGCCAGCTAACAAGCTCCTTATTGAGCGGTGGCTGGCCGATGATAACTTCGACGCTAATGGCCGTCAGTACACCTCGCTACGGTGAGAGGTGAGGCTAGCAGCCCGACCAACATACCTTTTTACAACGATGCCTATGGCGATTGGGGGCCACTATGCAGACTTCGCTGGATCACTTAGTCATCGTGGCGCCTACGTTGGTAGCGGGTGACCGCTTCGTCAGTCAGCGACTGGGTGTTGAGCTTCAACCAGGCGGTTGCCATCCGCTTATGGGAACCCATAACAAACTGCTGCGGCTAGGTACACATTTCTATCTAGAAGTGATCGCTATTAACCCAGCGGCCCTGCCTCCAGACCGGCCTCGGTGGTTTGGCCTGGACGGGCTGCCAGACAACGTATCTCCTCGGCTAGCCCATTGGGTCGCTAAAACCGACACATTTAAAACGCTCAGCCCGGTGCTCGCAGAGGTCGTCGGCCAGGTGCAGACGATGAGCCGAGGGGAGCTGTGCTGGGATATTACAATTTTAGCGGACGGCAGACTGCCTTTGGAGGGGGCCGCACCCAGCCTGATTCACTGGGGACAGCCGGTGCACCCTGCGACGATGCTTGAAGATAAAGGCTGCTCATTGCAGGTGCTCGATATCTTTCATCCTTCGCCAGAGAGGATTAGCCACCTGCTTGACGCCATGAATTTTTCGGGGCCAGTTCGACTCCATAGGTGCGATAGCATTGAGGCGTCACGCTTGGTTTCCTATATCGAAACTCCAAGTGGCCTTAGGACTTTATAGGGCAAACTGTAGTGGTCAACTAATCCCGGACACGACGTTAAGTTTTTTCCTCGGCCCTCGCTGGAGCCAACCCATCGTTGAATTGAT
>NZ_NKHL01000062.1 GCF_002934685.1 Pseudomonas bohemica
CAAGAGCTACGCAGCCATGGTCACGCTGGCCTGCAGCCTACGTTGTATGCGGCAATACTTTTCGTACAAAACCTAGAAACTCCTACCCGCTTGTGCTCTGTGATTTCGGTCTCTAGGCTGCGTCGGTCGCTGAATGTCAGCGGCCGGGTTTAGCAGCCTGACTAAGTAGTAGTTGCCTCCTTTATGGTGGCTTTGCGCGGGGCACCTTAGGGTGCGCCGGGTTGCTCCTTACCGGTCTGCTAACCCGTGTCAAAGCCGCCACCCTCTTTCGTTTAGCAGCGAAGGCGTGGGTGGTTCACTCTATAAGGAGATTCAAATGGTTAAAATCACCCCCGACCCACCAGAAAAATCCCTCGAAGATTCCCTGTCCCAGGTCTCCGGCCTGTTGCGCTGTGCAACGGCAACTGCCTGTGAAAGCGCCGAAAACCAGACCGGCGTCAAACGCGACCTTGCCTTCTCCGTCGTGCATTTGATCGACATGGCACGCGCCATCGTTGACTGGTCGCTGGATCAATTGGACGCTCGCTGACCCAGCGCACATTCTGCAGGAGTGGTTTGTCCCGCTCCGCTCCTGCGCGCCATACACAAACGTGCAATGCACTCACGTCTGCCATAGCCAGGTGGATGAAGACATTGCGCAGTGAACTCATGAGTAACACTTGCCCGGCACATCCTTTCCCAGCATGATCAAGAACGTTTCGCGATAAAAACGATTGATTCCAATCATTAAACTACAGCTCATTGATTGCGCAAGTCTTTGTGCTCCTACTCCAATACTGCAACTGTCATTTTTGACAGTAGACGCTATTAAAAAGCGCGCTTACGCTGTGAGGCAGTATTCAAAACATTAAAAGCAGTTACGCTTTAGCCGCGCTAATCAAAGGGGGATAAGGTATGGACAGGGATGTTGAAAAAGACTTTGCTAGCGTGCCAATTAATTCTGTTAACGCCAACGGTGTGGGTATATACGACAACGACGTCACCCGTATCCGCTGGGAATAAGATAGCTATTCACAAGACACGCATGGAGAAGCACCATGAACGGTTCCAACAAGCTGGCCAGTATTCCAACCACCATCGAGCTTCTGATAGATGGACAGTCCCGGATTGTGCAGGTTGATGAAAATGGACATTGGGAAACTTCGGTTGATGATTTGTCCCTGGCGAGACATACGTTAGTCGCGAAATCTGGAGCGGTTCAATCTTCACCTTATTCATTCGTTGTCGAGAAACCTGGACCGATCAGTGAGGACTGGAGTAACCTGGATACAGATATTTTCCTCAGCCAAGGTGAGTCATACACATCCCCGCATACCGGACTAAAAGTAACAGCGCTTTATGTCGCGCCCGGACAAGTAGGACTCAATCGTCCACACATTTCAGCAAATAGACTTTATTCAGGCTCTCAACAGCACATAGAATGCTTATTTCCACAACCCGTAACAAGCATCAGTCTCATTGTTTTTATTCATAAAGGTTCATACGGCATCGGAGCCGGATCAGAGGTCATTTTCTACAATGGTTCCCAGATCCTTCAGACTAAACCGCTTACGGTTTCATTGTCCCATTATACGATCACATACGACCTTACTTCACCCTGCACCCGATTCGCGTACCGAGTTCTATCAGGCAATTCTATCGGAGCAGCAGCCGTAGAAATAAACTCAATTTCCTGGCTGCCTGTCTGATAGGATAAGCATGGTTATTCAATAGCCCACCGTCTCAGTTCAACATTTAAAAACCTGCATTTCACTGTCCGAAAAAACTGCTGTAAAAATCCAAGAAAGTGCATTAGCACGTATGAGGTTTTAGTAAAATCACTTATTAAAAACCCGGCAAAAGCCGGGTCGGTGTTTATATCCTTATTGCATCCACGGTGGAGGCGGTTCTTCGGTTTTGCCCGGTGGGGCGTCGTCGGCAGTCTTGGCGGCTTGACGCCGGGCCTCATCGCGCTGTGCCGCTTCGATCTCGCGCAGCACGCTGTTCACGTCGGCGACGTCATCGGTGTCGGCAAACTCGCCGGTGAGGACGGTGGCGGGCGACAGGGTGCCAGCTTCGTAGTAGGCCCACATCTCTCTGGCGTAGCGGGTCTTCTTCAGCTCAGGCGCAAAGCGGCCGAAGTACGACGCCATGTTGCCCACATCGCGCTCGAGCATGCTGAACGCATGGTTGTTGCCTGCCGCGTCCACCGCTTGTGGCAGGTCGATGATGACCGGGCCGTCCGGGGACAGCAGTACGTTGAACTCGGAAAGATCACCGTGCACCAGACCGGTACACAGCATCAGCACGATCTGCTGAATGAGGAACGCGTGATACTCGCGCGCCTGATCGGGCTCCAGCGTGACGTCGTTCAGACGTGGCGCCGCATCGCCGTATTCATCGCAGACCATTTCCATCAGCAGCACGCCATCGAGAAAATCGTATGGCTTGGGCACCCTGACGCCAGCGCCTGCCAGACGGAACAAGGCCGCCACTTCGGCGTTCTGCCAGGCGTCCTCGGTTTCCTTGCGCCCGAACTTGGACCCTTTGGCCATGGCGCGAGCCTGACGGCTGTTGCGGACCTTGCGGCCCTCTTGATATTCGGCAGCCTGACGGAAACTGCGTTTATTGGCCTCCTTGTAAACCTTCGCGCAGCGCAGCTCTTTGCCACAGCGCACCACATAAACAGCTGCCTCTTTGCCGCTCATGAGCGGGCGCAGCACCTCGTCTACCAGACCGTCTTCGATCAGGGGTTCAATGCGTTTTGGAGTCTTCATCAGCTTTTATTCTGGGTCCTTCGTAGCCAAACACGCGATTGTTGCTCGTTATACGGCAATCCTCTGCCAGCGAGTAGGGGCATGTGGATTGAGTCATGGATTGTGTTGTGAACCATACGTTCCCTGAATTGAGCCAAGCACCTTTCATGCCGGGGCGCAGCATAGTGCAATCCCGGTGCTGAGGGACGCTCCAGCTGTGAGTGGATATATCGACCAACGGCCCGCCATCAGACAACGAAAGGCCGCGCGTCGACGCAAAAAAAGGCCTTTGTTTGAAGGCCCCTTCCATTACCGTAAATGATCGCGTCTTCGTTACCCGTCGTAGCGCAGGCCAACGTTCACGCCCCAGGGTTGTTCGCTGTTGCGACCTTTCATGCAGTCCCTGAGCTTGCGATGCGCAATGTTGGACAATCTATCCCCTGAACAACTCTCCCGGCGTAAACCCGAACAATCCCTTGAATGCGGCGATAAACGCCGAGGTTGAGTCGTAACCACAATTGAGGGCTGTGCGGGTCACGTTGTCGCCCTCCTCTAATGCGCTGAGCGAGGCCAGCAGCCTGGCCCTCTGCCGCCAGCCTCTGAAACTCAAACCAGTCTCCCGCTGGAGCAGGCGCATCAGGGTCTTTTCCGACATGTTCAGGCGTGCGGCCCAATCGGTCAGAGTGACCACTTGGCTCGGCTCTTCGACCAATTCGTTGCACAACGCCAGCAATCGCGGATGTCGTGGCAGGGGCAGGGAAAAGCCAACCTCTGGCAGGCTCGCCAGTTGATCGAGCAACACCTGAACCAGACGAGCTTCGTGGCTGTCGGGCTGGGGATAATCGGCCGGGAGCAGACAAAAGGTTTTGATCAGTTCGCGGGCCAGGGGGGTGACTTCCAGGACCCGACAGCGATCTGGCGCCCAGAGGCAATCCTGGGTGCGAACGTACAGACTGCGCATCTCGGCGCGGGTGGAGGTGACGACTTCGTGGTCGAGCCCGGCGGGAATCCACACACCCCACTGGGGTGGCGCGAAAAAGCTGCCTTGTTCCGTGTGCACCCCGAGGACGCCGCTGATAGCGTAGGAAAATTGCACCCAGTCATGACGATGGGTCGGCGTCCAGGAACCTGCGCTCAGGCTCTCTGCGCGGGCATAGAGCGGGCGCGGCAGTTCGGTGAGCGCCGGGATCAACCTTCGGGTGACGGGATTGCGGGAGGAGGATTGTCCGTTGATCGGCATGGGCGGGCCTTGTGTCGAGGTAAGGCAGTGTACGGCTCTGTTAACCGCATGACGAGATTTTGGGCCCGCGTGGAGTTCCTCATAGGATCAAGACCTCTGCGGCCCCTGACACATAGCCTTCGCGAGCAAGCTCACACCACAGTTGAACGGCGTGCGTGCTGATATGCACCGACCTCATCGTTCCAGAATCGCCGTTACGCCTTGCCCACCCGCTGCGCAGATCGAAATCAGCCCTCTTCCCTGTCCCGCCACACTCAGCAACTTGGCCAGGTTGGCGACGATACGTGCGCCGGTGGCCGCGAAGGGATGTCCGGCCGCCAGTGAGCTGCCATTGACGTTGAGTTTGCTGCGATCAATCGGGCCCAAAGGTGCGTCGAGGCCCAGGCGGGTCTTGCAGTATTCGGGATCTTCCCATGCCTTGAGCGTGCACAGCACCTGCGCGGCAAACGCCTCATGAATTTCGTAGTAGTCAAAGTCTTGAAGGGTCAGGCCATTACGGGCCAGCAGCCGGGGTACGGCGTATACCGGCGCCATCAGCAAGCCCTCTTCGCCGCTTACGAAATCCACCGCCGCCGCTTCGCCATCGCGCCAATACGCCAACACCGGCAGGCCGCGCTCCCTGGCCCACTCTTCGCTGGCCAGCAACACCAGAGAGGCGCCATCGGTCAGCGGCGTGGAATTGCCCGCCGTCAACGTCCCCTTCGCGCTGCGTTCATAGGCAGGCTTGAGCGAGGCGAGCTTTTCCAGGCTGGCATCGACACGCAGGTTGTTGTCTCGCGTCAGGCCGTTGAATGGCGTGAGCAGATCGTCCTGCCAGCCTGCTGCATAGGCCGCAGCCATCTTCTGATGACTCTCCAGCGCCAACTGATCCTGCGCGTCCCGTGGGATCTGCCAAGTCTGCGCCATCAGCTCGCAATGCTGGCCCATGGACAACCCCGTACGCGGCTCGCCGTTGCGCGGCAGTTCAGGCCTGAGATTGTGCGGACGCAGTTGGGTCAGCGCCTTGAGCTTGTCGCCGGTGCTTTTGCTGCGATTGACTTGCAACAGGATCTGCCGCAGGTCTTCATTCACCCCAATCGGCGCGTCGGAGGTGGTATCAACACCGCCCGCAATTGCGCATTCGATCTGGCCCAGCGCGATCTTGTTGGCCACCAGCAACGCAGCTTCCAGCCCGGTACCGCACGCTTGCTGAACATCGTACGCAGGCGTCTGTGGCGAGAGACGCGAACCCAATACACACTCGCGGGCCAGATTGAAATCCCGGGAATGCTTGAGCACAGCCCCCGCGACCACCTCGCCCATGCGCACGCCGTGCAGGTTGAAACGTTCGATCAGGCCTTCCAGGGCGGCAGTCAGCATGTCCTGATTACTGGCGGTGGCGTAGGCTCCGTTGGAACGGGCGAACGGAATTCGATTGCCTCCGACGATGGCTACGCGGCGTATCTGACTCATTGAAATCTCCCTTTCTTGTGTGAGCTGATCAGCCCAAGAGCGTAGGACTTATTAGCCGTTAGTGCGGTCCATTCTTTGAACCCCGACTCAAGGAGAGTGTTCCATGGCATCTGATCGCTACATTGACTTCGCCAACTCGGACATCGGTCGCCGGCTGGTAGGAGCTGTGGGGCTACCTGCGCCAGCGCGTCTGGAACGCTGGCAGGCGGGGCGTCTGCGCCCGGTCGAAGGAGCGTTGCTGTTAAGCACAGGGCCGTTGGCGGGGTTGGTCAGGGGTTTCGCGCCGCGCATGACCGATCTGCTGTTCGGCCTTGCTGGCGACGTCAGCGAAGCACACCCATGGACCGGCGACCAGGGCTCGAAGATCAAAGCCGTGGTATTCGACGCCAGCACTTTGGTGCACACCTCACAACTGGGGCAATTGCGCGAATTCTTCCAACCGGTGCTGCGCCATCTCGAACACAGCGCGCACATCGTGATTCTCGCCCGCGCACCTGACGCGTTGGCTGACCCATTGGCGTCCAGCACGCAGCAGGCCATTGAAGGCTTCAGCCGTTCGCTGGCCAAGGAGATGCGCAACGGCGGCACGGTTCAGCTGCTGCAAGTTGAAGAAGGCGCCGAAGATCAACTCGAAGGCGCGCTGCGATTCTTTCTTTCGCCGAAAAGCGCGTTCATTTCCGGGCAGGTGATTCGTCTGAGTGCCTGCGCGTCCCAGGTGCAGGACTGGAGTCGCCCGCTGGCCGGACGCAAGGCGCTGGTGACCGGCGCGGCGCGAGGAATTGGCGCTGCGATTGCCGAAACCCTAGCGCGAGATGGCGCACAGGTCGTATTGCTCGATGTGCCTCAGGCCAAGTCCGATCTGGATGCGTTGGCCGCGCGTCTTGGCGGCCAGTCGCTGGTGTTGGACATCTGCGCGCCGGATGCCGCTACCCAACTGATCGAACACATTCCCGGCGGCCTGGATATCGTGGTGCACAACGCTGGCATCACTCGCGACAAGACCCTGGCCAACATGACCGCTGATTTCTGGGATTCGGTGCTTGACGTCAACCTCAACGCGCCGCAAGTGCTGACCCAGGCATTGGTCGATGCGGGCGCGCTGCGCGACAACGGCAGCGTGATCCTGATGGCATCGATCAGCGGGCTGGCGGGCAACCGCGGGCAAACCAACTACACCACCAGTAAAGCTGGGCTGATCGGGCTGGCGAGGGCTTTGGCGCCCTCACTGAAACAGCGCGGCATCAGCATCAACGCCGTCGCTCCGGGCTTTATCGAGACCAGCATGACGGCCCATATGCCGTTCGCGCTGCGCGAGGGTGGTCGTCGCATGAGTTCGCTGGGCCAGGGCGGTTTGCCGCAGGATGTGGCCGAGGCGGTGGCGTGGTTGAGTCAGCCGGGCAGCGGATCGGTCAGCGGGCAGGTGCTCCGAGTTTGCGGGCAAAGCGTTATCGGCGCCTGAGTTCAGAGACTGCGCGGAACATGAGGATAAGAACGGGAGAAGCTCGATGAGTGCACACTGGCGCTATCTGGACACCCCACCCGCGTTGCCGGGTCTGTTCATGCAGGCGGCGTTGCGGCGCAAGGTCAGCGGCACGCAATTGCCCGCTCAAGGCTTGCGCTGCTGGGTGTCGGTGGACCCGGACAAGGTCAACGCCTTCGCCAAGATCTGCGGATTTATCCCCGGTAGCCTGCTGCCGCCGACTTATCCACATGTCCTGGCGTTTCCGCTGCAGATGAAGCTGCTGACTGACAAGGATTTCCCATTCCCGCTGCTGGGTCTGGTTCATGTGCAGAACCGAATCAGCATTCGCCGGCCGCTGGGCAGCGTGATCAAGGCGCAAGTCAGCGTACGTGTGGCAGATCTGCGACCTCACGCCAAGGGCGCGACATTCAGCCTGATCACACAGTTCGAGGACGCGCTGGGCCTGCTCTGGGAAGAGCACAGCACCATGCTCTGCCGTGGCGTGAAGATCGAGGGTGAGGTCGATGGCGCTTACGAACCGGCACCGTTACCGATGACTGAAGTGGCAACCTGGTATGCGCCTTCCGATATCGGGCGGCAGTACGCCAAAGTCAGCGGCGACTACAATCCCATTCACCTGAGCGCCAGCAGCGCCAAGCTGTTCGGCTTCCCCACCGCCATCGCCCATGGCCTGTGGATCAAAAGCCGGAGCCTGGCCGCGCTGGATGATCATTTGCCAGCATCGAACGTGGATATCTCGGTGGAGTTTCAGAAGCCTGTGCGACTGCCAAGCGAGGTGACCCTGTCTGCCAGTGCAGCGGGGTCCCACGGGCAGTTGAAGGTCGAGGGGCGGGAAGGGATCGTGCACATGATCGGGACGTGGCAGCCGGCGTCGGAGTGAAGGGCTTACGCGCTTACCCGCGACTGCAATCGATCAGCCGCTGGCAAGGTGTCTGACATACTGCCGTCGCGGGCAAGCGCGTTCCTGCCAGCATTCGCGCCGGGTGAGAAAAATGCGTGACGGCCCCTTGCTTCAACGCTCTACTCCCCTGAAGCTACGCACCTTCAGGAGACCCGCCCATGAACCTCGACGAACTCACCCAACGCCTGCATCGCATCCGCGATAACAACGACTGGCGGCAATTTCACAGCCCGAAGAACCTGGCCATGGCCGCCAGCGTGGAAATGGCCGAGCTGGTGGAAATCTTCCAGTGGAAGACCGAGGATCAGTCGCGTCAGTTGCCAGCCGATGAACTGGCCCATGCTGGTCAGGAAGTGGGTGACATCGTGCTATATCTGCTGCTGATGTGCAGCGAACTGGGGCTGGATATGGACCAAGTGGTACGCGCGAAACTGGCCGACAGCGAGCGGCGGTTCAGCAAATGAGTGATCGTCATTTCGATCAGTTGGCGACGCGCTTCGCCGAGAAGATCTATGGCGGCGCCAAAGGTGCGATTCGCTTGGCAGTGCTGCAGGCCGATCTGAAGGAAGCCTTGCCGGATCGCCCGCTGCGCGTACTGGATATCGGTGCGGGTCTGGGCCATATGTCGTTGTGGCTGGCCGAACGCGGACACGAGATGACGCTGGCCGAACCCGCCGAACCGATGCTCGAAGGCGCCCGCCAGCGTTTCGCCGAGGCCGGGCGCTCGGCGACCTTCATTCAAGCGCCCTGGCAGGAGCTTCTCGGGCACGTCAACGAACCTTACGATCTGGTGCTCTGCCACGCAGTGCTGGAATGGCTCGCCGAGCCCCATGCCATCCTCCCCGTGCTGCATCGACTGACCAAGACCGATGGCTGGTTGTCACTGGTTTTTTATAACCGCGATGCATTGATTTATCGCAATCTGCTCAAAGGCCATTTCCGCAAGATGCGCCGAAATACCATGGCCGGCGAAAAACAGAGCCTGACCCCGCAACAACCGCTTGATCCGCGCGAATTAGCGGCGCAACTTGAGGGCCTGTGGCGAGTCGAAACCCAGAGTGGCGTTCGGGTGTTCCACGATTACATGCCGGTCGAGTTCCAGGCGAAAGCCGAACTCGCGGACTTGCTGGAAATGGAGCTTGCGCATCGACGCCACCCGAGTTTCGCCGGACTGGGACGTTATCTGCACTGGATGTGCCGACCTGTTTGAGGTTTTTGCGGAGACCATCATGAAACGCCGTCTCGCTTTGCTTCCCCTCTGCCTGGGCCTCGCTGCCTGCCAGAGCCCCAACCCCTACACCGCCGTTTCCGCCGCAATCCCGCCTGCCCCGCCGCAGGCCGCCAACACGATCGATATGAGCGCCTACCCGGCAGCGCCGCGGGATTTCGGGCGCTATCGCAACTGGACTTGGCTCAACGGCCAGTTGCCGCCCGGCTCGCAGTGGGCGGACTCGGCGCAAGTCGCTGAAGCGGTGAGTAACGGGCTGGATCAGCGCGGTTTGCGGCCATCGCAAAATCCTCAGTCGGCGGACCTGCGCGTAGCCGCCGACACGCGGATGGAAACCCGACTGCGCCAAGTGCGCGAGGATTATTACGATCCGTACTATGGCGGCGCCGGAGTGGGGTACTACAACGGCTATCGCAATGGCTACGGCGGTTACGCCAGCGTACCGGTTGTGCGGACTTATCAAGAGCAAGTTGTCGTGGTGCGCATCAGCCTGTTCGATGCCCGCAGCGGCCAACCCGTGTGGAGCGCCAGTGCCGAAACCGGCAGCGGCGGCGATCAGTCGGATCGCGCCACAGCGTTGCGACAGGCCGTGCAGCACGCTTTGACCGCCTACCCACCTTCGTAGCCCTCCCCTGCGTTATCTTTGGAGAACCATCATGTTGCGCTGTATCGCTGTCGTGTGTGTTGCCCTGCTGCTCGCTGCGTGCCAGACCGATCGGGTCAATCGTGACTTCGACGCCCAGCGCGACTTCGGCGGGTACAGAACCTGGGCCTGGAAAGAACCGGGCCTGCAATATCAGCCCAATGATCCGCGGATCAAGAGCGACCTGACCGAGCAACGGATTCGCCAGTCGGTCAGCGAACAACTCGACCAGCGCGGCCTGCGCATGGCCGCGCCGGGGGCCAAGGCTGACGTGCAGGTACAGGCCTGGCTGATCGTCGAGAATCGTCAGCAGATGGTCACCACCAATTACGGCGGCGGCGGTTATTGGGGCAATCCTTGGGGCGGCTACTGGGGCGGCCCGATGGGCACCGAGACGCGCAATGTCGATTACAAGGTGTCGACCCTGCAGATCGACATGCTCGACGGCAAGGACGGCAAACTGGTGTGGCGCGGCAGTACCGAGCAAGTCTTGAACGACAGCAATGCAAATCCTGCGGCACGGGAGCTGGCGTTGCGTCAGACGGTGCAGAAAATCCTGCAGCAGTATCCGCCGCATTGACCTAGTCGATCACACTGAACTCCACCCGCGCGGTCTGTCCGCTCTCGTCGAGCACGCTCAGCTGATAGCGACCCAGGCGGCTGAAGGTGTGGGTGTAGCTGTCCTGATTGGCCGTGTCGCCGACCGGCGCGCCGTCGATGAACCACCAGCGCCGGCCATTGCCGCCCAGTGCTGAAAGTTTGAGGCGCAGTTGCTGCTGACTGCCCGTCGGCAAGCGCAGTTGATCACCCTCACGTACGCCCACGATCGATATCGGTGCCGCCAGGCTCAGGCCCTGAGGCGGGCAAGCGGGGTCGATGGCAGGCAAGCGTGCGTCGCGACGTTCACTTTTAGGCAACCAAGGCTCCAGCGGCGCGGGCCAGAGCGCGATATCGCGAGCCTGCGCCTGTGGACAACCGGCGCCGACACGCAGGCCCTTGTCGTTGATCCAGACCTTCTCCAGCAGCCCCAAACCCAACGGCTGGTCGGGGGCCTGTAAGGTCGGCGGTGTGGTGCCATCGAGCGTCCATGCAAAGCGCTGACGTCGACAATTGGGATCGCTCTTGCTCATGGTTTGCCCCAGTGGCCAACAGATCGCCGCGACACCCACGTTCAGCGGCACCGGGGATACGGGCGGCAGAATGTTGCGCTGCGCATCGCGGCTCACCAGCAGGTCATGCACCTGCAACATCAGCGGCGCTGCCGAGGCCAGGCCGAATTGCCCCGGCACCGGCGTGCCGTCTGGCCGGCCGATCCATACGCCAATCAGAAATCGCGGCCCGATACCAATCGACCAGGCATCCCGAAAGCCATAGCTGGTGCCGGTTTTCCATGCCAACTGCGGCCGTTGCACCAGCTCCGCGTGAGGGTCCAGATCGGGTCTGGGCTGGCCGCTGAGAATGCGTCGAATGATCCACGCGGCCCCCGGCGACATCATTGGCCGGTCGCGCAGGCGATCCTCCGGCTGCAAGCGAACATCGGCACTGCGCCCACCCCGTGCGAACGCACTATAGCCGCCGACCAGGTCTTCCAGACGACTGCCAGCGCCGCCAAGGATCAGCGCCAGATTCGGCTCGGCCAAAGGCGGCAGGGTCAGCGGCACCCCGCCGTTACGCAGTTCGGCAGCGAAGCGCTTGGGGCCATAGGCCTCAAGCAATTGCACCGCAGGCAGGTTGAGCGACATCGACAGCGCGGAACTGGCCGCCACCGCGCCGTTGAAACCGGAGGAGAAGTTGCCCGGCCGATAATCGCCGTAACGCCGCGGCACGTCCTGCATCAGCGACTCGGAATGGATCAACCCGACATCCATCGCCTTGCCGTAGAGAAACGGCTTGAGGGTCGACCCCGGCGAGCGCAGCGCGCTGACCATATCGACATGGCCGAAGCGTTTGGCGTCGCCGATGTCCACGGAACCCACGTACGCGCGCACGGCCATGTTTTCGGCTTCCACCACCAGAATCGCCGCCGAGGTGCGCTCGGGCAAACGCGCCCGCCAGCCCAGCAAGAGGTCTTCGAGGCGGCGCTGCAACCCCGCGTCCAGTGTGGTGCGAATCAACGGTGGGCTGTTCGGTCTATTCAGGCGTCGAGCCAGCAGCGGCGCGAGGCTCGGCTCCTGACGCGGCGCCAACAACAGAGGTTCTTCCAGCGCTTCGTTCACCGCCTGCTGCGGCCACTCGCCGAAATCGGCCAGACGTCGGAGCACCTTGTCGCGGGCGGCCTGAGCGCGCTGTGGATGACGGTCAGGGCGCAGGCGACTCGGTGCCTGGGGCAGCACCGCGAGCAGCGCGGCGTCGGCGCGCGTGAGTTGCTGCGGCGACTTGCCCAGGTACGCCCAACTGGCCGCCGCGACGCCTTGCAGGGTTCCGCCGAACGGTGCGCGGTTAAGGTACAGGCCGAGGATGTCCTGTTTCGACAGGTGCCACTCCAGCTGCGCGGTACGCCAGAGCTGACGCAGCTTGCCAGGCAGGGTGCGCGAGTGAGGATCGAGCAACCGCGCGACCTGCATCGACAACGTGCTACCCCCGGATACCACATGCCCGCCGCTGAGGTTTTGCCAGGTCGCGCGAACCAGCGCCATCGGGTTCACCCCAGGATGCTGATAGAACCAGCGGTCTTCATAGGTCAGCAGCGCCTGGAGGTAATAGGGCGACACCTGATCGACCGTCACCGGATAACGCCACACGCCATCAGCATCGGCAAAGCGCCAGAGCGGCGTGCCGTCCTCGGCCAGTACTACGCGCGCCAGATCATCCTTGGGCAACGGCAGCGGCCAGATGCGGTCGGCGAGCCAGACCAGCACACAGAGCAAGATGAGACTGCCGCCAATCCATCGCAACCCACGTATTGTCTTACGCCACTGGCTTCGAGGGTTGTCGGGATCCTGTGGGAGCGAGCTTGCTCGCGAAGGCGTACTGTCAGGCGCCTTTGCCGTCACCGATCCACCGATTCGCGAGCAGGCTCGCTCCCACAGAATTCTCCAGCAAGCCACAAGAAATCCGCGTTTCATGCCAAAGAGCCTTTATGCTGCAGGGAACTCGCCCAGCCAATTGGTAGCCAAAGCGAACAATCCCTTTTCCGTTTCACACCCCTCATCAGGAAGCAGACATGCAGGTAGAAAGCGTTTTCGAATGGCTCGGCCAGGTAATCGGGGCCGTGATCCGCTTCGTCGTCGACGGGTTGAGCTGGTTGTTCAACATGTTCACTCATGCCGGTGGAAATTTCGTCGACGGATTGTCGCGTACGCTGGGGATGGACACTTCACTGATCAGCATCGCCGCCCTGATCATCGGCCTGATGCTGCTGTACGCGGCGATCCGAGCTTTCATGCGCGCCTCGATCATCATAGGGATCATCTGGCTGTTTCTGGGGTTGTGGTTGTTGAGCTGGATTATTCATTGATCGCCATTCGCGGTCCACGCTACAACCTGTAGCAGTGCGCTTGCCCGCTATTGCATTCTTCCAGGCGACATATTCGTCGCTGACAGATCGCAATCGCGGGCAAGCGCGCTCCTACAGTGCAATGTGTGCCGCCAATTCGCCCAACGCCGCCGTCTGTGTGGGAGACGTCGGAGGTTGCGACGGCACCGAAGGCGTCCGCCCCCGCCGCTTGATAGCGACTGATCCTCCCTATTCGCGGGACATGCCGCGCTCCTACGGATCGCGCTGCGTCAGGCGTTATCCCGGCACGTTTCACTTCTTCCCTTTCACCACCAACTGCGCAGGCGCGTCGCCCAGGGCCTGCCAGTTCGGCCGGTACATCGATTCCACCTGCGGCGCAGGCACGCGGTAGGTGCCAGGCGTCACGGCCCGTGCCAGGTACAGCAGGTGCACGGTGTTGAAGCCCTGCAGATCCACCGCCGCCACGTAACGATCCCCGCGGAATTCCTGATGCTTGAGCCCGGCGTTTTCCATCGACTCGCGCCACTGTTTCACCGACTCGCTGGCGTCCTCCAGGCTGGCCGCGCTTTGCGCCAGGTTCTGGTTTTCGATCTCAAGCCCGGCTGGCAGCAAATCCACCACCAGCGCATCTGGCACCCGCTCTTTGGATTTAACTTCCAGATGCACCAGCACCAGCTCGCCGCTCTTCAACGCGTTGAGGTTCAGCGCCTCGCCATCCATCCCCAGATACTCGCGACGAATCGCCAGGTTCTCGCCACCGGCCATTGGCGGCTGGGAGGGATATCCGGATATCGTCATCTGTTGATACAGCGTGCCGTCCCCGGTGTTCTGCACGGTCAGCGGCGAAGCCAGCACCGAACTGTCGAGCTTCACGCCCGGTTGATCGTTGCTCAGCTCACGATTGTTGCTGCCGCTGTTCAAAGTCGCCGTCCATTTGCCTTCCGGCTTGCCGAGCAGATCACGACCGGCGAGGAACAACGAGTTGCGTTCCTGAGTGGACAGATAACGGCTGGCCGCGACCTGATCGGACAGCGCGAACAGCCGCTCCTCGACCTTGTCCGACGCGAGCTTGTTCTCTTCCAGCAGCGACAGAATCAGCGCCTGATCGCGCAGCGGGCTGCCGTAATCGGCGAGCCAGTCGTTGGCCCTGCGGCCCGCCGCGAGCCCTGCCAGCAGCGCCTGATCGGCACGGGGTTTGTCGCCCATTTTTTCCAGCGCGATGGACAGCTGAACCAACGGCAACCCTGAGCGCGCATCGCTGCGCCGATCGAACAGACTGCGCAGCGCACCCAACGGCGCCTGCTGGCTACGCGACAACACCAGCCCCGCATAAGCCTGCACCGCAAAGCGGGTGTGGTCGGCATTTTCGCTGTAGTTGACCTCGATCTGATTACGCTCTTGCAGATAGCGCAGCAGCCGCTCGTTGGCTTTCTTCAGTGCATCCGGTGGCACGGCGAAACCCTGATCGCGGGCGCGCAGCAGGAAGTCGGTGACGTAAGCCGTCAGCCAGTACTCTTCCTCGCCATCGGCGCCCCACAAACCGAAGCTGCCGTTGTAGCGCTGCATGCCCAGCAGACGCTCGATGCCAATCTCGATCTTGCGTTTGCGCTCTGCATCGGACTCCCCCGCCAGGCCCAGTCGCTTGAGGGTCGCGGCATCGGCATACAGCGATGGGTACAACCCGCTGGTGGTTTGCTCCAGGCATCCGTAGGGGTAAGCCTTGAGGGCGCGAATCTGCTCGCCGAGGTTGAGTGGCGGACGGCTCGATACCGACAGCAGCGCCTCACGCCCAGCCGGCTCGAACGCGTCCAGCGCGCCTTCTGGCAAGCTCCACGGCTGATCCTTGAGCACGGCGCGATACTGCCGCAGCATCGCCGGATAAGCCGGACGCACGCCGATGGTCCACTCACGACTGAACGCCGGCAGGTTCTCGCCCGGCAGATCCAAGCCATTGACCGTGACCTTGATCACGCCCTGCCCAAAACCGCCCTGAGCTTTCACCGGAATCTGCAACGTGGTGCGCTGGCCTTGATTGAGGCTGACGGCTTTCGTAGCGTCACCTTCGGCCAGGCTCAGTTGCCCAAGCGCGGTGACCTGCACGTTGAGCTTCTGCGCCTTACCGGACAGGTTCGACAGGTCAAGCGCCACCTTGGTCTGGTCGCCACCGGCGAGGAAACGCGGCGCCGAGAGTTCGGCAATCAGCGGCGCAGCGACTACGGTTTTGGCTTCAGCCATGCCATAGCGCTCATCAGTCCAGGCCTGGGCCATGATCCGCAATTCGCCGTTGAAGTCAGGAATATCGACGCTGACTTCAGCATCGCCCTGTTCGTTCAGCGTCACCGGCGCGCTTTGCAGGGCGACGATGGTGACGCTGGTTTCCGGACGCTTGCCACCCTTGGCCAGCGCCGCATCACCGCCGAATGCCAGACTCGCCAGACGATTGCGCCCGGCTTCGATCAACTGACCGTAGATATCGAGTTGATCGGCGCCGTATTCCTTGCGCCCGAAGAGGCTGGCGAACGGATCCGGCGTAGCGTACTCGGTGATGTTGAGAATCCCCACGTCCACCGCCGCCACCAGCACATGCACGTTCTGCGCAATCGAGCCGTCGGCATTCTTCGCGTTGACCTTGAGTTTGAGCGGTTGCTTGGGACGCATCTTCTCAGGCGCCGTAACCGTCAGCGCCAGTTTGCGTTGCGAGCGATCCAGAGGCAGATGCAGCACGCCCACTGCGCGTTTCGGCGTGACGTTGGCCTTGCGCTCGCCCGGACGAATCACCAGCGCGCTGACGTACAGATCGTGCCGCGCCCACTTTTTGTCTACCGGGACGTCGAAAGTCTTGCCCTCGGCTGGGACGTCGATCTCCTGCCACCACAACGGACCTTCGCTGGATTCCACCAGCAAATACCCCTTGCCCGCAGCCGGCGGCGTGACCGTAACCTTGGCCGTGTCGCCATCGGCGTAGGCCGGTTTGTCCAGCGCCAGCTTGACCTGATCGGGACGCACGGCACCGCCTTCGGCGTTGTCCTGCCAGCGATAACCGGCCCAGAAACGCACGCTGCTGACGATGCCGGTGGCCGGGTCTTCGACCTCGACGCGATACGGACCCCACTCCACCGGGAAGCTGATCTTCGCCGTGGAGTCCTTCTTCACGCTGAGGGTTTCTTCGGAAAGGTTGAGGAATTTCTCGTTGTAGTGATAGCTCCAGCCGTCGCTGTCGGAGTAGTTCCAGTAGTAGTCGCGACGCTCGCGAATGAGCCGCACCTTGAGGTTGTCGGCCGCCAGTTTATGGCCCTGGGCATCAGCCATCAGCACTTCGAATTCGACCGGGCCATCGCCATCAGTGGCTTCACCGTCGAAAAGCCCACGCAAGCCGGGCATGGTTTCAGCGGGCCACACCGGTTGCGTCAACCGCCGGGTGATGGGCCGACCACCGGATTCTTGCAGGCTGGCTTGCAGCACCAGTTCCAGCGGCGAGCGCGCCTTGGCCCACTGGCTGTCGATGCTCAGGTCCAACTGGCCGTTGTCATCGAGTGTGCTGTCTTCGATTTCCAGGTCCTGCTTGAGGTCCTCTTCGGTCACCGAACCGAACTGATAACCCGGCAGCCCCGGCACCGCTTCACGCAGTGGGCGCACATAGAGCTGCCCGGTCAGGCGATTGCCCGATGCTGGCGCGCCGTAGAGGTAGCGGCCATTGATGGAAATATCGAACGGCGCATCGGGTGTCAGCGGCGTGTCGCTGCCCTTGAGTTCCAGAGCCATACGCTCCGGCAGGAAATCCTCGACCTGGAATTCATACAGCTGCGGCTTGCCGTCACCCAGGTCGAATACCAGTTGCCAGCGTCCGGTCGGGGCTTCGTCCGACAGCTGCAGTTGATACTGGTACAGACCGGTGGCGTCGGCGTCCCACACGAATTTGCGACTGACCTGATCATCCGGGCGGCGTACTTCCACGGTGATGGGCTGAGGTTTCACGCTCTTGCCGTCGTTGTCGCGCAGCAGCCCATTGAGCAGCACGACTTCGCCGGGGCGGTACAGATCACGCGGGCCGAAGATGAAGAACTGCAACGGGTGAGCCTGGGGACCGGTGATGTCGAACTCGGCCAGGTCCAGCGCCGCACTGTTCAGGCGCAGCATGCTGGTCTGTTCGCCTTGATGGGCCAGCAGCACGTCGGCCTTGGCCGGCAGTGGCAGTTCGGCGTGACCGGCATTGTCGGTCTTGCCCTGGCCGACCACGCGCCCCTTGTCGTCATACAGTTCAAGGTCAACGCCGTTCAGCGCCTTGTCACCTTCCAGGGCCTGAGTGAAGACGTCCAGGCGGTTGGAGTAGCGATGCGCTGAGAGGCCAATGTCGCTGAGGGTGAACAGCGTCGCAGGCTGCGAATAGTTATAGGTGCCGGAGGCGCGCATCACGGCCAGGTACACACCCGGCTGTTGCAGTTGCTTGAGCCCGGCAATCGGCAGCAGCACGGTTTCCCGGGTATTGCGCGCAGGGTTCAGGTCGAACCGGCCGCCATAGACCAGATCGGCCATCGGCAGCAGTTCCTTGGACTCATAGCTTTGCAGACTGGACGAGCCTTCCCATGAACTGAGGAACGCCGGCAGCGAGTCAGGCTTGATGCGGAAGAATTCGACATCGACCTTGTCGACGTTCAGCGCGATGACCGGCAGGCCCTCGGCCAGGCGGGTTGGCAACAGGCTGCCGCGACTGGCGAAACCCACAGTGGGCTGCAGGTCGGAGGTTTCCAGGCGCGCCGAATATTCCGCCGCCAGGGTGTTGTTGTTCACTGCCGCCAGGCCCGTATCGATGGTCAGCACCAGCTTGCGCTTGGGCTCCAGATGACGAAGGCGCAACTCCATGAGGTTGTCCGATAACTCCCACGCGCCATCGACCTTGCCGTTGACGCTGTCCACCAGATGCACTTTTTCGGCGAACTTCTGATCCGGGTTCAGCGGCACCGAGAAACTCAGCGACAGCGTGCTCGCGCCATCGAGCTGGATTTCCGAGACATCGACCACGCTCAACTCACGCCCGGCATAACGCTTGCTCAGCGCGGGAATGTCGACGGCGGGCTTGGGCTTGGCAGTGTCTACCGCTGCGGCTTGAGGCGCGGCAGGCTGCGGGGCAGGAGCAGGTTTGTCGGAGGTGGAGGAATCACAGGCACTAAGCAGTACCAGCGCGCAGGCCAGGAACAATCCTTTGTTAAGCATGAGGCACTCATTGGCGGCATTTGTTATGAGGAGCAGCAGTTATAGCACCGCGATGGAGATCGTAAAGCGCGGCGCGCAGATAGACCGTGGGTTTGTGCGTTTGTTCGCATGTTCCCCCGAGAGGGTAAAGTCGAAAACAAATCCTGTGGAAGTGAGCTTGCTCAAAGGCTGCCTTTCAAACGCATGAAAAATGCGGTGACTGCAAGGGCCTATTGGTGAGCAAGCTCACTCCCACCGTTGATCTGCGCACAGCCCGTCAAAACGCTACAATGCCGCCCCTTCTGTATGTCCGAACCCACCGAGCCCTCATGTCTCATTTTCTCAGCGACTGGCGCCAGCGCGTCACTCATCGGCGGGTGTGGGCGCTGGCTGCGCCGATGATTCTGTCTAACATCTCGGTGCCGCTGGTTGCACTGGTAGACAGTTCGGTCATCGGCCACCTGCCCCATGCCCATCAACTCGGCGCGGTAGCGGTCGGCGGGACGCTGTACAGCTTTCTCGCCTGGGCAATGAGCTTTCTGCGCATGGGCACCACCGGTTTCGCGGCCCAGGCGGCGGGGCGCCAGGACGGTACGGCGCTGCGTCAGGTGCTGTTGCAGGGGCTGTTGCTGGCGCTGACCTTTGCAGTGCTGCTGGGGTTGATCGGCCTGCCGTTCCAGCATCTGGCGCTGCAATTGATGCAGCCCTCCCCCGACCTCAACGACTTGACCCGGGATTTTTTCCACACCCGTCTGCTCGGTTTGCCCGCGGCACTGGCGAGCTACGCGCTGGTGGGCTGGTTTCTGGGGCTGCAGAACGCGCGGGCGCCGCTGGCGATTGTGCTGACCACCAACCTGGTGAACATCGCGCTCAATCTGTGGTTCGTCCTCGGGCTGGACTGGGGTGTGGTCGGCAGCGCCCGCGCATCGGTCATCGCTGAATGGATCGGCGCCTTGCTGGGCCTTGCGCTGACCCGCAGAGGCTTGCGCGACTATCCAGGACAATTGGTGCTGGTTGCGCTCAAACGCTGGCGAAGCTGGCGGCCATTGTTGGCGGTCAATCGGGATATTTTCATTCGCAGTCTGGTGCTGCAATCGGTGTTCTTCCTGATCACGGTGCAGGGTGCGCGGCTGGGCGATGCCACCGTAGCGGCCAACGCGCTGTTGCTCAACGGGCTACTGCTGACCGCCAACGCGCTGGATGGCCTGGCCCACGCGGTGGAAGCGCTGTGCGGACATGCCATCGGCGCACGAGACCGTGATGCCTTGCGCCGCTCGTTGAACGTCGCCACAGGCTGGTCACTGATCTGCAGCGTGGCATTCGCGATTTTCTTCCTGCTTGCTGGGCATTTGTTCATCGACTTGCAGACCGACATTGTCGAAGTTCGCGACATCGCCTTCGTTTACCTGCCTTATCTGGCGGTACTGCCGTTGGTGGCGGTCTGGAGCTATCTCATGGATGGCCTGTTCATCGGTGCTACCCGTGCACAGGAAATGCGCAATGCGATGGTGATGACGGCACTGATTACCGCGCCTTTCGCCTGGTTGGCCAGCGGGTTTGGCAATCACGGGCTGTGGGTAGTTTTTCTGCTGTTCATGGCGCTGCGGGCGTTGACCTTGGGGTTTATCGCGAGACGGTTGAATCGCAGCGGTGGATGGTTTCGGTAGCGGTGCGATGTTTGCCGCGAATGACGCAACTTCATGATGCCGCCGACGTCTCTCACAGATTTTTTCCGTGCGAGTATCGAATTTACCTAGGCACCGGATTGTGCGCATGAATGAAATCCACCACCTCATCCAGCACCGGCGCCAATCCGCGCATCGGGCGGGAGAAGGCGGCGACCAGTGTCGCGTGTCCCGGTTTGGCGTAGTACAGCTCACGCACTGACACCCCTTGCTCGCGCAGGCTTCTCGCCATGCCGCCGGTATTGCGCGTGGGATTGACGACGCTGTCGTCCTTCGCCGCGATCAACAACGCGGGCGGTGACGCAGCGCTGACGTGGTTGATGGGCTGGGAATCGGGCGGGGAGTTGGGAAAGAAGAACACCGGTTTCACTGCCGCGTTTTCGATCGGCAGAAAATCATAAGGCCCGGCCAGGCCGATCCAGCCGCTGAGCATCGATGGCTTCATGCCCACCGCTGCCAGCCATTTCGGGTCCAGCGCCAGCATCGCTGCGTTGTAACCTCCGGCACTGTGCCCCATCACATACAATTGGCTCGGATCACCGCTGTACCGACGAATGTGCTCGCGAGTCCAGCTCACCGCTCGCGCGCTGTCTTCGAGAAAGCCTTGATAGTGCACTTGTGGATACAGCCGATAATCGGCCAGCACCGCGACGATGCCACGGGACGCCAACGCCTCGCCGACAAAGCCGTAATCGCTGCGCGAGCCGCTGTTCCAGCTGCCACCGTAAAAGAACACCACCACCGGAGCATCCGTTGGCGCATCGATGGGGGTGTAGACGTCCAACCGATTACGCGGATCGTTGCCGTAGCTCAGGTCTGCGGTCTTGCTGAATGTGCCCTTCGGCGTGAAGGCATTGAGCACCTTCAGTGGCGAGCAGCCTACCAACAGGCCCAGCAACCCACCGGCAACAAGTATTCGAAGTGCAATCCTGATCATGGTCGCTCGCTTGGGCACGTGGCAATGGGGCCGGCAGGCGGCGGCGCTGCGCAATGGCCGTATGGCATTACGACTGTGGCCCACCGCTCGAATTCAGGGCATTTCTTTCGGCACTTTCGTTTTCGGCCTCGGCGATGGACGAAAGCATGATCCTCAAGCCGCTGAGGGAAATGCTTTTCGAATCGATGGTCACCAGACTGGTACCGACCCGAAAATGCATTTCGTCGTTCCCGGCCATACGCACGATCATCTGATCATTGATCGAAAACTCCTGCGATTCGTCCAGAAACAGCTCCTTGTCGATACGCGTCGTGAGTACTCGACGGGAAAGCGCTGTGGGATCAGGCTGCGTGCGGGGGTTGATGTCCGGGTCCCATAACCGATCGCTGATGTAGGGCAGGTTGGGATTGCCGTCCCGGAAATTCACCACCACCTCCATGCCGCCCCACCAGGATTGTTTGCGCTGCATGAGGGCCGGGTCGACGGGAATCCAGCAGTCGTTGAAGCGCGCACCGTCGCCCTGATTGCTCCATTCGAAGCGCACCTTGATCCGCCCTCTCACGTCCTGTTTGGCGGGCTCGAACAAACCGCCGACCACACAGGCCCGTTGCATGCACATCCTGGGCGCCAGGGGCGCAATCGAGGTTTTGAGCCGGGACACAGGCTCTGGTACCACGTCTTCAGGCTGTTCAAGGACCACGTCATTGGGCAGTTCGTCGGTGAACACCACGACGTGCCGGGTTCGCGTGTGCAGGAAGTAATAGTGCATCCCCTCCTCTTTGCACAGGCGCTGCACCAGTTGCAGATCGTTCTCGCAATACTGCGCGCAGTAGTCCCGTTCCTCGCAGGGTTGCTTGCGATGCCAGAAGAAGGCGCCGTCGTCGATGCCGTGTTCGCTGAGCACTTGAGTGATGATCTGTTCGGCGCTCATCCCCTGGAAGATGCGTTGATTGTGCCGATAGCCCATCAACCCGAGTCGGGGTCCGAGGGTGATGAGGTAGCGCATGGGCGTGCTCTGCGACAGGTTGCTCGTGGCAGGCTCGGTGGTACTGCGCACGATGCTCTGGATATGGCCGTGGATACCGGAGCTTGAGCCCCTTACATACAGATAACCGGCGCTGAACAACAATTCGTGAGCATCCAGGGCTCCGCTCGGGCTGAGGATCTCGAGCTGGAAGGTGTAGGGGCGATCGGCCGCTTCGCTCCCTTCGCAGTTCAGCACCTCGAATGAGCGCTTGGGACGGCTGGTGTCCAGACGCAGGTGCAGGGCGTTGTCGAACGGGTGCATGGCGTGGGTTTTCCTCGGCGGACAATTTCAGGCGGCCGGGATTCTGTAACAGAAGATGCGCGAAGTAGAGGGGGTAAATGCAGAACAGGAAACAGCCTACAGAAGTGGATAGAAGCCTTGGGAAAATCTGTAGGAGCGGGAAATTCTGGAGCGTTTTTATGTCATGACGCGTCCGTTCAATGGGCGCGCCAGCATCTGGAGCAGTACGGCTTGCCGGCGGTGGCGATTTTAAAA
>NZ_NKHL01000106.1 GCF_002934685.1 Pseudomonas bohemica
TAACGCTGACGACTCATGGCACCTCCTATTTGGGCCTCATTATGAGGCTTGGAGGTGTCTATGAAACCAGGGGCGATTCATGGATAAAGAACAACAATCGGCCAAGAAATTTGTCGCCAAGGTCACTATTCTAGTAGCGGCGGGCATGCAGCGTCTCCGCTCAGTAGATTTTGTGAGTTTCAAGCGGCGGAACTGGACCGATCTTTTAACAACAACCGCCTAGATATCTGCCAGGCGTATGGATTTGCGACCTTGCCCGCGAAGCAGATCAAGCGTAACAAGGATCACGAAGGCCGCGCATTCAGGCGTGTCCTGTCGAGTCCACACGTAACAAGGGATCACGTAAGCCATTGATTTCAATGTTCAGACCGTCTTACTTGTAATCAGTAGGTCCCGGGTTCGACTCCTGGTGCCGCACCATACAAGGTTCCAAAGAAGGCTTACAAAATCTCTGGAACCCTCGAAAAACCCCCCTTGGCGTTTTTTTTCGTTTTGGCGTTCCGTCCGAGGTGAGCCACCTGAGGACGCGCATTTTCCTCTCGCTGCACGTTGCCGTGCGTTCCAGCGAACTACGCCTTGCTCGCTGAAGCGAGTTCGATCTCAGGCGCGGCACTGGGGAAAGCGCGCTCCGAAATATGGGTTTCAACATCAAACCGAAATCGGCGGCGCTGTCTTACGCTCGATGGCATGAAGCGCATTGATTGAATCAGGATTGTCGGCCGAGACTGCCATTGAAAGGCGGATGAGCTACAAAGAACGCAACAACGTCTTCGCCGCCACATGCACAAGGCAGAGTTCATAAAGAGCGCAGAGTGATCATGAACTGGTGGAGCCGATATTTGAACCCACCCAGCAGGAGCATGTCACTCCGTATGAGTTCGCCAACCAAATGGGGTTAACGTTACTCGGGTGAAAGGCGAAGCTTGGCACTGGCGTAGAGAGGCAAAATTGATATGGACACCTCAACCGCACAAAGCATCAAACTTGCCATTGTGTCGGCAACCGGCCTGTCAAAAGCCGCGCTGCACATCTATGTGGGCATGGCGGTCTATTTAATTCTGATCGCCATTAGCCGACGATTCAGACCGTACATTGGTTGGCTGGTTGTTTTTATCATCGCGTGTGCTGGTGAGTGGGTAGATAGACGAGACGATATTGAAAGCCTTGGATACTGGCGCTGGCAAGCGAGCATTCACGACGTTCTCAATACAATGTTTTGGCCGACGGCGCTGACACTGTTTTGGCTTTTGAAGTGCCGTAATAAGCAAGCGTAGTCTCGTAAGATGCCTGCAATTCGCTTCGACTAGCGAATCCATCCAAACATGCCGGCAAACCCGGCATCGCACGGTCACAGCAATGTGTTGGGTGCCGACTTCTACCAGATTGCCCACTGCGGCAAGTCATCCCCTTTCATTCCCGCCCTGCGGCAACTTATCCGCTTGGTTATCCTTGCGCCAACCTTTTGCCCGTTTCTTCCATCGGAAATTGACGGGCGCTCATTCTGCAATCCGGTTTGACCAAGCGCCAGTAGAACGTATGACCGTGCGATGGATATTTATTCGCGTCCTAACATTACCTCAGGTTGAAAAACCTTATAGCGCGTCGCAATTATTAATGCGCGTTGTTATTTCGAAATCATAACTCTGTTAGTGCAACAATCGACAGATGGCACCTGCGGTGGATTTTTCCGATGAAATTCGGTGCTATCTTAAAATCTCCTATGCATGAAATCAGGGAGATACCGATGCAAATTTACGTCATGGCTTTAGATGGATTGGAACATAACATCTCAGTACAGCCGCAGGATTCGTTAGATACCTTAAAGCAGAAAGTAGCGGATGCCACAAACGTGTCAAAGGACCAAATAGTTCTTAGACTCGGACGAGAAGCTTTAGAAGGTAACACTGTTTCCGAAAGCGGGTTAAAAGATGAAAGCCACATAAAATTAACACTTAAGCAGCAATAATTTGCGAGTTGCAGCCTAATGAGGTTGACGATGGATGGTACGTCAATGAAGTTTGACGTAAGGGCGTGTCATCCAGGCTCACATCAATTTCGAACCAACCATCGGCCCCCACCTTTTATAGTTTCGCCAACACGCGCGCCTGTTCGTTTCTAGACCTCAACGTCCTCATCCAACAGCGCCGTGCCATAGGAGTTATCCACGACGCACAACCACTTCTGCGCGACCTGTCGGAAGACATAGGTCGCTCGGCGCGTGATTTCCAATTGTGCGCCGGTGTTGTCGGTGGCGTGTAGCAGCGTCTCCATGATCACAAGGGCGACGTCACCGCCCGGTATGACCTGCATTTTTCCCTGGGTGACAACGATGCTGTGGTTGAAGTGCTCGGCGATAGCTATGAATGCTCGGCGGATGTTGGCTTTGCCTGTGACGATCAACCCTGGCTTGACCACCAGGCTTGCATCTTCTGCATAGAACTGCATGAGTGCGTCGTAGTCTTGCGCCGTGATGGCCCGGTCTGCGGATTCGATTGTTTGTTTGAGCGTTTGGGTGAGTGCGTCCATTGCTGTTCTCCTGATGGGCCTTGGAGCAGGACTAAAGACCCCGCATCCGATTAGCTGATCTCCACTGAGATTGCTATAGCGTTCCATATCAGCTTCTTTGGCCTACGTGCCAGCAAAACTGGAGCCGTTTAAAGACACATCCCCGAACAAAAACGTTTCACAGCTGTAGGACGCTTCTGAAATTTGTAGCTATCCTGCCCGGCGCGTTGCGGCTTTGTGGATCGCGGCATACCCTCCTCCGCGTCGTTGATTACAACGACCGGTTTTGACAGACCGACCAAACTCCCAAACGTAACGCGCCAATCAGTAACGGATCGTGCATCTGTTGGCTGTGTCATGGCGGCTGTACGCGGGGCACACTCGTGTGCGCCAGTTTGGGTGGTTGCTGGTCTGTCAACCCACGTACGGCTGCCACCTATTCTGATTGACAGCAGAGGGGTGTCGGCTCAGCCAACAAAAGGAACCCCCCGATGATCAGATCCACCCCTCATCCCCCCGAAATCCCTGTCACTCAATCCACCCCCTTCGGTGTCGACTTCGGCAACCAGAGCCTCTTCAACGTTCAATCGGGCATCAGGGTCGATGACGCGCTCACGCTTGTATCCGAATACCTGAACTGCGCCGCTGCCACGGCTTATGAAGCAGCAGACAACGCCTCGGCAGAATTCCGGCCTTTGGCCAGATCGGTCGTGCATCACATCGAAGCCGCTAAAGCGCTGGTAGAAGCTTCGATTGCGGGCCTGGCCGTTCGTGGCGAGGCTGCGCGCTAAGCGTGACGTTGGGCCGCCTCTCCCGCGGCGGCTCAGACAAGTAATCATCCCCCTCACCCAGCTCACACGTTTCCCACCCAAGCCAGAACGGTGCAAATGCATTCACGAAAGGTCGGGCTGCCGGGAAGACGTTTATCGCCTGTCCTATCCCGTCGCGCCTAAATCCGCGCTCACGATATTACTCACCGATGCCCGATGCCCGATGCGCGGCGCGCACCTCGCTGTCGCGCCCATCCGATTGCACGCGTGCGATAGCTCGGCTATACATTTTGAAGCGGACTTAGATAGGCCACTAACCAACTCAGCGAATTTCTACCATTCGTCCGATAAGCTTCAGTGCCTGATATTAGTTGGAACCGAACCGCGAACAGGCAACTCCAGTTAATAGCGGCAAGAGCTGATGTTCAGTTGTCACAAATTGACGGATAGCGCTAACGCACAAGGGCGGGACGATGCCACTTTCAGCAACGGAGGACGTCCCGACCGTCCCTGAATGCACCGGCGCTGCGGCTTTGGCCAGTGTAGGAGGGGAAGCTTAACCTTGGCGTTGCCAGCGGCCGTTAAACATTGTGTGCAGGAGCAGGTTCGCGTGCTTAGAAGTAGTTGCTGTAGTGCTTAGTCTTCTAATCGCGAGAAAACTGTACTGACTGATAGTTGTCGCGCTGAAGTAGCTGTTTGACATCACGCATCTCGGTGAGAACTTCAAGGTGGGTGTATCAACCGACCAGCACCGGATAGATCGACCACTTATAAAAGGGAATAACCATGAGCTTTTTCAATAAAATTCTGTCTGCACTGGGTATCGGCCATGCCGATGCGAGCACTCAAACTGCCTCCGATCCAAGTGTCGCTCAGCCCCAGGGGACCACGACTCCTGTCACGGGCGCCCCGACGACTGCGACAACGACCGCTACGCCGGTGGACGTCAGTGCCAAGCTTGAAGCGCTGTCCGCTCAACACCCGGGCCTGAACTGGAGGACGTCCATCGTCGATTTATTGAAGGTCCTGGGCCTCGACAGCAGCCTGGAAAACCGTAAGCAATTGGCTGCAGACGTCGGGCTCGGCGCCTACGAGGGCACTGCCGAGCAAAATCAGGCGCTGCACAAGGCTGTCTTGAGGAAGCTGGCTGAGAATGGCGGCAACGTCCCGGCAGAGCTGCATAACTAAGACTGGCCCACCCCAAGGAGCTGCGCCTGACCTCAGGCGCAGCAAGTAAAACCAGGGAGCTTTGCGAAGGAGCCTCACCCATGATCACTGATGACCGCACCAACCCTGTGGTATATCCCGAGACGCACGTCACCTCGGCCCCGCTGCTCAAACGTATTTCCTGGAGCGCTATCTTCGCAGGCGTTGCGCTGGCGATGGTGGTGTCCTTGATTCTGAACCTGCTAGGCACGGCGATAGGCACGGCCAGCATCGACCCGCTGCAGGAAGGCAACCCACTCGACGGTTTGGGCAAGGGCACAGCCATCTGGGTCGTCGCCAGCGGGATCATCTCGCTGTTTGTCGGCGGCTGGGTGGCGGGGCGTCTGGCCCAGCGTGAGGGCGCGATGCATGGCCTGCTGGTGTGGGCGACCACGTCGCTGGTGACCCTGTATCTGGTGTCGAGCGCTGTAACGGGCATCGTCAGCAGCGGCCTCAATCTGGCGGGCAGCGGCCTGTCGGCTGTGGGTAGCGGTATTTCGCAGGTTGCGCCGCGTCTGGGCGATACGGTTCAGGACCAACTGCGCAAACAGGGAATCGATTTCAATCTGGATGACATTCAGGGCGAACTCGAAACCGCGATGCGCCAGACCGGTAAACCGGAGTTGAACCCCGACACCGTGAAACAGGAAGCCAAAGCGACTGGCCAGGATGCGAAGAACACGGCACAGCGCAGTGCGCAGAATCCGCAGTCGACGGATTCGCAACTCAGTGGTCTGCTCGATCGCATCAAGGCCAAAGGTGACCAGGCGTGGGATGCCGCTGACCGCGAGGCGTTCGTCAACTTGATCAAGGCACGCACCGGCAAATCCGATGCCGAAGCCAATCAGATGGTCGATCAGGCGCAGCAGGCCTATCACCAGGCTTATGCGAAGTATCAAGAGCTCAAAGCCGACGCAGAGCGCAAGGCGCGCGAAGCCGCTGATGTCGCTGCCAAACGTGTTTCGCAGGCCAGCTGGCTGTTGCTGATCACGCTGATCATCTCGGGTCTCGTGGCTGCGGGTGCAGGCGTTCTGGGCCGCCGGACCCAACCGGCTGCGAAGGTCGTCGCGACCGTGTAAGCCATTCGCATAAAAAAACGCCCCGGAAGTCCGGGGCGTTTTTGTTTGTGTAACTGAGCGTCTTAATCTTGGCTCTTGTCCAACGTGCGTAACTTCTCAGGCAGCGCCCAGATCAACAACCCCGCCGCAATCACACTGGTTATGCCGATGACGTACAGCGCAGGCGTCGTGCTCCCGGTCAGGTCCTTGATACTGCCGACCATGATCGGGCTGACGATGCCGCCAAATTGGCCCAGGGTGTTGATCAGCGCGATGCCGCCCGCCGCGCCTGCGCCAGCACCGGCCAGCAGTTTCGGTGGCAGGGTCCAGAAGGCGGGGATGGAAGCGACAATACCGCCGCCGAGCATGGCCAACGACACAATGAGCATGCTGGTGTGCTGGGCGAAGATGCCGGCACAGAAGAAACCGATGGCGCCGAGCACGACCAGGCCGCAGACGAACTTGCGACGCTCGCCGCTGGCATCGGACAAGCGACCGACGACGATCATGCTGATGGCGCCGCAGATGTACGGAATCGCGGTGAGCAGGCCGATGATGACCGGGCTTTCGACACCCGCGCTGCGAATCAGCTGCGGCGCCCAGAAGTTCAGGCCGTAGGACGCCACCTGGATCAAGAAATAGATCAGGCCGAGCATAAGGAAGCCGGGCATTTTCAGGGCTGTCAGCAGGGAGCCGTGTTTGTTCGGTTCATGCTGGGCGATGCGGCTGGAGAGGTAAGTCTTCTCGGCTTCGGTGAGCCAGTGCGCGTCAGCGACGCGATCCTTGAGGATCTTCAGCACCGCGATACCCAGCGCGATGCAAGGCAGGCCGCCCAACAGGAACAGCCAGTGCCAGCCGCGCATCTGCATCACGCCGTCCATGTGGCCGATCACCAGACCGGAGATTGGCGCGCCGAGCAGCCCTGCAAATGCAGAGGCAAGGAACAGGACCGAGGTGATGCGGCCGCGGTAGGTTTGCGGGAACCAGAGCGTCAGATAAAACAGCACTCCGGGTGCGAAACCGGCCTCCATCGCGCCGATGATGAAACGCAGCACGTAGAACTGCCATTCCGCGTTGACGAACACCATCAGCGCCGTCGCGATGCCCCAGGAAATCATGATGCGGGCGATCCAGCGACGAGCGCCGACCTTGTACAACATGATGTTGCTCGGTACTTCGAACAGCACGTAACCGATGACGAACAGGCTCGCGCCCAGGCCATACGCGGTGTCGCTCAGGCTCAGGTCCGTCTGTAGCTGGAACTTGGCGAAGCTTATGTTGATGCGGTCGAAGAACGCGAACAGATAGCAGACCATGATGAGCGGCATCAGGCGCCACGCGACTTTGCGGATCAGCGCTTTCTCGGCGCTCACGACCTCGGCGAGGCTGCTGTTCGGGTTCAGAACAGAAATAGTCATTGCGGTAACTCCAGTGGGACGTCCCAGGGGGAGCCCTATTGTTTTTGTTGTCTGGACGAACTTACGCGGGGGCGGGTTCGTTCCTGTTCAGTTAAAGCGGCAGGTTCTCCGGCGCGGGGTGCAGGTCACAGTTGCGTCCAGCCTTGGCGACCTGACCCGGCATTTCGTGGCCGAGCAGCGCGGGCAAACGGCGCGACAGTGTCAGCAAGTGAGGCAAATCGATACCGGTCTCGAGGCCCATCTCGTCGCACAGGTTCACCAGGTCTTCAGTGCAGATATTTCCCGAAGCGCCGGGGGCGAACGGGCAGCCGCCGAGCCCGCCGAGCGAGGCATCGAAACGCCGAGCACCGGCTTCATACGCTGCCAGCACGTTGCTCAAACCCAGGCCTCGGGTGTTATGGAAATGCAAGGTCAGCGCCGACGCTGGAACGCGCGTCAGTACACGCTGCACCAAGCCATACACCTGACGCGGATTTGCCATGCCAGTAGTGTCGGCCAGGGTAATGCCTTGCATGCCCAGTTCCAGATAAGCGTCGACAATCTGCAGCACGCGGTCTTCGTCGATCTTGCCTTCGAACGGGCAGCCGAAGGTGGTGGCGATTGAACCGTTGAGGCTGAGCGAGCTGCCCGAAACCAGCGATACGATCTCACCGAAGCCGCTGAGCGACTGCTCGCAACGCATACGCATGTTCGCCAGATTGTGGGTCTGGCTGGCGGACATCACGAGATTCAGCTCATCGGCGCCCGCGTCTATCGCGCGCTGTGCGCCTTTGAGGTTCGGGATCAAAGCCACATAGATCACGCCCGGCTGCCGTTCGATGCCACGAAACACTTCGTCGCCATCGCGCAGTGCCGGAATGGCTTTGGGCGAAACAAAAGAACCGGCCTCGAGGCGGCTGAAACCGGCCAGAGAAAGTTGGTTGATCAGGTCGATCTTGTCTGCGGTTTCGACCCAGGTCGGCTCGATCTGCAGGCCATCACGTGGCGAAACTTCCTGAACGATCAGGCGCTCGGAAAAATCGGTAATCATTGCACCACCCCATCAGTCTTGAGTTGCGCGATATCGGCAGCGGTCAGGCCCAGATCGCCGAGAACGCTGTCGGTGTGCTGGCCCAGCGCAGGTCCTTGCCAGTTCACCGAACCCGGTGTTTCAGAAAGCTTGGGCACGATGCCCGGCATTTTCACTTGGGCGCCACCCGGCAGTTGTGCGTCGAGAATCATCTCGCGAGCCTGATAATGCGGGTCAGCGACGATGTCGGCGACGTTATAGATGCGTCCTGCGGGTACTTCAGCGAGTTCCAGCGCCTGCAACACGTCTTCGATGGGCAGGCTGGACGACCACGCGCTGATCGTGGCGTCGAGCATTTCGCTCTGCGCGGCGCGACCGTCGTTGTGCGCGAACTCCGGGGTTTCGCCCAGATCAGGGCGGCCGATGGTGGCCATCAAGCGCTTGAAGATCGGGTCACTGTTACCGGCGATCACCACGTATGCGCCATCGGCGGTCGGGTAGGTGTTGGAAGGCGCGATGCCCGGCAAGGCCCCGCCGCTGCGCTCGCGGACATGACCAAGCATGTCGTATTCAGGCACCAGGCTTTCCATGAGGTTGAACACGCTTTCGACCAGCGACACGTCGACGATCTGGCCGTCGCCCTGCCCGGTCTTTACCCGCAGCAATGACATCAACGCGCCCATTACCGCGTGCATCGAGGCCAGGGAATCGCCAAGGCTAACGCCCACCCGGGCTGGCGGCGATCCAGGTGTGCCGGTGGTGTAGCGAATGCCACCCATGGCCTCGCCGATGGCGCCAAAGCCGGGACGGTCGCGATAAGGCCCGGACTGGCCGTAGCCGGAGATACGCACCAGCGTCAGTTTGGGGTTCAGGGCGTGCAGGACATCCCAGCCAAGGCCGAGCTTTTCCAGCGCACCGGGGCGCAGGTTTTCGATCAGCACGTCGGCGTTTTCAGCCAGGCGCTTGACGATCTCGATACCTTCGGGGGATTTGAGGTTCAGCGAAAGGGATTTCTTGTTGCGTGATTGCAGGTACCACCACAGCGAGGTGCCTTCGTGCAGCTTTCGCCATTTACGAAGTGGGTCACCTTGCCCCATCGATTCGATCTTGATCACCTCGGCGCCGAATTCGCCCATCAGGCGTGCGGCGAAAGGCGCTGCGATCAATGTGCCGATTTCAATCACGCGCACACCGTTCAGGGGGCCTGTCATAGCGAATACCTCAAGTGTTTCTTGGAATTTGTCGCCAAGACTAGAGGACCGACGTCGGGCAAATCCAACCGTAAGTTGGCAAGGGGCGTTCGCGAAACGCGAACGCTAGCGAAGGTGCTGCTGCAGGTGCTCGAACAGCAGCAAGCTGACCGGCGATAACGCGGCCTTGTCGCGCACCACCAGGATCAGCGTGCGTTGCGCCCACGAATCGCTCAGGGCCACAGCGGTGAGGCCCAGCGGCGTACCGAGCAATTCGTACGCCTTGCGCGGCAACACGCCAATGCCCATGTTGGCCTGAACCATGCGGCACATGGCGTCGAATCCCGGCACATGAATGCGCACGCGCAGCGGTTTGCCATGGGACCGGGCTGCGGTGTGAGTGCGCATGTTGATGGAGCTGGCAGCGTGCAGCCCGATGTGATCGCTGCCCAGCGTGTCTTCGAACACCACCTCGCTCAACCGGGCCAGTGGATGGTCCGCACGCATGACAACAACCAACTCATCGTGCCGATAAGGAACGCTGTGCAGGCCTTGTACGTCGGTGTCTTCGGAACAGATGCCGATATCGGCGACGCCATCGATCAGCCCTTGCACCACGCCATTGCTGGGCCGCTCTTCCAGATCGACCTTGACCCGCTCGTGGCTGGCGGTGAACTCATGCAGGTCTTCCGGGAGGAATTGAATGATCGCCGAGAGGTTTGCCAGCATGCGCACATATCCGCGCATGCCTTGCAGATGTTCGTCGAGCTCAAGGCCCATTTTCTCCAGATCGAACAGCATACGCCTAGCATGATGCAACAGCGTTTCGCCCGCCGCCGTCAGCACCATGCCCTTGGAGTTGCGCACGAACAGGCCGATGCCCAGTACCTCTTCCAATTCCATCAGCCGCTTGCTTGCCGCTGAAACGGCAATGGCTTCACGTGCCGCCGCGCGGGTCAGCGTGCCCTCTTCGTACACCGCGACGAACAGCTTCAGGGTGATGAGATCAAGACGACGGATGAGATTCTTGTGCAGCATGGAAAGGCTCTCGACCAACGGACGAGGAAGAATACACGCAAAACAACGACGGATACCGGCAGGTAAAACCTGCTTTCAGACAGAAAACCGACCGCGGGGTGAATAAATATCGCTAATTAAAAGAAGGCACCGAGATTGAATAGCTTACGTCGGCAACCCGCCGCCAACAGCCACGCTCAGCTCGTTGGCCCTCGGATCCAGGGGCAGCATCCACATGCCGATCTCGCTGGCCCCCTCCCCGATTGCGCGCCCATCTAGTAACGTATAGGCATTCCTGACGGGCCATCGCCTTTGCACCAAGCGACCGCGACCCGCGTCCCGAAACACGAGAGAAGGCCCAACCGTGCATAAAGTCCGATTGATCAAGTACGTCTGGACTCATCAGACCCCCGAGATTTCCTCTGAATGGTCGAAGCTTCTGTATGAGGTTGAGTTGCCGTTCGTGCCGTTTCACGGCCTGAATATCCAGCTACCCGTCCAGCTCGCCTGGAAAATCCGGGAAGTGGAATGGAACGTCGAGGAACAGACCTTTCGTTGCCATATCGAAGATCAGTTCATGAATCTGCTGGATGTCGATGACTCGTACGAAGACTGGCTCGAAACACTGATTAACGATGGCTGGGTGCTGAGCGGTCGCTATACCAACGAGCACAACAAGACCTGACCCAGCGTCATTTGTGATCGAATCCCGTTTTAACCCTTCCAGCAAACGACGAGCGGTTGCCAGCCCGACTCGCAAGCCAGGCAAGAGGCCTGCCCTGACCAGGCCCTGTATTTACCTTGAGCGCTGCTGCCATGAAATGGATTTCCCGCTGTATCCGTTACGCTGTCGGCGTGCTCTGGGGCTGGTCTGCCGTTTCCGTAGCCGCACCCACCGTTGACTTCTATGTCCCGCAAGCACCGCCGCTGACCATGATCAATCAGGCTGAACAGCACGGGATCATCGGTGATATCGCGCTTGAGGCCCTGACGATGGCCGGATATTCGGCCAATTTTCTCTCCCTGCCGTGGCCGCGAGCACAACGCGAGGTGAGTACGGGCAAGGGTCTGTTGATTGCGCCGCTCACACGCACCCAGAGCCGCGAAGACAACTTCACCTGGATCGCTCCGCTGCTGACGATGGACAGGACGTTTTTTAGCCTTGATCGGCGCGTCGACAGTTTCGATGAAGCCAGGAAAGCCTTCAGGCTGATCGCAGTGGGAATCGGCACGGCGCAGGAAACGCGCCTTCGCGAAGAAGGCTTTCCCGCGTCGCAGATCTACCCGCTGAAGATTGGGGACAACCCGGCAAGGATGCTGCTCAAGGGGCGGGTCGACGCTTGGTTCAACGGAGTCCCGGAAACCCGCTACATCTGGAAGCAGATCAGCGACCGCCCGTTGGTGATGAGTCGCGTGCTGATGACGGCGAACATCTATCTGGCGTGCTCCAAGGACTGCGACACGCAGATGGTGGAACGTTTGAGAACAGCCTTCGACAGACTGGAAGCCAACGGCACCCCCAAGCGAATTGAGGCTGGGTATCTGAAGGACCTGCCGGTGTGGTGACGTCGGGCAGCGACCGTTACCGCTGCCCGGTGGATCGTGGAATCAAGGCAACAGAATCACCTTGTCCGCACCGCCCTGATTCACTTCGGCGTAGCGCGCCAACCCTTCTTCCAGGGGCGTCTCCAGCAACCCCGTCGGCAACGGCAATTTCCCTTCGTCGAACAGCTTGCCGAACTGCTCCAGCATACGTGCACAGGCTTCGACGCCGTACAGCAGCGAGTTGATCCCTACCACCGAGCCGCCTTTGCGGTACAGCGCCAGCGCCGGCAATTGCACGTGACCGTCCACCGGCGCGGCAATGATGGCGATGCGGCCGAAAGGCGCCAAAGCTTGAACCGAAGCAGGCAGCCAGAAGCCGGTGGTGTCGAAAATCACGTCTGCACCGGCCGGGAATACAGCGTTTACCTGCGCCGACAGCTCTTCAGGCTTGCCCAGCAGGATGGCGTTGTAGCCTTGATCCTCCAGCGCCTGGACCTGTTCCGGACGACGTGCCGCCGCCAGCACCTGCGCACCACGCACTTTGGCCAACGCGATGGCGGCGCTGCCGACGGCACCATTGGCACCGATGACCAGCAAGCGGGTATTGGCATCGACCAGACTGCGCTCCAGCGCATCCCAGGCCGTGGTGTAAGGCACCCCCAAGCTGGCGGCCTGCACGAAGCTCAGGGATTTGGGCTTGAGCGCCACCCCTTTGGCCGACAGGGTGATGTAACCGGCGTGCGAGCCGTTGCGCGAGAAGCCGATCTGGTTGCCTGTTCCCCAGACTTCCTGACCGATCAGTTCCTGCGGGCCTTCGACCACGATACCTGCGAAATCGCGGCCCGGCACCCGCGGCAAGGTGGTATAGGGAAAGCGGCCCAGGACGTTCTTCACGTCGCTGGGGTTCAGACCCGCCGCCTTGATCTGGACCAGTATCTCGCCTGGCGCAGGGACCGGGGTTGGCAGCTCGACGACTTCCAGCGCAGCCAGGTCGCCGGTTCGAGAAAATTGCAGTGCTTTCATGTTGTTCATATCCAGAGTTGAGAAGCGGCAATCGTTAGATTCAGGAAATCAGATTGGCGAACAGCTGGCGGCCCATGGGCCAGAGCTTTTCCCCTGCCTGCATGCCCAGCAAGCCCACCAGCGCGACCAGTGGCGGCGCTGGCGAACGAAAGTCGAGGGCGCCGTAAAGCAAACCGACGGCGATGCCGATTGCCAGTGAAATGATGTAGCTCATGACGAACTCCAGGGGCCTGGCGTCGTAGACGCTTGATTGCGTGATGACGGCGATTGGCGATGACCGGAGTTTAAGGAAGGGAGGAAAAGTCTACCGGCCATGTACTTCTGAATTTCGGACAGTGATAAACCCTGCAGCGGAACGGCTTGTCGGACGTGGCGTTCGTAAAGTCTTTACCGCCGACAAGCCGGGCTGCTGCAGGGAGTGTCAGTTCGTCTGTTCGCCGAGGGGATACTGAGACGGTGCCACGCCCAGCTCACGGCGGAACATGTCGCTGAAACTGCTGGGGGAGTAACCCATTGACCGGGCGATGGCACTGACCGGCACACCCTGAATGATTTCGGCCACCGCCGTCGCCAGTTGCACTTGCCTGCGCCACTCGGCGAAACCCATGCCGAGCACGCCCTGAAACAGGCGCGAAAGGGTCCTGACGCTGGCGCCGGCATTCTCCGCGTGCTGCTCGAATGGCACATCGATGGAAGGCTCGATCATCACCGCCTGACAGACGTTCATCAATCGACGGTCGCTGTCGTCGGGCATCGGCACCTTGAGCAGCGAGCGCTTGGCCCGTTTGAGTTCCAGCAGCGCCAGACCGACCAGCGCGCTGTAATACTCCGAATCCTTATCCTGCTCGGCGACCAGATTGACGATCAACTCACGCAACAGCCGCGCCACCTCGAAGACCTGAACGGTAGACTCGAGCGTCCGGGCGAGCGCCGGGCGCAGATAGATATTGCGCATCTCCAGATCCGAAACCACACGAATCCCATGAGGCACACCCGGCGGCAACCAGACCGCACGCTGCGGCGGCACTACCAACGCCTCGTTGGGCGTCTCGACCCACATCACCCCCGACATCGCATACAACACCTGTCCCCAGTCATGCTCGTGCGGCTCGATGTACAAGCCCCGCGGATACGTGCGCGACACACGCTGTACGGGAACGGTTGTGTTGGAAAGGTCGGGCGGGGCGGCGAGGGCCATGAGGTGTGACCGATGACATTAGAGGTGAACAATGGTAACCATGGCGCCCAAAAGGGCGCTACAGCGGTCCCTTACGCGCAGCCCAATGCAGCTGCGGTATCAGCCACCCATCTCGACTGCCTGCGGGTGATATCGGGCGACTGCAGGACGCACCTGAGCACGGCACAAAATAGGGAATCCTCAAGGCGCTGACCTATTAAACGCTTGCGTCCGCTGGTTACATGGATAGCTAGATCCTCGACATCCAGCGTATCGACGCTGCTGAACTCAACCCAGCTTTCCAGTGAAAGGCTGTGCCCCGGAATGCCGACGTAATACCCCGCACGGGGAGGCCCAAGGAAACAAGCCGGCTCTTCTACGAGACCGTGAGATTTTGAGGTGAAGACGGCAGTGACCAGATCGCCTGAGTTCAAATCGACCGCCAGCACCAGAACGAACTTGCGCTTGCACTCGCCTGTCACGCTGTCAAAGTAGTAGCAATCATCGCACCAGATCTGACCGGCCACAGCAGTCACTGTCGCCATCATGCACCGGCGTTGATGCGTGCGGCTTCCAGAGCCGACTGATACATCGCCTGCTGGGTCGCCACCCTCAGAAACCCGGCCCGGTCCAGGGCATCATCGGCAATAGAAAGTGCGTACGGAATAACTTCGTGGCTGCCGCGCCCACCTCGCCAGACCTTGTCCCATGCACCATTCTGCTCATGAGTCACGTCGATCATGCGCGGCGAATAAGTGCTTCTATAGCGAGTAGCCAAGTCCTGCATGATCGTCAGCTGACGCTTGGTGAAATCGTCCGGATCGTATTCCACGCCAGGCAAAACCTCTACCTGCATTCGGTCAAAATCGAGCACACGCTGAGGCACGATGCGAACCACCTGGGCAAGATCCGGCCCAAGGTCCTCCCACTCTTCCATCAGATCGACCGGCACCGGACCAAACTTCCAGGCTTGATATTCGAATCCGGTGACACTTTTCCCGGTCAGCCTGAAATGCTCGAAATCAAGCAGATAAAGCAGCTTGAACAACTTGATCTTGCCGCAGCACTCGGTATTCCTGGCAAAGAACACGATGGCGTTAATCAGGCGATTACGTATGGCTTTAGACATGAGCAGTAGTTTAGTCCCGGAGAGTCAGGAGCATAGACGGTACGATGGCGCATTGTACGCCGATCAAAACGCTGCGAAACAATACATAAATACTACCCGTTGTCAGATTTACCAAAAAAACTCCATAACCCAAACAAAAACGCCCCGATCTCTCGACCAGGGCGTTTTTTGCAGCTTCAGCTCAACAGCCGTTCAACATCAGAAAACGTTGATCGGGTAGTCGATGAAGATACGGGTTTCGTTACCGCCGACGTTGTAGTTATCCACATCGTTGGAGACGCGCAGGAACGAGTTACGCAGACGCACGGACAGGTCTTTGACCGGGCCGCTCTGAACGACGTAGGTCAGTTGGCTGAACCACTCGCGCTCTTCGCCACGGCCACGGTCGGAACCGTCGTCGATGTTGTCGCCGCGCACGTAAGCGACCTTGTAACTCAGGCCCGGAGTAACCACCGTGGACAGGTTCACGCCGTAGCCCAGCTGCCAGGAACGCTCGTCCTTGCCGTTGAAGTCCGACCAGTAGGAGTTGGCCAGGTAGATGGTATTGCCGCCATCGCCGGTGCCGCCATTGTTGCGGTAGCCGCCGTAGTTGTAGCCGGTTTCGCCGGTGCTGCGCTGGTGCGCGACGGTGAAGGAGTGGATGCCCACGGCCCAAGTGGCGGCCAGGCTCCAGATCTTGTTGTCACGTGCGTCGTCGACAGCGAAGTCCTTGTCCAGCTTGGTCTTGTAGCCGTTGAAGTCGAAGGTCAGCGACTGATCTTTCGGCAAGGCCCAGACGTAGTTCAGGTTCAGGTATTGTTTTTTCAGCACGTCTTCGTCGTCGGACGCATAGAACGCCGCGCTGAACGCATCGGTGAATTTGTAGCTGGCGCCGTAGACGTTGATGCTCTTCAGGTCACCGCTGTCGCGGCCTTCGGCGCTCTTGCGGGTCTGGGCGGTGAAGCGGCCTGCTACCAGTTCCAGGTCCTTGATCTCTTTGGAAGTGATCATGGTGCCGGTGTAAGTTTCGGGCAGCAGACGCGAGCTGTCGTAACTGAGGATCGGCAGCTGCGGCATCATGTCGCCGTATTTCAGTTCGGTGTTGGAGACGCGGAATTTGACCGCGCCGCCAAAGCGCTGCAGATCGTCAGCCGCGTTGCCGCTGTCGCCCTGTTTGAAGAAGTCGATACCACCCGCGCCGCTTTTACCCTTGCCGCCGTCCAGACGCACAGCGTACAGACCGAAAGCGTCGACACCGACGCCAACGGTGCCCTGGGTGTAACCCGACGAATAGTTGGCCATGAAGGCCTGACCCCATTCGGCGCGGTCCTGAGGGCCGTCGTGCTTGTAATCGCGATTGATGTAGGCGTTGCGCAGATTGACCTTCAGGCTGCTGTCTTCGACAAAGCCTTTGGAGTCCGCTTGCCCGTCAGCCATGGCGTGGGTGGCGGCCAGGATGCCCATAGCGAGCATGCCGATACGTTGTTTCATCATTGTTGTCCTTGTTGGCAGATTGATCGCGCGCCGTGGCAATACCCAGACAGGTAATTGCGTCTCCCGTGACTGATGACAGTCCCGGAAGCCCGCACGAAATCATCGCAGTGGACTACTGATGCACGTACATGGCGCTTGGCCACAGGCGGTTAAGGCGGGAATGCTATCCCCGGCTTAGATGAGTGTCAATTTGATGAATACCAAAACGACGAGTGAACACGCCTCTCCGAACTCGCAGAGGCGAACGCGTCAGCTGTGCAATATGCCCAGCAACGCCTCGATTTCGGCGTCGTTGATCAGGCCACTGGGGTAGCGCTGGATGAGCATGGTCCGATAATCCGGAGCCTGACTCTTGGGGGCTTGGGTTATCCGTAGCCAGTCCGCCATCATCTGCCGAGCTTCACTGCTCGCAGACAAACCTCGAGTCACACGCGACTGATAACCTGCGTTCATAGGGATAACCTCTTGGCGTCTTGGCTGCCAAATCTACAGCGCTTTTGTTACAGACGGAGCAAAGCGGTAGCCGTTGGGTAACCCTGCGCAACTTTATTAGCCGCCGGGCGAGAAAACGCTACCCACAAAAAAGCCCATCGTCCGATGGGCTTGATCACAGCAAGAAGTGAACCAACTCAGCGACGCTGAGGCGCCGGCTGTTGTTGGGTCAGGCAGTGAATATTGCCGCCGCCCAGCAGCAGCTCACGGCCCGGCACCATGACGATCTCGTGCTCGGGGAACAGCCGCTGAAGGATCTGCCGCGCCTGTTCATCCAAGGGATCGTCGAAACTCGGCGCAATGATGCCGCCATTGACGATCAGAAAGTTCACGTACGACCCAGCAAGACGCACCGAAGGGTTGCGTTCCTGGCTGCCGTGCACCTGATCAACGCCCGCGCACTCTTCTTCGGTAGCAAACAGCGGTCCCGGAATCGGCATCTTGTGCACGATGAACGGTCGGCCCTTGGCGTCACGCGTGTTTTCCAGAACGCCCATCGCGGCTTGGCAGCGCGGGAAGTTGGGGTCTTTCGGATCGTCGGTCCAGGCCAGCAGCACTTCGCCTGGGCGCACGTAGCAGCAGAAGTTATCCACATGGCCGTCGGTTTCGTCGTTGTACAGACCGTCCGGCAGCCAGATGATTTTTTCCACCGACAAATGATCGCGCAGCACCGCTTCAATCTCTTCGCGAGACAGGTGCGGGTTGCGGTTGCGATTGAGCAGACATTCCTCGGTAGTGATCAGTGTGCCTTCGCCATCGACGTGGATCGAGCCGCCTTCGAGCACGAAATCTTCGGTAACGTAGCGCGGGCAGCGCTCGATCTCCAACACCTTGCTGGCCAGTTGTTCATCCAGGTTCCACGGCGAATACAGCCCGCCGTCGAAACCACCCCAGGCGTTGAAGCCCCAATCCACGCCGCGGACTTCGCCTTCGTCATTGATGACGAATGTAGGGCCGGTGTCGCGCACCCAGGCGTCGTCGTTGCTCATCTCGACGACGCGGATGTTCGGCACGTTCAAACGCGCGCGGGCGTTGTCGTACTGCGCAGCGGACACGGCCACGGTCACCGGCTCGAAGCGGGCGATGGCCTTGGCCACAGCCACGTGAGCGGTCTGCACCGGCTTGCCGCCCAGTCGCCAGTTGTCCGGGCGCTCAGGCCAGACCATCCAGGTCTGGGTCTGCGGCGCCCATTCGGCGGGCATGTAAAAACCATCGGCGCGTGGTGTGCTGTTGAGCGTGGTCATCTAATCAGGACTCCAGTGAGCCATCGAGGTTTGAGTGGGCCGTGCAGGTGGACGACCGATGACGTAGGGTCGACGTTATAGCCGATAAATATCTGCGTTAAAAGCGCTTCCTATCTGAATTATCAGAATGGAAAACATAAAAACCGATATTAATCTGTATTGCTATCTGAACTGTGGGAGTGAGCTTGCTCACGAAAATGCGGGCATGAGCACTGGAAATCTGTTGGATGCAGTTGACTCTTCGTAAGCAAGCTCACTCCCAGGGGTTCGTACAGACAGAGAAATTTCAACCCTCCAGTTCACTCAACACCCTGGAAACGCTATCGACAAAGAAATCGACACTCTGTCGCGTTGTGACCATGGGCGGCTTGATCTTGAGGATATTCAGGTAATCCCCGGTAGGCTGCATGAAGATACCCAGCTCACACAGGCGATCGCACAGATAGCTGGTTTCCTCGGTGGCTGGCTCCAGCGTCTGGCGGTTACGCACCAGCTCCAGTCCCAGATAGAACCCTGAACCATGGGCCGCGCCGACCAACGGATGTTTATCGATCAGCGTCAGTAGCCGCTCCTTGAAATAGCCACCAACGACCTGAGCGTTTTCCCAAAGCTGCTCTTGCTCCATGACGTCCAGCACCGCCAGACCGATCTGGCAACTCACGGGACTTCCGCCCGCCGACGAGAAGAAATACCCCTCTGCCTCAAGGGCCTCGGCAATTTCCCGGCGCGTGATGACCGCGCCCAGGGGGTGACCGTTGCCCATGCCTTTGGCCATCGTGATGATGTCCGGGACCACGCCCTGTTCCTCAAAGCCCCAGAAGTACTCGCCCAAACGGCCATAGCCGACCTGAATCTCATCAGCGATGCACACGCCCCCGTGAGCGCGCACCTTTTCATACACTTCACGCAGATACCCTCGCGGCAGCGAAATCCCGCCCGCATTGCCATACACCGGCTCGCAGATGAAACCTGCCAACTGACGTCCTTGCTCGGCCAACCGGGCCAAGTGCGCATCGACACTCTTCAGGTAAAACGGCGTACTGTCCGCCCCCCGTGCCTCGCCGCGATAGGTGTTCGGCGCCACCACCGGATGCACCCAGTCAGGCCGCGTACTCAGCGCTTGGGGGTTATCGGCGATGGACGTCGAGATCGCATCGGTGGCCACTGACCAACCGTGATAGGCCTCTAGCACACTCAAGACATCACGCCCGCCGCTGTAGGCCCATGCCAGACGAATCGCCAGATCATTCGCCTCGGTGCCGCTGTTGACCAAAAACACGCGGTCCATCCCCTCAGGCGCAAGCTTGAGCAGACGTTCGGAAAACTCGGCGATGGACGCGTAATGAAATCGCGAGTTGGTGTTGAGCAGCGACCATTGCCGCGCAGCGACCTGAGCCATGCGCGGATGACCATGACCGAGCACCGCGACGTTGTTGAGCATGTCCAGGTACGAACGGCCCTGCATGTCGATCAAGTGATTACGCCAGCCGCGTTCGATCTGCGGAGGCGCCTGGTAATAGTGCTTTTGCGAGCGCGCGAAACTGGCGTCGCGACGAGCCAACAGTTGCGCGGAGTCGGGCAGCAGCGGCGCATCGCAGTCGAAACCCAGCAGCGCCCTGGGCGAAGGACACAGCGCCCGCCAGGCCGCCGCGCGCGCAGGCGTGGTGAATAACGGCGGGCTCACATCACGCTCAGAACACAGCTGCACGATCAGCGAGCCGCCGCCCTGCCCGATCACGTCACTGGCGCCGAACTCGACGCCGGAATCGAAATCCGAGCGCACGCCCCACAGCCGTAGGTTCGAGTGGGCACCCACGAGCAGCAACGCACCGTCGGCGGTATGACGCAGCGTGCCGTGGAATGGGGCATGCACCGCCGTTCCGTGAGGGATGAGCAACTCTACGTGCAGGGCGAAGGTGTCGGGTTCATGTGGGCTGTCGGGCAGCGTTCTCGACAGCCGGTATTCGCCGTAGCGACTGGCCGCTAACCCACGAGAGTGGGCGGTCTCTTTGAGCAGAATTTCGTCGATGCCGCTTCGCTCCCAGTTGCCGGCGTCGAAGTGTTCGCTGAGTACGCCCAGATCGACGGTGGTGAACGTTTCATGACTCAGGCTTGGCAGCAACGGCGAAAACATTTCGCCTCCGGGCTGCAGATCGAGCTGATTCACGGCATGCAGGATCGCGGCCTCCATCAGCGCCATCGGCACCGAAGTCGCGACGTCGAAGATATTCCATTCGCTGGCGAGGTTGGCCTGGATATAAGCGTTGTCGGGTTCGATGCTCGCCTGCTGTTCGCTGCTGAGCACCAGCACCGCCGAGCGCGCAACGATTAATGGCCACAGCGCCTTCAACTCTGCGACTTGCAGCGGGTTGATCCGGTGATAGGCCTCGATTGCCGGCAGGATGTACAGCGGGTCGCCCTCGGCATGGTGCAGCAGCGCAGCGCAGGTCACCGACAGATCGGCAATGCGCCAGGTGCGCACCAGATCGCCGAAATCGATCAGCCCTCGCAGTTGCCACAGGTGATGAACATCGCGCTGCCACACCACGTTGTACTCGGTGATGTCCATGTGAATCGCTTGTACCGGCAGCGCTGCAATCAACGGCAGCAAACGCGCGTGGGCCTGCTCGGCGGCCTTGGCGATGCAGGCGCGCTCTTCAGCGCTTTCGATGACCGCAAGCAGATGCTTGATCAGCGCGCTGGCATGGCGCGGATCCCATTGCAGAATGCGCTCCAGGCCCGGATGTTCGAACCCTGCCAGCGCCACATCGACTCTGGCGCACAGCTCGGCCAGACCGGCCACGACCTGTCCGCTCAGATGCTCTAGGTGCGCCAGTGACTGGCCGTCGATGAATTCCAGCAGCCTGACGTGCACTGCGTGGCCGTCGACTTCCACGGACAGCAAGTCTTGCCCATCGGTGGCCGGCACCACTTTCGGAACCCGCACATCGGAGTGAGCGCCAAGATGCCGCAGCGCCGCATGTTGGGCTGCCAGCTCCGTGATCGAATAATCGCCATGGCAGATCTTCAACACGAAACGCCGTCCCTCGCCGGTGTCGAGGAGGAAGTTACGATCTTGATGGCTGCCCAGCTCCTTCAAGGTGCCCGCCAGGCCGTAGTGCGTCGACAACAATTCGGCCGCCTGATCGGCAGTGACGTCCGGGCATGGCAGGCTGGAGCGACGGATCAGAGTGGCAAGCGGCATGAGCAAGGCCCCGAAGGCAAGGATGAACGGGCAATATCGCCAGTTGCTCGCAAGATTGGCAACCCTGCGAACGTGTAACTTGAAAAAGCGTTTATATGATCAACAGATAGCGTAGCCGTTACATGAATGAAACACTCGCGGCGGTTTTATGACGCTAAAGGGATCTGCCAATCAATTAATATCATGGCCTCTGGGCGGTTTGCGCCTTGCGCCTGTCGTCGCAGGCCCACAAGCTATGCTTCGTTATCTTGATGTCTATCCAGGGAAGAAGGTCTGGCTATGCGAATACTTGTCACCGGTGGCGCCGGATTTATCGGTTCGGCGCTGATCCGCCATTTGATCAACAACACCGACCACGACGTACTGAATTTCGACAAATTGACCTACGCAGGCAACCTTGAATCGTTGCAGAGCATCGTGACGAACACGCGTTACGAGTTCGTGCAGCAAGACATCGTCAATCAGGCCGAGGTCAGCAAGGTGCTGGCGCGCTTCAAGCCTGAGGCAATCATGCACTTGGCGGCAGAGTCCCACGTGGATCGCTCCATCGATGGTCCGTCGGAATTCATTCAGACCAACATCGTCGGCACCTACAGCCTGCTGGAAGCGACCCGCGGCTATTGGCTGACCCTGCCGGAGGCCGAGCGTGCAGCGTTTCGCTTCCACCACATTTCCACCGATGAAGTGTACGGCGACCTACATGGCGTCGATGACTTGTTCACCGAGACCACGCCTTACGCGCCAAGCTCGCCCTATTCGGCCAGCAAGGCAGCATCGGATCACTTGGTTCGCGCCTGGCAGCGTACTTACGGTCTGCCGGTGGTGGTCACCAACTGCTCGAACAACTACGGGCCGTTCCATTTCCCGGAAAAACTCATTCCGCTGGTGATCCTCAACGCGCTGGCAGGCAAACCGCTGCCGGTGTATGGCAACGGCCTGCAAGTGCGCGACTGGCTGTTCGTCGAGGATCACGCCCGCGCGTTGCTCAAGGTGGTGACCGAGGGCGAGGTTGGCGAGACCTACAACATCGGCGGCCACAATGAGCAGAAGAACATCGATGTGGTGCGTGGCATTTGCGCGCTGCTCGAAGAACTGGCGCCGGAGCAACGCAAAGGCGTGGCCAATTATGCGGACCTGATCACCTACGTGACCGACCGCCCGGGCCATGACATGCGCTACGCCATCGACGCCAGCAAGATCGAGCGCGAGCTTGGCTGGAAGCCGGAAGAGACCTTCGAATCCGGGCTGCGCAAAACCGTGCAGTGGTATCTGAATAACCTGGAGTGGTGCCGCCACGTGCAGGACGGCAGCTACCAGGGTCAACGCTTGGGCACCAACGTGAAGGATCTGATCGCATGACTAAAGGAATCGTTCTGGCAGGCGGCTCGGGCACACGTCTTCACCCGATCACGCTCGGTGTCTCGAAACAACTGCTGCCGATCTACGACAAACCGATGATCTACTACCCGATCTCGGTGCTGATGCTGGCCGGCATCAAGCAAATCCTGATCATCTCCACGCCACTGCACCTGCCGCAATATCAGGCCCTGCTCGGCGACGGCAGCCAGTTTGGGGTTCACTTTCATTACGCCGAACAACCCAAACCTGACGGGCTGGCGCAGGCGTTCCTGATTGGCGAAGAGTTCATCGGCGATGATTCGGTGTGCCTGATTCTGGGCGACAACATCTTCCACGGTCAGCACTTCAGCGATCAGCTCAAGCGCGCGGCCGACCACACCTCTGGCGCGACGGTATTCGGTTACTGGGTCAAGGACCCGGAGCGTTTCGGTGTGATCGACTTCGACGAGGGCGGCCACGCCTTGTCCATCGAAGAAAAGCCCAAGGCACCGAAATCCAGCTATGCAGTGACCGGGCTGTATTTCTACGATAACGAAGTCATTCAGATCGCCAAGGACGTGAAGCCCTCGCCCCGTGGCGAGCTGGAAATCACTGACGTGAACAACGCTTACCTCAAGCGCGGCGACCTGCGTGTGGAGCGCTTCGGTCGCGGCTTCGCGTGGCTCGATACCGGAACCCACGATAGCCTGCTCGATGCCTCGCAATACGTGCAGACCATCGAACACCGCCAAGGCCTGAAAGTGGCCTGCCTCGAAGAAATCGCCTACCAGAACGGCTGGATCGATCGCGAATACCTGCTCCAACGGGCTGACTATTTCGGCAAGACCGGCTACGGTCAGTACCTTTTCAAGATTGCAGGGGAAAGCCAGTGAAAGTCACCGAGAGCGAGCTGCCTGAAGTGCTCATCATCGAACCGAAAGTGTTCGGCGATGAGCGTGGGTTCTTTTACGAGAGCTTCAATGGCAAGGCTTTCGCCGACGCTACGAAGCTCAACGTACAGTTCGTCCAGGACAACCATTCGCGCTCCCAGAAAGGCGTGTTGCGCGGCCTGCACTATCAGATCGAAAACCCGCAGGGCAAACTGGTGCGCGTCACCGCTGGCAAGGTGCTCGACATCGCCGTCGACATCCGTCGCAGCTCGCCGTATTTCGGCAAATGGTTCGGGCTTGAACTGTCCGCCGATAACGCGAAGCAGCTGTGGATCCCGCCGGGTTTCGCCCACGGTTTCGTGGTACTCAGCGACCACGCCGAGTTTCTTTACAAGACCACCGACTACTACACCCCATCTGCCGAGCGCTGCATTCGTTGGGATGACGAGGACCTGGCCATCGAATGGGGCTTGAGCGAAGCGCCCAAGCTGTCGGCCAAGGATCAGCAAGGCAAAAGCCTCAAAGAAGCGGACCTGTTTCCATGAGTGCGCCGCTGCGGATTCTGATCAGCGGGCAACACGGCCAGGTGTCACAGGCATTGCAGCAGAGCCTCAAGGATCTGGGCGAGTTGGTCGTGCTGGGGCGCGATCAACTGGACCTGAGCCAGCCGGAGTCCATCCGCCAAGTCGTGCGTCGCATCAAACCGGATCTGATCATCAACGCCGCCGCGCACACGGCGGTGGATCAAGCTGAAAGCGAGCCAGATCTGGCTTTTGCAATCAACGCCAAATCTCCCGGTGTGTTCGCCGAAGAAGCCGCCGCGCTGGGAATTCCGTTCATTCATTACTCGACCGATTACGTGTTCGACGGCAGCAAGGATGAGGCCTGGAACGAGACTGATACGCCCAATCCGCTCGGTGTGTACGGCAGCAGCAAACTGGCGGGCGAGCAGGCGATCAAAGCGGCAGGTGGGCAGTATCTGATTCTGCGCACCAGCTGGGTCTACTCCCTGACCGGGCGCAATTTCCTGCTGACCATGCAGCGTCTGCTGCAGGAGCGCGAAAAGCTCACCATCGTTGCCGACCAGATTGGCGCCCCAACCTGGGCTGGCACCATCGCGCAAAGCACTCGCGCATTGATCGAGCGTTGGCACGACGGCAAGCCGGGCGCCTGGGGCGTTTATCACCTCACGGCCAGCGGCCAGACTTCCTGGTTTGGTTTCGCCCAGGCCATTGGTCGGGAATTGACCAAGGCTGGCAAGCCCTGCGCGACCCTCGAACCGATCCCTTCAAACGCGTACCCCACGCCTGCAACCCGTCCGCTGAACTCGCGTCTGGACTGCAGCCGTTTGCAGCGGGAATGGGGCGTAAGCCAGCCGGATTGGCACAACGCAATGCTGGAGTGCTTAGCACAGCAGCGGTAGGCATAATGGCGCCATCCGATGCCAAGCGGCCGCGCTGACCTCACCGCGTCGCCTGAACCGCCGCCTTCGTAAGCACGCTCACTCCCGCAATGAATGTCACTATGCTGCGGGAGTGAGCTTGCCCGCGAAGAAGCCGGTTCGGGCAGCGCAATATCACCGGCACTACGCAAGCGTCGCAACGGACTTACCGGGCGATTCAATGACCAGCACTTCCTCTCTCCCACGCCGCCCTCGCTGGCGCAGCCTTGCGCTGCTGGCCCTGATTCTGGCGCCGTTGCTGTGGCCGCTCGAGCATCTGGCCGAGCATTACTACCGCAACGAACTGCTGAGCCAGAATCGCCAGACGCTGGATCTCTACGTCGCCAACCTGCTCGGCACCCTGCACCGCTATGAAGTCCTGCCGCAAATCCTCGGCGACCTGCCCGGCCTGCGTGCAATGCTGGCCAATCCGCAAGACAAGCAAACCCGGGAGCGGGCCAACCTGCTGCTGATGAATACGGCCCGTCAGACCGGCGCAGAAGTCATCTACCTGATGGCTCCCAACGGCGACACTCTCGCCGCCTCGAACTGGGACAAACGCGACAGCTTCGTGGGCCGCAACTTCGCGTTTCGCCCCTATTTCAGTAACGCCATGGCGGGCAACCTCGGGCGCTTTTTCGGTCTGGGCACGACCTCGGCCAAGCGCGGTTATTTCTTCGCCGCCGCCGTGCACGATGGCAATACCGTGATCGGCGTGCTGGTGGTCAAGGTCGATCTGGACCTGACCGAAACGCTCTGGGGCAAAACCCCCGAACAACTGCTGGTCACCGACCACAACGGCGTGGTGATCCTGACTTCCAACCCCGCCTGGCGCTTTCGTGCGACACGCCCGCTCAGCGAAGAAGAGAAACAGGCGATCGTCGCCATTCAGCCTTACCCGACCCGAGATCCACGCCCCCTGCAACTGGATGAACACGGCTGGCTGACCCAGACCCAGCAAATCGACGAAACCGGCTGGAGCGTGAACATCCTGGCGCCCAAGGTACTGGTTTCGCGCCCCGTGCGCACGGTCGTGGCCATTGGCGGGGCGACGTTGCTGGTGATCATGTTGCTTCTGGGAATCATGATGCAGCGGCGCCGTCACTACCTGGACCGCATCAACTTCGAGGGCAAGGCGCGGCGTGAACTGGAAGTGCGGGTCATCGAGCGCACCAGCGACCTGGAAGGCCTGAACCGGCGTCTGCGCCAGGAAGTGCTTGAGCGCGAACATGCCCAGCAGGAGCTGTTCCGCGCCCAGGATGAACTGGTGCAGGCGGGCAAGCTGTCGGCTCTGGGCACCATGTCGGCGAGCATCAGCCATGAACTCAATCAACCATTGGCGGCAATTCGCAGCTACGCGGAAAATGCTGAGGTCCTGCTCGATCATCAACGCACCGAAGACGCTCGCGGCAACCTCAAACTGATCAGCGAACTGACCGGGCGCATGGCCTCGATCATCGCCCATCTGCGCGCCTTCGCCCGACGCGATCGTCACGCCCCGGAAAGCGTGGCTCTGCAACCGGCGCTGGACGATGCGCTGGCGCTGCTCGGTAAACGTCGTCGAGCGATGGACGTCGAACTGATTCGCGACCTGCCGGACGCAACGCTGTGGGTGCAGGCCGGTGAAACCCGCCTGCGTCAGGTGCTGGGCAATCTGTTGGCAAACGCCTTGGATGCGCTGACCGAAAAAGGCCCGCCGCGCAAACTGTGGATCAGTGCCGAGCACAGCGCCCAGGGCGTCAACCTGTACATTCGCGACAACGGCCCGGGCTTTTCCCGTGAGGCGCTGGAACATGCGCGCGAGCCGTTTTTCACCACCAAGACCCGCACCCAGGGCCTGGGACTGGGCCTTGCGATCTGCGATACCCTGATGCGCGCCTTGGGTGGCGAGTTATTGTTCGCCAACCATCCCGAAGGTGGTGCGTTGCTGACGCTGCGCATGCGCACCGGGGCTTCAGGGGTCAGTCTTCAACCGCCGGAGGATCTATCTGCATGACCACGGACACCGCCATCGACAGCCGAATTCAGGTTGTGCTGATCGACGACGACCCGCATCTGCGTCAGGCCCTGAGCCAGACGCTGGACCTGGCCGGCCTGAAAATCCTGCCGCTGAGCGATGCCACTGGGCTGCAAGCACGGCTTGGCCGCGACTGGCCGGGCGTGGTCGTCAGCGATATCCGCATGCCCGGCATCGACGGCCTTGAGCTGCTGAGCCAGCTTCATGCTCAGGACCCGGACCTGCCAGTGCTGCTGATCACGGGCCACGGTGATGTGCCGCTCGCGGTGCAGGCAATGCGCGCCGGGGCCTACGACTTTCTTGAGAAGCCCTTCGCCAGCGATGCGCTGCTCGACAGCGTACGTCGCGCCCTCGCCCTGCGTCGGTTGGTGCTGGACAACCGCAGCCTGCGAATGGAACTCAGCGATCGCCAGCAATTGAGCGCACGTCTGGTGGGCCTTTCGGCACAGATGCAGCGCCTGCGCGATCAGATCGGCGCCCTGGCAGCGACCAGGGCCGATGTGTTGATTCTGGGTGAGACCGGCGCTGGTAAAGAGGTCGTTGCCCGCGCGTTGCATGACCTGTCAAACCGTCGCAACGGTCCTTTCGTGGCGATCAACGCCGGCGCGCTGGCTGAGTCGGTGGTCGAAAGCGAGCTGTTCGGCCACGAGCCAGGCGCTTTTACCGGCGCGCAGAAACGACGCATCGGCAAGTTCGAATTCGCCAACGGCGGCACGCTGTTTCTCGACGAGATCGAGAGCATGAGCATGGATGTGCAGGTCAAGCTGCTGCGTCTGTTGCAGGAACGGGTGGTCGAGCGTTTGGGCGGCAATCAGCAGATCCCACTGGATATCCGCGTTATCGCAGCGACCAAGGAGGATTTGCGCCACGCAGCCGACCAGGGACGTTTCCGTGCCGACTTGTATTACCGCTTGAACGTCGCGCCGTTGCGCATTCCGCCGCTGCGCGACAGAGGCGAAGATGCACTGGTGCTGTTCCAGCATTTCGCCGACGCCGCGAGCCTGCGTCACGGCCTGCCCCGCCAAGAACTTCAGCCAGGGCATCGGGCGCTGCTGTTGCGCCACAGCTGGCCGGGTAACGTGCGCGAACTGCAGAACGCCGCCGAGCGCTTCGCCCTGGGTCTGGAACTTGAACTGGAAGGTGCCGCGCAGCAGGACATGCCTGCTTCGACCGGCGGCCTGAGCGAGCAGGTCGAAGCCTTCGAACGCGCGCTGATCGCCGCCGAACTGACCCGCCCCCACAGCTCGGTGCGCAGTCTCGCCGAATCCCTCGGCGTACCGCGCAAAACCCTGCACGACAAACTGCGCAAACATGGCCTGAATTTCAGCGGCGGTAGCTCCGATGACAATGACTGATCCCGACTCCAAAGCCCAACATCTGGAAAACGTCCTGCATCACGATATCCCCCTGACCCGCGACATGGGCATGAAGGTCATCAGCTGGGAGAACCAGCAACTGCGCCTGCATCTTCCTCTGGCGCAGAACATCAATCATAAGAGCACGCTGTTCGGCGGCAGCCTGTATTGCGGCGCGGTGCTGGCGGGCTGGGGGTGGTTGTATCTGCGGCTGAAAGAGGCTGGAGTCGATGACGGACACATCGTGATTCAGGAGGGCCAGATCAGCTATCCCTTGCCAGTCAAGCGCGACGGCGTAGCGATCTGCGATGCGCCGGATGTGGCGACCTGGGACAGGTTCGTGAAGATGTATCAACGGCGTGGGCGTGCGCGATTGGCATTGAACACGCGAATCGTGGCCGAGGGTTCGGAGGAGCCGGCGGTGGAGTTTGTGGGGCAGTATGTGTTGCATCGATGAACGCAGACGCGCTTCTGCCCGGAGTCCGGCTTGCCGACGATCTGCTGCGAAGCGGCAGAACACCGGTGAATGCAATATTCAGGTATGACGCAGGCGTCTGATTTTGCCGCCGCTGCGCGCAGGATCGCCTGCAAGCATGGCTCCCACGCCCTCCGGGCAGAATCAAGAGCGAATGGCGCTCAGCCCTTCGCCAACTCGATCAATGCCTGGCGCCAGGACGCCTCCCCCGGCAACGCCACAAAGAACGCATTGAGCAACGATTCCCTCGGCGGGTAATCGAACGTGTCGCCCGCCAGATTCAGTACCACGCCGCCCGCGCCTTCAAGCACGCCCTGGGCGGCGGCGGTGTCCCACTGCGATGTGGGCGCAAGGCGCGGATAGCAATCAGCCGAACCTTGCGCCAACAGGCAAAACTTCAGCGAGCTGCCGATATTGGTCAGCTTCAACTCACCCACCACGGCAGACAATCCGGCCAACAGTTTTTCCTGCTCCGGGCTGGAATGGCGGCGGCTGGCAACCACGGTAAACGCCTCACTTTCGGCGGGCTGCTGACGCACCTTGATCGGCTCGATGTGATCGGCATTATCACTGCGCCATGCGCCCAGCCCGGCGCCACCGAAGTAGCAGCGATCATTGGTCGGCATCGACACCACGCCGAACACCACACGCCCGTTCTCGATCAGCGCGACGTTGACCGTGAATTCATCGCTGCCGGCAATGAATTCCTTGGTGCCGTCCAGCGGATCGACCAGCCACCAGCGCTGCCACTGACTGCGCTCGCTTAGCGGGATGTTGGCATCTTCTTCCGACAGGATGTGAATGCTCGGGTCCAGCGCCTTCAGGCCCGCCACCAGCAATTCATGGGCAGCGAGATCGGCAGCGGTGACTGGCGAATTATCGGACTTGGCTGTGACTTCGACGCCCGAGCGCCAGAACGGCAAGATGGCTTCCCCTGCACGGCGGCACAGGTCGATCACCGGCGCCAGCAGCGGGTGCGGCAAATCAGCGAATACGTCGGTCATGGCTGAAACACTCCGCGCTGGGTCAGTAAATCCCGCGCCAGATACAGCGCGGCCAAGGCGCGGCCTTCGGAAAACTGCGGGTGTTGCGCCAGGCTTGCCAGCTCGCGCAGGTTGATCTTGTCCACACCCATCGGCTCTGGCTCGTCGCCTTCAAGCCGCTCTTCATACAGATCGGTGGCCAGCACCACCTGAATTTTCTGGCTCATGTAGCCCGGCGAGAGCGACAGCTCTGTCAGATGCTCCAGGCAATGGGCGCCGAAACCGGCTTCTTCCTTGAGTTCACGATTGGCGGCGGCCAGCACGTCTTCGCCCGGCTCGATCAGGCCTTTGGGCAAGGACAGCTCGTACTCGTCGGTGCCACCGCAATACTCTTCCACCAGCACCGCGTGTTCGGCATCGAGCATTGCCACGATCATGACCGCGCCGTATCCGTTGCCGCGCCCGACCAGACGCTCATAAACACGTTCGACGCCGTTGGAAAAGCGCAACTGCACTTCTTCGACTCGGAACAGACGGCTGCTCGCGACGATTTCACGAGCGAGTACGGTGGGTTTCTGGCGCATGGCAAGCTCCTTGGTGTAGATGGGCTACTATACCGTGGCTTTTCTGATTGTCTTTGCCTGAAAAACCACAGCGATTCATTCAACGCCGAGAGATTTACATGCCTTCTTTACCCTGGCGCGATATCGATACCGTCCTGCTTGACATGGACGGAACGCTGCTCGACCTGCACTTCGACAACCACTTCTGGCTCGAGCACTTGCCCAAACGCTATGCCGAAACCCACGGAGTGAGCCTGGCGATGGCGCAAATGGAGCTGATGCCATTGTTCGAAAAGAACGCTGGCACGCTGAACTGGTATTGCACCGATTTCTGGAGCACAGAGCTGAAACTGTCGGTAAAAGACCTGAAGGTTGAAATCGCGCACCTGATCGCGCTGCGCCCTGATGCCGAGACGTTTCTGGCTGCGATCAAACGGGCAGGCAAGCGCGTGATCATGATCACCAATGCCCATCGCGACTCGTTGTCGCTGAAAATGGAGCGCCTGCAACTGGCGCCTTATTTCGAGCGGCTGATCAGCTCCCACGATTACGGCTATCCCAAGGAAAACATGCAGTTCTGGGACGCGTTGCATGCCGATATCGATTTCGACCCGGACCGCAGTCTGTTCATCGACGACACCTTGCCGATCCTTCGCAGCGCCGGGCGGTATGGAGTTCGGCATCTGCTGGCAGTGCGCGAGCCGGACAGCCGCAAAGGGCCGAAGGACACGGAAGAGTTCGCGGCGGTCGAGGATTACCGGGAGTTGGTTAAGGGGCTATGACTTTCAGACCCCACCGCCGATTAACTGTGGGAGTGAGCTTGCTCACGAAGAGGCAGGTACAGACGCTACATCATCAGCGGCTGGGGCTCAGACTTCGTGAGCAAGCTCACTCCCTCAGAAGATATGCGTTCTGCTGTTCTACATCACTCCCCCGGCCGATCATCCCCCCATGCGACATCTTGCCGCGTTAGAATCCCCCGAGCCTGCCCTGTGCCTTGCGGAGTGAACATGGACATCAAACAGCTGAAATTCCTGATTGCCCTCGACGAAACCCGTCACTTCGGGCAGGCAGCAGCGCGTTGCCATATCACTCAGCCGACGCTTTCCATGCGTCTGCGCAATCTGGAAGAAGAGCTGGACCTGCCGTTGGTCAATCGCGGCCAACGCTTTGAAGGATTTACCGCCCCCGGCGAGCGCGTGCTGGCCTGGGCGCGCACTGTGCTGGCGGCCTACGACGGTTTGCAGGCCGAAGCGGCGGCCTGTCGAGGGCATCTTGTAGGCACCTTGCGGTTGGGCGTTGTGCCGTTGTCCAACTTCGATCCGCTGCCGCTGCTGCAACGTCTGCACAGCATTCATCCGAACATGCACTTCGAGCTTTCTTCCCTCAGCTCCGAGCAGATTCTCGACCAACTGGCGAGCAACCGGCTGGACTTGGGCGTCTCTTACCTGGAGCGACTGGACAGCGACCGATTCGATTCTCTGGAACTGGCCCAAACCCGCATGGGCCTGATGTACGACCAGCGTCACTTCAGCTTCGGCGAAGAACCGCTGAGCTGGGAGAGCCTGATCGAGCTGCCACTGGGCATGCTCACCAGCGGGATGCATTTCCGGCAATCCATCGACCACAACTTTCACAGTCGGGGCCTTACGCCTCAACCGCTGATCCAGACCGATGCCGTGCATCAGTTATTGCAAGCGGTTCACGGCGGTTTCTGTTGCGCGATCATGCCACTCGATGGTGGGCTGGAAACCCTGACCGAACATCTACGTCTGCAACCCATCAAGCACGCCCAGACGCTTGCCGGGCTGGGGCTGATCATGCGTCGCTCGGCACCCCGTTCAGCGCTGGCTGAGGCGTGCTTCGGGCTCTATCAGAAAATGATCCAGCCATCTTGATCGACGTCATCTATCACGGCATCAGTACTAGCGATTAGACGTTATCCAAGCAGGAGCCTAGGCTTAAGGCCTGAATACTCTGCCGGTACGTCCCGATGCATGCCAAGCGCACGGAGAGCACGGCGCCCGCAAACCCTCTGCCCGCGCCTGCCGCAAGCCAGTCCTACAGCTACTCGAACCTCGAGCACGACACCTGCGAGCCTAACGTGCTCGCCGAAGAGGTGGCGTTGGCCATTGCCTATAACGGCATCAGCCAGGCGGTAATGCTGGTTACGCCCACCGATCTGGAAGACTTTATCGTCGGTTTCAGCATCGGCAGCGGCATCATCGAGTCCCCGGACGAAATCTACGACATCAAGCTCGGCGGCTGCGGCTCTGCGCAAACCGCCGAAGTCGAGATCGCCAGTCGTGCCTTCTGGAACCTCAAGACCCAACGTCGACAGCTGGCAGGCACCAGCGGCTGCGGGCTGTGTGGCGTTGAAGCGGTGGAGCAGGCGCTGCCCGAACTGAACGTGCTGCCCGGCGCTCCATTACCGCCCGCTGCATGGCTCAGAGACCTGCGAGAGCGTCTGGACGAATTCCAGCCACTGGGTCAGCACTGCGGCGCGGTTCACGCCGCGATATTCATGAACGATCGCGGTCAGTTGCTGCTGGGCCGGGAAGACATTGGCCGGCACAACGCCCTCGACAAGCTGATCGGCGCGCTGATTCGCCAGAACATTCCGACCACTGGCGGGCTGGCGATCGTGACCAGTCGCTGCAGTCTGGAACTGATCCAGAAAGTCCTGCGCGCCGGGATTCAAACCCTGGTCAGCCTGTCCTCGCCCACGGGCCTGGCGCTGCAATGGGCGCGTCGACACAACCTCAACCTCATTCATCTGCCAAAACACAGTGCGCCGCGGGTTTACAGTCCTGCGTTGGAGAATAAAGCGTGAGCATGCACAAACAAGCCGACAAGACCCCAGTTCCGCGCTACAAGCCCTACAAAGGCCCAGCCGGCGGATGGGGCGCCCTTATCAGCGTGACCCAAGCCTGGCTGACCAGCGACAACGCGCTGAAAAACTTGCGCATGATGCTCAAGACCAACCAGAACGGCGGTTTCGACTGTCCGGGCTGCGCCTGGGGCGATTCGCCCGAAAGCGGCATGGTCAAGTTCTGCGAGAACGGCGCCAAGGCGGTCAATTGGGAGGCCACCAAGCGCCGCGTCGATCCGTCCTTCTTCGCCCGCTACAGCGTCAGTTCGCTGCTGGAGCAGAGTGACTATTGGCTCGAATATCAGGGCCGTTTGACCGAACCGATGGTCTACGACGCCGAATCCGATCGCTATAAGCCCATTGCCTGGGACGATGCCTTCGCCCTGATCGCCAGGCACCTGAAAAACCTGCCAAGTCCGAACATGGCCGAGTTCTACACCTCAGGCCGCGCCAGCAACGAAGCGGCGTATCTGTATCAATTGTTCGTGCGCGCCTACGGCACCAACAACTTCCCGGATTGCTCGAACATGTGCCACGAAGCCAGTGGCGTCGCGTTGTCGCAAAGTGTGGGCGTCGGCAAAGGCACCGTGACGTTCGACGACTTCGAACACGCCGACGCGATCTTCGTGCTCGGCCAGAATCCCGGCACCAACCACCCGCGCATGCTCGAACCGCTGCGTGAAGCCGTGCAGCGCGGCGCCCAGGTGGTGTGCGTCAACCCGCTGAAAGAACGCGGCCTGGAACGTTTCCAGCACCCGCAGCACCCGATCGAGATGCTCAGCAACGGTTCCGAGCCGACCAACACGGCTTACTTCCGTCCTGCACTGGGCGGCGACATGGCGTTGCTGCGCGGCATGGCCAAGTTCCTGCTGCAATGGGAACGTGATGCGCAGGCCAAGGGCGAGCCTGCGGTGTTCGACCACGCATTCCTCAACGAGCACACCGACGGCGTGCTGGATTACCTGGCAGTGGTCGATGACACCACGTGGGAGTTCATCGTCGAACAATCCGGTCTGCCACTGATCGACATCGAGCGCGCTGCGCGGATGTATGCCAAAGGCAAAAACGTGATTATGTGCTGGGCGATGGGCATCACCCAGCATCGCCATTCGGTGCCGACCATCCAGGAAGTCGCCAACCTGATGCTGCTGCGCGGCAACATCGGCAAGCCGGGCGCCGGTCTGTGTCCGGTGCGTGGCCACAGTAACGTGCAGGGCGACCGCACCATGGGCATCAATGAGCGTCCACCGGCGTTCTTCCTTGATGCGCTGGAAAAACGCTTCCAGTTCAAGGTGCCTCGCGAGAACGGCCACAATGTGGTCGAAGCCATTCACGCGATGCTCGAAGGCCGCTCGAAAGTCTTCATCGGCCTGGGCGGCAACTTCGCCCAAGCGACGCCGGACAGCCCGCGCACCTTCGAAGCGCTGCGTAACTGCGACCTGACCGTGCAGATCAGCACCAAGCTCAACCGCAGTCACCTGACCCACGGCAAGGAAGCGCTGATCCTGCCGTGCTTCGGCCGCACCGACATCGATATTCAGGCCGAAGGCCCGCAAGCGGTAACCGTGGAAGACTCGTTCAGCATGGTTCACGCCTCCAACGGCCAGCTCAAACCGCTGTCGCGGCACATGCGTTCGGAACCTGCGATTCTGGCGGGCATCGCCAACGCAACCGTCGGCAAGCAGCCTGTGGACTGGCTGTGGCTGGTAGAAGATTACAGCCGCATTCGTGATCTGATCGCCGATACCATTCCGGCCTTCAGGGATTTCAACGAGAAGATCAAGAATCCGGGTGGCTTCTATCTGGGCAGCACCGCAGGTTCGCGCAAGTGGAATACCTCCAGCGCGCGAGCTAACTTCAAGCCCAACCAGCTGCCGCAGGATCTGGTTCATGAGAGCATCCGCGGCACAGGCATCGTGCCGGACCTGATCATGCAATCAATGCGCTCGCACGATCAGTACAACACCACGATTTACGGTCTGGACGATCGGTATCGCGGCGTGAAGGGCCAGCGCGACGTGATGTTCCTCAATGAAGCCGACATCGTGCGCCTGGGCTTCGTGCCGGGTCAGAAGGCCGACATCGTGTCGATCTGGGGCGATGACATCGTGCGTCGGGTCAAGGGCTTCACCCTTCTGCCGTTCGATATCCCGGCTGGCCAGGCCGCGGCTTATTACCCCGAGGTCAACCCGCTGGTACCTCTGGAAAGCGTCGGCGACGGCAGCCATACGCCGACTTCCAAGTTCGTCGCGATCAAGCTGGAGCGGCATAGCGAAGTGGCGCGGATTATTTGATTTATCTTCGGCGGTGGGACTTGCGGGCGCTTACCCAAGATAGCGGTGCGTCATTTCTGACATACCGCTATCGTGGGCAAGCGCGCTCTACAATCCGAATCCAGTACGAATCGAAATCCCACCCACAAAAAAAGGCCCGAATCGTATGATTCAGGCCTGTGTGAAGTAATCTAGGACTCGCCTATCCGGTTTAAGTTCCCGATCAAAAACAACAACTTAGAGTTTTGTATACAAGTCGTGTCATTCGTCGGATTTCGATTGTGACATTTTCTTCATGATCGCAGGATCGCGGCGTCATCCCTACGAGCATCCATACATGAAGTATTCCTCGATTCTGTTGTTGTCTCTCTCCCTGGCCACCGGTTTTGCCTCAGCAGGCGATAACGTGACAGCTGGTGTGGGCGGCGCATTGGGTGGGGTACTGGGTTCGGTTGTTGGCCAGCAAATCGGAGGCAGCACCGGATCTGCCATCGGCGCAGGCCTGGGCGGCGCGGCCGGTGGCGCAGTTGGCGCCAACCGCCATAACCGTACCGAGGCTGCTATTGGCGGGGGGTTGGGCGCAGCGGGAGGTAACGTGATCGGTCGCAGCGTTGGCGGCAGCACCGGCAGCCTGATCGGTGCAGCAGCGGGCGGCGGTGCCGGCGGTGCGCTGGGTAACTACATGGGCGAGGAGAGCCGTCGTGACGATAACCGTCGCGGCTATCGTGGCGACCGTCGCGACTACCACCACGGCCGCGGCAACCGTCATTACGATCATGGCCGTCCTCGCGGCTGGCGCCATCGCTGATCGTCAGCGCACCAGCATCACGTCCACATACCGGCCGCCCACAACGCGGCCGGTTGTCGTTTCAGACTACCAATCGCTCCATCGCCTGGCGTAGTGATGCGGGAATCGGCACCGGCCGGTTGGACGCCCGATCAACGAATACATGCACGAAACGCCCCGCCGCACATGCCTCCGTTTCCCCCGCCTTGAACACCCCCAGCTCATACTGCACCGAGCTATTGCCCAGCTTGCCGACCCGCAACCCGATCTCGATCAGATCTGGATAAGCAATCGACGCGAAATAGTCGCAGGACGAACTGACCACAAACCCCACCACCTCGCCATCATGAATATCCAGCCCGCCCTGCTCGATCAGATAGCTGTTCACGGCACTGTCGAAGAAGCTGTAGTAGGTGACGTTATTCACATGGCCGTAGATATCGTTATCGTGCCACCGCGTGGTGATGGGCTGGAAGTGGCGGTAATCGTGGCGTTGCGGGGTTTCGCTCATTGTTCGTCCTCGTTGGAGATGTTCGTGCGCCGAATACGCTTCTGGCGCACATGCACGAAGTCTGTGGGAGTGAGCTTGCTCAGGAAAGCGCCAACACGCTCAACACGTTTTCAGTGTCTGAAAGTCAGCCTTTGTGAGCAAGCTCACTCCCACGGTTCGGTACCCGGGACATTACCCGACGCGCCGATGCACCCAATCCTTCACCGCCGCATAAGGATAATCCTCTAGCACCGCGAACCCGCCAATCGACCGGGCCTTGAGCCGGGTGAACAACGGCACGCTGATCCCGCAGAGGAACCGGGTCAGGCATTCGACACTGGGTTCATGTCCTCGCATCTCGAGGTGTTTGCCGATGAACTCGCCACACAGGCTCTCGAAATCCTGCTGACTCAGGGGCGTCAGCGCGGGCGGTTCAGGCAGGATCGCGACGTGACCAGCGCATACCGAACAGTGGCCACAGCGTTCAGGTGCACGATCATCCCCAAAATATTGTGCCAGCCGTTGACTCAGGCACTCGTAACTGGCGAACAGCTCCAGCATCGCGTGAATCCGCGCCACTTCCGTCGTTTCGTGATGCACGAAGTGATCATGCAGTTCCGCGCTCAGGGCCGGCGCGTCGAAGTCAGTTACCAGCAGGCTGTACACCTCGGTCATCTGCTTGCTCTCAAGCTCGATCCAGCCCTTCTCCTGAAAGAATTCCAGCGCCGTCACCACGCGCGCGCGCTCTGCCTGATATTGCTGATACATCGCGTCGAAATTCACCGTGGCCCAGGTCCGGGCGCGATGTGAAGTGTCAATCAACGCTTGCACGAACTGCCGCCGCTCACCCTGAAAACGTTGCACCAGGTCCTGCGGCTCGATGAGGTATTTGAAACGGTACTCAGCGAAGTACGAATAACGCGGTGCGATGATGCCGCGCAGTTCCAGTTGCACCAAAAGCGTCTTGAGCGGCAGTTGGCGGATGTTGCTCATGTCCGAAAGCGGCGTCAGCAGGAACTCCCACTGTCCTTCGTTGCGCGCGGCGAGCAGGTCGTCCAGTACCAGGCCAATGCCCTCGCGCTCGGGCGTGTCGCCGTAGACGAAGTTCTCCAGCACGTTAAGGCTGTCGCGGTTGGCCAACACCAGACACTCAGAAACAGCGCCGTCGCGCCCAGCCCGGCCGATCTCCTGGCTGTAATTTTCGGTGGACTTGGGCAAGTCGAAGTGCACCACATTACGGATGTCGCTTTTGTCGATGCCCATGCCGAAGGCGATGGTGGCGACGATGCAGTTCAGGCGTCCGTCCATGAACCGCCGCTGTATCGATTCGCGCTTATCGTGGGGCAAGCCGGCGTGATAGGCCTGAGCCGGAATGCCATTCTGCGCCAGATGAGCGGCCACGAATTCGGCCGTTTTCTGCTGCGTGACGTACACGATGCTCGGCTGCCCGACGCGCTCGCCCAACCACTGCACCAAACGCCGACGCTTCTCGCGGCCCGGCGTCGGCTCAACCGACAGCGTGAGATTGGGCCGGTAAAAGCCAGTGGTCACCACATCATCAGGCGCAACCGCGAACTTGCCTTGCATGTCAGCAATGACCTGCGGTGTAGCTGTGGCGGTCAGCAGCAGCGCCTGGGGAATATTGAATTCGCGCTGGTAGTCCGGGAGCTTGAGATAGTCGGGACGAAAGTTATGACCCCACTCAGAAATGCAGTGCGCCTCGTCCACCACCAGCAAAGAGATTGGCACCTGGGAAATGAAATGGCGAAAGCGCTCGTTCTTCAGGCGCTCCACCGAGATCATCAGAATCTTCAGCTCACCGGAGCGGGCACGGCTCATGACATCGGCGACATCCTCGCGGCCCTGCGACGAATCGATGCTCGCCGCTGCAATGCCGTGGCGCTGCAAAAAAGCCAGTTGATCCTGAATCAGTGCCAGCAATGGCGAAACCACCAGCGTCAGGTGAGGCAGCAGTAGCGCTGGCAACTGATAACAAAGCGACTTGCCAGACCCTGTCGGAAAAATCGCCGCTGCAGAGCGTCCAGCCAACACCGCGCTGATCGCGGCCTCTTGTCCGGCGCGAAACTGCCGATAACCGAAGACCTGCTCAAGGGTTTGATGCATATGCAGCCACTCCATGGACCGTCGCGAAGGTGCAGACCTTAGCGCGGTGGGTTCGGGCGAAGTACACCAAAACCGTTACAGAAATGCCAAGCAGGATACATCCCTGATACCGTATCGCTAGGCAGTACTGGCAAAAGAACATGGCGACGTTTAACCTCGTCGCAACATTTACTCACGTTTCAGATCGCCCGCTAGCGCCAGCCCAGAACTGCCGTGCACCCGCGATACGCCAAGGAGAGGCAATGCAGTCCACCCAGCCACCCGAGGACGACGGGCTGATCGTCATGCAACGTCTGACGCCGGAACAATTCGACGTCGTACTCGGTTCGCACCCGACAAAAAGAAAACTCCCACCGACCCGAAGTGCCTGGCCGCTCAGCAGTGTGGGCATCTGTCTGGCCCTGCTGGCAGCGATCATCTATCTGGTCGTTCAGATGTTTCATACACAGAAACCCGCACCGGTTTCTGTCGCTTCTCTGCCAGCGCTAGAGGTCAGCGACGAGCCAGCCGCGGTGACGCCGACACCCGAGATCCGCAACACAGAACAGGTCATCTATGTCGCCCCCAAGCTTGAAGCCACTCAGCCTGTGGCTTCACGGCAGCTGGATGACTGTTTGAAAGAAGGCAACGTGATCGACCGTGACGTCGTCAATTGCCGTTTCGGCCAGGCCCAACCGACCGACTACAACGCTCCGCAGCCACAAGGCATGGTTTCCGAGCGCTACATGGCGCAATACAAATCCGCTGCGGCCAAACCCAAGGTCGAAACAGGCCGCCATTATGAGGTCGCCGGCGTGCTCATTCGGGAAGTCGACGGCCGCAACGGGTACGAAGCTCGCTATCGCATTTACAACAATCACGTCGAAAACAGCAGCGTGTGTATGAACTTCAAGGCCGACAGCGTCGAATACCGGGAATGCCGACGCGCAGCTGCTCCTTATTTCAAGGACATGTGCAGCGACTGGACCAAACGCCTGGCTAAAGACAAGGATGAACAGAGCAAGTTGGCACAGGAGCAGTATTGCGAGGCGGCGCGGACATATTTGCCGTAGATCGCATCAGCCAGGAGAGCGAAGGCGACAACATTCAGGGTTCAGACTCAACGCCCACAACTCTTTATTTCAACGCTCTGACAATCCTTGATTTTCGTGGTCATACCTTCCGCCAAGCAGAGGCCTTCACGCCGATCACTTCAGGAAACCGTCATGACCCCGACCCGCTACCTCCCGCTATTGCTCACCGCCCTGATCGCCACACTCGCCGGTTGCGGAGACAAGAATCCTGAAAAGCCGAGCGGTGCCTCCGCCGACTCCCGTGGCCTGAGTAAATCCATGACAGTCGACGTCAGCGGCGCCCTGAACCTGCATTACGAAGCCAAAGGCGATGCCGTCGGTGTTGGCTTTCTCCCCGGAAAACTGCCGGGTGCGAACTGGCTGACCCTCAGCGCAGACCAGGAAGCCGAAGGCGACCGCAATGAAGTCAGCATCGGTCCGATTCTCGGCTTTTCGTTCGATAACCCCGATCAGCAGAAACAAGCCATCATGTTTCAGGGCGGCCGCGTCGAGGTCGCCCACGACGAGAACAGCGCTTCCTACGACACGGGTTCCTACTACCAATATTTCGACGCCGACAAAAGCGGCGCCAACAGCAACGTCAAACTCGACTTCAGCAAAATCGAGAAACTGGAATCCACCAACAAACTGCTAGACCGATACCGGCTCATCGGCACCTTCCAGTTCAACGCCGCCCTCTCCCCCGAACAACCTTCCGACGACTGCACCAAAGAAGCCGCCAAATACGCCGCCGAACACGGCGAACGCCACCCCGGCTTCGACGCAAAACTGTGCGGCGCCAAGAGCGTTGTCGCAAAGGGTAGCTTCGACATCACCCAGGATTTCCCGGCGATGAACAAGGCGGGGTGAGGCCCGTAGCCGAAAACAGAACCAGACTTCACGGTGAAAATAATCGGAAGGCTTGATGTCGTAGCCCTTAGCGGCCACGGCGGAACGATAATATCTTCCGCCGAACGATTCACAAGTGACTTGGGATGAAGCTTTAACGGCCAATATCCAACAAGTTGTCGATAGCCAGGGGGTTATATTCAAAGTCATGCTCAAAGTTGAGCATCAAGGCTAGCAGCTTTCCTGTTTTTGAATGTCGCGACCCGCAAACCGCACCGCAAACCGCATTGAATATATGAGACATGTGTAATCTAAAATATAGAACATAAAAAAACCGCCCCAGAGGGCGGCTTTTTGTTCAGCAAACCCGATCTTACAACTTCGGACCCGCTGCCTTGATCGCGTCGCTCACTTCGAACTTCTTGAAGTTTTCGATGAACAGACCGGCCAGTGCTTTGGCTGCTTCGTCATACGCTGCTTTGTCAGCCCAAGTGTTGCGTGGGTTGAGCAGTGCGGTGTCGACGCCTGGGACTGACTTCGGCACGTCCAGGTTGATGGTGTCGAGGTGCTCGGTTTCTGTACCGACCAGCGCGCCGCTCTGGATGGCTGCGATGACGCCACGGGTGGTCGGGATGTTGAAGCGTTTGCCAACGCCGTAGCCGCCACCGGTCCAGCCTGTGTTGACCAGGTAGACCTTGGAGCCGAAGCCGCGAATGCGCTTGATCAGCAGCTCAGCGTATTCGCCAGCGGGACGTGGGAAGAACGGGGCGCCGAAGCAGGTGGAGAAGGTCGACTTGATGCCGCTGCCTGAACCCATTTCAGTGGAGCCAACCAGCGCGGTGTAACCCGACAGGAAGTGGTAGGCCGCTTGTTCTTCGCTGAGGATCGAGACTGGCGGCAGAACGCCGGTCAGGTCGCAGGTCAGGAAGATCACAGCGTTCGGTTCGCCACCGAAGTTTTTCTCGGAGCGCTTTTCAACGTGCTCCAGCGGGTAAGCCGCGCGGCTGTTCTGGGTCAGGCTGCTGTCGGCGTAGTCAGCGTGGCTGGCCGAATCCAGAACGACGTTTTCCAGCACGGCGCCATGCTTGATGGCTTTCCAGATGACGGGCTCGTTCTTCTCGGACAGGTCGATGCACTTGGCATAGCAACCGCCCTCGATGTTGAATACCACGCCTTCGCCCCAGCCGTGTTCGTCGTCGCCGATCAGGTAACGGCTTTCGTCCGCAGACAGGGTGGTCTTGCCGGTGCCGGACAGACCGAAGAACAGGGTCACATCGCCCTCTTCACCGATGTTGGCAGCGCAGTGCATCGGCAGTACGTCAGCCGCTGGCAGCAGAAAGTTCTGCACCGAGAACATGGCTTTCTTCATCTCGCCGGCGTAGCGCATGCCAGCAATCAGCACCTTCTTCTGTGCGAAGTTGATGATGACGCAGCCATCGGAGTTGGTGCCGTCGCGCTCAGGCTCGCACACGAAGTTGGCAACGTTCAGCACCTGCCACTCGTCGCGGCCAGCCGGGTTGTACTGGGCGGGGTTGATGAACAGGCAACGACCGAACAGATTCTGCCAGGCAGTCTGGGTGGTCATTTTGACGGCCAGGTAGTGATCTTCAGCAGAACCTACGTGAACATGGGAAACGAAGTGTTCCTGAGCGTTGTTGAACGCTTCGACACGTGCCCACAGGGCGTCGAATTTGTCAGCCGGGAATTTGCGGTTGATCGGGCCCCAGGCGATTGCAGCCGTGGTGCTCGCCTCATCAACGATGAAACGGTCGGCTGGCGAACGACCAGTACGGTGTCCGGTTTCGACGACAAGCGCGCCGGTATCGGACAGCACGCCTTCTTCGCGTTTGAGGGCTTCTTTAACCAGTTCGTCGACACTGAGATCGGTGTAAACGGCGTTGTTGGCTTGCGTCATGAGATTCCCCGTCGGCCCGCTGGCCGAGTGCTCCAAACGTTTTGTAGTAGAAAAACCCAAACTACTACAGCTGAAAAGTGGGCCGGATTATGCCAGAAAAGCCCAAAAAAGGTAGGGGCCAGCTGTCAGAACTACATAATGAAGAGCCAAGCCGGCCGGGCGGAAGCCATTCAGCCCGGCGCGCGCACTACATCAATGACGGGTGTCCGAAGGGGTATCGATCCCGCCGCCGGCAAACAGCTGCGCTACATCGGCTGCGTCGAAAAGGTAGCGCTGATTGCAGAACTGGCAATCGATCTCGACGATGCCGTTGTGCTCGATCACCAACTGCTGTGCATCTTCCAGGCCCAAGCTGATCAGGGCGTTGGCAGAACGCTCGCGCGAGCAGCTGCAACGGAACACCAGAGGCTGGATGTCGAACATGCGCACGGGGTCTTCGTGGAAGAGGCGGTGCAGCACGGTCTCGTTGTTGAGGCTCAGCAGTTCTTCGGCGGTCAGGGTATCGACCAGGGTGTTGACGTGCTGCCAGCTGGCTTCGCGTTCTTCGGCGTCAGTCAGGCGTGCCGCAGGCAGCTGCTGGAGCAGCAGGCCACGAGCGCGTTTGCCGTCAGCCTTGATCCAGAAGCGTGTAGGCAATTGCTCGGACATCACGAAATACTCCGACAGGCACGCCGAGAGGTCGACGCCGTCCAGTCCGACAATGCCCTGGTAACGCTTGCCCTGACGCGGGTCGATGGTCATGGTCAGGTCGCCATCGGGCATCAACTCCTGTAGCGTGGCGGCCGGATTGATGAGGCTTTCATCGTAACGCGCTATGCCGCGGATCTCTCGCTCGCTCGAGCATTCGACCATCAGCAACGAGACCGGGCCAAGGGAGCGCGCCTGCAGAATCAGCAGGCCGTCGAACTTCAGCGTGCCCACCAACAAAGCCGCAGCGGCGAGCATTTCGCCGAGCAATTGCGCCACTGGCTCAGGGTATGGATGCTTGGCCAGCACCTCGGCGTAGCTGCGTTCAAGTGCTACAAGCTCGCCGCGGACGTCGCTCTCGTCAAAGATGAAACGTTGGGTGTAATCGATATCCGGAAATTCATGCATAGGAAAGTATCTGAGGTAATGACAAAGTGATGACAAGCGCTTATAAAGCGCGGTTTAGCACCGACGGGTGCACTGCCATGCCGATGGGGGCATCTTATGGACTATCCCGCGTTGTTCCAACCCAAGTGGAACGTCAAAAAATTCCTGCTGTGTAATCTGGTAGCGCTGGCGCTGCTGTTGGTGTGGATCTGGCCTGCGGGGCATGCCGCGTTTACACAATTCGACGAGTGGTTTTTCTATCTTCTGAACCGTCCGTTGGAGCAAAGCAAAGTGTGGCTGTGGATCTGGACAGTCGCCAGTATGCGCCCCTTCGATATCGTCGTCGGACTGATCCTTCTGGTCTTGCTGATCAAGGGCGACTGGGTGTTCAGAGCTGCACAAACCCGCGCTGCCCTGATCGGATTCGTGCTGACGCTGATCCTGCTGCTAATCATCCGCACCGTGTTCTCCAAGATCATCGATCACACGTCGTTGCAGCATGACAGCGCCTCGATGGTGCTTCCCGATGCCATCAAACTCAGCGATATTTTCCCGACGCTGGAAGACAAATGGCAGCTCAAAGATCGGTCGAGCCAGAGTTTTCCTGGCGACCATGCTTCCGTGCTGTTGATTTGGGCGATGTTCATGACCGTATTCAGTCGTACAGTCGGCCAGCGCGTGATCATCTGGGTGCTCGCGTTGCTGTTCATGATGCCGCGCCTGGTGGCAGGCGCCCACTGGGGCCAGGACGACTATATTGGCGGCGTGATGATCGCCTTGCTGGCATTGGCCTGGAGTTGCTACACACCGTTTGCGGCGGTGGTCACACGTTTCCTGCTGCGGGTGACTGCCCCGATTTTCAATCTGTTCGCCAAGGTGCCGATGCTCAACTGCCTGAGCGTCATGAAGCAAGGTGCGAGACTCTGACCCCTCTTTTTCCGTAGCAGTTCGGCTTGCCAGCGGTGACGTCCTTGAGACCTATACCGGCGGCGAGCCGGACTGCTACCGGACGTTAGTCATCCGCCGAGTGAAAATGAAACAGCTGCCGACGCTGCTTTTTGGTCGGCTTGCCGTCAGTGGTGACACCCAGGCTTCCGGCCTTGCGCATCTCGGCGGCCTGTTCCCGTTTCGCCAGGCTTTCCGGGGTTTCGCTGTATAGCAGCTGAGCCTCCGGGGCCCCGCGTCGTACGATGGACAGCGCTTGAACTACCACCGTGCGCTCGTCGAACCCGGCGCGAACCTGAAACTCGTCGCCAATGCGCGGCTCCTTGCCGGGCTTGCAACGCTCGCCTCGGCAATGAACCTTGCCACTTTCGATCGCTGCCTTGGCTAATGCGCGAGTCTTGAAGAAGCGCGCTGCCCATAGCCATTTGTCCAGGCGAACCTTGTCGTCTTCGTCTGACTTTTGTGTCATCTGAATTCCTCAATCTGGTGATAGTCAGAACTGTACTACGCAACGTCGGGCACGCGGTTATCCCAACCGTCGTTTACACTGCCAGCCAAGACAGCCGACGCCGAATCTGGAGTACGACGTGACAGACTTCCCAACCTCATTGACTGGCGGATGCAGAGGCTGCAAAGACAGCCCGGAACTGGACTTCGATTTCGATTTTGCTTACCAGCCCATCGTGGACGTACGTAGCCGCTCTGTCTTCGCCTACGAAGCTCTGGTTCGGGGCTTGAACGGCGAAGGTGCGCAGGCGATGCTGAGCCGGGTCGACGATCAGAACCGATACCGTTTCGATCAATTGTGCCGAACCCGCGCAATTTCAACGGCTGCCAGCCTGAATATGAGCGAGCACCTGTCGATCAACTTCCTGCCCAACGCGGTCTACCGCCCGGAATTATGCATACGCAGCACCCTGGAGGCGGCACGCACGCACCACTTTCCGCTGGAGCGGCTGATTTTCGAGACTGTTGAAAGTGAGCATCTGGATAGCAATCACCACCTGACGAATATTCTGCGCGAATACCGCGAGTTCGGTTTCAAGACCGCCATCGACGATTTCGGCGCCGGGTATTCCGGGCTGACGTTGCTGGCTGACTTTCAGCCGGACCTGATCAAACTGGACATGGCACTGGTGCGAGATGTGCATCGTGATCGTGCACGTCAGATCATCGTTCGGGGGGTTGTCACAATGTGTACGGAGTTGGGCGTTACAGTGATCGCCGAAGGCATCGAGCATGCAGAAGAACGCGACTTTCTCGCCGACTGCGGAATATTCCTGATGCAGGGCTACTGGTTCGCCAAGCCCGCATTCAAGTCATTGGCACAGGTCGATCCTGGCGTCTGGCAGAACGCTTAAACGTACGGTATAGCTTTGAAAACATTCGACCATCTGACAGTCGTCGGCCTTCGCGAATGGGTGGCGCTCCCCAATTTGGGGGTCGCAGGCCTGCGCGCGAAGATCGACACTGGCGCCAGCACGTCCAGTCTGCACGCCACCGAAATCGAACCTTTTGAGCGCGATGGCGAGAAATGGGTGCGCTTCAACGCTCACCTGGGCACGGTCGTGCAACTGCGTCACCGCCGATGCGAAGCTCAACTGGTCGCGATGAAGACCATCAAAAGCTCCAATGGTCAGGCGCAGGTTCGCTATGTGATTCGCACCACGCTGGCGCTGGGAGATCGGGTCTGGCCGGTGGAATTCACCCTGGCCTGTCGCAAGGCCATGCGTTACCGGTTGTTATTGGGTTCCAAAGCCTTGATTGACGGCCAACTGGTGGTCAATCCGGGCATTACTTATGCTCAGGACAAGCCGGTGTATCCGGCTTCAAATCCCTCTGCCACAGGTGTTGCATGAAGATCGCTGTGCTTTCGCGAAACCCGCGTCTGTATTCAACTCGTCGTCTGGTCGAAGCTGGCACTCAGCGTGGCCATGAGGTCGTAGTGATCGATACCCTGCGCGCCTATATGAACATCGCCAGTCATAAGCCGCAGATCCACTATCGAGGAAAACCCCTGGAAGGCTTCGACGCGGTGATCCCGCGCATCGGCGCTTCCGTGACGTTCTATGGCTGCGCCGTGTTGCGTCAGTTCGAAATGATGGGGGTGTTCCCCCTCAACGAGTCAGTTGCCATCGCGCGCTCTCGGGACAAACTGCGTTCGCTGCAGCTGTTGTCACGACGCGGCATCGGCCTGCCGGTCACCGGTTTCGCCCACTCCCCCGACGATATTCCCGACCTGATCCAGATGGTCAACGGCGCTCCGCTGGTGATCAAGGTACTGGAAGGGACACAAGGCATTGGCGTGGTGCTGTGCGAAACCGCGACAGCGGCGGAGTCGGTGATCGAAGCCTTCATGGGCCTCAAGCAGGACATCATGGTGCAGGAGTACATCAAGGAAGCCGGCGGCGCCGATATCCGCTGCTTCGTGGTGGGCGATAAGGTCATTGCGTCGATGATGCGTCAGGCCAAGCCCGGCGAATTCCGCTCCAACCTGCACAGGGGTGGTACTGCCAGCCTGATCAAGATCACGCCGGAAGAACGCATGACCGCCATCCGAGCGGCCAAAGTCATGGGTTTGAGCGTCGCAGGCGTGGACATCCTGCGCTCCAACCACGGGCCTCTGGTCATGGAAGTGAACTCATCGCCAGGCCTTGAAGGCATTGAAGCCACAACCGGGAAGGATGTGGCGGGCATGATCATCCAGTACATCGAAAAGAATGGTGGGCCGCACATGACGCGGACCAAGGGTAAGGGGTAGTCGAGTAGCCTCACATCTTTAGAAACGCGCTTGCTCGCGATGTGGCATATCAGTGTGTCTGACCTACCGCCATCGCGGGCAAGCGCGCCTACGAGAATACTGCGAGATCAATCCGCATCTCTGGGCAACATCAGCCCCAGTGGCAGTCGCACCCGCGCTTCCAACCCGCCACCCGAGCGGTTGCGCAGTTCGACGTTGCCACCATGCATGGCAGCAATGCGCTTGACGATGGCGAGGCCCAGGCCAGTACCTTTGCCGCTGCGGGCGCGGTCGCCGCGGATGAAGGGGTTGAAGATGCCTTCCAGCTCCGACGGATCGATCCCCATGCCACGGTCCAGCACGCTGAGCACCACATAGGGCGCGCCGCTGTCGCCGGAAACGTAGGCCGCGACTTCGACGCCATCGCCCGCGTGGTGCATCGCGTTGCCGATCAGGTTGTTGAGCAGGCGCTTCATCGAGACACGGCGCAGCGCAAACGGCGGGATCGACTCCAGGCACAAGCGCACCTGCTCGACCGGGCTGTTGTAGGGCGCCACCACTTCGTGAACCAGTTCGACCAGATCAACTTCTTCGACTTCTTCGTCACGCCCATCGCGAATGAACGCCAGGAACTGGTCGAGTATGGCGTCCATGTCCTCGATATCGCGCACCATGCCTTCCATGAACTCGTTGTTGGCGGGCATCAACTCCAGCGACAGGCGCAATCGCGTCAGCGGGGTTCGCAGGTCATGGGAGACTCCCGCCAGCATCAATTCCCGCTCCTGCCCCGCCTGTTCGACGTCTTCGGCCATCTGGTTGAAGGCGCGATAAACCTCGGTCATCTCGCTGGGGGTATCGCTGACCGGCAACCGTACGCTGCGCCCCTGCCCCAGTTGGCGGGCGGCGAAGACGAGACGCTTGAGCGGCCGATTGAGCTGACTGACGAAGATCCACGCCGAAGCAGTGGACAGCAAGCCGATCGCCAGGAACCAACCAAGTACGCTCCAGATTTTCTGGCCGCGCAACGGGTGCGGATACAGAGGTACTTTCAGCCAGCCATCACCCAGGCTTGGCGCTCGCACCCACAAGGCAGGCGGGGCATGGACACGCAGCCGCACCTCGGTGTCGGCTCCAAGCTCGGCCTGCATCTGCCGCTGATAAATTTCCGAATACGGCCAATGCTGCTCACCTTCCGGGACACCGCCGCCCACCACGCGAATCAGGCCCGCCGCATCGGCGATGGTCTGTCTGTCGCTTTCATCCGCCGCCCAATAGGCCCGCAACGTCAAGGCGACACCATGGCTGTACTGACGGTCGACCAGCACGTCTTCGTTCATCAGCAGATAAACCAGGGTCAATGCCTTGGAAAACAGCACGACGATGAGCACTAGCCACAGGGTGCGAGAGAAAAAACTTTGCGGGAACCAGAGCGGTGTCTTCATAACAGCAGCTACACACTTTGCAGGAGCGAGCCAGGCTCGCGAGATTTCGCGGAAGGCAAGAGACAGCAAAACCAGTCACCCCGATACCCTCCTTTTTTAGGAAGCTCCGAGTGACTGGTCAGCGTAAGCGGGCTTGCAATGCGCCCGGCAGGCAGCCTGTCGACTTGCTTACTGCTTGCTGGCACCATCCGGCACGAACACATAACCCACGCCCCAGACCGTCTGGATGTAGCGCGGCTTGGCGGCATCGACTTCGATCAGACGACGCAGACGGGAAATCTGCACGTCGATGGAGCGCTCGAGCGCGTCCCACTCGCGGCCTCGGGCAAGGTTCATCAGCTTGTCACGGGTGAGTGGTTCGCGTGCGTGCATGACCAGCGCCTTGAGCACAGCGAACTCACCGGTGGTGAGCATGTGAACCTGGTCGCCTTTCTTGAGTTCGCGAGTGGCAAGGGACAGCTCGTATTCGCCGAAGGTGACGGTTTCGTCCTCGCTGGCTGGCGCGCCGGGCACAGGCGCGGACTGACGACGCAGCACAGCCTTGACGCGAGCCATCAGCTCATCGGGGTTGAAAGGCTTGGCCAGATAGTCGTCAGCGCCTAGTTCCAGGCCCTTGATGCGGCTCAGCTCATCGCCCTTGGCGGTCAGCATGATAATCGGCACCTGATTGTTCGCGGCGCGTAGCCGACGACAGGCGGAAAGGCCGTCTTCGCCGGGCAGCATCAGATCCAGCACCACCAGGTGAAAGACTTCGCGAGCCAGCAGGCGGTCCATCTGCTCCACATTGGCCACGGCACGGGCGCGATAACCCTTGCTGGTGAAAAAGCGTTCTAACAGGCTGCTCAGGCCCGGGTCATCGTCAACGATGAGGATTTTCTCGCCTTCAGCCGTTTGTGCAGTGCTGCTCATTGGATGCTCCTTTGATCTCGGCGCGCATTATGGCGTAGCTGCTGTGATGTGCACCGTGTGCATTGTTAGCAGATTTTTCCTGAGCCGACACTGATGCTCTGCGTCAGGGTTTTGCAGAGGTCTTCAGCTGCGTCCTGCGCGCCGGTTTGCAGCATCTGACAGGACGATCCCCTAATCGGAGTTCACTGGTTATAATGCGCCGCCCTCAAGATCAGGCACCACGCGCTCCAGGCGGTTCGCCAGCAGCCGGATTTTTTGCACACACATTTGCCAGGTGGTTTTATGGACAGCATCAACAGCCGCATCGCCGAGGAACTCGGCGTCCGCCCGCAACAGGTCGAAGCGGCCGTCGCCCTACTGGATGAAGGCTCTACCGTGCCGTTCATCGCTCGCTACCGTAAAGAAGTGACTGGCAGCCTCGATGACACGCAATTGCGTCATCTGGAAGAGCGCCTGCGCTACCTGCGCGAACTCGACGAGCGCCGCATCAGCATCCTCGCCAGCATTGAAGAGCAAGGCAAGCTGACCCCGGAGCTGGCGCGCGACATCAAGCTCGCCGACACCAAGACCCGCCTCGAAGACTTGTACCTGCCCTATAAACAGAAGCGCCGCACCAAAGGTCAGATTGCGCTGGAAGCGGGCCTTGGCGAGCTGGCAGACAGCCTGTTCAACGACCCGAGCCTGACGCCTGAGACTGAAGCCGCGCGCTTCGTCGATGCTGAGAAAGGGTTCGCCGACGTCAAGGCGGTGCTCGAAGGGGCCAAGTACATCCTGATGGAGCGCTTCGCCGAAGACGCCACTCTGCTGGAAAAACTGCGCGGTTTCCTCAAACAGGAAGCGGTGATCAGCGCACGCGTCGTGGCGGGCAAGGAAGAAGAAGGCGCCAAGTTCCGCGACTACTTCGAACACGACGAGCCACTGAAAAGCATGCCATCGCACCGCGCCCTGGCGATTTTCCGTGGCCGCAACGAAGGCATTCTGAGCTCTGCATTGAGAGTCGGTGAAGAGCTGCCCGGCACTCTTCACCCATGTGAAATGATGATCAGCGAGCGCTTTGGCCTTCAGAATCAGAATCGTCCGGCAGACAAATGGTTGGCCGAAGTCGTGCGCTGGACCTGGAAGGTCAAGCTGTACTCCCATCTGGAAACCGACCTGCTCGGCGAGTTGCGCGATGGCGCGGAGACCGAAGCGATTAACGTCTTCGCCCATAACCTCCATGACCTGTTGCTGGCAGCTCCCGCCGGTCCCCGCGCCACATTAGGCCTGGACCCCGGCCTGCGCACCGGCTGCAAGGTCGCCGTGGTCGACGCGACCGGCAAATTGCTGGATTACGCCACGGTCTACCCGCACGTGCCGAAAAACCAGTGGGATCAGACCATCGCCGTGCTGGCCGCGCTCTGCGCCAAGCATTCGGTCGACCTGATCGCCATTGGCAACGGCACCGCCAGCCGCGAAACCGACAAGCTGGCTGCCGAACTGATCAAAAAATATCCAGGCCTGAAAATGACCAAGGTCATGGTTTCCGAAGCCGGCGCATCCGTCTATTCGGCGTCGGAGCTGGCGGCCAAGGAATTCCCGGATCTGGACGTGTCGATTCGTGGCGCGGTGTCCATCGCCCGTCGCCTGCAGGATCCATTGGCCGAACTGGTGAAGATCGATCCAAAGTCCATTGGGGTCGGCCAGTACCAGCATGACGTGTCGCAGCTCAAGCTGGCGCGAGGCCTGGACGCCGTGGTCGAGGACTGCGTGAACGCCGTGGGCGTGGACGTGAACACTGCTTCGGTCGCGCTACTGGCTCGGATCTCGGGCCTGAACACCACCCTGGCGCAGAACATCGTTAGCCATCGCGACGAGAATGGCGCATTCAAGACCCGCGCTTCGTTGAAGAAAGTCGCGCGTCTTGGCGAAAAAACCTTCGAACAGGCTGCAGGTTTCCTGCGCGTGATGAACGGCGATAATCCACTGGACTCCTCCGCCGTTCACCCGGAGGCGTATCCGTTGGTCCAGCGCATCGCTGCTGAAACCGACCGCGATATTCGTTCACTGATCGGCGACGCCAGCTTCCTCAAACGCCTTGACCCGAAGAAATTCACCGACGAGACTTTCGGTCTGCCGACTGTGACCGATATTCTTCAAGAGCTTGAAAAACCGGGCCGTGATCCGCGCCCCGAATTCAAGACCGCTGAGTTCCAGGACGGCGTCGAAGACCTCAAGGATTTGCAGCTGGGCATGATTCTCGAAGGTGTGGTCACCAACGTGACCAACTTTGGGGCGTTCGTCGACATCGGCGTGCATCAGGACGGTTTGGTGCATATCTCCGCGCTTTCGGAGAAATTCATCAAGGATCCGCGGGAAGCGGTGAAGGCAGGCGACGTAGTCAAGGTCAAGGTTATGGAAGTCGACATACCGCGCAAACGCGTCGGCCTGTCGATGCGCATGAGCGACACCCCGGGTGAGAAGATCGACGGCGCGCGCGGCGCACGTCCTGGCTCGGCCCCTCGTCAGCAACAAAGCAGTGCGCCACGCAAAGAAAACGTGACAGCAGCCCCGGCCAACAATGCCATGGCCTCGCTGTTCGCCAACGCCAAACAACTGAAGAAACGCTGATGGATATCCCGGACGACCTCAAGCAAAGCGCTTACTTCAAGACCCTGGGTTGCCGCATCGTGCGGTTGAGCGAAGAAGGCGTCGCCGAAGTGGCACTGGCGCTGGAACCGCATCTACGCAACCGCGGCAACGTGATGCATGGCGGAGCCCTGTTCAGCCTGGTTGATATTGCGATGGGCCTGGCTTGTTCCAGTGCTCATGGCTTCGACAAGCAAAGCGTAACCGTCGAGTGCAAGATCAACTACATGCGCGGCGTTGCGGATGGCGAAGTCACTTGTGTGGCGACGGTCCTGCATGCCGGTCGTCGCACGCTGGTGGTCGAAGCCGCCGTGCATCAGGCCGACAAGCTCGTCGCTAAAGCACAGGGCACGTTCGCGATCGTCTAGCTGTCCGATGGCGATATGAGTTAATTTCGGCACTGTGTTTCAGTGTCGAGATTTTCCGATTTGTCTGTGGGAGCGATCGGCGACGGCCTTGGGCGTTCGGACCAAAAACGAGGCGAAAACGCCAGTTCCTTTCTTCACCCTTGTAGACCGCCATATCGCCCCCATATAGGGCCGACTGACGCGTGAAGGAATCCAACTTGAGCGAACTTCTCAATCGCCGCCTGGCTCTGCTTGGCGAGCACTCTCACCTCTCCCTTCTGGAGAAGTGCTTGCACGGCATCGAGCGCGAGTGCCTGCGCGTTACAGGTGAAGGCCGTCTGGCCCAGACACCGCACCCCGAATTCCTGGGTTCTGCGCTGACCAACGAGCAGATCACCACCGATTATTCCGAGTCGCTGCTGGAGTTCATCACTCCGGCGCTGACCAACCCTGCCGACACGCTGGACAGCCTGGAGAAGATCCATCGCTTCGCCTACAGCAAGCTGGGCAGCGAGTACATCTGGAGCCCTTCGATGCCGTGCCCGCTGCCGGCCGAAGAAGACATCCCGATCGCCTATTACGGCACCTCGAACATCGGCAAGCTCAAGTACGTGTATCGCCAGGGTCTGGCGCTGCGCTACGGCAGGACCATGCAGTGCATCGCAGGGATTCATTACAACTTTTCGCTACCCGAAGACATTTGGTCAGTGCTCAAACAGACCGTGGACTTCGACGGCACCGACCGCGATTTCCAGTCCGAGAGCTACATTGGCCTGATCCGTAATTTCCGGCGCTACAGCTGGCTGTTGATGTATTTGTTCGGCGCCTCCCCGGCGCTGGACGCCAGCTTCCTGCGTGGGCGCTCGCATCAGTTGGAGCAGTTCGACGCTGACACGTTGTATCTGCCCTACGCCACCAGCCTGCGCATGAGCGATCTGGGTTACCAGAGCAACGCCCAGGCGGATCTGACGCCGTGCTACAACGATTTGCTGACCTACACCGACAGCCTGCGCAAAGCGGTGGCAACGCCGTATGCGCCTTACGTCGAGATTGGCACGCACAAGGATGGCGAGTGGATTCAGCTCAACACCAACGTGCTGCAGATCGAAAACGAGTACTACTCCACCATTCGCCCCAAGCGCGTCACTTACTCCGGCGAGCGTCCGATTCAGGCGTTGGTCGCCCGCGGCGTGCAGTACGTTGAAGTTCGCTGCTTGGATATCAACCCGTTCCTGCCGGTCGGTATCGACCTGCAACAGTCGCGCTTCATCGATGCATTCATCCTGTTCTGCGCGCTGCAGGACAGCCCGCAATTGGCCGACTGCGAATGTGGCAATGCCAGCGGCAACTTCCTGACCGTGGTCAAGGAAGGCCGTCGTCCGGGCCTGCAATTGAGCCGCAACACGTCTACCATCGACCTCAAGGTCTGGGCCGATGAGTTGCTGGATACGATCGAGCCGATCGCCGCGCTGCTGGACAAGAGCCAGGGCATCGACGAGCACGCCAGATCCCTGGCCGCTCAACGTGTGAAAGTCGCAGATGCATCGTTGACGCCTTCGGCGCAGGTCCTGGCGGCCATGACGGAACACAAGGAAGGCTTCACGGCGTTCTCCCTGCGTCAGGCCCAAGCTCACGCCGAATACTTCCGCAGCCGCCCGCTGAGCGTGGAAGACCAGACCGACTTCGAAACCCGCGCCCGCGAATCCCTGGCCGAGCAATCAAAGCTGGAACAGACCGAAGAGCCGGTGGATTTCGATGTCTTCGTCGGGGCGTATCAGGCGAGCATTCTGGCAATCAGTAACTGATGGAGAGGCGCCAGGTCAGTCACTGACACGGCGCGCTAACGACTGCAGGGGCCCACCTGCCCGCGATTGCGGTGGGTCAGACACCACAGCGGCGTCCCAAGTGATGCATCGCGGGCAAGCGCGCTCCTACAGGATGCAGGCACTCTGGGCTAAATCGCCTTCTCGAAAATCTTCGAATTACGCTGGTAGTTGTACAGCGAGGCCCGAGCACTTGGCAGACGGTCGACGCTGCTTGGCTCGAAGCCGCGCTCGCGGAACCAATGCGCGGTGCGGGTGGTGAGAACGAACAAGGTCTTCAGACCCTGCGCCCGCGCCCGATCTTCGATGCGCTCGAGCAGTTCGTCCCCACGCCCCCCGTGGCGATATTCGGGGTTCACTGCCAGGCACGCCAGCTCACCTGCCTCGGAATCGGCAATCGGATACAGCGCCGCGCAGGCGATGATCAATCCTTCGCGCTCGACCACGCTGAACTGCTCGATCTCGCGCTCCAGCATTTCGCGTGAACGACGCACCAAAATGCCCTGCTCTTCCAGCGGCGTGATCAGATCGATCAAGCCGCCCACGTCGCCAATCGACGCCTCGCGCACCAGCTCGAACTGCTCTTGGGCCACCAGCGTACCGCCACCGGCACGGGTGAACAGCTCCGACAACAGCGCACCATCTTCGGCGTAGCTGACGATATGACTGCGCGCCACGCCACCACGACAGGCCTGAGCGGCCGCATCGAGCAATTCCGCCTGATAGTTGCTGCCCAGGCGCTGAAGATGCGCCGGAACCTGCTGTGGACGCAGCTCGCGCACCAGACGCCCCTGTTCATCCATCAAGCCGGACTCGGCGCCGAACAACAGCAGCTTCTCCGCCCCCAGATCGATGGCAGCGCGGGTCGCGACGTCTTCGCAGGCGAGGTTGAAGATCTCACCGGTCGGCGAGTAACCCAGCGGCGACAGCAAGACGATCGAGCGCTCGTCGAGCAGGCGATTGATACCCTTGCGGTCGATACGACGTACTTCGCCAGTGTGCTGGTAGTCAACACCTTCAAGCACGCCAATCGGCCGTGCCGTCACGAAATTACCGCTGGCCACACGCAGGCGTGAGCCCTGCATCGGCGAAGCGGCCATGTCCATCGACAGGCGCGCTTCGATGGCGATCCGCAATGCACCCACCGCATCGATCACGCACTCAAGCGTTGCAACGTCGGTTACGCGCATGTCGCGATGGAAATGCGGCGTCAGGCCACGGCCTTCCAGGCGGCTTTCGATTTGCGGACGGGAGCCATGAACCAGCACCAGACGCACGCCAAGGCTGTGTAGCAGGACGAGGTCGTGAACGATGTTGCCGAAGTTAGGATGCTCGATGCCGTCGCCCGGAAGCATGACGACGAAGGTGCAATCCCGGTGGGCATTGATGTAGGGAGACGCGTGGCGGAGCCAATTGACGTAATCGGGCATATCCGAAAGAGCCTGTAAGAAGATGGACGAAGGGTGGAACACTCACAACGGCATGAGCTTTATCGTCGGAACAGGCATCGCAACACGCGTACTCTCCTTCTTGACTGATTCTGGAATGGCCCGGCTCACGCGGGAGTCAGGCAGTAATGTTCGATCAACTGACGCAATAGACGCACTGTGGGCTGCAAACGTGACATTTCGAGATATTCGCCAGGCTGGTGCGCACAGGCGATGTCACCCGGCCCCAACACGATCGTTTCGCAACCAAGGCGCTGAAGATAAGGCGCTTCGGTGCCAAATGCCACTGCTTCGGCCGTATGACCGGTCAGACGCTCGGCAACGCGCACCAGTTCCGCATCGGCACTTTGTTCGAATGGCGCAACCTCCGAGAACAGCGGCGCATAGTCGATTTTCACCTGATGGTGTTCAGCCAGGGGTTGCAGCTTCTGTCGGATGGCGGCACGCAGCATTTCCGGATCCATGCCAGGCAATGGGCGCAGGTCGAACTCAAGCGAGCACTGGCCGCAAATGCGATTGGGGTTGTCACCGCCATGGATACAGCCGAAGTTCATGGTCGGTTGAGGCACGCTGAACTGCGGGTTGCTGAACTGCGTCTGCCATTGCTGACGCAGGCCCTTGAGCGCGCCGATCGCGTCATACATCGCTTCAAGCGCGCTGTGGCCCAGGCTCGGATCCGACGAATGCCCACTGCGCCCGAGGATCTCGATGCGCTCCATCATCACGCCCTTGTGCAGGCGAATGGGCTTGAGGCCCGTAGGCTCGCCGATCACTGCAGCGCGTCCCAGCACGCCGCCGGCCGCCGCGAGGGCCTTGGCACCGGACATCGAGCTTTCTTCGTCGCAGGTCGCCAGAATGATCAACGGCTGCTTGAACGGCTTGTCCAGCAAGGGTTGCAGCGCTTCGATCGCCAGTGCGAAGAAGCCTTTCATGTCGCAACTGCCAAGTCCCACCCAGCTGCCGTCAACTTCTGTCAGCTTCAGCGGATCGGTCTTCCATAGCGCGTCGTCATAGGGAACGGTGTCGCTGTGGCCGGACAGCACAAGACCGCCAGGGCCGGAACCAAAAGTCGCCAGCAGATTGAACTTGCCCGGGCTGACTTGCCGGATGTCGCAGGCGAAACCCAGATCGCCGAGCCAAGTGGCCAGCAGGTCGATGACAGTGCGGTTGGATTGGTCCAGCGCGGGCTGCGTACAGCTCACCGAAGGCGCGGCGATCAGGGCCGCGAATTGGTCTTTCATGGACGGCAACGGCATAGGCGACTCCTCTAATGCTGGCGCATGGCGAACCATCATAGGGTGATTGGACAGCAGGAATAAACCGTCACGGGTGATGTCCTGTACACTGCACGACCCACGCAGCTGTGTCGATTCCGGCTGCGTCCCCTTCTTCTCAGAGAAAGAGCGCCTATCAGCGATAGAGCGCCTGGATTCCCGGCCATGCAGAAAGAAACCGAAATCAAACTCCGCGTCAGCCGCGAAACCCTCATTGCCCTGCGCGAGCACCCGTTGCTGAAGAAACGCAACAAAAGCGGCTGGGAGCGGCTGGAGCTGTTCAACCAGTACTTCGACACCCCCGAGCGTGAACTCGCCCACGCCAAAGTTGCCTTGCGCCTGCGCCGTGATGGCGATGCGATCATCCAGACCCTGAAGACTCGCGGCCAGAGCGTTGCCGGCCTGTCGGAGCGCAACGAGTACAACTGGGATCTGCCCAAAGCCAAGCTGGATGTGAAAAAGCTGGACGGCGAGTGCTGGCCAGAGCAACTGGCGAATCTGGACAAGAAAACCATCAAGCCGGTGTTCACCACTGATTTCGTTCGCGAGAAAGCCGAGATCGCCTGGGGTCGTGGCAAGTCCAGGGTGGTGATCGAGGCTGCGCTGGACCTGGGCAAGGTCATCGTGGGCAAGCAGCAGGAAGAAATCTGTGAGCTGGAACTGGAACTGCGTGAAGGCGAGCCTGCCGCACTCCTTGAGCTGGCCGCGGAGCTGGCCGAGAAACTGGCGCTGATGCCGTGTGACATCAGCAAGGCTGAGCGAGGCTATCGCCTGTTCGACGCCAGCAGCTACTCGATCAAGCTGCCAGCCCCAGAGCTGCATGCCGAGACGTCCGTAGACGACGCCTACAGTGCGCTGGCCTGGTATCTGTTGGGCAGCAGCCAGCGTCTGGCCGAGCAATATCGTTTCAACGGGCACTGGAGCCTGTTGCAGGACTGGGTCGAGGTGCTTGCCGAGCTGCGTGCACTGACGGGCAGCCTGGGCCAGGCCGCCCCGCGTGCCACTACTCACGACCTGCGGGCCGCGCTTGACGCGTTGCTGGAAGACTGGCGCACGCTGGTTCAGGCCGGACAGGAAGATGCCGATGTGCGCGCCGCGGCCCATGAACAATTCATCGAAGAACTCGAAGACCCGCGTTGGGGCCTGTTTTCGCTGACCACCTCGCGTTGGTTGATGGCGCAAAGCTGGACCGTCGAGCGCAACAACCGCGGCAATCGTCAGGGCCACGCGATGCTCAGCAGTTGGATGCCGCGTTTGCTCGGTGATGAGGCAACTGCGTTGAATCTTGCGCGCTATCAGCAGCAGCCGGAAGATCTGGCCGAGCAATTGCCGCGTATCGAGCGCATCCAGGTCTGGCTGCACCATGCACGCCACACTTTGGAATTGCCGGAGCTGGATCGTCTGTATGGCGAGTTGAACAAGCTGGAGCAACTGGCGCACCTGGACATCAGCGATGAAATCCTCGAAGCCCGCGTGCAACAGACCATCACCGTGCTGCAAAGCCGGGCCTGGAAGACGTTGTTGAAGATCTAGGTAACGTCACAATCCGCTCACCACTGGGCGGATGAAGCTACCTCCTATGCGAGCTATGTGAAAACCTCAGCAACTCGGTGACTGGTTAAAAAATGAACTGGAAATTGCGCCTCCACGTAAATTCCAGGTCCGCCACACCGGCCGATCTTTTTCAGAATACGTAGAAAGGCGCAGTTCAATCTTTCGCTAGGGTTTTCACACTGTGTGGGAGTGAGCTTGCTCACGAAGGCGTTTTTTCAGATGTCGCCAGGATGACTGACAGATTGCATTCGTGAGCAAGCTTATTCCCACAAATTCCGGTTCCCACCTCTCCCGCGCTTTTTTCCAGGTCTGCGTTTCACCTGACAATCGGCAAACTCGTCGTCGACTTGATCTCCGAAAGCGCCACGGTCGAATTCACCTCCTGAATCCCCGGCACCAGCGATAGTTTTTCGAAGAAAAAACGCTCATACGCTTCGATGTCCGGCGTCACGATGCGCAGCAAAAAGTCTACTGACCCCATCAGCACATAACACTCCAGCACCTCCGGAAATCCGCGAATCGCTTCGGTGAACTCAGTGAAGTTCGAGCGGCCATGGGCGTTGAGTTTTACCTCGGCGAATATCTGCGTATTGAGCCCAATCTTCTTGCGATCCAGCAGGGTCACCTGTCGCCGGATCACGCCCTCGTCCTTCAAGCGTTGAATCCTGCGCCAGCACGGCGATTGCGACAGCCCCACCTGTTCAGCGATTTGCGCGCTGGATAACGAGGCGTCCTCCTGCAGCAATGCCAGAATCTTACGGTCGTAGGCATCCAGCTCGATTTGCATAATCAATTCCCAATAACAGCTAATAGAGCATTAACAAGTCGTACCAAGCGTAATTCAGTCGATCATGGATCAGAAATTTCTTTTTCGGTATGTAAAACTTTCTTTCACTCAATCGCCCGTCACATTCATTCACGTAATCGACGAAACAGGAGTTCAGCATGCCGCACCTCGAAGCCGTCACCACCGCCCCGCTTCGCCACGACGCCTGGTCTGCCAATAACGCCCATTGCCGCTCGCGTTATCAGATCTTCGCCGAAGCCGAGCCCGACCTGATCTGCCGAGTGCTGAACCTGTTCGCCATGCAGTACCTGATCCCGCAGCAAGTTAGCGTGCTGCAGCAGGAAGACATGCTGATGATCGAGGTGGAAGTGGACGGCATGACCTGGCATCGAGCCCAAGTCATTGGTGAAAAAATGCGCAATTTGATCAATGTTTGCACAGTCGCACTGGAACCGATCGGCGATTTCCACGTCCTATCCGAGCCCGTCTCACTCGCCGTCGGTTGAGCGCGCCGAAAATATTGGCAACGCTTCACTACCTGCAGGACGCAACAACTGGCACGCTTGGGACTACTCTTGCTATCTACGAAGCAAGCCGTCTCGTCCAAAGGAGCCCGCATGTCCGTCCTTGCCTCATCTTCTCAGGACCGCTGGCTGGATCTGAATGAAGTGCTGCGCGATCTGGTCGCGCAGGGATACCTCGACCAGGATAATGCCGAATACGCACTGACCTTACGCCGTGCTGGGCAGAATCTGCAGACCCATCCGCTGGAATTCGTCGCTGCGCAGCAGTTCGACAACCTCAAGCGTGCGGGCAAGACGCTCGATCTGGAAACCCTCACCGCCTGGCTGGCCGAACAGGCCGGTCAGCCCTACTTGCGCATTGACCCGTTGAAGATCAACGTGGCCGCCGTCACGCCTTTGATGTCCTACGCCTTCGCCCAACGCCACAAGATCCTGGCCGTCGCCGCGGATCGCGAATGCGTGACCATCGCCAGTGCCCAGCCCTACGTGAAGGCGTGGGAAGCGGATCTGACGCATGTGCTGAAAATGCCGATCAAGCGTGTAGTCGCCAACCCGGTCGATGTGCAGAAACTGGCCGTCGAGTTTTATCGGCTGGCGAAATCGGTCAGTGGCGCCAGTGCGACTGATCAAAAAGTGAGCAACCTGGGTAACTTCGAACAGTTGCTCAAGCTCGGCGCCAGCGACCAGGAACCGGACGCTAACGATGCGCACATCGTCAATATCGTCGACTGGCTGTTCCAATACGCCTATCAACAGCGCGCCAGCGATATTCACATCGAACCTCGCCGTGAGGCCGGGACCGTACGTTTTCGCATCGACGGCGTGCTGCACAACGTCTACCAGTTTCCGCCACAGGTGACGATGGCGGTGACCAGCCGCCTGAAGAGTCTGGGGCGGATGAACGTGGCCGAGAAACGCAAACCGCAGGATGGCCGGGTCAAGACCAAGACACCCGATGGCGGCGAAGTGGAATTGCGCTTGTCGACGTTGCCTACGGCATTCGGCGAAAAGATGGTGATGCGGATCTTCGACCCGGAAGTGCTCCTAAAGGACTTCGATCAACTGGGCTTTTCCGGTGACGACCTGCGTCGCTGGGAAGGCATGACCCACCAGCCCAACGGCATCATTCTGGTCACCGGGCCGACCGGTTCCGGCAAGACCACCACGCTGTACACCACGCTAAAGAAGCTGGCGACCTCGGAGGTCAATCTGTGCACCATCGAGGACCCGATCGAGATGGTCGAGCCTGCGTTCAATCAGATGCAGGTTCAGCACAACATCGACCTGTCCTTTGCCAGCGGCGTACGCGCCCTGATGCGGCAGGACCCGGACATCATCATGATCGGCGAGATTCGCGACCTGGAAACCGCTGAAATGGCGATTCAGGCTGCGCTCACCGGTCACCTCGTACTTTCAACGCTGCACACCAACGATGCGCCGAGCGCCATCAGCCGTCTGCTGGAACTGGGGGTGCCGCATTACCTGCTTAAGGCGACGATTCTGGGCGTGATGGCACAGCGTCTGGTGCGTACGTTGTGCCCGCACTGCAAAGCCCCAGTGGAGATCGATGAGGTCGACTGGCAAACCCTGACCCGGCCCTGGCAGGCACCTGTGCCGAGCGGTGCGCAGCGGGCGGTCGGTTGCGCGGAGTGTCGCGACACCGGCTATCGCGGACGCGCGGGGGTGTATGAAATCATGCTGATGTCCGATGCGGTGAAAACCCTGATCACTGCGGATCTGGATCTCACGGCGTTACGGCGCCAGGGCTTCAAGGACGGCATGCGCAGCCTGCGCTTGTCCGGCGCGCAGAAGGTCGCGGCGGGTTTGACCACGATCGAGGAAGTGCTGCGGGTGACGCCGCAGAGTGAGCAGCGGTAGATCACACCGCCGATCGACGGTAGGAGCGCGCTTGCCCGCGATTGCGTTGTGCCAGGCGATGAAATCGTTTCTGACTCACCGCAATCGCGAGCACGCGCGCGTCTACAGGTTGTTTACCCATTACTCCTTCACCCCAAAATCCAGGACCACTTTCATCGCCTGCTGCTTGTCCCCCGCCAACTCAAACGCCTGCACGGCTTGGTTGAACGCGATGGTGTGGGAAATAACCGGCGTGACATCGACGACTTTGCGATTGAGCAGATCCACCGCCTGCGCGAACTCCGAATGAAAGCGGAAGGTGCCGCGCAGATCGATCTCCTTGCCGACCACCAGATTCAACGGAATCGACACGTCGCCGCCCAACCCGACCGTCACCACCATGCCCCGAGGCCGCACGCAGGTCAGGCCGTCTCGCAGCGCCTGAGCGCTTCCGGATGCTTCGAACATCACATCGAAATGACCTTTGTCTGCGGTATATCGCGCCAGTGCCTCGGGCTCGTCCTTGAGGTTGTGCGTTTCGCTGGCGCCCATGCGGCGAGCACAGGCCAAGGCGCTGTCGCTGAGGTCCGTGGCGACGATTTGCAACGCACCGGCCGCCCGCAGGCTGCCGATCAGCAGATTGCCAATCGGGCCACATCCGGTGACCAACACGCGCTTGCCGAACACCCCGCCGGCGCGCTGAATCGCGTGCAACCCGACCGATAGAGGCTCGGCCAGCGCGCCCTCCGCCAACGTAGTGGCGGGCGCCAGAATATGCGCCTGGCTGCCGTCGATCACCAGGGTTTTGCGGAAGGCGCCCTGAATGTGCGGAAACGGCATTGCACTGCCGTAAAAGCGCATGTTCAGGCAATGATTGGGCAAACCTTCGTGACAGTATCTGCAGTCGCCACATGGCCGCGACGGCGAAACGGAAATACGCTGACCTACGCTAAAAGCGCTCTGTGAATCGCCCACTTCATCGATCACCGCCGAGATTTCATGACCGAGCACCATCGGCTCTTTCAGGCGCACAGCCCCGAAACCGCCGTGCTGATAGTAATGCAGATCAGAACCGCAGATCCCGCCTCGGGCAACCCTTACACGCAACTGGCCAGGCGTTAGCGCAAGCGCTTGCTCTTCAGCTTCTACGCGCAGGTCTTTGGGGGCATGGCAGACAATGGCTTGCATATGAACTCTCCGGATTACAACGACGCCGTGATGGCGCCATCGACGTAAAGAATGTGACCGTTGACGAAGCTTGCGGCATCGGAAGCCAGGAACACCGCAGCCCCCGCCAGCTCCGACACTTCGCCCCAACGACGGCTCGGCGTGCGCTGCACCAGCCAGTCGCTGAACTCAGGATTGGCGACCAGCGCCGCGTTCAGCTCGGTCTTGAAGTAACCCGGCCCGATCCCGTTGACGTTCAGGCCATGCGGCCCCCAGTCGATCGCCATGCCCTTGGTCAGCATCTTCAGCGCGCCCTTGCTTGCGGCGTAGGGCGCAATGTTTGGCCTGCCCAGCTCGCTCTGTACCGAGCAAATGTTGATGATGCGCCCGCGACCACGGGGGATCATGCAGCGGGCCACGGCCTGACCGACGAAGAAGGCGCTGTCCAGGTTGGTGCTCATCAGCTCGTGCCAGTTGGCTTCAGTGAACTCGGCCAACGGCGCGCGACGTTGAATGCCGGCGTTGTTGACCAGAATTTCCAGCGGACCAATGCGGGTTTCGATGTCCTGAATCGCGGCGTTGACCGCTGCGCTGTCGGTCACGTCGAACGACTGAGTGTGGACGTCGTGGCCCTGCGCTGCCAGAGCTGCAGCGGCTGACTGCAAGGTGTCGATATTGCGCCCGTTCAGGACGACCCGCGCACCCGCCTCGGCCAGACCGCGTGCAATGGCCAGACCGATACCAGCACTTGAGCCGCTAATCAGTGCAGTTCTTCCGTCGAGCCGAAAGCTTTCCAGGACAGCCATGTTGTATTCCTCTTGTTCGACCAATCTAGGATCATGCATTGTGATGAATCGCTTAAGAACTCATCATTTAGCAGTCCATACTTCAACGTCGGCTCGGTTCCGGTCCAATGGTCATTACTGATCTGCTGATCACGAAATCTGATAACCAGTGGAGCGTTCATGGAACTCAAACACTTGAGGGCCTTTGTCACCCTTGCCGAGGAGCTGCATTTCGGTCGCGCAGCGCAGCGCCTGGCCATCGTGCAGCCCGCCCTGAGCATGCAGATCAAGGCGCTCGAGGACTGGCTTGGGGTTCGCCTGTTCGATCGCAATCGGCATTCGGTAACGCTCACGGAGGTGGGTCGGCTGTTTCTCGACCAAGCACGTGCCACATTGCACCAGGCACAGCGCTCGGCTGATGTGGCGCGGAGCCTGGGGCGTGGGGAAACCGGCCGAATCCGTCTGGGATTTGTGTCATCGGTGCTGCCGGAATTACTGCCAACGCTGATCCGGCAGGCGCATCAGCTTTATCCCGGCATTGAGCTCGAGCTCAAGGACATGCCGGGGCCGGATCAGGTGCTGGCCCTTAAAAGCGGACAGCTGGATTTTGGCTTGATGCGCCTGCCCGCTCCTCATGCCGGGGTGCAGACTCAGGTCGTGCTGCATGAATCGATCATCGTCGCGTTGCCCGCTGACCACCCGTTGGCCGCGCTGCCGATGATCCAGGTGCAAGCCTTGTCGCACCAGCCTGTGCTGATGCTCGCCCGACGTTATGCAGCGGGGTTTCATGACGGGCTGCTGCGGGCGATTGCCGATCAGGGCGGCAAGCTCGATGTGGCGGATGAACTGGGCGAGTTCACCACCATGCTGGCGCTGGTTTCGGCGGGGCTGGGCATCGGCCTGCTGCCCCACCACGCGGGCCGCGCGCTGCCGCCTAACGTGGTGTCGCGCCCGCTGCAGCTCGGGGATTACCGCGCCGTCACTGGCTTGGCCTGGACCTCGCTGGACACGGCGGTGAAGACCACGATCTTCAACCTCATGCGCGAGCTATTCTTCGGCTGATACAAGAAATATTTCCAGAGCGGAGTGCGGGACCGTACTCCTCGCCGACTCATCTACTCATCAATCGCAATCAACAGGGACAGGTTATGCAAATCGGTAGTGTGGTTTTACTGTTCGTCGCGCTGGCCATCGCCATCGTGTTCATGGGCTTCAAGGTCGTGCCCCAGGGTTATCAATGGACCGTCGAGCGCTTCGGGCGGTACACCAACACCCTCAAGCCGGGCCTGAACATCATCGTGCCGGTGGTGGACCGCATCGGGCACAAGATCAACATGATGGAAACCGTGCTGGATATTCCGCCGCAGGAAGTCATCACCTCCGACAATGCCACGGTGCAGATCGACGCGGTCTGTTTCTATCAGGTAGTCAATTGCGCCCAGGCCGCCTACGAGGTAAACAACCTGCAGCACGCTATCCGTAACTTGCTGCAGACCAATATCCGTACCGTGCTCGGCTCCATGGAACTGGACGCCATGCTCAGCCAGCGCGACGGCATCAACGAACGCTTGCTGCGCATTGTCGACGAAGCCACGGCGCCTTGGGGCATCAAGATCACGCGCATCGAGATCAAGGACATCAGTCCGCCCGCCGACCTGATGGCGGCCATGTCCGGGCAGATGAAAGCCGAGCGGATCAAACGCGCCCAGATTCTTGAAGCAGAGGGGCTGCGAGCGTCGGCCATTCTCACCGCCGAAGGCAAGAAACAGGCGCAGATTCTCGAAGCGGAAGGCGAACGCCAGGCTGCATTTCTGGAGTCCGAAGCACGTGAGCGCCAGGCCGAAGCCGAGGCCCGCGCGACCCAGGTGGTGTCCGAAGCGATCGCTGCCGGTGATGTACAGGCCATCAACTATTTCGTCGCGCAAAAGTACATCGATGCAGTCGGCAAACTGGCGTCAGCCAACAACAGCAAGGTCATCCTGATGCCGCTGGAGGCCAGCCAGATGATCGGTGCCATCGGCGGCATCGGCGAGATCGTCAAGGCGACTTTCGACAAGGGGAGTCTCGACAAGAGCAGGCCCGACACCGGCAAGCGAGTCTGAGCCATGTGGGAATACCTGCAAGATCTGTCGTTCTGGGACTGGCTGGGGCTCGGCACAGTGCTGCTGATTCTGGAAGTCTTTGGTGCAGGCGGTTATCTGCTGTGGATCGGCGTGGCGGCTGCGGGGGTTGGCATTCTCACGTACATCATCCCGGCGATGAGCTGGGAGGTGCAGTTCCTGCTGTTTGCCGTGCTTTCGGTGCTCACGGCGCTGTATTGGTGGCGACGCCAGCGCAGTGTGCTGCGCAAGTCCGACCAGCCGGGCCTCAACATGCGTGGCTCGGAGCTGATTGGCAGGACGTTCGTCGTGCATGACGCCATCGTCAGCGGCCGCGGCAAGATCAAGGTGGGTGATGGCGTGTGGATGGTCGTAGGGCCTGATACTCCGGCCGGGGATCAGGTGAGAGTGATCGCGCAGGAGGGCGCGATTTTGAAGGTTGAGGTGGTGTGATCACCAACGGTGACGCGGATCGGGAACGTTCCGCGGTGGCGCTACAAACTCGGTCGCAGCATGGCTTGCCAGCGGTGACGTCCTTCAGATCGCTACCGCCGCCAAGCCGTGTTGCGGATGTGCCTTGCGAAGCCCACAGGGCTTCAGCTCGAGATATGGAACTAGATCACGGCCGGGCGTATCAAACCGTTTCAGAACAACCAAAGTCGGAGTGCCCTGCCATGCGTCTAAAACTTGCTGTAGCCACGTTAGCTCTGCTTTCCCTGCCGGTCGGTTCAGCAATGGCTGACGGCTTCCTGCGCGACGTTCTTTCGTCCGGCGCAACCACGGGTTCGACCTACCTCACTTTCCGGCATCACAAACTGATCGTTGCAGCGCAGGACGATGCAGGTAGCTTCGTTGCCAGCAACGGCGTCATTCGCGGCCCGTATCTGGAAGCGGCCATGAATCAGCTTCGTCAGGACAACCCAGGCTTGAACGCTTCGGACATGGATCTGGCCAACGCAATTCTCGCAAAAAATCTCGTTGCCGAGCAGTAACACCCTCTAGGAGCGAGTTTGCCCGCGATGGCGATTCATCCGTCACCATCGCGGTTAGATCCAACGCTATCGCGGGCAAGCGCTCCTACAAGCGTTGCGTCACCTGCTTATTCGCCTATCGCAGCCTTGTAGCCAGCAGCATCCAGCAGACTGGCCAGATCGCCATCAGCATTGCTCGCCTTGACCTTGAAGATCCACGACTCGTAAGGCTTGTTGTTCAGCGCTTCAGGCGCATCGCCCAGTGCTTCGTTCACCTCGACAACCTCACCGGCCACCGGGGAGTAGATGTCGGAGGCAGCCTTTACTGACTCGACCACGCCCGCTGCATCACCGGCCGCGAACACTTTGCCGATTTCAGGCAACTCGACGAATACCACATCGCCCAGCGCTTCCTGCGCATGATCGGAAATACCGACAACGATCAGATCGCCATCTTTCTTCGCCCACTCGTGGCTTTCGGCAAAACGCAGTTCGGCGGGAATGTCGCTCATAATTTTTATCCTCTCTACTTCATCAGGTCAGCGGAAAAACCCGCCAGGGAGTTATTAAATCAGGGCCTTGCCGTGACGCACGAACGTCGGCTGAACCACTCGAACCGGGTACCACTTGCCGCGGATTTCGACTTCGGCACGGTCGGCCGTCGCGATCGGAACACGCGCCAGGGCAATCGACTTGCTTAGCGTAGGAGAGAAACTACCACTGGTGATCTCTCCTTCGCCAACTTCCGCTATTCGGACGACCTGATGTGCACGCAAAACCCCGCGCTCCTCAAGGACAAGCCCTACAAGCTTCGAGTTGACGCCTCTTGACCGCTCCGCCTCCAGCGCAGCACGGCCGATGAAATCGCGCTCTTGCGGCGCCCATGCGATGGTCCAGCCCATGTTGGAGATCAACGGTGAAACCTGCTCGTCGATTTCCTGCCCGAACAAGTTCATGCCTGCCTCCAGACGCAGCGTATCGCGCGCACCCAGGCCAATCGGCGAGATGCCGGCACCCACCATGTCGTTGAAGAAGCTGCAGGCCTGATCGCTCGGCAGGATAATTTCCAGCCCGTCTTCACCGGTATAGCCGGTGCGGGCAATGAACCAGTCGCCTTCCTGCTGTCCTTCGAAGGCTCGCAAAGTGTGGATAAGTTCGGCGCGGGCCTGGGTCACGAGTTCAGCGATTTTCTGGCGGGCGTGTGGCCCCTGGATGGCCAGCATGGCCAACTCGGAGCGGTGAGTCAGCTGCACGTCGAAGCCGGAAAGGTGGGCGTTCATCCAGGCCAGGTCCTTGGCGCCTGTGGCCGCGTTGACCACCAGTCGATAACCCTCGTCGGTGAGGTAGACGATCATGTCGTCGACGATCCCGCCCTGGGCGTCGAGCATCGCGCTGTAAAGCGCACGCCCGGTTTGCTGCAGCCTGCCGACGTCGTTCGCCAGCAGATATTGCAACCAGGGCTTGGCCTGGCTGCCTGAAACGTCGAGCACATGCATGTGCGACACGTCGAAAATTCCACAGTCGCGGCGCACCTGATGATGCTCTTCGACCTGTGATCCGTAGTGCAACGGCATATCCCAACCACCAAAATCGACCAGCTTCGCGCCGAGCGCGAGGTGCAAGTCAAAGAGCGGCGTACGCTGTCCCATGGGTTTCTCCTTCCGGGCCAGGAATGTGAAAACTACTGCGGGCTGGGCACCTTCGGCGTTACGCACGTATTGCTGCGTTAGAAACAGGCGAAAAATGCTCATTTAGAACACCTGGAGTCGAACGCGCCCCCGGCGCTTTTCGCCTGTTTTGCCTTGTATTACCTTCGCTCGCTACGTTTTCATACCCCTGGGGCGTGGCGAAGACGTGATCGTCAAAAACAACGGCAAATCCTCCGTAACTTGGGGTCTGGAACCTTTGTAATTTGCAGAATTGTCTGACAGACCGCGTCGATTGCGGCGCATTGTAGCCGCAAGGTTGTGACCCCGCACCTAGCCGATCGGTCTGGCCGAGCGTCTGATCAGGCCAATTACCGGTAGCAAACCGACCATCACCAGCGTCAGCGCTGGTAAAGCGGCTCTCGCCCACTCACCTTCGCTGGTCATTTCGAAGATGCGCACGGCGAGCGTGTCCCAGCCAAACGGGCGCATCAGCAAGGTGGCGGGCATTTCCTTGAGCACATCGACAAACACAAGCAACGCTGCGCTCAAGGTGCCGGGGATCAATAGCGGCAAATAAATCTTGAAAAACAAACGTGGCCCACTGACACCCAGACTGCGTGCCGCCTCGGGCAATGACGGGCGAATTCGCGACAGGCTGTTCTCCAATGGCCCGTAGGCAACGGCGATGAAGCGCACCAGATAGGCCAGCACCAGCGCGGCCAGGCTCCCAAGCAACAACGGTTTGCCCGCGCCGCCGAGCCAGCTGGACAACGGCACCACCAGCTCACGATCCAGATAACTGAACGCCAGCATGATCGACACCGCCAGCACAGAACCCGGCAGCGCATAGCCGATATTGGCCAGGTTCACACCCGACCGGATGGCGCGGGTGGGCGCAAGAAGACGGGCGAACACCAGAATCATCGCCACGCCGACCGTAACCAACGCCGCGATGCCCCCCAGATACAAGGTATGCAGAATGAGGCCCGTATAGCGATCATCCAGATCGAATCGCCCGCGTTGCCAGACCCAGACGATCAGTTGCAGCATCGGCACCACGAATGCACAGGCAAAGACCAGCCCGCACGCGGTACTGGCCGCAATCGCCTTGAGTCCGCCCAGGTGATACAGCGCTTTGGCCCGCGGCCGCTCGTTGCTCGCACGACTGGCACCCCGGGCACGACGCTCGCCGTACAGCACCAGCATGACTGCCAACAGCAGCAGGCTGGCCAGCTGGGCTGCGCTCGACAGACTGAAGAAGCCGTACCACGTCTTGTAGATAGCGGTAGTGAAAGTATCGAAGTTGAAGACTGCAACAGCGCCGAAATCGGCCAGGGTTTCCATCAAAGCGAGTGCGACGCCAGCACCAATCGCAGGCCTGGCCATCGGCAGCGCGACCCGCCAGAACGCCTGCCACGGCGACTGCCCGAGAATCCGCGCGGCTTCCATCAAGCCTTTGCCCTGAGCGAGAAAAGCGGTGCGCGCCAGCAGGTAAACGTAGGGATAGAACACCAGCACCAGAACGATGATCACTCCGCCAGTCGAGCGCACCCGGGGAAAGCGGATGCCACTGCCAAACCACTCCCGCATGAGAGTTTGCAAGGGGCCGGCGAAATCAAGCAGGCCGACGAAGACGAAGGCCAGGACATAGGCAGGAATGGCGAACGGCAGCATCAGCGCCCAGTCGAGCCAGCGCCTGCCGGGGAACTCACACAAGGCCGTGAGCCAGGCAAGGCTCACGCCCAGCAGCGTCACCCCGATACCGACGCCGATCGCCAGCGTAAGGGTGTTGCCCAGCAAGCGGGGCATCTGGGTTTCCCAGAGGTGCGACCAGATTTCGTGGTCGATGGTTTGCCAGGACAGCAGCAGGACGCTCAGGGGCAGGAGCACCAATGCCACGATGGTGAAGACCAGGGGATACCAGCGGCGCTGGGCAGGATGGGCCAAGTGGGATTCTCAAATGTCGGTGGCTTCAGTAGGAGCGCGCTTGCCCGCGATGCGGTGTATCAGATACGAATTCGCTATCTGGCTACCGCAACCGCGGGCAAGCGCGCGCCTACAGACAGGCGGCGTGTTTTAGATCAATTCCAACCCGCACGATCCATCATGCGAATCGCCTCGGCCTGGCGCCGTCCAGCGACCTCGACAGGGATGGTGTCGGCCTTGAACTCGCCCCAGCTCGCAACTTCTTCAGACGGCGCGACCTTCGGGTTAGCCGGGAATTCCTGGTTGGTGCCGGAGAAGATCGTCTGCGCTTGCGGCCCGGTCATCCATTCCACCAGCGCTTTGGCCGCATCGGCGTGGGGCGCGTATTTGGTCAGGCCGATGCCCGACAGGTTCACGTGTACGCCGCGATCGGACTGGTTCGGCCAGAACAGACGCACGGCCAGATCAGGGTTCTGCTTGTGCAGACGGCCGAAGTAATAGGTGTTGACGATCCCAACGTCGCACTGCCCGGCGTTGATTGCTTCGAGCACTGCAATGTCATCGGAGAACACGTCCGTGGACAGGTTGTTGACCCAACCCTTGAGGATCTTCTCCGATGCTTCGGCGCCGTGGGTTTCGATGAGCGTGGCGGTCAGCGACTGGTTGTAGACCTTCTTCGCGGTCCGCAGGCACAGACGCCCTTCCCATTGCTTGTCAGCCAATGCCTCGTAGGTCGTCAGATCTTCGGGTTTGACCCGGTCGGTGGAATACGCAATGGTCCGCGCACGCAGGCTCAGCCCGGTCCAGCTGTGAGTCGAGGAGCGATATTGCACCGGGATGTTTTCATCGATAACCGGCGAGGTGAATGGCTGGAGGATGCCCATCTGCTCGGCCTGCCAGAGGTTTCCGGCATCGACGGTAAGCAGCAGGTCAGCGGTGGCGTTCTGACCCTCGGCCTTGATGCGCTGCATCAACGGCGCTTCCTTGTCGGTGATGAACTTCACCTTCACGCCGGTCTTGGCGGTATAGGCATCGAATACCGGCTTGATCAGCTCGTCGATCCGGGAGGAATACACCACCACTTCATCAGCGGCCTGGGCGGTGCTGCCGAGCACGGTCAATGCCAGGGCAGCCAGAAGACGCTTGCTCGCCTGCATGCTGATTTCTCGTCTTGGGAAAATGAGGCGAAATGGTAGTGAATCGCATCTGGCATCTCAACCGAAGTCCAGATTGAGCAGTTACCAGATGTTGCAAGGGGCCAAACCTGGGAATTTACTGAAGAAATGCCGAAAATTGCAGGAGCGCGCTTGCCCGCGGTGTCAGGGAACAGATTGGTTCCTGACACATCGCCATCGCGGGCAAACGTGCTCTTACATGGGATTCGGTTTCAAGTCCGGACTGCGCCGTGTCAGAGCTTCGCCAACTCCGGCAAATCCCCAGTCAACCCCAGCGCCTGACGCACGAATATCGCCTTGGCCTCGGCCGATTGATCGACCATCTTCAAACCGGTATTGCGCACCCAGCGCAGCGGCAGCGGATCGGCCTGGAACAACCGTTCGAAGCCTTCCATTGCCGCCATCAATGCCAGATTGTGCGGCATGCGGCGTCGTTCGTAGCGGCTGAGGACCTTCTCGTCAGCAATACGCTCGCCGCGCTCGATCGCGCCCTGCAGCACCTCGGCCAGAACCGCCGCATCCAGAAAGCCCAGATTCACGCCCTGGCCCGCCAATGGGTGAATGGTATGCGCTGCATCGCCGATCAGCGCCAGACCCTCGGCCACATAACGCTTGGCATGACGCTGACGCAACGGCACGCACAGGCGCGGATCGGCGGAAATCACCTGACCAAGGCAGCCTTCGAACGCGTTCTCAAGCTCGCGACAGAATGCCTCGTCCTGCAGCTTCATCAATCGCTCGGACTCGGCAGGCGTCACCGACCAGACGATCGAACACCAATGCTCCCCTTCTCGATCAAGGGGCAAAAACGCCAGCGGACCTTCATCGGTAAACCGCTGCCAGGCGGTCTTGCGGTGGGATTGGTTCGTGCGCACGCTGGTAACGATGGCGTGGTGCATGTAGTCCCATTCGCGCGTCGCAGTGCCAGTCATCCGTCGAACCGTGGAATTTGCCCCATCTGCGGCGACCACCAGGGGCGCGCGCAGGGTGCGGCCGTCGGACAGCGTCAACAGCCAGTCATCCCCGGAATGTCTTATCTGCTCGAGACGCGCGTTGGCCAGCAGGCCGATATCAGAGTCGTGCAAACGCTCGATCAAGGCATCCTGAACCACACGATTTTCGACAATGTGGCCGAGCACCTGAGCGTGCACACTGGATGCCGAGAAATGCACCTTGCCCGTGCCGCTACCATCCCACACATGCATCTCCCCGTAAGGGCTGACGCGTCGCGAAACGATGCCGTCCCAGACGTTCAAACGCTCGAGAATGCGCTGACTGGCCGCGGACAGGGCACTGACTCGCGGCTCGAACGGCGCGGCCCGGTCGAACGGTTTGACGCTCAACGGGCTGCCGTCGACCACGAGGATATTCAGCCCCCTGTTTTGCAGCGCCAACGCGAGTGCGCTTCCGACCATTCCGGCCCCGACAATCAGCAGATCTGCGCGCGTTTCCATGCTTTAAATCGTTCTCGCGGGTGGCATCGGCCACAGATGGAGGAAGGGGTTAGACATCGGCTCGTGTTCCCAGCCCCATGGCCTGACGGGCAAACCAGCTCTTGGCCGATGGCAGCAGATCCAGACCCAACAAGCCGATATTGCGGCCCGCCGTGATCACCGGTTGCTGGCTGCCGAACAGCCGCGTGACCTGATCGGAAAAGCCCACTGTAAGCTTCTGGTCCAGATACTGGCGATCGCGATAAGCCTGCAAAATCGCCAGATCTCCGGGCGCGGCATCGCTGGCGAGCAGGGCTTCAGCCAGCGACGCGGCATCGCGCAGGGAGAGGTTGAAGCCCTGTCCGGCAATTGGATGCAGGCTATGCGCCGCGTTACCCAGCACGACCAGATGCGAGCGCACTTGCTCCTCGGCCTGGATCAGCGACAACGGATAGGTATGTCGAGCGCCGACCTGTTTCAGCGCGCCAAGGCGATAGCCGAATACATTCTGCAATTCGTTGAGAAAGCTGCGATCGTCCAGCGCCAGCAGGCGCTTCACTTCGTCTGCCTTGCGGGTCCAGACCAGCGCACAGCGATTTTCCGGCAGCGGCAGCAGCGCCATCGGGCCTTCTTCGGTGAAGCGCTCAAAGGCCTGGCCGCCGTGAGCCTCACCCGGCGTGATGTTGGCGATCAACGCGCTCTGATCGTACGGCGTGGCCCGCACGCTGATGCCCAATTGTTCGCGCAGACTTGAGCGCCCGCCGTCGGCGAGCACCGCCAGGTCGCAGTCCAGTTGAGTTTCATCGTTCAGAGTGAGGCGATAGCCGTCGGGCAGCGCTTGCATCTGTTTGACTTCAGCCGGCACGCGCCAACTGATCACGTCTTTATCCAGCGCTTGCCACAGGCATTGGCCGAGCCAGGCGTTCTCTGCCACGTAGCCCAGGGCAGGGACGCCTTCCTGCATCGCCGATAAGCGCGCCGCGCCGAAGCGGCCTTTGTCGGATACGTGAATCTCGCGAATGGGCTCGGCCCGGCGACTGATCTGCTGCCACAACCCAAGACGTTCGTAAATCTGCCGCGCGCCGAAAGACAGCGCCGACGAGCGTGCGTCGTAACTGGGCTGCCAGGTATCGCCCGGAGCGAAGGGCTCAATCATGACGATCTTCCAGCCCCGCTCCCTGGCCCCGGCCTGCAACGCCAGCGCCAGACTCGCGCCGACCAGCCCGCCCCCAACAATTGCCAGATTGAAGCGGCTCATGCGGCTTCGGTACGCGCAGCGGCCATCAGGCCCTCGATGTCAGCGACGGATTTGGGCACGCCACCGGTGAGAATCTCACAGCCTTTTTTGGTCACCACGACATCGTCCTCGATTCGCACACCGATCCCGCGCCATTTCTTCGCGACGTTCAGATTGTCCGGCGAGACGTAAATTCCGGGTTCGACGGTCAACGCCATGCCGACCTCCAGCACCCGCCATTCGCCGCCGACTTTGTATTCGCCGACGTCGTGCACATCCATGCCCAGCCAGTGCCCGGCGCGGTGCATGTAGAAAGCTTTGTACGCCTCACTGGCGATCAGTTCATCGACATCGCCCTGCAGCAGACCCAGCTCCACCAATCCGGCGGTGATCACCTGCACCGTGGCCTCATGGGCCTGGTTCCAGTGATTGCCCGGTTTGATCGCTGCAAAGGCCGCTTCCTGGGACTTGAGCACCACCTCGTAGATCGCCTTCTGTTCTGCCGAAAACTTCCCGTTGACCGGGAACGTGCGGGTGATATCGCTGGCATAGCAGTCGATCTCGCAACCGGCATCGATCAGTACCAGATCGCCACCCTTCAACGGCGCGTCGTTTTCCTGATAGTGCAGGATGCAGGCGTTACGGCCCGCCGCGACGATAGAACCGTAGGCAGGCATCTTCGCCCCCCCCTTGCGGAATTCGTAATCCAGCTCGGCTTCCAGGCTGAATTCGTACAACCCGGCGCGACTGGCCTGCATCGCTCGAACATGAGCGCGCGCGGAGATCTGTGCCGCTTCGCGCATCACCTTTATTTCCGCCGCCGATTTATACAGGCGCATGTCGTGCAGCAAGTGATCCAGAGCAACGAACTCTTTCGGCGGTTGCGCGCCCAGGTGCGCCTTGGAGCGAATGACGTTGATCCACTCCATGGCGTGCCGGTCGAACTCGGGGTTGCTGCCCATCGACGAATAGACCCGGTCACGACCTTCGATCAGGCCCGGCAAAATGTCGTCGATATCGGTAATCGGAAACGCGTCGTCAGCGCCGAAATCGCGGATGGCGCCGTCCTGTCCAGCGCGCAGGCCATCCCACAGCTCGCGCTCCGGATTGCGCTCGCGGCAAAACAGCACGTACTCGCCGTATTCACGGCCAGGAATCAGCACGATCACCGCTTCAGGCTCGGGGAAACCACTCAGGTATTGGAAATCGCTGTCCTGGCGGTACACATGTTCGACATCACGATTTCGAATGGCCACAGCGGCTGCCGGAAGGATGGCGATGCTGTTGGGCTCCATCTGCTCCATCAAGGCTTTGCGACGACGAGCGTATTCGGCTTTCGGGATATGGATCATGGGCAAGTGCGGTCCTCCGGATTGGCGGTCCGGTCATCGACGCACGCAGGCAATGATGACCGGACGGCAGCGATGGTGATCAGTGCAAAGACGGTTTCGCTTCAGGTTCCGCTTTCTTGTTGAACTCGGTGAACAACAGCAACGGCGCGACGCGCAGGTATTCCATAACTTCCATATAGTCACTCTCGCCGTCTTCGGATTCTTCCAGGGCGTCCTGAATCTGGGCGATGGCTGCGAGGTCCTGCAACACGTCCCTGGCATCTTCGCTCAGCGACTGGCCACCAACCCGGGCGAACCCGTTTAGGAAACCCTGGCACCATTGGCCCATCGCGGCTGTACGGGCAGTCAGCGGTTCATCGTCACCGGGCAACAGCAGCACGACGGCCATGTCGTCACCGGTCAGCTCGTTTTTGACCATTTCCTGCAGGCCGATCAATGCCTGGCGGACATTGGCCTCAGGTTCTGTTTCCAGCAGCAGGAGCGCATCGGCGATCCAGTCATCGGCGTCGAAGCCTGCGCCGGCGCAGCTGCGGCCCAGCAACAGGCCCTGCAGCTCGGCAGGAGAGACGGGATGACCGCTGCTGTTGAGCAGGGTAGCGAATGCGTTGTACGGGGAATTCTGATTAGGCATGGGCAACTAGGCGCCAAGCGGCGCAATGTCTAGAATGAAGGCCTTGTATCGTAGCACCGGCAGACGCGCCCAAGCTATCCAGGCGATATTGAAGGCAGTTCCTGAGGCCAGCACCTGCACCACTCATCAGAAAATAATCAGTGGAAAACGATGGAAGACAACGATCTGCAAGCGCTGATGGCTCGACTGGAGTTATTGATCCATCGTGTCGAGCAACTAAAAAGTCAAAATGGACTCCTATTAGCTCAGGAAAAAACCTGGCGCGAGGAACGCGCTCACCTCATTGAAAAAAACGAAATCGCCCGGCAGAAGGTCGAGTCCATGATTTCGCGCCTCAAGGCCCTGGAGCAAGACTCATGAGTAATGGCAACAGCATCACCGTGCAAATCCTCGACAAAGAATATTCGATCATCTGCCCTCAGGAGGAGCGCACCAATCTGGTCAGCGCCGCACGTTACCTGGATGGCAAGATGCGCGAGATCCGCAGCAGCGGCAAAGTCATCGGCGCCGATCGAATCGCGGTCATGGCAGCGTTGAACATTACACACGACCTGCTGCACAAACAGGAGCTGCCTGAAACCCAGGCCAACGGCTCGACCCGTGAGCAGGTTCGTGACCTTCTCGACCGTGTGGACCTGGTCCTTGCCACGGATGAGCCTAAAGCACAAGGCTGATTGTTCGGACATGTTTCGGTATACTTGGCCCCGCTCCCTGGAGTGCTTGCCAGTCGGTCATGTCCCTGAGCCGATACGCACAACCACGGGGGTTGCACGTTGGGGTTGGTGTGCATGTCCGCTCGACGGAAAGCCTTAAAGCCTCCTGCAATCTCCACCTTGAACTTTCGGGTTCAAGGGCTACACCGACAGCGGTTCGTCGGGGAGTCTCGAATCTTCAACCCATTGCCAGGCGTCCTGTCTGGCGATGGGGGTCGTGAATCACACCTGATCGCACGATCCCTCTCCAAACCTCATGGACCCGCCTGCATGACCTCTTCTGGCGCTGCTTCCCTGAACGATCCTTCTTCGCTCTCCCGTCCTCAACTGCGTCGTCTTTTGCGCGCGGCCCGGCGCGCGCTCAATCGAGCCGAACAGCGACGGGCGGCACAGGGTCTGTATCGGCAACTGGCGCAAAATCCGCTTTTCCGACGTGCGCGGCACATTTCTCTGTACCTTCCGATGGACGGTGAAATCGATCCGCGCCTGCTTCTGGGTGAGGCCCAGCGTCGTGGAAAAGCGACGTATCTGCCGGTGCTCAGCGCGTGGCCGCGGACCAAGATGGTCTTTCAGCGGGTGCAACCGGGGGACAGATTCAGACCCAATCGCTTCCGCATTCCCGAACCTCGCTTCAACCCAAGGCAACAGCGCAAGATCTGGGCGCTGGACCTGATTCTGATGCCGCTGGTGGGGTTCGACGATCAAGGTGGCCGACTGGGCATGGGCGGCGGTTTCTATGATCGCAGCCTGGCCTATCAGGCACGCCGAAAAGGCTGGCAGAAACCCGTTTTACTGGGATTGGCTCACGAATGTCAGAAGGTCGCAAAGCTGGCCGTGGCCAGTTGGGATGTACCGTTGCAGGGAACGGTGTCGGACAAGCGTTGGTATCTGGCGTAGCTGGCGTGAGGTGCAGCTGATATTGCGGCTGATGGGGTCTCTGTGGGAGTGAGCTTTCTCACGAAGGCGTCACTGCATCCGTCGCGTCTACGACGCCTGGAAATCCGTTTTCATGAGCAAGCTCACTCCCACTGTTTGATCCAATCAGGCTATGACTTATCGGCGCCCTTGCGGCGACTGTTGCTGAGTGACTTCAATCGGTGCATCCGGCTTGGCGGCCCACAAACTTTGTGCGTAACCGGTGGTGACAATGCCCAAGCCGAACAAAATGACCAAAATCCAAAGTAAATCCGGCTTGCGTTGCATTGATTGCCCCCCTTTGGCAAACAAAAAGCTGACGTCCACGGCTTGTTTCTGTAGGCCGCGTAACGGTGTAACCCTTAAAATCCCGGCATTCTGCGATAACGTGAACTAACACGCAAATGCTGGCGTCAACCGACTGTCGGTTTGTCATAAAAGCGTAGGACAACCTGTCCATAACGCCTTCAGGAGCCCCGATACATGGCCTATTGGCTGATGAAATCCGAACCCGACGAGCTGTCTGTTACTGGCCTGCAAACGCTCGGCCAAGCCCGCTGGGACGGCGTTCGAAACTACCAGGCGCGCAACTTTCTACGTGCAATGGCCGTCGGTGACGAGTTCTTCTTTTATCACTCAAGTTGCGCGGAACCCGGAATCGCCGGCATCGGAAAAATCATCAAAGCCGCCTACCCCGATCCCACGGCGCTGGACAAGAAAAGCCACTACTTCGACGCCAAGGCCAGCCAGGAAAAGAATCCCTGGAGTGCCATCGATGTGGCATTCGTCGAAACCTTTCCCAAGGTCCTGAGCCTTGGCCACTTGAAGCAGCAGGCCGCACTCGAACAATTGCCGCTGGTGCAAAAAGGCAGCCGACTTTCAGTCATGCCGGTAACGCCCGAGCAATGGGCGGCCGTCCTGGCGCTACGTTGATCTTAACGACCGAAGCCATGTAGGAGCGCGCTTGCCCGCGATTGCAATCTGCCTGTGAGGCATTCTTTGAATGACACACTGCAACCGCGCTCCTACACGATCAGATGTATCACTGCGCAATAAAGTTGTTGAACAACAAATCCTCGACCACAGGCTTGCCAGTCTCCTGAGTCAACACCTGCTGCGTCTGCTTCAACGCTTCCTGACGCAATTTCTCTTTGGCGTCGACATTGCTCATGCTGTCGACCGTCTGCTGAGAGAACAGCGCCACCAGTTGATTACGAATCAGCGGCTCGTTCGCCTGGACCAGCTTCTGCGCTTCAGCACCGGTAACACGCAAGGCCACATCGGCTTTATAGACGTGCAGCTTGGGACTGCCATCCAGCGCGTAGTTACCCACGAACGGTGGCGTCAGCGCCACGTAGGACACCTTGTTCGGGTCGTCCTTCTCGCCGCCTTCTTCGGCCATTGCCACGACAGGCATCGACAAGGCCAACAACATCAGAATCCACGCTTTCACAGTCCACTCCTCAATCCGCTTCGCGCCATAGCTTACTTCAGCTTATGCACGCCTATCAGGCCGGGGCATGCTCATTGACCCCGCAACCTCTCTACCTACACTTATCGGCCATCACAGGAAAAGGAATAGCCCCCGATGAAAGCCGTGCTCTGCAAAGCCTTCGGCCCCGCCGACAATCTGGTGTTGGAAGACATTCCCGCACCGGAACCGAAGAAAAACGAAATCCTGCTGAACGTGCACGCCGCTGGGGTCAACTTCCCCGACACCCTCATCATCGAAGGCAAATACCAGTTCAAACCGCCCTTTCCGTTTTCACCAGGGGGCGAGGCGTCAGGCGTGATTGCGGCGCTAGGCGAAAAAGTCAGCCACCTGAAAATCGGTGATCGGGTCATGGCGCTCACCGGCTGGGGCAGCTTCGCCGAACAAATCGCCGTCGCCGGATACAACGTTCTGCCAATTCCCGAGGCAATGGACTTCACCACCGCCGCCGCTTTCAGCATGACCTATGGCACTTCCATGCACGCACTCAAACAGCGCGCCAACCTGCAACCTGGCGAAACCCTCCTGGTGCTCGGCGCCTCCGGCGGTGTTGGCTTGGCAGCAGTGGAAATCGGCAAAGCCATGGGTGCCCGCGTCATCGCCGCCGCTAGCAGTGCCGAGAAACTGCAAGTCGCCAAAAACGCCGGCGCCGACAACCTCATCAACTACAGCGAAACCAACCTCAAGGACGAACTCAAACGCCTCACCAACGGCAACGGCATCGACGTCATCTACGACCCCGTAGGCGGCGACCTATTCGACCAGGCCGTACGCTCCATCGCCTGGAACGGCCGATTCCTCGTCGTCGGCTTCGCCAGCGGCCGCATCCCCGAACTCCCGGTAAACCTCGCACTATTAAAAGGCGCATCGGTGATTGGCGTGTTCTGGGGTTCATTCGCACAGCGTCAGCCGCAGGACAACGCTGCAAACTTTCAGCAGTTGTTCAACTGGTTTGGTGAGGGGGAGTTGAAGCCTTTGGTGTCGAAGGTTTATCCGCTGGAACAGGCGGGAGAAGCGATTGATTCGTTGGGGCGGAGAAAGGCGGTCGGGAAGGTGGTGGTTGAGGTAAGGTGATTTGAGAATCATAAATAAAACCCCGCCGTGAGGCGCCGCTTGCGCCTTCAAGACAAACGCCGCCGGGAATGGGAGGCACGTCACCGGGCGGAAGCTGAACGGATCAAGGCAGAGGCTGCTGCGCAAGAGCAAGCAGATGCCCGAGCCAAAGCCATTGCACATGCCCAAGCGCAGGCGCATGCACAAGTCGAAGCTCAAGCCCGGCAAATGGCGCATGCTGCGGAGCAAGCCCGGGAAGCTGCGGAAGAAGCGAACGCAAGGGCTGACCGCGAACGAGCAGTAGCCGCTCATCGCGAAGCGTTAGAGTTACTTCCACAAGTCCAAGCAACTCAAAAGCAAGAGCTAGAGCGCAAGCACGCTAATGATTTAGCGGCACTGCCGAATTCATTGGCCGTGGAGACGCAACGAAGCTCGGTTCTAGAAAACTTGCGCGGCGCGGAGCTCCTCAACTCGATTCTGGAGGAAAAGGCTCGAATAAACTATTTGATTGCGCACAAGTCCCAGATATCTGAAAACCGGCATGAGAGAGCACTTCTATTTGTTGGAACTGACCCCCTCGAACTTACCAATTAACAATACAAAGCAATTCTAGGTTCAAGGAGCGTTAATGCCGGGCAGGCCCATCAAGTTCACCAAGCGTGGGCACAGGCATACGCCGATGCTCTAGATGCGAAACTGTGCTCTTATGCCGTCACACAGCTGAATGATAGATCTGCCTCACTCTCTGAACACTACGCAAAGGCAAGCTGGACGACCCAACAAAGCGCAAATAATGATGAGAAACTAAGCCTCAAGAAGTTGGCTGAGACAGGCCGGTTTTGGTCAGTAGTCGCCGGGCCCACTGCGCCAAGCAAGGAGTTCCCTAGTGCGGCAGATAAAGCGAAGGCAGTGGCAGAAAAGTTTTTTACTCGGCAGGCTTCCAAGATATTGGGCCGAGCACTGCCTCGCTTGGCTCTATATCCAACCGAACTGGCTAACAGACCTATGACGTTGAGGAGATCGAAGACTACATATTGGTTTTCCCGGCTGCTTCCGGGCTGGATCCCGTTTATGTCATGTTCAAAAGCCCCAGGTATTTACCTGGGGTGGTTAGCGGCATGGGAGGTCCCGTTGATCCAAGCTGGGAAGCCGCCGCGTCCAAACGGCTAGGTTCATCGATACCGTCGGCCGTAGCAGATGCTCTTCGTGGTAAAGAATATTCAGAATTTCGAAGCTTGAAAAAAGCGATCTGGAGAGAAATGTCAAAACTTCAAGCGATCACTAAAGATATGGATGAGAGTAACATTGCGCTTATCCGAAGCGGCAAATCTCCTATCGTTCCAAGAGGCGAGCGCAAAGGCAGTCGGATTCGGTATGAAATCCATCGCAGAATTCCAATTTCCAAAGGAGGAGACGTTTATGGAATTGATAATCTAGTGTTTAGTACGCCAGCAACCATGACAATATCCACAGAGACTTGCGTCATAAGGAGAGTGCCCAATGAACAATCTCATTCAACACATGAGAGAGGAAGACTTTCTTGAGTTAGTAAAGAAAATCTGCTCTGCCGAACAAATGACTGAGCGGCAGCATACTAAGGCGATTTTAGAATTCGAGAGACTGAGCGAGCATCCGGATGGTTCAGATCTCATCTATTACCCCAAAGCCTTGGCAGACAATTCGCCCGAGGGGATCGTCAATACGATTAAAGAATGGCGCGCAGCAAACGGAAAACCTGGCTTAAAAACTGACAACTAAGCAATCCGGTAGTAAATGCGCTATTGATATAGGGACATTCCAAATGACTCATTACAACACCTTGTTTCAACAGCTCCCCAACGGCTGCAAGTGGAAATTTCTGCGCACCTGGGTTCAACCGCAGGTATGTCAGAGGTTCAGATCGCCACACGATACAAAGACGTCGCTTGGTGGCTGAGGTCCGTAAAGCTCGCAACGCTGCCGCCAAGCTATGCACCTCACAGCGGCCACCTGACTGCGCAGGAATTCAATGGTTTGGGGGCGCCGGTCGGCGTAGCGCCAGAACTCGCTGAAATCCTGAATCAGTTCATTGCCTACGAAAGCTCCTGGCATCTGGACAATTTCGTCCATCAACTGCTGGCGGTGATAACCCAACTGCATGAAGCTGCACGTCAGCAGACTCAACGCGAAGCCGAACAAGCCGCGCGCCAACTGGCCCAACGCCAAGCCGAAGAAGCAGCTCGTCAGCTTGCACAGCGTCAAGCTGAAGAAGCAGCTCGTCTGTACGCTCAGCAGCAGGCTGAGGAAGCGGCGCGCCAATTGGCGATGCGTCAGGCTGAAGAGGCCGCTCGGTTGGCAGCCCGTCAACTTGCCGAGCAACAGACTCACGCATCAGCCCAAGCATTGGCCCAACAGAAAGCGCAAGAAGCAGCTTTGCAGGAGGCACGCCGGGCGTTAGAGATAATGTCCGCAGTCCCAGTTAAACCGGCAGGTGCGCCCGCCCAGACAGCTTCTACTTCTGTAGAGACCGCATCACGTGGACGTGCAGCTCAGGCCATCTCTTTTGTTCCCGGGCCTGCGGCGATGGCTGAAATCGACCGCGCTACGTTGGTGCTCAAGCAAGGTATCGAGGCCGCTCTAACGCAGTATGCACTGGCGATCGCGCCATACCTGAATACACCTGAAATTGCTGCGAACGTTACTCATTGAGTGCGCGCGCGGTGAGTCAAAACTGATGAGAAACGCAGACCGAGGATCTGCGTTTTCCGCGCGTGGCACTCTACCCGATGCCGGAAATCAATACCGCCCAAGCACGCAGTTCCAAGGCTACCGCTTGCGCGACACTGACCTTGCGGTAGTGCCTCAAAACCTGAACGCCTTAAGGCAGAGGGCCGCGATGGTATGGCGCGGACCACCTGGCAGCAACGTTATCGATTCCTGTTCTCAAGAAGACAGATCTGAAACGCAAGCATCCAGATACACATTCACGCCATGTTCATATTCCAACATGTCTGATCGCCTGAATCTGGAGCTTTGATCGACCAGAAGCCTTTCTATTTTCTGTAACGAAAATGTAATATTCGGATTCGCATAACAATACAAAAAATGTGGAGTGTCTCGATGTTTGCCTTTTTCAAACCTGCCGCGCATCAGGCCCCGTTGCCTGCCGAGCGTGTCGATAGCACCTACCGCCGCCTGCGCTGGCAGATTTTCGCCGGTATTTTCTTTGGTTATGCCGGCTACTACCTGCTGCGCAAGAACTTCTCGTTGGCCATGCCTTACCTGATCGACCAGGGGTTTACCCGAGGTGAATTGGGGGTGGCGATTTCGGCAATTGCCATCGCGTATGGCTTGTCGAAATTTCTGATGGGGCTGGTGTCGGATCGCTCCAACCCACGTTATTTCCTGCCTTTTGGTCTGCTGATTTCGGCAGCCACAATGTTTGTGTTCGGTTTCGCGCCTTGGGCGACGTCGAGCGTGACGATCATGTTTACTCTGCTGTTCATCAACGGCTGGGCGCAGGGCATGGGCTGGCCGCCAAGCGGGCGGACGATGGTGCATTGGTGGTCGCAGAAGGAGCGCGGCGGCGTGGTGTCAGTGTGGAACGTGGCGCACAACGTCGGCGGTGGCCTGATCGGCCCGCTGTTCCTGTTGGGCCTGGGTTGGACCAATGACTGGCATGCGGCCTTCTACGTGCCTGCGGCTGTGGCGCTGTTCGTGGCGCTGTTCGCCTTCATCACCATGCGCGATACCCCGCAATCAGTGGGTCTACCGCCGGTTGAGGAGTACAAGAACGATTACCCGGAAGGCTACGATGCGAGCCACGAGGAAGAATTCAGCGCCAAGGAAATCTTCGTCAAATACGTGCTGCGCAACAAAATGCTCTGGTACATCGCGCTGGCGAATGTGTTCGTTTATCTGTTGCGTTATGGCGTGCTGGACTGGGCACCGACCTATCTGAAAGAAGCCAAGCACTTCAATGTCGACACCACGTCGTGGGCGTATTTCTTTTATGAGTGGGCGGGTATCCCGGGCACGTTGTTGTGCGGCTGGATGTCGGACAAGATTTTCCGCGGCAACCGTGGCCTGACCGGCATCGTGTTCATGTTGCTGGTGACTGTCGCGACACTGGTGTACTGGCTCAACCCTCCGGGCAACCCGACGATCGACATGATCGCGCTGATTTCCATCGGCTTCCTGATCTACGGCCCGGTAATGCTGGTCGGTCTACAGGCACTGGAATTGGCACCGAAGAAAGCAGCGGGCACGGCTGCAGGCTTCACGGGGCTGTTCGGTTACCTGGGTGGTTCGGTCGCGGCCAGTGCGCTAATGGGCTACACCGTGGACCGTTTCGGCTGGGATGGTGGTTTTGTGATTCTGGTGGCGGCGTGCGTCCTGTCGATCGTGTTCCTGGCGCCGACGTTGCGGCATACGCGGGTGGCGAGCCAGTCGCGTTAAGCGTGGCATAAGAGGTCTAGCGCGCCAGTGGCTACACGACGGCGAGCTGGCTAGTCGGCCAAGCGGTATGTCAGATAGATAAATGCTGACTGGCTTACCGCGTTCGCTGCCGTCGTAACCTCCGACGTCTCCTACATACCGCGTCGTTCCAAGAGGTGCGAACCACAGCATCGGTCCTAGAATTGCGAGTGACTACAGCATCGGCCCGAGGTGCGAGTGAGGCGGCGTTGCGCTGCGGTTTTGGATCAAGGCGTTAAACCGCCATTACAATCGGCTTACACCGCTTGAATCGCTCTTCAAGGCTCAAATCCGGCATCGCGTGGTTACGCAGTGCATGAATCGTCTGCTCGACATATTCCCAAGTGGTGCCGTAGCGGCCGCTGGCGCTTGCCAATACCTGAGTGAGCACGCTGTCGGGCAGGTTGCCGGCGTAGCTGGGAAGGTGCCGTTCGAGTACGAAACCCAAGGCCTGGACTTTGCTGCCATCTTCAAGTCGACAGCTGAGCCAGTGCGGGCGATAGGAGGGGAATGGCATTTCACGCTCCCACAACGCCAGCAACGACGCCTGGATATTTTCTTCAGGAAGGCGATAGGCGAAACCGCTGCAGGAGCCACCGCGATCGAGGCCAAAAACCAGACCGGGCTGCTCCGGTGTACCGCGATGTTCGTGAGACCACAGGTAGAGGCCCCGATGGTAGCCATACACCCGACCGCGCTGACGCTCCACGGCAGAGCATTCAGGGCGCCAGATCAGCGAGCCATACGCAAACAACCACACAGGACCGCCGTCGTGCCGGCTCATGGTGGCGCGCATGGAGGCAAGGAGTTGTTCGCGGGTCAGTTTCGGCCCAAGGTCGATAACGGGTGGATAGGACAGCCCAAGACCGTCGTGTACGGCCTCCACCAAGCTATTGATTTGATTCTCCATCTGGCTCCCTCACTGGCTGAAATAATGCCAGTGCAGTGCTGAACACTTTCAAAGCGGCTCGGGCAACAGTGAATCAACACTCTGCGGTTGCTGCGAGCAATGTGCAGGTCGAAACGCCTTAAAATGACACCTGCCCACATTCTGATGCAATTAACTCTCCACCGCTGCTGCCGTCGGGCGAACGGTCAGCTGCGCGGTGCGTAGGCGAATACGTCGGCGCGCATCTGGTGGGCATCCATTCCGGCGACGACCAGGGCGTCCAGTGTGGAATAGACCATCGCAGGGGAGCCGCTGGCGTAAACGTAAATGGATTTCAGATCGGCGAAGTCTTCGCAAACCACCTCGTGCAGCATGCCGCAGCGACCTTCCCAGCCACAAAGGTCACTGACGATTTTATGCAGGTACAGGTTGGGCAGGGTTTTCCATTCGTCCCAGTGCTTGAGCTCGTAGAAATCCTCGGGGCGGCGCACGCCCCAATACACGTGCACCGGGTACGGGAAGCCCTTGGAGCGGCAATGCTCGATCAAGCTATGCATCTGGCCCATGCCGGTGCCCGCAGCGATCAACACCAGCGGGCCGTCAGGCAGCTCACCCAAATGAGTGTCGCCAAACGGCAGTTCGACGCGGGCCATGCCCTCACGCTGCAATTGCTTGATCAGACTTTGCGCGCTGGCTTCGCGAGCCAGGACGTGAAATTCCAGGTCGCGGCCGCTTTCCGGCGACGAGGCCATGGAGAAGGCGGATTTCTCGCCGTCATCGCGCTCGATCATCAGGTACTGACCGGCGTGATAGCGCGGCGGCTTGCCGGCCGGGGCGCGCAGCATCACGCGCCAGACATCGCCGCCGACTTCGACGCACTCGGTCACCTGGCATGGGAACTTGCGCACCGGTAATTCCCCTAAGGGCAATACGCTGTCCCACAGCACTACACAGTCTTGCTGCGGCACAGCCAGGCACGTGTAGATTTCGCCATGGCCCTTGACCTCGCCCGCTTGCTCGACACTGCCTTCGACCAATAGCGCAGAGCAGATATGGCAGTTGCCGTTGCGACAGCTTTGCGGACATTCGTAGCCCAGGCGCTGGGCGGCATCGAGGATCCGCTCGCCGGGGAAGGTCTCAAGTACTGCACCCGATGGCTGCAAGGTTACGCGCATCAATCTATTCCCAGCTGATTCCAGATATCGTCGATCCGGCGAGTGACGGCTTCGTCCTTGACGATGGCGCGACCCCATTCACGAGTAGTCTCGCCCGGCCATTTATGCGTGGCATCGAGCCCCATCTTCGAACCCAGCCCTGAAACCGGCGAGGCGAAATCGAGGTAGTCGATCGGTGTGTTGTCGATCATCACCGTATCGCGTTTGGGGTCCATGCGCGTGGTGATCGCCCAGATGACGTCGTTCCAGTCCCGGGCGTTGATATCGTCGTCGGTGACGATAACGAACTTGGTGTACATGAACTGTCGCAAAAACGACCAGACACCCAGCATCACGCGCTTGGCATGGCCAGGGTACTGCTTCTTCATGGTCACTACGGCCATGCGATACGAGCAACCTTCGGGCGGCAGATAGAAGTCGGTGATCTCCGGAAACTGCTTCTGCAGGATCGGCACGAATACTTCGTTCAGCGCCACGCCCAGAATCGCGGGCTCATCCGGCGGACGCCCGGTATAGGTGCTGTGGTAGATCGGCTTGATGCGGTGCGTGATGCGCTCGACGGTAAATACTGGAAAGCTGTCGACTTCGTTGTAGTAACCGGTGTGGTCGCCGTAAGGCCCTTCGTCGGCCATTTCGCCAGGGTGAATCACGCCCTCCAGCACGATTTCCGCACTCGACGGCACCTGCAGATCGTTGCCACGGCACTTGATCAGCTCGGTGCGGTTGCCACGCAGCAAACCAGCGAAGGCGTACTCAGACAGGCTGTCGGGCACGGGCGTTACAGCGCCGAGAATCGTCGCGGGGTCAGCGCCCAGTGCCACGGAAACCGGGAATGGCTGGCCGGGGTGTTTGTCGCGCCATTCCTTGAAATCCAGCGCGCCGCCACGGTGGCTCAGCCAGCGCATGATGACTTTGTTGCGGCCAATGACTTGCTGGCGGTAGATGCCCAGGTTCTGCCGTTCTTTGTTCGGGCCTTTGGTGACGGTCAGACCCCAGGTGATCAGCGGGCCGACATCGCCGGGCCAGCAGGTCTGCACCGGCAGCATGCCCAGATCGACGTCATCGCCTTCGATGACCACTTCCTGGCAGGGGGCGTCCTTGACGACTTTCGGCGCCATGGAGATGACTTTCTTGAAGATCGGCAGCTTCGACCAGGCGTCTTTCAGGCCCTTCGGCGGCTCAGGCTCCTTGAGGAAGGCCAGCAGCTTGCCGATCTCGCGCAGTTCTTCGGTCGATTCGGCGCCCATGCCCATCGCCACGCGCTCCGGCGTGCCGAACAGGTTGCCCAGCACCGGAATATCAAAGCCCGTCGGGTTCTCGAACAGCAATGCCGGGCCCTTGTTGCGCAGGGTTCGGTCGCAGACTTCGGTCATCTCCAGCACTGGAGAAATGGGCACCTGAATGCGTTTCAACTCTCCGCGCTGCTCAAGCTGCTGCACGAAATCCCGTAGATCCTTGAATTTCATTAACCCGGCCACTTAACAAATAGATGCACATCCTACCTGCTCTGACGGCCAACAGCAGCTGTCGAACGTGCAATCAGCCGCCTGGAACGGCATTTTCGCTGAGGAAAATCGGCGCCAGCAGAGGCTTCATGCGTTCGGCGCCATAATCGGAAAGGTGATCTTCGTCCTTATATTGGGAAACTCCGTCCAAGGCGGCACGACAGATGCCGTCCGGACACATGATAGGAGCCGGATCGAGCACATGCACGTTCGGGTCGGCAGCACTCAGGCTGGCAAATAGCTGACTGATGAAACGCTGTCGCGCCACATGCTCGGCTATCGGACGGCCAACGTCGTCCGCTGAACGCCCAACCATTGCAAGGCTGCTCAGTCGCGCGATCGTGCCTTGTCGCTGCAGAGGCACCTCTTTGACCAGCCAGACCTGCGCACCTGTCTGTCGTACGCTGGCAACGGTCTCCTTGATCTGCGCTGCCAGACGCTGCTCGGCGACCAGACGGCTGTCGTGCTTATAAATCGCGTTGCGCATGTCGCCGTCTTCCGCCCCATAAAGGTAAAGACTCCAGCGTGCGGCGAGCACGACATCGTGAATCTGCTTGTGCTGGATCAGATCAATGACTCGCTTATTGAAGTCCCCACACTGCTTGCGCGATACCTTGCCCGGAATAGGCGGACAGCCCGATAGCGATATCAACCAGGCTGGCTCGCCATAGCGTTCAGCGTCCGACTTGATCGCTGGCAACAGGTGAGCCGCATGGCTATCCCCCCAAATCAACAGCGCGGGCGAATCCTGCCGATCCGGGCCGAAACGACAGACCTTCTTGGGCTCCTTGCTATCGCTGTCCATGAGGCATTGCAACTGACCGGCCTGCCACTCTCGCGAGTCGGCATATGCCTTGGCTTGCCCCGAAAGTCTGCTGGGTATGCCATTGGCAGACCGAATAACCTGCCCCACAGTCGCCAGCACGACAATGGCTGCCAGCCCGCCAACCAATATGGGTTTTATGCCTGCGAGCAGGCGCCGATCCCGAAACGGCAATTCAACGAATTTCCAGCTCAGGACAGCTAGCACGACACACAAGACAATCCAGAGCAGTGATTCCCCCCAGCTCATGGCATCTACCGATACCGCGTTGGCGTACACGAACACCGGCCAGTGCCACAGATAAAGCGAGTAAGAAATCAGCCCCACGCCAACCATGGCTGGATGACTGAGCAATCGCGCGACACCCGTCTGGCGATGGCCGTTGCCCCATATGATCGCCACCGTTCCCAGTACCGGCAACAGCGCCGCCCAGCCGGGAAACTGCGTGAATTTGTCCAAATCGAACATTGCACAGAGCACCGACAACAGGCCCAACCCGCTGACGGCTTCATAAACCCAAGGTATGAATCGCGACACAGGCGAGGGTACTACCGCCAGCATGGCGCCGCATAACAGCTCCCACGCCCGCATCGGAAGCAGGAAAAACGCCGCGTCCGGGTTGCGATTGATGACCCAGACATTCAGCCCAAAGGACAGGAGCAAGACGCCGAATAAAGCGATGCGCCAATGCTTGAAGAATCGGGTCAGCACGACCATGAGCATCGGGAAGAACAGGTAATACTGCTCTTCAACTGAAAGCGACCAGGTGTGCAGCAGCGGTTTGAAATCCGATGCCGGATTGAAATAGCCGTCTTGCCTCATGAACAGAATGTTGGACATGAAGGTGGCCTGATAACGAACCGCCCTCCCCAGCTGCGAAAAGTCCTTGGGGGTCAGCAGTAGCCAACCGACAACAAGACAGGCCAGCAACACCACGCTCAAGGCGGGCAGGATGCGGCGAGCCCTGCGCGCCCAGAAATCAACGAAACTGAAGCGTCCTGCGTTGATTTCCCGAAAGATGATCGAGGTGATCAGGAAGCCCGAGATGACGAAAAATATGTCGACGCCCACGAAACCGCCGCTGAAGGCACCAAATCCGAAGTGGTAAAGCACAACGGGTATGACAGCCAGAGCCCGCAGTCCGTCAATATCACGACGAGTGCCAAAGGTGTGCATGACGCTCCTTGTCCGCTTTCTTGTTATAAAAAGTCAAAAAAAAATGGTGCCCCAAAGGGACACCACTTTGCTACAGCCGTTCAGCGCATGACGTGCGCCTCTGCGTTACTTGCGCTTCATCGACAAGAAGAACTCATCGTTGGTCTTGGTCTGTTTCAGCTTGTCGACCAGGAACTCGATGGCAGCGACTTCATCCATCGGGTGCAGCAGCTTGCGCAGAATCCACATGCGTTGCAGCTCATCGTCGGCCGTCAGCAACTCTTCGCGGCGAGTACCGGATCGGTTGATGTTGATGGCCGGAAAGACGCGCTTTTCAGCGATCTTGCGATCCAGAGGCAGTTCCATGTTGCCTGTGCCTTTGAATTCCTCGTAGATCACTTCGTCCATCTTCGAACCGGTTTCAACCAGCGCGGTGGCGATGATGGTCAGCGAGCCGCCTTCTTCGATGTTGCGAGCGGCACCGAAGAAGCGTTTTGGTTTTTCCAGGGCGTGGGCGTCGACACCACCGGTCAGTACCTTGCCGGAGCTTGGAATAACGGTGTTGTAGGCGCGAGCCAGACGAGTGATCGAGTCGAGCAGGATGACCACGTCTTTCTTGTGCTCGACCAGGCGCTTGGCCTTTTCGATCACCATTTCGGCGACCTGCACGTGACGGGTTGGTGGTTCATCGAAAGTGGAGGCAACCACTTCGCCGCGCACGGTGCGCTGCATTTCGGTCACTTCTTCCGGACGTTCATCGATCAGCAGCACGATCAGATGAACTTCAGGGTTGTTACGGGTGATGTTCGACGCGATGTTCTGCAGCATGATGGTCTTGCCCGCCTTCGGGGGCGCAACGATCAGACCACGTTGACCTTTGCCGATCGGGGCGCACAGGTCGATGACGCGACCGGTGAGGTCTTCGGTGGAACCGTTACCGGCTTCCATCTTCATGCGAATGGTCGGGAACAGCGGCGTCAGGTTTTCGAACAGAATCTTGTTCTTCGCGTTTTCAGGACGGTCGAAGTTGATGGTGTCGACCTTGAGCAGTGCGAAGTACCGCTCGCCTTCCTTCGGTGGGCGAATCTTGCCAACGATGGTGTCGCCGGTGCGAAGGTTGAAGCGGCGGATCTGGCTCGGCGAGACATAAATGTCGTCCGGGCCGGCAAGGTAAGAGGCGTCTGCAGAGCGGAGGAAGCCGAAGCCATCCTGGAGGATCTCCAGCACGCCATCACCCGAGATTTCCTCGCCGCTTTTAGCGTGCTTCTTGAGCAGGGAGAAGATCACATCCTGCTTGCGCGAACGGGCCATATTTTCTATGCCCATCTGTTCGGCCATTTCGAGCAGATCGGTAATAGGCTTTTGCTTGAGTTCAGTCAGGTTCATATAGGAATGACGTAATCATGTATGGAGGGGGAAATTAAGCTTTTGGCTTAATGAGGCCGCGCCGCAGAGAAGGCGACAGGATCGCGTACAAATCGAAAGGAGAGCGTCGGCGACGGCTAGCAGGGGGCAACGGAGAAGCCGTTGCGGGGCCGAATGTACCACTTGATTTTCCAAGCGTCTAGTGCAACGCCTGAAAAAAGCCCCGCTATTTGCGGGGCTTTTGCGCCATCAGATGTTGGCGTCGAGGAAAGCTTGCAGCTGGGACTTGGACAGAGCGCCCACCTTGGTCGCCGCGACTTCACCGTCCTTGAACAGCATCAGGGTAGGAATACCGCGCACGCCATGCTTGGCCGGGGTTTCCTGGTTTTCGTCGATGTTCAGCTTGGCGATGGTCAACTTGCCTTTGTACTTCTCGTCAGCAGAGATATCGTCCAGAACCGGGGCAATCATTTTGCATGGGCCACACCACTCAGCCCAGTAATCAACCAGCACAGGACCGGAAGCCTTGAGGACATCGGCTTCGAAGCTCGCGTCGCTGACGTGTTTGATAAGGTCGCTACTCATGAGATTTCTCCGAGGTCATTAGGCAAAAAAACGTGGACCATCATAACTGTGTCACGCCGTGACAGGAAGGCGGAGGCGATTGTCTCTTGCTATGGATGCCGATGACTACGCTTATTGAAGTGACTTGGCCTGGCTTCTGACTGGAGGCTGCCCGGACGTATCGGCGATCTGAAGATCACCCAAGAGTAACTGTGGGAGTGAGCACGCTCCCGACTGGTGGCGCATCCACCGCAGGCGTTGGATCCTTAAGGCAGCCTTCTGGGCAAGCTCACTCCCGCATGTCACGCGTCCATATTTCCATGGCTGTATTCAGGTCGAAGGTGCAACGAAGACGATGCCGGTTCTCAGCGCGGCGCCTCTTATATGTTCCTGCATCGCCTTCTGCGCAGGGCCCGAGGCGTTGCGCGCGAGGGCGCGGAGGATCTTGCGGTGCTCCTGCCAGGTTTCCATCGCCCTGCCCGCCCGGATGAACGGCAACTTCTGGCTCTCCAGAAAGATATCCGCGCTGGCCGTGATGATGCCCAGGATCGCCTGATTACCGCTGGCTACCAGAATGCGCCGGTGAAAGTCGAAATCCAGTTTGGCAGCGCAGTCGAAGTCCCCGGCCTTTAATTCCAGGCGCATGGCTTCGACGTTGTCCTCCAGCACATCGCGCTCATCCGCGGTCAAGGTCACCGCTGCCAGGCCGGCAGCAAAGCCTTCGAGCGCATAACGAAGTTGAAAGGTTTCAGAAGGCGACGCGTGGGCCGCGTAAGGCCAGGAAAAACCACTCGTGCGCCGTTCTGGTTCAGAAACCGCCTGAACGAACACGCCTTTGCCGGGCTGCACACTAACCACGCCCAGCGCGCTCAACGAAGACAGCGCCTCACGCAGTGAAGCCCGGCTGACCCCCAGCCGAACCGCCAGATCCCGCTGCGAAGGCAGGCTGTCGCCGGGACCATAGCCCTGCTCGGCGATCAGTTTGCGGATCGCTTGAAAGGCCGCTTCGGGTACCGCAATCGGGCTCGGATGCATGGAATTCAGGCGTGATAATCGTCAAAAATTCCTCTTTTATAGTCATCCCACGGATTCGGCAAGCGACGCCCAAGCAAGGGGCGCCGGGGCTTTGAGACGCGCCAAAGCGGGGCGAGCGATTTGCCAACTGTTCAGACCAGTTAGACCGCCTCATCGCTGAAACCCGCATTCCTTGGTCGCGAATTCGCGAATGGCATGGGCTGTGCACTGGTGGTTCGTCATTACACACGCTTTGCCTACACACTCGTTCGATTCGGAGACGTCACATGACCAAGCGTTACAGCGCTCTGCTTGCCGCCCTGTTTGCCAGCCTGATGCTCGGCCAAGCCCCCGCCCACGCCAATGGCCTTGACGATGTGACCACACGCGGCACGCTGAAAGTCGCCGTACCCCAGGACTTCCCGCCCTTCGGCTCGGTCGGCCCAGACATGAAACCGCGAGGTCTGGATATCGACACGGCGCAGCTGATCGCCGACAAACTCAAGGTCAAACTGGAGCTGACTCCGGTCAACAGCACCAACCGCATCCCGTTCCTGACCACGGGCAAGGTGGACCTGGTGATTTCCAGCCTCGGCAAAAACCCGGATCGTGAAAAAGTCATCGACTTCTCCCGCGCGTACGCCCCTTTCTACCTCGCCGTGTTCGGCCCGCCTGACGCTGCGATCAGTGGCGTGGACGACCTGAAGGGCAAAACCATCAGCGTCACCCGTGGCGCCATCGAAGACATCGAGCTGACCGCCGTGGCGCCTAAAGAAGCCACCATCAAGCGCTTCGAGGACAACAACTCCACCATTGCCGCCTACCTGGCCAATCAGACCGACCTGATCGCCAGCGGCAACGTGGTGATGGTCGCCATCAGCGAGAAAAACCCCAAGCGCATCCCGGCGCTGAAGGTGAAGCTCAAGGATTCGCCGGTCTACGTCGGCGTGAACAAAGGTCAACCGGAACTGCTGGCCAAGGTCAATGAAATCCTCGAAGCGGCGAAGCAGGACGGCGCGCTGGAAAAGAATTCGCAGACCTGGCTGAAGCAGCCTCTGCCTGCCGATCTCTGATCGCTGCTCTTTAGTCACTGCATCTGATCCGGGGCTTTTAGATGGCTTATCAGTTCGACTTCATTCCGGTCCTGCAAAATGCTGACCTGCTGCTGCGCGGCGCCTTGTTCACCCTTGAGCTGACGGCCATCGGCACCTTGTTGGGGGTCAGCGTCGGCATCGTCGGCGCGATTGTCAGGGCCTGGAAAATCCAGCCGTTCTCGGCGCTCTTCGGCGTCTACGTCGAGCTGATACGCAACACGCCGTTTCTGGTGCAGTTATTCTTCATTTTCTTCGGCCTGCCGTCGCTGGGGCTGCAGATTTCCGAATGGCAGGCCGCCGTGTTGGCGATGGTGATCAACCTGGGCGCGTATTCCACCGAGATCATCCGCGCGGGCGTACAGGCGATTCCTCGCGGGCAGCTGGAGGCTTCGGCGGCGCTGGCGATGACGCGCTTGGAGACCTTCCGCTACGTGGTGCTGGTGCCTGCGCTGGGCAAGGTCTGGCCAGCACTGAGCAGCCAGATCATCATCGTCATGCTCGGCTCGGCGGTCTGCTCGCAGATTGCCACCGAGGAGCTGAGTTTCGCGGCGAACTTCATTCAGTCGCGCAACTTCCGCGCCTTCGAGACGTACATCATTACCACGCTGATTTACCTGTTCATGGCGCTGATGATCCGCCAATTGCTGGGCTGGATCGGTCGCCGCTACATCGCGAGGAACAGCTGATGGATTTCACGCTCTGGGACATCGTGCGTAACCTGCTCACCGGGCTGCAATGGACACTGGCCCTATCGCTGGTGGCCTTCATTGGCGGTGGCGTTATCGGGTTGATCGTGATGACCCTGCGCATCTCCGAGACCTCGGCATTCCGCACTCTGGCCCGCTGCTACATCGAGCTGTTTCAAGGCACACCGCTGCTGATGCAGTTGTTTCTGGTGTTCTTCGGCGTGGCGCTGATGGGTGTGGATATCTCGCCCTGGGTCGCGGCGTTGCTGGCTCTGACGCTGTTTACCAGCGCATACCTGGCTGAAATCTGGCGCGGTTGCGTGGAGTCGATTTCCAACGGCCAGTGGGAAGCGTCGGCGAGTCTGGCGCTTACCCCTTTCGAGCAGTTGCGCTATGTAATCCTGCCGCAAGCCCTGCGCATTGCCGTAGCGCCGACCGTGGGGTTTTCGGTGCAGGTGGTCAAAGGCACGGCCGTGACCTCGATCATCGGCTTCACCGAATTGACCAAAACCGGCGGCATGCTCGCCAACGCTACGTTCCAGCCTTTCATGGTCTACGGCTTCGTCGCCCTGGGCTACTTCCTGCTTTGCTATCCGTTGTCGCTCAGCGCGCGCTATCTGGAAAGGAGACTTCATGCCTCTGCTTAGAATTTCCGCCCTGCACAAGTACTACGGCGACCACCATGTGCTCAAAGGCATCGATCTGAGTGTCGAGGAAGGCCAGGTCGTGGCAATCATCGGCCGCAGCGGCTCGGGCAAGAGTACCTTGCTGCGCACGCTCAACGGCTTGGAGTCGATCAACGACGGCGTGATCGAGGTCGATGGCGAATACCTGGACGCTGCTCGCGCCGACCTGCGCAGTCTGCGGCAGAAAGTCGGGATGGTGTTTCAGCAGTTCAATCTGTTCCCGCATTTGACGGTCGGCGAGAACGTCATGCTCGCGCCGCAAGTGGTGAAGAAGGTCTCCAGGGCCGAGGCGACCAAGCTGGCGAAAGAGATGCTCGAACGCGTGGGGCTTGGGGAGAAATTCGATGCGTTTCCTGATCGCCTCTCGGGTGGACAGCAGCAGCGCGTGGCAATTGCCCGGGCGCTGGCGATGTCGCCAAAAGTGTTGCTGTGCGATGAAATCACCTCTGCGCTGGACCCGGAACTGGTCAACGAAGTGCTCAGCGTGGTGCGTGCACTGGCTAAAGATGGCATGACTCTGATCATGGTGACCCACGAAATGCGCTTCGCCCGCGAAGTGGGGGACAAACTGGTGTTCATGCATCAAGGCAAGGTGCATGAGGTGGGCGATCCACGGGAGTTGATGGCCAATCCGAAGACACCGGAGCTAGCGAATTTCATCGGGTCGGTTGAGCAGGTTTGAGCCTAGGCGCGCATTTCGCAAACGACACACCAGCTGTGGGAGTGAGCTTGCTCGCGAAGAGGCCAGTACATCCACCTTATGTGTGAGACCTGAACGTCAGCCTTCGTGAGCAAGCTCACCCCCACAGGGCGATGAAGCCTTTTGCAAGAAAGCTGGATACCGGCAGAAACATCTGCCAGGCCTTTGATGTTTATCTGTGTGCCGTTTGGCGCCAGTGATGGTTCGTGGCACGATGTCGAAGTTATCGACCGAGACCTTTTGACCATGCCGCCATCCACAGCCAAAAACCTCTCGCTGATCGCCGCGATCGACCTGGGCTCCAACAGCTTTCACATGGTTGTTGCCAAAGCGAATCAGGGTGAAATCCGCATCCTTGAGCGGCTCGGTGAGAAAGTGCAACTGGCCGCCGGAATCGACGAGGAGCGCAAGCTCAACGAAGAATCCATGCAGCGCGGGCTCGATTGCCTCAAACGTTTCGCCCAACTGATCAACGGTATGCCGCCTGGCTCCGTGCGCATCGTCGGCACTAACGCCCTGCGCGAAGCGCGCAACCGCAACGAATTCATTCATCGCGCCGAAGAAATCCTCGGCCATCCGGTCGAAGTCATCTCCGGCCGCGAAGAAGCGCGCCTGATCTACCTTGGCGTCTCCCACACATTGGCTGACACACCGGGCAAGCGCCTGGTGGCGGACATCGGCGGCGGCAGTACAGAGTTCATCATCGGCCAACGCTTCGAACCCTTACTGCGCGAAAGCCTGCAAATGGGCTGCGTGAGCTTCACCCAGCGCTATTTCAAAGACGGCAAGATCACCCCGGCGCGTTACGCCCAGGCCTATACGGCGGCGCGGCTGGAAATCATGAGCATCGAACACGCCCTGCATCGCCTGAGTTGGGATGAAGCCATTGGCTCGTCCGGCACCATTCGCGCCATCGGTCTGGCGTTGAAGGCCGGCGGACACGGCAGCGGCGAGGTAAACGCCGAGGGTCTGGCGTGGCTCAAACGCAAGCTGATGAAGCTGGGCGAAGTGGACAAGATCGACTTCGATGGCCTCAAACCCGACCGCCGCGCGATCTTTCCTGCGGGGCTGGCGATTCTGGAAGCGATTTTCGACGCTCTCGACCTGCAACGCATGGACCACTGCGAAGGCGCGCTGCGTGAAGGCGTGCTGTATGACCTGCTGGGTCGCCATCACCACGAAGACGTGCGCGAACGCACGCTCAGCTCGCTGATGGAGCGTTATCACGTCGATCTGGAACAGGCTGCACGCGTCGAGCGCAAGGCGTTGTCGGCGCTGGATCAGGTCGCCAAGGCGTGGGAGCTGGAAGGCAACCTGTACCGTGAACTGCTGAGCTGGGCGGCCAAAGTGCATGAGGTAGGCCTGGACATCGCCCACTATCACTACCATAAACATGGCGCGTACCTGATCGAGCACTCGGATCTGGCGGGGTTCTCGCGGGCGGACCAACAGATGCTCGCGCTGCTGGTGCGCGGCCATCGTCGCAATATTCCCAAGGACAAGTTCGCCGACTTCGGCGATGAAGGCGTGAAGCTGATTCGTTTGTGCGTGCTGTTGCGCTTCGCGATCCTGTTCCATCACATTCGCGGCACCCAAGAGATGCCGCAACCCGTGCTGACCGCCAGCGGCAATCATCTGGACATCCTGTTCCCCGATGGCTGGCTGGAAAACAACCAGCTGACTCAGGCCGATTTCGGCCTCGAAGCCGACTGGCTGACCCGAGTCGGGATCGTCCTCAGCGTACACTGAGGACCGGGTTGCTCAACTTCTCCAGAAGCATCGCCTGCACGTTGCGGGCGTTCTGGTTGCCGGTCGGCGTGCTGCGCAGATAGCGCCCGTCCGGCTGCAGCAGCCAGGCGTGGGTGTTGTCGGTCAGATACCCCTCCAACTCTTTCTTGACCCGCAAAATCAGCTTCTTGCCTTCGACCGGGAAGCAGGTCTCGACGCGTTTGTCGAGGTTGCGCTCCATCCAGTCGGCGCTGGAGAGGAACATCTGCTCGTCGCCGCCATTGAGGAAATAGAACACGCGAGTGTGCTCCAGGAAGCGGCCGACGATCGAGCGCACCTGAATATTATGTGACACCCCTGGCACGCCCGGTCGCAGGCAGCACATGCCGCGCACCACCAAATCGATCTTCACACCCATCTGACTGGCCTTGTACAACGCGCGGATGATCTTCGGATCGGTCAGGGAGTTGAACTTGGCAATGATGTGCGCAGGTTTGCCGTCCGTCGCGAACTGAGTCTCGCGAGCGATCATGTCGAGCATGCCCTTCTTCAGGGTGAACGGCGCATGCAGCAGCTTTTTCATACGCAGCGTTTTGCCCATGCCAATCAGTTGGCTGAACAGTTTGCCGACGTCTTCGCACAGGGCGTCATCGGAGGTCAGCAGGCTGTAGTCGGTGTACAGGCGGGCGTTACCGGCGTGGTAGTTGCCGGTCCCCAGATGCGCGTAACGCACGATCTCGCCCGCTTCACGACGCAGAATCAGCATCATCTTGGCGTGGGTCTTGAAGCCGACCACGCCGTAGATCACCACCGCCCCCGCCGCTTGCAGACGGCTGGCCAGTTGCAGGTTGGACTCTTCATCGAATCGCGCACGCAGCTCGATGACCGCCGTCACTTCCTTGCCGTTACGCGCGGCATCCACCAGCGCGTCGACGATTTCCGAGTTGGCGCCACTGCGATACAGCGTCTGGCGCACCGCCAGCACATGAGGGTCTTTTGCCGCCTGGCGCAGCAAATCCACTACTGGAGTGAAGGATTCGAAGGGGTGCAGCAGCAGAATGTCCTGCTTGCTGATCACGTTGAAGATGTTTTCGCTGTTTTGCAGCAGCTTCGGAATCGCCGGGGTAAACGGCAGGTATTGCAGTTCCGGGTGACTGTCCAGACCGGTGATGCTGAACAGACGTGTGAGGTTCACCGGGCCATTGACTTGATACAGCTCGGTCTCGCTCAGGTTGAACTGCTTGAGCAGGTAGTCCGACAGGTGTTTGGGGCAGGTGTCGGCCACTTCCAGACGCACCGCATCGCCATAACGACGGGAGAACAGCTCGCCACGCAGCGCGCGGGCCAGGTCCTCGACATCTTCGGAGTCCAGCGCCAGATCGGCGTTGCGGGTCAGGCGGAACTGGTAGCAGCCCTTGACCTTCATGCCCTGGAACAGGTCGTCGGCGTGAGCGTGAATCATCGACGACAGGAATACGTAGTTGTCGCCAGCGCCGCCGACCTCTTCCGGCACTTTGATGATGCGCGGCAACAGGCGCGGAGCCGGAATGATTGCCAAGCCCGAATCGCGACCGAAGGCGTCGATGCCTTCCAGCTCAACGATGAAGTTCAGGGACTTGTTGACCAGCAACGGGAACGGGTGCGTCGGGTCCAGGCCAATCGGCGTGATAATCGGCGCGATCTCGTCGCGGAAATAACGGCGCACCCAGGTTTTAAGCTTGGTGGTCCAGTTACGCCGACGAATGAAGCGCACCTGATGCTTTTCAAGTTCAGGCAACAGAATGTCGTTGAGAATTGCGTATTGGCGGTCGACGTGGCCGTGGACCAGCTCGCTGATGCGCGCCAGCGCCTGATGCGGCTGCAGGCCGTCGGCACCGGCCTGTTCACGGGCGAATGTGATTTGCTTTTTGAGGCCCGCGACGCGGATTTCGAAGAATTCGTCCAGGTTACTGGAGAAGATCAGCAGGAACTTGAGCCGCTCGAGCAAAGGATAGGACTCGTCCAGTGCCTGCTCGAGTACGCGAATGTTGAACTGCAGCTGCGACAGCTCGCGATGGATATAAAGGCTGCTGTCGTCCAGATTGGGGATCACGATCGCAGGCGCGGGCGGCTGATGCGGCTCGACGGCCGGTACCACCTCGATGGTCGGTTCGACCACGGATGTGACCTCCCGGGACAGGGTCTGGGGTTCAAGTTCGATTGCGGCTTCGGTGGTTCCTTCGGTACTCATGAATAATCCTGTAAGGCTATTGCCCTGTAACAGTTGGGCCGCGGGACGGCCGAAGAGATCGATCTGTCGATCCCTTCACGACATAAGGGACGATCAGCAGCGCGGACCGGTCACACCGGACTCCTGCAGGCCCCGGCGCGCGGGCAAACGTGACAGTTATAAGCCAGCATTATGACTCCTGCATGACAGACCGATGTCCACCATACCTCTTAGGACTTAAACGTGCTTTCCAGACGACAAATCTGCGGCGGCTGTAGGAAACTTTAACGCGGTGACACATTTCCACACTTTCCTGAATGTCTTCGGCGCGTTAGGCTGCGCGTTCATTTCGCCAGCACCCACATGATGCTCCAGCATTTTTTACAAGAATTTGGCTACTTCGCCCTCTTCCTCGGAACCTTCTTTGAAGGTGAGACCATTCTGGTTCTCGCTGGATTTCTGGCGTTCCGTGGGTACATGGACATCAATCTGGTCGTGGTGGTTGCCTTCTTTGGCAGTTACGCAGGCGATCAGCTCTGGTATTTCATGGGACGCAAGCATGGCCGCAAGCTTCTGGCACGCAGACCGCGCTGGCAATTGCTCGGCGACCGCGCGCTGGAACACATCCGTCGGCACCCGGACATCTGGGTGCTGAGCTTTCGCTTTGTCTACGGTTTACGCACGGTCATGCCGGTTGCCATTGGTCTTTCCGGCTATCCGCCTGGGCGTTATCTGTTGCTCAACGGTATTGGTGCGGCAGTCTGGTCAGCGGCGCTGGGCGCGGCAGCCTACAAATTCGGCGCAGTACTTGAAGGTATGCTTGGCAACGTCAAGAAGTACGAGCTGTGGGTGCTTGGCGCCTTGCTGGTCATTGGCGGGCTGCTGTGGATCTGGCGCCGAATCAAGAACGCCCGCATTGCCAAGGAAGCCAAACTCGCAGTGCCCGCCACGGTCGAAGTCAAGAACCGGCCAGACGAGTAGCATCCCGAAAGCGCAATTCACTGCGATTGCGCGTAGCTGTCCCATCTGGATCGCCCACGAGAGGGAACAAGCATGAGCAAGAGAGTAGCCGTCATTCTTTCCGGCTGCGGCGTCCAGGACGGCGCGGAAATTCATGAAAGCGTGCTCACCCTGCTGCGTCTGGACCAGCGCGGCGCCGAGGTGAAGTGCTTCGCGCCGAACATCCCCCAGCACCACGTGATCAACCACCTGACCTGCGAAGAAATGCCCGAGACGCGCAACGTCTTGGTGGAGTCTGCGCGTATTGCCCGAGGCGCGATCGAAGACATTCGCGAGGCCGACATCACCGAATTCGACGCGCTGATCATTCCGGGCGGTTTCGGCGCGGCGAAGAACCTGTCCAACTTCGCTGCCGAGGGCCCCAGCTGTAAGGTTCAGGCGCAAGTATTGGCCATGGCGGAGGCATTCGCTGAAGCCGGTAAACCGATCGGGCTGATCTGCGTATCCCCGGCACTGGCCGCCAAGATCTACGGCCCGGGCGTAACCTGCACCATCGGCAATGACCCCGCCACAGCAGCGAAGATCACCAAAATGGGCGGCAAGCACGAAGAGTGCGAAGTGGGGGATATCGTTGAAGACAAGAGCCGCAAGCTGGTGAGCACCCCGGCTTACATGGTCGCCAAGTCCATCGGCGAGGTGGCGACAGGGATCAACAAGCTCGTGGATCGGGTGTTGGAGTTGGTGCAGGAGAACGAGGAAGTTTCAGCCTGACACTTCTCTCTGAGCCGGCTTGGCTGGCTCCTACACCTAGTCGGTCAAGCCGGATACTCTCGCGCCAACCGCGTTAGAATCCGGTCCAGTGAGTTGGCGAACGCCTGTTTCTCGCGATCGCCATAAGCACCCTGCCCGCCACTGGCCTGCCCCTGCTCGCGCAGATCGGTAAACAGGTTGCGCACGGCCAATCGCTCGCCCATGTTCTGCGGGTCGAATTCCTTGCCGCGCGGGTCCAGCGCGGCGACGCCCTTCTTCACCAGTCGATCGGCCAGCGGCACATCGCTGCAAATCACCAGCTCCCCCGCAATTGCGTGCTCGACCAGATAATCGTCGGCGGCGTCCGGCCCGCTGGGCACGACGATCAGCTTGACCAGCGCAAAACTCGGTTTGCTCAGACTTTGACCCGCCACCATCACCACTTCGAACTGACGCTTTAGGGCGAACTTGATGACCTGGTCCTTGGCTGCCTTCGGACAGGCGTCGGCATCGATCCAGACGCGCATGATTTAACTCCGTGATCAGGTTTTTCATAGGAGTTCGCCGCTTCTGGCCCTCCGAATGCGACCATACAGCACCACCATTTGGTCTCAACCAAAAATTGTCAGTCGATAGCTCGGCTCAGCTCTGCAAGCCTCAGACTCTTCCGTCAGAAATATCCGAAAACATCGTGCGCCATCAAAAAGCCATTGTATTCATCGCCCTGCTCCTTATAATCCCCCGCCGCCACTTTGTGGCATTCAGCCATCACTCGACGGCTGCACTCATCGGAAGCAAATCGCTCCCTCAAATGGAACTCCACAGCCGGATGTCATGACGACGCTGGCCGTTACTTCAAGGACCGATCTCGATGCTCCCCCGCACCCTCGGCATACTCGTGCTGATCGTCGCTGTGCAATTGACCGGCTGTGCCGCGTTCCGCAGTTACGACACTGAGTTGCAGCAAACCAATCAGCAACTCACCAGCGGCAATGTCGACGGCGCGCTGATGCTGCTGGAAAAACACAACACCAGCGATGACAAGGACCTGCTCTACTACTTCGAGAAGGGCGAACTGCTGCGCTCCAAGGGTGACCTGGCAGGCAGCCAGACCGCTTGGCGCCACGCCGATCAGAGCGTCATTGCCTGGGAAGACGCAGTCAAGCTGGACAGCGGCAAGTACCTGGCCCAGTTCGGCAGCTATCTGGTCAACGACAAGGTCCGCCGCTACGAGGGTTATGACTACGAAAAAGTCATGCTGACGACGCAGATGGCGCTGAATCTGCTGGAGAAGAACGACTTCGACGGGGCCCGCATCGCGATCAAGAAGACCCACGAGCGTGAAGCCGTCATCGCCGAGCTGCGCGACAGGCAATACCTCAAGAGCGAAGAAGAGGCCCAGAGCCACGGCGTGACGTTGCAGTACAAGGACCTGAAGGGCTATCCGGTGGAATCCCTCGATGATCCGGAAGTGGTCGGGCTGAAAAACAGTTATCAGAGTGCGTTCAGCCATTACCTCGCCGGCTTCGTCTATGAGGCGCTGGGGGAAAAGGATCTGGCCGCGCCGGGCTATCGTCAGGCCGCCGAACTACGGCCTAACACACCGCTGCTGGATCAGGCGCTGATCGACCTGGACGCCGCTGGCAGCCAGAACACCGGAACCGACGGCAGTGAAGTGCTGCTCGTGCTACAGACCGGCTTCGCCCCGGCGCGGGACTCGATTCGTATCCCCCTGCCCTTGCCGATCGACAACAACCTGGTGATCACCACACTGTCATTTCCGGTCATCAGGTCCGACACTTCGACGCCCTTCTTCAATCAGGTGGGCATAGACGGTCAGCCGGTCAATCTGACTGCGCTCAACAGCACCACCGCCATGTCGCGCCGCGCCCTGCGTGACGATATGCCCGGCATTCTGGTGCGCACGACCGTTCGTGCAATCAGCCGCGGCGTGGCCCAGAAGAAACTCAACGAGGTCAACCCGCTGGCTGGCCTCGCGTTGGGCATCGCTTCGGCTGTGACCGAAGGCGCTGACACCCGCACCTGGCGCACGCTGCCAGACAACACGCTGGTGGCACGTATTCGCCTCAAGCCTGGTGAGCATCAGGTCGTCCTGCCCTCGTCGCTGGGTGGCACTCACGTGCGGCTCAAGATCGACCGGCCATATCAAGTGGTCACCCTGCGCGCCATCGGCAATCAGGTTTACAGCGGCGGGCTCGCGGCGCAGGTGATCCCGTCGAATCCGCCACAAGCCGTGGCCATCAACATTCCCTGAACGGAGAGAGTTCATGCTTCGCAAGCTTTTCGGCCTGATGGCGCTGGCGTTGCTCGCCGGCTGCGCCACGCCACCACCGCCAGCCCCCGACAGCGCCGCCAGCAAGGTCGTCGCCATGGGCAGCCTTAAAAACATCGAGATCGGCCCGATGCGCGTCGCCCGTGAAAACGGCTTCATGACCGTCAACGTCTCGCTGAACAACACCAGCCGTTACAACAAGACGTTGTATTACCGCTTCGCCTGGCTGGGCAACGACGGCTTCCCGGTCGCTGAGCCGGAAGCCTGGAAGAGCCTGACGCTGTATGGCGCTCAGAGCAGCTTCCTGCCTGCCATCGCCCCGGTTCCGAAGGCCACTGACTTGCGCCTCGAAGTCAAAACCCCCTGATCGCTCCCTGTTCGCTCAGCCAAAGAGACCTGCACATGCCGTTCATTCGCCTCTCGCTCGTTGCCGCCGTCGCCCTCCTGGCCACCGGTTGCGCCAATAACTCGCCCGCTCTGGGCAGCAAGAACATCAGCTACGGCGATACCAAGGCCGTTGAAACCGTTACCAACGAGTTCGGCTCCACGGACTTGCAGATGATCGCCGAGAGCATGACCCGCTCCCTGGCGCAGTCCGGCACCCTGCAAGGCCGTCCTGTAGTGCAGGTCTACGACGTGAAGAACAAGACCAGCGAGTACATCGACACCCGCGAGATCACCACGTCGATCAAGACCCAATTGATGAAGTCCGGTACCGCCCGTTTCGCCAGTGACAACACCGACATGCAGAGCCAGGTCGATCAACTCAAGCTGCAGAACCAGAGCGGCCTGTACAAGCAATCGACCGTCAGCAAGACCGGCAACATGGTCGCCGCCAAGTACCGTCTGGAAGGCTCGATCAGTTCCATCGTCAAGCGCAGTAGCGATTACAAGGATGTCTTCTACAAATTCAGCCTGCAGTTGATCGATGTCGAAAGCGGCCTGGCTGAGTGGATGGACGAAAAAGAAATCCGCAAGACCACGGAGCGCTGACCGATGCGTGCATGGATCGGAATTCTCGGCCTGATGTGCGCGTTTGGCGGCCAGGCGGCCCCTAAAGTCGCAGTCACCGACATGGCGTTCGAACAGCAAGTGAAGGAGTACATCCATACCGTATCGGCGCAGACCAGCTTTCACGCCAACGCCTACAGCGCCAGCGGTTCGGCCAGCTACAACGAGGACGAAGCGCGCAATACGTACATCGAGCAGGGCGAGCTGCGCAAATTCAGCGGCGACATCAAGGGCGAGATTCTCAAGTCCGGAATGTTCCAGCTCGTACAAGGGACGCCATACACCGCTAACGCGAAGGAAGACGTGTACGACGTCATCAAGCGCATCAAGAACGGCAACTTCAAGGGCGCGGACTACGTGCTGTTCGGCACCGTGTCGGACATCGACTTCCGTCAGGACGTCAATGAAATCGCCAATACCAATACCCATTCCGCGGTACTGGGGCTGACGCTTGTGGGTGATTTCAGCCTGATCAACACTCGCACTTTCGAAATTACTTCGGCCTTTACGGCGATGGGCGAAGGTCAGGACACCAAGCTGGTCAATGGTAATGACGTGCGCGTCACGCCCAATCGCGGTCGCGTGGTGAAGGAAGTGTCCAAATCGATCGGCATGGATGTCGCGCGTCAGCTGCGTGAGCAACTGCGGGGTGAGGTGGAGTATTCACAGGAACAGCCTGCGCCACGTAGCAATTTGCCGCGTGACGAGGCGCCGAAGATTCTGCGTTGATCTTAAGGCCTACGCATATCAACTGTGGGAGTGAGCTTGCTCACGAATGGGAACTACAACCGATACATCTCTAGCGGTTGAAATTCAGCATTCGTGACCAAGCTCACTCCCACAGGTCTTTTATCGTCCCACGTTATGCGCGATGCAGCGTCGCCAAAAACGCCGCCGCACTGACGAACAATCCGGCAAACGTGCGGTTCATCCGGCGTTGCTGCCGGGGGGTCTTGAGCAAGCGCAACACCTTCGAGGCAAGCCCTGTATAGCCTGCCATCACAATCAGATCCACGCAGACCATTGTCACGCCAATAGTCAGGTACTGCGGCAGCAGTGGCAGTTGGGTGTCGATGAATTGCGGCAGGATCGCCAGCATGAACACCAGCGCCTTGGGGTTGCTGATGTTGACCAGAAAGCCGCGTGTGACCAGCGCCAGCGGCTTGCCGATGGGGCGAATGGCAGAATTATCGGATAGATCGCTCGGCAGCGCGCGCCATTGCTTCACGCCCAGATAAACCAGGTACGCGACGCCAAACCATTTGATGAGGGTAAACGCCATTGTCGAGGTGGCCAGCACCGCGCCCAGACCGGCAGCGATAATTGCAATCTGAACGATGAGCGCCAGTTGCAGACCCAGCGCGTTCCAATAGCCGCGCCAAAACCCGTATTGCAAGCCGCTGGACATCGACGCGATGGCGCCAGCGCCCGGAGAAAGACTGATGACCCAGCAGGCGGCGAAGAAAGCCAGCCACGTTTCGAGCGACATTGCACACCTCAGGCAGAATCCAGAACTGCTCCTAACCTAGTGTCTGCGGGGGCCAAAGGCCAATGATTTCTAACTGTTACGCCGTGTTCGCACACAACTGTGGGGCTATTTCGGCGCCGAGGTTTCGCCTGCACGCTTCTCGCCCGAGATGATCGCCATGCCATCGTGACCGCGCCAGCGGCGGATCGATTTCTGAAAAAACTGGCTGTTGGGCACCTGCACCAGTGTGCCGCCCAACTCGGCAGGTTCGACCAGCGTGGTAAACATCAGATTGATGGCGGTGACACGCCCCTTGATGCCGGGTTTGTCGGTGGTATCCACCAGTTCGACCACGTCGCCGATACGAAACGGCCCCATGGTGAAGATGAACACCGCGCACAGCAGGTTCGACAGCACGCTCCACATGGCGAAGAACGCCACTGCCGCCACCGCTACGAACCCCGACAACGCTGCCCACAACACAGAAGCCGATACACCCAGGCGTCCGAGCACGGCCACGAATGCGGTGCCCATGATCAACCAACGCAACCCGCCGCGAAGCATAACCAGCAGCTCTGGCGGCAGCAGCGGGTAACGCTCGGCGAGTCGGGTAAGAAACCGCGCAACCGCTCGTTGCAGGGTGTAACCCACCAAAAGAATCAACAGGATCTGCAACGCGACCAGAATCGGTTCGATCCAGTAAGCCGGTACCGGGAGTGCCAACGATTCCATCAGGACAGCGCTTCCAGTTCGGCCTGCATCGATTCCAGCAACTCCAGCGCTTCCATCCACGCCTCTTCCAACTCCGATTCGCGAACCTTGAGCCTGGCTTGATCGGCCAGCAAATCGCGCAGCTTGTCTTTGTTGGCGGCTTCATAAATAGCGCTGTCGCCCAAGGCTGCTTCGATCTTCGCCAGTTTCTCGTGCAGCGTGCCCAGCTCCTTTTCCAGCTTCTCGGCCTCGCGCTTGTGCGGTGCCAGTTGCTGACGCAGGGCCGCTGCTTGCTGACGCTGGGCTTTCTTGTCGGTCTTGTCAGCGTTGACCGGCGTATTGCTGACCGGCGCATTGCGTTGACGATAATCCGCTAGCCAGCGGGTGTAGTCGTCCAGATCGCCGTCGAACTCCTCAACCACACCGTCGGCGACCAACAGGAAGTTGTCGGTGGTGCTCTTGAGCAGATGACGATCGTGGGAAACCACCATCACCGCGCCGCTGAATTCCTGCAACGCCATGGTCAGGGCCAGGCGCATTTCCAGGTCCAGGTGGTTGGTCGGCTCGTCAAGCAGCAGCAGGTTGGGTTTGTCCCAGGCGATCAGCGCCAGTGCCAGACGCGCCTTCTCACCACCGGAGAAATTCAGCACCGGCTCTTCGAGTCGCGCGCCGCGGAAGTCGAAGCCTCCGAGGAAGTCGCGCAGGGTCTGCTCGCGCTCGGACGGCGCGATGCGTTGCAGATGCAGCAGCGGGCTGGCCTTGGCGTCGAGGGAGTCCAGTTGATGCTGGGCGAAATAGCCAACAACCGTGTTCTCGCCCCGGAACAATCGCCCGCTAAGCGGTTCGAGTTCGCCAGCGAGGTTTTTGATCAGAGTGGACTTACCAGCGCCGTTCGGCCCCAGCAGACCGATGCGCGCACCCGGCGTGAGTTGCAGTTTGACCTTCTGCAGCACGGCCTTATCGCCGTAGCCCAGGCGCGCGTCGGAGAGGTCCAGCAAAGGGCTGGAGATTTTGTCGGACTCGCGGAAGGTGAAGTCGAAGGGAGAATCGACATGCGCCGCCGACAGTTCTTCCATTCGCTCCAGTGCCTTGATGCGGCTCTGTGCCTGACGGGCCTTGGTGGCCTGAGCCTTGAAGCGAGCGATGTACTTTTCCATGTGCGCTCGCTGCGCCTGCTGCTTCTCGTAGGCCTGTTGCTGCTGGGCCAGACGTTCGGCGCGGGCACGTTCGAAAGCGCTGTAGCCGCCGCGGTAAAGCGTGATCTTTTTCTGTTCGACATGGGCGATGTGATCGACCACCGAGTCGAGGAAATCCCGGTCGTGGGAGATCAGCAGCAAAGTACCCGAATAGCCCTTGAGCCAGTCTTCGAGCCACAGAATGGCATCGAGGTCCAAGTGGTTGGTTGGCTCATCGAGCAGCAACAGGTCCGACGGACACATCAGTGCCTGCGCAAGGTTCAGACGCATCCGCCAGCCACCGGAGAAACTTCCGACCTGCCGTTCCATCTGGTCATTGGTGAAGCCAAGACCCGCCAGCAGTTTGCGAGCACGGGCATCGGCGGTGTAGCCATCGGCGCTGTCCAGCTCCGAATGCAGACGCGCTTGAGCCGCGCCGTCGTGCGCTGCTTCGGCAGCTGCCAGATCATGCTGCACCTGACGCAGGCGCAGGTCGCCGTCCAGGACGTAGTCCACGGCCAAACGCTCGAGGGTGTCGACCTCTTGGCGCATGTGCGCGATGCACCAATCGGCGGGCAGCGAGCAGTCGCCATTGTCGGGGGACAGCTCACCCCGCAGCAAGGCGAACAGGCTCGATTTACCGGCGCCATTCGCGCCGATCAGGCCGGCTTTCTGGCCGGCGTGCAGGGTCAGCTCGGCGTCTTCTAGCAGACGTTGCGGACCACGCTGTAAGGTGAGGCTTTGAAGTCTGATCATAATGGCGGCGGAGTCTACCAGCTTCGTCCAAAACAGGTAGATGACTATGCTCTGCGACCTTTGGAGTTTCACCCTGGATTTTTACGCCCGCCCAGGCGTGGAGCAGGCCTGCCTGACGCTGCAAGCTGGCGGCGGCAACGTCTGCGCGCTGCTGTGCGGCGTATGGCTGGACCAGCGCAGCATCGTCTTCGACCCGAAGCGGGCCGAGGAAATCAGACAATTGGCCACCCCGTGGCACGATCAGGTTGTCGGGCCGATCCGAGCGGTGCGCACACAGTGGAAAGCCGCGGCTACGACTGACGAAGAACTCAGTGCGCTGCGCAAACGCTTGAAAGGGCTGGAGCTGGATGCCGAGCGTGAGCTGCTGGTGAGACTGCAACGACTGGTCCAGGACTGGCCTGGACAAGAGGCTCAACACACCGGCGCCTGGCTGGAAGCACTCGCGGGAGAAGCCGCGAAAGAGGCGCCCGACGCGCTGCAGATTTTGCGGCGCGTCGGGGAGGATCTCGCTTAAGAAGCGCTGTTCGAGCTCGAACCGGTCGCCGGAGTAGCTGCCGAGGTAGTCGGCGTCACTGTGGCGGCTGAAGCGGCGGTCGAAGTGGACGCAGCTGGAGCAGGGGTCGCAGGCTTGGCTGCAGCGCCAGGAGCCGGAGCTGGCTTGGCTGCCGGCTTGGCAGCGGGCTTGGTCGCGGTCGGTTTGGCTGCCGGTTTGGCGGCTGGCTTGCTGGCTGCAGGCTTGGCGACGGCGGGCTTCGCGGCTGGTTTCGCAGCAGCGGTCGCTGGCTTGGCTGCCGGTTTAGCAGTTGCTGGCTTCGCGGCGGCACTGGCGGTTGGCTTGGCAGATGGCACTTTTGCAGCAGGCTTGGCTGCAGATTTAGCTGCCGGTTTCGCAGCAGCGGCTGGTTTGGCTGCCGGTTTTGCTGCAGCTGTTTTAGCAGGAGCTTTGGCAGGAGCTTTAGCAGCGGCCGGCGCCTTCGCAGCAGGTTTGGCGGCTGGTTTGCTGGCTGCCTTGGCGGCTGGTTTCGCAACGGCTGGTGCTTTGGCGGCAGCAGGTTTGGCAGATACAGCCCTGGCAGCTGGCTTGGCGCCCGGCTTGGCAGCAGCGGTTTTCAACGGCGCTTTTGCAGCAGGTTTTGCGACGACGCTCTTCGCGACAGGCTTGGCAGCGGTGGCCTTGGCGGGCGCTCTTGCCGGAGCCTTGGCGGCTGTCTTGGCTGCGGCCTTGGCGGCTGATTTAGTCGTTGCCTTGGCAGGAGCCTTGGCCGCACGATCACTCAGTGCCTTGCCGACAGCTTCCTTTACACGGCCAATACCCTGCGCCAGCTTCAGGCTTTCCTGAGCATCGCGTTTGAGGTTGAGGATGTAGGTGCGGGTCTCGGTCTGACGGTCTTTCAGTGCATCGAGCAGCGCTTCGAGTTCAGCGACTGCATCTTTGGCCTTGGCTTGAGCCTTGGCTTTGCCGGCCGTAGCGGCGTCCTGCAATTTGGAGCGGGATTTGTGCAGTTTTTCCTGGGCTTTGCCGCGTTGTTTTTCAAGCTTGGCGAGCAGCTTCTCGGCATCAGCCAAAGCTTGAGAGCAGGCGTCTTCAAGGTGTTCGAGCAAGCTGCTCGAGAGCTGTTGGAGCAAATGCAACGGAGTGTTTACTGGCTTCTTGGTGGCCGACATGACTTACCTCCTGGCTGATTTGAATGCGGCTCATACTAGACCTCTGCCCGCACCGCCGCTAGGCCATCTTGACACTACAAATCCAGCTCTGTTGCAAGTTGGCCAAAAACCCTGCACATCACCATCACATTCCCCATTGCGCGCTGGCATAATCGCCACTTCCCAGGCCGGAGAGCATTCATGTCGCGCTACTTGTTAATGTCGTTGTTCCTCTTGGTATCCATTGCCCACGCGAACGATGCTCCGCCCTCCGACAATGCCCATGACCTGGCGTACAGCCTGGGGGCGAGCCTGGGCGAACGTCTGCGCCAGGAAGCACCGGACCTGCAGCTGCCCGCCTTGATCGAAGGCTTGCAGCAGGCATATCAAAACAAGCCGCTGGCGATCAAGCAGGATCGCATGGAGCAGATCCTGAGCGACCATGACGCTGCGTTGGCGCAGGCGGAAAATTCCGGTCAGCCCGAGCCGCAGACCGAAGCCGCGCTGAAGGAAGAGCATCGTTTCATGGATGCCGAAAAAGCCAAGCCTGGCGTTCGCCAACTGGCCGACGGCATCCTGATGACTGAACTGACACCCGGCACCGGCCCCAAACCCGACATCAACGGCCGCGTTCAAGTGAAATACGTCGGGCGTCTGCCCGATGGGACGATCTTCGATCAGAGCCAGCAGCCACAATGGTTTCGTCTGGACAGCGTGATCGCAGGCTGGACCACCGCGCTGGTGGACATGCCGGTGGGAGCGAAATGGCGGCTGGTGATTCCTTCGGCGCAAGCCTATGGCGCAGAAGGAGCGGGAGATTTAATCGACCCGTATACACCGCTGGTGTTTGAAATTGAGCTGCTTGCGGTATCACAGTAGACGCGGAATGTGTGGCGTCCAAAGCCAAAAAAGGGCGCCGCATGGCACCCTTTTTCTTTTAACCGCAAAACCGATCAGGCCTGAACCGCGTCCTGGTGCTTATGCGCGTTGTGCAGCACTTCGATCAGACAGTCTTCCAGCTCGAAGCGCTCATGCAACAAGCCCCCCAGCTCCTTGAATTTCTCCGCCACACACTTGCCTTCATCACACAGATCATTAAAAGCCAACAGCTTCTCAGTGATCACATCGATACGAGGATAAAGCGTATCGGCAAGCTCCAGCCCGCGTTGATCGTTGAACGCTTTGGCCTCGCCAGTCAGCTGCTCATAGATTTCGAAATGACCTGCCGATACGTAATCGACGAGAGTGCCGCAAAACTCCTGCAGCTGCTTGGTGGTTTCAGACAATGCTTCCGGCTTCTCGCCAAGTGCATCGTAATCCTTGATCAGTTTGTTGCGCTCCAGCAACCAACGATCGATCAGCTTGTGAACCCCACCCCAGCGTTCCTGAGCATTCTGACAACTTTCCAGCATGATGTTCTCTCTTCCCTTCAGGGGCATGCTGCCTGTAACCGCTTTGCGATCCGGCGTGATGCTTATGAAAACCGGCTCTGAAAAAACGTCGACAGCAGCATTATTTCGATGATGCGTGCGAGCCAGATTATGCGCGCATGACGTGTGCTTCAAGGTACGCAGGAGATAAAGTTCATACAAGTGTTTAATCCGCCGAGCCCACTTCCATTGATCTGAATCGGCGAAATTCGATGAAAAGGTAGTACAGCGCGAACAGGCTGATGCCCGCGAACGCCAAAAGGCTCCACTCCGGAAGACTGATGCCGAAAAGTGACCAGGTGATTTCAGAACACCCCGCGTGGCCGGCGAAGATCAACGCCAGGACCTTGAGCCAAGGCTGCGTGTCGAGCAGATATTGCAGGTTGACCAGGCATGCGGCCGGGTTCTCTGGAGGGGTCGCTTGCAACCAGACTTGACGCCCCGCCAGCGCTGCCCCGATCAACGAAACGAATAACAGAATCGCCGAATAAACACGCCAACCGATTGCGCCAGGCCCATGCAGCGCTGCGATCAGGCAGATACCGGAGCAGGTCAACATCAGTATCCGCTGCGCAAAGCAGAGGGGGCACGGGGCAGAGCCCACCACCCGCTGCAGATAAATAACCGCTCCCACGATCAACGCACAGGCGAAAAACACCAGAAAGAACAGGGAACGTGTGCGAGCCAGATGCATGGAAAATCCGTAACAAAAGACGAAGGCGGTTACGGTAGAGGAAAGCGAGACTCGCTTTCAAGGCAACCAGAGGAGGATATTTCTTAGTGTAAGTAAGGATTTCCCGACCGCAGGAATAGGAAGTTACACCCGCCACCAACGGATCGCGACAAAAGCCTCCAGGATTTTGGGAAACCCCCTACACGAATTAAGGATCCAGCCGCAAAAAAGGCCCTGATACAGGGCCTTATGCTGGCTGGCCCGTCGCTCTCACGCGCGAGCCAACGCGGGCAACGGGCGCGCCAATAAACGCTCGTCCAGAAGCCCCAGACCTTCTTGGAACAACTGATTGCTGCGATCAGTTTCACCCAATTGACCAAGCAGGCGCGCGAGTTCAGCACAGGCTTCCGGATTACGCTGCAGTCTGAGGCTGCCCTCCAGGTAATCGCGCGCCTTGCCCCATAGGCTGCTCTGCAGGCACAGGCGCCCCAGAGTCAACAGCAGACCGGGATCATCCGGGTGCTGTTTCAGCCAACCTTCAGCGGTCTGCAGCTGATTTCCGGGATCGCTGCCACGCACCAGCCCGTAGAGGCGCGCCAAGTGACTGTTGTAGTCGCGCTTGATGGCATTGCGCAGAACTTCTTCGGCCTGCACATCTGCGCCATGACGACGCAGTTGCTCGGCGTAGGCCAGAATCAACGTCGGTTCCTGACGCTGGGCAGAGGTGAGTTGCTGCCAGGCTTTTTCCAGCGCCGGCAGACCGGCTGGCCCTGCTTCGCCTTCCGCACCCTGATACGCCGCCAGCGACAGATTCTCGCCCCACGCACGCTTTTCAAGTTCCGCCAGTTCCTGCGCGGGCAGGACTTTGTCCTTGCGCAGTTCCGGCATCAGGCGAATCAGCTGCGACCATTCGCCGCGCTGGCGATACAGACGCTGCAGCTGACGCAACACCTGTGGGTTATGCGGATGCCGCTCGCGCATGGCCTGCAAGGTCACCAGCGAGCCGTCGCTGTCGCCGCGATCCAGCTGCAGTTGCGCGTGATTCAGGGCAACCGCGAGTTCCGCATGTGGCTGCCGCTCAAGCGCCCGTTCGAGCAGGTTGTCGCACTCTTCATAGCGCCCCTGTTCGTTCGCCGCGCGCGCAGCGCCAAGGTAATACAGCAGCGGCTGACGCTCAGCCTCGGCAGCGCGATGCAGATGGCGCTGAGCACTGGCCCAGCGACCTTCGGCAAGATCCAATTGACCTTGCTCGATAGCCACCTGCACGCGACGGCTGCGGTTGCGGCGCGACCATGGATTGACCACGCCGCCCGAGGTGGTCAGCAGCCTGATCAGGCCACGCACCAGCCAGACAAGCAATACAACGGCCACCAGCAACGCCAGCGTTGCCCACAGACTGGACTCGTAGCGGAAGGTGTCATACGCGATCAGCACGTAACCGGTATGGCGAGAAATAGCGATACCCGCCAGCGCCGCTACCACGATCAGGACAAAGACGATCACATAGCCGCGCTTCATGGCTTGCTCCCCGGCTGCGCCCCTTCAGCGGGTTGCTCCAGCGCACCACCCACAGGGGTATGACGCTGCTCCAGATACGCTTGCACCGCATTCAGGCTTTGCGTCAGGTCAGGGGTGATCACGGAAACCGGCTGTTTTGCCAGCTCGTCCAGACGCTCGCCCAGCACCTTGCTTTGCGGGTTGTCCTGATTGAAATTGGCATTCAGCACACTGCGCGCTTCAGTCACGGCTTGGGTGTAGACCTGCGCCTCACCATTGAGCGCCGCCCATTGCGCCTGCTCCAGCGCCAGGCTCAACGCCAGACGCACCTGGGTCAGACTCTGGCCAGCCAGCAGCGGACGGATGTTCTTGTCAGCGTGGAAATCGATCCGGACATATTGGGAGATCTTGTCCCACCATTTCGCCCAATAGCCGTCTTCGCTGCCGTCGGTAAGCCCAAGCAACGACTCGCCCTGGTCCTTGTACTCGGGCGCCAGCGCATTGAGTTGCGTGGCTTGCTCGCGCAAAGCGGCCAGTTGCAGGAACAGTCCGGTACGGTCCGGCTGATCGACGCTGCGCAGTGCAGCCAGGCTCTTGGCCAGTTGTTCGCGAGCAGCGAAAGCGCCCGGGTCGTCCTGCTCGCGCAAAATCTCGTCGGCGCCCTGAACCAACGCCTGCGCACTGTTGATATCCTGCAGTGCCGACAACCTCAGGCTGGCCAGACGCAACAGATGTTCGGCCTCGGCCAGACGCCAATCCTTGCGGCTCGCGCCGAGCACGGTTTCCACACGCTGGCTCAAACGCTGCTGATCGCCTTGCAACTGTGTCACCAGCCGACGACGGTCTTCCAGCTCCTGCGCAGGTGGCAGTTGCGCCAGACGGGTAGCCAGTTGCTGTTCGCTCTGTTTGAGCGCTTGGGTCTGTGAGCCGATGTCCTGCAACTGGCTGGACTGCTGTTGATGACCCGCTTGAACAGCGCGCAGCTGCCAGACGCTCCATCCACCGACAGCCACGCCCGCTGCGCCCAGCAACAAGGCCAGAATGACCAGACCGTTACTGGAACGGCGATTCGACGGTTCTTTTTGCGCTGGATCCGGAAGCGGCTCAGGTTTGGCCAGTACCGGTTCAACGTCATCTTTAGGCAAGACTGTTTCGCTCACGTATCCATCCTTTGCATTTGGGCGTAATCGCGTAATCCGAGTCGTCGATCATTACGCCTGAGAGGCAGGCCCGGGTTGCTCCCGCAGCGCTGCCAGCAAGGCCGAAGCGCTGGCGCCACGGCAGTCCACTACGGTCTGAGCCCCGGCTTCACGCGCCAGTTCAGCGACCCGGGGGCTCGGTACGAATAAAGGCATCTGCGCCAGTTGCGGCCAGGCATCGCCCGCCAGCTCGCGCAGATGTTGAAAACCCTGTCCACTGCTGACCACCAGCCCGTTCAAGCGTTCCGCTGCAACCCGCTGTGGCAGCGCGAAAGCCGGGTATTGCGGGAGGTTGCGGCGGTACAGCGCAAGATAATCGACACTTACGCCTCGCGCGCGCAAGTGTTCTGCCAACAACTGGCGGCCGTCTTCGCCGCGCATGATCAGCACCTTTGGGTCATAGCCGGAAATGGCTTCTTGAAGCTGCGGCAGTTCGAGCAACGCTTCGCTGTCGTCACCTTGTTCGGGGAAGAATACCCGCAGGCCGTAGTCGTCAAGGATTTGCGCGGTCGCTGCGCCGACGGTGAACCAGGTCTGCATCGGCGGTTGCGGCCAGATCTCGTCAACCATTTCGAGGCCAAGCCGAGCAGCAGGCTTGCTGACGACGATCACCGCGCAGTAAGCCGCGAGGTTGTAGATGATCGAGCGGTTTTCTTCCGAAACAGGCAGCGGCTCGATTTCCAGCAGTGGCAGGCTTGCACTGTACACGCCCTGCTCTGCGAGAGTCTGTGCCAGCGCCTGCGAGTCTTCGGCCGGGCGCGTCAGCAGCAGGCGCCAACCCTTCACTCTTCGTCCGCCTCGCCGTAGACAGCCTTCAGAATTTTCGCCGCACCTTGCGCCAGCAGCGCTTCGGCGACCTGTACGCCCAGGGCTTGTGCATCGGCGTGTGGCGCTCGGGCTTCGGCACGTAGCAGCAGGCTGCCGGCAGGATCGCCCACCAGGCCACGCAGCCAGAGCTGGTCGTTTTCCAGCACCGCATAGCAGGCGATCGGCACTTGGCAGCCACCATTGAGGTGCTTGTTCAGCGCTCGCTCGGCAGTGACGCGCACAGCGGTATCGGTGTGGTGCAGCGGTGCCAGCAAGGCGTGAAGTTCAGTGTCGACACTGCGGCACTCGATACCGACGGCACCCTGGCCACCAGCGGGCAAGCTGTGGTCGATGCTGATCGGCGAGGTAATGCGGTCTTCGAACCCGAGCCGAATCAGGCCAGCTGCTGCGAGGATGATGGCGTCGTATTCACCGGCATCGAGCTTGGCCAGACGCGTGTTGACGTTGCCACGCAGGAAATGGATTTTCAGATCGGGCCGAAGCGCCAACAGTTGCGCCTGACGACGCAGGCTCGACGTTCCGACGATGCTGCCGGCAGGCAGCTCATCGAGGTTGGCGAAGGTATTGGAAACGAAGGCATCGCGCGGGTCTTCACGCTCGCAAATGCAGAACAGGCCCAGTCCCTGCGGGAAGTCCATCGGCACGTCTTTCATGGAGTGCACGGCAATGTCGGCTTCGTTCTCCAGCAGCGCGGTTTCCAGCTCCTTGACGAACAGGCCCTTGCCGCCAATTTTCGACAGCGGTGAATCCAACAGTTTGTCGCCACGGCTGACCATCGGGACCAGGCTCACGATCAGGCCTGGATGTGCTTGCTGCAGACGCGCCTTGACGTATTCGGCCTGCCAGAGCGCCAGCGCACTTTTGCGGGTAGCGATGCGGATTTCGCGAGTGGACATGGATCAATCCGTACTGAGTGAATGCGGCGGATGATAACAGCTCGGCCCAATCGGGCCGAATGACTGTCGTCAATGTGCTCGCATCATGATCCCAACCGATGCACGGATGCCATGTGACGGAGGGTCGCCGGCCAGACGCTGCGATCGCCTGCAGCAGTACGGCTGTCGACGGTTTCGAACTGAGTCAATGCCCTGTGGGGGTGAGCTTGCTCACGAAAGGCCCGTACATTCGCAACGCTTTTGCGCTCGATACACCGCTTCGTGAGCAAGCTCACTCATACACAGCAATCGCGGCTTACAGCTGCTGCATCATCTTGCGCACACCCGCCACATGCCTGCGGCTGACGATCAGTGCATCGCCGTTCAGGCCCTTGAGGAACAGCTGAAAGTGCCCCAGCGGCGTGCGCTGCAGGCGCTCGATGCGATCACGGGCGACCAGCGCATTGCGGTGAATACGCACGAAGCGATCTCCGAACTCGTCTTCCAGTGCCTTAAGCGGCTCATCGAGCAGAACTTCGCCGTCCTCGTGACGCAGGGTCACGTATTTGTGGTCGGCGATGAAGTAAATCACATGATCCAGCGGAATCAGCTCGATGCCTTTGCGGGTGCGGGCGCTGATGTGGCTGCGTGGGCCGCTGCCACTTTCCGCCGCAGGGCGGGTCATCGCCGCCAGCTGCACGCGATTGGGCCGCTCGGCCTTTTTCAACGCTTCGAGCAGATGCTCCGGACGCACCGGCTTGACCAGGTAACCCACGGCGCTGACCTGGAAAGCCTCAAGAGCAAACTCATCATGGGCCGTGCAGAACACCACGGCGGGCGGTGTGTCGCGCTCGCATAATTTGGCTGCAACCTGCAGCCCATCCAGGCCCGGCATGCGGATGTCGAGTAAAACCACATCGGGTTTCAGATTATCGATCATCGTCAAGGCTTCTTCGCCATTGGCGGCTCCGGGTTCAAGGACCCGATAACCCTCGAGATCACCGACCATTCGGCCCAGGCGTTCGCGGGCTAGGGGTTCATCATCAACGATCAGGACATTCATATTGCTCTGGCTTCCTGCGTGAGTCTCGCACAAGGATAGCGTAGACAGGTGAAGTGACGACCGTCACGGCGCTCCACGCTCAGACTTGCGAGAGGACCAAAAAGTGCCGTGATCCGGGCGCCGATATTTGCCAAGGCTTGCTGAGTGCCGCTTGAAGCCTGCCGGTGGGCGGCTTCGTCATAGGGATTACTGACGCGCAATATGAATACTCCCCGTTCGTAGTCCGCCTCGACTCTGACCACACCGCCTTCGACACGGGGCGCGATGCCATAGATCAACGCGTTCTCAAGTAATGGCTGCAAGGTTAGCTGGGGAATCGGCAAGTCGTCGGGAATTGCACCGACGTCCCAGTCCAACTGTAGACGCTCGCCAAGTCGATATTGCTCAATCGATAAATAACGTTTGGCCAACTCCAGCTCTTCACCCCACGTCGTCAGGCTGCCGGGCTTGCCCAGACTGGCGCGAAACAGGTCCGATAGATCCAGAACCGCCTGCTCGGCCTTGATCGGGTCGCTGGTGACCAGGCTGGCGATGCTGTTAAGCGTGTTGAACAGAAAGTGCGGACGGATACGCGCCTGCAAGGACTCGATCCGGGCCCGCAATTCTGCTTGTTGCTGTTTGCGCCACTGACTCTGCAGGTAAAAGTAGCGCAACATCAGCGCTGACATGATCAACGCGATCAGGGGGTAGCGAAGATAACGCTCGATGTCACTGTCGATTGGCATTTCCCCGTCCAACTGAAAATAGTCAGTCAACGCCGTACACAGCATAGTCACCGCCACCACCAGCAAACAGCCCGTGGCACCTGCGACCCCGGGCTTCACGCGCGCGAGCCACGGGCGCAAACCACACAGCAATGCTGCCGAGAGCAACACAATCCACTGCACGAACAGCGAAATCAGCGCCAGCCGCACCCAGTCGAACCCCGGATGCATCGGCTCGACCAACACCAGGACCAGCACCAGCAACTCGGCAAGCACGACAAGAACCAGCAGCGCCTGAGGCAGGCACAGTTCCGGAAGGAAGAACTCTTTACCGGGCAAAGCGCTCTGGCCCGGATTATTGTGCTCGTTCTGCATGGCGTCAGTCTCTGCGCTCGCACCCTTGCGGGCAAGCTGTCCGGAATAAAAAACCGGCAATGCTGTTATCATCGCCCGCGCCTTTTGAAATTGGCCACGTCAGCTTTCATCAAAGCAATCATCAGTACAGTAATCAGCAGAGCAGCGAGCGAATCCATGAGCACCGACAAGACCAATCAGTCCTGGGGCGGCCGCTTCAGTGAACCCGTCGACGCCTTCGTCGCACGCTTCACCGCCTCCGTCACTTTCGATCAGCGCCTTTATCGCCACGACATCATGGGCTCGGTTGCCCACGCCACCATGCTGGCCAAAGTCGGCGTGCTGACCGATGCCGAACGCGACACCATCATCGACGGCCTGAAGACCATTCAGGGCGAAATCGAAGCGGGCTCGTTCGACTGGCGCGTGGATCTGGAAGACGTGCACATGAACATCGAAGCGCGTCTGACCGACCGCATCGGTATCACCGGCAAAAAGCTGCACACCGGCCGCAGCCGTAACGACCAGGTCGCAACCGACATCCGCCTGTGGCTGCGTGACGAAATCGATCTGATCCTGGCTGAAATCACGCGCCTGCAAGAAGGCCTGCTGGGTCTGGCCGAGCGCGAAGCCGACACCATCATGCCAGGCTTTACGCACCTGCAAACCGCACAACCGGTGACTTTCGGGCATCACATGCTGGCATGGTTCGAAATGCTCGGCCGCGACTACGAGCGTCTGGTCGATTGCCGCAAGCGCGCCAACCGCATGCCGCTGGGCAGCGCTGCACTGGCGGGCACCACGTACCCGATCGACCGCGAACTGACCTGCCAGTTGCTGGGCTTCGAAGCTGTAGGTGGCAACTCGCTGGACAGCGTGTCCGATCGCGACTTCGCCATCGAATTCTGCTCGGCCGCCAGCGTGGCGATGATGCACCTGTCGCGCTTCTCCGAAGAGCTGGTGCTGTGGACCAGTGCGCAATTCCAGTTCATCGACTTGCCGGACCGTTTCTGCACCGGCAGCTCGATCATGCCGCAAAAGAAAAACCCCGACGTACCGGAACTGGTACGTGGCAAGAGCGGCCGCGTGTTCGGCGCGCTGATGGGCCTGCTGACCTTGATGAAGGGCCAGCCCCTGGCCTACAACAAGGACAATCAGGAAGACAAGGAGCCGCTGTTCGACGCCGCCGACACACTGCGCGACTCGCTGCGTGCTTTCGCCGACATGATTCCCGCGATCAAACCCAGGCACGCGATCATGCGCGAAGCAGCCCTGCGCGGCTTCTCCACGGCGACTGACCTGGCTGACTACTTGGTCCGCCGCGGCCTGCCGTTCCGTGACTGCCACGAGATCGTCGGGCATGCCGTTAAATACGGCGTGCAGACCGGCAAGGATCTGGCGGAAATGACCTTGGAAGAGCTGCGTCAATTCAGCGACCAGATCGAGCAGGACGTGTTCGCCGTTCTGACCCTGGAAGGCTCGGTCAACGCTCGCAACCACATCGGCGGGACCGCTCCGGCTCAGGTCAAGGCTGCGGTTGAGCGTGGCAAGCAGGTCCTGGCCAACCGCTAAGCACCCTCGAACGGGCCGCATTATCCAGGCGCGGCCCCAATAACCTTTCTGCAAACCGAGAACATCATGAGCGACCGCATCGACAACGACGAAGAAGAGTTCGCTGAATCGACCCTGATCCAGGCCATCGAAAACCAGATCGAAAGCGACAACCCGCCTGCTGCCAAGGCCACTTTCAACAAGCTGACCCTGGTCGGTTACGAGCGTGAAGACATTCTGGAAATGATGGCGCACGTGTTGGCCGTGGAGATTGACGGCATCCTCGAAGAAGATCGCCCGTTCAACACCGAGTGGTACGAAAAAGCCCTGCGCGCCCTGCCCGAGCTGCCGCCGGGTGTGAAGCTGGAAGAACAATGACTGCATCTGCCCTATAGCAGCACGGCTTGCCGGCGGAGGCCGACCTGCGTCACTCACCTCCGGAAAGCCGAGCTACCGCACCACCGCTGCACGTACCCCCTGATCTGACGATCGGCCAGATACTTTCTGCAAAATCCCCAGACGCTAACTACACTCCAGATGCCTCGCGGCCTCTTGACCCACGGGGCTGTCACGTCTGCGATTCCATCGCCGCGTCATCCATTACAAAAAGTCTGGAGCATCTATGTCGTTTACCCCTGAATTGGTTGCCGAATTGGAAATCCTGTCACTGTTCAATCTGCACAATACCCAGGAGGGCCTCAAAGTCCACCACGTCGCTGCTCCCACCGCTGTTGCCGCTGCCAAACGACTCTTCGAAAAAGGCCTGACGACTCAGGTCGACGGGGGCTACCTCACCAGCCTGGGACTGGATGCCGCCGAACACGCGCAATCGCTGCTGATCATCCTTTCCACCACCCAGGAAGCGGCGTGATATCGCCCACAGTCATTTAGCCGCGAAACCTTTGCCGCAACGCTCAAATAAAGGTTTCGCGAACCCTTCATTTGTAAGATGCTGCGCCGATAAAATTCTGGCGCCAGAAAAAATACACACAGCCGCCTTAGAAACGCCTGATGCTGGATCTTCTTTCCTGTCGCTTTGCTCAGCCTCCCTGTAGTGCCGTTTGTCGGCTTTGAGTCGCGATGACCCGTAGTTTCGAGATCCGCCCCGATCTGGATGAGGGCATCGACCGCAAGGTCCTCAGCCAGCTGCGTAACCGGTTCCTGACCCTCAACGAAGGGCGGCTGGGTCGCGCCAATGAAGGTCTGTCCACGCGTCAGCAGTCGGTGCTGGCGCTGTTGCCGCTGTTCTTGCACGTCAATCATCCGCTGTTGCCCGGCTATGTTTCCGGCTCCACGCCCGCGGGGGTGTCCCACTATGAGCCGGATGCCCAGGCGCTGGCCGAAGCGCAACGGCTGACCCGGTCCTTTTCCTACAAACCGCGTCGGGGCAGTCCGCCACAGCCGATTCACGGCATTTTCCTGATGGGCAGCCTCGGCACGCTGGCTCAGGCCGATCAGAGCGACATGGACGTGTGGATCTGCCACGACCCCCACCTGTCGCCTGAACAGGTGCTGGAGTTGCGCAAGAAGTGCCAGGCGCTGCAGACCTGGGCCGCAACCATGGGCGCCGAGGCGCATTTCTTCCTCATCGACCCGGAACGGTTCGTGTTGGGCGAACGTGACGCGCAGCTCAGCGGTGAGGACTGCGGAACGACTCAGCATTACCTGTTGCTGGATGAGTTCTACCGCACAGCGATCTGGCTGGCCGGGCGCACGCCGATCTGGTGGCTGGTGCCTGTCTATGACGAGGCGCGCTACGCCGATTACACCCACACGCTGCTCTCCAAGCGTTTCATCCGCGAAGATGAGGTGCTGGATCTGGGCAATATGTCCCACATTCCAGCCGGAGAATTCATCGGCGCCGGACTCTGGCAGCTGTTCAAGGGCATCGATTCGCCCTACAAATCCGTGCTCAAACTGCTGCTTACCGAAGCCTATGCCAGCGAGCATCCGCAGGTTCATTGCCTAAGCATGCGCCTGAAGAAAGAGGTGTTCGCCAATCGCGTGAACCTCGACGAACTCGATCCGTACATGATGGTTTATCGCCGGATCGAGGAGTATCTACTGGAACGTGGCGAGCCTGAGCGGCTGGAACTGGTGCGCCGCAGCCTGTACCTGAAGGTGAACAAAAAGCTTACCGGGCTACCCCGCCAGCGCACCACCAGCTGGCAGCGCCTGTTGCTGGAGCGCTTGGCCAAGGAGTGGAAGTGGGATGAGCGTCAGTTGGCACTGCTCGACAGCCGAAGCCAGTGGAAGGTGCGACAGGTTTCCAGCGAACGCCGGGCACTGGTCAGCGAGCTCAATTACAGCTATCGCTTCCTGACCCAGTTCGCCCGCACCCAGAACGCAATCAGCTCGATCAACAAACGCGACCTCAATATCCTCGGGCGACGTCTGTATGCGGCATTCGAGCGCAAGGCAGGCAAGGTCGAGTTTATCAATCCAGGCATCTCGCCGGATCTGGCCGAGGACACGCTGACGCTGGTGCAGTCGCCTAATAAACGCGAGCCTGGAAAGTATCAATGGGGCCTGTATAACGGCAATCTGGGTGTTCATGAGTGGGAGTCCTTCGCGCCGATCAAGCGCAGCCGTGAACTGCTGGAGCTGCTTGCCTGGTGCCATCGCAACAATGTGATCGACAGCACCACGCGCCTGGCCCTGCACCCCGGCAGCAGCGACCTGACCGAATTCGAGCTGTTCAACCTGCAGGGCGCATTGCAGCAGAGCATTCCGATGCCGTTGGGGGTGGTGGCCGAAGAGGTTCTGCTGCGCCCGAGCGTGCCGAGCGAAATCCTGCTGTTGGTGAACGTCGGAGTCGATCCGCTCAAGCACCACAAGGATCTGAACATCCTGATGACCACCGAGCGCACCGACTCATTGAGCTACGCCGGGGTTCGGGAGAATCTGGTGCTGACTTTCGACCAGATCACCCTCAACAGCTGGAACGAGGTGCTGGTCAATCGATTCGACGGTCCTCACGCCCTGCTCGACTGCCTGAGCGAACTGCTCAACAACCTGCCCGCCACCTCGGCGAAACCGGTGATCAGCGTGCGCTGCTTTTGTCACAACCGCGCCCCGGCGATTGCCCAGCGAGTGGAGGAGCTGATCCAGACCGCGCAGTTGCTGCTGGCTCGCGGTCTGAATCACCGCTATCTGATTCAGGTGCAGCATCACTACCACGTGCTGGAAATGACGCCCGGACAAGTCACTCATGTGGCACTCGAGAGCCTGTCTGCCCTGTACGAATACCTGGGCGAAGAAATGCCCGGCTACAGCCCGATTCATCTGGACCCACAGGCGCTGGATGACAGCGATCTGTCGCTGATCATTCCTCACGGACAGCCAGAATGCATTCAGGTGTTCTATCGAATCAATGAGTCCCACGCCGACCTGTACGTGCTCGACGAACATAATGCGCTGTGGCATCACCGCCTGCCGTATCACGATGAGCCAAGCCTGCTGATGCCGATGCAGCGCTTCCTGCAATCGCTGATGTATCGGCGTGGGGCGCTGCTGCCGCTGGACAACCCACTCGATCCGCAGGCGCTGGAAACCCTGTATTACCGCCTCACCCCCGATGGCGCCGGGCGCGCACGGCGGGTAGAGCAACGGCTCGGTCCGGTCACGCCCACCGACAAGCCGTTTTACGATGTACAGGCGATTGTCGAAGAGGCCTCACCGGGCCAAGTCAGCGTGACCTTGTACTGCGACGGCATGGAGTTTTCGGAGCTGGAATACGGCGAGCAACTGTTCAGCGTCGTCACGCGGCAGATTCTCGATCAACGCAGCGGACCGCAACGCTATCGCTGCTACATCACGGACCTGGACCTCTCGGGAATACTGGCAGATACGCGAGGCCAAACGATCCTGTTCCTGCGCTACAAGGCCGAGCTGGAGAAATCATTGAATGACGCGATGGGTGATGCTTGAGGTTCGATAGTGCAACCTGCACTAGACCTGTAGGAGTGAGCTTGCTCACGAAGGCGCGATGTTTACCCATGAAGATGTAATGGATGTACCGGCTTCTCCGTGAGCAAGCTCACTCCCACAGGTCCGAATACATCCATCAGTCAGCACTGCGCTTGCCGGTCCGTGGCCTGCTGCACAATCTCCCGCCGCCGCTGATCGCTCGCAGAACGCCATTCGCGGATGTCTTCGACGTGTCGATAACATCCGGTACATACTTTGTGCTCGTCGAGCCGGCAGACGCTGATGCACGGCGATGGCACAGCCGGGCTGACGTTGCTGAACAGTGGCTTGGGTGCTTTGACGGGCGCGCCGGTGGTCACTATCGATTCCCGTCGTAATGACCGTCGATAGCGTCGAACTCGATTTCAACACCGGCCTGGGCCAACGTCAGACGCTGAAGCATCTCGCCTAACAGCTCTTCGCTTTTGTCGCAGACCCAGCGCTTCTCTTCTTCGTCATAATCGAAGTGGAACCCGCCCGCGGGCGCCGCCAGCCACAACTGACGCAGCGGTTCCTGGCGACTGATGATGAGCTGAGTACCATTTTCGAATTTCACGGTCAGCACACCGGCCGAACTTTCAAGGTCCAGATCCAGACCACTCTCGTCGAAGATATCCTCGATCGTATTTTGAGTCTCATCTACCAGGTCGTGAAAGCGGGCTTCGGTCAAACTCATTGCAGGAACCTCGAAAGTGTCTACTGATGGCGCAGCGACGCAAGATACGGTCGCTTCCGGCCAATTGCAAAGCATACCCGCCCAGCAGCAGCCTGCCGCGCCAAAAAATACGCGACCATCGCCAACGTATCCGGCACTTGCGTCAAAGCCCCGCCGGACGGGAACCGTGGCGCATAGGCAATCTGTCGGGTGGTCGGTATACTCGGGCGCAATTAATGCTTATACAAAGGATTTCGCCATGAAGCGCCTGATTTCCTCCCTGGCCGCGCTCCTCGCTATTGCGTGCCTGGTCTCTGCCTGCGGTCAGAAAGGTCCGCTGTACCTGCCGGATGACGACTCGTCCGACGGCAGCAGCCAGACCAAGTCGCACTCGCACAAGCATCAGACCTCGACCTACTAGGGATTGACCATGGACGCCTTCAACTACCGCGGCGGTGAGCTGTTCGCGGAAGGAGTTGCATTGTCTGCCATCGCCGAGCGTTTCGGCACGCCGACCTATGTCTACTCCCGAGCCCACATCGAGGCGCAATATCGCGCTTACGCCGATGCCCTGAGCGGCATGCCGCACTTGGTGTGCTTCGCCGTCAAAGCCAACTCCAATCTGGGCGTACTCAATGTCCTGGCGCGTCTGGGCGCCGGTTTCGACATCGTTTCCCGTGGCGAACTGGAGCGTGTGCTGGCAGCAGGCGGTCAGGCTGACAAGATCGTCTTCTCCGGCGTCGGCAAGACCCGTGACGACATGCGTCGGGCGCTGGAAGTGGGCGTGCATTGCTTCAACGTCGAATCCACCGACGAGCTGGAACGCCTGCAGGTCGTGGCCGCCGAGATGGGCAAACGCGCCCCGGTGTCCCTGCGCGTGAACCCGGACGTTGACGCCGGTACTCACCCGTACATTTCCACTGGCCTTAAAGAGAACAAGTTCGGCATCGCCATCGCAGACGCCGAAGACGTGTACATCCGCGCCGCACAGCTGCCGAACCTGGAAGTGATCGGCGTCGATTGCCACATCGGCTCGCAACTGACCACCCTGTCGCCATTCGTCGATGCGCTGGATCGCCTGCTGGATCTGGTCGATCGCCTGAGCGATTGCGGCATCCAGCTGCGCCATCTGGATCTGGGCGGCGGACTGGGCGTGCGCTATCGCGACGAAGAGCCGCCTTTCGCCGGTGACTACATCAAAGCCGTGCGTGAGCGCCTCGAAGGTCGCGATCTGGCGCTGATGTTCGAGCCGGGTCGTTTCATCGTGGCCAACGCCGGTGTGCTGCTGACCCGCATCGAATACCTCAAGCACACCGAACATAAAGATTTCGCCATCGTCGATGCCGCGATGAACGACCTGATCCGCCCAGCACTGTATCAAGCCTGGATGGATGTAAAGGCCGTTCAACCACGCGACGGCACAGCGCGCACCTACGACATCGTGGGTCCGATCTGCGAGACCGGCGACTTCCTGGCCAAGGAGCGCGAACTGGCGTTGGCCGAAGGCGATCTGCTGACCGTGCACTCTGCGGGTGCTTACGGCTTCGTCATGAGTTCCAACTACAACACCCGCGGGCGTACTGCCGAGGTGTTGGTCGATGGCGATCAAGCGTTCGAAGTGCGTCGCCGTGAAACCGTGACTGAGCTGTATGCCGGCGAAAGCCTGCTGCCGGAGTAATCCCATGTTGCTGCGTTTTACCAAGATGCATGGCCTGGGCAACGACTTCATGGTGCTGGACCTCGTGAGCCAGCACGCGCACATCCTGCCCAAGCACGCCAAGCAATGGGGCGATCGGCACACCGGCATTGGTTTCGATCAGCTGCTATTGGTTGAAGCGCCAAGCAACCCGGACGTGGATTTCCGCTATCGGATCTTCAATTCCGACGGATCGGAAGTCGAGCAATGCGGCAATGGCGCGCGCTGCTTTGCCCGCTTCGTGCTGGACAAACGCCTGACGGCCAAGAAGCAGATCCGCGTCGAAACCAAAAGCGGCATCATCGAGCTGGATATCCGCAATGACGGCCAGATCAGCGTCGATATGGGCGCGCCGCGGCTAGTGCCCGCGGACATTCCCTTCGACGCGCCACAACAGGCAACCAGTTACACACTGGACGTCGATGGCGAAAGCGTCGAGCTGGCCGCTGTCTCGATGGGTAACCCCCATGCCGTGCTGCGCGTCTATGACATCAACAACGCGCCGGTTCACACCCTCGGCCCGAAAATCGAGAACCACCCGCGCTTTCCGGCTCGGGTGAACGTGGGTTTTCTTCACGTCGTCGATCGCCAGCGCGCGCAACTGCGTGTATGGGAACGCGGCGCGGGGGAAACCCAGGCCTGTGGCACCGGCGCCTGCGCGGCGGCGGTCGCGGCCATCAGTCAGGGCTGGATGGAATCGCCACTGCTGATCGATCTGCCCGGCGGACGCCTGTCCATCGAGTGGGCCGGCCCGGGTCATCCGGTACTGATGACCGGCCCGGCCGTCAGGGTCTACGAAGGCCAAGTACGTCTATGAGTGAGAGTATCCAATGACCGACCTGCCTCAGACTTCAACCGACACGCCCGGCGAATCATCCGCCGATCAAGCAGTGCCTGCCCTTGAAGCCGAGGCGGTCGCGGCCTGGCTGCAACAACACCCGGACTTCTTTGCCGAACACGATGAGCTGCTCACGGCAATGCGCATCCCGCATCAGCGCGGCGACACCGTTTCGCTGGTCGAACGTCAGCTCAAACTGCTGCGCGAGCGCAATATCGAAATGCGTCATCGGCTGTCACAGCTGATGGACGTGGCCCGCGACAACGACCGCCTGTTCGAGAAAACCCGTCGCCTGATCCTCACGCTGATGGACGCCACCAGCCTGGAAGAAATCGTCATTGCGGTGGAAGACAGCCTGCGCCAGGAGTTTCAGGTGCCGTTCGTGAGCCTGATCCTGTTCAGCGATAACCCGATGACCGTGGGCCGCTGGGTCAGCAGTGCCGACGCGCAGAAGGCGATTGGCGGGCTGATTTCCGGCGGTAAAACCGTCTGCGGCGCCCTGCGTGAGCACGAACTGGAGTTTCTGTTCGGCGCCGAGCAGAGCAAGGAAGTCGGCTCTACCGCCATCGTCGCGTTGAATCATCAGGGCCTGCACGGTGTTCTCGCCATCGGCAGCCGTGATCCGCAACACTACAAAAGCTCGGTGGGCACGCTGTTCCTCACCTACATCGCCGATGTGCTGAGCCGCCTGCTGCCGCGTTTCACCAACGCCCTGCGCTCGGTTCGCTAGTCATGGAACGGCAATTGGACGCCTACTGCACGCACCTGCGCAGTGAGCGCCAAGTGTCCAGCCACACGCTTGAAGCTTACCGCCGCGACCTGAGCAAGGTGCTGGCGTTCTGCGAGAAGCAGCACATCGACAGCTGGAAGACGCTGGATATCCAATCCATGCGCAGCCTTGTCGCCCGCCTGCATCAGCAAGGCCAGTCATCGCGCAGCATTGCCAGATTGCTGTCCGCGGTGCGCGGTTTCTACCACTATCTCAATCGCGAAGGCCTCTGCGACCACGATCCGGCCAACGGCCTGTCACCGCCCAAAGGCGAGCGTCGCCTGCCCAAGACCCTTGATGCCGACCGCACGCTGCAGCTGCTGGAAGGCGGCGTGGAAGAGGAATTTCTTGCGCGCCGCGATCACGCGATTCTCGAGCTGTTCTACTCGTCCGGGCTACGGCTTTCAGAACTCACTGGGTTGAACTGCGCGCAACTGGACCTGGCCGACGGGTTGGTGGAAGTGCTTGGTAAGGGGAGCAAGACCCGCGTCCTGCCGGTGGGACGCAAAGCCCGCGAGGCGCTGGCGCAATGGTTGAAACAGCGAGCGCTCGCCAATCCCCAGGACGACGCCGTATTCATCAGCCAGCAAGGCCGACGCCTGGGACCACGCTCGATTCAGTTGCGGGTCAAGGCCGCTGGCGAACGTGAACTGGGACAGAACCTGCACCCGCACATGCTGCGTCACTCCTTCGCCAGCCACCTGCTGGAATCGTCTCAAGACCTGCGGGGCGTACAAGAACTGCTCGGCCACGCCGACATTACAACGACTCAGATCTATACCCACCTGGATTTCCAGCATCTGGCAACGGTGTACGACGGCGCCCACCCACGGGCCAAACGCAAGGATTCTTCCGAATGAGCATCAAGCTGATCACCTTCGATCTGGACGATACCCTGTGGGAAACCGCACCGGCGATCGTCAGCGCAGAAGCCATGCTGCGGGACTGGCTGGCGCAAAACGCACCGAAACTGGGCCCGGTGCCGGTGGAGCACCTGTGGGAAATCCGTTCGAGTCTGGTCGAGGCTGATCCGAGTTTCAAGCACCGTATCAGCGCACTGCGCCGTCGCGTGCTGTTCCATGCGTTGGAAGACGCAGGTTACGGCCAGGCTGAGGCGCAGCATTTGGCTGAGCAGAGTTTCGAGGTGTTTCTTCAAGGACGACACAAGCTCGATATCTTCCCCGAAGTAGTGCCGACGCTGGAGACTCTGACCAAGTCCTACACTCTGGGTGTAGTGACGAACGGCAACGCCGATGTGCGTCGCCTGGGTCTTGCCGATTACTTCGCTTTTGCGTTGTGCGCTGAAGACCTGGGCATCGGAAAGCCTGATCCCGCGCCGTTCCTGGAAGCGTTGAAACGCGGCAACGCCGATGCAAATCATGCAGTGCATGTCGGCGACCACCCCGGCGATGACATCGCAGGTGCTCAGCAGGCCGGCTTCCGTGCGATCTGGTACAACCCGGGCGGCAAAGCGTGGGAAGCTGATCACTTACCGGACGCAGAGATCAGCAGCCTGACGCAATTGCCTGAGGTGCTGGCGCGCTGGGGGTGAGGGTTGGCTCGAGATTGCTGCATTGATGCCTTTCAGGCCATTCGCAAGCAAGCTTGCTCACGAATAGGCCCAAAGCGCATCAGAGTAAGAATCCCAAGCAAATCCCAGCCAAAAAAAAGCCCGCAGCGACAGCGGGCTTTTCTTCAGCAGGCATCAGACACCCTTAGATAGGGCGGCTACCGTACTTGTTGTCAGGCTTCTTTGGCGGATCGGCGACCACATTGGCCTCCACTTCCTGCACCTTGCCACCACGGGCGAGGAACTCTTCCATCGCACGAGCGAGGGCGTCACGTTCTTTGTTCTTGGCTTCTACGCTTGGAAGCTCATCAACCGAGACTGCGGCCTTGGCCTTGCCTTTGGCCGGCGTTGCCGATACTTCGGGGCTGTCTTCGACATCCGCCACGTCATCATCGGGAGCAGCGGCAAGTTCCTCACCGTCGTCCTCGCCTTCCAGATCGTCTTCCAGACCTTCGTTATCGATGTCATCGTCGCTCATGTTCTACCTCATGACTTGCGAAAGCAGATTAGTTATAGCCCAGCTGCGCTTAATTTCTAAGACAACCGGAAAAAATTCAACTACCGCCGATAATCAGCGGTCGTGCCCCTCCCCCTGAAGGGTGGCGAGGACTTTACGCGCACCGCCTGCATCGCGATGCTCTCCTAAATAAACACCTTGCCAGGTTCCCATCGCCAACCGCCCGTCCGTGACCGGAACAAGCAACTGACAGCCCAGCAGGCTGGCTTTGAAGTGCGCTGGCAGGTCGTCCGGGCCTTCGTCGTCATGTTCATAACCGTCACGTCCTTGTGGGATGAGGCGGTTGAAGAAACGCTCGAAGTCACGGCGCACTGCCGGGTCGGCATTCTCGTTGATGGTCAACGAGGCCGAGGTATGCTGCAGCCACAAATGCAACAGCCCGACTCGACAATCACGCAGTCCGGGAACGCCTGCGACGATCTCGTCGGTCACCAGATGAAATCCACGAGGCCTTGCCCGCAGGGTGATTCTGGTCTGTTGCCACATACAGTTCTCCGCCCTTCGGCGCGCATTCTAACGCGCTAGAAAAAAAAGCAAAGCGCGTAATGAGTGACGTTGTTTGTAAGCCTGAAACCCGAAACGCCAGGCCTTTGCGATCAAGGCCAAGGCCGCCCTGAAACCAGGACATGGCAAGGTTCGCGCTCAGCTTGTCGGCCATCCGTTTGCTGTCCTGCCTATCGACAAACTCCAGACAAAAAAATGCCCGGAAGTCCGGGCATTTTTTTCAAGGCCGTGTTTACAGGTTGTAGCCACGCTCGTTGTGTTGCGCAAGGTCAAGGCCGACAGCCTCTTCTTCCTCGGTGACACGCAGACCCATGACGGCGTCCAGCACCTTGAGGATGATGAAGGTCACGATCGCGGTGTAGATAATCGTGAAGCCAACGCCTTTGCACTGAATCCAGACTTGTGCAGCGATGTCGGTCACGGTGCCGAAGCCGCCCAGCGAAGGGGCTGCGAAGACGCCGGTCAGGATCGCGCCGAGGATACCGCCGATACCGTGAACGCCGAAGGCATCCAGAGAGTCGTCGTAGCCCAGTTTGCGTTTCAGGCTGGTTGCGCAGAAGAAGCAGACCACGCCAGCCGCCAGACCGATGATCAGGCCGCCCATCGGGCCAACAGTACCGGCAGCCGGGGTGATGGCCACCAGACCGGCAACCACGCCCGAGGCGATGCCCAGTGCGCTTGGCTTACCGTGGGTCAGCCATTCAGCGAACATCCAGCCCAGTGCAGCAGCGGCGGTTGCGATCTGAGTGACCAGCATCGCCATACCGGCAGTGCCGTTGGCCGCGGCAGCGGAGCCGGCGTTGAAGCCGAACCAGCCTACCCACAGCATCGCTGCGCCGACCAGGGTGTAACCCAGGTTGTGCGGAGCCATTGGGGTGGTCGGGAAGCCTTTGCGTTTGCCCAGAACCAGGCACGCTACCAGACCGGCTACACCGGCGTTGATGTGAACGACGGTACCGCCCGCGAAATCGAGAACGCCCCAGTCCCACAGCAGACCACCGACACCGCTCCAGACCATATGCGCGATCGGCGCGTAGACAAGGGTGAACCAGATGGCCATGAAGACCAGCATCGCGGAGAACTTCATGCGTTCTGCGAAGGCGCCGACGATCAGAGCTGGGGTGATGATGGCAAAAGTCATCTGGAAGGTGACGAATACGGCTTCTGGGAACAGAGCCGTTGCACCTGTGATGCTGGAAGGCGTAATGCCCGCCAGGAACGCCTTCGACAGGCTGCCGACGAAGGAGTTGAAGTTAACGACGTTGGCTTCCATACCGGTGGTGTCGAACGCCAGGCTGTAGCCATAGATGCACCACAGGATGCTGATCAGGCCAGTGATAGCGAAGCACTGCATCATTACCGACAGAACGTTTTTCTGGCGAACCATGCCGCCGTAGAACAGTGCCAGACCGGGAACGGTCATGAACAGCACCAGCGCGGTGGAAGTCAGCATCCAGGCGGTATCGCCTGAGTTGAGTACGGGGGCTGCCACTTCGTCTGCCGCCATGGCCAAGCCAGGGGTTACGAGGGACAACAGGGCTCCTAGCCCTGCGAATTGACGCAGAGTCATATTGTTTTCTCCTGGGGCGTTGGGTTTGGCGGCTTAGATTGCGTCGGTATCGGTTTCGCCGGTACGGATGCGAATAGCCTGTTCCAGATTGACCACGAAGATCTTCCCGTCACCGATCTTGCCGGTGTTGGCCGCTTTGGTTATCGCTTCGATAACGCGGTCAAGATCCTTGTCGTCGATCGCAACGTCGATCTTCACCTTGGGAAGGAAGTCGACTACATATTCCGCACCGCGATACAGCTCGGTGTGGCCTTTCTGACGTCCGAAGCCTTTGACTTCAGTTACCGTGATGCCCTGCACGCCGATTTCCGACAACGACTCGCGTACGTCGTCCAGCTTGAACGGCTTGATGATGGCAGTGACTAGCTTCATGAAACTTTCTCCCGAATTGGTGGACTTGCCCCAGGAAAACAAACCCGTCTCAAGTCTAAGCGCAGCGTCTGGCTTTGTAACGCGTCGATGGCCCGAAACAGGCCAGACCAACTCCAGAAACCACTTCTGACGAAAACCTTCCCCGCTCCGCCTGCCGCACTGCATTCGTCACAGCGACTGCACCAGTGCATGGGTCATATGCCACTAAGCAGAAAGCTTGCCATCTCGTGAAATCCCGCAAATTACGGCGCTTGGCGTCCACTCAGGCGGATTCGGATCGCCACCACCCGATTCGTCCGCACAACAACAGTGCGTACGTGCACGCCAACATGCGCGAAAACCGTGCAACGTCCACCCCGTAAAATGACTGGAGGCGCTGCGTGCTACACTGCCGCCCATCTGATTCTGGAGCTTCATCATGCTCGTGCCCAAAGCCTTTCTAGATGCCCTGAGCGACCACGCCTCGCGGTTGTTCAACGGCGAGACTCCACTGCCTCGCAACGAATTCGAAACCCAGTTCAAGGCGCTGCTGCAAAGCGGCTTCAGCAAACTGGATCTGGTAAGCCGAGAAGAATTCGACAGCCAGATGATCGTCCTGGCCCGCACCCGTGCCCGTCTTGAGGCACTGGAAGCGAAGATGGCGGAGATGGAAGCGCAGTTGGCGGGGCAGGTTAACGAATAACCAACAATCATCCTGTGACGCCCTTTGTGGGAGCGAGCCTGCTCGCGAAAAGGGCTTCTGCGAAAAGCTACGCTCAGACACATGCCGTAGAACTCGCAACAGCTCCCATCTCTGACCTCTGTCTATCCTTCAGCACGCCGCAGGAAGCGGTGCCGTTATCAAGGAAAGTCATGTCCCTCGCCATTGTCCTGAGTCGCGCGCAAGTCGGCGTCGAAGCGCCTGCCGTCACCGTTGAAACCCATCTGGCGAACGGCTTGCCGACTTTAACCCTGGTAGGTTTGCCCGAGGGTGCCGTTAAGGAGAGCAAGGATCGGGTGCGCAGCGCGATTCTCAACTGTCGGCTGGATTTTCCGGCGAGGCGCATCACGTTGAATCTCGCACCTGCCGATCTGCCCAAGGACGGCGGACGTTTCGATCTGGCGATTGCGCTTGGGTTGCTGGCGGCGAGCGCGCAGGTTCCAACGCAGGCGCTCGACGGTGTGGAATGCTTGGGCGAATTGGCGCTGTCCGGGGCCATTCGGCCAGTGCAGGGATTAGGAGGACTTGCAAGACACAATCTAAGTAAATCTTCAGGGATAGCGCAGGACCTAGCATACATATCGTCGGGACAGCGGATATATGTAGTCATCATGCGAGGATGCGCCCTTAAAATTCGTCTGTGCACAGTATCGGTTTTTGCGCCTATTGGGCAATCTCAAGACTGCGAAGAACCCACACCAGCGCAGCATCGAGCTACTAGCCAAGTGATCGGAGCGTCAATCTACACGAACTCGATCAGCGCAGCGGCCGAGCCTGCGTCATGAAAACTCTCCATCTCCATGCTCAGCCCGAATGAAAGCATATGGAGTCGCCCACAGTTGCCGCACAAAATCTGCCGATCACAAGAAGAGCGCATGCGGGAGCCTAAACCAGCCGTGCGCTCCCCAGCAGCGCACCCCGGCCCCATCACCGTTTTTCAATCCTGGTCTAGAGTGACCAAAAATTGAAGTTCCGTTGTCACCCGTTTCAAGAGCTCGTCGGCGGGCATGTCATCTAACTTCGAATAGCACAGAGTCATCACCGTCAGCGGATGTAGCTTCAATACGGTGCAAATCTGCGTCAGCTTTTCTAGTGTTGGGATGGTCTTCCCTCGCTCCAAAAGGCTGATGTTCGTCCTGCTACTGACAACCGAAAAATCCTCCTGAGACAGATCCAGCTGGGAGCGTAAACCTTGCAGCGTGATCGCGAAGGCTGATCTCAATTCCATTTTGCAATCTCGCAAAAGGAACGATGAGGCGATATTGAACAATATATGACTACAACATATATTGTTCACGCCCACCGAGGAGCCTACTGAATGAAACGTTCTGCGCTGTTGTCGCCGACGCCGATTTGACCCGCACGCCTGACAAGACTGACCCATCTCCAAACCTGCACAAATCCAGCACAGACAATGATTCGCGGGGAGTCAGCTTGGGTCAGTGAGATCTCGGCAACTGGGTCCGTTCGGCGTCAGCGGCAAGACGCTGGGATCATCACTCGGCCGGTGAGCTTGACAACAGCAGACCTCACGCTCAATCTAGTTGTAGATACAACCATATTGAGTCTTCCGATGTCTGTTTCCCGTGGTGAACTAGAGCTTGAGTTTTCCAGTGGCGTCGCTCCCCTGTACCAGCTATGGCGTGCCGCAGCTAACTTGGCAATCACACCCGAGTCGGATCTTTCTCATTCGCTCGCATGGCCGCTTGTCGTTCTTCGCCAGACGAAAGCGCCATTAAAACAGCATGAGCTGGCCGCCCGCTTGGCCTTGGAAAAATCGACTGTGGCAAGGCTCGTGGAACAGCTTTACCACGCGGGGTATATCTATCGGCTGCCTGACCTTCATGATCGTCGTGCGAAAACCGTTGGTCTAACCTCGAAAGGTTGTCTGTGGGCAGACAGACTGGAACCGCTAGTCACACAGTTCCGAGCGAGAACGCTTGCCCACGTCAGCGATGAGGAACTGGGTGTCTGCGTATCGGTATTCGCACGCCTCAGGGCCGCGCTGGACACTTCCCCGCCAGGTCGCGAGAACTGATGCAAGCGCCGGATAAGGACGCGTGGCTATTTGCGATAAAGACCTGCATCGCAGCGCTGATCACCTTATATATCGCTCTGGATTTGTCGCTGGACCGGCCCAGTTGGGCAGTCACAACGGTATTTATTGCCTCCCAGCTCTATGCCGGGGCCACGGTATCCAAATCAGTCTATCGATTGCTCGGTACCTGCTTGGGGGCGATCGCCTCGGTGGTGATGGTGCCGAACTTGGTACAGACGCCGGAACTGCTCTGTCTTGCGCTGGCTGCCTGGGTGGCAGGTTGTTTATTCGTCTCGTTGCTCGATCGCTCACCTAGAAGCTATATTTTTATGTTGGCGGGTTATAGCGCGGCGTTCATCTGCTTTCCTGCTATCAACACGCCGTTGTCTATTTTCGATCTATCGGTAGCTCGGGTCGAAGAAATCAGCCTGGGAGTCATTTGCAGCAGCTTGGTGCACACCTTAGTGATGCCAAGGTTTGTGCAGAATCTTATTGACCAAAAAATCGATAGTTGGCTGGATGACGCCCAATACTGGTGGATAAGCTTCGCCGCCTCGCCAAATGCCAACACCCCTAAACCAACCCAGGCGCTTACGGCAAAGCTGGCGGCGTACCCTTCATTGCTAGAGGCAATGGGAACTCACCTTGCCTACGAAAATGCAGGAGGCAGCAAAGCAGAACGTACCGTGCATCACTTGGTGATGTGCCAGTCGCTACTACTACCACTCATAGCGTCTATCGAACAGCGCTTGGGTATAGCTGAGCGGCAAGGCCTAACCCCGCCGATTAGAGTAAAAGAGCTGATTCATGCGCTCCCCCAATGCATCACCTCAGCCGAGCCTACCTTGCAGGTGCAAAGCGCGCGCCAAATCATCGCCCAAATGGATGGCACCGCCAAGGGATGGGACGCGCTATTCTGGCAAAGCCTTACCTTGAAGATTGAGGAGTTGCTTGATGTACTTGTCTCAGTACATAAGTTGCGCTCTGTCCTGCGAGCCCGCTTCAAACTGACGGAGCCGGTTGTACTCCGGCAGTCGCGCCGTCCACAGCTCGACCTGGGCTTGGCAGCGCTATCGGCTCTGACTGCATTTTGTTCAGTCCTGGCCGGATGCGCACTGTGGATCGCCACCGGCTGGGAAGACGGCGCCTCCGTACCGATGATTGCTGCGGTGGCTTGCTCCTTTTTTGCCGCGCTCGATACGCCGATTCCTTCGATGAAGCTTTTTCTTCGCTATGTGCTGGTCTCTGTCGTAGTAACCCTTGTGTACACCTCTGTTTTATTGCCGCTTGCCGGTAGCTTCGAGATGGTGGCGCTGCTACTGGCCCCCGCCCTGATCGCGCTTGGCTTGCTGATGGCTAACCCCGCTACGGCCTTTATCGGCATGGTGTTGTCGACCAACATCGCTACGCTCATCGCACTTAATAATCAGTATTCCGGCGACTTCGTCGCCACGCTCAACGGCTCGCTGGCCACCGTCTGTGGGCTCGTGCTGACAATGGCAATGATGTCGCTCTTGAGGGCCAGAACGCCAACATGGCGCGGGCACCGAATTATGATGTCGGCGTTGGAAGACCTGCAAAACTGCCTGTCGCTGAATGTTGGCGATGGTCAGTTTTCCCAAGCGCGCATGGCCTTCGTACAGCGCATGGTTGACCGACTGCACATGATTATTCCGCGTATGGGGACGGATGAAATACTCAAGGGATATCTGCTGGCTGAACTGCGGCTGGGCGCGAATGTACTCGACCTGCGCCACTCAGAGTTTGAGCGGACGCAAAGCGATGCCGCCCTTACGGGCTTGGTGAAAGAGCTGATAGACGGGATTGGCACCTACGTCGCCAGCAAGCAAACGAGACTTGATCAGCGTCCCTCCGAGCCATTGCAGGGGCTGCTTGACCAGGCCATAGTTGCCTGCCAACGGGATAGTGGAGCATCACAACGACGGCTGCAAAGCCTCGTAAATATCCGTTTGGTGTTATTCCCCGATACATATCCAAGTCATTGAGTGAGGGCGCGCGTAGGGTTAGGTCAACCTAGCAAATCACAAGTTCTCGCACCTGCTGAGGCTTGCGTTAACAACGCATATGCCGCCGACACGCCTTGCTGAACTCGGAGCAAAGGCGATGGTGCGTGAGTAATTGCATGGACTTGACCACCCATTTGCATCCGACTTGACCACTGCACATGACTTCTATGACTGACAGGGTTCGAACCATTCTGTTGAAAAAGTAGCTCCACTGCCTGGCCTGCGGCAAAATCTCTTCATTGGCCGCGGGGGTGTTGGCGCTGATGGGATTTTGAACCAGAGGGGATGCGGATAAAAACTTGAACTGGTTATGCCGCGAAGCCCAGGCTCTCACGATACTCAACGGGACTGAGAGCGCCGAGGGAAATCTAGATGCGTTTCTCGTTGTACCAGCGAATGTATGAGTCCAGGGCCTGAATGAACTGCTCGATGCTCGTTGACTGCCAGTTGCGAGGATAAAACAGCTCCGTTTTCAGCCGGCCGAAGAAGCCTTCGCAAGCCGCGTTATCTGGTGAGCAGCCCTTGCGCGACATCGAACGAATCAGCTTCGCATCAGCGATGCGCGATAGCCAGCC
>NZ_NKHL01000065.1 GCF_002934685.1 Pseudomonas bohemica
TTCGTAACGCTTTGCCATGCGGGCCTCCAGCCAATCATGGCGGCAATTCTACCCTGCCGACTTTTCGTACAAAACCTAGGACCGACGCATGAGGAAATGCTACCGGACGGCGTCTACACGATAAGGCCAGCCTTTTATTGCATCACGCCCTCGCCTGTGACGGTCAAATCTCTCGCCAAGACTGCCATACAGATGCTGACACCGACGGGTAAGAAAGCTGACCTGAGGGGTGACACAGTTGAGTTGAACTTCCGTCTGCTGGCACTGCTAAAAACTTGCGGCGTAAAATTGTGTGAACTCGACGAGTTCAATAACCTAGCCAAGCGCGACTCAGAAAAAGCAAAAGAAGTCACGATCGACTGGATGGTTACGATGACCAATCTAAGCCGGACCTGTTTCGTCTTGGCCGGAACCGACGCCATCTTGAAACTTTTGAACGAGTCCGATGCCTTCGCCCGCCGTTTTCCATTCATCATCGAACTGGCGTGGCTGTCCTATAGTGAAGAAAACACGTCCGATTACATGATCCTGCTTTCGAAGCTGGATGACCATATACAGACTATCGTTAACATTACTAACGGTGCTCGACTGACCGATCCGGATATCGCCGCACGGTTGTTCATTGCCAGCTCAGGAAACTTGGAGTACGTCCGAATGCTGATTCATGGTGCTTTACAGAATGCGATTACTCATCAAAGCTCCGGGCTGAACCTGACCGATTTCAAAAGAGCTGCCGCGTTGCTCCACCTGAGGTTTAGCCACTCCCCCTATCCCTTCGATGAGACATTGAAGGCCTGCTACCTGAAGATATATAAGAAAAGCCATGAATAAGGTTAATTTTATTCCTCTGCCATTGCCTCACGAGAGCCCAACGAGCCTCATCAAGCGGCTGTGCCAATACAATGGGTACTCCAAACCCAGCAAATTTATTGAATTTCACATTCGCGATGAAAAATCCAAAGTTTCTGCGCTACTCCAAGGTAGCCGATTCGAACGATTTATTACATCTAACCTTGAGGTCCCCCTACAAGCTAAAGCGCGGAATGGGTTCTATGGCAGGAGTAAACCATGGGGACCGGTATCTATTGGCCTGCTTCACGTAAGCCCTCGCCTCCTGCGTCGGACGGAGGCCGCCTTGTGTACAGAGTGCACGCGTGCTGGATGGGAGCATTCATTAAAAGACCTGTACCTGGCCTCACATTGTCCGATTCACAATCGGTGTTACTTATTCAATTGCCCCAAGTGTAAAAAACGCCTCACCTGGATAAATCAAGCGGCGATCACATGTGATTGCGGCGAACCTCTCGAGTCGCCAAGGTGTACTCGGGAGGACGCTCTACCAGAGCAAAAGCTGAAGGAGATATTGGAATCTGCGGACCAATTACGATTTGATAAAATGATCTCCATTCTTCGCCAACTGGATATTGACCTAAAAAAAATCAGCACAACCCTGACCTGGGATAAGTTTGCTGCAGCCATTGCTCTCACCTTCAATGATATGAAGCAAGCGGCCGAATCGCTTGCTAATGCATATGACATTTCTCTCTCACTGGAGAGAGATGTTTTGCTATGTAAGTTGAATCTGCTTTTTGATTCATCGACGATTGAAGAGTTAAAAAAGAACCTAGAAACCACACCTGCCCGCGCATTTTATCCACCCTCGACAACTAGAATCCCTGGTAGGCTAATGCCAAAACTTCTTGACATTACCATCGATCACTGGCTACAGATGAGAAGAGAACAATGGATCGGTCCCCCATGCCCGCCTTATAAAACCCGACAGCCGTATACCATTGCCATTTTATCCCAACTCGTAGAGAACAATAAAAAATCTGAGAAGGCACTCAGTAAACAACAATACCTAGAAGGTGCGATACTTGAGGGGAAATATTACAGGCGACAAGAGGTCATCGAGAAGCTATCCGTTAGCCAAGACCGCTACGCCTACCTCGTCAAACATAACGCACTTGGAAAAAAAGAATACGTAAACTCAAAAATTTACTTCCTGAAAGATAATATCGACGAGTTTTTGCGCGCGCATGTCAAGCTAAGCGATCTCGCACAGTATTTAGACATTTCAACTGCAGATATTCGCATGGCCATGCGTATACAATCAATTGATTATCCTCTGTTCACAGATTGGCCACGCACTCCTTTCTTTGTAGAAACAAAGGATGTCCCGGCCATACACAAAATCATTGCAGGACTTCCCAAGCTAAAATACTCACTAGGTAACTTTCGATCCCGCCGAACAGTAGAATCAGGCACTTTTATTTCCATTGAAAAGGCTGCAACCATTCTTAACAAACATAGTAGAACAGTGAAGTATTACCGTGACTTAGGCCTCGTATCACATCATAAAAACCATATCAGCCTAGTACTCCGTGAAGATGTTATAAAATTCCATCGCCGTTATGCTACGCCTACCGAACTGGGGGGAGAACTGAACATAAGCTCGAAATTTGTATCCCGAGTTTTGCAACGCTTAGGGATATTTCCAATTGCAGGCCCAAACGTTACCGGGACAGCAAGCTTGATATACGACCGTTCAACGCTGCCTAAGAATTTGGCGGCTAGAGTGAACCCTCACAATGATAAGTTCGGTGAACTCTGGCTAAATAAAGATATGTTAACGATAGAAGAAGTCGCAAAAACGCTAAGTATCAGCGCCCTAGACACTACTCGCTTAGTTCGTTCACAAATTCAACCTCAACGAGCGCCGTGCTACCGGAATTATTTTGGAGTTTCTACCGAAGAGCTATCCAAACTGAAGGTATTTTTGCAATCATTGACTGCTCTCCCTGTTTTTTTATTGGCTCGTAAGATGACGTACCTTTCTTTTCAACGCCGATTTACTCATCCCAAATACGTAAAACCCATTGAAATCAGAGGAACCTTCCACCTTACGCCTGAAGATTTAAATAAACTCGACAAATTCCTCAATCATTACTGCACTCCTAAAGAGGCAGACAGGATTCTTGGTGCGCCGGCCTATACTGCTAGCAGGATGATTTCGCTAAACAAATTAAAAACTTATTTCTTGCCCAATTACCACTACAAACACCCTGTACTCATGATCAGTGAAGTACTTAGAATTGCCACACCTCGACACACTTAACCATACCCCCCTCAGAAAATCATAAGACAGCATGCGGCGCCAAATCTTTCATTCAAAAAAAAGCTTTTCGCAACTTAACACCCTCAATTATCTATATCCCACCCGAAGTACATACCTCGCGATAGCATAGTTCGCGCTTATGGCAGCCTACGCCGACGCCATCCAGAATAAAAACCTCTTTCCTTTCGTCTGAAACTGATGAAAAACTCGATATGTAATTTCCATCAATCAACAAGATCATGACGAACAAACTCGTTAAAAATAAAAATTTAATATCAGCACTCCGGCACGTTCAACATATGGTGGATCAGGTGTAAGCACCGTCCTCTCCTCAAATATTTAGACTAGGGCTATCCACGAAAATTTATGGGTTACGTCAAGATGGGCATCAAGCAGAAAGATTTCAGTCTTCCTGAAACACAGTTTCAGGATTCATGAACTCCCCTTCCGCGAAAACGCTCAAGACTGACCGCTACATTTCAGTGCTACGTGAAAACCTACGCTTTCACCACTTCTGACGAAACATTGACAGAATGTCACGATGACCTGAAATGGATCGCCAAATGCACCACCTGGCGCTGTCACTAGTGCCATGTGGTGAGGGCACGCAGCTTAGCGCTGGCCAATCCCCACTGCGAACACCGACACCATGACGCAACTGCATCAGGCATGGCAATATCGTGACGGGCAAGTCAAAGGCGGCTGATGTTCGCCGCGTGCACATGCTGGACTGCCCAGCCTCGCGCTGGGTCATTTCCCACATTCTGCGTGGTTATGCAGTTGCGCACGCTCCACGTCGAGGTTGACGAAGAGCGCCGCAGCCAGCGCTCCCACGTGGAGCGTGGGGGACGATAAAGAACATCGCATCCGCAGGCTTTCCTGCCGCTACGAGTCAGATCGTCAGCAAGCTGCCCTTCTACGGCCTGCGGCGAGATTGGGGTTTAGCAAGGCGTCGAGTTACACCCAAACCTTCGAGCTGCGTACCCCCAGATGGAACCAACCCCGGTGACATCGTCATCCAGCCCCGTACACCGCCTAATCCCGAGCGACGCCGCAGGTCGCTGTCGCTCAAGGCTTTGAACACGACGGCAACCAAGGCGCCAGGTATCACACCGACCGGATCATCCCGCCATCGACTCGGATGGCGCTGCCAGTGATATACGACGCAGCATCGCTGGCGAGAAAGATCACCACATTGGCGAACTCTTTGGGCGTGCCATAGCGTCCCGCCGGAATGCTGGCACGGGAGGCCGCTGCGATCTCATCGATGCTTTTGCCCTGGCGCGTAGCGGCGCCTTGATCAAGCTGGTCGACCCGGTCGGTATGAATACGGCCCGGTAACACGACGTTAACCGTGACACCCTGGGCGGCGACTTCAGTGGCCAGGGTTTTCGACCAGCCAAGCACTGCCATGCGGATGCCGTTGGACAATCCGAGATTTGCAATCGGTTGTTCGACGCCAGAGGAGGCAACGCTGATGATCCTTCCCCAGCGCCGCGCCAGCATGCCGCCAATCAGCCGATTGGTGAGGTGGAATACGTGCCCTGCCATGCTTTGGAAGTGCGCTTGCCATAGCTCTGCAGATTGATCGAGCACGCTGCCCGAGGGCGGCCCACCGCCGTTATTGACGAGTATGTCGACATTGCCGTCGGCAATGATCCAGTCAGCCACCCTATTCACGGACGCCAGATCATTCAAATCCAGCGCCAGCGCGCTGACCTGAGCCGACTGTTGCGGATCGAGCTGCCCCGCCCAAGCCTCTATCAGATCAGTTGAGCGCGCGGCAGCAATTACCGTAACGCCTTCAGCCACCAAGCTTTTGGCGATCGCTGCACCCAACCCACGACTGGCGCCCAGTACCAGCGCGCGGCGACCCTTGAGTCCAAGCTCCATTAATTCAACTCCTCAAGACGTCGGGTCTGGCGGTAGATCAGACGCTCGATATCGGAAACGTCATCCGCACTCAATTTCGGCGCCGGGGCGCGCAGAGTTGGCGATGCGATGGCGCCGCGTTTGGCCAGAATGTATTTGCGCACGGCCAGGCCAAAACCCGGCTGTTGCTCATAGCGGGCCAGCGGCAGATAGGCATCGAACACGTCCTGCGCGTACTCGAGATCGCCGGACAACCAGGCATCCCGCACATCAGCCATCATCTCCGGAAAGGCAAAGCCGGTCATGGCGCCGTCGACGCCCCGCCTTAGTTCTTCAGGCAAAAACACACCACCATTGCCCACCAGAATGCTAATCGCCCGCATGGCGCCGCTGGCCTGGGCATCGCGCAGATCGGTGATCTTGTTCAATCCCGGCCAATCCTCATGCTTGAGCATCACGCAGTTGGGGTTGTCGTTGACGATCTGCACGATAGTCGCCGGACTGATGGTGACAGTGGTCGCCAAGGGAAAGTCCTGCAGCACGAACGGGGTGTCTACGCCAATGGCTTGCGCTACCTGCGCGAAATAGGCGCGGATCTGCGCATCGCTGCGCAGGTTCGAAGGCGGCGCGACCATCACTCCCGCCGCCCCTGCGGCCATGACTGCTGCACTGAGTTCGGCCATGGAAGCCAGCCCGGCACCCGAGACGCCCACTACCACCGGCACCCTTGCGCCGACGGCGTCGAGCACGCACTCGACGAAGGTCAGTGACTCGCTCATGGTCAGCTTAGGCGCTTCGCCCATCATGCCCAGCACCGTCAGGCCTGTCGCTCCGCGCGCCAGGTAGAAGTCGACCATGCTTCGGGCGCTCGGCAAATCCAACGCCCCGGTTTCGGTAAAGGGCGTGACGCAGATGATGAAAACCCCAGCAGCCTGTTCGTTCAAAGGCATTACGCATTGACCTCGGTAGTTGAATGAGTGACGCGTAGGAGCGGCTTTTGCAGACGCCCTTTACCCGGTTGGTTGACGATCGCTTGCCCGTCCCATGCCATCTCGCCACGCAAGAATGTCGCCACCACGCGTACGGCAAACTGGCGGCCGTCGAAGGCACTCCAATTCACCGCTGCCTGGCTGTTGGATGGGTCGTAGATGAAGCGCCCAGGTTCGAGGATCGCGATGTCGGCGTCCTTGCCCGCCGCCAGAGCGCCTTTGTCCTGCAGCAGGAAAAAATCCGCCGCCCCCTGGCACAGCAAGCGCACCGCCATCGATGGCGAAATCCCGCGCTCAAGGCAACCGGTCCACAGGGCCGGCACCAGTGTTTCAAGGCCTGGTCCGCCGGCAGCGTTCTTGAAGATATCGGGGTCGCCTTTGCGGTCCAGCCCCCAGGACACGTGATCGGAGGACACGAAATCGCAGTCCCCGGCGGCGATGTGCGTCCACAACTTGTCGACCTCGGCCTGAGGGCGAATCGGTGGGTAGTGTTTGGTTTTGGCACCCAGACGCCGTACATGCTCTTCTTCGTTGAGCATCAGATACTGCACACAGGTTTCGGCGGTGGTCTTGAAGCCTGCACGCCGGTATTGGTTGCACAGCTCGAATCCCCGAGACAATGAAATGTGAACCACGTGCGCGCGAGCGCCGGTTGCAGCGCCCAGCTCATAGACTTTGGCCGTCGCCAGGTTTTCTATCAGCGGCGGATGCGCCCGGCCAAACGCATCCCATCCGGTATCGCCCGCAGCCCTGAGCCGAGCGATGTTGGCCAGTGTCATTTCCTGATCCTGGTTGTGCACGCCACACGCCAGGCCAGACGGCGCGATCCGCCGCATGGCCTCGTATAGCACCTCGTCGGTGATCCTGGGAAAGCGCAACGCGTTGGCTTCAAAGGTCGAGAACTTGAATGCGCAGGCCCCGGCTTCGATCAGCCCCGGGATGGCGTCCAGGCCGTCCTGTGGACGTATCGTTGCGTAGAGGCCGATATCAATGTGGCAATCGGCGTTGGCGCGAGCGGCCTTTTGATGAAAGCGTTCGGCGCTCCAGACCGGTTCCGGCTCGTCATAAGGCATGTCGATCAGCGTCGTCACACCGCCAGCCGCTGCCGCGCGGGAAGCCTGACCCAGCCACTCATGATTGGCGCTGCCGGTGTGGGTCTGGCCGTCGACGGCACCGGGCACGACCCAGCAACCCCGGCGGTCTTGGGTGTCGCGGGCAGCAGGCGGTTCTCCCTCGCCCACCAGGGAAATCTTGCCATCCACCGCCGCGACGAAACCGTTTTCGATGATGCGGTCGGGGGTGACCACATTGCCACGGATCACCAGGTCGAAATCACTCATAGACGTTGTCTCCGCTCAAGGCACGAATCCGGCGAGCATAGGAGCGGTACAGCGCTGACGTAAACGATAAAAAATCTGCCAGGGACGCCGAGAAATCAGCGCCGGCACCCGATGAATCCTCGACTGACAGATCCGGTCCCGGTGCTTCAGGCGCAATCGGCGCGACGACTCAAGCGGCGCCGGAGCAGCGCGTCAAAGCGATAATAATTCGTTCTGCCGGACCGAAAATCTCACCTTTACACTAAAAGCTCGGCGCCCGTACTGTGGTTTCAAATCGAACGACTGATGTCCCGAGGGGTTGAGGATGAAACACGCGGTAAAGGTTGTTCTGTCCGCCGGTCTGGGGTGTTTCATAGCTCAGGCAGTTAATGCCGACGACTCGGTTCGGCTGGTTCTGGACTGGGCATTCGAAGGTCCCCAGGCCATGTGGTCCGCTGCCGCCCAAAGCGGCTGTTTCAGCCAGAAGGGTTTGGATGTATCCATTGACCGCGGCTTCGGCTCCGGCGACAGCATCAGCAAAGTGGCGTCGGGTTCCTACGCCATCGGCGTCGCGGACTTTGGCAGCGTGCTGGCTTACAACGCCGAGCACCCGGAAAACCCATTGATTGCGACCTTCATTGTCAGCGATCGCTCATCCGCCTCAGTCAGCGTCCTGAAAAGCTCAGGCATTGCCACCCCCAAGGACCTGCAGGGCAAGCGCATCGCCGATACCCAAGGCGAAGCCAGTCGGATGCTGTTCCCCGCGTTCGCCAAGGCCAATGGCGTCGATGCGACCAAGGTTTCATGGGTCAATGTAGCGCCTAACCTGCGCCAGGCCACAGTCGTCAGAGGTCAGGCGGATGCCGCGGCAGGTCATCTGCTGACCGTGGTCAACGGCTTCGTTTCAGTCGGCGTGCAGCGCGACCAGATTGTCAGCATGCCGTTCGCCGAGTTCGGCGTGGATGTGCCGGGCAACGCAGTGGTGGTGAAACCTGAATGGGCGCGCACGCACCCCAAACAGATGCGCGACTTCCTGAGCTGCACAGTGGTAGGCATCAAGGCGACCATCAATGACCCACAAGCCGCTATCGCATCGCTGCGCAGCTACAACTCGATGCTCGACGCCAGACTTGAGGCCGAGCACCTGGATTTTGCGAACAACGTTGCAGTCTTGACGCCGCAAGTCAAACAGCACGGCTTGAGCAGCATCGACGCCGTACGGCTGAGCCATTCCATCGCGCAGATATCCGACGCCATGGGGTTCGCACCGGCCTCGAGCAGCTCAGTGTGGACAGCCGATTACCTGCCGCCGCAGCGGGAGCTGAGCGTCGGCAGCCCTTGAATGGAAGGGGCTGAGCCCAAGAACTCGCAGCACCGACAGATTGAACGAATCGCCCGCCAGAGGGCCATCCGAACCGTTAGCCACGTGCCGGTCATCCAGACCGATCAATAGAAGGCAGGCTTGCTCAAGCCATCGCGTTGTGACCGATCAGCGCGACGGCAGTCGTCATGGGTCAGCGAAAATGCCAAGCGATGAGGAGTGATCGGGTGTGAGCATGAGCGAACGTTTTGCCGACAGCTTTGCCTTTGAAAACCAGGGCAGCTCGGGCGCAACAGCAAGACCTGAACCAGGACAACCGCAGACCAATCAGCCCTACGTCGATCTGCGCAACGTCAGCCTCGTATACGGCGCCGATGACGAGCAGATGCTGGCCATCGATCGGCTGGATCTGCAAGTGCGCAAAGGTGAATTCGTGGCAGTAGTAGGACCGTCCGGGTGCGGCAAGTCCACGCTGATGAAACTGGTAACTGGGCTTCTGCAGCCTGACGGTGGCGCGGTTTTTATCCAAGGCGAGAAGACCACCGGCCCGGTACGCAGTGTCGGCATGGCCTTCCAGAATTCGACCCTGCTGCCATGGCGCACCACGCTCTCCAACGTGATGCTGCCTTTTGAACTTGTCAGGCCCCACCGGCAACGCCTGCGCAAGCATTACGACGAATACCGCGAGCGCGCGATACGCCTGCTGGAGATCGTTGGCCTGAAGGAATTCGCCAACAAGTACCCCTGGGAACTCTCCGGCGGCATGCAACAGCGCGCCAACGTCTGTCGTGCGCTGATTCACGAGCCTCCACTGCTGATGCTTGACGAACCCTTTGGCGCGCTGGATGCATTCACCCGCGAAGAGCTATGGCTGATGACTCAGGACCTCTGGCTCAAGCAGCGATTCAGCGCAATTCTGGTAACGCATGATCTGCGTGAGGCGGTGTTTCTGGCCGATCGGGTTGTGGTGTTGAGCAAGCGTCCCGGCCGCATCATTCTTGAGCGCACTGTCGACCTGCCAAGGCCACGCACCCTCCAAAGCACCTACGAACACGGATTCAGCGAAATCGTCACTGAAATCCGCGAGAAAATCCTCGAGGCCCGCGCCTGATGAAAAAGTCCAAAACCCGATCCCATGCCTTTGTGCCGTGGATCACCACGCTGGCCTTGCTGGTGGTGTGGCAAATCGTGGCCATGGCATTGGGCAGCGCGAGCCTGATGCTGCCGCCGCCCACCGCTATCGCTCATTCCATTACCGAACACTACGACGTGATCTGGCCTAACGCGTTGCAGACGCTCTACACCACGGGCGTCGGATTCGCATTTGCGGTGGTAATGGGCATGCTGTTCGGCCTCGCGATCGGCGCCTCGCCGCTGATTTACCGAGGTATTTATCCGCTGCTCATTGCCTTCAATGCCGTGCCCAAGGTCGCACTGGTGCCGATCTTCGTGCTCTGGTTCGGCATCGGCACGGTACCTGCGGTGGTCACTGCGTTTTCCCTGGCGGTGTTTCCGATCATCGTAAACGTGGCGACGGGGCTTTCGACCATCGATGCCGAAATGGAAGACGTCATGCGCTCGCTAGGCGCCAACCGCTGGGACATCCTGACCAAGGTTGGTATTCCGCGCATGACCCCGTATCTGTTCGCTTCGTTGAAAATCGCTATCACCTTGGCGTTTGTCGGTTCTGTGCTGTCGGAAACCATCGCCTCGAACGAGGGAATCGGCTTTCTTATGCAGGCAGCCTCGTCACGCTTTGATGTGCCCCTGGTATTCGCCGGCGTGATCGTTATTGCTGCAATGGCGGTCATCGCCTACCAACTGTGCGAACTTATTGAAAGGCGTTTTACGCACTGGGCCAAACGGGGCAAATAAACACTGGATACTGCGCATATTGAATCATTGGAATCAATAACAAACACGAAGACCTGACTCGGGTTATGGCGATCACCGCTCTTATTAAAACAACGCACCGCCACGCCGCTTTTTTTTTCACTGAACCGGTCGTTATGTCGACTGACATCGACTGTATTTCAGACTGCCCCAACGATAATTTTTTAACGCTTTGCGTAAGGAACTCACATGTTCGAAGGTGTAATCCAGTATTCAAGAGATTCGTGGGGCATCATTCCATTAATGCTGGTCATTTTCATTATCGGAATTGCGGTCATCATCGAACGCTACTTCTTCTTTCGTAAAAGCATTCAATCGGGTGCCAGCCTCGACGCCGATCTGCGTCATGTTAGTTACAACAACGAACACGATGCCCGACAAGTCGCCGGCCATTACCAGCGCACCGTGCAGGGCAAGCTGGTGGAGGCAGCGCTGGATGCGCCGAACAAGAGTGAAGCGGCCATGGAGCGCGAAGTCGATGAAAGCATCATGGTGCAAATGCCGTATCTGGATCGCAACCTCTGGGTGCTCGATACCTGCGTAACCCTGGGGCCGTTGCTTGGACTGCTGGGGACCATCATCCACATGATTCAGGTGTTCAGCGTACTGGCAGCCAACAGTTCGCAAAAGGTCAGCTCTGTCACCGGCCCCATCGCCCATGCTCTGGTCGCGACGGCCGTGGGCCTGTGCATCGCCATCACTTGCGTGGTGTTCCTCAATTACTTCAACAAGCGGATCCGCCTGGTGGTCAACCAGATGGAGTTGGTCAAGTCGATGCTGATCAGTCGTTTCGCGACGATCTGAACCCCGCTCGCCTTCTACGGAGAATCTCCCATGGCCCGAAAAACCAATTACCTGGGGCACGAAGAAAAGGCACGCATCGAGATCATTCCGATGATCGATGTGATGATGTTCCTGCTGGTGTTCTTCGTGCTCATCATGATCGAAATGATTCAGGGCGCTGGCATTACCCTGGATCTGCCTCAGTCTTCGTCGCAAGACCCCATTGAATCGGTGACGCTGAACATCGGCGTATCAGTGGACGGTGGCCTTTACGTCGACGGACAGTTGATCGACGACCAGCAACTGAGCTCCAGGCTCACCGACATGAAGGGTACCGGCAAGCTCGACGTGGTGATCGCAGGTGACCGTGGCAGCCACTACGAAAGCATCGTGCACGCGATGGATCTGGTCCGCGGCGCCGGTGTCAGTGCCATTGGCCTGGCCACACAGAAATAGTGGGCGCCATGGAGAAGAACCTACGAAGCGGCGCCTTATGGGCTACGCAGGACAGCCACGTTCACCACCACCATTTGCCGATGCCGCTGGCGGTTGGCGGTGCGTTGGCGCTGATGGCATTGATCATCGCTGCATGTGTGATGATCGAGGTCAAGCCTGCGCCGGTCGAAGAGCCACCGAAGATCACCCGCATCGAGATGGTCGAGTTACCACCTCCACCACCCGACGCGCCACCGCCGCCGCCAGCAGAACCGCCGCCCCCTCCACCGCCGGAGCCACCACCACCGCCGCCACCTGAGCCATTGCCACCGCCGCCTCCTAAACCGCTGCCGCCCAAGCCGGTCGACAAACCGTTGCCCAAGCCGCTGCCTAAACCGCCGCCGCCCAAGCCATTACCGACACCACCGCCTCCACCGGTGCCGCCTGCGCCACCGCCACCGCCACCGCCGCCACCTCCCAAGCCGGTGCCGACGCCGCCGGCGCCAAGCGGGAGCAGTGATGCGGTCGCGTTGCAGCAGACGGTCCCGGCATATCCGCGCATGGCCCGTCAGGCAAAAATCGAGGGTTATGTCGTGCTGGACCTGGTGATTCGCCCGGATGGAACGGTCGCCTCGGCCAAAGTCCTGGAAGGCAAGCCGCCACGGCTATTCGATGAGGCTGCGATCAACGCAGTCAAAAACTGGAAGTTTCAGCCGCGCATGGTCGGCGGTGTAGCTCAGGAACAACATGCACGGCAAACCGTGAAGTTCGACTTGAAAAAAGCCGAAGGCTAAACATCACCCTGTCTGCACCCGGCTCAGCCCACGAGACGGTGATCTAAGCAATCGTGATCCAGGGAAGGAATCCCTTCAACCGACACAAGTTCGCTTGTGTCGGTTTTTTTATGCAGTGCCCTTAAACTTTGGCTGATAACGCGCTCGCAAAAATAAGCCGGGGCCAATCTAACTATTCGTTACTCGAAATGCAAAACCTTTAAATGGGACATTATTGTGCACGGCGCACCCCCTGCCGCCCCGTTTAAACTCACTTATATCGAGTTGCCGAGCGCTGCTAATTTTTAGCCGAACCCTGCGTATTTTTTGATATTTACGAACGACCCCCATCCCATTAGCTTGGCGCTCACACGGACGCCTCGACTTATCGACGGCAAATAATACCGTTACGAGCCTGCTGCGATGCCACAACACTTCGTTTGACTGGTCATCCAGTTAATTCGATTCGCCAGGGCTTTCTACAAAAAACATTGCCTTCACTAAACATGCAGGAGCCCGGCATGGGAGCGTTCACTTTCAGTTACAAGCAACTCGGTATTGCTGTCGCGTTGGCGATGCCGATGGTGTGCACGGCCGCACATGGCGATGATACCGCAGCCAATAAGGACGACCCGGTCAAGCTCAAGGATTACACCGTTGACGAGTCCTACGACGACAACCTCGGAATCATGCCGAGCGCCACTGCCGGCTCCAGCGTGTTCGGCCTGGACAAGCCGCTGGTGGAGACGCCACGCTCCGTAACAGAAGTGTCAGCCGAACTGATCAAAAGCTACGGGCTGCGCGACATCAACGATCTGGTCCGCATGACCCCGGGTGCCTATACCGGCTCGTTTTTTGGTATCGCGGGCTCACTGGCGCTGCGCGGCGAAGAAGCCGACAACTACTTTCGCGGCATGAAGCGGGTGCAGAACTCTGGTAACTACACCACGCCGATTTCCGCAGCCAGCTCGGTGGACATAGTGCGCGGGCCGGTGCCGCCGATGTTCGGCGCAGGCAAGATCGGCGGCTACATGAACTTCACGCCAAAATCGGCGAAGTCGGCGACGTCCAAATACATTGAAGAACCCACGGGGGAAATCGGTACCACTGTCGGTTCCTACGATCAGTTCAAGGTTCATGCGGAAGGCGGCCTGCCATTTCAGATCGGCGAGCATCGCGGTGGTGTCTATGGCTACTACGAGCAGGAAGACTCCAAAAGCTACTACGACTATGTCGAGCCGCAGTCCAAACTGGGCCAGTTGGCTTTCGATCTGGATTTGAGCGATAACCTGCGCACTGAGTTCGGCGGGCAGTATCTGCACTCCGAACGCATCCAGAACGCCGGCTGGAACCGGGTGACTCAGGACCTGATCGACCACGGTACCTACATCACCGGCTCACCATCGAACCTGGTCACTCGTGGTGGCGAGCTTTATCCCGAAAACGTCCGTACCAACATCACGCCGGGGGTTGGCTCACCCTCAGGCAACGGTGACGCGCTGCTGGATGTGTATTGCAGCGGCGGTTACTCGAATTGCAGCATTCCCAACGATGGAGGGCTGGGCAAGCTGAACAATTCCGGCACCACCAAGCTGGATCACGACCAGACAATGACATCCAAGGCGGACCGTGGACGCACGAACGTCAAAACCGGGTATTTCGATCTTATTCGTGATCTAGGCGACGGCGTGGAATTGAAGAACCAGGCTTTCTACGAAAGCATGGACCACTACAAGTACTCCTCCTATGGCTTTACTGCTGACTTCGATTCATACACTTGGGAAGACAAGATCAGCCTCACCTTTCCGATGACCCTGGGCGATGCAAGCCTCACGAACAATGTCGGTGTCAACTACCGTTACTACAATGGCATCGACAAGGAAGCCTACGGCGATGAAATCTTCGACCGTCGCGACCTGAGTGTTGGCGCAACGCCGAATGACAGCTTCGATTCGGGGCATACTGGCGTCGTTCAAACAGCATCGGGCCAATACGCGCGCAACTACAGCTCGCAGAACTATTCGGTTACCAAGGACGCAGGGGCCTTCGCTCTTACCGACATCCAGTGGCACAACTTTGACCTGACCCTCGGTTACCGCATGGATTACTACGATGTGAAAGCATCGGAGAAAGGACGCGGCACAGCAGGCAACCTGATCAGCGACGTTGACGACAACGGCAGCGCGGACTGGTATAGCGATACCGACAACAAGGGCTCTTACAACCTTAGTCTGTCGTACAAGACACCGTGGGGCATAGTTCCTTACTTCACGTATGCCAAGCAAGGCGCCCTAGCGTCCAACTCCGCCGGTGGTGTACCCGTGGAGAACGTCCAGAACGGCTCATGGCTGCAGGACTCCAAACTGCGTGAGTTCGGCATGAAGTATCAAAGCCCGAGCAACAATGTCTACGGAAGCCTGGCCTATTTCGATCAAGACCGCAGCTATCAGGATGCACAAAGTGGTTCGGACATTCTTGTCAATAGCAAGGGTTACGAAGCAGAGCTGCGATGGTTGCTGAACAAGAACTTCTCCCTGAGCGCCACCGGCAGCAAGACCGCTGTCCGCGAAAAAGGAGCTCCATTCACCATCCTCAATACCGCGGCGGTGGCCAACGCCCTCGGGGTCGATCCGTCGAGCCTCTATGGATACCGCTTCTTCGATCCATCGGGTTCTGTGCTGGGCGGAGAATGGGATCGTGGCGGTGTGCCGGAGTGGGTAGGCAGCCTCTACGGCAACTACACGCAACCGTTGGGCCCAGGCAGCCTGAACGGTAGCCTTGGCTTCACGTGGGTCGATGCGCAGTGGGCCGACAACCAGAAGCAGATTCGCCTGCCCGCCTACACCGTGTGGAACGGCTCGGTGGGGTATGACTACAAGAACTGGTCAACCTTGCTGACCGTCAACAACCTGCTCAATGAGAAGTACTTCACCTCTGCGAACCTGTTCGACTCGGTCTTGGTTTTCCCTTCGGAACCGCGGACCTTCACAGCCTCGCTCAACTATAAATTCTGACCGCTGCACGCAACGGGGTCGGCATCCTTCATTGGCTGCCGATCCCGCGCACCGTAGCCTGGATATCCGGTTTGCGCGATTCCTCCGACACTCCCCTCTGCATTTCGCCGGTCGCAAGCGGTTTTGGCTTGATCCTGTTCGGCTTGATGCTGGCCATTTTTCTCGGCGCGCTGGATCAGACCATCGTGGCGGTTTCCCTGGGTACCCTTTCCAACCAGCTAGGCGATAGCCAGCATCTGGCCTGGATCATTTCCGGCTACCTGGCGGCCATGACCGTCAGCACGCCTTTGTTCGGCAAACTAGGCGACCTTTACGGCAGGCGGCGTTTGCTATTGATTGCCATTGGCTGGTTCACCCTGGCCTCGATGGCCTGCGGACTGGCCCATACCATGGCGCAGTTGATTACCGCGCGCGTCCTGCAGGGATTAGGCGCCGGCGGCCTGGCAACCCTGAGCCAGGCGATCATCGGCGACCTGCTGCCGGCTCGCCAGCGGGGGCGCTATCAGGGCTACATCAGCGGCACCTTTGCCCTGGCCAGCGTGGCCGGTCCGCTGCTTGGTGGGCTGCTCACTGCGCACGCGTCCTGGCGCTGGATTTTCTGGATAAACCTGCCGCTGGGGCTGGCGGCAGGATTGCTCTGCCGCCATGCCCTACGCGACCTGCCGTCACCCCGTCACGCGCCGCATATTGACTACCCCGGCGCGCTGCTGCTGGTCGGCGGACTGACCAGCCTGTTATTCGCCATCAGCGGCTCGGGTGAAATTCCGGGGCTGGCGGGCGACGACACGCACATCGTGCTGACGGTCGTTTCGGCGTTGACGCTCAGCGGCTTTGTTATCCAGCAAAAGCGCAGTCCGGACCCGCTGCTGCCGCTCTACTTGCTCACCGAACGCCATCCCCTGCTCAGTGCGCTAGTGGCGCTGTTTGCCTCGCTGCAGATGATCGTCCTTACCGTCATCCTGCCATTGCGTCATCAAATGCTCACTGACCGATCAGTGGACGAGGCAGCCATGCACGTATTGCCGCTGGTCGTTGGCGTGCCCGTCGGTGCGTTTCTCAGCGGACGCGTGATGACCCGCATCGGACGCTATAAGGCGCAGATCCTGTTGGGAACCCTATTGTTGCCAGCGTGCATTGCCGGACTGGCCTGCACCTCGCTGCAGAGCGTTTACCTGTCCGGGTTCTGGATGTTGATCTGCGGAGCAGCCATCGGCTGTCAGTTCCCGGCCAGCATGGTCTCGATTCAAATGTCAGTCAGCGCCTCGCACATTGGCGTGGCAACCAGCACGCTCAATTTGCTGCGAGCCCTGGGTGGTGCGCTCGGCATCGCGTTGATCTCACGGCTGCTGTTGCTGCTGCTGCGCCGGGCGGGCGCAGATGCTTCGCTGGCGGGCAGCGGCCTCGCCGGTGGTTTGAGCGTGGAAGTGCTGGAAACGGTGTTTCGCCATCTGCTCCTGATCGATGCCTCGCTGGCCATTCCCGCCTTGGTCGTGGCGATTTACTTGCCCGACCGTTCGCTTGACGCCACCCCCTAATCGCCGTTCAGGAGTCCACATGCTCACGGTTCTCGTCACACGAAAACACCAGGAAACCGACACCATCTTCGTCTTCGAGCTGGCCGATACCGAAGGGCGACCGCTGCCTGCGTTTAAGGCGGGTGCACACATCGATGTGCACCTGAATTCGCAGCTGATTCGCCAGTATTCGCTGTGCAATTCGCCCCGCGAACGTCATCGCTACCTAATCGCCGTGCAGCGTGAAAATCCTTCGCGTGGGGGCTCTCAATTCATGCACGAGCAGATTGAAGTGGGTCAACGGTTGACCATCAGCCCGCCGCGTAATCTGTTCGAACTGCATCCATCGGGCCGTCATCATGTGTTGATCGCTGCCGGCATCGGCATCACACCTTTGATAAGCATGGCCCACGAGCTCACGCACCGGGGCGATAAGTTCGAATTGCATTACCGCGCTCGTGACCCCGAGAACTCGGCCTTCCTCACGCAATTGACCGATCACTTTCCGGGGCAGGTCTACGCCTACTTCGACCGCGAGGCCTTCCACGACGCCGCGCTGCCGGGCCATCCCGCGCCAGACAAGCATCTTTATGTGTGTGGTCCGCAACTGTTCATGGAGCAGGTATTCGATATGGCCCGGCGTCTGCGCTGGGCCGAAGCCAACTTGCACCGCGAGGTGTTCAGTGCCAAGACGCCCGCGCCCGGCGGGGCGCACGCCTTCGAGATCGAGATTGTCAGCACCGGAATGACATTGGCCGTAGCGGCCAACCAAACCGTGCACCAAGTGCTGGAAGCCGCTGGCATCGATGTGCCGATCTCATGCGGCAAGGGTATCTGCGGCGCATGCCTGACAGGCGTTCGGGCAGGGATCGTCGATCATCGGGATCAGGTGTTGAGCGAGGAAGAACAAGCGCAAAACGACTTGTTCACACCCTGCTGTTCGCGGGCGTTGAGCCCCCGTCTGGTGCTGGATCTGTAAGCCCGAGCGTTGGGAGGTCAGGCCAAACTGACCTCTACTGAAGGCCCATGCCATCGGCGGGCGACGGCAAACGGTGCGCATCCACCGCCATGTCGCCCTCGCGGCACTGCGTCTCATCCACCGATTGCAGGCTCCATTGATCAAGCGCCTCGCGCAACTCCTCCAGGCAGATCAACGTCGCTTTGTTCGATGTACCCTCGGCTGCGATGTAACAGGCCAGCACCGCCGACTTGATCGTCACGTCGCGAATCGGCACATAGACCAGGTCTGGGCGCATCGGGTCTGGCCCCGCCGAAAGCCTGACCTGGCAACCGATCCCCAGGCCCTGACTCACCATTACCGCAATGAACTCGAAAGAGTTGGCGACCACGCTGAACATCGGTTTGACCGCAACTCGGGTAAAAATCTGATTGAGCGCGTGGTGCAGCGTCTGGTCGCCGCTGGGGAAAATGAAGTTCTCGTCCACCAGGTCAGCCACCCGCACTGACGCCCGGTTCGCCAGCCGGTGAGATTTGTGGACGGTGATGCAGGTCTGCAAATTGTAGGAAACCACCCTCTGCAAACCGCTCTGCTGCTCCAGCGCGTATCCGACGATGATGTCGACTTCGCCGCGCATCATGATGTCGGTGAGCATGTTGGAATTGGCCACGACGATTTCAAACGTAATGCGCGGATGCGCTTCACGAAAGGTCGCCAGGAAGCCGGCCAGGAACTCCTTGGCAGCCGTCTCGTTTATGCCGATGCGCACATTGCCTGTGTGTTCGCCCTGCAGGATGTCGATTTCCGAACGCGCGATGCTCAGCTCTTTCATCGCACGTTTGACCCGATACAGCAGCGACTCCCCGGATGACGTCAATCGCAGTCCATTGCGGTCGCGCACAAACAGCTTGGTATCCAGTTCTTGTTCCAGCAACTGGATTTGCCGCCGTATGGCAGACGCCGCAATATAGATGTTTTCTTCCGCGAGCTTGAAAGAGCCGTGGCGGGCAACTTCATAGAAGTATCGCAGTGCCGCCGTGTTCACAAAATGGGGTAGTAATCCAAGGGTCATTATTGCGCAACCTAACCGAATCGATGAATGAACAGCGAAAAGTCGTCGGACGCTACCCTCTTTTCGCGCATTATCAGCACTGCACCATCGCTGAGCATTCCATTGACCAGTCACTATGTGTACGGTATGTAGCCGCCAATCCTGATCAGTAGTATGCAGGTATTAGGCCAGTTACAAAGTTTTGCCCTTAACCCATCGCTGGTGCCGCAGCGCCTTTAATCTGGATCCGATAACCCAACCTCACGTTAGGGTAGTAATCCCATATCGCTTTATGTTGCGTGCAGCGGTTATCCCAGAAGGCAATGGAGTGGTCGCGCCATTGAAAGCGAACATGGAATTCCGGTTTCTGGCAGTGGGCATAAAGGAAATTGAGGATTGCTTCGCTTTCATCGCGCGGCAGACCGTCGATGTGCGAGGTCATGGCTTTATTCACGAAAATGAGTCGACGACCGGTCTCTGGATGACGCACGACGATGGGGTGAGAGTTAACGGGCGCGTCAGGACCAAACACGCGACGACCGTCATGGGTCGCCGTGAGCCCCTCCAGATATGTCTTCATCAGCGGCGAAAGTGCTTCATATGCGGCATACATGCTCCCAAACAGGGTCGCGCCGCCGCCGTTAGGTGCGGTCTGGGTAATGTGCAGGATGGAACCCATCGGCGGCATGGCCGCGCAGGTCTGATCAGAATGCCAGTCTTCGCCCGCTACCTTTGTCGAATTCTTGTCGAAATGCAGGACACGGATGCCAGGATACTCGGGTATCGGTTTGCTTTCGGTCGCGGGTCCGACATGGTGGTGTATCTCGCCGAACAACACGGCCAGTGTCATGTGGTTGTCAAAGTTGATGGGCTGATCGCGAAAGAAGATGACCTGAAACTCCGACAGTGCCTGCTTCAATTCCCGTATCACTGCCGTGGACAAGGGCGACGTCAAGTCGATGTCGAAGATCTCCGCGCCGATATGGGGAGTGGTTGGAACCACACGAATGCTTTGGTAGCTCATGGCATATTCCTGATAGGTGTTAACTGGATTATCTACTGCTTGTGCAACGCAACTGTAAGCTTCAAGCGAGCGCTCTGAAATTTCCGTCTGGTCTAAGAGGTATTCTAGAGCTTCAGAACGGGATTAGAGGCAGAGAAATTCGGCGCTCATACTTCTATTTAATAGCGCGATGCGCGCCTCCATTAAACAGTGCAACTTCATACTGACTGCACCTTTATAAGGCTATTGAACTGTGGATCTTTTTTAACTAATCAGGGCGCCGCAAATACCAGTCGCAACTTCGTTCGTAAGCCTGAGCGGCTTGCAACACCGTCAGCTCATCATGGCGTCGCCCGATCAGTTGCAGACCCAGTGGCAATCCTTGGTCGCCAAACCCGCAACACAATGAAAGCGCCGGGTTGTCGCTGAGGTTGAAAGCAACTCCAAAACTGGGGGTTTCCAGAAACCCCCAGTTATTGAGCTGATCCAGACGCGGCGCCTGGCCTGCCTGAATCGGTGCGATCAGTATGTCCACGTGCTCCATCTCCAGGTCCAGTTTCCGGGTCATGAGCAAGCGTGACTCCATCGCCCGAACATAGTCGGCAGCCGATAGCGTCGCCCCGAGCAGCAATGCATCATGCAGCGCCGGACCGTAATCGTGCGGCCGCGTGCGAAGCCAATGTTCATGACAGGCGAACGCTTCACTTAACAGGATCACCATCCCGGCGGCATTCCAGTCGCGCAGCGGCGGCAAGTCGACATCCACGACGCAATGACCCAGACGGCCGAACATCTCCAGCGCAGCCTCGATGGCCTCACGCCCCTGAGCCTGGAGTGGCGATTGATCATTGAAGAAAGAGCGCGCGACACCCACGCGCAAAGCCCGCTGCAGTGTCAGGTCATAGGGTTGAGCCTGACCGGCCGAACATAGCAGCGACTGGTAGATCAAGCCACAATCTTCAACCGTACGCGCCATCGGACCCAGTGCGTCGAGGCTGGGGGCCAGGGGCAATGTACCGCGCTGATCGATACGTGAGCCGCCCGGTTTGAAGCCGACGATGCCGCACAATGCCGCGGGGCTGCGGACTGATCCTGCCGTGTCGCTGCCTAGGGCACCGGGTAACATCCCGCTGGCGATGGCAACTGCCGCACCGCTTGAAGATCCACCCGCGAAATGCTGCACATTCCAGGGATTGCGTGCCACCGGTCCACACTCGCCAAACACCGGCGGGCCGAAAGCGAACTCATGGCAGGTCAATTTACCCAGCACAATTGCCCCGGCCGCCAGCAGCTTATCGACCGCACCGGCGTTGCGCGTCGGCATGTAACCGCGCATCTGCCGCGACTGTGCCGAAGTCGGCACTCCCGCTACATCGATCACGTCCTTGATGCCCAGCGGTATGCCATGCAGCGGCCCGCGCCAGGCACCACGTTCGATCTCGACGTCGGCAACCCTGGCCGCCGCGAGCGCCGAGTCCTCGAGCAGCGTGACGAAAGCACCCAGGTGCGGTTGCAGACGGTCAATCGTTTCCAGACAATTGCGCGTCAGCTCAACAGCGCTCAGGCGCCCCGCTCGAATCAACCTCGATGCCTCGGCAAGGCTGCTGGCCGCTGATGGGTCAACGCTCATCGCGGGTAACGAGATGGACCACCGAAACCAGACTGTGCTGACGCAGTTGTTCGGTGAAGGTCAATAGGTAACGATGAGCCACACAAAACGCTGCAAACCGTTGCTGGCCTACGTCCAAACCTTGACGTCGCAGCTGTTCGAGCAATGCGTCATCGGCCTCGGTATGGTCACCCATCGACGCGGTCCCCAAGCCACAAACGGTATTGCTCACGGGATGTTGGCGTGGAAGGGTAAAGGCCGATGATGCTGCGACCGCTGGCGACCTCGCTGGCCGCATATTTTTCGTACTGGGTTTGCTCGTAGCCTTGCTCGGCGACTTGGTCGGCAATGGCTAACGGAATTACCACCACGCCCTCGGCATCGCCAACGATGATGTCGCCGGGGTAGACCGCGACATCGCTGCAGCCTACCGGCGTGTTCATTTCCACCGCTTGCAGAAAACCGAAGCTGGGCGCAGGCACCGCGCAACGCTGATAGGCGGGGAAGCCAAGCATTTCAATTTGCGCGGTGTCGCGAAATCCGCCATCGGTCACGATGCCGGCGCAACCGCGCACCTTCAGACGCCCGATCAGCAGATCGCCACAAGAGCAACCCCGCGTTTCGCCACGCGTGTCCAGCACCAGGACACTGCCCGGCGGACATTGCTCGAACGCCTGTTGATGAACGTTGCTGTCAGTACCGTAAGATGCCTGCCCGCCGCGGTCATCGCGCATCGGCACAAAGCGCAAGGTAAACGCTGGACCGACCATGCGCGGTTGTTGCCGAGTCAAAGCAACGATGCCGCTTGGTACGGTGCTGCGTACGCCGAGGCGAAACAGGCACGTGCTCAGCGTGGAAATATTGACCTCGGCCAGCCGCTGCCGATTGAGTTCACTTAACGCCATTGCAATGCACTCCCGCAGATGAAACAGACGCCGTCAAATCGGTATGGCAATCAGTGTGTCGATTTTGGATGAGTCCAGAATCACCACCCGCGAACGGAACAGGCAGCGCCCCTCCTCGAGGACAATCTGATCGGAATACCGTCCAGTGGCGAATAACGTGACACGCCCGTCAAGCATCGTGCGCACGCAAATAAAGCTCGTTTCCATGTGAATCGTGGTGTCCGTCTTGTCGACCACCTTGGATTCGGAAAGCACATGCCGGTAATAATGTGGTTCGAAGATATTGGCCTTTTCGATGGCCTCGACTCTGTCGTACAGCATCGCCTGGTTGTCGCACAGCATGATTGACAGCGGCATGACCATTTCGTGGTTTTGCCGGGTGGTGATGCGGTACAGGCAGGGGTCCGTGAAATACGTCGGCCAGTTGGATACTGAGCCATCGTCGATGGTGTAGGTGTAATCGGAGATCAACTGACGCGCTTGTGATTCGGTGATTCGGTGGATGACTATGCCCATGATCGTTCCTTATAACCCCATCAACGCCCGATATCCGGTCCAGAACCCGCGCACACTTCCTTCTGAAACCCTGGAGCCCGGAATTGGCTCGATCCCGTGCCCCCCCATTTCCACCACGGCTGCCTTGTCCAGGCTGCCAGCGATACCACGTTGGACCAGACCGCCGATCATGCCGTCTTCCATGGCAATCAGACCGGCCGGGCCCATCATGTTGGCCTGTTTCAGACGGCCATTGGTCTTGGCCTCATCGTCGTCCTCAAAACCAAAAGCGATCCAGCGCAGTTCAGATTCGTGCGTGCCAATGGGCACGATGGTGCGCACGGCCAGGCAGTTACGCAGTTGTTGCAAGACAAAATTGGGGAAGATCGTCTGGATCGTCATCGACACACTGTCGCCAAAGTCATCCCAGACCGCCGTCATGGATTTATCCCGAAGACCAAAACCATAAATGTTCAGTTCGGCGGAACGCATTTCTGCCTCTTCATACACTTCGCCGCCGGTCTCGAAGTCCATCTTCGAGAAACTGATGTGCGACCAGCCTTTGCTTCCCATGACAATGCCGCCCTCCATCGTCAGCCGATCCTGCTTCATCACGCCGTTAAAGGCGTGCAGGATCGAAGCGTGGTAAGGATCCTTGACGTTTTCGATGTAGAGCTTCCAGTTCGACGGAATTGCCTGGCTGTACTGACCCAGCAGACGTAGCTTGCGACCGCAGACCCGGGCGATATTAGCGATCAGATCGGCGCCGACGTAGTCCGCGAACGAAGGTGTTTCATCACTGAAGGTGCCGAAAATCAGACCGTGCAGGGTGTGCACGCGCAGACGCTGCAAACCGTTTTCTTGCTTGTTGAAGGTCGACGCCATGCCGCCTTTGCCACGCACGCCGCGCTCGAAGGCCGCGGCAGTCATCTTGCCCTTCAGGTCAAAGCACCAGTTGTGGTAAATGCACATGAACCGCGAAACCTTGCCCGATGGCACAAAGGCCAACGGCGTACCTTTATGAGAGCAGCGATTGACCATCGCGCCGACCTCTCCATCATCGCCCCGTACAACGATGACGGGGGTTTCCCCGACTTGCGCAAGCACATAGCAACCCGGGTCAGGAATCTGAACCTCCAGACCCAGGAAATGCCAGATCGGCCCACGAAAGATGGCCTCTTGTTCGTACTTGAAGACCTCTGGATCCGAGTAGACCTCGAAGGGAATTCGCCGAACGCCCTCCTCTGGCCACGTGACTAATAATGCGGGCTGTGGCTTTTTCAAAGTGGCTTCCTATCTGCGCAATACCATGCGAACGACAGTCCTGGACTGACCTTGTGTGGCGCTAAAGTAAGGCGTTGTCGCACAGCCTCCAACATCAAAAAATGCTCGCCGTGGCGCGAAAAAAGCGTCTTTGCGCAGACCATGGCACTGGCGACGATGTTTACGCTGACAGCGTGAACATGCTTACACGCATGGGAAGGATGCGTTCACGTCATCGCCAACATCAGGGGGAGTCTTGAGAAACCGTCGTGCGTCAACGCAGTCACTACTTCCGGCGTGGGCTTATCGGTTAGTTGCAGCCGGTCGCCAGTCTGGAACGCACCAATACGGGTGTGGTGCCGAGCGCAGCAGGCGTAATGTTGGAGCGTTGCACCCGCACGCTGTTTCGCGATCTGGCGCGCATACGCAAAGGCATTGCAGCATTTCGATCGCTGGATCAGGGGGAGGTGAAAATTCATGCCACGGAGGGCGGCTGCGTGACGATAGGCCCGGAAATCTCAGCACGACGGGAGATCGACGCCGGATTGCTCAAGCCTATTCCATGGACATCGACGCTTTCAGAAACCTGTGCTCCGCGGTCGGCGTGCACCAGGAAAGGGAGCCAGCTGGCACCCGCCTCCGCATCTTCTGATCGTTAGCCTTTAGTCCGCTCGCGATATTCCTGCACCATTTCCTTAGACACATCTTCCTTGAAGCACAACAGCGAGTAGCCGCCTGCGCGGTTGTAGGCGCTGCGTTTGCCGCAGCGGCTACCGTTGCGTGCGGCGTTGTAGGGGCATGGGCAGTTGCCGGAATAATTGGCGATGGAGTTTTCGATGAGGATTTGGGCGATTGCGGGGTCGGTTGGGCCGGTTTCCCTGGCGCAAACGCTGAAAGCGCTGAGCAGCGCAAATGCTGCGACGAAGGCGGTTACTGTTTTTGTCATGGCCATTCCTTAGCGATGCGGGATGAGTATTCCAGGCAGCTTTTTACATGACATCATTAAGCCATCATAACGCATTTTCTCTGTAGAATGTGATGGCGTTCTTTCGGTTGGGGGTGAAGGTTCTTACAGACCGTTCTTTTTTTCTGATTGAGTTTTGTAGGAATCTTATAATGGCTGCCGCTGGCGAGCCGGACTGCTACAGGGCGAGTTGATAGCAGACGGCTTTTTCCCGTGTCAGGTGGAGCGTGTTGCAAGCAAGCTCACGCCTGCGGCTGAGGGTTTGCCGAATACTTTTTCTTTCATGGATTTGTGGAAACCACGGATATGGCCAAGAAATCTTCCCTGTTTGACGACCTCTTTTTTATTGCCAGCAAGCTGCCTTGGTGGCTCAGTCTGGCGATTGCGCTGGTTTCGGGCTTTGCCCTGCATTCGCTAGCAAATCAGCCCGCAACGTTCTCTGGAGATCCCCACCGGTTTCAATCTGCGGTATTGGCAAGCATGGCGCGGACGGCCGCAGGGTTCGGCCAGTATCTACTGCCGTTCATTTTCGGCTGCGGCACCATCGCTGCGCTTTTCCGTCGATTCAGATCACGCAGTCTCCTGACATCCGCCGCCACGTCCGGCGGGAATACGCTGCTGAGCATCAGCTGGCACGAGTTCGAATTGCTGGTGGGCGAGGCATTGCGGCGACGGGGATACAAGGTGCAGGACACGGGCTCGAACGGGCCGGACGGCGGCATCGATCTGGTCGCACGCAAGGATGGCGAGACGTATCTGGTGCAGTGCAAGCAATGGCGCTCGGTCCAGGTGGGAGTGCCGGTCGTGCGTGAGTTGTACGGGGCGATGGCGGCTGAAGGCGCTGTCGGTGGTTTCGTGGTCACCAGTGGGACGTTTACCAAACAGGCGCGGGACTTCGCCTCGGGCCGAAATCTGCAATTGGTGGATGGGAATGTCCTGAAGCAGTGGATTGCCGAGACGAAGAAACCTGGGCCACGCCCGACCGTTGAGGTGGTCGCCGAACGAGTCGAGCCAATGGTGATTGAGCCGGAATTTGCAGTACCGGTTGTATCGGAGTCTGTCGCTAAACCGGAAACGCCTGAGGTGCCGATTGCGCCAAAACCCCCTGCCTGTCCGCATTGCCGTAAGACGATGGTGATGCGTGTGGCGCGCACTGGTGCCAACGCAGGGGGCAATTTCTGGGGTTGTGCGGATTATCCAAAGTGTCGGGGGATTCGGGCGATTTTTGCGCCTATGAGGGTGAAGTGAACACAGCCGGTTAGCGGTTTATGGCCATGAGCGGCAACGCCGATAAAACTGATTAATTCCCTTTCTCCTGCATAACATTTTCTCTAAGGATGGTCTGAAGTAGGCAGCTATTTCTCAGCTGCTGAGCCATAGCGGTTTCAAAAAACGGCAGCGTTCAAAATCGATCA
>NZ_NKHL01000102.1:0-11226 GCF_002934685.1 Pseudomonas bohemica
CAAGCCGCGTTATCTGGTGAGCAGCCCTTGCGCGACATCGAACGAATCAGCTTCGCATCAGCGATGCGCGATAGCCAGCCGGGCCAGCGGTAGTGCGCGCCACGGACGCCCTTCTAAGCGTCAAGTGGAGATCGTGCTTTGATTGATGGTCAGATTTCGACTTTGGATGATGCCGTAAACCTCGCGCGCGATATAACGCTTAAGGCAGCGAATCGCCTCAAGCTTTGAATGGCCCTCAGCGATACGCTTGGCAACATAAGTCTGGGTTCGAACGTCTGTCCTCAGGCGTCCAATTGCGATGATGTGCAATGCGCTATTGGCAGCACGATCACCACCTCGATTTAGGCGATGGCGGCTGACCTTTCCTGAAGATGCCTGGACGGGGATGACGCCACAAAGGGCGGCGAAGCTAGATTCCGAGCGAAAGCGATCGCTGTTGTCTCCAGCTGTCAGTAGAAGCTGGGCGGCTGTCTCGTAGCCGATCGCATTGCGTGAAACCAGTTCTGGTGCAAGCTCGTCAACCAAGCCTGCGATCATCACATCCAGATCTGCTATCTCATCGTGCAGCTCCAGATAACGCCTGCCCAGTGTTTTTAGAGCTATGCGGTAAGCAGAAGCCAACTGACGGTAATCAGACAGATCTGGACGCCACGCGGCCAGCATCCGAATCAACTGCATTCGCGTCAGCCTGCGTAATTGCTCACGAAGCTCATCTGGTGCGCTGACGATGGTGTTCTGGATAAGTTGCAATGTGACGCGGCGAGCCTGGATCGCTGTTTTGCGGCAAACCTTGAGGACGCGCAGCGACTCGACCATCCCGTCTCGCTTCTTGGGCGTGACTGTTCGAATACCTGCGAAGGCCGCATGGGCTGCGTTACAGGCATCCAGCGTGTCGTCCTTGCCGCGTTTGCGCCTATCGCTTCTATCGGGGGCTGCCACTTCAAGAACAGATATCTTGGCGTGCTCCAGGTAACGCAGCAGCCCTGCCCCATATGTTCCAGTGCATTCAATGCCCACACGTGTGAGCTCGCCGAATGAGCGCATCCACGTCAGCATTTGTTTGTAGCCATGCCGTGTCGTCGCAAAGCACGCGCTGGCTAGAACACGATCAAGGTCGTCTACAACTGCTACATGTAGGTCTTTGTGGGTATCCACGCCGCCTACAACACACTTGCGAACGTCTTCGGTCTCAATATCACTCATGGCTGGGTGCTCCAACTTTGGAATCACAAACCAATCCACCCGAACCGATTACATGGACAAGACAGTAAAGTGACGTAACGTCAGGCCCTTCTAGGGTCACAGGTATCGGCGAGGCGGAAACCTCGACGTGCAGCGCTCCCGGGTGGCCGACAGGTCCAGGGAAAGACACGAGGTCAATCGGAGTGTGGGTCAGGCCAACCAGGGCACCTCACGACACCAGATCATCCCTTATTGATCCGTCGCTGTGCACGGCAGGTCATCCGGAAACACTGGCGATCACATTCTTACTGTCTGACTGCAGCGGATGATGCCGCCTGGCTATCTGGGGCCATGCAGCCTGTAGCCGACGCCGTGATGAGTGTGCAGCAGCGGCACGTCGAAGGGTTTATCAAGCACCTGGCGCAACAGATAAATATTGCTTCGCAAGCTGTCTGAATCCGGCGGAGTCCTTCCCCAGACGGCCTCTTCAAGCTCCCGGCGCTTGACTATCGATGGGCTCTTGCGCATCAGCAATTCCAGAAACAACCTGTTTGTTCGATTGAGCTTGAGTATCTTGCCGCCCCGACTCACTTCCAGGGAGTCCAGGTCACACGTCAGATCATGGACTTGTAGAACACGGTTTTTCGCGCCGCGAGCGCGTCTGACGACAGCTTCGGTGCGGGCGAATAATTCAGAGAGCGCAAAAGGCTTGACGATGTAATCATCGGCACCCGCCTCGAATCCTGACAGCCGGTCGCTTAATTCATCACCGGCAGTGAGCATCAGTATCGGAATCTGGTCCTTTGAGTTCTCGCGCAGGCTCTTGCACAGAAGGTTCCCATTCATGCCAGGCAACATCACGTCGAGAATGATCGCGTCGAACTTGCCGGTGACGGCCAGGTGCAAACCCGTCAATCCATCCAGCGCGCCGACGACTTCATAGCCTCTGAGCGTGCAGTAATCCGTGATGTTGTCGAGAATGTCTTTGTGGTCTTCGATAACCAGAATCCGCATCAATACCTCTTTTTAATTGTTTGTGTCTGAGCACTGCTCATCAGGGCAAATACGGCCACGCCGGGTTGTTCGAGACGGGCCTGATGTTCACAGCCCTCCCAAGCCTTTCCGGGCTTCAGGCACTGACCATTTTCGTCGTTGGCACGGGCGCCTTGCGCAGGCGGTTGAACCAGAGATAGACCACGGGTGTGGTGTACAAAGTCAGGATCTGCGACACCGCCAGCCCGCCCACAATCGCGATACCCAGCGGCTGGCGCAATTCCGACCCGGCACCATGGCCGAATGCCAGAGGCACTGCGCCCAGCAGCGCCGCCAACGAAGTCATGAGAATCGGCCGCAGCCGCAACAGGCAACCTTCACGTACCGCATCCACCGGAGACAATCCACGCTGCTCGGCTTCCAGGGTGAAGTCGACAATCATGATCGCGTTCTTCTTGACGATGCCGATCAGCAGGATGATCCCGATCATCCCCAGCACCGACAGGTCCTGACCGCACAGGATCAGCGCCAGCAGGGCGCCGAAACCCGCCGACGGCAACGTCGAAATGATGGTCAGCGGATGAATCGCACTTTCGTACAGCACCCCCAGCACGATGTAGACCGTAAGGATCGCCGCCAGAATCAGCCAGGGTTGCGATTTAAGCGAATCCTGAAACGCCTGCGCCGTGCCCTGGAAACTGCCCTGCACGCTGTCCGGCAAGCCGATGGCCAGCGACGTCTGCTCGATAGCGTTCACCGCCTCGCTCAACGCGTGCCCCGGCGCCAGATCGAAGGACAAGGTGATGGAAGGAAAGACCCCCTGGTGATTGATCACGATGGGCATCTGCTCGTTCTTGATTTCCGTCAGCAGGTTCAGCGGCACCAGCGCCCCGGAGGTCGAGCGCACGTAAAGATGGCTCAGGGTCTGGACCGACAATTGCCAGGCCGGATCGACCTCGAGAATGACGTGGTTCTGGTCCAGTTGGGTGAACATCGTCGCCACCTGACGCTGGCCGAACGCGTCGTACAGCACATCGTCTATCGCCTGAATCGACACCCCCATGCGCGCCGCCGTCGGCCGGTCCATGACCAGCGTTGCCTGACTGATTGCCTGTTGCTGATCGGAGGTAACGTGCTGCAATTGCGGCAAGGTCTTGAGTTTGCCCAATAGCACGCCGCTCCAGTGATCGAGCTCGACGCTGTTGGGGTCTTGCAGGGTGTACTGGTACTGCGTCTTGCTGGCCCGGCCGCCGACCTGAATATCCTGATTGGCCTGCAGGAACAAGCGGATGCCCGAGACCTGATTGAGCTTTGGCTGCAGTCGGGCGATCACCTGCTGCGCCGACGCCGTTCGCTCGCTGAACGGCTTGAGGTTGATGATCACCCTGCCCTGGCTGATCGTCGGACTCGGCCCCACCCAGGAATACACCCGCTCGATGTCCGGGTCCTGGCCGACCACTTCCACCAGTCTTGCGACTTGAGCGCTCATGGCTTTGGGCGAGATGTCCGGCGCGGCTTCGGCGATGCCCTGAATGATCCCGGTGTCCTGCTGCGGGAAAAAGCCCTTGGGGATGTACAGATCCAACGCAGCGGTGGCCATGAACGTCGCCAGCGCGACGGCCAGGGTTACGCGCTGATGCGCCAGGACCCAATCCAGGCTGCGGCGATAGCCGTTGTGAATGCCGTCGAACGCGTTCTCGCAGATCTGCGCAAAGCGGTTCGGCGTGGCCTCATGGTCATGCTTGAGCAGCCAGGCGCAGAGCATCGGCGTCATGGTCAGCGAGACCACGCAGGACATCAAAATCGCCACGCTGACGGTCACCGCGAACTCGCGCATCAGGCGTCCGACGATGCCGCCCATCAACAGGATCGGCAGGAACACCGCGATCAGCGAGATCGTCATCGAAATGATCGTGAAACCCACCTCACGCAGGCCGTCGATAGCCGCCTGCAGACGTAACTTGCCCATCTCCAGATGGCGGACGATGTTTTCCATCACCACGATCGCATCATCGACGACAAATCCGACCGCGATCGCCAGCCCCATGATCGACAGGTTGTCCAGGCTGTAGCCAAGCAGATACATGACCGCAAACGTGGCCACCAGCGACAGCGGAATGGTCATCGCCGGAATCAGCGTTGCCGTGGCCTTGCGCAGGAAAACGAAGATGACCACGACCACCAGGGCAATCGACAGCAGCAAGGTGAACTGCACATCGTTGACCGAAGCTTCGATGGTCTGCGTGCGGTCACCAATCACATGCACCTGAACATCCCTGGGCAGCGATGCGGTGAGCGACGGCAGTTTGTCGACGATATTGCGCGTGGTCGACAGCACGTTGAAACCCGGTTGTTTGTGGATGTCGACGATGATCGTCGGCTCTTTGCCCAACGCTGCGGACTGCTGGGTGTCCTCGGCGCCATCGATGACATGCCCCAGGTCTCCCAGCTTGATCGGTACGCCGTTTTTGTAAGCGATGACTTGATCACGATAGCCCTTGGGGTCAAGCAGCTGATCGGTGGCGCCAAGGGTGATCGAGCGATCCGGGCCGTCGAGACTGCCCTTGGGTTGGTCCAGGGTGCTGATGCCGATCACGCTGCGCACGTCTTCGAGTGTCAGGCCCCGGGCGGCCAACGCGTCGGGATCGATCTGGATGCGCACCGCCGGTTTTTGCTCGCCATGAAAATCCACCAGCCCGACGCCGGGCATCTGCGACAGGCGCTGGGCCAGGTAGTTGTCGGCAGACAGGTCCAGTTCATGCAGCGTGCGCACCGGCGAGGTCACCGCCAGGGACAATACCGTCCCCTCTGCCGGGTTGACCTTGTTGAACGTCGGCACGCTGGTCATGGTTTTCGGCAGGTTGGAACTGGCGGTATTGATCGCCGTCTGCACGTCCTGTGCAGCGCCGTCGATGTCCCGCGACAGATCGAACTGCAAGACAATCTGGCTCTTGCCGGCGGAGCTGGTGGAGGTCATCGATGTCACTTGCGGCACTGCGGCGAACGCACGCTCCAGTGGCGTGGCAACGGACGTCGCCATGGTTTCGGCGCTGGCACCGGAGAGTTTGGCCGAGACCTGGATGGTGGGAAAGTCCACGGTGGGCAACGCTGCTACCGGCAGCTGAAAGTAGGCGAATGTACCCAGCAGCATGATGCCCAGCGCCAACAGGCAAAGGCCGACCCGGCGTTCGATCAATCCCGCGAGTGCGTTCATCGGGCGACCTCCATGGCGACAGGTACAGGTTGCGCGTTGTCGGCCTTGACCGGTGAGACCTTGATCCCCGGCGCAATGCGTGACTGGCCCTGCACGACCACTGTTTCACCGGCGTTCAGTCCATCACGAATCCACTGCTGCCCGGCCACCACCGCCGAGGCACTGACCTGCCGGGGTTCGACCCGCTGGTCCGCGTTGACCACATAGACGAACGCGCCCTTCGGACCCTGCTGCACTGCCGTCACCGGCACCACCGTGGCATCGTGCTGAGTGTTGAGCAGCACCCGCGCGCTCACCAGCTCGCCGGGCCAAAGCTGGCTGTCGTCGTTATTGAATTGGGCCTTGAGCTGAATCTGCCCGCTGGCGGCCGAGACCTGGCTGTCGATGAAACTGAGGGTGCCGCTGGCGATCTGTTTCTTGCCATCCCGGGTCATCGCCACCACTTGCAGCGGCTGGCGGGCGTTTTCCTCGAGAATCTCCGCCAGATCGTCCTGTGACACGGCGAACGCAACGGAGATCGGATTCATCTGGGTGATCGTCACCAGGCCGGTGGCCTCCGAACCGTGGGCAATCGAGCCGACATCCAGCAGGCGCTGCCCGGTACGCCCGGTCAAGGGCGCCATCACCTGAGTGAAGCCCAGTTGTAGCCGGGCGTTGTCCAGCGCCGCCTGATCGGCCTGAACCGTGGCCTGTTGTGCAGCGAGATCCGCGCGGTAGGTGTCGACATCCTGGGTCGGCCCGGCCTTGGCATTGGCCAGGTTGGTGGCGCGTTGCAGATTGACCTTCAGGTTCGCCAGTTGCGCCTGGTCCTTGGCCACCAGCGCCTGAGCCTGGGCTACCTGAGCTTGATAGACACGAGGGTCGATCTGGGCCAGTTGCGTACCTACCGTGACCATCTGGCCCTCGGTGAACAGCACTTTTTGCAGTTCGCCGTCGACCCGCACCCGCACGTTGACGGTGTTCAGCGCCTGCACGTTGCCAATCGCATCGAGCCAGATTGGCAGATCCTTGCGCTGAGCCTGTTGCATCAGGACCGGCACGCTTGCATCAGCCGCAACAACCGGCGCGGCCTGTAACCGCCCCGGCCAGAAGTAACGAAGCAGCAGCGCAAATGCAATCAGAACGATGAGAAGCACAAGGATGCGCGCGCGGCGCGAGGGCGAAACGGGATGGGCCGGGGTCATGGACGGGACGCCTGAAAAGATGAGGAAGAAGCGGCAAGGTTTGCGTCGGTGCCAGCGGCGGCGTTGGCAAGGTTGATGGCGGCGAAATCCCCGCCCAGAGCCCGGAACAGACCGACCCCGGCCTGCAGGTGCTGCAAGCGGATCTGCAGCAGCGTGTCCTCGGCCTGGTATTGCGTGCGCTCGACGATCAGCAGGGTCTGAAAGTCAGTGGTGCCCAGTCGATAGCGCACCTGCGCCAGCCTTGCCGACTCGCGGGCGGAGGTCACTGCGGCCTGGTTCAGCGTGAATTCCTGATCCAGCTCACGGCTGGCGCTGAGCTGGGTTTCGACGTCCTGCAATGCTTCGATCACCGACTCGCGATAACTGTCAGCCAGTTCACGGACGTGGGCCTGATCGTGATGCAACTGCCCGTCGAGCTGACCACCGGCGAATACCGGTTGTGCCAGGGTGCCCACCAGGCTCCAGATGCCACTGCCGGTCAGCGTGTCGATGCCTTTTTGCAGGTCCAGGGTCAGGCTCGGAAAGTACGCTGCACGCGCGACGCCCACGTCGAAGTTGGCCGATTGCAGACGCGCTTCGGCTGCCTGGATATCAGGCCGTTGGCGCAAAAGGCCGATGGGCAGACCACTGGCGGGTTCGGGGACGATAAGGCTCTGCAGACCCGATGCCTGAAGCTTGAAGCCCTGAGGAGCAACGCCCACCAGTATCGCCAGCTGATACAGCGCCGCATCGCGCTGTTGGCGCAGTGGCGGCATGGCGGCCACAAAGGTCTGCCAGGCATTGCGCTGCTGCTCGACCTCCAGATTGGAAACTGCTCCCTGACTGGCCTGGTACTCGACCAGATCGAGGACTTGTTTCGCATCATCGGCGATGGATTGCGCCAGACGCAGGCGATCTTCCAGCGACAACACCTGAAAATAGGTGGTCGCGATGTTGGCGCCCAATGTCATGCGCAACGTCTGCGCATCAAACACGCTGGCGTTGGCCAGGGCGGTGGAGGAATCGGCTGCCGCACGATTCTTGCCCCAGAAATCAAGCTCGTAGCTGGCGTCACCGAATACATCGGCGGTCCTGGTCGTCGAGGAGCTGTTTTTACGCTGAAAATCGCCGCCCAGCGAAACCAGTGGGTATTGGGTGGCGCCGGTCACATGTGCGACGGCACGCGCCTCTTCGATCCGGCTGATGGCCGCCTTGAGAGTGAAATTGCGATTGAATCCCCGGGCGACCAGGTCATTGAGTTCCGCACTGTGAAACTCTTCCCACCATGGGCCACCGGTCGCAGGATTGCTCGCCGTTTTTTGCTCGGCGTCCCAGGTGGGCGCCACCGCCATTTCAGGTTCATGAAACGCCGGGACCAACGAACAGCCGCCGAGGGCCAGCCACACCGCGAGTGCCAGCGAACGTGCGGTGTATCGGGTGAGTGCGGGCGGTGAAAAGGGCCAGGCTGTTTTTGCCGCAGGCATGTGCTGACGATCTCCGAAACCAGATGGAATGCTCCATTAAGGGTTCGAAGATAAATCCCGGTGTCTGTCAGAGCGTTCCTCTGTACCTAAACAATTGTTTAGAAAGCGTCAGGCGTGCGCGCTTGAGCCTGGCTGGCGTCGAAGGCTTCGTCGCTCTCCAGCAGATAACCCGCCCCCGGCACGGTGCGAATCACCGAGCGGGCAAAGCCGTCGTCGAGCTTCTGCCGCAGGCGGTAGATATGCTTGTCGATGACGTTGTCGTTGGGGTCGAAGGCGTAATCCCAGGCGCTTTCCAGCAGCATGTCGCGGGTCACGATCTGCCCGCAATGGCGCATCAGTTTTTCAAGAATCAAGGACTCGCGCTGCTGCAGGACGATGGTCTTGCCCTGCCGGTCCACGGTGCGTGCGCCACGGTTCAGACGTAAAGGCCCGGCCTGCAATGTCTGGGCGTCACCGGGACGGGCATCTGCCGAGCGCAGCAACGCATCGAGCCTGGCCAGCACTTCCACGAACGCGTAGGGCTTGGCCAGGTAATCGTCACAACCCGCCCGAAGTCCTTCGACCCGATGTTGCGTCGAGGCCAGCGCACTGAGCATGAGAACGGGGGTGCGCAGACCCTGGGCACGCAATCGCATCACCAGCGTGATGCCGTCGAGCCCCGGCAGGCGGCGATCAACGATCAACGCGTCGTAAATTCCTTCCAGCGCCATCGCCAGACCTTGCACGCCGTCCTGCGCCGCATCGACGATATGCCCGCTTTCGCCCAGCCCACGCAACAGGTACGCCGCCGTGGGTTGATCGTCTTCAATGACCAGTATTCGCAAAACTGCCTCCCGCCTGCGTAGCTAAACTTTTTTTCATGTTGACGCGACCTTCGCGTTCGCTGCACGTTGGCACACTACGCTTCTGCTGCGGAGTGCACATCGGTTCTCCGCCCTACAAAAATACCAAGGAACGCCCCGCGCCCATGACTCATGTACTCGTGATCGAGGACGACGTCACCACTGCCAGCGAAATCGAAGCCGCGTTGCAGGATCACGGCTTTGCCGTGACCTGTGTACACAACGGACGCGAAGGATTGCTGCAGGCGTTCAGCGACGGCTTCGACCTGATCGTCCTCGACCGCATGCTGCCCGGAACACTCGATGGCCTGGGCGTACTGACCGCCCTGCGCGCGGCCGGCATTGCCACGCCCGTTTTGATTCTCAGCGCCCTGAGCGCGCTGGACGAGCGCGTCCGTGGCCTGCGCGCCGGCGGTGACGATTACCTGACCAAGCCTTTCGAATTCATCGAGCTTACTGCGCGCCTGGATGCACTGATCCGACGTCGTAGCGTGCCCGTCGGCGGTGAGCGGGAAAGCCGCCTGAAAGTTGGCAAACTGGAAATCGACCTGTTGAACCGTACCGTGCGTCGCGGCGAGCGGGCGATCGACCTGCTGCCCCGCGAATACGCGCTGCTGGAGCACCTGATGCGCAACGCCGATCAGGTCGTGACCCGGACGATGTTATTCGAAGCGGTGTGGAGTTACAGCTACGACGAGCGTACCAACGTCATCGAGGTTCATATCGGCCGGTTGCGGCGCAAGATCGACAGCGAAGGCGAAGAGCAAATGATTCATACCATTCGTGGGGCTGGCTATGTTCTCCGTTCACCTAAGTGAAATCCCTCGCACCATCAGCTTCCGCACCGGCCTGATGTTCCTGGCGCTGTTCGGCTTCTCGTTTCTGGCGCTGTTCGGTTACATCTACTGGCAAACCGCGGTGTACCTCACGGCCGAAGCCGACACCGGCCTGCACCGGCAAATCGACAACCGCAGCCGTCAGTCACCTGTGCTGATGGAACAGGAGATACGCAAGCACAAACTCCAGGATGTCGAAGCGCGCCTGCCGCACACGCTGTACGACGAAAACGGCAATTACATCGCCGGGGCCATCCATACCCTGCCGCCTTATAAAGCATTTGATAAACCCACGGAGTTCCGCTGGAGCAATCCCCGTGGGCGCAACCGGCCCATTCGCTTCATGGTTCACCGCCTGGACGACCAGCGCATTCTGCTGGTCGCCCAGGACATGCACGACATCCACGAATTCAATGAACTGCTGGTCAACGCGCTGGTATCCGGTGGCTGTCTGCTGCTGATTGTCGGGCTTGTCGGCGCGGTGCTGCTGGGACATTCGGCACGACGACGGCTGGACACGCTGAGTTCGTCGATCAAGGGCATCATCGAAGGGGATCTCAGCGGGCGACTGCCGACCCGTGGCAACCACGACGACATCGACCGGATCGCCCACGTGGTAAACGGCATGCTCGATGAGCTGGAGCGTCTGATGCGCGAAGTGAAAGGCGTGTGCGACGACATTGCACACGACTTGCGCACCCCGCTCACCCGACTGATCGCCGGGCTTGAGCGCGCGCAGCGCAGAGGATTGCGCGAAGACGAATATGCCCAGAGCATTGATTCGGCGATCACCGAAGCGCGGGGCTTGATGCTGACGTTCCGGGCGCTGCTGCGTATTTCGGAAATCGAGGGCAGCGCCCGGCGCAGTAATTTTTCGACGGTGGACCTGAACCTGATCGCTGCCGACGCCGCAGAGTTTTTCGAGCCGCTGGCCGAAGAGCGCGGCATCGCCCTGAGCTTCACCCGTTCCCCCTCGCCCGCCCTGCGCTCCGGCGACGCCCAACTGTTGTTCGATGCCGCCTGCAACCTGCTGGACAACGCGGTGAAGTTTTCCCCGGACAACGGGCGTATTCAGGTTTCGGTTATCGCGGGCGCGGAAGGTCCGGGGCTACGCGTGAGCGACAACGGCCCCGGCATCGCGCCAACCGAACGAGAAGCAGTGTTCCGGCGCCTGTACCGTTCGGAGTCGAGTCGGCACACCGCCGGAAACGGCCTGGGTCTGAGCATGGTCTCCGCTGTCGCCCGGCTGCATGACATGCGGCTGACGGTCCAGAACGCTGAACCAGGATGTCGTATCGACCTTATGAGCGTTCGCCCAGGCTGACCGCAACGCAGCATTTGACCCGGCCCATGAACGTCGCCGGCAGAATCTGGAAAAAGAGCACGCAGATCAGTAACGAGTAGCGTGCCGCTGTCCAACTCCAATGAGATTGCTCAACTCGATTTACCATGCTCGTCCATCTGCCTCGCGAGAAAGGTTATGGGCTAATTCCCCGCACGAAGAACGGCCCG
>NZ_NKHL01000102.1:11236-105207 GCF_002934685.1 Pseudomonas bohemica
TCTGGGCGCTGACCTGGGAAGAGGCGATGGACCGTGGCCTGCGCGCGCTGGACGACATGCGCCTGCAAGGGGTGAAGACCACCGCCGCGTATTACCAGGAAATCCTGCGCAACCCGGAATTCCGCAGCGGCCAGTTCAACACCAGCTTTGTTGAAAGCCACCCTGAACTGACCAACTACTCGATCAAGCGCAAACCCGAAGAGTTGGCCCTGGCCATCGCCGCCGCCATTGCCGCCCACGCAGGCCTTTGAATAAGCAGCTGCAAGCTGTAAGCGGCAAGCGACAAGTAGAAGCGGATCGGCTTTTTCTTGGGGCTTGTAGCTTGGAGCTTGCAGCTATGAGGAGATAAGAATGTCCAAGAAGATCTTTGTTACCGATACCATCCTGCGTGACGCTCATCAATCGTTGCTGGCGACGCGCATGCGCACCGAGGACATGCTGCCGATCTGCGAGAAGCTCGACAAAGTCGGCTATTGGTCGTTGGAAGTCTGGGGCGGCGCGACGTTCGATGCCTGCGTACGGTTTCTGAAGGAAGACCCCTGGGAGCGTCTGCGCCAACTGCGCGCGGCGCTGCCCAACACTCGGCTGCAAATGTTGCTACGCGGCCAGAACCTGCTGGGCTATCGCCATTACAGCGATGACGTGGTCAACGCGTTCGTCGCCAAGGCGGCCGACAACGGCATCGACGTGTTCCGCATCTTCGACGCCATGAACGACGTGCGCAACCTGCGCGTGGCTATCGAAGCGGTAAAAGCGGCAGGCAAACACGCCCAGGGCACCATCGCTTACACCACCAGTCCGGTGCACACCATCGAAGCCTTTGTCGCCCAGGCCAAGCAAATGGAATCGATGGGTTGCGATTCGGTTGCGATCAAGGACATGGCCGGGCTGCTGACCCCTTACGCCACTGGCGAACTGGTCAAAGCGCTCAAAGCGGAACAGTCGCTGCCGGTGTTCATCCATTCCCATGACACGGCGGGTCTGGCCGCAATGTGCCAACTGAAGGCTGTGGAAAACGGCGCCGATCACATCGATACCGCCATCTCCAGCTTTGCGTGGGGCACCAGCCATCCGGGCACCGAGTCGATGGTTGCGGCATTGAAAGGCAGCGAATTCGATACTGGTCTGGATCTGGAACTGCTGCAGGAAATCGGCCTGTATTTCTACGCAGTACGTAAGAAATATCACCAGTTCGAGAGCGAATTCACCGCAGTCGACACCCGCGTACAAGTCAACCAGGTGCCGGGCGGCATGATCTCCAACCTCGCCAACCAGCTCAAAGAGCAGGGCGCGCTGAACCGCATGGCCGAAGTGCTGGCCGAGATACCGCGCGTGCGCAAGGACCTGGGCTACCCACCGCTGGTGACGCCAACCTCGCAGATCGTCGGCACTCAGGCGTTCTTCAACGTGCTGGCGGGCGAACGCTACAAGACCATCACCAATGAGGTGAAGCTGTACCTCACCGGCGGTTACGGCAGGGCGCCGGGCCAGGTCGACGAGAAGCTGCGTCGTCAGGCAATTGGTAACGAAGAGGTGATTGAAGGGCGTCCTGCGGACCTGCTGAAGCCAGAGATGACCAAACTGCGCACCGAGATTGGTGCCCTGGCCAGGTCCGAAGAAGACGTGCTGACTTACGCGATGTTTCCGGACATTGGCCGCAAGTTCCTCGAAGAGCGCGCGGCAGGGACGCTGGCCCCAGAGCCTCTGTTGCCAATCCCCGAGCCGGGCGCCATGGCGAAGGTGGGTGGCGAGGGCGTACCGACCGAGTTCGTCATCGATGTTCACGGCGAGAGCTACCGCGTCGACATCACGGGCGTTGGCGTCAAGGCCGAAGGCAAGCGCCACTTCTATCTCTCAATCGACGGCATGCCGGAAGAAGTGGTGTTCGAGCCGCTCAATGAATTCGTAGGCGGCGGTATCGGCAAGCGTGCGCAGGCCAGCAAACCGGGCCATGTCAGCACCACCATGCCGGGCAATATCGTGGATGTATTGGTCAAGGAAGGCGATACCGTCAAAGCCGGTCAGGCTGTGCTGATCACTGAAGCGATGAAGATGGAAACCGAGGTCCAGGCCGCTGTTGCCGGCAAGATCGTGTCGATCCACGTCGCCAAGGGCGACCGAGTGAATCCGGGTGAAATTCTGGTCGAGATCGAAGGTTGATTTAACGCTCAAAAAATAACCAGCCTCCGCGCACAGACGCGCACGGCTGAATGGTTACCTCTGGGGGAGCACTCGTGGCTCCCTTTTTTTGTTCTGAATTCGGCGCGCGGATATACGGCTGTGAGCATGACCCCGTGACAGTGAGCAAGCTCACCCCACAGCCGTTGTTACAATTCAAGACTTGCGCAAGTGCTTCAGTGTCGTGATTTGCTGCCCGTCCTTAAAGTTATCCACAGACAACCACGCCTGGAATGCCTGGTCCAACGCGGGCCATTCGCTGTCCAGAATCGAGAACCATGCCGTGTTGCGGTTCTTGCCCTTGACCACCATGTGCTGGCGGAAAGTGCCTTCGAAGCTGAAGCCAAAACGCTCGGCAGCGCTCATCGAGCGGGCGTTGTCGGCGTTGCACTTCCACTCCAGACGACGGTTGCCCAGCGCGAATGATTCTTTGGCCAGCAAGTAAACCGCTTCGGTGCTTTTCGGGGTGCGCTGCATCGATGCGCCGAAAGTCACGTGGCCGATTTCGATACGGCCAGCGCTCGGGACAATCGACATCAGGCCGAGGAAGCCGTCGATTGCGCCGCTCTGCTGATCGATCACGGTGTAGAACCACGGGTCGGTCGAAGCTTGTAGGCTCACCAGATACTCATCGAAAGCACTGCGCTCGGGAAATGGGCCTACAGCCAGGTAGTCCCACAGTTTCGGGTCGGCGCCAGGGCCTTCCAGCGCTGTCCACAAGCCGTCGGCATGACGCACCGCATCGAGTTTTTCCAGGCGAATGAAGCGTCCGTTCAGCGTGCGGTTGTCGGGCAGCTTTGCCGATTGCCAGTGTTCAAGATTCGACATGTTCAGGGTTCCTGAGCTCAAAGCGGTTTGCGGAATTGGATAAAGCCGGGGCGTTCGGCAATGCGTTCGTATAGCGTAATGGCGGTGGCGTTGGTTTCGTGGGTCAGCCAGTGGACCTTGTCCGCGCCGTCCTTTTTGGCCGTGGCGTAGACATACTCGATCAGCTTACGACCGACACCTGTGCCGCGCTGCTCGAGCGTAACGAGCAAGTCTTGCAAGTAGCACGACCAATCGATGCTCCAGTTGGAGCGATGGTAGATGAAGTGGACCATGCCGACCGCCTTGCCATCCTGCCAGGCGAGCGCTGCGTTGGTCGGCTCATCGCGGTCGAGAAAGCGCCTCCAGGTACTTTGCGTTACGGCATCCGCCAACTCGGTTTTGTAGAAGGTCAGGTAGGCCTGCCACAGCGGCAGCCAGGCGTCGTGATCGTCAGCGGTAACGGGGCGGATTTGTACATCAGACACGGGTTTCTCCTTGGCTCATCAAGCGAGCGATTTGCTGATCGGTTTGATCCTGGCTGGTGGCAAGCCCTTTGCTTACGCCTGCAACGTCTTCGGCGCTGCGGTTTTGATTGAGTTTGCGTTTGCCTTCCAGCCGTTCTATGGGGATGGCGAATCCGACGATGCCATTGAGCATCTTCTCGATGTAGTCGGCCGGAGCATCGCTCACGGCCCAAGGCTCGGATCGGGTAGCTTCGTGCTTTTGGGTCAGCTCGCTGACGATCTGCAGCAGTCGCGCGGGATCGGTGAACACCTCAGCGCGACCATAGGCGTGCACTGCCAGATAATTCCAGGTCGGCACCACTTTGCCGTGCTCGGCCTTGGCGGCATAGAACGACGGGCTGATATAGGCGTCAGGGCCCTGGAAGATGATCAACGCCTCGCCGGATGCCAGCGTCTCCCACTGCGGATTGGCCTTGGCCAGGTGACCGAACAGCGTGCCATTGGCTCCTTGCGTGAGGTCGAGTAGCAGCGGCACATGGCTAGCCTGCATTTCCGTTCCGTCGAAGTTAACCAGCGTTGCCAGCCGCGAGCCTTCAATCTGCCGGTGCAGGCTGGCGAGGTCTTCATCTTTGAAATAGCTGGGTGTGTACATATGATTTTCCTTGGCGATTGGCTCAATCCTAGGCAGCCTATTGGTCCGTTGTAAGAACCATTCGCGGTCAATTTCATAGGGCCATTTCATGCCAATCGTCACGCCATCCCTGACCTTCGATTTCGCCGGGATCGAGTTGGATCGTCGCCAGGGACTGAGTCGACAGCTCTATCAGGCATTGCGCCAGAGAATCCTCGAAGGACGCCTGAGCAGTGGCACGCGACTGCCTGCAAGTCGAGATCTGGCTCTTTCACTGTCGATCTCTCGCAACAGCGTAATGCGCGCATACGATCAGCTACACGCCGAGGGCTTCACAGAAGGACGAATTGGTGACGGTACTTACGTCGCCCAATTATCCCCAAAACCCACCAGCGCCAAAAAACTATCCACAAAATTGTCCACAGGGTTATCACCAGGCTTACCCACAGATTTATCCACAATTTGGCTAAATAGCGCTGGTGATTTATCCAGTGAATCTATCCACAGCGCATCGCTGAAACGCCTGAAACAACATCATTTGAAGAGCCATATGACCGGAGTACCGAGGGCTTTTCGAATAGGAATTCCGGCCTTCGATCTGTTTCCATTTGACGTGTGGGGCAAGCTGCACGCGGCTTTCTGGCGAAAACCGGGTCTGCATCAGCTTGGTTATGGGGACCCGGCAGGTGAATGGCGGCTGCGTGAGCTGATCGCGATGTATTTAAGAACATCTCGTGACTTGCGGTGTGCTCCTGAACAAATTGTGATCACCAGTGGTGCGCAGCAGGCGATTACCCTTTGTGCACAGTTGCTTTTGAACGAAGGTGACGGGGTAGCGATTGAAAACCCCGGCTATCGCGCCGCAGGCCATGCGTTTGCGGTCGCGGGGGCGAAACTAGTTGGCATGCCGGTGGATATCGACGGCATGCGCAGTCCGGATCCGGATAAAAGTGACTGCAAGCTGGCCTATGTCACGCCGTCCCATCAATACCCTTTAGGCGTGACCATGAGTCTGGCGCGGCGGCTGGAGCTGCTGGCATGGGCAGAGCGCGCTCAGGGCTGGATCGTCGAGGACGATTACGATGGCGAATACCGTTACAGCGGCGCGCCCCTCGCACCACTGGCGGCGCTGGATCGGCATGGCCGGGTGCTTTACATCGGCACGTTCGGCAAGGTGGCGTTTCCGGCTTTGCGCCTGGGGTACTTGGTGCTGCCGCGCAATCTGGTCAAGCCGTTCAGTCAGCGTCGCGCGGTGGACATGCGCCATTCGGAGATCGGCACGCAGGCAGTGATGGCGGAGTTCATTGCGGCGGGACATTTCCAGCGGCACATCCGGCGCATGAGGCGTGCGGCGCTGAGTCGTCGGGATGCTCTGCTGGCAGGCTGGCCCGAAGATCTGCGAGGGTGCAGCGCGATGCCCAAACCTTTGGCGGGTTTGCATGTGTCGGTCGCGGTTGAAAGCCTTCAGCGGGAGACGGAACTGGTCACGAAGGCCGAAAGCGTTGGGGTAGAGATTTCGCCGCTAAGTGATTACTGGCTGCCGGACTCAGAGATGCCTGTGGATAACCGGGCGGGGTTAGTGCTGGGGTTCGCGGCGGTGCCGGAGGCTGATATCGCCTCAGCGCTGCAGAGATTGCGAGGTGTCTGGAAAGATTAACAGTGAGTCCGAGCAGAGCCAGCGAGCCGGCTCGACGAAGATACGCCGCAGTTTTGATAGCGCTCTAACGCTGGATTCGCGAACAAGCTAGCTCCTCCACGTAATGCGTCGAGCAGGGGGGCTGGATGTAGCCCCCCCTACCCGTATCACTCGCACTTAAAGCCTGGTGTCACTTGCCAGCCTGGTCTTTGGCGACTTTGACGATGTTGTCGGTCGTGAACCCAAACTTGGCCTGCAGCTTCTCGATGGGGGCCGACGCGCCGAAGGTGTTCATCACGATCTTTTCGCCGGTCTGGCCGACGTAACGATCCCAACCCACGGGGCCGGCCTGTTCCACCACTAAACGCCCTTTCACGTCCGGCGGCAGCACGCTGTCGCGGTAGGCCTTGTCCTGATCCTCGAACAGTTCCCAACTTGGCATCGAGACTATCCGCGCGGCAATTCCCTCGGCCTTTAGCTTCTCGAACGCCTCGACGGTCATGCCGACTTCGCTGCCGGTAGCGATCAAAATCACATCGACTTTGCCGTCCACCGCGTCAGCCAAGACATACGCGCCTTTGGCAACGTTTTCAGCACTGGCATATTTCGAACGATCCAGCGTTGGCATCGGCTGGCGCGACAGAATCAGGCAGCTTGGCCGATGAGTCTGCGCCAATGCAATTTTCCAGGCTTCGGCGGTTTCGTTGGCGTCACCCGGACGCAACGTCACCAAGCCCGGCGTGGCCCGAAGCTGCGTCAAATGTTCGATAGGTTGGTGAGTCGGGCCATCCTCGCCAACGCCGATGGAGTCGTGGGTAAAAACGAAGATCACCGGCAATTCCATGATCGACGCCAGACGAATCGGCGGTTTCATGTAGTCGCTGAATACCAGGAAGGTCGAGGTGTATGGCCGGATGTAGGACAACGCCAGACCGTTGGCAACCGAGCCCATGGCATGTTCGCGAACACCGAAATGCAGATTGCGGCCGTTGTAGCTTCCGGCTTCAAAGCTGCCTGCACCCTCGAACGTCAGATTGGTTTTAGTGGACGGGGAAAGGTCAGCCGAACCCCCGATCAGCCAGGGGATCTGCTGCGCAAAACCGTTGAGCACTTTACCGCCCGAGGCCCGCGTGGCAACGCCTTTGGCGTCGGCGTCAAAGCTGATAGCAGTGTTGCGCCAGCCCTCTGGCATCTCGCCGTCACGCATCCGTTGCAGTTCATCGGCCAGCGCGGGCTGCTCTTTCTCGAAGCGGGCAAACGTCTCTTGCCACGCCTTGTAATCAGCGCCGTTACGTTCCAACAGCGCGTCGCGCAGGTAATGACGGGCTTGTTCAGGCACCAGGAAACTGCTGTTCTCGTCCCATCCATAGGCCTTTTTGGTCAGCTTGATCTCGTCCACACCCAGAGGCTCGCCATGGGCTGCCGCCGTGTTGTGTTTATTCGGCGAACCGTAGCCGATCACGCTATCGACCACGATCAGAGTCGGCGCGTCGTCGGTCTGCTGGAAGGTCTGGATCGCCTTGGCCAGCGCAGCTGCGTCGTTGGCGTCCTTCACATGCAGCGTTTTCCAGCCGTAGCCCTCGAAGCGCTTGAGCGGATCGTCGCTGTAGGCCAGTTCGGTATGGCCTTCGATGCTGATGGTGTTGCTGTCGTAGATCCAGCAAAGGTTCGATAGCTTCAGGTGACCGGCAAGCGAGGCCGCTTCGGCCGTCACGCCTTCCATCATGTCGCCGTCGCCGCAAAGCACGTAAACGTTGTAGTCGAACAGCGTGGCGCCCGGTTTGTTGAAGTGTTCGCCCAGCCAGCGCTCGGCCATCGCCATCCCCACGCTGTTGGCACAGCCCTGACCCAGGGGACCGGTGGTGGTCTCAACGCCGGTGGTCATGCGGTATTCCGGATGACCGGGGGTCTTGGAGTCCATCTGCCGAAACTGCTTGATGTCTTCGAGACTGATGGCGGGCTTGCCGGAGGGTTTGCCGTGCTCGTCGATTTCCACCACGCCTGCCAGATGCAGCAACGAATAGAGCAGCATCGAGGCGTGCCCGACAGACAGCACGAAGCGATCGCGGTTTGGCCAGTCAGGATGTTCCGGATGGTAGCGAAGGAAATCTTTCCAGACCGTGTAGCCCACCGGTGCCAGAGCCATTGGCGTGCCGGGATGGCCGGAGTTGGCCTTCTGCACGGCGTCCATGGCCAGGGTGCGGATGGTGTTGATAGTCAGTTGGTCGCGATCCCCGTGCTCTTTAAAGGTGCTTGCGGCAGCAGGTCGTTCGGTAGAGGTGGCAGACGAGCTCATTAACATTCTCCTCGTGACGTGTGGCTGATGCTTCCAGATAGGTGTTGAGCGCCCGTACGGTGGGTTCGTTCCATGAAATCTCTGTCACCCGACCAAGGCGGCGATTTATCGCTGAAATGTTTCAGGCGCGAACCATGTGGGTCATCTGCATTCGAATGCCGGTGGGATCCGGGCTTGTGGCCTGGCCGATGAATTACAAAACGGGGTGGCCTTTGCAGGAAACGATCATCAAGAAATACCGCGCCATGATCAGGACGTTTACCTACATCGGTTGGTCGCTGTTCTGGCTGTTGATCTGGGACGTGATCGTCACAGTCGATTTCATGCTGTATCTGGAGCGCAAGATCACCTTGCCGTCGATGCCACTGACCTTGCTCGGTTCGGCGTTGGTGGTGCTGACCAGTTTTCGTAATACCAGCGCCTATAACCGCTGGTGGGAAGCGCGCACGTTATGGGGCGCGCTGGTCAACAATTCCCGCAGCTTTGCCCGGCAAGTACTGACGTTGATCGACGATGAAGGTGAGCTCAATCCGGTAAAAGCCGTACTGTTGCGTCGTCATGTGGCCTACGTGGAGTGTCTGTCGGCTCACCTCAAAGGCGGCGATTGCGGGGAAGATGTCACGGCGATGATTCCGCGAGAGGAATACGACCGGCGCAGGCGCAGCAATAATTTTCCCAATGACATTCTCAACGAGTCCGCGGCGATCATCTCCGCTGAGTACAAGGCGGGTAGCCTGGACAGCATTCGCCTGGCGCGGCTCGAGTCGACGATGGTGGAAATCTCCAATTGCCAAGGCGGCATGGAGCGCATCGCCAACACGCCGTTGCCTTATCCGTACGTGACCTTTCCGCGGCTGTTCATCACCCTGTTCTGCATCATCGTGCCGATCGGGCTGGTGGAAACCCTGGGCTGGTTCACCCCGCTGGCGTCGACTGTGGTGGGGTTCATGCTGCTGGCGATCGAAAGGATCGGCACCGATCTGCAGAGCCCGTTCAAGGCATCCGAGCATGAGATTCAGATGAAGGCGCTGTGCGCCAACATCTCGGGGAATCTGAATTCGATGTTGCGCGACGCGTCGGAAAAACAACGCTGATATCGCTACCAACGTTGTAGGAGTTTCCGGAGTTACGACGGTGGCGAAAGCAGCGTCAGACGGAACGCATTCACCACCGTCGTAACCTCCGGAAGCTCCCACAGGGTTACGTGGTGTTTTTGGGATAGGTCTCGGTCCGTCAGGTTCCGGATTTGATCCTGGTCCAGACCCGCGTCCGTGCGCGCTCTGCGTCACGTGGCAACGGCGTTAGCGTGTACAGCGTCTTCATTGCCTCCTCCGTCGGATACAGATTCGGGTTATTGCGGATGGCCGGGTCGACCTTATCGGTCGCGTCCTTGTTCGGGTTCGGATATCCGACAAAATCGCTGATTGGCGCGATTACCTCGGGTCGCAGGAGATAGTTGATGAATGTGTGGGCATCTTCCACGTCCTTGGCGCCTTTGGGGATTGCCAGCATGTCGAACCAGATCGGCGCGCCTTCCTTCGGCAAGCGCATGTCCACCACCACACCATTCTTCGCTTCTCTGGCACGGTTGGCCGCCTGCGAGAAGCTGCCCGAATAACCCACGGCCACGCAAATATCGCCATTGGCGATATCAGCCATGTACTTGGATGAATGGAAATAGGTGATATGGGGGCGGATCTTCATCAGCAAAGCTTCGGCCTTGTCGTAGTCCTTTGGATTTTTGCTGTTCGGATCCAGCCCCAGATGTTGCAGGGCCAAAGGCAGAATCTCTGAAGGCGAATCGAGCAGCGTCACGCCGCATTGCTTCAGCTTGCTGATGTTCTCCTCCTTGAAAATCAGATCCCAACTGTCCACCGGCGCATCGTCGCCCAGAGCGGCCTTGACCTTGTCCGGGTTGAAGCCAATCAAGATCGTGCCGTACATGTAGGGCACGGCGAACTTGTTGCCCGGATCGTTGGCCTCCAGCAACCTCATCAGCTTGGGGTCGAGGTGGGCATAGTTGCTCAGCTTGGACTTGTCCAAGGGCTGAAACACACCGGCCTCGATCTGCTTGGCGAGAAACACGTTGGACGGCACCACCACGTCATAGCCGGAGTTGCCGGTCAGCAGCTTGGCTTCGAGGGCTTCGTTAGTGTCGAAGATGTCGTAGATCAGTGGAACCTTGGTGTCCTTCTTGAAGTTCTCCAGGGTCTGCGGCGTGATGTAATCGAACCAGTTGTAAACGCGCAGGGTTTTGCGCTCATCGGCATGGGCCGCGCCGCCGAGCATGGCAGCACACAAGGCGGGTGCAATAAAACGCATGAATCTGCTCATCGATATCTCTCTTCTTCGGGTTCGAAGGGGGTCAGACGCGTTCAAAACCTTCCAGCACATTCACGGCGTTGATGCCGATTTCTTCGACGGCATAGCCGCCTTCCATCACAAATAGCGTCGGCTTGCCCAGCCGCGCGATGCGTTCGCCCATACGCAGGTAATCCGGGCTGTCGAGTTTGAATTGCGAGATCGGGTCGTCCTTGAAGGTGTCCACACCCAGCGACACCAGGACGACATCGGCACCGAAGCGATCAATCTCGTCACAGGCGTTTTCCAGAGCCGCGCTCCAGATTGCCCAGTCGCTGCCAGCCGCCAGGGGATAATTGAAGTTGAAGCCTTCTCCTGCACCTGCGCCCAGTTCGTCTTCGTAGCCGAGGAAGAACGGGAATTCGGCCTCCGGGTGGCCGTGAATCGAAGTGAACAGCACGTCGCTGCGTTCGTAGAAAATCGACTGCGTGCCGTTGCCGTGGTGGTAGTCGACGTCGAGGATCGCAACCTTTTTATGCCCCTGATCGAGAAACGCCTGCGCGGCAATGGCAACGTTATTCAGGTAGCAATAACCGCCCATGACGTCACTGGCGGCGTGGTGACCCGGCGGGCGGCAGAGAGCGAATGCGCTGCGCGCGCCGTTCTCAATGGCGGCCTGGGCGGTGAGGGCGACCTGGGCCGCGCTGTAGGCGGCTTGCCAGGTGCCAGCGGTGATTGGCGCACCGGCGTCGAAGGTGTAATAGCCCAGCTGACCATGCAGGCTGGTCGGGATGACTGACCGCAGCGTGCGCGCAGGCCAGGTGTAGGGCAGCAGATCGCCCTCCGGGTTGGTTTCGGCCCAGCGTGCCCACGCACCTTTGAAGAAGTCCAGAAACGCCTCGGTGTGAATGCGCTTGATCGGCTCGATGCCAAAATCCTGCGGGCCTTCCACGGCGCCTATCTCACGATCCTTGACCCGTTGCAGCACATGGTCGGCGCGAGAGGGCATTTCGAAGCAGGGCATCAGCTTGCCGTCGATCAACTCGCAGCGGCCGTGGTGAAGATGATGATCGTCTGAGTAGATCGTCAGCATTTTCTTGTTCTCCTGTGGGCTTGGTGTCCGACATTCTTGTGGCGGACGGCTTTTCGGAGAACGACACAAACGGTCAAAAGGAGATATATCCGGCCATAAAAGCTGTCCGAAAATCGCCCCTGAATAACGCGGCGTGCCCCGTTTGGAGGCAGGCGCTGGAAGATCTATAGCGGTACGGCTTGCCGGCGGTGGCATCGCTGGCATTGCTGCCGCCGGCAGGCCGTACCGCTGTAGGGAAGGGTGTGCTTAAACCCGAAACTGACTTGGCGCCACGCCGCTCCAGCGAATGAATGCATGACGAAAGCTCGCCGTTTCGCTAAAGCCCAGCGCCTCGGCAATGTGATGGATGGGCAACTGGTCGTCCTGCAACAGCTGCTTGGCCCGGTCGAACCGCAGCTCATCGAGCAACTGCTGATAGCTGCTGCCGGTTGCCTGCAGATGTCGACGCAGGGTGCGCTCGGAGCAGTTCATTTTCCGCGCGAGGGTGCGCAGGCTTGGGGTTTGATCGAGCTGATCGGCCAGCAGATGACGAATCCGCCCCAGCCACGCCTGACGCCCGGTGAACTCGATGTTCTGGCGACGGCAGCGCTCGCGCATGTCGCGATGGGTGACCGGGTCGGCGAGGGGCAATGGTTGATCGAGCCAGCGTCTGCCGAACGCGAAGGCATTGTCTTCGGCGTTGAAATGCAAAGGGCAGTCAAAGCTCTCGTGGTAGCTGGCCTGGTAATCCGGCGCAGCGTGAGCGAAGCGTGAATCCAGCAACGGCAGCGGCCTGCCCAGCAGGTCATCGCAGATCACTTTCAGCGACGCCATACACAACTCCGCATTGAACACCCGCAGACCCTCGTCATCGCGGTAATCGCTAGCGCTGAACCAGATACGCTCGCCGTCTTCGAGCAATTGAAGCTCGAACAGCGTGCCCAGCAGCGCCGGATATTCCAGGGCAAGGCGCAGGGCGTCACCGAAAGTGGCACTGGTGAGCAGGGCGTAACCAAGAATCCCGTAAGACGACACATGCATGCGCCGCCCAAGCGGCAAGCCGATCTCACTGCGAAGCGCCACCGCATTGGCGCAGACCTGCATTTCCTGAAAGGTGGTGATGCGAATATCCGGCCGTCTCAAGTCCGCCTCAGTGATGCCGCTCCCGGCCAGCAACGCCTCACTGCCCCAACCCTCGGCCGAGAACGTCTCCAACACCAGAGAAACGGCATTGAGGGTGGTGAGGTGAGAATGGAGCATGAGGGTCTTCCGATTGTTTTTCTGATCGGAAGAGGGAGCAAGAGATGTGCCGAAGATCATTGATTGTTCGCGAAGTGCTATAGGAACGCGCTTGCCCGCGGTGCGATTGTCCAGACACCGCGGCGCTATCTGACCCCCTTCGCCATCGCGGGCAAGCGCGCTTTTACAGCAAGTGTGTTCCGACTGTGATCAGCGCAACTCACCGCACATATCCAGCTCCACCAAACGACGCACTTCATCGACTGGCAGGTCCGCCCCCAGCAGCGCATGCAGTTTGCCGAATGCCGCTTCGCGGGTCATGCCGCCGCCGGAGAGGACGCCGACCCCGCGCAGGCGGCTGCCGGCTTCGTAGACGTCCAGCTCGACGCCGCCTTCATGGCATTGAGTGATCGCGATCACGCAGATGCCTTGCTGGCGGGCGCGTTGCAGGCTGTCGAGGAAGGCCGGGTTGTCGCTGGGGCCGGTGCCGCTGCCGAAGCATTCCAGGACCAGGCCCTGAATGCCGCTGTCGATCAGGCCATCCAGTTGCGCCGCGCCAATGCCGGGAAACAACGGCAGCACAGCCACGTTGGCCAGCTGTTTGGGCTGACGATAATCCAGCGCCGCCGGCAGCTCGCCGAGCGTTTCGCCCCCCTGGGCGCGGTTCAGCGCGGCGAACGGGTTGCGGCCGAAGCTGCGAATTTTCGCGCAGCGTGTCGGCTGCAACAACTCGCCGTGGAAATACAGATGCACGCCTGGCGACAGCCCTTTGCCCAAGGCTTGCAGCGCGCCGTTGACGTTTTCCCACGCGTCGCTTTCCGCCACGCCGGCTGGCAGCATGGAACCGGTGAACACGACCGGCGCATTCAGGCCCAGCAGCTGGAAGCTCATCGCCGCGGCGCTGTAGGCGAGAGTATCGGTGCCATGCAGGATCAGCACGGCATCGCAGCCCTGAACCTCGACCGCATCGACCACCGCCTCGCGCAGACGCTGCCAGTAGGCGGGCGTCATGTTGGCGCTGTCGATCAGGGGAGAGATCTCGCGAAACTGCCATTGCGGCACCACCAGCGCAGGCTGGCCAGCCAATTGATCGGCCATACGCGCTTCAAAACCGGAGGCGGGCGCCAGACCGTTTTCGCTGGCCTGCATGCCGATGGTGCCGCCGGTGTAGAGCACCATCACTTGCCTGGCCGCTACGTGGTTGTCGCGATTCATGCGTGTCTCCCTGGGCTGACTGTCGGAGGATTAACGTGGGTCGACGACTGCTTTGCCGCCCGCTGTCGCAGGTTTGGCCGCTGTCGCTTTGTGACCCGGTTCTGGCCAGGCTTTCAAGTCCAGATCCAGATCGGGGAACTGGCTGGAGTCGAAGACTGGCGTCTTGATGCCTGCCTTACGCTGCGCATCGTAGTCGCCGAGGATACGCAAACCGATTTTGAACAGCATCGCCAGCGCGATCAGGTTCACGAACGCCAGCAGAGTCATGGTGATATCGGCAAAGGCAAACACCGTGCCCAGGTCTTCCACTGCGCCCCACAGGATCAGCGCCAGCACCAATGCACGGTAGCTCATCAGCGCCTTGCGGCTCTCACCCAGCAGGAAACGCAGGCTGTTCTCGCCCAGGTAGTAGTTGTAGAGAATCGAAGTGAAAACGAACAACGCCAGCGCCACGCTGATGAACAGCTTGCCCCAGTCGCCCACGACCGCGGCCAGCGAGTTCTGCGTCAGCGCAATACCGTCGCCTTCGAAGCCTGGGGTGTAGAAGCCCGACAGTAGAATCAGCAGCGCGGTGCAGGTGCAGATGACGAAGGTGTCGAGGAACACGCTGAACGCCTGAACCACGCCCTGTGCAACCGGGTGTAGCACTTCGGCAACGGCCGCGACGTTCGGCGCACTGCCGAGACCGGCTTCGTTGGCGAATACGCCACGTTTTACGCCCATCACGATCGCGCTGCCGATCAGGCCGCCGAACACTTCATCCATACCGAATGCGCTTTTAACGATGGTCATCAGCATGTGCGGGACGTGTTCGAACTGCACACCAATCACGTACAGAGTGACGGCGATGTAGATCAAGGTCTTGACCGGTACCAGCAGGTCGGCCACGGCGGCGATGCGTTTGATCCCGCCGATGAACACCAGACCCAGCAGCACAGCCAGCCCGAGGCCGGCATACATCGGGGATACACCGAAGGCGTCATTCAGTGAGTGGGTGACGGCGTGGGATTGCAGGCCGTTGAACGCAAAGCCGAATGTCACCAGCAACAGAAGTGCCATGACCATGCCCAGCCAGCGTTTGCCTAGCCCATGCTGAATATAGAAAGAAGGACCACCACGATACTGGCCTTCGGAGTCGCAGCGTTTATAGAGCTGGCCGAGGGAACATTCGAAGAAACTGCTGGCCATGCCGACCAGGGCCGTCACCCACATCCAGAACACCGCGCCCGGCCCGCCGAGGGTAACGGCGATCCCGACACCCGCGATGTTACCGGCGCCTACACGACCGGCGAGGCTCAGCATCAGCGCCTGGAACGAACTCAACTGACCGGAGCTACTGCGCAGACTTTCGCGAAAAACCACGAACATGTGAAAGAAGTGACGTAATTGGACGAAACGTGAGCGAATCGTGAAATATCCACCGAGCCCGACTATGAGCACGATCAGCAGTTTTCCCGAGAGGAAGTCGTTGATGACTTCAAGCATTGATGTTTCCTCGTTTTTTAGAGGGGCCGCACTATACCGGTGCGCGTTATTGGAGTCTGTAAACCGTTTCTGCTTTTGAGCTCATTTCGTCGGCAAATTCAGATAAGTCCGCGGACATGGGGCAGAGCCAACGGCCTTGTGGGAGTGAGCTTGCTTCCGAAGGGGCTCTTTTTCATCCCTAGCGCCAGACAGTCTTCTTCGTGAGCAAGCTCACTCCCACAGGTTCGAGTCGTTTTATGCATTACCACCTTCAACCACTCATCATTCGGCCAAAAAAAAGGGCCTGGAAGTGTCTACTTCCGGCCCTCAAAAGGGTGAGGGGTGTCTAGACCCTCAGCCTGGTGATTGTGTTGCAGGTAAAGCGGGAGCCGATCAGGCTTTCAGTGGCACCAATCGTGGAGCGATCATGTTTTCAGGGCGCAGGATGTCGGCGAGCATCGCGTCGTCGAGCAAGCCTTCTTCGCGCACCAACTCCAGTACGCCACGGCCAGTTTCCAGGGCGACGCGAGCGATCCGGGTGGCGTTTTCGTAACCGATGTAGGGGTTTAGCGCGGTCACCAGGCCGATCGAATGTTCGACCAGTTCGCGGCAGCGCACTTCGTTGGCGGTAATGCCGACGATGCAGTGTTCACGCAGCATGTCCATGGCGCGTTGCAGCAGGCGGATAGAATCGAAGATCTTGTAGGCGATCAGCGGCTCCATCACGTTCAGCTGCAGCTGACCGCCTTCGGCAGCGACGGTCAGGGCCAGGTCGTTGCCCATGATTTCGAAGGCGCACATGTTCACGGCTTCCGGAATCACCGGATTCACTTTGCCCGGCATGATCGAGCTGCCCGGTTGGCGCGCTGGCAGGTTGATTTCATTGATGCCGGTGCGTGGGCCGCTGGACAACAGGCGCAGGTCGTTGCAGATCTTCGACAGCTTGACCGCCGTGCGCTTGAGCATGCCGGAGAACAGCACGAAGGCGCCCATGTCGGAGGTTGCTTCGATCAGGTCGGCTGCTGGCACCAATGGCTGGCCGCTGATGATCGCCAGACGCTCTACAGCCAGGTGTTGATAACCCGGGTCGGCGTTGATGCCGGTACCGATGGCGGTGCCGCCCAGGTTTACTTCGGTCAGCAGCTCAGGCGCCAGGCTGCGCAGGCGGTTGAGGTCTTCGGTCAGCGTGGTGGCGAAGGCGCGGAATTCCTGGCCGAGTGTCATCGGCACGGCGTCCTGCAGCTGGGTACGGCCCATCTTCAGTACGTGGTTGAACTCCTGGCCCTTGGCCGCGAACGCCTGAATCAGGCTGTCGAGGCTGGCGAGCAAGGCATCGTGCCCCAACAGCAGGCCCAGGCGAATGGCCGTCGGGTATGCGTCGTTGGTCGACTGCGCCATGTTCACGTCGTTGTTCGGGTGCAGATATTTGTATTCGCCTTTGGCATGGCCCATCGCTTCGAGGGCGATGTTGGCGATGATTTCGTTGGCGTTCATGTTGGTGGACGTACCGGCGCCGCCCTGAATCATGTCGACCACGAACTGTTCGTGGAAATCACCGCGAATCAGACGTGCGCAGGCTTCGCTGATAGCGGCGTGCTTTTCGCTGCTCAAATGGCCCAACTGATGGTTCGCATCAGCGGCCGCCTGCTTGACCATGGCCAGACCGACAACCAGTTTCGGGTAATGCGAAATCGGAACGCCGGAGAGGTGAAAGTTGTTCACCGCCCGCAGGGTCTGGATGCCGTAATACGCTTCAGCGGGTACTTCGAGAACGCCAAGCAGGTCTTTTTCGATGCGAAATGATGCAGCGCAGGACATGATAGAGAAAGTCTCAAGAGAGGCACGGACTAAGCCGGAACGCCTTTAATACTAGGCTTGTGGGCGATTGCGAACCAATGCTGTTAAGCGCTAGCCTATGCACAAACGGCATAATGTTGATGTGACGTTAGGATTGGGCGAAGCGTGTGAGGCAGGTGGCAAGTACCTGACATGGGCCAATTCCTGTGGGAGTTAGCTTGCTCACGAAGACTGACTTCCAGGCCCTACATCTGATGTGGATGTACTGGCGTATCCGTGAACAAGCTCACTTCCTCAGGTTTTCAGTCGTTTGATAAATCAGGGCCCTGTCTCATGTTTGATGACCGCAAGTTCCGATCGCAGCACGGTCCCTAGCCGAAATATTGCAAGGCAGTCCCGCGGGAGGACACGATGAACCTGGAAAGCAAATGGCTGGAAGACTTCAGCGCCTTGGCCGCGACCCGCAGCTTTTCTCAGGCAGCCGAGCGGCGATTCGTGACGCAACCGGCGTTCAGTCGGCGGATTCGCAGCCTGGAAGCTGCGCTGGGGCTGCAACTGGTCAATCGTTCACGCACGCCGATCGAGCTGACAGCGGCGGGGCAGTTGTTCCTGGTCACCGCTCGGACGGTGGTCGATCAGCTCGGCGAAGTGCTGCGCCATCTGCATCATCTGGAAAGCGGGCAGGGCGAGGTGATGCAGATTGCAGCCGCGCACTCCCTGGCCTTGAGCTTCTTCCCGCGCTGGATTGCGCAGTTGCGAAATGAAGGCTTGAACATCGCCACGCGTCTGGTCGCCACCAACGTCGGCGACGCCGTGCACGCGCTGCGTGAAGGCGGCTGCGACTTGATGCTGGCGTTCTATGACCCCGATGCTGCGCTGCAAATGGACGCCGAAATCTTCCCGTCGTTGCACTTGGGCATGACGGAAATGCTGCCCGTTTGCTCGACCGACGCCGAGGGCAAGCCGTTGTTCGATCTGGAAGGCGAACACAGCGTGCCACTGCTGGCGTACAGCGCCGGTGCGTTTCTCGGGCGCTCGGTCAATCTGTTGCTGCGCCAGCGCAACCTACGGTTTACCACGGTGTACGAGACTGCCATGGCCGATAGCCTCAAAGGCATGGCCCTGCAGGGACTGGGTATTGCGTGGGTGCCCCGGCTCAGTATTGCTGCCGAGCTTGAGCGCGGTGAGCTGGTGATTTGTGGCGGGGCTCAATGGCATGTGCCGCTGGAAATTCGCCTGTATCGCTGCGCCCTCGTGCGCAAGGCTAACGTGCGGCTGTTGTGGCGCAAGCTCGAAGGCGGTGCGGCACAGAGCGGTTGATCGCCTGAGCGAATTGAGCTTTTGTTTTCGATCCCTTAGGCTGGCCGCCTGCAAGGGTTACCAGGTTCAAGGGACTGAGTGGATGTCGAAGTTTTACGAGTATTTCAAGGAAAACATGGACGCTCTTGGACTGCCTGCCCCCGCGTCGCTGTTTGGCACCCTGTCTGCGGCCACCGCTACCGCCGGCACGTTGTTGACCCAGATCGACAAGTTCGGCAAGACCGTCACCGTGGGTGAAGCGATCGGTGCCGGCACACGCCTGGAGCAGCTGGGTGTCATCGCAGCCTGCTCCGCCGGATTCTATGTAGGCGCGGTAATTGGCAGCATTGCGGTCGCCACAGGGCGTTCGCTCGCCGGCGGCACATCGATTTCCGACGTGCTTTCCATGGCCCGCACCCACAACCTCGACCGCCAGTGGCTCAGTGCCTGCCTGATCAAGTTTCCGGGAATTTATAAGCCTGAAGTGCAAGGCAAGCTTCACTACCGTCAGGCGATGGTGATCGTATGAAAGATTCCTTCTCGTTGCTGCTTGCTGGCGTGGTTATCGCCGTGGTCGCCTGGGGCTTCTGGCACTTTCTTGGGGCCGATGGTTTTGCGGTGCTGAATATCGTGGCGCTGGTGCTATTGGTTGCTGATAACTTTAGGCTGCGCCGCCAGTTGAAGCGCCCCTGATCCGGCGTTCTAGCCACTGGCTTGGCGGCGAGCTTTCCGAGCCCTGAAAAGCTCGCTGTCAGGGCGGCTCCGACCGTGCGCCCGGCATCCTTTTGTGTTTGACTCGAAAGTCAGCGAAGTCGCGGTTTCCAGCCCGGATAGAAGGTCTATTTATCCGCGATCTTTGCGGTATACTGCGCGGCCTTTGGCCGGTTGCACTGGTCATAATTCGTACGACAAGCCACGCCGGTTTTCCCGCGTGGCTTCTTGTTTTTAGACGCGCCTGCGGGCGCCCGATGAAGAGGCACGACGATGAGCGCACTGGTTGGCGTGATCATGGGCTCCAAGTCCGATTGGTCCACCCTTAGCCACACCGCCGACATGCTGGAAAAGCTCGGCATTCCGTACGAAGTCAAGGTGGTGTCGGCCCATCGCACGCCGGACCTGCTGTTCCAGTACGCCGAAGACGCCGAAGGGCGTGGCATCGAGGTGATCATCGCCGGTGCGGGTGGTGCCGCTCACCTGCCGGGCATGTGCGCTGCCAAGACTCACCTGCCTGTATTGGGCGTGCCGGTGCAGTCTTCGATGCTGTCGGGTGTCGACTCGCTGCTCTCCATCGTGCAAATGCCTGCTGGCATTCCGGTCGCGACCCTGGCCATCGGCAAAGCTGGCGCGATCAACGCCGCATTGTTGTCAGCCAGCATCCTGGGCGCCAAGCACCCGCAGTTCCACGCAGTGCTGAAAAAATTCCGCACTGAGCAGACAGACAGCGTTCTGGACAATCCAGACCCACGCGAGGCCTGAGGTTTTCATGAAGATCGGCGTAATCGGTGGCGGCCAGCTCGGTCGCATGTTGGCTCTGGCGGGCACCCCGCTGGGAATGAACTTCGCCTTTCTCGATCCTGCACCGGACGCCTGCGCCGCTGCGTTGGGCGAGCATCTGCGTGCCGATTACGGCGATCAGGATCACTTGCGTCAGCTGGCTGATGAAGTGGATCTGGTGACCTTCGAATTCGAAAGCGTGCCGGCTGAAACCGTGGCCTTCCTTTCGCAGTTCGTGCCGGTGTATCCGAGCGCCGAAGCCTTGCGTATCGCCCGTGATCGCTGGTTCGAAAAGAGCTTGTTCAAGGACCTGGGCATCCCGACCCCTGCCTTCGCCGACATTCAGTCGCAGGCTGACCTGGACGCCGCTGTTGCCAGCATCGGCCTGCCTGCGGTACTGAAAACCCGCACCCTGGGCTATGACGGCAAGGGCCAGAAGGTCCTGCGTACACAGGAAGATGTAGTCGACACGTTCGCCGAACTGGGCAGCGTGCCGTGCCTGCTGGAAGGCTTCGTGCCGTTCACCGGCGAAGTTTCGCTGATCGCCGTGCGCGCCCGCGACGGCGAAACCCGCTTCTATCCGCTGGTGCATAACACCCACGACAGCGGCATCCTGCGTCTGTCAATTGCCAGTACCGAGCATCCGCTTCAGGCTCTGGCCGAAGACTATGCCGGTCGTGTGCTCAAGCAGCTTAATTACGTGGGCGTGTTGGCGTTCGAGTTCTTCGAAGTCGATGGCGGCTTGAAAGCCAACGAAATCGCCCCGCGCGTTCACAACTCCGGTCACTGGACCACCGAAGGCGCCGAATGCAGCCAGTTCGAAAACCACCTGCGCGCCGTTGCCGGCCTGCCGCTGGGCTCAACCGCCAAAGTAGGCGAAAGCGCCATGCTCAACTTCATAGGTGAAGTGCCGACCGTTGAGCAGGTCATCGCCATCGACGACTGCCATCTGCATCACTACGGCAAGGCCTTCAAGGCCGGCCGCAAGGTAGGTCACGCCACCGTCCGCAGCAAAGACCGCGCGACGCTTGACCGTCAGGTGAAGCTGGTTGAGGCGTTGATCAAGGATTGATCAGCGGGCGTTTGCGTTGTTCCTTGTAGGAGCGCGCTTGCCCGCAATGGCGGTGTGTCAGGCGCTCATGTTGTCGGAGACAAATTGCCAACGCGGGCAAGCGCACTCCTGCAAGCTCGTGTTGTTTTCCCATTGAACCATTCCCTCCCCACACCCCTCTCATAGCGTGTTGCCAATAGCCGACTAGGCTTTGGCATATTCATTCAAAACAGAGGGACATGGCATGGGAATCATTGGAACCATCTTCATCGGCCTCATCGTGGGTCTGTTGGCTCGCTTTCTGAAGCCGGGCGACGACAGCATGGGCTGGATAATGACCATTATTCTGGGTATCGCCGGCTCTCTGGTGGCGACCTATGGTGGCCAGGCGCTGGGCATTTATCAGGCAGGCGAGGGCGCAGGTTTCCTTGGCGCGCTGGTCGGCGCGGTCGTCCTGTTGGTGATATACGGCTTGATCAAAAAGAAATGAAAGTGAATCTGGCCCTCTGCGCTAATGCGGCGCGGAGGGCTAGAATGCGCGGCACTCAAGCCCGCCTACCGAGCACCTCAATGCGTCGTATCCTCCTCGTTTTCCTGCTGCTGGTCTGTGGACTGGCACGCGCCGCTGATTTGCCTGAAACCGACTGGCTCGAACTGATGCCCAAGTCGGACCAGAAAGCGCTCGAAGCCATGCCCGAAATCGACCACAACTCTCCGGAAGCCCAGGGTACGTTCGACAGCAAGGGCGGTTTGAAGCAGAGCAAGGGCTTGCCTGCCGTGATGTATTCGACCAAGACCGTTGCGACCATGGACGGCAAGAACATTCGCCTGGGTGGCTACCCGGTTCCGCTCGAAACCGACGCCAAGGGTCACAGTACGCTGTTCTTCCTGGTACCGTACCCAGGCGCCTGCATCCACGTCCCGCCACCGCCGCCTAACCAATTGGTACTGGTGCGCTACCCCAAAGGCCTGAAAATCGACGACATCTACACGCCGTTGTGGGTCATCGGCACGCTGAAAGTCGAGAAGGTCAGCAATGATCTGGCCGATGCGGCCTATGCGCTGGACGCGGCGAAGGTAAGGGTGGTGACTGAGGCGGATCTGTAAGACGACGCGACCCCTGCAGGAATGCGCTTGCCCGCCATTGGTGGGTATGCGATCGATATGTTGTCAGGCACATCGCAATCGCGGGCAAAGAGCGCTCCTACAAGTTAGCGGTCATTCGTCGGTCAATGGCTCGGCCCAGATACTCACGCCCATCACATGCATGTCCTGGGGCTTGAGCGTCACGATATCCCTCATGACATTCGCCGTCTCGACGCACACCATGCCCTTCCAGCCATCGGCTTCCATGTCGCTGAAGGTCTTGGTCTTCTCGATCCACGGGTTCCAGACCACTGATGATTTCGAGCCAACGGTCTGGATCCGAATCCTGCGTTTCCACTCAGGGTCAACGATGGAAATCAGGTCGGGTGTGTCTTGATAGATACGATCCGTCTCACCGGTGAACGTAATGTCACCCGCCTGCACGTTCACGGTATCCCAACTTTCCAGGGTATTCAGGTAACTCACACCGTCCAGGCCCTCGATGCTGACCTGATGCACGTCGCTGACGGCGAAATAGCTATGCAGCGCCTGGCTCAGCGTGACGTCTTCAGGGCCGGCGTTGAAGCTGATCAGGCTGACGTTCAACGCAGCGTCCATGCGAATCTGCAGCTTCACACCGACCGTGTGTGGCCAGCCCGGCAGATGACCTTCGGCCTTGGGTTGAATGAATTCGACGATCAGCGCATCGCCATCTTCGCCCATGCCCATCAGCTCCCAGTCGATCGCCCGGACTTCGCCGTGCGCGTTCGCCGGTTCGCTGCTCCGGCGCATGTCCTGCACGCTTTGCGGGTTGCGCTGGAAATTACCGAACCACGGCCAGCACACCGGCATGCCGCCGCGGATAGCCTTGCCGTGCTTGAACACCGCGCCCGGGTTGGACCAGATTAAGGGCTGATCGCCTTCGATTTGATAGCTGATGACGTGCGCGCCCTGCTGGGCGACCACCAGTTCGGCCTGACCGTGGCGAATACGCCAGCAATTGAGCTCACCGAGCTGGATGGATTCGACTTCTGGCGTAGGCATAGGGGTACTCACTCAAAGGACAGTGACTGAATCTGACTGTGCCAAGCTTGATGAGTTTACTGCGCGATGCCAAGTGCGATGAAGCCGGTTCAGCGCCGGGCAGGAACCGAGCGGGTGCGACCGCTGCCATCGATAGCGACGAAAACGAATACCGCCTCAGTGACCTTGCGCCATTCACTGGACAGCGGATCGTCGCTCCAGACCTCGACCATCATCTGGATCGAGCTGCGGCCGATTTCCAGGGTCTGGGTATAGAAGGACAGCTGCGCGCCCACGGCCACCGGGACCAGGAACGCCATGCGATCGATGGCAACGGTTGCCACGCGTCCGCCTGCAACCTTGCTGGCCATTGCTGTACCGGCCAGGTCCATCTGCGCCACCAGCCATCCGCCATAAATGTCGCCAAAGCCGTTGGTTTCCCGTGGCAGTGCAGTGATTTGCAAGGCGAGATCGCCCTGCGGAATTGGATCTTCCTGTTCAAGTTCGTTCATTAAGGGGTCCCTCTGACCCATGACTCTCAAGTCTTCTTTACGTTAATTAGGGAAACTCTGCGAAAACGACTTGGGTAAATGGTTTCGCACAAATTCCCTGAGAGACCGATTGAGTCGCGGTCGCCAAGTATATCGGCCGTAAGACCTTCCTACGACCGCCCGGTCTCGATTTCGCATCACGCGCATTGCAATCCATGTGCATCGGCGCGCAATTTGCTATCGTGCCGGACCGATTTGGCGCACTACGCCGGTATTGGCACGCAATTTTGATGCCCGATCAACGCTTCGAGTCGATAAATCGCGTGCACAGCCATTACCCATGGCTGCATCGCAACTGATCATTCGTCCCGAGAGAGCCTCAAAAGAGAAGCCATTGTCATGTCCTCTGTGTCTTCAAGTGTCGCGCAGCCTTCGCGTCCGCTGACCCGCAACGATTACAAAACCCTGTCGCTGTCCGCCTTGGGCGGCGCGTTGGAATTCTACGACTTCATCATTTTCGTGTTTTTCGCGGCTGTGGTCGGCAAGCTGTTTTTCCCCGTTGATATGCCGGAATGGCTGCGTTTAATGCAAACGTTTGGCATTTTCGCCGCTGGCTATCTGGCGCGCCCGCTGGGCGGCATTGTCATGGCGCATTTCGGCGACCTGCTGGGCCGCAAGAAAATGTTCACCCTCAGCATCTTTCTGATGGCAGTGCCGACGCTGATCATGGGGCTGCTGCCGACCTATGCGCAGATTGGAGTTTGGGCGCCGCTTTTACTGCTGCTGATGCGCGTGATTCAAGGCGCCGCAATTGGTGGCGAAGTGCCGGGTGCGTGGGTATTCGTTTCCGAGCATGTTCCCGCACGTAACGTCGGTTACGCCTGCGGTACCCTCACGTCCGGTCTGACCGCGGGCATTTTGCTCGGTTCGCTGGTCGCCACCTGGATCAATAGCCTCTACACCGCAGCAGAGGTTTCGGACTACGCCTGGCGCATTCCTTTCCTGCTCGGGGGAGTGTTCGGTCTGATGTCGGTCTACCTGCGGCGCTGGCTGCACGAGACCCCGGTCTTCGCCGAGCTGCAGCTACGCAAGGAACTTGCTGAAGAAGTCCCCCTCAAGGCTGTGCTGCGAGATCACCGCGGCGCCGTGGTGTTGTCGATGGCCCTGACCTGGCTGCTCTCGGCAGGCGTGGTAGTGGTGATCCTCATGACCCCAACCCTGCTGCAAACCACCTATGGTTTCACACCGGCCGTCACGCTCAAGGCCAACAGCCTGGCGATCGTGCTGCTGAGCCTGGGCTGCATCGGTGCGGGCGCACTGGCTGACCGTTTCGGTGCAGGCCTGGTGTTCCTGCTGGGTTCGCTGGGACTGCTGATCAGTTCCTGGACCTTCTACCACACCGTTGGCGACCACCCGGATCTGCTCTTCCCGCTATACGCCATCACCGGCCTTTTCGTCGGCACCATCGGCGCCGTGCCATTCGTAATGGTGAAAGCCTTCCCGCCTGTGGTGCGCTTCTCCGGGCTGTCGTTTTCGTACAACCTTGCCTACGCCATCTTCGGCGGCCTGACGCCAATGGTTGTGAGTTTGATGAACAAGGCCAACCCAATGGGGCCTGCGTGGTATGTGGCCATTCTGTGTGCGATGGGGATGGTGATTGGCGTCTATCTATTGTCGAAAAAAGTCGCCTGAGCGCCAAACCGGCGTTAACTGGACATAATCGGCTGCCCCTAAGGCCGCCATCTGAAAAGGATGGCGGCCTTTCATTTTTTTGTCATATATCGGTCATAGAGTAGTCACATGGCCACCACCGACCGGGCCGTTTTCGCCCTCGCCAGGAGCTAGGCATGACTTTCAAGCGTTTGATGACAGCTTTCACTTTTGTCGCAGCCGGCCTTGCCACCGCCAGCGCCGGTGCTGCGGTTGATCCTGCGATCAAACCTTACGTAAGAACTTCCGGCATCTCGGGCAATCTATCCAGCGTCGGCTCTGACACTCTCGCCAACCTCATGACCATGTGGGCCGAGGCCTACAAGCGCGAATACCCAAGCGTGAACATCCAGATTCAGGCGGCGGGTTCATCGACTGCGCCACCGGCGCTGACCGAGGGCACCGCAACGCTCGGGCCGATGAGCCGCAGGATGAAGGATGGGGAAATTTCGGCGTTCGAGCAGAAGTACGGCTATAAGCCGACGGCGATTGCGGTGGCGGCGGATGCGCTGGCGGTGTTCGTGCACAAGGACAACCCGATCAAGGGCCTGACCCTGCAGCAGGTGGACGCGATTTTCTCCGCAACGCGCCTGTGTGGCGCCAAGGCCGACGCCAGAACCTGGGGCGATGTCGGTGTGACGGGTGATCTGGCCGGCAAGTCCATTCAGCTGTTTGGGCGCAATTCAGTGTCCGGCACCTATGGCTACTTCAAGGAGGTGTCGCTGTGCAAAGGCGACTTCAAGCCCAACGTCAACGAACAGCCCGGCTCGGCCTCCGTGGTCAGTTCCATCAGCAGCTCGCTGAACGGCATCGGTTATTCGGGCATCGGTTATAAAACGTCCAGCGTGCGCACCGTGCCGCTGGCGAAGAAAGACGGCGATGCGTTCATCGAGGACAACCAGGCCAATGCCCTGAACGGCACCTATCCGCTGGCGCGTTTCCTGTATGTCTACGTCAACAAGGCGCCGAACGAGCCGCTCAACCCGCTGGAAGCCGAATTCGTCAAACTGGTCCTTTCCAAACAAGGTCAGGAAGTTGTCATGAAAGACGGGTACATTCCTCTACCAGCCAAGGTTGTCAGCAAGACACTGGCTGATCTGGGGCTATAACAACGGGTCGCACGGTGCGCGGTCTGCTCTTATAGTCGAGAGCACCCTGATGCGCAGTGACAGGTTCGTCGCGCTGCTGGATAAAGGGCCTTGTGGAACGAGGCTTGCGAAAACATGAACAGTCCGTTGCCACGGTATCGAGGCGACGGGCTTTTTTGCGTCACCATGTTGTCATGTATCTGTCATACATAGCCGCTAGGGTGTGCGCATGAATGATTTGGCCAATTCATCGATGAGCGAAAAATCCCCGCCCGAGCGTATTGATTTCAATACCCCGGAGCTGCAACGCAAGCGTCGTATTCGTGCGCTCAAAGACCGTCTGACGCGCTGGTACGTGCTGGTGGGTGGCTTGGCCATTCTCGCTGCAATCACGTTGATCTTCTTCTACCTGGCCTATGTCGTGGCCCCCCTGTTTCAGGGCGCGAAGCTGACAGCCCAAACCCCGCAGGCCCCTGCCTGGATGCACGACGTTGGCAAGCCCATGATGCTGGCCATCGAAGAGCAGGATCAGGTCGGCATGCGCGTGTCCGACACAGGCGAGGCGTTGTTTTTCAATGTCGATGACGGCCACGAACTGTCCCGCGTGACGCTGCCTGTGCCTGCCGGAACTCACGTCACCTCCGTCGCTCAGGATCAGCCCGGCAAGCCGCTGGTGGCCGTGGGCTTGTCCAACGGTCAGGTGCTGGTGTTCAAGCACACTTACCCGATCAGCTATCCCGAGAACGAAAAGACCATCACGCCGACCATCAGCTGGCCCTACGGTCAAACCCCGCTGGCGCTGGATGAAGAAGGGCGGGCGCTGGAGCATGTCAGTCTCAACGCCAGCGTCACCACGCTGATTCTCGCGGGCGCCACCGGGGCGCAGTTGCATGTGCTGTCTCTGACCCAGACAGACAGCCTGATGACCGGCGAAACCACCACCGAGCAAAGCCGCATCGAGCTGCCGCAATTGTCGGCAATGGTCAAAGCGATCTATGTCGACCCACGTCAGCGATGGCTGTACGTCATCAACGGTCGCGCCCAGGCGGATGTGTTCGACCTGCAAGATCGCACGCTGAACGGCCGCTACAAACTGCTCGAAGACGCCAACGCCGAAACCACCGCCAGCACGCAGCTGGTTGGCGGCATCTCGTTGGTGATCGGCAGCTCCAGAGGCAACATCGCCCAGTGGTTCATGGCGCGTGACGTCGACGGCGAAATGCGTTTGCAGCACATCCGTGATTTCAGGATGGGTGGCTCGCCGATTTCGCAGATCACCTCCGAACAGCGCCGCAAAGGTTTCATCGCGATGGACTTCTCCGGCAAGCTGGGCGTGTTCCACAGCACTGCGCATCGCACGTTGTTGATCGACCCGGTTGCCAGCGGCCCGGCAGTCATGGGCCTGTCGCCGCGCGCCGATCGCGTCATCGTCGAAGACAATGGCAAGCTTCTGCCACTGACGCTGAATAACCCGCATCCGGAAGTCTCCTGGAGCGCGTTGTGGGACAAGGTCTGGTACGAGAATTACGACGAGCCCAAGTACATCTGGCAGTCCACCGCCTCCAACAGCGATTTCGAGCCCAAGCTGAGCCTGGCGCCGCTGACCTACGGCACGCTCAAGGCTGCGTTCTACGCCATGTTGCTGGCCGCGCCGCTGGCAGTGGCTGCCGCTATCTATACCGCTTACTTCATGGCTCCCGGCATGCGGCGCAAGGTCAAACCGGTGATCGAGCTGATGGAAGCGATGCCGACGGTGATCCTCGGCTTCTTTGCCGGGCTGTTTCTGGCGCCGTATCTGGAAGGGCATCTGCCGGGGATTTTCAGTCTGCTTATACTCACGCCGATCGGCATTTTGCTGGCGGGCTTTCTGTGGACGCGTCTGCCTGATTCGATTCGCCTGCGGGTACCCGAGGGTTGGGAAAGCGCGATTCTGCTGCCGGTCATTCTGTTAGTGGGCTGGGCATCGCTGGGCATGAGTTCGCACATGGAGAGCTCGTTTTTCGGCGGCGACATGCGCTCCTGGATTACCAATAAATTGGGCATTGCCTACGATCAGCGCAACGCTCTGGTGGTGGGTCTGGCGATGGGCTTTGCGGTCATTCCCAACATCTATTCAATTGCCGAAGACGCCGTGTTCAGCGTGCCGCGCGGCCTGACCCTGGGCTCGCTGGCCCTCGGCGCCACGCCTTGGCAGACGCTGACCCGCGTGGTGATCCTGACCGCCAGCCCCGGCATTTTTTCGGCGTTGATGATCGGCATGGGGCGTGCGGTCGGCGAAACCATGATCGTGCTGATGGCTACCGGCAACACGCCGATCATGGACATGAACCTGTTCGAAGGCATGCGCACGCTGGCCGCGAACGTGGCTGTAGAAATGCCGGAATCCGAAGTGGGTGGCAGTCATTACCGGGTGCTGTTCCTCGCGGCGCTGGTGTTGCTGATGTTCACGTTCGTCATGAACACCTTGGCAGAGCTGATTCGTCAGCGCCTGCGCAAGAAGTATTCGTCTCTCTAGGGCAGGTAGAAACAGATGAAGAAGACCTCCCTGAAGAGTTGGTTCAACAGCGGCGCTCCTGGCGTCTGGATGAGTGCGGGCGCGGTATCGATCGCTGTGATCATGACCATCGGCCTGCTGGCGATAATTGCCGTGCGCGGGTTGGGGCATTTCTGGCCGGCGGACGTGATATTCGCCCAGTACGACGTGCCCGGTCAGGCTAAACACGTGCTGGCGGGCGAGCTGGTGCAGTCCGAGCAAGTGCCACGTTCGCGGCTCAAGGGCGCCGGCCTGCCGGTGCCTGATCAAGGCTCGGAGTTCATGACGCGCGACCTGTTCAAGGTCGGCAACCGCGATCTCAACTCCAGCGATTTCACCTGGGTGGTGGGGGAGTGGCTGACCGAGCAGAGCAAGCCCGCGGAACTGATGACCCTCGAGCGCCGCGAGTGGGGTAACTTCTACGGCTATCTGGTCAACGTCAAAGAAAATGGGCGGGTCGTCGCCGGGGGTGAAGCCGCGTGGCCGCAACTCCATGAGCGTATCGCGCGGGTGCAGAAGATCTCCGCCGAGCTGGACGGGCTGGAAAAGACCGACATCGGCGCGATCAACCACGGCATCGAGCGCCTGCGACTGCAAGCGCGCAAGTTGGAGCTCAACGGCCAACTGAACGCCGAAGCTCAGGCGGATATGGCTTCCGAACGTGCTGAATACGATGCGCGTTACAAGGAGATCGAATCCCGTCTCGGCACGCTGCACTCCGACTTCAACCGCGACAGCCTGACCGCCCGCGACGCCAACGGCAAGGAAGTCGAGATCAGCCTTGGCAACGTGGTTCACGCCTATCAGCCCAACGCGATGGGTATCGCGACCAAACTGGGCTTCTACTTCCAGAAGCTGTGGGAGTTCCTCAGCGACGCCCCCCGTGAAGCCAACACCGAAGGCGGCATCTTCCCAGCTATCTTCGGCACGGTGATGATGACCCTGATTATGGCAGTGATCGTGACGCCTTTCGGCGTGCTTGCGGCGGTCTACCTGCGCGAATATGCGCGTCAGGGGCTCGTGACGCGGCTGATCCGTATCGCCGTGAACAACCTCGCGGGCGTCCCCTCCATTGTCTACGGCGTGTTCGGCCTGGGGTTCTTCGTCTACGTGCTGGGTGGCTCGCTGGACCGACTGTTCTTCGCCCAGGCGCTGCCAGCACCGACCTTCGGCACGCCGGGCTTGCTTTGGGCCTCGCTTACATTGGCGCTGCTGGCGGTGCCGGTAGTGATCGTCGCGACCGAAGAGGGGCTTGCGCGTATCCCGCTGACCCTGCGTGAAGGCTCGCTGGCTTTGGGCGCTACCAAAGCCGAGACGCTGTGGAAGATCGTTCTACCGATGGCCAGCCCGGCGATGATGACCGGCTTGATTCTCGCGGTGGCCCGCGCCGCCGGCGAGGTCGCGCCGCTGATGCTGGTGGGTGTTGTGAAGATGGCGCCGTCGCTGCCGCTGGATGGCAACTATCCGTATCTGCACCTGGACCAGAAGATCATGCACTTGGGCTTCCACATCTATGACGTCGGCTTTCAGAGCCCCAACGTCGAGGCCGCGCGGCCGCTGGTGTACGCCACGGCGCTGTTGCTGGTGTTGGTGATCGCTCTGTTGAACCTGTCGGCAGTGTTCATCCGCAACCGCCTACGCGAGAAGTACAAAGCTCTGGACGGGTGAACCAGAACCCGTTTCGAGCTTCAGGCGGCAAGCCAAAAGCCGTGCGTTTCCATACCAGACTTGCAGCTTAAAGCTCGCAGCTACGAACGAAGTGAGACCGACCATGCAAGATTCCCACACCCACGCCATCAACATGTCGGCACTGGGTCGCAAGCGCCAGGTGCTGGACCTCGCCAGCGAAGAAGTGGCGCTGGAGGTGCCGGGCCTGAATCTGTTCTATGGCGAAAAACAGGCGCTGTACGACATTCAGATGAACATCCCCAAGCGCCGGGTGACGTCGTTCATTGGCCCGTCCGGCTGCGGCAAGTCGACGTTGCTGCGCAGCTTCAATCGCATGAACGATCTGGTGGACGGCTGCCGCGTGCAGGGCGAGATCAAGCTCGACAGCCACGACATTTACACCAAGGGCGAAGACGTCGCCGAGCTGCGTCGTCGGATCGGCATGGTGTTCCAGAAGCCCAACCCGTTTCCCAAGACCGTTTATGAAAACGTGGTCTACGGCCTGCGGATTCAGGGCATCAACAAGAAGCGCACTCTCGACGAGGCGGTCGAATGGGCATTGCGCGGCGCGGCGCTGTGGGATGAGGTCAAGGACCGCCTGCATGAGTCGGCGCTCGGGCTTTCCGGTGGTCAGCAGCAACGCCTGGTGATCGCCCGCACTATCGCCGTCGAACCCGAAGTACTGCTACTCGACGAGCCGTGCTCGGCGCTCGACCCGATTTCGACGTTAAAAGTCGAAGAGCTGATCTACGAACTGAAATCCAAATACACCATTGTGATCGTGACCCACAACATGCAGCAGGCGGCGCGCGTATCGGATTACACCGCGTTTCTGTACATGGGCAAGGTGGTCGAGTTCGGGGACACCGATACGTTGTTCACCAATCCGACCAAAAAACAGACTGAAGACTACATAACCGGTCGTTATGGCTAGCACGTGTTTCGTCAGCCTTGAACCACCGCGCAATCAATCGGACGGACACTCAGCATGATCAAAGACAGCCACACACATCACATCTCCCAGCAGTTCAACGCTGAACTGGAAGAAGTTCGCAGCCACCTGCTGGAAATGGGTGGTCTGGTGGAGAAACAGGTCAACGACGCGGTCACCGCGCTGATCGAAGCCGATTCGGGCCTGGCCCAACGGGTTCGTGAAGTCGACGACCGCATCAATCAGATGGAGCGCAACATCGACGAAGAATGCCTGCGCATTCTGGCCCGTCGTCAGCCTGCGGCTTCGGACCTGCGTCTGATCATCAGCATTTCCAAGTCGGTGATCGACCTGGAGCGCATCGGCGACGAATCCACCAAGATCGCCCGTCGCGCCATTCAGTTGTGCGAAGAAGGCGAGGCGCCGCGCGGTTATGTGGAAGTGCGCCACATCAGCGATCAGGTCAGCAAAATGGTGCGTGACGCGCTGGACTCGTTCGCCCGCTTCGACGCCGATCTGGCGCTATCGGTGGCGCAATACGACAAGAACATCGACCGCGAATACAAGACTGCGCTGCGTGAACTGGTCACCTACATGATGGAGGATCCGCGCTCGATCTCCCGCGTGCTCAGCGTGATCTGGGTCCTGCGTTCACTGGAGCGCATCGGCGACCACGCGCGCAATATCTCGGAACTGGTGATTTATCTGGTTCGCGGTACCGACGTGCGCCACCTGGGCCTCAAGCGCATGCAGGAAGAGGTCAAAGGATTGTCCGCCGAAATACCTAATGTTCCAGACGCACCTGACGATAAGTAAGATTGCCTGAGAAAAAATGCCTGGCGAATGCCGGGCTTTTTTTTGGGGGAGTGATCCGTTTTCCGGTCGCCTATCATCTGTCACCCGCGAATAAATATCCCGGTGTCGTCAAACAATTTGGCAGCTGGCCACCAGCCAGCGAATATGCTCGCCATTTGCGGTGAACACGCCATCAGGAGCGTCGATGAGTAAAGTCAGTATATTGGTGGTGGATGACGCGCCGTTCATCCGCGATCTGGTCAAGAAAGGGCTGCGTAACGCCTTTCCCGGCATCGTGCTTGAAGACGCAGTCAACGGTCGCAAAGCCCAGGTCCTACTGGCCCGTGAGGCTTTCGATCTAGTGTTGTGCGATTGGGAAATGCCCGAGATGTCCGGACTCGAGTTGCTGGCCTGGTGTCGTCAGCAAGAGAGCCTGAAAACCATGCCGTTCATCATGGTGACCAGCCGCGGCGACAAGGAAAACGTCATTCAGGCGATCCAGTCCGGTGTTTCTGACTTCATCGGCAAGCCATTCACCAACGAGCAATTGCTGACCAAGGTCAAGAAAGCGCTGCATAAGGTAGGCAAGCTGGAAGCGTTGATGTCCACCGCGCCGCCACGTGCGAACGCGGCATTCGCCAACGACTCGCTGGGTGCATTGACCGGCAACCGGCCCGAGGCGGTTTCCGCGACGCCGAGCGTTTCTGCCCCTGCACAGCCACTGAACAAGCCTGCAGCCCAGCCCGTGGCGTCGAAAGCGCCTACCGGCCGCGGCCAGGGCCAGTTGCGTCTGTCCAGCGGCACTCAGCAGTGCGTGATCAAGGCGTTGACGCTCAAGGAAGCCTCGCTGGTGGTACGCCGCGGCGAGACCCTGCCGCAAATTCTGGACAGCGCCGTGCTCGATCTGGAGCAGGGTGAAAACGCCGAGGTCGCCCGGCTGAACGGCTACCTGCACGCCATCGCCGCATTCGAGCAAAAGCCGGACAGCGATTGGCTGCAACTGACCTTCCGTTTCGTCGATCAGGACACCCAGAAGCTCGACTACCTCTCGCGGCTGATTGCCCGGGGTACGGCGCTGAAGCACTTCGTCCCCGGCGCGTAAGCCGCGCACACGACATTTGTAGGTGCGCGCTTGCCCGCGATTGCGGTGGTTCAGACGCACATGATGGGTCAGACAGATTGCTATCGCAGGCAAGCGCTCCTACAACGATTGACTCGCTCTCCAACCCAGCATAGAAATTGCAAAACCCTTCGCGTCCGACCCTGACGCGATTTCCTTGACGCTTCGTCTATTACCGATTGATACGGATAAGTCCTTTTCTATCGGCTTCGCTGTTAGGCTTGCCCCCATCGTTCCCTACGCCAGGCCTATCCAGATGTTAGAGCGCTTGCTGGTAGTGTGTGCATTGCTGCTGGCTGCTCAATCGGCCGCAGCGGTGACCATTTACAGATTCACCGACGCCAACGGAGTGGTTTCGTTTACCGACCAACCCGTGCCCGGTGCGCAGGTGATGAAGCTTCGCGAACGCATGGTCGAGCACATCGACACTCAGGTGCGTCTCAACGTCAAGAAAACCAAAGGCACCGACAGCCTCTACGTGCGCAACGATTTGTATGCGCCCGTGGAAATCGAGTTGAAGCTCTCCGGCGTAAAGAACGTGGTAGGCGTCGCCGATCAAGTCATCCGCCGTACCATTCCCGCCCGCAGCAATGAACGCCTGATCGCACTGAGCCCGGTGACGCCGGGCAAGGCTATGGCCTACAAGTCGAGCCTGCGCTCCATTGTCGGCGATCCGCAGCGCAGTATTTCGGGCAGTGGCTTCGCCTATCGCTATCCGCTGCCTTGGGTCGGTGGCCCGTTCCGCATCAGCCAGGGCCCGCAAGGCTCATACAGCCACGTAGGCGCCAAGAGCCGTTACGCCATCGACATCGCCATGCCCGAAGGCACCCCGATCATCGCAGCACGCAGCGGAACGGTGATCAAGACCGAAAACAGCCAGACTGGCAAAGGCGCCAATCCGTCGGGCAACTTCGTGCGCATCCTGCATGACGACGGCACGATGGGCGTTTATCTGCACCTGCAGCAGGGATCGGTCAGCGTTAAGGAAGGCGAGCGGGTCGCTGTTGGCTCGCCGCTGGGGCGCTCAGGCAATACCGGCAACAGCACCGGCCCGCACCTGCATTTCGTGGTGCAGCGCAACGTCGGGCTGGCGCTGGAGTCGATCCCCTACGAATTCGCACAGCCGGTGCAGAGTCTGCAGAATTTTGCGATTGGGGGGAATTGATTCGTTTTCGTGGGTAGCCGTGATTCATTGTAAGAGCGCGCTCGCCCGCGATTGCGGTGTGTCAGTCACAGGACATGTTTGAGACACACCGCAATCGCGGGTAAGCGCGCTCCTACACGGGGCGGCGTTCGTTCAGACGATCGTCAATTCAGCCTCAAGACCTTGGCCAGCACGATCTTCGGGCCTTTCATCTTCTTGATGATGATGCGCAGACCCTCGATCTCCATGACTTCCTCTTCCTCAGGCACGCGCTTGAGGCTGTCATAGATCAGGCCCGCCAGCGTCTCGGCTTCGACGTGGTCCAGATCGATGCCCAACAGGCGCTCGACCTTGAACAGCGGCGTATCGCCACGGACCAGCAGCTTGCCCGGCTGATAGGCGAGGATGCCGCGTTCGGCCTTGCGGTGTTCGTCCTGAATGTCGCCGACCAGCACTTCCAGCACGTCTTCCATGGTCAAGTAACCGATTACCTTGCCATCTGCTTCTTCAACCAATGCGAAGTGCGCGCCGCCTTGACGGAACTGCTCCAGCAGGCGCGACAACGGCATGTGCTTGGAAACCCGCTCCAGCGGACGCGTCAGCTCGGCCAGGTTGAACGACTCGGGAATGTGGTCCAGCGCCGCCAGCTCCAGCAGCAAATCCTTGATGTGCAGCAGGCCGACGAACTCGCCACGGTCGGCGTCATACACCGGATAACGACTGAATTTGTGACGGCGGAACAGCGCGAGGATTTCCTTGAGCGGCGCGTTGAACTCCAGCGTCACGAGGTCTTCCCGGGAGTTGGCCCAGTCCACCACTTCCAGCTCGCCCATTTCCACGGCAGAAGCCAGTACGCGCATGCCCTGGTCGCTCGGGTCCTGGCCGCGGCTCGAGTGCAGGATCAGCTTTAGTTCTTCGCGACTGTAGTGGTGCTCGTGATGCGGGCCGGGTTCGCCCTGGCCAGCAATCCGCAAAATGCCGTTGGCGCTGGCGTTGAGCAGGTAGATGGCCGGGTACATGGCCCAATAAAACAGATACAGCGGAACGGCCGTCCACAGCGACAGCAGCTCGGGTTTGCGGATGGCCCAGGATTTGGGCGCCAGTTCGCCGACCACGATATGCAGATAGGAAATGACGAAGAAGGCCGTGAAGAACGAGACGCCCTTGACCACTTCCGGCGAATTCACGCCCAGCATTTCCAAAAGTGGCGCTAACAGATGCGCGAATGCCGGCTCACCGACCCAACCCAGGCCCAGCGAGGCGAGGGTGATGCCCAGCTGACAGGCCGAGAGATAGGCGTCCAACTGACTGTGAACCGTGCGCAGGATACGGCCGCGCCAGCCGTTTTTCTCGGCAATGGATTCCACACGCGTGGAGCGCAGTTTGACCATGGCGAACTCTGCGGCAACGAAAAAACCGTTGAGCAGGACCAGAATCATTGCGAAGAGAATCATGCCGAAGTCGGCGAAAATTGAAGCCAGGCTAATACCAGGGGAAGGGTCCATGATGGAGTTTTGCAGGTTCCGTTTTGAAAGAGGATGGAATAAACCCCCACAAATGGAGGGCATAAGCGAAGCAATTTAGCGGCTATCCACGTGCTTTGCTAGGGCTTGGTCATCTGGACTGGGGCGAAGTTGCAGATAAACACGCTGCCCTTGCCCAACACGCTGTTGATCTCCAGCGAGCCGCGATGGCGCAACAACACATGTTTGACGATCGCCAGCCCCAGCCCTGTGCCACCTGTATTGGAGGCGCGGCTGGAATCGACACGATAGAAGCGCTCGGTCAGACGCGGGATGTGCTTGCTGTCGATGCCGATGCCCGAATCCTGCACGCTCAAGTGCGCGCCGCGCCCGTCAGCCCACCAGCGAATGCGAATCTTGCCTTCGGCCGGGGTGTATTTCACTGCGTTGAAAATCAGGTTGGAGAACGCGCTGCGCAGCTCTGCCTCGCTGCCTTTAAGGTTCCAGTCGCTTTCCAGGTCCAGCGTGATCTCCTGGTTCTTGGCGCCGGACAATGCCTGTGCATCATTGGTGATGCTCTGCAGCAATGCAGACACAGCGATGGGCTGGCTGTCCGACGGGTAATCGGTGGCTTCGAGCTTGGCCAGGAGCAGCAGGTCATTGAGCAGGGTCTGCATGCGCCCGCCTTGCTGGTGCATTTGCTGCAGAGCGCGGACCCAGCGCGGATTCACTTCTTCGACGTTATCCAGCAGCGTTTCCAGATAGCCGCAGATCACTGTCAATGGCGTGCGCAGTTCATGGGACACGTTGGCCACGAAGTCCTTGCGCATCAGTTCCAGCTGATGAAGCCGGGTGACATCGCGCACCAGCATCAGGTGCTCGTTGTTGCCATAACGGGTGATCAGCATCTGGATGCGCAGGCGGTCATTGACCGGCGAGGGGATTTCCAGCGGCTCGGTGTAACTGGCTTGCGCGAAGTATTCCTTGAAACGCGGATGACGTACCAGATTGGTCACCGGCTGGCCGCTGTCTTGGGGTGTCTTCAAACCGAGCAGGGTTTCGGCAGCGCGGTTCCACCATTCCAGATTGCCTTCGCTGTCGAGCATGACGACGGCGTCTTTCAACGCAGCGGTGGATTCCTGAACCCGGTCGATGACCGCTTGCAGCCGGCCACGTACGCGCTGGTCGCGCCGTTGCAGGTGATAAATGCTGTCGAAGACATCGCCCCACAAGCCGTAGCCATCCGGCGGAGGTTCGTCAGGTTTGTGGTTGCGCAGCCAATCGTGCAGGCGCAGCAACTGTTTGAGGGTCCAGGCCAAATACAGCCCCAAACCGATGGCCAGACACCCGCCGTAATGCCCGCTGATCAGGCCGGCCAGCAGCGAGGCCGTGACCAACAGCAGCAAGTGGCGGATCAGGGTGCCATGCCAATTGTGATTCAATTAACGCGTCCTTGTCATCAGCGCAGGCTGAGTCCAAAAGCCTGCTCAGCTTTTGGTGGAGAATCGGTAGCCAGTACCGCGGACGGTTTGTACCAGATTTTCATAGGCATCGCCGAGGGCTTTGCGCAGACGACGGATGTGTACGTCGACGGTGCGCTCTTCAACATAGACATTGCCTCCCCAGACCTGATCGAGCAGTTGGCCGCGAGTGTAGGCGCGTTCCTGGTGAGTCATGAAAAACTGCAGCAATCGGTATTCGGTCGGGCCCATCTCGGCGGGTTTGCCGTCGATGGTCACGCGGTGGCTGATCGGGTCGAGCAGCAGGCCGCCGACTTCGATAGGCGACTCGCCATCGTTGGGACCGGCGCGACGCAGCACGGCCTTGAGGCGCGCCACCAGCTCGCGGGGAGAGAAGGGTTTGGTGATGTAATCGTCGGCGCCGACTTCAAGACCCTGGATCTTGTTGTCCTCTTCGCCTTTGGCGGTAAGCATGATGATCGGGATATCCCCGGTCAGTTCGTCACGCTTCAAACGCCGCGCCAGTTCAATGCCAGACGTGCCGGGCAGCATCCAGTCGAGCAGGATCAAATCGGGTTTGCGGTCGACAATGATGGCGTGGGCTTGTTGAGAGTTCTCTGCCTCCATGCAGTCATAGCCGGCCATTTCCAGTGCGACGGCGATCATCTCGCGAATCGGCGCTTCGTCATCGACGATCAGAATGCTCCTGCCAACCATGCCTCGAACCTCATGTCATTTAACTGTCTTGGGGCGCATTAGATAACGGAATTATTGCAGTCGTGTGACAGGTTGGTGCGAACGGTGCGCAATGGCCGGTCTAGAGCTAAGCTATCGTTCCTGTCCTACAACAATTGTCTAAACAACGACGAATAAAAAGAGGATGTACCTATGGCTAAGATTTGTTCTGCTTTTATGGGGCTGCTGGCTGCCGCAGCATTGGCATCGTCAGGCCTGGCCTTCGCCGCCGATCCTGCCATGACCACTGATGGTGTGCTGACCACCCACCAGGGCCTGACGCTCTACACCTTCGACAAAGACACGTCCGCAGGTAAATCGGTGTGCAACGATCAATGCGCAACCAACTGGCCACCTTTAACCGCCAGCGACAGTGACAAAGCCGAAGGCGACTGGACCATCATCAAGCGTGAAGACGGCGCGTCGCAGTGGGTTTACAAAGGCAAACCGCTTTACACCTTCAAGAACGACAAAGCCGCTGGCGACAAGACGGGCGACGGCAAGGGCGACGTCTGGCACGTGGCCAAACCCTGATCTGTCCGCTCAGCCTGCGCTGTCCCAACCTGGGTCAGCGCAGCGCGTAATCCACCACGATGCCGACAAAGATCGCCAAACCTGCCCAGTGGTTATGCAGGAAGGCCTTGAAGCAGGCTTGCGGATCTTTATCCCGCGTCGACCAGAACTCCCAGACGAAGCAGCCGGCAGCGACCAGCAGGCCGAGGAAGAAATACAGCCCCAGCTCGAAGCGTGAACCGGCCAACATCAGACAGAACAGCGCCAGGCATTGCAGCGTCAGGATGATCACCCGATCGGCATCACCAAACAGCACGGCCGTGGATTTTACCCCTATCTTCAGGTCATCTTCGCGATCGGTCATGGCGTAGTAGGTGTCGTAGCCGACCGTCCATAGCAGATTGGCGATGTACAGCAGCCACGCCGCAGCAGGCAGTTCGCCGGTTTGCGCCGTAAACGCCATCGGCATGCCCCAGGAGAACGCTGCACCCAGCACCACCTGCGGGTAATAGGTGTAGCGCTTCATGAACGGATACGTAGCCGCCAGCGCCAGACCACCGAAGGACAGCCAGATTGTGGTGGCGTTCGTCATCAGCACCAGCCCGAAGCTCAGCGTCACCAGCACTGCGAACAATACCAGCGCTTGTTTTGACGTGATCCTGCCGCTCACCAGCGGACGTTGCTCGGTGCGTTTGACGTGGCCATCAACCTTGCGGTCGGCGAAGTCATTGATCACGCACCCCGCAGCGCGCATCAGGAACACGCCGATCACGAAGATCAGCACATTGCCCAGCGAGGGCGAACCCTTGCCTGCAATCCAAAGCGCCCATAGCGTCGGCCACAGCAGCAGATAGATGCCGATAGGCTTCTCCATCCGCATCAGTTGGATGAAGTCCCAGGCGCGAGGATGCAGACGGTTAAGGGATTTGAGCAGCGACAGGTACATCAGCGACGTTCCTTGTTGGAGTCGGCGGCCTGTTCGATGGCGCGCCAGACAGTCGGCAAAAACACTTCGGCCACCAGAATGCTGAGCGGACCACGGCGGAAACAGGAGCGACGACCCCAGAGTCCCGATATTGTGTTGGCCTGCGGCAGCCACGCCGCTGGGTATTGGCAAACCTGCAAAGGCCCGCGCGTAAAGGCTCGGTCGCTGAACAGCAGCTCGCCCAACGACCGCGTGCCGAGTTCGTCCATATGCAGGCCGTCGTCTTCCAACGCCGCGCGACCCGCGACGCTACGAGCGAATACCCACTTGTGGGCAGCCCCAAGCAGATACACCTCGCGCACCCAGCCCTCGCTGCCTTCCGGCAGCTCCAGAGCGGCGCACTCATCGACGCGCAGCCGCTGCCAGCCTTCGAACAACGGCATGACGCTGAAGCTATCGTCGCAAAGCCGGGTGAGTCGGCGGGTCAGGGAGTCTTCATGGAACAGCCACTCGACGACCACCGGCGCGGGCGCTTCGATCAGTTGATCGCGCAACAGCCAATCGGGCGTCGGACATGCAGGATTTTGCTGGATCACAGTGAGCAGTTATTGGCAGCAATCGAGGCGGCGAGCTTAGCATGATTGGCGATTCTGGCCGACGCCCGGACCAGACCTTGAGCGTCGATGAAGCTTGCGTGATCGTCCTTCGATCAGTAAAACGCCCTGACCCATTCGAAAAAAGCGCGACGAACGCCGAACGTCTGGGCCCGTATAGCCTGAGAACCGAGAGAACCAACCGATGAAAAAGTGGCAATGCATTGTCTGTGGCCTGATTTACAACGAAGCCGATGGTTGGCCGGATGACGGCATTGTACCGGGCACCCGCTGGGAAGACGTGCCTGAAGACTGGCTGTGCCCTGATTGCGGCGTCGGCAAGATGGATTTCGAAATGATCGAAATCGCCTGATACCCGTTTCCCTGACTGACTCTGGAGATATGCATGAACGCGCCTGTGGTGATCATCGGTACCGGCCTTGCGGGTTACAACCTGGCCCGCGAATTTCGCAAGCTCGATGGCGAAACACCGCTGTTGCTGATCACCGCCGATGACGGTCGTTCCTATTCCAAGCCCATGCTCTCCACCGGCTTCGGCAAGAACAAGGAAGCTGACGGCCTGAGCATGGCCGAGCCCGGCGCGATGGCTGAGCAATTGAAGGCTGAGGTCCGCACCCACACCCACGTCACCGGCATTGACCCTGGCCACAAACGGTTGTGGATAGGCGAAGAGTCGGTGCATTACCGCGACCTGGTTCTGGCCTGGGGCGCGGAAACCGTGCGTGTGCCGGTGGAGGGCGACGGCAGCGAAGCGATCTTCCCGATCAACGATCTGGAAGACTACGCGCGCTTTCGCGCGGCGGCGGCAGGTAAGCGTCGGGTGCTGATTCTGGGCGTCGGCCTGATCGGCTGCGAATTCGCCAACGATCTTATCCTCGGCGGCTACGAGGCCGATCTGGTAGCACCTTGCGAGCAGGTCATGCCAACCTTGCTGCATCCGGCCGCCGCGGCTGCCGTCCAGACCGGGCTTGAGAACCTGGGCGCGCGATTCCATCTGGGGCCGGTGCTGACGCGACTGTCGAAAGTCGAGAATGGCCTGGAGGCGCACCTGTCCGACGGCGAGGTGCTGCACTGTGATCTGGTAGTGTCGGCCATTGGCCTGCGTCCGCGTGTCGATCTGGCGGCTGCGGCGGGTCTCGAAATCGGCCGGGGCGTAGTGGTTGATCGTCATCTAAAGACCTCCCACGCCAATATCTATGCGCTGGGCGATTGCGCTGAAGTCGATGGGCTCAATCTGCTGTACGTCATGCCGTTGATGAGCTGCGCTCGTGCGCTGGCGCAAACCCTTGCCGGAACCCCAACTCCTGTCAAATATGGGCCGATGCCGGTCACCGTCAAAACCCCTGTCTGCCCGCTCGTGGTGTCGCCTGTGCCCAAGGGGCGCGAGGGCATCTGGAGCGTCGAAGGGCAGGGCGCTGACATCAAGGCGCTGTGCCATGATGCAGACGGAAACCTCTTGGGTTATGCCCTGACAGGCGCTGCGGTGATGGACAAACTGGCGCTGAACAAAGCCCTCCCGTCGTTGTTGGCCTAAATACTTGTCGTTCTGTCGGATAAGGCACGTTTTTGTTGCTACAAACGTCGCTCACGCACTGGCGCCGAGTTCGGCAGCATGCCATCCTCATTTCGGTCTGCCGCTACGTAGAGCCGTCGCGGCACCTGCTGGCTGCCCGCCAAGGGCTGCACGGGACATAAAAACAAAAACCGTAAAAGAGGCTTCATATGCGTAAACCAGAACTCGCAGCCGCTATCGCGGAAAAAGCAGATCTCACCAAGGAACAAGCCAATCGCGTCCTCAATGCCGTCCTGGAGGAGATCACCAATGCCTTGCACAAAAAGGACAGCGTGACCCTCGTCGGTTTCGGCACTTTCCTGCAACGCCATCGCGGCGCACGTAAGGGTAAAAATCCTCAGACCGGCGAGCCGGTGCAAATCAGGGCCAGCAACACGGTTGCGTTCAGGCCGGGCAAGCTTCTGAAAGACAGCGTCAATCCGGGGTCGGCGGCAAAGCCTGCACCCAAGCCTGCACCCAAGCCTAAAGCGACAACTCCGAAGAAGAAGTAGATCGCTGTACGCCTTGCGGAAGGCGAACAGTACGAAAATGGGCACGCCAATGCGGTGGATGCCCATTTTTTATGCGCGCAGACGCGTCGCGCCGAACCTCTCGATCTGTCTAGCTCGCCACTTTTCGACCGGTCAGTTCTATTTCCTCATGTCTATCTCAAGCTCGCTACACTGCCGCAAGTCGCGATATCCGCATCTGACTCGGTAGAGGCATTAAGCATGAAGTTCCGTCTTCTTCTCTGGATGTTGGGCTTGTTGATGGCGCGTGCCAGCCGCAACAACCCAGCCTTCAAACAACAACTGGCCGGCAAGAACCTGACCTTTCTGCTGCAGACCACCGACGGTAAGGTCGCCCGCCATTTCGTGGTCCGCGATCAGCGCGTGAGTAGCCGGGCAGGCCCAATCGCCGAGCCAGCGTTCGCGATTTCATTCAAGGACGCAACTTACGGCTTCGCCACGATGCAGGCGAAGAACAAGCAGCTGGCGTTCATGCAGGGGATTCAGGACAAGCATATTCAAGTCACCGGCAATACCGGCCTGGTGATGTGGTTTCAGGGCCTGACAAAGTATTTGGGGCCGAGGAAGAAGAAGTAATTTTTTTGCCGAGGGGCTCGGCCGAGCGCTGAATCTGTGGGAGATCCCGCCCCGTCTTCGACGCTGCGCTGTCGCGGAGCAACACGGTCTCCTGTGAGCTTGCTCACGAAGGCTGAGTTTCTGGCGCGGAAGCAGTTGTGAGATTACCGCCTCTTTCGTGAGCGAGCTCACTCCCACAGAGATCTCGATAGGTCCGAGATCCCTGCAGAGTTAGCAATCAATGAAACTGCGAAGCCAGCTCGCGCAACAGCACCTCGGCTTCCAGCACCTTCTTCACCACATCCTCGGCTTTCTCGCGAGACAGTTCCAGGCGCAGGAACAGCTCGTCGGGAATGCTTTCCATCGGTCCTGAGCCGATGCCTTCCCTGCGCAACAGACGAACCGCCAGGCATACGAGGTTGGCGTATTCGTGATGCTCGCCGGCATATTGCGGGTCGTGCTGGAAGCGCAGGGCTGTGGCCAGTTCTCCCGGCATGTCCCAGTTGCGCATCAGCCAGGCGCCGATCTGCTCGCGGGTGATGCCTAGCAGATGCTGCTCCACGAAACTGTGGTGCAGGTGCGGGTTGACCTCGATCTGCCTGCAGATCAACGAGAAATGCGGCGGGAACACGTGGGCAAGCAGCAGGTAGCCGAAGTTATGCAGCAGCCCCGCCAGGTATGTCAGGCCGCTCTCAGGACGCTTGGCCCGCGGCATGGCACGGGTCAGGCCTTCGATGACTGCCGCGGTGTAGATAGACTGCTGCCAGTACGGCGTTGCCTGCTGCGGATGGTCTTTGGGCAATGAAAGGGTTTTGCCCAAGGCGAGACCCAGTGCCAGGTTGATCACCAGATCGAAGCCCAGCACGCGCACGATGGCGTCTTCGACCGAGCGAATCTTGCCGGCCGAGCCGTAGTATGGCGAGGCTGCCCAGCTCACCACTTGCGCCGCCAGCGCCGGGTCGGTTTCGACGACGCCGGTGATGTCATCGATAGTAGCGTCCGGGTCGACCCGCAGCTTGATGATCTTCTGTGCGGTGTCGGCCAGCGGCGGAATCTCCACCGTCGCCTCGAGGCGCTGCTGAATACGGCGCGCGGTGAAGTTCTGCACCGCCTTGGTGATCTCTTCGCGGTCGTCGTCAGGGCGGTCCAGGTTCGGCTGCACAGACGCAACCGGCTCACCAAAGGTGGCAGCGCTGGCCTTGCTCAGCAGCGACTTGAAGTTTTCGCTGCCGATTTCCAGCAGCAGGCCGGGCTCGCCGGAGTCGATCAGGACTGTCGGCTCCTGGAGAATGCGTTCTTCGTACAGGCAAGGTGAACTGGTCAGCGCCGGAAGGGCAGGCAAGGCGCGCAAGTTGTTCTTGCCCAGCATGCTGTCCAGATGCTCCTTCGTCACCGCCGTGAGCTTGCGCCCCGTCAGTTCAGTGATGCGATTGAGGTCCAGCAGCTGGCTTTGCGGGAACAGGACCAGCAACGCGCCCACAGTGTCGTGGAGCAGAATGGCCTGGACCTTCTGCGCAACGGGAAGAGACTCGGCGTCCATGACCTCGCGGTAGTCAATGGACGCTTTGCCAAGCAACTGCCGGATGACAGACGGGGCGTGTTGGGCGTCGTCGATGTGGGCAACTTCTGTCATAGCCTGTATCCAGATTCTTACAATCGCTGAAGTATAACCAGCTTGGTTGTTATATAGGTGAGATGCGTTCTTCTTGCTGACTACTTCACACTTGGCCGTACTGCTGGCCGTGGCGCAACCAGCGTTCCAGCAGTGGGCTGACGTGTGTTGGCCAGCGCTCGAGCAATGCCTGGGCAGCGTCTCTGACAGCGGGCAGCAGGTCCGCATCGCGCATCAGGTCCGCGACCTTGAACTGCAGCAGGCCCGTTTGGCGCGTGCCGAGCATCTCGCCTGGTCCGCGAAGCTCCAGGTCCTTTTCAGCGATTACGAACCCGTCGTTGGTCTCGCGCATGATCCCCAGCCGCTGCCTGCCGATCTGCGATAAGGGCGGATGGTACAACAGCACGCAATGACTCGCTGCACTGCCGCGCCCCACCCGTCCACGCAACTGATGAAGCTGCGCCAGACCCAGTCGTTCCGGGTTCTCGATGATCATCAGGCTGGCGTTGGGGACGTCCACGCCGACCTCGATGACGGTCGTGGCCACCAGCAATTGCAAATTGCCTTGCTTGAATTCAGCCATGACCGCGGCTTTTTCAGCGGGCTTCATGCGCCCGTGAATCAGCCCGACCTTGACTTCGCCCAATGCACTGGTCAGCTCTTCGAAGGTGGTTTCGGCCGCTTGGCAGGTCAGCTCTTCGGATTCCTCGATCAGCGTGCAGACCCAATACGCCTGACGACCTTCGGCGCAGGCGTTACGAACGCGCTCGACCACCTCGATGCGACGGCTGTCGGCGACCAGTACGGTGTTGACCGGGGTTCGGCCTGGAGGCAGCTCATCGAGAATCGAGGTGTCGAGGTCCGCGTAGGCGCTCATCGCCAGTGTTCGCGGAATTGGCGTGGCGGTCATGATCAGCTGGTGCGGGCACATCAGGCCGCCGACGCCTTTCTTGCGCAGGGCCAAACGTTGCTGAACGCCGAAACGATGCTGTTCGTCGATGATGACCAGGGCGAGGTTCTTGAACTGCACTTCATCCTGAAACAGTGCGTGGGTGCCGACCACCATCGGCGCACCGCTGGCGATCTGCTCAAGGGACGCTGCGCGAGCCTTGCCCTTGAGCTTGCCCGCCAGCCACGCGGTTTCGATGTTCAGCGGCTCGAGCCAGCGTTTGAAGTTGATGAAATGCTGCTCGGCGAGAATTTCCGTGGGCGCCATGAGCGCGACTTGATAACCCGCTTCAAGTGCCTGTAGGGCGGCGAGCGCCGCGACAACCGTCTTGCCCGCGCCCACGTCGCCCTGAATCAGCCGCAGCATGGGTTCCTGTTGGCTGAGGTCGTAGGCGATTTCCTTGCCCACTCGCTGCTGAGCGCCTGTTGGCGGGAAACCCAGGTTGGCGAGGAATTTTTTCGGCAGACGGTTAGCCAGCGGCAGCGCAGGGGCGCGCTGGGAACGCAGGCTTTCACGTAGACGCTGCTGGGACAGCTGGTGCGTCAGCAGCTCCTCGAACGCCAGCCGATGCTGGGCCCAATGATGACCGAGGGCCAGTTCTTCGACATCGGCATCGGCGGGCGGGTTATGCAGGTAGTGGATGGCGTCGGCCAGCGGCGCGAGTTGATAATCCCGAGCCAGTTCTTCGGGCAACCAGTCGGGCAGGCTTCGGGGGCCGAGCATACCCAGGCTTTGCTGGCACAGCTGGCGTAATCGTTGTTGCGTCAAGCCTTCGGTCGTCGGGTAGATCGGCGTGAGCGTCTGTTCCACCGCGACGTGTTCTTCGCCGGTGATGGCGCGGTATTCGGGGTGATAGATCTCAAGCCCCGATGCCCCTGGCCGTGCTTCGCCGTAGCAACGCACGTGTGTGCCGCGTTTGAGGCCGTCCTTTTGCGCATTGCTGAAGTGATAGAACCGCAGACTCAGCACGCCGGTGCCGTCACCCAGGCGCACCAGCAGGCTGCGGCGTTTGCCCATGACCACGTCGGCGCCGCTGACCACACCCTCGATGACCGCGTCCTGCCCAGGTCGCAGTGCGCCAATGGGTACGACACGGGTGCGATCCTGATAACGCAGGGGCAGGTGAAAAAGTACGTCCTGAATGTTCTCCAGGCCCACCTTCGCCAGCTTTTCAGCCATGGCCTCGCCGACGCCCTTAAGCGCGGTGACCGAGACGTGGGACAGCTCAGTCATACAACCCACTTAACTCGCTTTGGCCTGGGCTTTGGGGCGAGCGACGGAGCACAGGCGGATCGAGTCGGCAAGGATCTCAATGGCTTTTGGTCGTGGGAAGCTTGCGCGCCAGGCAATGGCCACTGTGCGGAACGGCACCGGCGGCGACAGCGGACGGACCTCTATCACGCCGGGAGCGTAATGGTGGCTGTCGACTGCGGACATCGGCAGGATCGAAACCCCGAGGCCTGAAGCTACCATGTGTCGAATGGTTTCCAGCGAACTGGATTCGACGGTAGTGTGCTTGGCGCTGTCGCCGCCCTTGACCAGCGTCGGACAGGCTTCGAGCACCTGGTCGCGGAAGCAGTGACCTTCGCCCAGCAGCAGCAGGCTCTTGTCGTTCAGCGCCGCCGCATCGATGGTGTCTTTCTGCGTCCAGGGGTGATCGGCCGGCATCAGCACGTAGAACGGTTCGTCGTACAGCGACATCGTCAATACGTCGGCTTCGTTGAACGGAAGGGCGATGATGATCGCGTCGAGTTCACCATTGCGCAGCTTGTCGCGCAGCACGTGGGTGAAATTCTCTTCGATGTACAACGGCATTTGTGGGGCAACCCGATGCAGTTGCGGAATCAGGTGCGGGAACAGGTAAGGACCGACTGTGTAGATCGCGCCGACTTTCAGCGGTGCGGTCAGCTGGTTTTTACCCGTCTGGGCGAGTTCACGAATGCCTTGAGCTTGCTCGAGCACTTTCTGCGCCTGAGCCACGATGCCCTCGCCGACCGGCGTAAGACGTACCGCACTCTTGCTGCGCTCGAAAATCAGCACACCGAGTTCATCTTCCAGCTTCTTCACGCCTACCGACAATGTCGGCTGGCTAACATGGCAGCGCTCGGCCGCGTGGCCGAAATGCTGCTCTTGAGCGAGGGTAACGATATAGCGCAATTCTGTGAGGGTCATAGCGTGCGTCCATGAAGTTGCGGCCCCAGCATAGCGGGTGCAATCGATAGACGCACGTTATCAGGCTCACCGTCTTTACAAAATCGTCGTTTCAGCGCTTATCCAACGAATAAACGAAGGGCGCGACGACTTCCAGCGTGCCGTTGTTGAGCAGTTCGGCCGGTGGCTTGGGCAGGGGCTGGGCACGACGAATCATTTCCAGTGTGGCCCGATCCAGCGCCGCGCTGCCTGAGCCGCCCGCGATTTCGTAGGACAGTACCCGGCCTTCACCATCGACGACGAATCGCAGACGGTTGATGCCTTGCATGCCGCGACGACGAGCGTCTTCCGGATAGCGCTTGAACTTGCTCAAGTGACGCAACAGATCGCCCTGCCAGCTTGGCAGTGCAGTACTTGGTGGCGCTGGCGGAGCCTGTTCAGGCGCTGCCGACTTTTCAGGTTTGGCGTTGGAGGGCGGAGTGTCTACCGGTTTTTCATCGGCTGGTTTCTCTTCCTTCGGCGGCTCGACCTTTTTCACCGGCTTGGGCGGCTGTGGCTTTGGCTTTGGCTTGACCGGCTTGGGAATCGCGATTTCCGGTTTCGGCGCTTCTGCGATAGGCGGAATCGGCAGTTGCTCTTCCGGCGCAGGGGGCTGCGGCGGCTGAACCACTTTCGGCGGTGGCGGCGGAGCGGGCTCGGGAACAGGCGCCAGCTCGATCATCATCGCCGCCGGTGGCAGCTCGATGGCCTGCGAGGTGGGCCAGCGCAGTGCGACGAGGATCGCAACGGCGTGTACCGCCAGCACCAACAACAGACTACCGCTATAGCGCGTCAGTTTTTGGCGCGTATTGATCATTTCTTACCAACCGTCTCGAGACCCACCAGACCGACCTTCAGGTAACCAGCGCCGCGCAGGAGGTTCATGACCTCCATCAGATCGCCGTAGTCCACGCCTTTATCGGCCTGGAAAAAGATGGTCGTGTCTTTTTTGCCCTTGGTCTTGGCATCCAGCACCGGACCGATATGCTCGCGAGCGACTTTTTCATCGCCCAAGTACAGGCTTTGGTCGGCCTTGACGCTGAGAAATACCGGTTTTTCGGGTCGGGGCGCCGGTTTCGCCGTGGAGGCGGGCAGGTCGACCTTGATGTCCACCGTGGCCAGAGGCGCCGCCACCATGAAGATGATCAGCAGCACCAACATGACGTCGATGAATGGCGTCACGTTGATTTCGTGGTTCTCGGCGAGGTCGTCGCCACCTTCGTTAAGATGCAGGCCCATGGTTTACCCCATTTTTACCATGTGCGGCTGTTGAGCACGGTCGGCGGTGGGCTGATGATCCAGATCGCGGCTGACCAGTAACAGAACCTGAGCCGATGCGTCCGATACTTGCGCCTTGTAGCCAGCGATGGAGCGGGCGAAGACGTTGTAGATGACCACTGCAGGAATTGCGGCAACCAGCCCCAGTGCGGTTGCCAGCAGAGCTTCGGCGATGCCGGGAGCGACGACAGCCAGATTGGTGGTCTGGGTCTTGGCGATACCGATGAAGCTGTTCATGATGCCCCACACGGTGCCGAACAGACCGACGAAGGGCGCGGTGGAACCAATGGTGGCGAGCACGCCGGTGCCCATGCTCATGTTGCGACCACAGGCGGCGACCAGACGCTCGAGGCGGAAGCTGACACGCTCCTTGATGCCCTCGCGCTCGCGACTGTTGACTGACAGATGCATTTCTTCCAGTGCGTCATGGACCAGTAGATTCGCCAGCGTACCTTGCTTCTTGGCACTGGCGCTGGATTCGTCCAGAGTACGAGCGCGCTTGAGGGCTGCGATTTCGCCCTTCAGGCGGCGCTTGGCACCCAGCAGCTCGAAGCCTTTGGCGATCCAGATGGTCCAGGTGATGATCGAGGCGATGGCCAGACCGATCATCACGGCTTTGACGACGATATCGGCGTTCTTGTACATGCCCCAGGGCGACAGGTCGTGGGACATGCCCAGGCTGTTGTCTTCGGCGGCAGCTTCCAGCGACTCGGTCGGTGCAGCAGGATCCTGAACGGCAGGCGCCGCCGTGGTGTCCACTGGCGTAGCGGCCGGAGCGGCAGATTGCACCGCCGCAGGCTGCGCGGGAGCGTTGGAGTCGGCGAGGGCGACGGGTGCCAGCATCAGGCCGAAAAGCACCGCTGCGACGGCGCGTACTGCGCGTGGCAGACCTGTAGACGTTGTTGACGAAGCGGGGGATAGAGTAAGTGTCATGCTGGCCCGACCTGATATGAATAAGGTGTTTCGTTCTGAAAGCGTCACGCTGGCGTGCGGCGAGCGGAGGAGAACAAAGGGCAGACATTATTGCAAGTAATTCTTGTTAACAAAAGTAATAGAGTCTCTTTTTTTAACACGAATGCGTCCCGATGGTCGCATTCGACCCCCGTTTCATTGGTTCAAACCTACTTTTGATGTGGAGATTGTGATGGCAGCGCCGTCCGTTTTGATTGCTGGCTGTGGTGACATCGGAGGGCGTCTGGCCCTCCAGTTGTTGCCCCAGGGATGGACCGTATACGGCTTGCGCAGAAGCGTGGCGAAGTTGCCCGAAGGCGTGCGCGGTGTGAGTGGTGATCTGTTCGATGCACGCATTCCCGTGCAGTGGCCTGAAGGCCGCATTGACTATCTGGTGTACTGCGTAACGCCCGCTGAGCGTGATGAGGCCGGTTATCGCGCGGCTTACGTTCAGGGATTGCGCAATGTGCTCGGCTGGGTCGAGCGCAGCGGGCAGAAGCCCCGACGCATCCTGTTCGTCTCGAGCAGCAGTGTTTACGGGCAGCAGCACGGGGAGTGGGTCGACGAAACGTCTTGCGCCGAGGCCTCGGGGTTTTCAGGGCAGGTGATGCGCGAGGCCGAACAGGTGGCGCTCGCCAGCGGCTTGCCTGCCAGTATCGTCAGGCTCACCGGGATTTACGGGCCGGGACGTAGCGACTTGATGAACCGAGTTCGACAGGGGTACAGCGTGGCCATGGACCCACCTTTATATGGCAACCGGATACACGCCGATGACGCGGCCGGTCTGTTGGCGTTTCTGCTGCAGGCCGATGCTCGAGGTGTGGCGCTGGATGGCATCTATATCGGTGTCGACGACGCGCCAGTCCCATTGGCCGAGGTAGTGGACTGGATGCGCAAGCGTCTGGGCGTGACGCATTGGTCGGACGAAAACAGCGTTCGCCGCGCAGGCAGTAAACGCTGCAGCAATGCCAGAGCGAAAGCCTTGGGTTGGGTGCCGCGCTATGCGAGTTATAAGGAAGGGTACGAAGCGATGTTGGCAAAGTAGCTTGCGGAGTAACCTGATCTGGCGCAGGTCCATTGTAGGAGCGCGCTTGCCCGCGATGGCTTCGGCAAATTGAACGATATCATTGCTGACGAAATGCAATCGCAGGCAAGCGCCCCTACAGAACCGCGCGAAATCAGTTTTTCTCCAACACCCAATGCCGCTCGCCTGGACGAAGGTCCGGCATCTCGGTCGCCTGGGCATTGTTCACAGCCTGGAAAATCTCCAGTTGCTTGCCCTGCCGCACGAAGACCCATGGGCTGCCGCGCTCATTCTTCTCCAGCCACATGCTGTCGTATTCGCCACTCATGGCCGCGCAGTCGCCCGCCAGACAAAGGGCATAACGGTCATTACCCGGCAGGCCGGTGACGCTGCCATCGGGTGCGAACTCCACGACGCTGCCTTGCCCGTCGCCGTTGACAATGGTCCATTTGCCGCCTAGATACGCGGTATACAGCGCACGTTCGAAACTGGTGCCCGGTTGAGCACCTGCCTGCGCGGCCTCTTTCGGGACGCGGAAATGCTGCTCGGGCCCGGAATCGCTGGCGCTCTGCACCAATTCATCGCTCTTGAGCTTGAGATCGTCCGAGGCGCTGCCGTAGACGTTCACTTTCCAGGTGCCGTTCGGGTCCTTGGCGATCTTGCCCTCGGTCAGCTCAAAACCGTTATAGGACGTCGCTTGGCCAGCAGCGGTATTGATGTTCCACTCCAGCGTTGGCCCGTAAGCCAGCAGCGATTGGCGCAGATTGCCACCAGAGGCTGCGGCATCGATGGCCGCCTGGTTGATCCAAACGCCGTCAGGGGTCTTGTTGGAATGGCTGGCGCAACCGCTCAGCAGCGCGGCCAGCAGCGAGAGGGCGAACGCAACGCGCATACGCATAGCGGAGTCCTTCCTTTGCTCTTAGGGAGGCGGAGCGTGGACGCGCTCCGCGAGGGATTTACTCGATGACCAGCACAGCGTCCATTTCGACCTGTGCGCCACGTGGCAGTGCAGCGACGCCGATTGCGGCGCGGGCTGGATAAGGCTGTTCGAAGTATTTGCCCATGATTTCGTTGACCTTGGCGAAGTGGCTCAGGTCTGTCAGGAAGATATTCAGCTTGACGATGTCCTTGAACGAGCCGCCTGCCGCTTCAGCCACGGCCTTGAGGTTCTCGAAAACTTGAGTGGTCTGGGCATCGAAACCCTCGACCAGCTCCATGGTTTTCGGATCCAGAGGAATCTGACCGGACATGTAGACGGTATTGCCAGCTTTGATCGCCTGAGAATACGTGCCGATGGCGGCAGGGGCCTTGTCGCTGGAGATAACGGTCTTGCTCATGAAAAACTCCTGTTGGCAGTTGGCTACGCGCGCATGCGGGTGATGCGAATCACCCCGGTCAGGGCGCGCAGTTTCTTGATCACGCGGGCCAGATGCACGCGGTCGTGCACGCTGACCACCAGTTGGACCACGCTGATACGACCATCGCGTTCGTCCATGCTGATTTTCTCGATGTTGCCGTCGGCGGCGTTGACGCTACTGGCAAGCAGCGCAATGAGGCCGCGCTGGTGCTCCAGCTCGACGCGCAACTCGACGTTGAATTCGCCAGTGACGTCCTTGGCCCAGGACAGCTGGATGCATTTTTCCGGGTTGTGGCGGATTTCACTGATATTTCGGCAGTTATCCAGATGCACGACCATGCCTTTACCCGCAGACAGGTGGCCGACGATCGGGTCGCCCGGAATCGGCGTGCAGCACTTGGCGTAACTGAGCACCAGCCCTTCGGTGCCGCGAATCGCCAGTGGCCCTTCGGCGCTTGGCAGCTCTTCGCCTTCGCTGGCCAGCAAGCGTCGGGCAACGACGTAGGCCATGCGATTGCCCAGGCCAATGTCTTCGAGGAGATCTTCGATGACCTCGACGCGGTACTCGGCGAGGATCAACTGCAGGCGCTCGTTCGGAATTTTTTCCAGGGTGCTGTCGAAACCGTTCAACACCTTGTTCAGCAGGCGCTCGCCCAGATTGATCGACTCGGAGCGACGTTGCAGCTTGAGCGCATGACGGATGTGCGTGCGCGCCTTGCCGGTGACCACGAAGTTGAGCCAGGCCGGATTTGGCCGTGCGCCGGGTGCGCTGACAATCTCGACCGTCGAGCCGCTCTGTAATGGCTCGGACAGCGGCGCCAGACGACGATTGATCCGGCAGGCGATGCAGCTGTTGCCGACGTCGGTGTGCACCGCGTAGGCGAAATCGACCGCTGTGGAGCCCTTCGGCAGCTCCATGATTCGGCCTTTTGGCGTGAACACGTAGACCTCGTCCGGGAACAGGTCAATCTTCACGCTCTCGATGAATTCCAGCGAGTTGCCGGCGCGTTGCTGCATTTCCAGCACGCCCTTGACCCACTGCCGGGCGCGAGCGTGGGTGCCTTTCGGCTGCTCGTCGCCGGAGGATTTGTACAGCCAGTGCGCGGCGATACCGTTGTTGGCCATTTCTTCCATTTCGCGGGTGCGAATCTGGATTTCGATAGGTACACCATGCATGCCGAACAGCGTGGTGTGCAACGACTGATAGCCGTTGGCCTTGGGAATCGCGATGTAATCCTTGAAGCGGCCTGGCAGCGGCTTGTACAAATTATGTACAGCGCCAAGCACGCGATAGCAGGTATCGACCTTATCAACGATGATGCGGAACGCGTAGACGTCCATGATCTCGTTGAAGGCCCGGCGTTTGCCGCGCATCTTTTTGTAGATGCCGTACAGGTGCTTCTGTCGCCCGCTGACTTCGCCTTCGATGCCGTCCACCGCCAGGCAGTGACTCAGCGACTCTTCGATCTTGTTGACCAGTTCCTTGCGGTTGCCACGGGCGCGCTTGACGGCCTGTCCGATGCGCGAGGAGCGCATGGGGTACATGGCTTTGAAACCCAGGTCTTCGAATTCGATACGCACGCTGTGCATGCCAAGGCGATTGGCGATGGGTGCATAGATTTCGAGGGTTTCCTTGGCGATGCGGCGACGTTTTTCGCCGGAGAGCACCTCCAGCGTGCGCATGTTATGCAGGCGGTCGGCGAGCTTGACCAGGATCACGCGGATGTCGCGCGCCATGGCCATGGCCATTTTCTGGAAGTTTTCAGCTTGGGCTTCGGCCTTGGTCTCGAAGTTCATCTGGGTCAGTTTGCTGACCCCGTCGACCAGTTCGGCCACGGTTTCGCCGAACTGCGCACAGAGCGCTTCCTTGGCGATGCCCGTGTCTTCGATCACGTCATGCAGCATCGCGGCCATCAGGCTCTGATGGTCCATGTGCATATCGGCAAGGATATTGGCCACCGCCAACGGATGCGTGACGTAGGCTTCACCGCTACGACGGCGTTGGCCGTCGTGGGCTTGTTCGGCGTAGAAATACGCTCGGCGGACCAGGTTGACCTGATCTGTGCCGAGATAGGTCGACAGGCGATCGGCGAGGGCGTCTATGCTCGGCAAGAGAGAACTCCTTGCCGAAGGCTTTGACCCTGCGCCTTGCTACGTCGACCGGGCATAGGCTTAGACGGCCTCGTTGGACTCGTCCTCGAACGCAGCGAACAGTGGTTCATCTTCAACGATTTCAGCTTCTGCAATGACGGCGTAATCCATCAGGCCAGCCGCGATTTCGCGCAGGGCAACAACGGTAGGCTTGTCGTTTTCCCAGGCCAGCTTCGGCTCTTTGCCGCCGGTCGCCAATTGACGCGAGCGTTTAGTGGCGAGCATGACCAGCTCAAAACGGTTATCTACATGTTCCAGGCAGTCTTCAACGGTCACGCGGGCCATGGGTATTCCTCGTAGCAAATGCGGATGCGCGGTGCCCGGATGGGCGAGCGGACTCGGTAGTTTACAAGCGGACAGCTACAAGCTTCAAGCGGCAAGCCACAAGCGGTCGGTTTTCAGCCTGTAGGAGCGCGCTTGTCCGCGGTCTGGCGCGTAGCCGCAGCACCATCTCGCGACGCGGTGTTTCAGACGCAACCGGGAAGTCGGTTTGCGACTGCTGCGAAGTCGATCGCGGGCAAGCGTGCTCCTACAGCTAATTACGCCAACAGCTGTGCCAGTAACTCGCTATGACGCTGCTGCTGATGTTCCTGACTGAGCAGGTTGGTGCGGAAGATCGCTTTGAGGTCTTCCAGCGCAGTGGCGAAGTCGTCGTTGATGACGATGTAGTCGTACTCGACGTAATGGCTCATTTCGCTGACTGCTTCGCGCATGCGGCCTTCGATGATTTCGTCGCTGTCCTGGCCACGGTTGGTCAGGCGCTGACGCAAGGCCTGCTGAGTCGGCGGCAGAATGAAGATCGAGCGGGCCTGGGGCATCAGCTTGCGCACTTGTTCGGCGCCCTGCCAGTCGATCTCCAGAATCAGGTCATGACCTTCGTCCAGCGTCTGCTGCAGACGGCTTTGCGAGGTGCCGTACATGTTGCCGAAGACCTCTGCCTGTTCCAGGAAGTCGCCATGCTCGATCATCCGCACGAACTCTGCGCGATCGACGAAGTGATAGTTCACGCCGTCCACTTCACCGGGGCGCATGGCTCGCGTGGTGTGGGAAACGGAGACGCGAATCTGCGGCTGGGCATCGATCAGGGCCTTGACCAGACTGGTCTTGCCCGCGCCCGACGGGGCGGAAATGATGTAGAGAGTGCCGGTGCTGTGGGTCATGTCGTGATTGGCCTTACTCAATGTTCTGCACTTGTTCGCGCATCTGCTCGATCAACACCTTCAGGTTGACCGCGGCTTGCGTGCTGCGAGGGTCGAAGGCTTTGGAGCCCAGTGTATTGGCTTCGCGGTTGAGTTCCTGCATCAGGAAGTCCAGTCGGCGCCCGGCCTGTCCGCCGGTCTTGAGCACGCGGCGCACTTCGGTGACGTGGGTGCTCAGGCGGTCGAGTTCTTCGGCAACGTCGCTCTTCTGTGCCAGCAGGACCATTTCCTGTTCCAGACGTTGCGGATCCAGTTCGGCCTTCATATCGGCGAAGCGATCGAGCACCTTCTGGCGCTGGGTAGCGAGCATCTGCGGGACGAGGGTGCGCAGGGTAGCGACTTCGGTCTTGATCGAGACAAGCCGTTCGTCGAGAAGTCTGGCCAGGTCCGCGCCTTCCCGCTCGCGGCCGGCCTTCAACTCGAGCAGTGCCTCGTTGAACAGCGCCAGAGCCTCATTGTTCAGCGCCTGCGGATCGGTTGCATCCGCCACCAGCACGCCAGGCCAGGCGAGGACTTCCAGCGGGTTGAGCGCGGCCGGTTGCTTGATCAGGCTGGCGACGGTTTCGGCGGCGGCGACCAACTGGCTGGCGCGCTCACGATTGACCTGTAGCGGTTTGCCGGCCGTCTCCTCGGTGAAGCGCAATGTACATTCGATTTTGCCGCGGGACAGGCCCTGACGCAGCGCTTCGCGTACGGCGCCTTCCAGATCACGGAAAGATTCCGGTAGTCGCAGGTGTGGTTCGAGATAACGATGGTTGACCGAGCGCAATTCCCAGCTCAGCGTGCCTTGTGGGCCGGCTCGTTCGGCACGGGCGAAAGCCGTCATGCTGTGCACCATGGGAAGTACCTCTATAAAGTCAGGCGTACGGGGCGATGTGCTGCCCGATAAATGTCGTGAACAATCGACAGGCTATAAAGGCGCAGGATTGTAGCTCAGAGCAGGGTGTGCGCCCAAATGTGGCGTTGTCGCAGATGTCGCGATTTTGCTGCCGGGCAACGCGTTTTGTAACCGCGGGTACGCGCCAGTGGTCATTGATGGTTCATAAGATGTCCCAAGCGCGAGCTTGCACCTCTATAATGCACGTCAGTTTTCCGTCTCAGTACAGGTATCCCAGATGAAACGTCCAAGTGGTCGCGCTGCCGATCAGCTCCGCTCGATCCGCATCACCCGCAACTACACCAAGCACGCCGAGGGTTCTGTGCTGGTCGAGTTCGGCGACACCAAGGTGATCTGCACCGTCAGCGTCGAGAATGGCGTACCACGTTTTCTCAAAGGCCAGGGCCAGGGTTGGTTGACGGCCGAATACGGCATGCTGCCGCGTGCGACCGGCGAGCGTAACCAGCGTGAGGCCAGCCGTGGCAAGCAGGGCGGGCGTACGCTGGAGATTCAGCGCCTGATCGGCCGCTCTCTGCGCGCTGCGCTGGATATGTCCAAACTTGGCGATGTGACTCTGTACGTCGACTGTGATGTGATCCAGGCCGATGGCGGCACGCGCACTGCGTCGATCACTGGCTCCATGGTGGCGCTGGTCGATGCACTGAAAAGCATCAAGAAGCGCGGCGGACTGAAAGCTGGCGACCCGCTCAAGCAGATGGTTGCGGCCGTTTCCGTCGGCATGTATCAGGGCGAGCCGGTGCTCGATCTGGATTACCTGGAAGACTCCGCTGCCGAGACCGATCTGAACGTGGTCATGACCAGCTCGGGCGGTTTCATCGAAGTGCAGGGCACCGCGGAAGGCGCGCCGTTCCAGCCCGAAGAGCTGAACGCGATGCTGGCGCTGGCGCAGAAGGGCATGAACGAAATTTTCGAGTTGCAACAGGCGGCGTTGGCCGACTGATCAGACCTTCAACCTCCATCAGAACAGGGAAAGCATGATGATCGATAGTCAAACGCCGCTGCCAGTGCCGAGCAAGGAAGTCCGTCAGTGGGCCATGTTGTGCCATTTTGCGGCGTTTTTCGGGCTGATCTTCCCGTTCGGGAATCTGTTGGGGCCGTTGATTGTCTGGCAGTTGAAGAAAGAGACCGATCCGTATATCGACGCTCAGGGTAAGGAAGCCCTCAACTTCCAGATCACCGTCGCCATCGCCGCGATGATCTGCTTCCTGCTGATGGTGATCGTCATCGGCTTCCCGTTGCTGATGCTGGTGGGCATCGGCGCACTGGTGCTGACGATCATCGCCGGGATCAAGGTCAATGACGGAGTTCCCTATCGGTATCCGTTTACCTGGCGATTGATTAAGTAGTCCCTCGGGCATGGAACACTGTGGTGCGGTTTGATCACCGCGTTTGCCACTGACGCATATCCTGTGAGAGCGAGATTGCTCGCCAATGCGGCGGGTCAAGCAGTATGACATTGGCTGGGCCGACGCCTTCGCGAGCAGGCTCGCTCCCACAGGGATCTCGGCGTGCTGCTACATCGATCGGGTTTCAAGAGCATCCGCCACGCAAACAAAAGCCGACTACACGTCGGCTTTTTTTGGGCAACTGGACGTCAGATGGTCAACGTCCAGTCGTAGTCCACGATCAGCGGCGCGTGTTGCGAGAACCGCGGCTGGCGTGGCAGGCGTGCGCTGCGTACGAAACGGCGCAAGCCCGGAGTCAGCAACTGGTAGTCGAACCGCCAGCCCAGATTCAGCATCTCGGCTTGCTCGTTGTCCGGCCACCAGCTGTACTGATCGCCTTCGCGGCTGACTTCGCGCAGGGCGTCGACATAGCCCATGTTGCCGACAATCTCGTCCATCCATGCACGTTCCGGTGCCAGGAAGCCTGGAGATTGCTGGCTGTCGCGCCAGTTTTTGATGTCGAGTTTCTGCTGCGCAACGTAGAGCGAGCCACAGTAGATGTACTCGCGTCGTTTGCGTCGTTGCTTATCCAGGTACTTGCCGAAATCGTCCATGAGCTTGAACTTCTGGTTCAAGTCTTCATCGCCGTTCATCCCGGAGGGCAGCAGCAAAGTTGCAATACTGACTTTATCGAAATCCGCTTGCAGGTAACGCCCGTAACGGTCGGCTGTTTCAAAGCCCAGACCGTAGATCACCGCCTTTGGTTGCAGTCGCGAGTAAAGTGCCACGCCACCCTGGGCAGGAACTTCGGCATCGCGGGCATACAGGAAGTAGCCATCCAGTTGGAAGGCTGGATCATCCATTTCAAAGGCGGAGGCGCGGGTGTCCTGAAGGCAGATGACGTCGGCATTCTGGGCTTGCAGCCAACTGAGCAAACCACGCTCGACTGCAGCCTGAATACCATTAACGTTCACACTGATGATCCGCATAAATGGCCCCAAAAATCACGTGCGTGTATGATACCCGAGCTCTACCTAATTAGCTAAATCCGTGGTATTCGGGGCTTTTTTCATGCAGGCGTATCAGCGCGATTTCATTCGTTTTGCCATCGATCGCGGGGTTTTGCGCTTCGGTGAGTTCACTTTGAAGTCGGGACGCACCAGTCCTTACTTCTTCAATGCAGGCCTTTTCAACAGCGGCTCGGCACTTGCCCAACTGGGTAAGTTCTATGCGGCTGCTGTTGTCGAAAGCGGTATTTCCTTCGATGTTCTGTTCGGCCCGGCTTACAAGGGTATCCCCCTGGCGGCCGCGACAGCCGTGGCTTTGGCCGATCATCACAACCTCGATATGCCCTGGTGTTTCAACCGCAAGGAAGCCAAGGCTCATGGCGAGGGCGGCAGCCTGGTCGGCGCCCCATTGACCGGCAACGTGCTGATCATCGACGACGTCATCACCGCTGGCACCGCGATTCGTGAAGTCATGCACATCATCAAGGCCCAGGCTGCGAACGCTGCTGGCGTGCTGATTGCGTTGAATCGTCAGGAGCGCGGGAATGGCGAGCTTTCGGCGATTCAGGAAGTCGAACGTGACTTCGGCATTCCCGTAGTGAGCATCGTTTCGCTGAACCAGGTTCTCGAGTTCCTGGCGGACGATTCTCAGCTCAGGCAACACTTGCCCGCCGTGGAAGCGTATCGGGCTCAGTACGGAATCTGATGCGTCAGAGGATCTGATGGTTATGCTCAAACTGGACGCGGTAGGTCTTTGTTTGGTGCTGGGTGTTGGCTGCATTGGAAGCGTTCAAGCCGACGAGAGCCCCGATGTCGTGTTCTATCGCTATATCGATAGCCGCGGTGTGACCGTGCTTGATCGGCAAGGCGTGCCTGCCGAGTACTCTGGCAAAGGGTATGAGGTGCTGAACCAGCGCGGGCGGGTGATCCAGGTGGTCCCGCCGGCACCGACCGCTGATCAGGCGCGTAAGGCGCAAGCCGCTGCGCAAGCCGCCAAGATTCAGTCCGACGCCGATGCGCAGTTGCTACATCTGTACAGCGGCGTGACCGATGTCGATCGGGCACGAGCTCGCAAGTTGGCAGAGCTGGATGCGCTGATTTCCGTGGCCCAGAGCGACATTCAGAATCTGAAAACCCAACAAGCCTCGTTGCAGAGTCAGGCCGCCGATCAGGAGCGCGCCGGCCATCAGGTTCAGCAAGCCCTGATCGATCAGATGTCTGATCTCCAGGACCAGCAACAGAACCTCAAAGTTGATATTTTGCGATACCAGACCGCCCGGGAGCAGGCCGATACCGAGTTCGCTCAGGATCGGGCGCGATTGCAGCAGTTGTTGTCGCAGTAGCCGATTCAAACGAAAAGACCCCGCCAGTTTCGCCGGCGGGGTCTTTGTTTGCGCGATGGAGCGATCAGTGACGCTTGCGGTTGCTGATCAACGTACCCACGCCTGTATCGGTGAAGATCTCCAACAGCACGGCATTCGGTACACGCCCGTCGATGATGTGCGACGTCGTCACGCCACCCTGCACAGCCTCCAGCGCGCAACGGATCTTCGGCAGCATGCCACCATAGATAGTGCCGTCGGCAATCAGGCCGTTGACCTGTTCGGTAGTCAGGCCGGTCAGCACCTTGCCTTCCTTGTCCATCAGGCCGGCGATGTTCGTCAGTAGCATCAGTTTTTCGGCTTTCAGTGCTTCGGCCACCTTGCCCGCGACCAGATCTGCGTTGATGTTGTAGGACTCGCCATCAGCGCCCACACCAATCGGCGCGATCACCGGAATGAAGTCGCCCTTGACCAGCATGTTCAGCAGGTCTGTATTGATGCCCACCACTTCGCCAACCAGACCGATGTCGATGATTTCCGGCTTGGTCATCTCGGGTGTCTGGCGAGTGACGTTCATCTTTTTCGCGCGGATCAGCTGCGCGTCTTTACCGGTCAGGCCGATGGCGCTGCCGCCGTGGCGGTTGATCAAGTTGACGATGTCTTTGTTGACTTGACCACCGAGTACCATTTCCACGACGTCCATGGTTTGCGCATCGGTCACGCGCATGCCGTCGATGAAGTGGCTTTCGATGGACAGACGCTTGAGCAGATCGCCGATTTGCGGGCCGCCGCCGTGAACCACGACCGGGTTGATACCCACTGCCTTCATCAGCACGATGTCGCGCGCAAAGCCGGTTTTCAGCTCGTCGCTCTCCATGGCGTTGCCGCCGTACTTGATCACCAGCGTCTTGCCGACGAAGCGTCGGATGTAGGGCAACGCTTCGGAAAGGACTTTGGCGGCATTGGCTGCGGCATCGCGTTCGAGGGTCATTTGGGCTCCACTCAAAAAAGTTTGATCAAAAAGGAAGTTCTAGATCCGGTGCTACGGTTTTCAGCTGGGTATGGAACACGTCCTTGATCCGTTGAAGCTCGGCCTCGGTCTCGGCTTCGAAGCGTAATACCAGCACTGGAGTGGTATTGGAAGCACGGACCAGGCCCCAGCCCTTCGGATAATCGACACGTACACCGTCGATGCTCGTCAGGTTGGCGTTGCCCCATTCTGCATCACGCTCCAGCGCGTGGATGATGCTGAATTTGCTGGTCTCGGTGACCTTGATGTTGATTTCCGGGGTCGACAGGTCGTTCGGAAAGGTCTGGAAAAGCTCTTCGGCGCTGAGTTTCTCCTGGCTGAGGATTTCCAGCAGGCGTGCAGCGCTGTAAATACCGTCGTCGAAACCGAACCAGCGCTCCTTGAAGAAGATGTGGCCGCTCATCTCGCCAGCCAGGAGTGCGCCGCTTTCCTTCATTTTCTTCTTGATCAACGAATGACCGGTCTTCCACATTACCGGGCGACCGCCATATTCCTGGATCAACGGTATCAATCGGCGTGTGCATTTCACGTCGAAGATGATATCTGCCCCGGGATTACGTTTGATCACGTCGCGGGCGAACAGCATCAGCAGGCGATCAGGATATATGACGCTGCCTGCGTTGGTGACGACACCTACACGATCACCGTCGCCATCGAATGCAAGACCCAGGTCAGCCCCGGTTTCCTTGACCTTGGCGATCAGGTCCTTAAGGTTTTTCAGCTTGCCCGGATCGGGATGATGATTCGGGAAGTTGCCGTCCACCTCGCAGAACAGCGGAATGACTTCGCAATTCAGCGCTTCGATCAGTTGCGGTGCAATGACACCCGCGGCCCCGTTGCCGCAATCGACCACCACTTTCAGGCGGCGAGCCAGGACGACGTCACTGGTGATCTGGCTGGCGTAGCGGTCGAGAATGTCGACGCGGCTCACGCTGCCTTTGCCTGGCGGCAGGTTGTTGTGCTTGATGCGGTCGTGCAATGCCGAAATCTGTTCGTTCGCCAGGGTATCGCCTGCGATGACGATCTTGAAGCCGTTGTAGTCCTTGGGGTTGTGGCTGCCGGTGAGCATCACGCCGGTGCGGCCTTCGAGCACGTGGGCGGCGTAATACAGGGCAGGAGTCGGAACCAGCCCGACATCACTGACATGGCAGCCGCTGTCATACAGCCCCTTGATCAGATGCGCGACCAACTCTGGTCCCGAGAGGCGGCCATCGCGACCCACGCAGACGTGCGGCTCGCCTTGCGACAGGCTTTGCGCGCCAACGGCGCGGCCGATCCAGTAGGCGGTTTCTGCGCTCAGGGTTTCGCCGACGATGCCGCGGATGTCATAGGCGCGGAAGATCGAGTCCGGAAATTCGGGGGCGATGGAAACGGTACTGCTCATTGCGTGAGAGCGCTCCGAGTTCTGGAAGTCTTGTGGATCATCGAGCAGGTCGATGTCGAGAATGTCGGTGTCTTGAAACAGCGGATCGGTCAAATCATTGTCATCGCTATCGACGGACGACCATACGGCCTGACTGCTTGCAGAATCGGCAGTGGCGACAGGCGAAACACTGCCGACCGCCGTGACGGGCGTTGTTGCTTGGTTACGCAACGAAAACCTCGCCAAGGCCTGCGCCAACCCATTGAGCGCCGGCATGCTCAAAACGAACGATTTGACGGCTTTACCCCCCGAGAGTTCTTGCAGCAGTTGTTCCAGCTGTCGGGCGTCGGCGGCCACGCGACGTTTGAGCGCGCTTTCATTCAGATACAGGCCCAACAGCACGCTGCCGATAGCCACCAGCGCAGCCAGGAGCAGCATCAAAGAGGGCGGGGAAGATTGCAGAGCGGGGCCGGGCGTGAACGACAGCTTCCAGTTGGCATAACCCGTCGAAAAATCCACGGCGCGACCGCCATCGCTCTGACCGCGTGTCAGAAAGCTTTGCGCCGTGGCATCGCCGAACTGCTGGCTGAGCACAATCTGGCCGACTTCAGGCGGCGCCTCCGGCAGCGCATTGGTCAGCCTTTGAACCTTGAAGGCCAGCAGCAGGGTGCCGGTAATCGGTGCATCGGAGGCGGCGCGCAGTGGGGTGACGCTGTAGATCATCCAGCTATCGCCCACCTTGCGGGCTTCCGGTGCCGGCATTTCGCCTTTGCTGGCTTTGGCGAGCATGTCCAGCGTGGCGAAGCTGATCGGCAGTGGTCCCTCATTGTCGAGGCTGTTGAAACCCAGCGGATTCAGGCGCGCGCCGACCACGCTGTCTCGATAGAGCAGGCGATGCTGGGCGTTCTGGATTTGTACCGGGTCGTTGCTCTGCAGCGCCTGAGCCAGCGCTTCGTCGGTGGCTGCCGCTTGGGTGTCGGCCGTGATCAGGCGCAGAGCCTTGCCGATTGCACCCGCTTGCGCCGTGCCCCAAGCCTGAGCCAGCTGGTCTTTCTGCTGGGGCTGACTGAGCATGCCAAGCCAGACCAGAACACCCGCGGCTATCAGGCCGATGAGCGAGGGAAGAAGGCCCGGGCTCGCCAGGCTCAGGTTTGAGTCCTTGACCGTCGCGTCAGTCGTTTCTGGACGAGAAGCCGCCTTGGCTGTGCGCTTGATGCCTTTCAAACTTGAGTCTCCCTGCTCTGACTACCTGAGGCGTTGTTGTTTTATCCATCGGACATGGCCGACTCAAGCGTTTAGCGACATCCTTGCCAAGCGGCTTCACAAACAATCAATGACTGCCGGAATGCCCGAAGCCACCGGCGCCGCGCTGGCTTTCGTCGAACTCCTCAACCACTTCGAAGTGCGCCTGAACCACCGGCACCAGTACCAATTGGGCGATACGCTCGCCGACGGAGATCTTGAAAGCGGTCTGGCCTCGGTTCCAGCAGGACACCATCAGCTCGCCTTGGTAATCGGAGTCGATCAGACCCACCAGATTGCCCAGCACGATGCCGTGTTTATGCCCCAGTCCCGAGCGCGGCAGTATCAGCGCGGCAAGGCTTGGATCTGCGATATATATCGACAAGCCAGTGGGAATCAACAGGGTCTGGCCGGGTTCGAGCACCGTTTCCTCTTTGAGCATGGCGCGTAGGTCCAGCCCGGCGGAACCGATGGTGGCGTAGGCCGGGAGCGGGAATTCGCCGCCAATGCGAGGGTCGAGGATCTTGGCTTGTAGAGCGTGCATACGTGATTAAACCTGGTTCAAGCGATCAGCGATAAAGGTCACCAGCTGGCGGGAAATCTTGGCCTTGCTGGTCTGGGCGAAGAGCGTTGTCTGCAACGCTCGGTCGATCACGCTGCACGCGTTTTCTTCGCTGTTGAAGCCAATGCTTGGATTGGCGACGTCGTTGGCGATGATCAAGTCGAGGTTCTTGTCCTTGAGCTTGCGTGCGGCGTAGTCGAGCAGGTGTTCGGTTTCGGCGGCGAAACCGACACTGAATGGACGATCCTGACGCTGGGCGATGGTGGCGAGAATGTCCGGGTTGCGAACCATCTGCAGCAGAAGACCATCGCCGTTCGTAGGGTCTTTCTTCAATTTTTGCGGGGCGACGACTTCCGGGCGGTAATCCGCTACAGCGGCCGAGGCGATGAACAGATCGCAGGGCATCGCGGCTTCGCAGGCGGCGAGCATGTCGCGGGCGCTGACGACGTCGATGCGAGACACACGGTCCGGCGTCTGCAAATTGACCGGGCCGGTGATCAACGTGACCCGTGCACCCGCTTCGGCAGCGGCTTCGGCGAGGGCAAAGCCCATTTTCCCGGAGCTGTGGTTGGTGATGTAACGCACTGGGTCGATGTTTTCCTGGGTCGGCCCGGCGGTGATCAACACATGTTTGCCCGTCAGGCTCAGGCGCTGGAAGCAGTCGGCCGCCGATTGCGCCAGATCATTGGGCTCAAGCATCCGGCCGTAACCCACGTCGCCACAGGCCTGGCTGCCGCTGGCCGGGCCGAACATCCGCAAGTCCCGGGCCTGGAGGGTCTGCAGATTGGCCTGCACCGAAGGATCGCGCCACATGGCCTGATTCATGGCCGGAGCAACCGCGACGATAGCGTCGGTGGCCAGTACTACGGTGGTCAGCAGGTCGTTGGCGATGCCCTGGGCCAGCCGTGCGATCAGGTCGGCGGTGGCTGGCGCGATCAGCACCATGTCGGCCCATTTGGCCAGTTCGATGTGCCCCATGGCCGCCTCGGCTGCGGGATCCAGCAGGTCCAGATGGACAGGATGGCCGGATAGCGCCTGCATGGTCAGGGGCGTAATGAACTCCGCGCCGCCCTTGGTCATGACGACGCGCACCTCGGCTCCGTGATCGCGTAACCGGCGAACCAGTTCGGCGCTTTTATAGGCCGCTATGCCGCCGCCTACGCCGAGAACGATGCGTTTCCGATACAGCCGTTGCATAGGCCTGCCTTTTTGGTCGAGTTACACGCGGCAATCAAGTGGCCTCCCGGGGCCGGATCGACGCGCAAAAAAGATGGCTAAGATAGCACAGCGACCGTACGGGAACAGCGGCGTACACAGACAGGGAGGTGCTATGAGTATTCGCGATTGGCCTGTTGCGGAGCGGCCGCGGGAGAAGCTACTGGAGCGAGGTGCGGCGAGTCTTTCCGATGCCGAATTACTGGCCATTTTTCTGCGCACGGGCGTGTCGGGAAAAAGTGCTGTTGACCTTGCGCGTCATCTTTTGACGCGGTTCGGCAGCCTGCGCGCACTGCTCGAGGCCAACCTCTCCGCGTTCAGCAACGAGTTGGGTCTTGGACCTGCGAAATATGCGCAGTTGCAGGCAGTCATGGAAATGGCGCGACGGAACATGGATGAGGGCCTCAGGCGTGGCAGCGTCCTGAAAAGCCCGGCCCAGGTACGCAGCTATCTCAAGGCGCTACTTCGGCATGAGCCTCATGAAGTGTTCGGTTGCCTGTTTCTGGACAGCAAAAACAGGGTGCAGGCATTCGAAGCGCTGTTTCAGGGTTCGATCAACGTGGCGCATGTTCACGCCAGGCAGGTGGTGAAGCGGGCGTTGGCGCATAACGCTGCCGGGATCATCCTTAAGGGTTATGTGTCAAGACGTGGTGTAACATTTCACCTAAGCCTTGGTGGGCGGACATTTGAAATAGGTTCGCTCTAACCTGTGTTTCACATCAAGTGTTACATCCATCAGCGCATGTTCGTTCCTGGCTGTGCTCCTGGCTGAGGGGCGGGGCCCGGCTTTGGTTCCTATCCTGCTGGCTAAAAAGGCGACGCCGCCACATCAGCGTGCTGAGTAAACCTGCCGCTCGATGGTCCACTCATCTGTCTGAACGAGATGCAGCCCTCGATACACACGATTTCCGTCAACGGTACACCGAGGAATGCTCCAGCCAAAATCATTAAAGAGCTCCGAAAGCTCTATCAGTCGTTCCATCTTCCACTGTCCGGATCCGTTCATAAATCCAGGCGTGACATAGTCAATAGCGTCGATCTGGAAGCTGTCGTTCTGCTGCCCGAGAAGCTTTTTGAGCCCCTCCAGCGAGGGAACCATGAATACCTCCTGACCACCATCCCCATTTTTTCTAACTTGGCTGTAACGTTAAACCAAGGGAACTCCGTTGGGTGCCACACGACCTCGGTCGATAGGAAGTCATGAGCTTTTAAGTGGGCAGTCGGAAAGCACGGCGCAGAACGAATCATTCACTAGCCTCCATAACAGATATGAACAATATATGTTGTAGTCATATATTGTTCAATACGGGCATATCGTTCCTTTTGTGAGTACGCAAAATGGAACTAAAATCTGCGTTCGCCTCGGCGCTACTTGATTTGCGGGCCCTTCGCAATTTGACCCAAGAAGATTTTACGGGTGTGAGCAGCAGAACGAACCTCAGTCTATTGGAACGATCAAAGACGATCCCTACGATCGAAAAGCTTTCGCAGATCTGTGGGGTGCTTGATGTTCATCCGCTTACCTTGATGGCTATTTGCTACTCAAAAAAGGAAGGGTTACCTGCGTCCGAAATCCTTGCCCATGTGGCCGATGAACTTGAGTCACTCGACCTACGATGAGGGTTAACACGTCGCGGCCAGCTGCGCGGAACCGTCACTGTCCTTCTGATCACCTATTCTTGATCTCCTCTTGGCATTAGACATCGCTGCACTGGCGGCAGGCCACCCAGAAACAGTTTTTGTGGCGTAGGATGCTGACTCGGCGCCGGTGTTTTGCTCCATAGACCTTGGCGTCTTCGGAGCGACACTATCCGGCCCATGCTGGTGCTAGATTTTCACGGGGGCGGAAGGTGATCCTTTTTTTGGACTTTGATGGCGTGCTGCACCCTGATTCGGTTTTCCTCAGTCGCAAAGGCCCGAAGCTGCGCAGCGAGGGTGAGCTATTCATGTGGGTGGGTTTTCTTGAGGACATACTCCAAGACCTCCCAGACGTGAGAATCGTCTTGAGCACAAGCTGGATTCGCAATATCGGGTATTCCCGAGCAATTAAGCGTTTGCCTCTCGCAGTCCAGCAGCGTGTCGTAGGGGCTACGTGGCACAGCTCCATGGCTAGCGGATGGGCGGATGAGAATTTGTGGGATCAGTCTTCTCGGTATAGCCAGATCCTGCGCTACGTAGCTCGCTCAGCAGTCAGCGATTGGGTAGCGCTTGACGATGATACGGAGGGCTGGGCTGACGCTGATCTTTTTCGATTGGTTGCCGTTGACCCTGTTCTTGGATTGTCTGAAGAGAGGGCTCGCAGTGAGCTTCGAAGCAAACTCAATTCTCCCAGGACAGGTGGGAGGTCTATAGGCTTGTAGTGCCCGAATGGCATTATCGTGAGGATAAGTGCAATGAAAGCTCTCACTGAGAAAGAAATAGACCATCTGGAGTCGCTCATCCCGGAGCTTGTAGTGAGCGCAAGCCGACAGGCTTATGTCGCTACTTTGGCGGCGGGCCATTCCGTGATGGAGGTGGTGGACGGGCAAGTGGTGTTGACACAGCCATCAGGGGCTAGACAGGTGATTCGGGAAGCGCGGCCCAAAACGCGAGTGAAAGTAGGTGTAACCCACAAAGTCAGCCGCACATCCACTTCCAGGTAGCTCAGTATCGCTACCTCCTTCTGTCGGTCGTAAACGCCCCGCTGTTCGAGCTGGGGCATTTACACCTGATGATGCCTCCGTCATCTGCGCCCCGTGGTGAGCGTCCGCTTTGGGTTGTGGCCTGTAGTGATCGGCAGCATCCGACCGATTCTGTTGAAAAAGTAGATCTCCTGCCTGGACTTGCCCCTACCAAACCGGACACCAACTCCCCGTTAAATTGATGCTGCTGCCAAGCGCCTAAACTCTCTCGGCGACCGATATTTCAAAGCACTGTGCGGATGCTGCTCGTTGTAATGCTCAAAGGCAATCGTCAGATTGCGCAGCGCCGTTTCTCGATCAGGCTTGGGCATGTGCGCCACGTAATCACGCTTGATCGTCTTCACGAAGCTTTCCGCCATGCCGTTGCTCTGTGGACTGCGCACCGGTGTGGTTACCGGCTGCAAGCCGATCTGGCGAGCAAACAGACGCGTCTGCTCGGCGATGTAGGCCGAGCCGTTATCGCTCAGCCATTGCACGGGCTCGCTGGGTAGCTGATTGCCAAAACGCTTCTCCACGCTTTCCAACATCAAGTCTAGGATGTCGTCACCGCTGTAGCCCGTCGGGCTGGCGACCCAGCTGATAGCTTCGCGGTCACAGCAGTCCAGGGCAAAAGTCACGCTCAACTTTGCACCGTCGTCGCAGCGAAACTCGAAGCCGTCCGAGCACCAGCGCGTATCGCTGGTAGTAACGGCAATCCGGCCTTCATGCCGGCGCTGCACGCCAGGCCGCTTGATGCGGCGTTCCAGCAACAGATTGTGATCGCGCATGACGCGGTAAACCCGCTTCACATTGATCGGGGCCAGTGACTGGACTTCACGCTCACGGCGCAGCAACCCCCAAACACGGCGGTAGCCCTAGCTCGGCAACTCGCTGACTTGCTGCTTAATCTCGGCGACCAACTCCGTATCGTTCACGAGCCGACGTCGCCGTACTTTGGGCGATACCAATTGCTTGATCCGAGCCGTTAATTGCGAGCGCGACACACCGAGACATTTGCTGACCAGTTTCACTGGTCGTCCCCCGGCAACAAGGGTGAGTGCGCAATCCATTTTCGCGACCGGGCAATCTCCACGGCCTCTTTGAGGACTTCGGCTTCCATCGTCTTCTTGCCCAGCATCCGCTGCAATTCGCGGATCTGCTTGAGCGCATCGCTCAGTTCCGACGCCGGTACAACGGCCTCGCCAGCACTGACCGCCGATAAGCTTCCGTCCTGGTACAGCTTGCGCCACAGGAATAGCTGGTTGGCGTTGATGCCGTTGCGTCGGGCCACCACGGAAACGCTTTGTCCCGGTTCCAGGCTCTCTCGAACCATGGCCAGTTTCTGGTCGGTACTCCAGCGGCGCCGGCGTTCCTGGCCGAGCAGCTCGCCACCCTTATGGTTGCTGTTAGTCATAAACATACCCGTTTGCCTATCCCTTATCTTAAGGGGGGAACGGTGTCCTGTCTTTCATGGGGCTCGTTCAAACACAATGGCTTAGATCGAAACGGGAACAGACCCTAGGTCACCTCTTACAGTGAGGTGTTGGTCGCGTGATGACTCGAAACACTCAAAGATGACGCTCAATCGATCACCAATTTCGCCGCTGTCTCCATCGCTTCGATCAAGTGCGCTGACGCTCGATAAAAGGGGACATGGCCGCGCATCAAGATTTGGGTATTACGTCGGTAAGCAGCGGCGCGAATGTCTATGCTATCGGCATCAGCTTTGACGCTGACCGTGGTATCCAACTTGCCAGCCGGATTCTCGATACTCACCTCTACATCCGAATACGTCGCTGAGATACCTTTCAGGCCCTCGGCCACCGCATGGGCGGTACTCCCCGCGAGCAGGCATGCGGCGGCGAGACAGCAGCCGCCGGAGACGGCCATCGAGGCGTGTCCGGTCTGAGGCGTGAAATACCGGACTGCAATGTGCCCGCCGTGACGGGGTGCGCCGACGATGCACACTTTGGGAATGGTTTCACTTCGTTCGAGATCGGCCGGGCTCATGAGCCCGCCGTCGCGACGCCGAAGCTGCATCTTCAAACCCGCCTCAATCCAGACTTGCCTCAGCTTCGCCATGAACACAGCGTCGGCTTCGAGCTCTGAAATGGCTTCGTGGCCTGTTTTGCCAAAGCTGGCGGCATCGGCAATGACCATAGGCACAGCCACGTCTACACACGAAACATAGTGCCCGGCGACTGTGTCCAGGACGTTGCCTGTAGGTAAAAGAGCGCCGGTCTTGTTGCCGACCGGGGACTGCAAGAAAAGATCGACGCGTGGAAATGCGCCGGCAACCCCTGGAATTTCGGCATTCACAAATCCTCCCTGGGAATCACGGGACATCCGTGCGACGGTAAGAGCACCGGTGTTGGTGTTCTTGATTTCGATGTCATAGCTCCCTGTCGCAGGCACTTCGATCAAGCCCGAGTCGATAGCCCAGAGCGGCAACGCGGAAGACATGTTGCCGCAGTTCACGCTCCAGTCTATGTCGCTATGATCACTGGCCAGTTGGGCAAGCGTACTGACGATTTGAGGCCCCGAAGGCGTGTACTCGATCCGTGCCAAAAACACTTTATTGCTGGTAGCTGGGCCCCGGCCCAGACCGGTTATCTGCCGATTACCCTGCTGACTTTCAGCAAGAGGTACTCCCATGAGATGGCGCAATAGCTCTGCTCGCAGACTCTCATCACGGGGTAGCAAGGACTCCCAAATCACCACGCCCGTCGAAGTACCTCCTCTCATGTAATGCACTGGCAACTCCATCACGCCAGCATGCATCCGAGAGCTAAAGCCATTCTGGGAGACGGGAAACATAGGTGATTTGAACATCGACAACTCCACACATAATTGAGGCAGCCCTTAGATAGGCTCCTGCACGGATTCAGAAGTATTGGTCGCAGCGTCAGCTCTGAGTGGCGCCAGGCGTTTGGCCGGCACTAATGCTGCAACGACACTCAACGCCAATGGCAAGGAAGTGGCCACGATACCAAGAGTGAAGGAACCCGTCTGGTCTTTAATAAGACCGATCACGTAAGGTCCTATGAATCCGCCGAGATTGCCAAAAGCATTGATGAACGCTATACCCGCCGCCGCTGAGCCGGTGAGAAAGCTACCCGGTAGAGTCCAGAATATTGGGCGTGCTGCAATCACACCCAAGGTGCTGATTGAGATGCCCACAATGGCTCCGAACAGGGTGGGTACAGCGGCAGCTATCAACAGGCCTGTCGCACCGAGCATGCAACTGGCAGCCACATGGAGAGAGCGGTTAGGGCTTTTATCCGACAAAGCGCCCCAAGCGATCATCCCTACAATTGCGACACCGTAAGGGATCATCGACATCAGCCCGATGTGGAAGCTGCTCAAGCGGTGCGCTTTGAGGATCTGTGGCAGCCAAATCGCAATACCGTAGGAGCCAACGGCGAATCCCAAATGAATAACGCCCATGAGCATCACGTCCAGGCTTTTGAAGGCGTCCTTGAAGCTGGAGAGATGACCGCCCGTTTTTTCCACGGACAGCTTGAAAATCAGCCAATCCTTTTCCTCTGGAGTGAGCCACTTGGCTTCAGACGGCCTGTCGGTGAGGTATATCAGAACCACTACGCCCAAAACGATCGCTGGAACGCCTTCGATAATGAACATCCACTTCCAGCTGGCGATACTCAAGAAGTTCGCGCTTTCAAGCAGAAAACCAGACAGCGGCGCACCGATGAGAGCGGATAAGGGAATCGCGGTCATGAACAATGCTGTCAATCGACCCCGGTACTCCTGAGGAAACCAGTAGCTGATGTAGAGCACCATACCGGGAAAAAATCCCGCTTCGGCGACTCCCAGCAAGAATCGTAAAGCCATGAATGATAGGAGCTCTCGATCCCTTACATAGCCGTTGATCACTAGCCCAGCCCAACCGTTGTTCATTGCCTTGGCCGTCTGGACGTCGCCCAGCAGGGCACGGTTTGCAGAGGTCCCTCCATCGATCACAAGCACCTGGCCGTTGCCTGGGGAAGACACCAGTTCCCGGATCAGCACGTTGTCATCAACGCATGTGACTGTCATGGCTGGGCCAGCGCAGGTGCGTTTGCCGCCTAGGGAGACAAGGCCCTGAAAAGCTTGCTGGATGTTGGGCCCGATGGAGTCCCAGTAGAGATCGCACAGATCCACCGTTGAAACGCGGCTTGAGCAGGTCGTCATAAGTGTCTTCCACAGGTAGTTCTGTACAGACGTATAGAGTTATTAAGCGACCTGTCAACGTCTGGTAATGTGCGCTCCCTGTACCGCGCCACGTTTAAACTCAAGGATTAGTGAAATGGTTTCTGATCACGCTTCTAGCCAAAAGCCGGATAGCCGCCTTCCCCGCTACGTGCAGATCCGTGACGACCTGGCGCAAAGAATCAATCAGAGGACTTGGGCGACGGGCATTGCGTTGCCTTCATAAGACAAACTCGCCGCAGAGTATTCAGTTTCCGTAAGCACAATGCGCAACGTGCTTGACGCGTTAGTGCAGGACGGTTTGGTCGAGCGTATCCGAGGGCTGGGAACGTTTGTGTCGCGTTCCTTCGAACGTTCCTCGATGCTGCGCTTCGTGCGATTCAGGGGGACAAAAGGAAACGAATTGCCCACCGCCCAAATCCTCGCGACAAAAATCTTGTCCCCTCCAGAAAAAGCTGCGCAGCAATTACGGCTCGCGCCTGGGCAAACCGCGCTCTACATGCATCGATGCAGATCTTTCGGCGGGGAGATTGTGCTGGTGGAGCATATCTGGCTGCCGTTACCGAAATTTGAGAAGTTGTCTGCGTATCTCGAGTCTAACTCTCCGGTCTTGCTGTACCCCGTGTACGAATCCGAATGCGATGTACTCGTGGCCCGCGCGGTCGACGATCTCACCGCACAGCCACTGACCGACCAAGATGCCAAACTCTTCCAACTCGCTCAGGGGGCGATGGCAATCCAGATCGAAAGAACGATGCACGATCATGTTGGCGCACCTTTCGAATGGCGACTGTCATACATACCTGCAGACAGATTTCATTACACGGTGGAGATCAAGTGATTTAGGATTTGTAGCGAGCGACGGCAACTAAAAACGCTCCACATGCAATGAATCCTTCAGCACCAATCTATGAGTTGCATCAGCAGCACCTTTGTTGGGAACAGGCAACGCCTGCCCACCTAATCCGTTCGCGGATGAATGGCGGCTATGGGTTGTTGATTCATCCGGTCGACGCAACACAACTAAATTCTGTGTAAACAGAAGCAGTGTTGCAGATGAAGCAGAGACAACGGATCCACTCAACCGAAAACCAGAAGCAGCAGATGTGGGATCAATGGCAGAAAGGCGATTCTCTCCAGCAGATCGCCCAACTCTTTGATCGAAACCATTCATCAATTCCCGTACTACAGATCTGCGATCTCCTCGCGATTCCTCCGAGCAGTGAATCGCCCCGGCCACGGCGGCGATAATCGTCGGCCATGCGCCACAGCAGCAAAGCAACAGCAGGACCTGCGGATAACGGAGTTTCACGGCCTATTCCAGCAAGAGATGACGGGCGAGCCCTTCGATGTAGTTTTCATCCTGACCGTTGGGATGGGCTTCGAAGGCCAGGTGCAGGTATTCGTGGGTCAGGTCGAGACGGTCTTGCAGCGACAGCACTCCACGCACGTAGATGCGCTGGCGTTCGCGGTTGACATAGGGGCGACCGAACGCCAGGCGGCAGACCGCGAAGTTGCTGATTTCGTTGTAGCCGACTTCGCTCTCCAGGCGCGGGCGCCAGGCTCTGCGCTGGGTTTGCAGCCACTCCTGACCCGCCGGCAGGGCCTCGCAGGAGGCGACGGGGTTGTCCCAACGGCTGAGGCTCGCGCGCGGGTAGGCATGCAGCAGGATCGCGTCAAAACGCTTCCCGGCGTTGGCCTGCTCGACGGCTTGATGCCAGGACAGTTTGTCCGGCCCCGGCTGATCGGAGTGATAGGTGACATTGCTGCCGGCCAGCACCAGGTCGCTGGTCCAGGCGGCGATCGCGCGGGACTCGGCCGTGGCCGGGCGCGGCGCCACACGCTGGCGGCTGCTGCTGTCATCGATGCTCAGGCACTCACCATGGTGGGTTGCGTTCTGCAGCAGGTAAGTGCGAATGGCGATGGCCAGCGCCTTGGCCGCTTCGGCAGGTTCCGGCCGGGCTTCGCGTTGCAGCACACGGGCGACGTACTCTTCGCGATCCAGGCGCGCGACCAGCTTGTCCTGCAGCAGGAACAGCTCGCCGTCGCTGTGAATATCTAGCTGATTGCCGTTGCTGAATTCCACCCGGTAGCCGCCCCGCAACGGCCCGCTCGGTGCCGCGCGTTCGCCGCTCAGCACCCGCGCGATGGGATAGCGGGAAAACAGCCCGACCTCGACACAGCGGCCAGCGTCCGCCGGCCACTCTACCGGCAAAACCTCAGCCAGTGCCTGACGGTAATGGCGCAGCACCATTTGACTGGTGCCGCGCCCACCGGCCCAGATGGGCGTGCCATCGGCCGTCCAACCGCCGAAGCCGCCCTGGCGCGAGGTCGGGTCCTGATCGCCCAGCCAACTCCAGGTTTTCACCCGTAAGCGGCCGCCCAACTCGCCCACCACGTTGCCGTCCGCGGCATTGAGCACCACATCGAGCAACACGCGGCGCATCTGCGCCTGCGCCGGCAACACCGCCAGCACCTGGAGCAATTCGGCCACCGGCACCCGCATCGAAGGCTGCAGCGCCGGCAGATCGAGCAACCATTGCGGCGCCTGCCGCGCCTGCCAATAGCTGCGCCAGTCAGCCGCCTGAATACCCAGGCGCGCCGGCTCGAAATACAGCCCGCAGGACTTCACCAACGCCTGATCGCGCGCGATGCTGCCCCCCGCCGTGCAGCAATAGACTTCGTCCTTGGCCTGCCCGCGACACGCATAGGCTGGCTCATGGGCCTCGGTATCCACTAGCCAGCTGTAGACGAACAGCTTCCACAGGCTGCCCAACGGCGCCTGCAGCTTCGCCGGCAAGGGCTCGCGGGCGATCAGTTGCGTCTGGCCGAGGGTCAGCAGTTCACCCTTGAGGCCCAGGCGCAGGGTCGCTTCCTGCGCCGTCGCTAGCGCAGGCAGCAGATACAGCAGTAGCCAGAACAGAGGCCGGGTCATGTCAGTTGACCGTGACCTGGCCCAGCGCCGGTTTCTGCTCCTGAGCCTGATACTGCGGCGCATAGACCTGGGTGAAACGCACGGGCGGCAGATTGAACTGGCCCTTCTGCGAGAACCGCACCAAGTGGCGCAAGCGCAGTTCGCCGCTCAAGGCGTCTATCGGTATCGCGTAGGCCATTTGCCCCGGCTCGAAGCGCGCCTTCTCCAGCGCCGACGGTTCGCTGCCCGCCTTGCCCAGCAATTTGATGCCCCACGTGGTGCGCTCGATATCGGCGCCCGGCGGCAGCGGCACTTCGAGCATGCCGTAACGCAGCGGCTTGGCGGCCTTGCTGGTGATGATCACTTCGTCCAGATACAGGCTGTCACTGGACACCGGCTTATTGCCCACGGCCTCGAGCTTGAACTCGAACGCTTCGTCACCCGGTACCAGACGCGACAGGCGCCGGATGATGGTCACGCCCATCTGCTCGACCGGTGTCTGTCGCGTCTGGTAGCTGAGCGCGGCACGCAGCGGACGCTCCTGGGTGCCCGACAGCGACAACACCGGCGGCACTGGCGTTGCGCCCTGCCAGGTCCAATACATGTCACCGGCGGCCCCGCAGCGTTCCTTCCAGCCTTCACCCGGTGCCAGCGCGATGGTCGGCGAGGCCTGTTCAATGCTGCGTTGCAGCCAGCTCAGCGCCAAGGCCCGTTCCAGCGTCGATTGCTGTGGCAGCAGGCGCTGCAACAGTGCCTGGGCGTGGGCTTGATCGAAGGCTTGCAGGGACAGGTTCAAAGCCTCCGCGAATGGCTGCGAACTGACCCCCAGGCGCTGTTGCGCGTCGGGCAGTTGGCGATTGAAGGCCTCTGGCAGCGCGACCTTCAACTGTTTGGCCAGGGAGGCCGTCAGCGCACGCGCCGCTACCAACCCCAGCGCCGAGTCGGGAGCGCCCATGACCAGGCTCTCCTCGCCATCGTCCAGTAGGCTCTCGGCGGACCCATCGCCGGCTTTCGCCAGATCGTCCATCAGGCCGCCGAGCAGGGTATTGACCGGCAACTGCATCTGTCTGGCGAACGAAAGGATCAACGCGCGTTGCAATAGCGGGGTGTTCTTCGCTTGCTTGGCATACACCTCCAGCACCCGCTGCCAATGCTCCGCCGGCAGGCTTAGGTCCAAGACCTTGCTGGCGTACCAGTCGGCGTAATAGGCATAGGTCGTAAGGAAGGCATCTGGCTCGCCCTCCTCACCCCACCAAGTGAAGTACGCCGCCGGCCCGGCCATTTGCACCAGGCGCAGGCGGCTGTTCTGCATGATCAGGCGCAGGCGGTCACGCACTGGCGGGTCAGCCGAAAGCACCGGGTAAGCGATGCTCAGCGCCAGTAATTGGCTGGCGGTCTGCTCGACGCTGCCGTAGGGGTAGCTGAGCAAGTCATCCAGGGACGAACGGAACAGCGCTTGCGGGCTGTCATCCAGGCGCAAGCGAATCGCCGTGGCGTCGGCCGGCAGGGTCAGCGGGGTATCGCCGCTGGCCGCGTCCAGGCTTTGCGTCTGGCTGACCTGCCAGCCTTCGCCGCTAGCAGTCAGGTGCACGGCCAGAGCGTCAGCGGTCTTGCCGTCGTGCACCAGCTCGGCGGTCCAGTCACCGTTGGCCAGGGCGAAGGTGGGCAACGGGATGTAATTGATGCCGTTGTCGAGGGTCACCGGTACGCGCTGATCACTACCAGCGAAATGAGTTACCAGCTCGGCGCTGACCGGTTGCTCGGACTGGCTGAAGGCGAACACACCCAGGGCCGGCTTGTCACCGTTACGGAATTTGCTCGGTCCGCTCCACTTCAGGTAAAGCGGCTTTTCGGAGCGCACGAACTGCTTCTTCTGCCCGACGTGACCGTCATCGGCGATGGCCCGCGCGGTGATGCGCCAGCGGGTCAACGAATCCGGCATGGTGAAGGTAAAGCGCGTCTTGCCGTTGGCATCGGTGACCAGTTCGGGCTGCCAGGCAGCGGTGTCGACGTCTTCGCGACGCGGGCGCTCCAGCACCTTGACCCCGCGCTCGCTGCGGTTGGCCTTGCCCGGCGCACCCGGGCTACCCGGCAACGCCACGTCGTAGCTGATGAACGACAGGCTAGCGCTGGTGCGCACGTTGTTGCGGCGCGGGTGATAGAAGAACTGGTCGATGGTCGGCGCCACTTCCGGTTGCAATGCATAGATCATTTCGTCGACCACACTGACCGTCAGGTGAGCCGGGATCGGCTTGCCAGCGAACTGAGTGGTCAGGTCGACCGACACGGTATCGCCCGGCTGGTAGCTGTCCTTGTCGGTGGCGATGGCCACGTCGATCTGCGGCGTCACTACCTTGATGCCGGCGTTCTGGAAGCTGTACTGACCGCCCTTGGTGTAGAGCACCGAGAAGGTCAGGTTGGGCGTGAAGTTGTCCTGCACCGGGATACGCGCGCGATATTGGGTGTCGCTGAGTTTTTCCAGTTTCAGCCAGTCGCCGCCCTTGGACAGCAAGGCCGTGGCCTCGACCTTGTCGCGCTCCAGCGACAGCAATGCATCGCTAACCGGCTCTGGGAAGGTGATCAACGCCAGCGCTTCGTCACTGGCCTGGTACTCGGGTTTGTCGAGGACGATTTCGACAGTGCCCGGCACGGCCTTGATGCCATCGCCCGTGACCGAATGGCCGGTGGCGCCGACCACCCGGCCGTGGTCATCCTTCAGAGTCAGGTTGTAGGTGCCCGGCCGTTCGAAGGCTAGGCTGAAGCCTTGGGCCTTGGCGTCAAGCTTGCCTTCTGCGCTGCTTTGATCTTCAAGGCGCACCCAGCTGTAGCTGCTCGGGGTCGCGGCCTTGCTCTGCTCGCTGCCGCCCTCGTTGACGTAGCTGAACGCGACCTTTTCACCGGCGGCGCTGAAGCGCTGCGGCGCGCTCAAGCGAAAGCTCGCGGCGCCGCGGTCGATGAGAATTTCTTTGGTGGTTTTGACCCGATACGCGGCGCCATCGCTGGCGAACACGGTGAGCATGTAGCGGCTCGGCTTGTCGGCGGCCGGCAGCTCGAGGCTGGCGTTGCCCTTGGCGTCGGTGGTCAGCTCGGTGCTGCTCAGCTCGATCGGGAACTGCCCGAGGTACTGCAGTTCGTTATCCACCATCGATAGTTGCTGGGCCCGCAGGCTTAGGGTCAACTTGGCATTGGCCACCGGCTTGCCGTCCGGGTAGAGCAGCACCAGGCTGCCCTTGACCGCTTCGCCGGTGCGATAGTCCTGCTTGGCCAGGTTCAGCGAGATTTCGAACTGCGGCTTGATGTATTCGGCCACCCGGAAGGCGCTGCTGTAGGCCTGGTCGTTGTAGGTGAAGCGGAGCTCGTAACCACCGGCCACGGCGTTTTCCGGCAGTTGGAAACGCCCCTGTGTACCGGCCATGGAGTCGAGCTTAAGTGCCAGGGTCTGCAGCGCGGTACCGGTGGCATCGAGCACGCTCACGTTGACGTCGGCGGTACCGGGCGCCACGGAATCCCGGGCGTTCTTGAACTCACGCCCAACGATCTTCAACGACACCCAATCGCCCGGCCGGTACAGAGGCCGGTCGGTGAAGGCATAGAGCTTGGTGTCGTAGATTTCGCTGTCGTAGTAGAAGTTCTCGGAGACGAACACCCCGCCCTCTTCATCTTCGCCGATCACGAACGAGCGCTCGGGGCTGGCGTGCTGCAAGCGCACCAAGCCATCGGCATCCGTCGCACCGCTGCTCATCACGCCTAGGCCGTCGGTCCACAGCACATTGACCTTGGGCACCGAACTGCCTTCGTGCTTGCGCGCGGCCCACACCAGCAACTCGTCGCTGGCGATCTTGCTCACCGCCACGGTGTTGGAAACGAACACCATGGTGGTCGCGCGGTATTTGCCCACGAGCGCTTCGACCAGATATAGGCCGGGCTTGAGGTGGCCCAAGGGGATATAGACGTTGCCCGGGTTGGGACTGACGAATTCACTAGAGGACCCGCCCAGACTCACGCCTTTGGGCGGCTGGATCGGCTCGGCCTGCCACAAAGGATAACGGAACTGCGTGACCAGCGCCAAGCCAGGGATCAGCGCGTATTGCGGCTGCGCGTCGTATGGCGTCGGGGCCGTCAGCGCGTCGCCCATTTTCAGCTCCGGTACCTCGTCGGTGACCTGCTTGCGCGTTTCGTAGGAGAACGCCCGCTGCATCACACGGCGAGATTTGCGGTACCAATTGTCCCACAGGTACGCCAGTGTGTTGGACAAGCCTTCGCCCTTGAACTGACCGTCGCTGACCACCCGGTGCAGGTTCTTCTGGCGCTTGAGGAAGTCCAGCGGCTTGCCGATGCGGTACACGCGGATGTCCGCGCCGCCGTAGGGCTCCATACGAAAGCGCCGATAGTCTCGGCCCGGCGCTTCCAGGCGCACCACGGCCTGCTCGTCGCTTGCGAAGCTGCTGTCGGCCAGCAGGAAGAAGCTTTCGCCAGCCACTGACGTGTAACCGCTGGGGTCGACGCTGTCATCGGCATTGACGCTGGCCACGGGCATCAGCACGGCCAGAAGCAAGAAAATACGAGCGCAGAAACGCAACATACGGGCACCGGTCATTGGGAGAGGAAGCTCAGTCGATAGACGCCGATGAAGTTGGGGTTGGCTGCGTCGGGTATCCATCGCGTGTCTTTCCATGTCATGAGTTGCTGCAGGCTCGTGGATCGCATGCCGTTGTCAGTGGGGGTGGTGGTACCGGTGTGATAAGCGATGTAACGGCCCATCCAGATCATCAGGTGCTGGTCATCGCCCTGGTCGAAAAACATCAGGTCGCCGGGCCGCGCCTGGGCCATGTCACGGCCCACCAAGCGGCTGTTGAACTGAATCAGCTTGATCGCGTTGACGTAAGGTCCAACCTTGCCGCCCCCCTGCTGCCATTGCTGAGCCAGGTTGCGCTGCGCGTCACCGAGTTGCAGCTCCGGCGGCAGGTAGTGATTGGACAGGCCATTGCTGCGCAGCCACTTGTCGTCATGAACCTTCAACGCTTCGTTGGCGGCGAAGCGCACCAGGCCGGCGCAGTCCTGTTGATACCAGCGCGGGCTCGGGCCCTTGGTCAACTGCTCCTCGGCGATACGCACGAACCAGGCGCGGAACACCTGAGATTGCGCCACGTCGAGGGACGCTGCGTCGCTGGCGCAGGCGCCACTGCCGAACAGCGTCGCCAGCAAGCCACTGGCGATCACCGCCGCTCGAGCGATGGCCTTGGCAAGCGCGATCACAGAGCTTTCCATTCCAGTGGCAGCCATTGCCAGTGGCCGTTCGGCACGCTGCCTTTGGGCAAGGTCAGCGCGTATTTGCCATAGCCGCCGAGGGTACGCAGTTTGGGAATCAGCAGGGTTTGCGCGGCGTTGTAGAACACCGGTTCCATGTCCTGCGGCAGGCTGTCGAGGGTTTCCTTTTGCATCAGCTGCGCCATGGCGTCCGGGCCGAAGTAGAACGGCATCAACAGGTCCTTGGGCAACACGTCGGCCATTGGCGGGAAGTTCTTGGTCAGCGTGCCGAGGGCCTTGTTCACCAGCGTGTCGTCAAGGGAGAGCAGCAATGTCGAACCATGCCGGGCCATGCTGACTTTCATGAACGCTTTGCCACTGATGGCGTCCGGGTTCTCGGCATCCTTGGCCGCATAGGGGCCGAAGCTGGAACTGACCTGGCGCTGCCACTCATGGCTGGTGCCTGCTTGTTTCTCTACTACCGGGAAGACGTGCGCGTCGACGTTGCCCTCGTACGCGCCGAACATGGAGCCGAACAGCTTGCCCAGTTCGCCGTCAAGCTTACCGCTGTCTTGATCTTTCAGACTGGCCACCAGCAGCGGCGTGTACAGGCGCGAATCGGCGTACCAGCACAGGCCCGCGGCGCCGGCCATGTTCTCGGTCAGAGCTTGTGCACTGGCTTCGTCGGCGCCCAGTTTCATCAGCAGCGGTTTTTGCTGTTCCGCCGCCAGGGGCAAGGCCACGCAGGCGCTGGCCCCCATGGGCATGGCCTGCCAGATCGGCTTGAAATCGAAGTCCAACTGGTTGTCCAGCTCGTCCATCGCCAGGTAGCTGTGCCAGCCTTTATCGTCCATGTCGAAGCGCAGGCCAGCGAAGTTGGGGATGAAGCGCTGATACCCCATGGCCAGTACGCTGGCGTTGACCGACAGGCGCTGCTTCACCTCCGGCGCGCGAGGTTGCAGGCCGAAGGCTTCTGGGAAAAGCTTGTCGCCGTTGAGCAACGCTGCGATGGCCTGGCTCGACACGTTGCCTGGTTCCGGCTGCGTGCCGTTTTGCGCGTCCACAAGTCTGGCCGGGTTGGACAGCACCACCAGCTTGTCGTCATGGGAAGCGAACAACAGTGACTTTCTGGCGTTATAGGTTAATTGATAGAGAGCTACGTCATCGCTGCCAACCTTCACCTCGCCGACCTTGCTCAGCTGCGAGTCATCCAGCGCGACTTTGGCCAGCGGCTCCAGCACCTTGGCCAGGCCACCACGGTCCATAACCAGTAGGAAGTCTTTCAGACGACCATCGTCGCCGCGCCACAGCGCCACGTCGGCAGGCTGGTCGAAGAGCTGCTCAATCAAGTTATCCTGCAGGTTGAGATCATGCTCGTAAATGATCCGCCGTAGGCTGCCGATCAAGCCCAGTCGATCGGCGTTGGCCTCGTAGTAGAAGACGAAATCTTCGGTCAGGGTGGACTTGAGGAACGGCTCCATCAGCAGATCCTTGGGCAACTGTTTTAGGGAGCTGGTTTCGAGCAGGCCATCGGGGCGGCTCATGCCTAGCTTGTCACTGGCCAGGGCCGCCGCCGGCAACACCGGGGGCTTGTGCATGAACCAGCCCAATCCACCCGCGACACCCGCAAACAGACACAACCCCAGCAGCACGATCGGCCGGCGCCGCGAAGTCGGGGTAGCAGGGGCGTCGCTGGCAAGTACATCAGCTTCCGGTGATACAGTGTTATCGGCCATGTTCACAAACCCAATTCATCCTTGGTGCGGGATGCTTAATAGTTGAAAGTCTTGATCAGTAGCAGGTCACCGATCGCCCGCATGGGCACGACGAACGTTTCGCGTTTTTCGTCGGCGGTATTTTCGTTGAGCACCAGATTGATGTTCGCCGTAATGACCACATTCTGATTACTGCCTTCGTCGAAGTTGTAACCTTCGGCGCCGTAGTTGCCCCAATAGTTGACGTACACCAGATAGGTGCCATGCAGCGGGGCCGTCATGGTAAACATCTCTGGGCCGGGACCATCGACACCGTCCGGGTCCAGACCTCCGCCGTTGGTTAACGCCGTATGGCCGAAAAACGCATGCTGGCCGTCGGGTGTAATTATGTGCATGTCCAGTTCGGCTTTTGGATCGTCCCAACCTAATACCACACGGATACGTACCGGCGTGCGCAGGTTGTTGGCTTCATAGAATTGCACACGCTTGAGTGACTTGCCTTCAGCGCTGCGCACTTCAACACTATTGGAGCCAGCGCCGAACGCGTAGGGGCGGACAAAGCGCCCTTCTTCGTCAGTGTATAGATTGAGCGGATTGCCATTGACTGAAAGGGTATGCGGGGCACGCTGACTGCTCGCGGCCTTAATTGCGCCCTCGATCATACTTCGGTTGCGCTGGATGCCGCGGTCGATGGGCGGGGTCGGATAGGCAACTTGTGGATTCTCGCTGCGGTTGAGCAGGCCGTTATAGCGCCAACCACTGACGGGGTCGGATAACTGGGCCGAAGGCTCCGCTGCGGCGCTAGTGGTTGCGAGAAAAATAGTCAACGACGAAACATACAATCTCATAACTTTCAGTTGCTTATGATTTATGTGCCCCTGATCAATGTATCGTCGATGATTGGACACGAGCGCGGCCACCTACTTAATCTCCATAAAGACACAAACAAAAGTGTTATCAGAAACTCAAATGGCTGTACAGCAGCATTCGCTATAGGAAACAAACTTTATTCAATTTTTCGTCGACGCTCATCCACCTTGATACTCGGGACGTGGCGAGAAAGAGTCTGTGTTTACTCTAAAATACCGACCGCCGTCAACATCGTTATGCGTCTGTGGATTATTACTTTTCCAGCAGTTCGGTGCGATAGCTGTTATGCACCAGCCCGTCGAGGGATACACAACCAGTTAGAATGCTCGGATCAATTTTGCCGCACGGCCGTGGCGGAAGGTCATAATTTGCTCGGAATGCAGCGCTATTTGCTGGCAATCTATCGGCACCAACACAGCACTGTCCCAGTCTGACTTCACGCGGATTGTTGCGGTGCTGGATTTGCGCAGGTTTGGATATAGGTCTGTCTTGCCTCGGCAACGGGGTCAGTTCAGCATCGGCTTCAACTCGCTGTAGAATTTAATGGCTAGTCAGAATAAAAACTTACCGCCTAGGAGGGTGTAGACAAAATAAACTAAACTCACCACTCTTTCTGCCTGGACAGCCTTGAAAATCATGCCTCGAACCGGACGCCCGCCGGCGATTGCCGCAGAGCACTACCCAATGCTCGTCGAGCTTGCACAAGCCCATCCCTTCTCCAGCCAAGCTGAATTAGCGGATACATTCCACGCTGAAACGGGTATCGCCGCTCATCCCGACACGTTTGCAAAAGCCTTGAAGCTGGCGGGGATTACACGCATAAAGCAGCGCGCCAAGGGCAGCTTTGTCTCACCCGAACCTCGCAAGTCCTATGGCTACAACGAAACGCACCGACGCCAGTTGCCGGAGCAACGATATCCCAGCTGCTTGACTGATGCTGAATGGGCGCTGGTCGCCGATTTGTTTGAAAACCAGGGTGGTCGTGGTGTGCCACCGCGTCATTCTCGACGGACGCTGCTCGAAGCCTGCTGCTATGTAGTACGCACGGGGTGCTCATGGCGCATGCTGCCGCGCGATTTTCCTCACTGGGACAATGTTTACAAGACTTTCCGCCGGTGGAGTACGCAGGGCAAATTTGAGCAGATGCATGATCGTTTGCGCGCGCAATGGCGGGAGAGGGAAGATCGCGATGACGCCCCGTCAGCGGCTGTTTTGGATTCCCAATCGACTCGCAGTTCTCCGCAAGGCGGGGACAGTGGTTTCGACGCTGGCAAAAAGGTGAAGGGGCGCAAGCGGAGTCTGATAGTCGATACGCTGGGCCTGCTTTTGGCGGTGAGTATCAGCGCGGCAAGTGTGCAGGATCGCGACGCAGCGGATGATGCCGTGGCTTATTTGAAGGAAAAATACCCTTCATTGAATACGCTCTTCGTCGATAGTGCATACGCGGGAAAATGGGCTCAGCGCATGCATCAAACGCACGCGGTCGACGTTCAAGTGATCCGAGGGCCAAACAATAGAAGAACGGGGCAATGGTGCTCAGAGCAAGGTGATTTGTTCACGCTAACACCTGCTCCGCCCGGTTTCGTGGTGATGCCCAGGCGATGGGTGGTGGAGCGAACTCATGCCTGGAACGAGAGGGCTCGACGACTGATCATGCACCACGACCGGTTGTTCGCTGTGAGTGAGGCATGGGTGTGGCTGGCCGAGGCACGAATACTCGCACGCCGACTAACGGCTTGATTTTGTCTACACCCTCTAGGAAAACGTGGAGCAATTTAGTATGGTCTTTCGCCTTTCGGATGTGATATTGCTTTGGTCTCAATTTGACTAGCGAAAGGAATGCGAATGTCTGGTTCTAGCGGTAGCATCTGGGACCTTTCACACTCACCGCTTCGTGCAGTGCATTTCAGTTTGACGCTTAGCTTGCCTCACCGAAGCACAGGCGGTTGGGCAGTTGAGCGTCAATAACATCATCGACATTGTCTTCTCATAGCCTGGTAACCGGTAGGTTGTCTCCGCATTGTGGAACAGCGCTGAGGCAGTAGGGATAGTTGACTCACATCTGAACCAACTGCAAAGCCGCATGAGCCAGGGCGAACAGTCCTTGGCAGGTGTGCCGTACGTTGGTGGCGACTAAGTGACCTCGGCTACATTATGACGTTAACGGGCTCAGGGGCTATTTCGAATCAACATGTCAAGCTATCTGCGACAGCTTTAATTCTTAAAATCCCGCCGCCGTCGAGTTTTGACAGGTTGGTGTTGGCATAGAGAGAGCGGCGAGAACGGTTTGACGCTCAAGCCAATAAAGTAAACGGAACGTGCATCCATTGATGATCTGAACGCTCCGTTGACGCCGTTGCTGCTGGTGATTGATATGAGGGCTTCGGCAGAAGCGACGTAGGCTGCAGGAGTTTTGCTGATTTTGAAAGCTATCTCGTGGACCACACTGTGTCGGGTATGAATTTTAGGCACACACCAAATCAGTTAGAGGCTAACGTACAAGGAATCAGCACTCCAATGATTTCAATTTATCAGCTTAAACCGCGTTTTCAGGACCTACTGCGGCCTTTGGTGAAGTGCCTACACGACCAAGGCACCACCGCCAACCAGATCACTGTGCTGGCCGGGGCGGTTTCCCTGGTGGTGGGATTGCTGGTTGGCGGTGTCGCTCAACATGTATGGGTGTTTGCGCTGGTCCCGCTGTGGATGATCCTGCGCATGGCTCTGAATGCCATCGACGGTATGCTCGCCCGGGAATTCGGCCAGCAGTCGCGGCTGGGGGCCTACCTTAATGAGCTGTGCGACATAGGTGCCGACAGCGCGCTGATCCTTCCTTTTGCGTTCATCCCCGGCGTGAGCATGGCGTCGGTGCTGGTGGTGACCTTGCTGGCGGTGTTCAGTGAATACGCCGGCGTGCTAGGGCCGCTGGTCGGTGCTTCTCGCCGCTACGACGGGCCAATGGGCAAAAGTGATCGGGCCTTCGTACTCGGCGTGCTGGCCACTGGCGTGGCGCTGGGCTGGTTCGGAGCCGGTTGGGTCGACTCGGTAATGTGGCTCGTCGCCGCCCTGCTCGCCTGCACCTTGGTTAACCGTGTGCGCCAAGGGATCAAAGAAGCTCAAGCCCCCTCTCCTGTTGCATAAGGATTTTGCGATGCGCGAACAGCAACAACACACCTTCAGTACCCATGATGGCGTCGAGCTTTTCTATCGGCACTGGCCGGCTGCAACTCCAGCAGATACAGAGCCGCACAAAGCGATCCTGCTGTTCCATCGCGGCCATGAGCATTCGGGCCGCATCGCGCATCTGGTTGACGAACTCAACCTGCCGCAATTCGACTTCTTTGCTTGGGACGCCCGTGGCCACGGCCAATCGCCGGGCGAGCGCGGTGACAGCCCCAGCTTCGCCACCAGTGCCCGCGACGTGCAGACCTTCTGCGACCATATCGGCACCACTTATGGCATCGACGAAGAAAACTTCGCGGTCATCGCCCAAAGCGTCGGCGCGGTGATCGCCGCCACGTGGGTACACGACTACGCGCCGAAAATCCGCGCCCTGGTGCTCGCCTCGCCAGCGTTCAAGGTCAAGTTGTACGTACCGTTCGCCCGCCCGGGCCTGGCGCTGATGCGCAAGTTTCGCGGCAACTTTTTCGTCAACAGTTACGTCAAGGCCAAGTTTCTCAGCCATGACCCGGAACGCGTGGCGTCCTACGACAGCGACCCGCTGATCACCAAGGCGATTTCGGTGAATGTGCTGCTGGGCCTGTACGAAGCGGCCGACCGGGTTGTAGCCGATGCCCAGGCAATCCAGGTACCGACCCAATTGCTGGTCTCCGCCGCCGACTTTGTGGTGCACCGCAAACCCCAGCAGCAATTTTTCGACCGCCTCGGCAGCCTGAAAAAAGAACTGCAGATCCTCCCCGGCTTTTTCCACGACACCCTCGGTGAACACGACCGCGCCGTGGCGCTGGCCAGTGCCAAGCGCTTTATCCTGCAGAACTTCGCACACCCGCTGGACCGCCCCGCCTTGCTGGATGCCGACAAACTGGGCGCCACCTGCGCCGAATCCGAATCCCTCGCCGCACCGCTGCCGCGCAACTCCCTGCGCGACCTGTACTGGCGCCTGACCCGCGCCGGCATGGGCCTGGGCAAGAACCTGTCGGACGGGGTGAAACTGGGCTTCGACACCGGTTTCGACTCCGGCAGCACCCTGGACTACGTGTACCGCAACACGCCCACCGGCAAGGGCGGGCTGGGGCGGATGATCGACAGCAACTACCTCAACTCCATTGGCTGGCGCGGTATTCGCCAGCGCAAACTGAACGTCGAAGAGCTGCTGCGCTTGGCCATGGCCAAGTTGCGTTCAGATGATCGCGAAGTACGCATTGTGGACATCGCCGCCGGCCACGGTCGCTATATTCTCGAAGCCTTGCAGGGCGTGTCGCCGCTGCCGGAATCGATCCTGCTACGTGACTACAGCGACATCAACGTGCGCGACGGCGGCGCGTTGATTCGCGAGAAAGGCCTGGGGGATATTGCGCAATTCGTCAAAGGTGACGCCTTCGACCGGGCGGATCTGGCGGCGCTGGCGCCCAAGCCAACCTTGGCGGTGGTGTCCGGGCTGTATGAATTGTTTGCCGATAACGGCGTGGTCAGCGGCTCGTTGGCCGGCCTGGCCGAAGCGCTGGAGCCTGGCGGTTACCTGGTCTACACCGGTCAACCGTGGCACCCGCAGTTGGAGCTGATCGCCCGCGCGTTGACCAGCCATCGCCAAGGCCAGGCCTGGGTGATGCGCCGTCGCAGCCAGGCGGAAATGGATCAACTGGTCGAGGCTGCGGGCTTTCGCAAGATCACCCAGCGTGTGGATGAGTGGGGCATCTTTACCGTGTCCCTGGCACAGAAGATCTGAGCATGCGCGAACCCGGCCTGTTAAAGCCCGCAGTCCTTTGGCTGCTGCTGTTGGCACCGCTGTTTTTCAGCACTTATGGCTTCGCAACCTGGGTCACCAGCCAGCGCAGCGACGTGGGCACTCTGGTATTCGACTGGGAAACCCATATGCCGTTCTGGGCCTGGACCATCGTGCCCTACTGGTCCATCGACCTGCTTTACGGCTTCTCCCTGCTGCTGCCCAACAGCCGCCATGAGCTGAAACAACATGCACTGCGCCTGCTGACCGCCCAAGTGATCGCCGTAAGCTGCTTCCTGATCTGGCCGCTGCGCTTCACTTTCGAGCGGCCGGAACTGGATGGCGTGTTTGGTTGGCTGTTTGCAGTGTTGGCGGGGTTCGACAAGCCGTTCAACCAGGCGCCGTCGCTGCATATCGCACTGCTGGTGATCCTGTGGGTCATGTACCAACGCCACACCCAAGGCTTTTGGCGCTGGCTGGTACATGGCTGGTTCGCGTTGATCGGTATTTCGGTGCTGACAACGTATCAACATCACTTTATCGACTTACCCACAGGCGCCCTTGCCGGCTGGCTGTGTGTATGGTTGTGGCCGTTGGAACATTCAGGACCACTGCTGAATGCTCGGTTTACCCGGGATTCGAGGCGATGGCGGCTGGGTGTGCGCTACGGCCTGTGCGCCTTGGCCCTGATGATTTTCGCCCTTGGCCTGGGCGGCTGGTGGTTATGGCTGTTTTGGCCGGCGGTATCCCTGGGCTTGATCCAGGCGAATTACTGGGGGCTTGGTGCATCAGGGTTCCAGAAACGTGCCGATGGCCGACTGACGCCCGCTGCGCGCTGGCTGTATGCACCCTACCTGGCTGCCGCGTGGATCAATTCGCGCCTGTGGACACGCAAGCATCCACAACCCGACCTGATTATGGATAACGTTTGGCTCGGCCGAATTCCCACGACAAGCGAGCAGGGTTCATTTAAGTCCATCGTCGATCTGTGTGCCGAATTACCGGTTAATCCACAAGGCCGCGCCTATCAATCCCTCCCCGTGCTGGACCTGATCGCCCCGACACCTGCCGAATGCCTGCAAGCCGCGCGAACCATCGAACGTCTCCGTCCAATCGGCCCGCTGCTGGTGTGCTGCGCCCTCGGCTACTCGCGCAGCGCCACTGCCGTCGCCGCCTGGCTGCTGCACAGCGAGCGCGCCGCCACGGTCGATGAAGCGATGGTCATTATTCGTACAGCGCGGACCGATGTGGTGCTGCATCCTGCTCACCGTGAAGCTTTGGAGGGCTTGCCCCATGCCTGCTGATATGGAACTCCAAGTCGTCGCCAGCCTGCTGCGCCGTGGCCGTTCGCTGGATCAGTTATCCACAGGCCTGACGCTGCTCGGCGTGTTATTCGGCCTGGCACAACTGCTGATGGCCAGTATTTTGCCGATCTGCCTGCTGCTCAGCCTGTGGATGATTATCCTCGGCCTGCTGCAAAAGTACTGGTCGCTGCGCGTGGCGTTCGACGCCGACCTGTTCGCCCTGCTGGCCCGCAACACCGACCGTACCCCGTGCCTCGACCAGGCCCTGCAAACCCTCGGCCTGCAGTCGGCCAAGCGCGTTGGCAGGCCCTTGACCGAACGCCGTCGCGGTGCCCTCAAACTGCTGCGCAAACAAGCCTGGCTGTTGGGCGCGCAAGCGCTGCTGACCCTGGCCGTGATCCTCGCCAGTCCCTGGCTACCCTTCGCCGGATAAGGAATTCCTATGTTCGAACCCGTGGTCGCCACGCTGATTACCTCCATGGCCCGCACCGTCACCGGCGCCCGTAGCCTATGGCTGGGCTGCTCGCCGGTCCCGGTGCAACGCATCTATTTCGCCAACCACAGCAGCCACGGCGATTTCGTGTTGCTGTGGGCATCGTTGCCGCAGAACCTGCGCAAATTCACGCGCCCGGTGGCCGGCAGCGATTACTGGAACACAAGCCCCCTACGCCGCTACATCATCAATCGAGTGTTCAATGGCGTATTGATCGACCGCGCGCGCAAGGACCCTGTGGATAACCTCTTGCAGCCCATGCTCGCCGCGCTGGAAGGCGGCGACTCGCTGATCATCTTCCCCGAAGGCACACGCAATCTGGAAGACGGCCTGCTGCCATTCAAAAGCGGCCTGTATCACCTCGCGAAAAGTTACCCGCAGTCCGAATTGATCCCGGTGTGGATCGCCAACCTCAAGCGGGTCATGCCCAAGGGCCGCGTACTGCCGCTGCCCCTGCTGTGCACCACCAGCTTCGGCGCACCGTTGCTATTGGAAGAAGGCGAAGACAAAGCCGCGTTCCTTGCCCGAACCCGCGACGCCTTGCTCGCCCTTGCCCCGGAGCATTCCTGAGATGGATAGCCAAACCCTGATGTTATTCGGCGGGATCGGCGCGATCCTGGTACTCGCCTCGCTAATCGGCCTGACCCTGAAATGGCGCACCCGTGGCGCCCCGAATGCAGTGATCGACAACCTCAACGCCCGCATTAATACCTGGTGGGTGATGGTGGTAGTGGTCGGCATCGCCTTCTGGCTCGGCACCGGCGCGGTGATCCTGTTGTTCTACGCGGTGTCGTTCTACGCCCTGCGCGAATTTCTCACTCTCACGCCCACTCGGCGCAGCGACTACCCGGCCTTGGTCGCTGCGTTTTACCTGGCCCTGCCGCTGCAATACCTGCTGATCTATTTCGACTGGTACGGGCTGTTCTCGATCTTTATCCCGGTCTATGTGTTCCTGCTGCTACCAATCCTCGCCTCCCTCGGCGGCGATAGCACTCACTTCCTGGAACGCGCCTCGAAAGTGCAATGGGGCCTAATGATCGCGGTGTTCTGCGTATCCTACGTGCCCGCCCTGCTGACCCTCGACATCCCGGGCTACGAAGGCCGCAACTTGTTGCTGATTGCCTACTTGGTGATCGTGGTGCAACTGTCGGATGTGCTGCAGTACGTGTGCGGCAAGTTGTTCGGCAAACACAAGATCGCCCCCAACTTGTCACCGTCGAAAACTGTGGAAGGCTTTGTCGGCGGGGTTCTGTTGTCATCGCTACTCGGTACGACACTGTGGTGGATCACGCCGTTCAACCCTTGGCAGTCGTTCCTGATTGCACTGCTGATCAACTTGCTGGGGTTTGCGGGCGGGATTGTAATGTCGGCTATCAAACGCGACCGAGGAGTGAAGGATTGGGGCCACATGATTGAGGGGCACGGCGGAATGCTGGATCGGCTGGACTCGGTGTGTTTTGCGGCACCGATTTTCTTTCATTTGGTGCGATACTGGTGGACATAAAGCGCTCGCCTCTCCCTACAGGTACGAGGGAACTGTACAAAGAGCTCATAGAAATGTGGGGACCGACGTCGATTTGACCCAGTTGCCGAGCTGTCGCAAAACCCAGTCTGACGCCTAGCTAACCATTGCCTGTGTTGACTTATGCCGATATTGTAGTGGTCAACTAATCCCGGATACGGTTCTAAGTGTTTCTTCAGTTTTGCCAGAGCCAACCCATCGTTAAAATGATAAGGATATATCAACCAATACGGTCTGTAAAATACGATGCTCAAAGTGCTGACTTCGAGAATTATTTCATTTGCGTTCATGTTGTGTGGTTCGCCTTGCTACGCAGGCCGGGTCATCGTCGATGGGGGTCACACACCTGCTCATCCAAGTGCAACAGGGGCAAGTGGCAGGGTCAAGCATCTTTACAACCTGGATATGAGCGCGGCAGTCGCACACGACCTTCAGGCCGACGGTTATCGCGTCACGCGTACAGGTGCCACCAATCGGGAAATCGCGCTAGCCGACAGACCTAATGCCGAACCGGATGCAAACCTGTTCGTCTCAGTTCATTATGACTCGATTCTGCAGCCGTGGAGGGACGCGGGTCGCCTTCGAGAGTTCAAGGGATACTCGATTTTCGTGTCCACACTGAACGCGCATTATCGACAAAGGCTCGTCTACGCAAAGATAATGGGTGAAAAGCTGCTCGCGGCTGGCGAAATGCCCACCCTTTATCATGCTACGCCGATCAGAGGAGAAAACCGGCCGCTTATCGATCAGCGACTCGGTATTCAACGTTTCGACGATCTGATCGCGCTCAAAACGACCCCGATGCCGGCTGTACTCGCTGAAGCGGGTGTAATTGCCAATCCCGACGAGGAACCACGCTTACAGAACCCCGCAACGATTGCGAAGATCGCAAATGCAATTCGCAAGGGGTAATTGCTTGCCAGCCCTGACGGGCAGGAATATCTCTACTCAGCCAAGAATTTTAATCAAGAGAAGTGAGCGTGACTATGAAGAAAATCGCAATTGTCCTGATGACTGTCGTTTTCCCCCTCGGGGCATACGCCGCAGGTTGCGCCAAGCCCCGTAATGCGTTCGATCAGGTTTACTGTGCGGGCAACCTTTTCTCACAAGCTGACCGCGATCTGAATCAGGAATATACAGGCCTGCGTAAGCATCTCAATCCAACACAGCAGAGCTCTCTGAAAAATGGCCAAGTCGCTTGGATCAAGCAACGCGATAATCAATGCAGCGAAGAGAAATCTACCGGCTACTTCGTCAATCTGGACTGTGCGGTCGACATGACTCAGAAACGCATGGCATTCCTACAGGAACGCGAACGCGAGTGCACCAGTACCGGCTGCGTCGAGTCGAAGCTCGGCGAGTAAGACTGCGAAAGGGACGCCGTAACGCACGGGGTCGTTTCCCTGTAGTTGCGGCGCGCGGTTTCTATCATAGCGACGCGGAAATCCGACCATGGCAGCCAATACTAAATCGTCCAACTTGCTGGCCCCAATAAATGGGGGATGCGGATAAAAACTTGGACTGGTTATGCCGCGAAGCCCAGGCTCTCACGATACTCAACGGGACTGAGAGCGCCAAGGAATGCTCCGATCAACTTGCTTTACAGCGTCCGCAAGTCGTAATTTTCTCAGCACACAGCGCTATTTGCTGAAAACGGCCTAGTGCAGCGGTCGTCGAGGGCGTTTCTCGCCCGGTTCTGCGTGTTAAGAGCGCAACTCACCCATACCCATTAGCTGTTTTCGAGCCATCCACAGATTCGACAAGGCGAACAGCGTGGTCAGCTGAGCTGTGTTTTTCATCAGCCCACGAAAGCGCACTTTCACGTAGCCAAACTGACGCTTGATTACACGAAACGGATGCTCGACCTTGGCTCTTGTCTGAGCTTTGCAGTACTCGATCTTGCGCTTGGCCTTGTAGAGGACGCTGCGTTTATTGAGCCTGGAATACGTGCTGCGCCGCGCAGCGATTTGCCATATGACCTCACGATTTTCATGCTCTTCACGCTTCTCGACACCGGTGTATCCAGCGTCTGCATAATCCGCGTTTTCTTCGCCATGTAACAGCTCGGCGACCTGCGTGACATCGGCGGCATTGGCCGCAGTGCCATGAACATGATGAACCAGTCCCGACTCCGCATCGGCGCCGATATGCGCCTTCATCCCGAAGAAGTATTGGTTACCTTTCTTGGTTTGATGCATCTCGGGATCGCGCTTTCCTTCCTCGTTCTTGGTCGAGCAAGGGGCATGAATGATGGTGGCATCGACGATGGTGCCTTGGCGCAGGGACAGGCCTTTCTCATGCAGATAACCGTTGATGACCGAGAGGATCGCAGGGGCCAGTTGATGCTTTTCCAGCAGGTGCCGGAAGTTCATGATCGTGGTGTCTTCAGGTATCCACGCCGCCTACAACACACTTGCGAACGTCTTCGGTCTCAATATTACTCATGGCTGGGTGCTCCAACTTTGGAATCACAAACCAATCCACCCGAACCGATTACATGGACAAGACAGTAAAGTGAC
>NZ_NKHL01000034.1 GCF_002934685.1 Pseudomonas bohemica
GGCGGATTCAACCGGTCGTCGCAACACCTTGATCGAGGTGTTTATGGGACGACCCGCAGGATGGATGCAAAAATTGACGGGCCGGGGAGCGATGCGTTCTCCAGGTGCACCCTCACTTCGTAATGAGATCGAGCGGCTATTTTGGGTGCAGATTGCAACAGGCATCACTAGCGAAAAGGCAGCACATGCCGTTGGCGTATCAACAGCGGTAGGTACACGCTGGTTCCGTCATCGAGGTGGGATGCCATTATTCATGTCGAATCACATATCAGGACGATACTTATCGTTCGCAGAGCGAGAAGAGATTGGGCTGCTTCGAGCGCAAAGTGTTGGCGTTCGTGAGATCGCCCGTCGTCTTGGACGAAGCCCATCGACAATTTCACGGGAGCTGACACGAAATGCTGCTACCCGTTGCGGTCGGCTTGAATATCGAGCGTCAGTAGCGCAATGGAAGGCAGAACTGGTGGCCAAGAGGCCGAAACCAGCGAAACTGGTCACCAACCCGCGACTGCACCAGTACGTACGCGATCGCCTTGAGGGCAAGGTTCAAGACGCCGATGGTCGTGAGATTTCTGGGCCTCGGCAAGCGCCCTTCAAAGGCCGAAATAAACCGCATCGCAGTGACCGTAAATGGGTCAATGGCTGGTCGCCTGAGCAGATTGCCAACCGGCTCCAGATCGATTTTCCGGATGATGAATCCATGCGCATCTCTCCTGAAGCCATATATCAGGCACTCTACATTCAGGGTCGAGGAGCTCTCAAGCGCGAACTGGTGAGCTGCCTGCGCTCAGGACGAGCATTGCGCGTGCCGAGAGCCAGAGCGCAGGCCAAAGTGTGGGCACACGTCAGCGAGGACGTCATGATCTCCAGTCGCCCTGCTGAGGTAGAAGGTCGGGCTGTACCCGGGCATTGGGAGGGCGACCTGATCATCGGTCTGAACCGTTCTGCGATTGGAACTCTGGTCGAGCGCTCAACTCGATTTACCATGCTCGTCCATCTGCCTCGCGAGAAAGGTTATGGGCTAATTCCCCGCACGAAGAACGGCCCGGCGCTGGCTGGCTATGGGGCTGTTAGTATGGCCAACGCACTGAAGAAGTCGGTGACTGATCTTCCCATCGAGCTGTGGCGATCTTTGACCTGGGATCGTGGAAAGGAGCTGTCGGATCACGCTCGATTTACCATCGAGTCCGGAGTAAAAGTTTTCTTTGCTGATCCACATAGTCCATGGCAGCGCGGCACAAACGAAAATACGAACGGCCTTCTACGGCAATACTTCCCGAAAGGCACTGACCTTTCTCGTTGGAGTGCCCAAGAAATACAGGCGGTAGCTCACGTACTTAACTCTAGACCTCGAAAAACACTCGGCTGGAAAACACCTGCCGAAGCACTGAATGAGTATCTAAAGTCTGTACAACAATCCAGTGTTGCGACGACC
>NZ_NKHL01000082.1 GCF_002934685.1 Pseudomonas bohemica
GGTAGTGTGGGGTTTCCCCATGTGAGAGTAGGTCATCGTCAAGATTGAATTGCAGAACCCCGTTTGCGAAAGCAGATGGGGTTTTGTTTTTGCGCGCGGAAAACCACAGCGACCACTCGCGGGTGCTACACCTGCGCCCCCTCTGTTAGTCTTTGCCCCTCTCCAAGCGCCAAGGAAGCAGTTATGCCGGTGACATCCAACCTAAACCCCGGGTTCATGGTGGTTCATGGCAATCGCCTGGATGAACTGCGCAGCCTTGTGGTGTCGTGGATGCGGCGTTATCCGCTGACGCCTCTGGAGAACGAGGTCGCATTGGTGCAAAGCAACGGCATCGCCCAATGGTTGAAGCTTGCTTTGGCGGAGGATGCGCAGGATGACGATCAAGGTGGATGCGGCATCGCAGCGGCAATCGATGTTCAGCTGCCCGGCAGCTTCATGTGGCAGCTGTACCGCGCTGTGCTGGGCAAGGGTGAAATTCCTGAAACCTCGCTGCTCGACAAAGCCCCTCTGACCTGGCGCCTGATGCGGCTGCTGCCGGCGCTGATCGATCAACCTCATTTCGAGCCGCTGCAACGTTTTCTAACGGCCGACACTGATCTTCGCAAGCGCTATCAACTGTCGGAGCGGCTTGCCGATCTGTTTGACCAATACCAGGTGTATCGCGCCGACTGGCTAGAAGACTGGGCCGCGGGTCGCCATCAGCTGAAAAACGTAAGAGGGGAGATTACGCCGCTCAAACCCGAGAACTGCTGGCAGGCTGAGCTGTGGCGTGCGCTGCTCCACGATGTCGGGGCCGAGGGCATGGCCCAGAGTCGTGCCGGCGTGCATCAGCGTTATATCGAACGCATCAACGCCATGACTGAAGCGCCCGTCGAATTACCCGCGCGAGTCATCGTGTTCGGCATCTCCTCACTGCCCGCGCAGGCGCTGGAAGCCCTGGCCGGTCTGGCCCGTTTCAGTCAGGTGTTGTTGTGCGTGCACAATCCCTGTCGTCACCACTGGGCAGACATCGTGGCCGACAAGGATTTGCTGCGCCACGAATACAAGCGTCAGGTGCGCAAGGCTGGCATGCCCGTGGTGCTCAACCCCGATGCATTGCATCAGCATGCCCATCCGCTGCTTGCTGCGTGGGGTAAGCAGGGGCGCGATTACATCAACCTGCTGGACAGTCATGACGACCCCAACAGCTATCGCTCGATTTTCCGCGACGGCCGCATCGACCTGTTCAGCGAAAGCGAACCCAAGACCCTTCTCAACCAGTTGCAGGACGACATCCTGGAGCTTCGCCCATTGAGCGAAACCCGCGAGCTGTGGCCCGCGGTTGACCTGAAAACAGACCGATCCATCCGCTTTCATGTGGCCCACAGCGCTCAACGTGAAGTAGAAGTGCTGCACGATCAGTTACTCGCCCGTTTCAGCGCAGACCCGAACCTGCGACCTCGCGATGTGATCGTGATGGTGCCGGACATCGACAGCTACGCACCGCACATCCGCGCCGTGTTCGGTCAACTGGATCGTGATGACCGTCGCTTTATTCCCTTCACCCTGGCCGACCAGGGCCAACGCGGCCGCGACCCTTTGCTGATCGCGGTCGAGCACTTGCTTAAGATCCCCGACAGCCGCTTCCCGGTCAGCGAAATTCTTGATCTGCTCGACGTCCCCGCCTTAAGAGCACGTTTCGGAATTGATGAGCGTGACTTGTCGACCCTGCATCGCTGGATCGAAGGCGCAGGCGTACGTTGGGGACTCAACGCCAGTCAGCGTGAAGGTCTTGGCCTGCCCGAAGCCCTGGAGCAAAACAGCTGGCATTTCGGCCTGCGCCGTATGCTGCTGGGGTACGCCGTCGGAGCGGGCGTCGCCTATGACGATATCGAACCCTACGACGAGATCGGCGGACTGGACGCGGCACTCATCGGCCCGTTGGTTGCACTGATCGATGCGCTGCAAGTCGCCCACGCCGAGCTGTCGCGAGCCGCCACTCCTCCCGTCTGGGGCGCGCGTCTGCAAGCCCTCATGCAGCTGTTTTTCAGCGCCGACAGCGAGCACGATGACTACCTGCTCGGCCAGCTCGAAACCCTGCGCGAGACCTGGCTGGAAACGTGCGAAACCGTGGGCCTGCTAGAAGAACTACCGCTCACGGTGGCACGCGAAGCCTGGCTGGCCGGGCTCGATCAAGGGCGCCTGTCCCAGCGTTTCCTCGCGGGCTCCGTCAATTTCTGCACCTTGATGCCGATGCGTGCGATCCCCTTCAAGATCGTCTGTCTGCTGGGCATGAACGACGGCGATTACCCCCGTGCGCAACCGCCGCTGGATTTCGATCTGATGGGCAGCGATTACCGCCCAGGCGACCGTTCACGCCGTGAAGACGACCGCTATCTGTTGCTCGAAGCACTGCTATCGGCGCGCGATCAGCTGTATGTCAGCTGGGTAGGGCGCAGCATCCGCGACAACTCCGAGCGCCCCGCGTCGGTACTCATCGGCCAATTGCGCGATCACCTGGCCAGCGGTTGGCGACTGGCCAATGCGGTCGAACCTGAGGACGACAACAAGCGAGATCCCGGCCAGCAACTGTTGCACAAGCTGACCCTCGAACATCCGCTGCAGCCTTTCAACGCCAAGTATTTTCAAGAAAGTCTGGAGTTCTTCAGTTTTGCACGCGAATGGCAGGTGCTGCATGAGGCTGTCGCCGAAGCGGGAGAAATCAAGACGCTGGAAAGGCACGAGCAGGAGGAGCCGCTGAGCTTGATGCAGTTGCAGGACTTCCTGCGCAACCCGGTCAAACACTTCTTCAGTCAGCGTCTGAAAATCTTCTTCGAGGTGGCCGAAGCGCCTTTGGCCGAGGAGGAACCATTCGTGCTCGATGCCCTTGAGCGTTACGGTCTGAGTGACAGCCTGCTGCAAGCCGCGCTGTCTGCTCCGGAGAATCCGGGCGATTCCTTCAAGGCGCAGGCGATCCGCCTACAAGCCAGTGGTCTGCTGCCAATGGCAGGATTCGGCTCCCTGCTGCAAGACGAGTTGATCGAGCCGTTGCCGAATCTGGTTCAGCGTTATCATGAACTATTACTCAAATGGCCCGAGCGTCTGCACAGCGCGCTGCCAGTGACCTATGCGCATCAGCGCGTCGAACTCGACGGTTGGTTGGACGGCCTTTATCAAAATGCCCAAAACCAACTCTTGGCCGTCACCGCCATCCCGAACGCCATTGGCGGCAAGAAATCCCGCAAGTGGCATCGCCTGACCAAGCCTTGGGTCAACCATCTAGTGGCCAGCGCCTGCGATCTGCCGCTGACCACCGCGCTGGTCGCCAGCGACGAAACCCTGCTGTTGCCGCCCTTGGACAAACACATTGCAACCAGAACCCTCAACGACCTGCTGCTGGCCTGGCAACAGGGCATGCAACGGCCCTTGCCGGTCGCTGTGAAAACCGCTTTCGCGTGGTTGGGCCAGAGCGATGAAGTCAAGGCCGAAGCCGCTGCGCGCAAGGCTTATGAAGGCGACGGCCAGAACAGCAATGGCGAGCGAGCGCAAAGCACTGCGCTGTCCCGCCAGTTCCCGGATTTCGATGCGCTGCAGGGCAGCGAAGAGTTCGTCGGCTGGTGTGAGTCGCTGTACAAACCGATTTTCGAAGCGCCCTGGCAATCCCTGTCCAGCGAGGAGGTCGGCGCATGAGTGACGTCCAAAAGCCTTTGCCGTTACGCTTTCCGCTCAGGGGCAGCCAACTGATCGAGGCCAGCGCCGGCACCGGCAAGACCTTCACGATCTCGGCGCTGTACCTGCGTCTGGTGCTCGGGCACGGCAGCGAAGCTTCGGGTTTCAGTCGAGAATTGCTGCCCCCGCAAATTTTGGTGGTGACCTTCACCGATGCGGCGACCAAGGAACTGCGCGACCGTATTCGCACGCGGCTGGCCGAAGCAGCGCGCTTCTTCCGTCAGGAAATCGAAGCCCCCGACGCCCTGATTGCCGACCTGCGCGACGACTTCGAGCAGGGACAATGGGCCGGCTGCGCGAGTCGTCTGGACATCGCCGCGCAGTGGATGGACGAAGCGGCGGTGTCGACTATCCACAGCTGGTGTCAGCGCATGCTGCGCGAGCATGCTTTCGACAGCGGCAGCCTGTTTACCCAGAGCCTGGAAACCGACCACAGCGATTTGTTGAGCGAAGTGCTGCGCGATTACTGGCGCAAGTTCTGCTACCCCATGACCGGCGATGCGCTCAATTGGGTGCGTGACAATTGGGGCGGTCCAGCGGCTTTATTGCCAAAGGTTCGGGCATTGTTTGGCAGCGATCGTGCGACCGTCACTCAATCCCCGACGCAACTGATCGAAGCATCGATTCAAGAGCGGCGCGAAACGCTGAGAATCCTGAAATCCCCCTGGGCCAATTGGGCGGCCGAGCTGCACGCCATTTGCCTGGACGGCGTGGCGTGCAAGGTCGTCGATGGCCGCAAGATGCAGGAGCGCTATTTCAGGCCCTGGTTCGACAAGCTGATTGCCTGGGCCAACGATGACGAACAGGAGCAGTTGGATCTCGGCACCGGTTTCTCGCGCCTGACCCCTGATGGCATCGCCGAGGCCTGGAAAAACAACCCGCCGTCGCACCCGGCTTTCGAGGCGATGGTCGAGCTGAAAGTCGCCCTCGACACGCTGCCAACCCCCGACGCCGCGGTGCTTGAACATGCCGCGCAATGGGTCGGCGCACGCTTCGAAGAGGAGAAGCGCCGTCGTGCCGAGATGGGCTTCGATGACATGCTGTTGCGTCTGGATGCTGCGCTGCGTGGCGCCGGCGGCGAGCGTTTGGCGACCTTGATCCGCGAGCAGTTTCCCGTCGCGCTGATCGACGAATTCCAGGACACCGACCCTGTGCAGTACCGGATATTCGACAGTATTTATCGCCTGCACGACAACGATGAAAGCACCGGTCTGTTCCTGATCGGCGACCCCAAACAGGCGATTTATGCCTTCCGCGGCGCCGACATCTACACCTACCTACGCGCGCGTTCCGCGACCACGGGGCGCCTGCACACGCTGGGCACCAACTTCCGCTCAAGCCACGCGATGGTCGAGGCGGTGAACCATGTGTTCGTGCGCGCTGAAAAGAGCCCGGCCGGGCGCGGCGCGTTTCTGTTTCGCACCGACGGCGACAATCCGGTGCCATTCCTCGCAGTAGGTTCGCAGGGGCGCAAGGAAAGCTTTCAGCTCGACGGCAATGTCGGCGCAGCGCTGAACATCTGGCAGCTCCAAAGCGATCAGCCGGTCTCGGGCGCTGTGTATCGTCAGCAAATGGCCGCCAGTTGCGCGAGTGAGATCGTTCGCTTGCTCAACGCCGGGCAACAAGGTCGCGCCGGTTTTGCCAAAATCGGTGAACCGCTGAAGGCCCTGCGACCCGCCGACATCGCGATTCTCGTGCGTGATGGCAAGGAAGCCCAAGCGGTGCGCGCCGAGCTGTCGGCCCGTGGCGTGCGCAGTGTTTACCTCTCCGACAAGGATTCGGTGTTCGCCGCGCAGGAGGCCCACGACCTGTTGGCCTGGCTAAAGGCCTGTGCCGAGCCGGACGCCGAGCGTACCCTTCGTGCCGCGTTGGCCTGCATCACTCTCAACTTGCCGCTAGCTGAGCTTGAGCTGCTGAACCAGGATGAACTGGCGTGGGAAAACCGCGTCATGCAGTTCCGCGACTACCGCCGTATCTGGCGCACCCAGGGCGTGCTGCCGATGCTGCGTCGCCTGCTGCACGACTTCAAACTGCCTCAGGCGTTGATCCAGCGCACCGATGGCGAACGGGTCTTGACCAACCTGCTGCACCTTTCTGAATTAATGCAACAGGCTGCGGCCGAACTCGATGGCGAGCAAGCGCTGATCCGCCATCTGGGCGAGCATCTGGCGCTGTCCGGGCAAGCGGGTGAAGAGCAGATTCTGCGCCTGGAAAGCGACGAGCAACTGGTCAAGGTCGTGACCATTCACAAGTCCAAAGGCCTGGAATACCCACTGGTGTTTCTGCCCTTCGTCTGCTCGACCAAACCGGTGGATGGCAGCCGACTGCCGCTGCATTTTCATGACCCCGAGGGGCATGCACAAATCAGCCTCAAGCCAACTGCGGCATTGATTGAACAGGCCGACGACGAGCGTCTCGCCGAGGATCTGCGCCTGCTGTATGTGGCCCTCACTCGCGCGCAGCACGCTTGCTGGCTGGGCGTCGCCGACATCAAGCGCGGCAACACCAATGGCTCGATTCTGCATCGTTCGGCGCTGGGCTATCTGCTCGGCGCAGGCGAGGCTCTGGCTGACTCGACAGGGCTCACCCAGTGGTTGCAATCGCTGGCCGACGACCAGCCGACGCTGCATGTCGAAGCCGTGCCTGCGCCAACCGCCGGGACCTTCAGCGCGCCCCGCAGCGAAGTCGCCTTGAGCAAACCGCGCGTGCCTCGGCGCAGCGCCCGGGAGAATTGGTGGATTGCCTCCTACAGCGCCTTGCGCATTGGCGACACCATCACTGACAGCGGCGATCAGTCCCCCGACAGCCCACAAGCGCAAAAGCTGTTCGACGACGAGCGCCTGGACCCGGATTTGCCCCGCGAGACCCTGGCCAGTGGCGGCGACATCCACCGATTCCCGCGCGGGCCCAACCCCGGCACCTTCCTTCACGGCTTGCTGGAGTGGGCAGGGGAGAAGGGCTTCGCGGCTGCCGCTGATGATCCGGCAGCGCTGGAAAAAGTCGTCGCGCAACGCTGCAATCGACGCGACTGGAAGGGCTGGATCAATACCCTGACCGACTGGCTCGCGCATCTGTTGAGCCTGCCTTTGCGTCTGGGAGCCGATGTGCAGCCAGTCGCGTTGAGCGAGCTGGATCAGCCGAATCAGTACCGCGTGGAGATGGAGTTCTGGTTCGCCTGCTCGAAAGTCGATGTGGCGCAGATGGACGCGCTGGTGCGTCGTCATACCCACAACGGCGCGCCTCGTGCGGCGGCGGAAACCGTCTCGCTCAATGGCATGTTCAAGGGCTTCATCGACCTGACGTTCGAGCATCAGGGCCGCTATTACGTGGCCGATTACAAATCCAACTGGCTGGGTGTCGACGATGATGCCTACACCATCGCTGCGATGGAAAACGCGATTCTGGACAGTCGTTATGACCTGCAATACGTGCTCTATCTGCTGGCTCTGCATCGTCAGCTCAAGGCGCGCCTGGCCGATTACGACTACGACCTGCACATGGGCGGCGCGGTGTATCTGTTCGTGCGTGGCAGTCGGGCGGCGAGTCAGGGTGCGTGGTTTACCCGGCCACCTCGGGAGCTGATCGAAAGTCTGGATCTGTTGTTTCAGGGGCGCCCCCTGCTCGATGAAACAGTGTTGTCAGGAGACCTCGCATGAACCGTACTTTCGCCCACTTGCTCCCGACTCCGCTGGACGCCGAAAGCCTCGCTGCGCTCAAGCCCCTGAGCCACGTCGACGACTTGTTGCTGTTGCTGGAGCGCTGGGTCGAGCGCGGCTGGTTGCGTGCGCTGGACAAAGCCTTCGTGGCGTTTCTGGCGGATCTCGATCCGGCCGCTGATTCATTGGTGTTGCTGGCAGCGGCGCTGACCAGCCATCAACTGGGGCATGGGCATGTTTGTCTGGACCTTTACGAAACGCTGAAAGAGCCTGATTTCGCCTTGTCGCTGCCGCCCGAGGGGGACGTGTTGTCGACCCCGATGTTGCTGCCCTCCACGCTGCTCAGGGCGCTGGACGGTGCGACCTGGTGTCAGGCGCTGGCCGAGAGTCTGCTGGTGGCCAAGGCTGGCGATGACAGCGCAACGGCAGCGCAGAAACCTCTGGTGTTGTCAGACAGGCGTTTGTACCTGCGCCGCTATTGGACCTACGAGCGCCGGATCGATGCGGCGCTGCATCGTCGGCTGGCGCAGAGCGAGCCTGCGCCGAGCGACTTGGCAAAGCGTCTGGAGGCGCTGTTCGGGCCGGCCGATCCTGCGTTCGACGCGCTGATCGACTGGCAAAAACTGGCCTGTGCGCTGGCGACGCGCGGGGCGTTCAGCATCATCACCGGTGGCCCCGGTACCGGCAAGACCACCACGGTTGTGCGGCTGCTGGCGCTGCTGCAATCGCCCGCGGTGGAGCATGGCAAGCCGCTGCGTATTCGTCTGGCGGCGCCGACCGGCAAGGCGGCGGCGCGGCTGACCGAGTCCATCAGTCATCAGGTGCGGTCGCTGCAGGTGCCGGAAGACGTGCGACAGAAAATCCCCAGCGACGTCACCACTGTGCATCGCTTGCTCGGCAGCCGTCCGGGCACCCGGCACTTCCGCCACCATGCAGGCAACCCGCTGCCGCTGGATGTGTTGGTCGTCGACGAAGCCTCGATGATCGACCTGGAAATGATGGCCAATTTGCTCGACGCGCTGCCGCCTCACGCGCGCATGGTGCTGCTTGGCGACAAGGATCAGCTCGCTTCGGTGGAAGCCGGGGCGGTGCTCGGCGACCTGTGCCGCGATGCCGAAGCCGGCATGTACAGCCCAAAGACTCAGGCATGGCTGGAGTCGGTGAGTGGCGAGGATTTGAGCAAGAGCGGACTGCAACAGGGCGATGATCAACGACATGCCTTGGCCCAGCAGGTGGTGATGCTGCGTCACTCCCGGCGATTTGTGGCGGGCAGCGGGATTGGGCAGTTGGCAAAGCTGGTCAACCAGCAGCAGGATCAGGATGCCCGTGCGCTGCTCGCGGGGCGCACCCATGCGGATCTGTTTTCCCTGGCACTCAAGGGCGAGCAGGATCGCGCCCTGTCGCGCCTGTTGCTGGACGGTCACGGCAATGGCCCGCACGGTTACCGGCACTATCTGGGCGTGATGCGCGCGCAGCGACCAGAGAACTTAACCTCGATCGAAGACCCGCGTGGCATCGAGTGGGCGCGAAACGTCTTGAATGCGTTCGACGAGTTCCAACTGCTCTGCGCCGTGCGCAAGGGACCATGGGGCGTTGAAGGTTTGAACCAGCGCATCACGCAGACGCTGTTCGCGGCGCAGATGATCGAGAGTGATCAGCAGTGGTACGAAGGGCGCCCGGTGCTGATGACGCGCAACGATTACGGCCTGGGGCTGATGAACGGCGACATCGGCATTGCACTGCGTTTGCCGGAGGGGCCGGTAGAAGAAAATCGCCAGGCGCTGCGCGTGGCCTTCCCGCGCAACGACGGCAGCGGCGGGGTGCGCTTCGTGCTGCCGAGCCGGTTGAACGACGTGGAAACGGTGTACGCCATGACGGTGCACAAATCCCAGGGCTCCGAGTTCGCGCACACCGCGCTGATCCTGCCGGAGGCATTGAATCCGGTGCTGACCAAGGAGCTGATCTACACCGGCATCACCCGGGCGAAGAACTGGTTCAGCCTGATCGAACCGCGCCAGGGCGTTTTCGAAGAAGCGCTGCGGCGTAAGGTCAAGCGCTTGAGCGGGCTGATGTTGGGGGTGTGACCTTTGGGGATGTACTGCAACCTGCGGGAGTGAGCTTGCTCACGCAGGGTCAGTACATCCGCAACAGATGCAGTGTCTGAACATCAGCCTTCGTGAGCAAGCTCGCTCCTACAGGGGTTGTTGGACATCGAATCCGACTGGGCTCAAGCCTCCTTACGCACCAGCTCCTGCTGCCCGACCCCGCCGTCCAGCCCCATGAATTTGCGCACCCGTTCGCCGCACTGGTCGGCGAGGATGGCCTGGGGTGAGGCATCGACCTGAACCACGCCGTTTTCCATGAAGATCACCCGGTCGGAAATCGACAGGGCGAAGTCCATTTCGTGAGTGACGATGAGCATGGTCATGCCTTCTTTTGCCAAGTCGCCGATGACTTTGAGCACATCGCCCACCAATTCAGGGTCGAGCGCGGAAGTGGGTTCGTCGAACAGCATGATCTGTGGGTCCATCGCCAGCGCGCGGGCAATCGCCACGCGCTGCTGCTGGCCACCCGAAAGCTGATGGGGATATTTATGCGCATGGGCCAACAGGCCGACCTTGTCGAGCAACGCATAGGCCCGTTGCTCGCTGATGGCCTTGTCGCGACCGTGATAGCGCGGCGCCAGGGTCACGTTGTCGAGGATGGTACGGTGGGGGAACAGGTTGAAGTTCTGGAACACCATGCCGATGCGCTGCACGCCGCGACGAATCTGCGGCGCGTTGGTGCTGTCGCCGGCATGGATGAAGCCTTCGCCGAAAAGAATGATCTCGCCCTTGTCGATGGTCTCCAGGCTGTTCACGGTGCGGATCAATGAGGTTTTGCCGGAACCGGAAGGCCCGATGATCGAGATCACCTGGCCGATGCCGACCTCCAGGTTGATGCCCTTGAGCACTTCGTGATGGCCGTAGCTTTTGTGGATATCGACCAACTGCAATGCAGGCGCCGAGCCCGGACCTGCATCAGGCTGGCGGGGTTTTACAGCCTGCGCGACCAGCGTTGAGCGCAAACGGCTGACCGCGCTATCGTCGAGGGTTTGTGGCTTGCGGTTGTTCAGTTCCAGATGCTGTTCGAGCCAGTGGAACAGCCAGCCGAACACCGTGACGATCATCACGTAATACACCGCCACCGCCGAGAGGGTTTCCATTACCAGAAAGTTTTGCGCATACAGGCGCTGGCCGACGGTCAGCAGTTCGGTCAGGGAAATCACTGACACCAGCGAGGTCAGTTTCACCACGGTGATGTATTCGTTAATCAGCGTCGGCAGGGAAATGCGGAAAGCCTGGGGTATCACGATCAGACGCTGCATGCCGATCAGGCCTACGCCCAACGCGCGCCCAGCTTCCTTCTGGCCTTTGGCGACCGAAATCAGACCGCCGCGGTGAATCTCTGCCATGTACGCCGCTTCCGTGACGACCAGCGCCAACAATCCGGAATAGAAGGGGTTGGACAGCACTTCGCGGGTGATCGGAAACATTTGCGGCAGGTTGTAGGTAAACACCACCAGCACCAACAGCGGGACGCTGCGGAAGAACCAGATATAAATCGACGCCGGCACGCTGATCCAGCGTGTGGTCGAGAGCTTGGCCGAGGCCAGCAGAAACCCCAGCAGCATGCCGATGAACCAGCCCAGGGCACTGAGTTCGATCACCGTGATGCAGGATTCCCAGAAGTCCGAGACCGAGAACAGCGAAAAAAAGTAGGACCATTCGAATTGCATACACACACCTCAGCGGGGGCAGGTCCCTGCGGGGGATACCTTGTCAAACACGATTCCCTGTGGAAGTGAGCTTGCTCGCGAAGGCAGACTTCCGGCCATGACAAATGCGCTGGATCGACGGACCTCTTCGTGAGCAAGCCCACTCCCGCAGGGGTGAAGCGTCAGCCTTTAATTACTCGGCTCTTCCAGGTTGTACTTCTTCAGCAGCGCTGCGTACTCACCGGATTTCTTGGTCTCGTCGAAGGCTTTCAACAGCGCCTGATACAGCTCGTCGTTGCCCTTCTTCACGTAGATGCCCAGGGTCTGCTGGTAGATCGAATGCTCGGTGCTGACCACCACGCGGCCTTTGGTGCGTTCGGCGATCATGCCGGCGGCGCCGTCGATTTCCACCTGTGCCTGAACGTTGCCGGACAGCAGCGCCTGGGTCACCTCAGGAGCGGACGGGAATTCGCTGACCGAGATCGCGCCCTTGTTGTTCGGCACGCAGTAATCGGTCGAGAGCTTGTTGAACTGGGCCACCCAGGTCGTGCCTTTTTCCAGACCGACTTTCAGGCCACAGAGGTCTTCCGGCACCTTGGGTTTAACTGTGCTGTCTTTGAGGACCATGATCGCCGCGCCAGTCTTGGCATAGGCGATGGTTTGCGCCTGGGTCTGACGTTCAGGGGTGATGTACATCCCCGAAATGATCGCGTCGTAGTGACCGGCATTGAGGCTCAGGATCAGGCTTGAGAACTTGGTGTCGACGAACTCGGCCGCAAGGTCCATGTGCTTGGCCAACAGGCGCGACAAATCCGGATCGGAACCGACGACGTTTTTCTTCTCGTCATACGATTCGAACGGCGGATAGGTGATTTCCATGCCGACCTTGAACTGGCCGGGCGTTACGGTGGTGGCGGCCTGGGCTGCTGTGCCGAAAGCAGTGGCGCCCATCACGGCGGCGGCAAGAACGGTCAAGCGGACAGCAGTGTTCAAAGTGTTGCGCATCGTCGGTGACTCCACGTCAGGAAGGTAAGGCACGGTGTGTTTGGATATCTTCTGCAGCATCAGGACGCGTCCTGTGCCTGGTTCTTCAAGTGGCCGAAGCTCGAAGGCTTGCGCGCCTTTTCGTACAGTTTCAGCTCGCCGCGCTCGACCTTGCGGCGCAAGTACTGATAGGTCTGCAAGGCTTGGCCGAACATGTGTTCGCCGATGGTGATTTCTTCGTAATCGGTATTGCCGCTGGCAAATTGGGGCAACGGCTTGATCTGAGTGTGGAAGTCGCAGGCGAAGAACAGCGGGAACGAGTAGCGCTCCTCGCTGACGGTGCGTACCCGATGAGCCGTAGCAACGAACGTACCAGCCGTCATGACCTCCAGCATGTCGCCGATATTGACCACGAATGCGCCCTCGACCGGAGGTGCGTCGATCCACTGCCCCAGATCGTTCATCACTTCCAGGCCCGGCTTGTCGGCCAGCAGCATGGTGAAGCACTCGTAATCGGTGTGTGCACCAATACCGGGCGCATCCTGCGCAGCGTCGTCGAACGGGTAGTGAATCAGGCGAAGCTTGGACGGCGGGCGCGTGACCATCGCCTCGAAATAACCTTCCTCAAGGCCCAACGCCAGGGCGAAGCCATCGAACAGGCGACGGCCCAAGGCGAACACAGCGGCGTAATAGGCTTCGACAGCTGGACGAAACCCCGGCAGGTCGGGCCATTCGTTGGCGCCGATCAGCGGGGTTCTGGCGATCACCAGCGGGTCTTCATCGCCGACCTCGAAGCCAATGTCGAAGGCTTCCTTGTGATCCGGCTTGCCCTTGGCGTACACCTCTTCGCCTTCCGGCACGAAGCCCTTGTGACTGCGCGAAGTGCCGATGTAGTGCTGCATCTTGTAGTCCAGGGTCTGAGCAAACAGATCCTTGGCCGCCCGGCGCAGGCCATCGATCAGCGATTGCTCGATGCCGTGGTTCTTGACGTACAGAAACCCCACTTCGCGCGCAGCCTTGCCCAGTTGATCGGCGACGGCCTGACGCTGGACGATGTCGGCGCTGAACAGACCGGCAATGTCGACCACCGGAATGCTGTTGAAGTTGGCGACTTTCGGTGCAGCCGCTTGAGACTGATCAGACATGGCGAAACGCTCCTTATCGGCTTGTTGTATGGGTCAGGCGCTCAAAGTGTTCACGTTCGGTCTTGCCCATCCACACGTTCAGCGACCACAGATCAGCCACCGGGACATTGGTAAAAGGCAGGTGATGCAGGTAACCGTCGGCGCCGAACTCCGGGGTTAGCGTGGTGACCTGGTAACCGCGCGCCTGCTGGGATCTCCACACCGCTTCCCAGTGCTGCTGATGGAAAGCCAGTTCGGCGGCACGCTCCGGTGCGGCAGGGTGTGGGACTTGCGGGCCCTGGTCATAGCCGACCCGAGCCTGAATGTGATGGACGCGTTCGACGAACGCGCTGAGGTCGTCTTCCGGATCGTTGAGCAGCCGCTCGCAAGTGACGATCCAGTGGCTGATGTCGCTGGTGAATCGCAGATCCGGCAGCTGGCGAATCAGCTCCAGAGTCACCCATGGATTAAACAGCGAGCGCGCGCGATGGGTTTCGAACGTGACCATCTGGCCCTGCTTGCTTGCCAGTTCCAGCGCCTGGCCGAAGAAGTCGACCTGCTGCGGCAGCTGCCAACGATCGTTGCCGGCCAGGACGTTGACGAAACGCGGGGTGAGTTCGGAAGACCAGGCGAGTTTCTGTTCCAGATCGGTCAAGTGCTCGGCGGTGGTCGCCGATTGTTCAGGCAGGACGTCGTAGGCGGTGAACACCGTGGCGATGTAGGGCAAGTGGTTGGCCCGCAGAAAGGCGCCGAACTCGGCCCGTTCAGCCGGCGTCAGCGGCAGGCGCGCTTCCATGCCATCGAACCCGGCCTCCAGCAGCTCATCGAGCGCTTGAGCCTTGCTGGCGGCGTAGCCCCACATCGTGCGGAAGATTTCCAGTTTCATCGAACGTCCTCAAAGATTGCGTGACACATGACATAGCTTCGCCACGGCACAGGGGCCGAAACGGGTTACAGCGGCAGTCACATCAGAAAAGGCAATCTTTGGGCCGTGTCTCTACTGGACGGGCTCCTTTATTGGGGCCGATCTTAGGTTCGGCCGATGAACGGAAAGAATAGGAAAGCTCAAATGCATAGTTCAGAGATTTCTAAACTATGGTGGCGAGGGGCGATCTAGACGCGGATGCTGGTACCTCGGATAACCTGTGGGAGTGAGCTTGCTCACGAATGCGGTATTTCATTCGCGCAACAGCGTGTGGATGTAGCGGCCTATCCGTGAGCAAGCTTACTCCCACAGGATTGTGTTGTGCCGGAAAGGGATTCCAGCCGCCAGATTAGACGTTCAATCCACGAAGGTCATGATCTTGGATTCCCCCACCAGAAACGCCTGATTGCGCTCGGTGGTCTGGCGGATGTAATCCCATAACAACGTGATCCGCTTCAACTTCCTCAAATCCTCCCGGCAATACATCCAGAACTGCCGCGTGATGTTCACCTCGGTTTCCAGTACTGGCAGCAACCGTGAATCCTGCGCCGCGAGAAAGCACGGGAGGATTGCCAGTGCCCGGCCCTGCAACGCGGCGACGTATTGGGCGATGACGCTGGTGCTGCGCAGATGGGCGTGGACATCGGGAAGCAGGTTGTTTAGGTAGAGCAGTTCTGGGCTGAACGCCAGGTCGTCGACGTAGCTGATGAAAGGGTGCCCGGCCAGGTCTTCGACCTTGTTGATCGGCGCGTTGCGGTCCAGGTATTCCTGCGTCGCGTAGAGCCTCAGGTTGTAGTCGCACAGCTTGCAGCAGACGTAAGGCCCATGTTCCGGTCGCTCCAGAGCGATGACGATGTCGGCCTCGCGCTTGGACAGGCTGATGAAATGCGGCAGCGGCAGGATGTCCACCGAGATGGCCGGGTAGGTATTGGTGAAGTGGCTCAACTGCGGGGTGATAAAGAAACTGCCAAAGCCTTCGGTACAGCCCATGCGCACGTGACCGGACAGCGCGACGCCGGAACCGGACACCTGCTCGCAAGCGATGTGCAGGGTGCTTTCGATGGATTCGGCCGAACCCAGCAGGCGCTGGCCTTCGGCAGTGAGGACGAAGCCGTTGGTGCGCGACTTTTCGAATAGCAGCGTGCCCAGCGATGTCTCCAACGAACTGATGCGCCGGGACACGGTGGTGTAGTCCACCGCCAGGCGCTTGGCCGCTGAACTGGCCTTGCGCGTGCGCGCCACTTCGAGAAAAAACTTCAAGTCATCCCAGTTCAAAGCGCTCAGGGAGGTGATGTTTTTTTGCATGTCGAACCTGCTTTTATGTGCGTTCTTATTAGAAGTTTGCATATCTATACTCCGAACTACGGGCCAGACCAAGGTCGTACGTTCGACACGGATATTGAACCGCACACAAATCCTGATAGGAGCGCGCTTGCCCGCGAAGGCGAGGATTCTGTAAAGCGGCGCTGAATGACACACCTCCATCGTAAGCAAGCGCGTTCCTATATGGACCATTGGAAATTCAGAGAGATACGCTTTACTCAAAACCGCCCCACCCACATGCCATAACACCCTGCACAACAATAATAAGCGGAGGAGTTTATGAAGAACGCTATACCGGCGGACGCAAGCGCACTCGATGCCAGCACCGCAAAGAACAAGACTCGATCCTACCGGCTAGCCGGGGCAGCCAGCATGGCTGGCACCACCATCGAGTGGTACGACTTTTTCCTCTACGGCACGGCTGCCGCGCTGATCTTCAACAAAATATTCTTTCCTGCACTGGACCCGATCATCGGTGTGCTGGCGGCGTTCGCCACCTATGCCGTGGGCTTTCTCGGGCGGCCCTTGGGCGGGATCGTATTCGGGCACTTCGGCGACAAGATCGGTCGCAAATCCATGCTGCTGTTCACTCTGATGCTGATGGGGATTCCGACCATCGTCATCGGCCTGATTCCGACGTATCAGCAGATCGGCTACTGGGCAGCGGTGATCCTCGTAGCCATGCGTTTTCTGCAAGGCATGGCAGTGGGCGGCGAATGGGGAGGCGCAGTATTGATGGCCGTCGAGCACGCGCCGGAAGGCAAGAAAGGCTTCTATGGCAGCCTGCCGCAGACCGGTGTTGGCGCAGGGCTGGTCCTGGCCTCGCTGGCGATGGCAATGGTCGCGAAATTGTCCGAAGCCGACATGCTCAGTTGGGGCTGGCGCATCCCGTTTCTTGCCAGCGTCGTGTTGCTGGGCGTGGGTTGGCTGATTCGCCTGAAAGTCCCCGAATCTCCTGATTTCGAGAAACTCAAAAAGGACAACATCGCGGTCAGGGTTCCGTTGTTCAAAGTGTTCCGCGATCACCCCCGAGAAACCCTGACCATCATCGGCGCGCGCACCGCCGAAAACGCCTGGTTCTACATGTCGGTGACCTTCGCCCTGGCCTATGCCGCCAATCAGTTGCAGATCCCCCGCGCCGATGTGTTGGGCGCCATTACCGCAGGGGCCGCGCTGTCGCTGGTGACCATGCCGTTGTGTGGGCACATTTCCGACAGGGTCGGCCAGAAGCGCCTGTACTTCGCAGGGCTGTTGCTGCTCTGCGCTTTCATCTACCCCTTCTTCGCCATGCTCGGCACCCGCGATCCGGTCCTGGTCTGGTGGGCGATGGTGCTGGCGGTGGGCGTGGTGTTTCCGATTCTGTACGCGCCCGAATCGCTGCTGTTCGCCCGTCAGTTCCCCGCTGAAATCCGCTATAGCGGCATCTCGGTTTCCGTCCAGTTGGCAGGCGTTCTGGGCGGTGGGTTCGCGCCGATGATTGCCACGCAGTTGTTGGCCATGGGCGGTGGCAATCCGCATTACGTGATCGTGTACCTGATCGCAATGGCGCTGATTGCACTGGTTTGTACGGCGCTGATGAAGCGCGACCCGCCACGAAACCCGCTTCTGTAGCCGCACGGCCTGGCGGCGCTCCGATGCTGGCGATGGCGGAGGTGATGCGCTGCCGCCGGCAAGCCGGATGGCTGGCCGTATGTGTGGTTTCAAAACGCCTGCTTCGCAGTTGAATTTGCCTTATCGACACTGCCTGGGCGGTGCCGCATCGAATGGAGAAACTTGCAATGAATGTTTCACTCAGCAACATTTCACAACAGCAGAACACCACCACAGTGGCCCACGTAAAACTGCTGATCGACGGCCAGTGGGTCGATTCGCAGACCAGCGAATGGCTGGACGTGGTCAACCCCGCCACTCAGCAAGTGCTGGCCAAAGTACCGTTCGCCACTACCGCTGAAGTCGCCGCTGCCGTCGCTGCCGCGCAGAAAGCGTTCAAGACCTGGCGTCACACCCCCATCGGCGCGCGCATGCGCATCATGCTCAAGCTTCAGGCATTGATTCGCGAACACTCCAAGCGCATTGCCACGGTGCTCAGCGCCGAACAGGGCAAGACCATCGCCGATGCCGAGGGCGATATTTTCCGTGGCCTGGAAGTGGTCGAGCACGCGTGCTCCATCGGCACGTTACAAATGGGCGAGTTTGCCGAGAACGTGGCAGGCGGCGTCGATACCTACACGCTGCGTCAGCCAATCGGCGTCTGCGCAGGCATCACGCCGTTCAACTTCCCGGCGATGATCCCGCTGTGGATGTTTCCGATGGCCATCGTCTGCGGCAACACCTTTGTGCTCAAACCGTCCGAGCAGGACCCGATGTCGACCATGCTGCTGGTCGAACTGGCGGTTGAAGCGGGGGTGCCGGCGGGCGTGCTCAACGTCGTGCACGGCGGCAAGGAAGTGGTCGACGCGATCTGCACCCACAAGGACATCAAGGCGGTGTCGTTCGTGGGTTCGACAGCGGTCGGCACCCATGTCTACGATCTGGCGGGCAAACACGGCAAGCGCGTGCAGTCGATGATGGGCGCGAAAAACCACGCAGTCGTCCTGCCGGATGCCAATCGCGAACAGACCCTCAATGCCTTGGTCGGCGCAGGGTTCGGTGCGGCCGGGCAACGTTGCATGGCGACGTCGGTAGTCGTGCTGGTCGGCGCATCGAAGAAGTGGATTGCCGACCTGAAAGCGTTGGCGCAGAAACTCAAGGTCAATGCGGGCAGCGAGCCGGGCACCGACGTTGGGCCGGTGATTTCCAAACGTGCGAAACAGCGGATTCTCGAACTGATCGAAAGCGGCGTGAAGGAAGGCGCGACGCTTGAACTGGACGGCCGTGACATCAAGGTCGCCCGTTACGAGGACGGCAACTTCGTCGGACCGACCCTGTTCACCGGCGTGACCACCCAGATGCAGATCTACACTCAGGAAATCTTCGGCCCGGTGCTGGTGGTGCTGGAGGTCGACACGCTGGATCAGGCCATCGAACTGGTCAACGCCAACCCGTTCGGCAATGGCGTCGGCCTGTTCACCCAGAGTGGCGCGGCGGCGCGCAAATTCCAGAACGAGATCGATGTCGGCCAGGTGGGTATCAATATCCCGATTCCAGTGCCGGTGCCGTTCTTCAGCTTCACTGGTTCGCGCGGCTCCAAACTCGGCGATCTGGGGCCGTACGGCAAACAGGTGGTGCAGTTCTACACTCAGACCAAGACCGTCACCAGCCGCTGGTTCGATGACGACAGCGTGAATGACGGGGTGAACACGACGATCAATTTGCGTTGATTCAACCCAGCGCGTCGAACTCAATGATGGAAGCGAGCTTGCTCGCGAATGGCCATATCAGGCGATAGAGCTGCTTTGTATGAATGTCTTCGCGAGCAAGTTCGCTCCCACCGTTGATAAGTGTTGGATGGGTCATCGGATCTGAATCTGAAAAGGAGAACAACAATGAAAATCGCATTTATCGGTCTGGGCAATATGGGGGCGCCGATGGCGCGGAACCTCATCCGGGCCGGGCATCAACTGCACCTGTTCGACCTCAATCAGCAAGTGCTGGCTGAACTTGCCGAGTTGGGCAGCCGCATCAGCGAGTCACCCAAACACGCAGCACAGGGCGCAGAACTGGTCATCACCATGCTGCCTGCCGCCGCTCACGTGCGCGCGGTGTACCTGAATGAAGACGGCGTGCTGGCGGGGATCTCCGCAGGCGTGCCCGTGGTGGATTGCAGCACCATCGATCCGCAGACTATTCGCGATGTGGCGGCGGTGGCGGCCAAGCGGGGCGTGGTGGTCGGCGATGCACCGGTGTCTGGTGGAACGGGCGGCGCGCAGGCCGGGACCTTGACCTTCATGGTGGGTGCCAGTCTGGAACACTTCACCGTGCTCAAGCCGATCCTCGCGCAGATGGGCCGCAACATCGTGCACTGCGGCGACGTCGGCACCGGCCAGATCGCCAAGATCTGCAACAACATGCTGCTGGGGATTTCCATGATCGGCGTCGCCGAAGCCATGGCGCTGGGCAATTCCCTGGGCATCGACACCGGCATTCTGGCCAACATCATCAACAGCTCGACCGGGCGGTGCTGGAGTTCGGAGATCTACAACCCATGGCCGGGTGTCGTCGAAACCGCGCCTGCTTCGCGGGGCTACACCGGCGGATTTGGCGCCGAACTGATGCTCAAGGACCTGGGGCTGGCGACCGAAGCGGCGAAGGTTGCGCATCAGCCGGTAGTGCTCGGGGCAGTGGCTCAGCAGCTGTATCAGGCGATGAGCTTGCGTGGGGATGGCGGGAAGGATTTCTCGGCGGTGATTGAGGGGTATTTGAAGAAGTAGATGTTGATCGTTCTGCGCTGAATCCAGAGCACTCGTCGTCCTGTGGGCGCTTGGGGAGCTTACGACGGCGGCGAAGGTGGCATGTCTGACACACCGCATTCGCCACCGTCGTCACTACCGGAAACGCCCACAAATATCACTTAAAGTCAGCAGCTCTGAGTTCGGCTTCAACCTCGTGGTCCGTCGTAATCCTTGGCCCACTTCTCCTGCGCCACCAGGTGCTGCTTGAATCGCGCGATTTGCTCGGCCACCCGCACCGGCGAGGTTCCACCCCAGCCACTGCGCGCGGCGAGGGCAGCTTCCAGCGTCAGACTCTGCAACACGTCGGGCGTCAGGCGTGCATCGGTGTCGGCAAGCATCTCGGCCGTCAGCTCTTGCAGGCCAATGTCCTGCGCTTCACACAGCTGCACCAGTTGCCCCGTAATTTCGTGAGCCTCCTTGAAGGGCACACCGCGCACCGCCAACCAGTCGGCGACTTCGGTGGCGAGGGTGAACCCTAACGGCGCCTGACGCAGCAATTGCTCCTTGCGCACGGTCATGGTCCGCACCATCCCGGCAAACGCTGGCAGCACCAGATTCAGCGTGTCCACTGCATCGAAGATCGCGTGCTTGTCCTCGCTCAAATCGCGGTTGTAAGACAGCGGCTGCGCCTTGAGCACCGACAGAATCGCCGTCAGCGAACCGATCAGACGCCCGGATTTGCCCCGCGCCAGTTCGGCGATATCCGGGTTCTTCTTCTGCGGCATGATCGAGCTGCCCGTAGCGTAAGCGTCGTCTAGATCGACCCAGCGAAACTGCCGTGAGGTCCAGATGCAAAACTCCTCGGCCATGCGCGAAATGTTGATGCCCAGCATGCTGGCGCTGAACAGGAACTCGGCCACGTGATCGCGACTGGCGACGGCATCGATCGAGTTCTCACACGGGCCGGCATAACCCAGTTCCGCTGCCGAGCTTTGCAGGTCGCGGGCGATTGCCGAGCCCGCCATTGCCGCCGCGCCGAGAGGTGAAAGGTTGAAGCGCTTGTCCCAATCCTGCAGGCGCTGGATGTCACGATGAATCGCCTGGGCGTGAGCCATCAGATGATGGGCGAATACGATCGGCTGCGCCTGCTGTAGATGGGTGAAGCCCGGCGCGATGGTGTTGATGTGTTGCTCGGCCTGACTGACCAGGGCGTTTTGCAGGTCGAGAATCGACAACGTCAGTTGGCGAATTTGATCGCGCAGAAACAGCCGCATGTCGTTGGCTGTCTGGTCATTGCGCGAGCGACCGGCGCGCAGCTTGCCACCCAGCGCGCCGAGGCGTTCAGTCAGCAGTCGTTCGATGAAGGTGTGCACGTCTTCGTCGGCCGCGATGGGCTGGATTTTGCCTGCGGCGAAGTCGTCGTTGATCGACTCGAGGGTGGCGATGATGCGTCGAGTTTCGTCCGCGTCCAGCAGGCCGGCGCGTTCAAGCTCGTGGGCGTGAGCCTTGGAGCCGGCGACGTCATAGGGCGTCATGCGGAAATACACGCTGGGCGAGCGCGACAGGTTGGCCATTGCCGGGGCCGGACCGGATTTGAACCGCGCCCCCCACAGGCGCTCAGTAGCATCAGACATTAGCCATTTCCCTCAAATACGTGGATTGCTGGCGAACCAGGCGTCGACGACGTCTGGGGATGCTAGGAAATACCCGGAGTGGGGGGAATGTTACAAATGGCAAGTGCACTTGGCAGAAATGGAAACCTGCTCAGGCATCACCGACGATGTTTTAGCTCAAATCACCGAGCATGCGGTCATGTTGGGGTTCGACGGGTGACCACTGCGTTCGCTCCTGGCCCGATAATCCTCGCACGCATTGTTCACACAGGTCTGAATGCTCAAGGCTATCTGGTCCAGCACTGGCTTTGGAATTCGCTGGGTGTTGACCACGGTGCTGATCTCGATACGAGGCAATGGAGGCAACAGCGAGCTGTGAATGACAGGGATGGCCTGGGGTACGAACGAGCGCTCGCTCAGGCCAATACCCGCACCGGCATTGATGGCGTTGAATACCGAGAAGTTCGAGTCGGACGTAAACCCTACATGGGCTTCGATATTGGCGTCTTTCAAGGCGTTGATCGAAATCTCCCGGCACACGCAGCCGGCGGGAAAATGCACCAGTGGAATCGGTTGCCCGGGGTTGACCAGTGTTTCGTCACCGATCCAGCACAATTCTTCGAAACGGATAGGGTCGGCGTTCTCGATGTGCTCGCCTTCCCGGGTTGCGATGATCGCAAGGTCCAGCAACCCCTGCTCCATATCCTTGATCAGCAGTTTGGAGGTCTTGCAGGTCACGCTAATGTGGACAGCGGTTGGCAACTGTTTGACGGACTTGATGATGTCGTGAAGAAAGAACAACGAATAATCATCGGGCAGCCCCAGGCGAAGTTCGTAGCTGCGTGCTTTCTCTTTGAGGCTGAACAGGTTGTCGTTCATCGCCAGTATCTTTTCGGCCGTCAGCAGCACTTCTTCACCGATAGGCGTGAGTTTGAAACCCTGATCACCGCGTTGAAACAGTTGCAGCTCCAGCAGTTCTTCAAGTTTCTTGATCTGCATGCTGACGGCGGGTGGGGTTTTGCACAGCACCACCGAAGAGCGGGTGATGCTTCGGGTTTCGCTCACGGATTTGAAGGTGCGCCACAGATTGGTATCGACATCGAAGATTCGGGACATGGCTTCCTTTCCTTGGCTCGACTCATCTTGCGGTTGAGATCAATCCACTGGCCGCATGCTGTATAGGACCGTGTGTACTTCCACACCGCCGACGTTGCTCACATAAGAGCTGTTTGACGTTTGAGCCTGGGCAGCTTGAGTCAGTGCGCCCAGTGAGTGAAAGAATAATGCAGTGGCTGTAAATTTCATGTCCAGTCGTCCCTGAAATTCAGTGCGGCGCAGTGTTTCATTTTTCGCACAGGCTGTCTGTTCAGGTTTTTTGAAGGGCCTTCAATTTTTTTGAATGGGGCAAATCCGGCACACTCGCTAAGCTCGCGTTTTGGAGGAATGACGATGAGCGCGACGAAAACATTCAGCGAGTTGCATCGCAAAGGCAGTCCCATGTTCGTCATGCCCAACGCGTGGTGTGAGGGCAGCGCCCGTTTGATCGAGCAATTGGGCTACCCAAGTCTGGGCACCACGAGCGCAGGTATCGCGTATGCCAGGGGATACCGCGATTCCTCCCCTGCCATGGACAATGAAATGCGGTTCGAAAGCCTGACGCGCATCGTTCACGCAGTTCGCGTCCCGGTGAGCGCTGATCTGGAGAACGGCCTTGCCAGCACGCCGGAGGGTGTGGCCAACAACTTCCTGCGCGCTTGGCAAGCAGGCTGTGCTGGCGCCTCGCTGGAAGACATTGCCGATTACAGCGATCCCCACTCTTTAGTGTTTTTCGATCTGGCCGAGGCCTGCGAACGCGTGCGCAGCGCTTGCGAGACTGTGAAGGCCAGAGACCCTGAGTTTGTCGTGACTGCCCGGACTGATTATCTGCTCGGGCCGCACGAATATTCACTGAACAAGGTCATCGAACGTCTGGTTGCGTTTGAGCGCGCAGGCGCCGATTGCCTGTTCGCGCCGGGGTTGAAAACCATGGCAGATCTGGCAACGGTGCAGGCCCAATTGTGCAAACCGGTCAGCGTATTGCCGGTGCCGGGAATGACGCTCGATAAGCTGGTGATCGCCGGGGTTCAACGGGTAAGCCTGGGGAGCGCACTGTTCCGCGCAGCTTACAAGCAGATCCAGACCATCCTGGCCGAGCTTGATGAGCCGACCGGGATGGATTTCATGCCACGTGCATTGACGTCGGAGCATCTGGACACGGTGATGCGCTGACAATCGACCTTGCAAAGGACGCCATGTCGGCGAGGGGTGAGCGCGGTCAGGCAAACACGAAATACTTGCGCACGGTCTCCACCACTTCCCACGTGCCTTTCATGCCCGGCTCTACGATGAACTTGTCGCCCGCCTTCAAGTGAATCGGCTGCTGACCCTCAGGGGTGATGATGCAGTAGCCTTCCTGAAAGTCGCAGTACTCCCACTTCACGTATTCGACGAACCATTTCCCCGGCGTGCAGATCCAGGTGCCCATGATCTTCTGTCCGTCGGCGCTGGTGTAGGCGTTGAGGTTGACGGTGTGCGGGTCGCCGCCAATGCGTTCCCATTTGCAGGCGTCGATGACGGGCAGTGGCGTGGTGTCGCGAAGAACGGTGATCGGGTTGCTCATGACAGCTCCAGAAAAGGTGGCGAAAGTTGCGCTCGCACACCTTAGGGGCGTCTGGCCGGGGTCAGTTGTCTGGGCTCGACATCGGGGTGCCCAGAAACGCAGTTTCCCCACGCAGATGACGCACCAGCGCCTTGGCGTATTCGGGGAGAGCGTCGAAGTCGGGCGCGCATAACAGCAGCGTGCGATCGGCCCAGCTGTCGCTCAGGGGCACGCTTTTCAGCAAGTCGGCCTGCTGAAAACGCTGGAGCGCTGCCACGGGCACAACCCCCAGACCGGCGCCGCGCAACACCATGCGCAGTACGCCGTCGTAGCTTTCGGCGCGGATGCGGGTCTTGATTCGATGGCCCAGATGCAACGCCTGTTCCTCAAGGTAAATGGCCATTGCGCTGTTTACCCCAAGCCCTACGAATTCGTGATTCAGCGCCTGGCTGAAGCGCAGGCTGGGGTGCCCGGCCAATGGGTGGTCGATCGGCATGATCAGCGTCAGCGGATCGGCACAGAATGGCAAGGTCTGCAGATCGCTGGCGTCCACCGCGTTGGAGATGATACCGATGTCCGCTGTGCCGTGGCGCACAGCGTGGAGGATGCGCAGGCTGGGGTGCTCTTCCAGATGAATGTCGATGTTCGGATGACAGGCGAGAAACTCCGCCAGACGCTCCGGCAGGTACTCGCTCAGGGCCGAGGTGTTGCACAGCAGGCGAATCTGACCTTTGAAGCCTTGAGCGTAATCGGTGAGGTCCGCTTGCAGGCGCTCGACTTGTTGCAGAATCAGCCGTGCGTGTTGCGCCAGTGCCTTGCCTGCGGCGGTCGGCGTGACGCCGCGTCGACCGCGCTCGTACAGGGCGATACCCAAGGCCGACTCCAGCCCGCGAATCCGCGCACTGGCTGAGGCGAGCGACAAGTGACTGAGCGCGGCACCGGCGGTGATGTTGCCGGCCTTGGTCACGTTGAGGAAAAGCTTCAGGTCGATCAGGTCGAAGTGCATGGCTGCTCGCGTTATACCGGATGATGAACCATTGTGGGAGCGAGCTTGCTCGCGAAGGCGTCTTTCAGGCACTTGTGATGACGATTGATATAACGTCTTCGCGAGCAAGCTCGTTCCCCCAGGTACAGCGCATGTTCAGCGCATTATGAACGTAGGCTATGCCCTGAACGAAGGCTGGCTCAATATATCGCAGATTCAAAAAAGTCGCGCCCGGGCTCACGATAGCCCTATGAATACCTTCCTCGCGCTTTATCAAAACATTGGCTGGAGCCTGTCAGCCTTGGTCCTGCTGGCCTTTCTGCTGGCCGGCACGGTCAAGGGTGTGATCGGCATGGGATTGCCTACCGTTGCCATGGGGTTGCTCGGTGTGGCTATGTTGCCGGCGCAGGCTGCGGCATTGCTGTTGATTCCATCGACCTTCACCAATCTCTGGCAACTGGCGGCGGGCGGGCATCTGCGCAGTTCATGCAAACGACTTTGGCCACTGCTGACGATGATCGTCGTCGGCACCGGGCTGGGTTCCTATGTGCTCGGCATGGGCGGCGCGCACAGCATGGGCGGGGCATTGGGCGGGGCGCTGTTTGTCTATGCGCTGTGTGGGCGGTTTCTGCCGACGCTCCAGGTGCCGCCCCGCGCAGAGTTCTGGCTGGGGCCGTTGTGCGGTTTGATCACCGGGCTGATCACATCGGCCACCGGCGTGTTCGTGATTCCGGCGGTGCCGTATATCCAGGGCCTGGGTCTGGATCGCAACCAACTGGTGCAAGCGCTGGGGCTGTCGTTCACCGTTTCCAGCCTGGCTCTGGGGGCCGGTTTGTTCTGGAATGGCGCGTTGGGCAGCGCCGAAATGAGCGCCTCATTGCTGGCGGTCATTCCGGCGTTGCTCGGCATGATGCTCGGCCAGTGGCTACGGCAGCGCATCAGCGCCTTGCTGTTCAAGCGCGTGTTCTTTATCGGCATGGCGATGCTGGGCCTGCATCTGCTGATCGCGGGTTGAAGGCCACGGATTCAGCGTACAGCCGAAGACGGACTGATCATGTCGACGCGACGGATATCGAAATCTCGGACCAGGTAATCCATGCGTTTTTCAAAGAAGCTCGCCATATGCGGCAGGGCAGAGTGAACGTTCAGATGGGCTGTCGATTGCCAGATTTCGTAGAAGATGAACAGCGTCGGGTCCTGCTGATCGCGCAGCATGTGGTACTCGATGCAACCCTCTTCGCTGCGGCTGGCTGTGACGTAGCCATTGAACAGCGCCTCGAACTCCGCGGCTTTGTCCGGCTTGGTCTGGGCGTGAAGGATGAAACCGTGCAGATCGCTCATGAGCGCCTCCTTGAAATGAAAGAAGCCAAATTCTAAGTCAACAATCCCACGCATATTCGTGCCTGTGCAGCAAAAGCGTTTTGCTTGGGCACTGCTTACTCACGCGTCGCCAAATCGATAATCTGCCGTCCATTGCAGTTCACACCCAATTATTGACGGCTCGATACCTGGTCCCTCACGAGACGGCCGGTGGTTGAGTCACGACGAGGCTTTCAATGAAAAAAGTTCTGTTCATCAACGGCGGCAAACAATTCGCTCACTCCGATGGCCGCTACAACGCCACCCTGCACGACGCTGCGCTTACCTTCATGGACCGCGCTGGTTTTGACGTGAAACAAACCTTCATCGACGGCGGTTACGAGGTCGCTCAAGAGGTGCAGAAATTCCTCTGGGCTGACGTGATCGTCTGGCAGATGCCGGGGTGGTGGATGGGCGCGCCGTGGACGGTGAAGAAGTACATCGACGAAGTGTTCACCGAAGGCCACGGCAGCCTGTACGCCAACGACGGTCGCACCCGTTCCGATGCTTCGCAGAAGTACGGCAGCGGTGGCCTGTTGCAGGGCAGGCAATACATGATTTCGGCCACCTGGAACGCGCCGCAACAAGCGTTCGATGATGCGTCGGACTTCTTCGAAGCCAAAGGCGTGGACGCGGTGTATTTTCCGTTCCACAAGGCCAACCAGTTCCTGGGCATGACCGGCCTGCCGACCTTCCTGGCGGTGGACGTGATGAAAATGCCGAACATCGAAGCCGACGTGAAACGCTATGAAGCGCATTTGGCCACAGTGTTCGGCATCTAATGTCTGACCTGTTCTTTGCGACAAACCGGACTAATATCCAGTCTGTTTTGAGCGGAGGACAACAGTGAAAGCCCGATCAGATGAGTTGCAGGTGTTCGTTTCGGTGATTGAAAGCGGCTCGATATCAGCCGCCGCCGAGCAGATCGGCCAAACGCCCTCGGCCATCAGCCGCACGTTGTCGCGGCTGGAGGCCAAGCTCGGCACTACCTTGCTCAACCGCACCACGCGACGCATGGACCTGACCGAGGAGGGCAAGTTCTTCCTGGAGCGGACCAAGCAGATTCTCGGGCAGATGGAGGAGCTGGAGGAGCGCATGTCGCTGCGCCAGCAGACGCCGTCCGGACGCCTGCGCATCAACGCCGCGTCACCCTTCATGCTGCATTCCATCGTGCCGTATGTGGCTGAGTTTCGGTCGTTGTATCCCGATGTCCAGCTGGAGTTGAACAGCAACGATCTGATTATCGATCTGCTGGAGCAGAGCACGGACGTGGCAATCCGCATCGGGGTACTGGCAGACTCGACCCTGCACGCGCGGTCGCTGGGCTCCAGTCCGCTGAACATCCTCGCCAGCCCCGATTACCTGAAGAAACACGGCACGCCCAAGACCGTCGAAGCGTTGAGCGGGCATTCATTGCTGGGCTTCACCCAGACCGAAACGTTGAACCGCTGGCCGTTGCGCCATGCCGAGGGTGATCGTCTGTTCATTCATCCCACCGTTTCCGCCTCCAGCGGCGAGACTCTGCGTCAGTTGGCGCTGGCGGGAGAGGGCATCGTCTGCCTGTCGCATTTTATGACCCACGAAGACATTCGCCTCGGTCGCCTGAGCGTCATCCTCCCCGAAGCCAACAGCGGCTATCGCCAGCCGATTCACGCGGTGTACTACCGCAACTCGCAGCTGGCGCTGAGGATTCAGTGTTTTCTGGATTTCATTCAGCAGAAGTTGGCGAGTTACGCGGCGTAAGGCCCACCAGAACATCGAAGGATGGGCACGATACCTGTGGGAGCGAGCTTGCTCACGAAGGCTGACTTCCAGACCCGACATCTTGTATGTCTGTACTGGTCCCCTTCGTGAGCAAGCTCACTCCTGCAGGACGATTGCGGCACTGGGGATCCTGTTCAGGATGTGCGAACCCCACTGAACTCCGCCCTCAACATCTCCACGAATGCCTCGCGCGCCGGGTGGTGTTCGGCGTTTTCGTGCCAGTAAAACAAGTTGTCGATAGACGTCAGTTCCGGGAACTCATAACCCACCCAGCCCGAGCCTTTGTGGTACTGCTCGAACACGCCCTTGGGCACCAGCGCCACCCCGGCGCCGGCGCTGACGCAGCCGACGATGGTGCCGTAACTGGCAATGCTGATGATCGGCTGGCTCTGGCCGTTGTTCAGCAGCCAGCGTTCCAGCGCCGCGCGGTAGGGACAGCCTTCGGGCCACATGAAAATCGATTTGCCCTGCAGGTCCGCCGCGCTGCGAACAGGCCCCAGTGACTCGGCGGCGATCAACACCAGGTCTTCGCGATACATCGAGGTTCGTTTGAGTTTCGGGCGCTTGACGTCGATGGCGACAATCGCGCCGTCGAGCTTGTGATTGAGCGTCGCGTCGAGCAACTGCGGGCCAGTGCCGGTGGTCAGCTCCAGCGATACGTCCGGGTAACGGGCGTGAAAACGAGCGAGCAGCCGAGGCAAGCGTGAGGTAGCCGATGACTCGATGGCGCCAATGCGCAACGGGCCGGAAGGGGCGGCATCGGGATGCACCGCGCGCCTGGCTTCGTCGGCCAGGCTGAGCATGCGTCCTGCGTACGTCAGGAGGATTTCCCCCGCCGGACTGATCCTTAACCCACGCCCGTGGCGGAAGAACAGATCGACGCCCAACTCGGCCTCCAGGGCCTTGATCCGCGCGGTGATGTTCGATGGCACGCAATGCAGCACCTCGGCCGCGCGGGCGATGCTGCCGGTGTCGGCGACGGTCTTGAACATTCGAATCTGGGCTAATTCCATGCATCACCAAAAGTGAATGGTTGAGTCATTATTGTTCGGTTGTGGTGAGCATAAGTTGTTTCGATACTCATGGCCAAGGCGCAGGCAAAGGCCTGCCAGCAGGAGTATCGAAATGAGCGTGGTAGACGACCCGGCCCGGATGGGCGCTGAAGTGGAATATTCGAAACTGCGCTGGCAAGGCGTGAAAGTCGCGCTGGCGACCTTTTTCGTGATCGCCTGCTGGGGCTTTTCGCCGACCGGCATTCGCATCGGGCTGCAAGGCTACGACCCGACTCATCTGGCGTTGCTGCGTTTTCTCATTGCTTCGGCGTTCATGGCGCTTATCGCGTCTTCGATGCGTATTTCACTCCCGCGACTCAAGGATCTGCCATTGCTGGCGGTGCTCGGTTTCTTCGCCGTCAGCCTGCACCACATTGCGCTGAACTTCGGCCAGGCCGGGGTCAGCGCCGGGGCGTCCAGCGTACTGATTCAGTCGATGCCGCTGTTCACCGCGTTGCTCGCGCATTTCGTGTTCAAGGAACGCGTCAGCGCCTGGCGCTGGACCTGCGTCGCGTGGGGTCTGATCGGCGTGGCGATCGTCATCACCGGCGATCGCGGTTTTGGCCACATCGACGCACGCGGGCTGCTGGTCCTGCTCGCGGCGTTTTCCTGGAGCGTGTATTTCTCCTTGCAAAAGCGCTACAGCCACCGTTACGACGGGCTGACCATGGTCTGCTACACCATCTGGGCCGGGACGTTTTTCCTGCTGATTTACTTGCCGGGCCTGATGGGCGAAATCGTCAACGCGCCACTGCGGGTCAACATCGCTGTGGGCGTCCTGGGTTTCTTCCCCAGCGCGCTGGCGTATCTGGCCTGGGCCTACGTGCTCAAACACATGGATGTCAGTCGCGCCTCGATGAGCCTTTACCTCACGCCTCCCATGGCCATCGCCATCGCCTCGGCACTGCTTGGGGAAATGCCCTCGCAGTGGGTGATCGTGGGTTCGGTGGTGGTGCTGAGCAGCGTCCTGGCGCTGAACCTCAGACGCGAGCAAGTAGGTCTCAAGACGCTGAAGGGCGCCTGAGGATTGAGTTACCGGTAGCCGGAAATGGCCTCCTTGGTCACCTCCAGCACGCGATGATTGTCGGCGGTTTCAGCGTCACCGATGGGCACGCCCTCGTAGCGAATGTCGGGGTTGGACCACAGGTTCAGACGCTGGGACGTTGGCGGGTTGGGTTGGGTGCCGACAATCGTGTGCCAGGTGTTGCCGCCCGCGTTAAATCGATAGGCATGGGCGAAGGGATAAGGCGTCATCGAAGGGTCGTTGGCGATCTCATGGCGAGCAGACTGCAGGTGGCCGATTTCATGGGCGAAGGTGAAGTTGACGATGCACTCATAGGCGACCATGGCGAATGCGGTGTCCGCCGTCGAGCCGTTTTGCGACGCCTGACCGCAGTACTGCGAGCCATCCTCGGCAGGCGCCGAGCCAAAGAGATAGATGACGACGTCAGCGCGCGTTTCATCGCGGACAGTGAGCGAGTCGTCCATGAACCCGTCGTTCGGAGTCCTCAGCCGGATCAGGTCGAGGCCGGGAAGTGCGGCATTCGGCACGTAGTCGGTCACTTGGTACGCCACCAGTCGCAATGTGATGCCGATCATGCTGTTGATATAACTTTGATTGGCCAGCGCCACTGCCAATTGCGCCAGGCCCAGCATGTCGCCCTGGTATTCAGAGACGGTCTTTTGCGGCACGACGGTCATGACATCGATCGTGGTCTGCGCGGGGGACTTCGCAGACACCGTGCGCGGCGTAGCGGGGGTCGCGGCACTGCGCTTGGTGAGACCAACGTCGTCTCTTTCCGGCGGCATCTTCGTACCGTCCAGCACAATCACCACATGCCGATCATTGCCCACCGGACGCAACTCATACAGCTGCTGACCCTGACGGATCGTCCCGGTGACGGTCTGGGCGTGTTTAACCAACGTGATGGAGTTCAGCGGGTCCTGCCATTGCGGTATTTCAGGCACGACGTTCACGTGGCCTTCGATATTGCCATACCAGATGATGCTTTTCGTGCCGTCAGGGTTGGTCACTTCCTCGCTGCGAACTTTCGTGGCGCTGATGAGATGGTCGATCAAGGTGAACTTCAGGGTCTTCTGATCCTGGGTGATCGCGTGCGGGTCGACGCTGACTTCCTGCACCTGCAAGGCTGCGGGAAAGGCGCGCATTCTGTTGAGTGTGGCGGTAAACGCGGCGTCCACCTGAGCAGTATCAGGCGTTGTCTGGATGAATGGCTCGCGTTGGAAAACGGTCAGATACAACACGATCACGGCTACCAGCACGGTAGCCATCAATGCATAAGTCACCTTCATGGTGTTGCTCCTTGCACTCTCGGCGCGCGGCCTTGCGCTGTCACTACCTTAGCAAAGGCGATGCCTGAGCATCTGATCGATTGGCGATCAGACCGGGCCTGTTTATCGCGACATTGCGCTTCCAGAGGCTCTACCCATAACGGCTACTTTCGGGTGACTGTTTGCGTTGACGGGCATTTTTCATCATTAATGAACGCCCGGACCGTTAGTCTCGTCAGCATTCAGACAGCCAGTCGGTAACAAGCTGTCGCGTTAGCCTACAAAGGAAGCCTTATGCGAGTCGTGACCCTCAAGACCGTCGCCCTGGCGGTGATGTTCGCCGCCAGTTCCCCGGTGTATGCCGTCGCGCTCGATGCCGGCGCCGTTGCAGCCCCCGACCAGTATGGCGCCGAAGTCGCGGCGCAGATCCTGAAAAAGGGCGGCAATGCCGTCGACGCCGCTGTCGCCACCGCATTCACCCTGGCTGTGACCTATCCCGAGGCGGGCAACATCGGAGGTGGTGGTTTCATGACCCTGTTCATGCGCGGCAAGCCTTACTTCCTCGACTACCGCGAGACTGCACCCAAGGCCGCCAGCCGCAACATGTATCTGGACGAAAAGGGCGAAGTGATCCCCGGTATGAGCCTGGTTGGCGCCCGTGCATCCGGGGTGCCTGGCACGGTCATGGGCCTGTGGGAAGCGCATCAGAAATTCGGCAGATTGCCGTGGGCCGAGCTGCTGACCCCAGCCATTGGCTATGCGCGAAACGGTTTCAAGGTGGCTGACAAGCAGTACATGTATGGCGCCGAAGCGATCAAGCAACTGAACGGCAAGACCAACTTCGGCGACTATTTCGGCGACATGAAAACCGGCGAGACCTTCCGCCAGCCGGAGCTGGCCAAGACGCTGGAGCGCATCGCCGACAAAGGCGCCAACGAGTTCTACCAGGGCCAGACAGCCGACCTGTTGGTGGCGCAGATGCAGCACGATAACGGCCTGATTACCAAACAGGACCTCGCCGATTACAAGGCGGTATGGCGCAAGCCGCTGCACATCAATTTCAATGGCAACACCCTGTACACCGCGCCGTTGCCAAGCTCTGGCGGCGTCGCGCTGGCGCAGCTGATCGGCATCAAGCAGCAACTGGGGGATGACTTCAAAGGCGTGCCGCTGAACTCGGCGCGTTACATCCATCTGTTGGCGGAGATCGAAAAACGCGTGTTCGCCGACCGCGCGAATTATCTGGGCGATCCGGATTTCTCGCAGGCGCCGGTGAATCAACTGACCGATCACGTCTATCTCGCCGGACGCGCCCATGAGATCAATCCCACTGCGATTTCGCCGACAGAAAATGTGAAGGCCGGGCTTGAGTCTCATCAGACGACGCACTTCTCCATCGTCGATTCCAAGGGCAATGCGGTGAGCAACACCTACACCCTGAACTGGGATTACGGCAGCGGTGTGGTGGTCAAGGGTGCAGGCTTTTTGATGAACGACGAGATGGATGATTTCAGCGCCAAGCCGGGGGTGGCCAATGCCTTTGGCGTGGTGGGCGGCGACGCCAACGCCATCGAGCCGGGCAAGCGCATGTTGTCGTCGATGAGCCCGAGCCTGGTGACGCGTGATGGTGCGGTGACGCTGGTATTGGGTACGCCGGGTGGCTCGCGGATTTTCACCACCGTGTTTCAAGTGCTGAACAACCTCTACGACTTCCATATGCCGCTCAAGGACGCCGTCGCCGCGCAGCGGGTTCATCACCAGTTGCTGCCGAAAGACACGATCTACACCGAGAAATTTGCGCCATTGCCAGCACCGGTGGCCGATGAACTGAAAGCCATGGGCTACACGCTCAAGGATCAGGGCTGGTCGATGGGCAACGTGCAGGCGATCAGGATCGATGGCACGAAAGTCGAAACCGCATCCGACCCGCGTGGGCGGGGAGTGGGGAGGGTGGTGAAGTAATTCGGATCGAGCGCGAACCTCTGCAGAAGCGCGCTTGCCCGCGATTGCGGTGTGTCAGTCGGCATTTATCCGTCTATACAGACACCTTTGCGGGCAAGCGCGCTCCTACAGGTTTCGCGTGCGTCGGGCCAAAGCCCAAGGTTAACTGCTTTTAATGGTGCTCACGCGTTGCTCGGAATTTCACATCCGGCCAGCGCTCTTCCATCAATGCCAGGTTCACTCGCGTTGGCGCCAGGTAGGTCAGGTGACCGCCGCCGTCCAGCGCCAGGTGTTCCACGGCCTTGTTCTCGAATTCCTCGAGTTTCTTCTTGTCACCCGAGTCGATCCAGCGCGCAGACCATACGGTGATCGGCTCGTAGGAGCATTCCACTTTGTATTCTTCCTTCAGGCGGCTGGCCACGACATCGAACTGCAAGACACCGACGGCGCCGAGGATGATGTCGTTGCTGCGCACCGGGAAGAACACCTGGGTGGCGCCTTCTTCGGCCAACTGCTGCAAACCCTGACGTAACTGCTTGGATTTCAGCGGATCGCGCAAGCGCACGCGGCGGAACAGCTCCGGGGCGAAGTGTGGGATACCGGTGAAGCCCAGGGCCTCACCTTCGCTGAAGGTGTCACCGATCTGGATCGTACCGTGGTTGTGCAAACCAATGATGTCGCCGGCGTAGGCTTCTTCCAGCTGCTCACGTTCGCTGGAGAAGAACGTCAGCGCGTCGCCGATACGCACGTCCTTGCCGGTACGTACGTGGCGCATTTTCATGCCCTTGTCGTACTTGCCCGAACAGATACGCATGAAGGCGATGCGGTCGCGGTGCTTGGGGTCCATGTTCGCTTGAATCTTGAACACAAAGCCGCTGAACTTCTCTTCGACCGGCTCGACCGTGCGCTCGTTGGCCACGCGCGCCAACGGCTTCGGCGCCCAGTCCACCACCGCATCGAGCACGTGATCGACACCGAAGTTGCCCAGCGCCGTACCGAAAAACACCGGGGTCAACTGACCGTCGAGGAATTCCTGCTGATCGAAGGTGTGGCAGGCGCCCTGCACCAGTTCCAGCTGCTCGATGAAACGCCCGTACTCGTCGCCCAGATGCGCGCGGGCTTCGTCGGAGTCCAACTTCTCGATGATCTTGGTCTCGGTGCGTTCATGACCGTGACCGGCGGTGTAGACGATGATGTAGTCGTCGGCCAGGTGGTACACGCCCTTGAAGTCGCGGTAGCAACCGATCGGCCAGGTGATCGGCGCCGCCTTGATCTTCAGCACCGCTTCGATCTCGTCCAGCAGCTCGATCGGGTCGCGAATGTCGCGGTCCAGCTTGTTGATGAAGCTGACGATCGGCGTATCGCGCAGACGGCAGACGTCCATCAGGGCGATGGTGCGTGGTTCTACGCCCTTACCGCCGTCGAGCACCATCAGCGCCGAGTCCACTGCCGTCAGGGTGCGGTAGGTGTCTTCGGAGAAGTCTTCGTGGCCCGGGGTGTCGAGCAGGTTGATCATGTGTTCGCGATACGGGAACTGCATGACCGACGTGGTGATGGAAATACCCCGCTGCTTTTCCATCTCCATCCAGTCGGAGGTGGCATGGCGATCGGACTTGCGGGATTTCACCGTACCGGCGACCGCAATTGCCTTGCCCATCAGCAGAAGCTTTTCGGTGATGGTGGTCTTACCGGCATCGGGGTGAGAAATAATGGCGAAAGTGCGGCGTTTCGCGACTTCGGCGGCCTGTCTGGTCATGGGAAATCGCCCGAGAGGTGATTCAAAAAAAGGGCGGCGATTATAGCCCAAACGAACGCAATATCCGAACCGTTCAGTCGATCAGGGGTGGCCAAATAGCATCTCACGTGGGAACCTTTGCGGTTATGGAGACGTCCATTCCCTGGCTGCACAAGAAGCTACTCAACAAGCCAAGGGTCGCAAAATCAGCAAGTTAGCTTGACGAAGCTGCGCTCATGGCTCGTGTTTTCGCCGAGGTTTCACCCTTTCCGGCGACCCACCCGCTGCTCTTCGCGCACGTTCGCTGGCTGCCTGAAAAGGCCAGTCACAGCGAGGCGTTCGCCGACTGAAATAAGGAGTCCGCCCGTGGCTAATCGCTATGGCAAGGGGCTATTGGGAGGTGTGATTGTCATCGCACTTCTGGCCCTGCTGGTCCATTGGATCGGCATCGACACACTCAGGCAGTATCAGGACGATCTGCTGTTTTACCTGCAAGCGCATGTGCTGCTTGTGCTGGCATCGATGCTGGCGGCACTGGTGGTCGGAATCCCGACTGGCATTGTGCTTAGCCGACCGAGCATGGTTGGCCGCGCCGAACGCTTCATGCAGATCTTCAACATCGGTAACACCGTTCCTCCTCTTGCAGTTCTGGCCATTGCCCTGGGCGTCCTGGGTATCGGCAGCGGACCTGCCATCTTCGCGCTGTTCCTCGCCTCGTTGCTGCCCATCGTGCGCAACACCTATGAAGGCCTGAAAAACGTTCAGGGCTCACTCAAGGAAGCTGCCACCGGCATCGGCATGACACCGCGTCAGGTGTTGTGGCGCGTCGAGCTGCCCAATGCCGTGCCGATCATCATCGGCGGTGTGCGGGTAGCGCTGGCGATCAACGTCGGCACCGCGCCGCTGGCTTTCCTGATCGGTGCCAACAGCCTTGGCAGCCTGATCTTCCCCGGCATCGCCCTGAACAATCAGCCGCAACTGGTGCTGGGTGCCGCGTGTACGGCATTGCTGGCCCTGTTGCTCGATGGCGCCGTGACCCTGGCGAGTCGTATCTGGCTGGAACGTGGCCTTGCTCGATAAAGCGCCGCGCTGATGAAAGGAATACGAATGAAGAAGTTATGCACATTAATAGTGGGCGCTGGCCTGCTGCTGGCAGGACTCGTCCAGGCGGCCGAAATGCCTGTCTTGCGCATTGGCGCGCGGGTCTTCACCGAACAGACCGTCCTCGCCGAACTGACCGCCCAATACCTGCGCGACAAGGGCTATCAGGTCCAGATCACCGGCGGCCTGGGCAGTAACCTGGCGCGCAGTGCGCAGGAATCCGGCCAGCTGGACATGCTCTGGGAATACACCGGCGTTTCGTTGGTGGCCTACAACCACGTCGACGAAAAACTCGACAGCGAGCAGACGTATCAGCGGGTCAAGGAACTGGATGCGAAAAAGGGCCTGGTCTGGCTCTCGCCATCGAAGTTCAACAACACCTACGCCCTGGCGTTGCCCGATAAGATCGCGCAGCAGTACCCGCAGATCAACAACGTCTCCGAACTGACAACCTTGCTCAAGGATGAGGCCAAGGAGGGTCATATCGTCGCGCTCGATACCGAGTTCGCCAACCGTTCCGACGGGCTGGTGGGCATGGTCAAGCACTACGACATGAACCTGAGCCGTGAAAACACTCGTCAGATGGACGCGGGCCTGGTCTACACCGCACTGCACAACGGACAGGTCTTCGCGGGATTGGTCTACACCACCGATGGCCGTCTGAACGCTTTCAAACTCAAAGTGCTGGCCGACGACAAGCACTACTTCCCGGACTACACCGCAGCGCCCGTGGTCCGCAAAGAGTACCTGGACAAGCATCCGCAACTGGCCGAGCAACTCAAGCCGCTGGCCGCGCTGCTGGATGATCAGACGATGATCACGCTGAACGCGCGAGTCGACGTCGATCACGAAAGTCCTACCGTGGTGGCGGCAGATTTCCTGCGCACCCATCCGATCAATCCTTCGGCCGAAAGCGTACCGATCAAGCAGACGCCGGTAGAAAAACAAGAGGAGAAACTATGAGCTTCTGGAGCGCTTTCTCCCATCTGGACTGGAATCAGGTGTTTCACCTGACCCTGCAACACATCACGCTGGTCGGCATCGCGGTTTCGCTGGCAATTCTGGTGGGCGTGCCGCTGGGTGTGTTCATGACTCGCTTTCCGGCCCTCGCCGGCCCCTTGCAAGCCAGCGCGACCGTGTTGCTGACCATCCCTTCGATCGCCTTGTTCGGCCTGCTGCTGCCGTTCTACTCCAAGTTCGGCCAAGGCCTTGGGCCGATGCCGGCGATCACCGCCGTGTTCCTTTATTCGCTGCTGCCGATCATGCGCAACACCTACCTCGCACTGACCGGCGTCGAACCCGGCATTCGCGAAGCCGCCAAAGGCATCGGCATGACCTTCGGCCAGCGCTTGCGCATGGTCGAACTGCCGATTGCCGTGCCAGTGATCCTCGCCGGCGTGCGCACGGCCGTGGTCATGAACATCGGCGTCATGACCATCGCCGCCACCATCGGCGCCGGCGGCCTCGGCGTACTCATCCTCGCTTCCATCAGCCGCAGCGACATGTCGATGCTAATCGTCGGTGCCGTACTGGTCAGCATTCTGGCCATCTTCGCCGACCTGCTTCTGCAATGGCTGCAACGCTCGCTGACTCCAAAAGGATTGCTCAAATGATCGAACTTCAAAACCTCACCAAGACTTTCCAAAGCAACGGCAAAGAAGTGAAGGCCGTCGATTCAGTGAGCCTGACCGTTAACGAGGGTGAGATCTGCGTATTTCTCGGCCCGTCCGGCTGCGGCAAAAGCACCACGCTGAAAATGATCAACCGCCTGATCATGCCGACCTCCGGAAAGGTGCTGATCAATGGCGAAGACACCACCAGCCTGGATGAAGTGACCTTGCGCCGTAACATCGGCTATGTGATCCAGCAGATCGGCCTGTTCCCCAACATGACCATCGAGGAAAACATCGTCGTCGTGCCCAAGCTGCTCGGCTGGGACAAACAGAAATGCCACGACCGCGCCCGCGAGCTGATGAGCATGATCAAGCTTGAGCCCAAGCAATACCTGCATCGCTATCCGCGTGAATTGTCCGGTGGTCAGCAACAGCGCATCGGCGTGATCCGCGCACTGGCGGCTGACGCCCCGTTGCTGCTGATGGACGAACCATTCGGCGCAGTGGACCCGATCAACCGCGAGATGATCCAGAACGAGTTTTTCGAAATGCAGCGCGCGTTGAACAAGACCGTGATCATGGTCAGCCACGACATCGACGAAGCCATCAAACTGGGCGACAAGATCGCCATTTTCCGCGCTGGCAAACTGCTGCAGATCGATCACCCGGACACACTGTTGGCGCACCCGGCAGACGACTTCGTCAGCAACTTTGTTGGCCAGGACAGCACGCTCAAGCGCCTGCTGCTGGTCAAGGCCGAAGACGCCGCTGACAACGCGCCGTCCGTCAGCCCGGAAACCCCGGTGGCCGACGCGCTGGAAATCATGGATGAAAACGACCGTCGCTACGTCGTCGTCACAGACGGCGACAACAAGGCCATGGGTTACGTCCGCCGCCGCGACCTGCACCGTCAGAGCGGCACCTGCGAGCAATATCTGAGACCATTCAACGCCACCGCGGCCTACGACGAACACCTGCGCATCCTGCTGTCGCGCATGTATGAGTTCAACCGCGCCTGGTTGCCGGTGCTCGATGCCGAGAACGTGTTCCTGGGTGAGGTGACTCAGGAGTCGATTGCCGCGTACCTGAGTTCGGGGCAGTCGCGTGGAAAGAAGACCAGCATTGTTTCACCGGCTGAGGTGGCGGAGCAGGCGGCTGGCTGAGGCTTGTGATTCTGGCCGAAGGCCGTAGGAGCCTTGCTTGCAGGCGATCTGGCGCGAAGCGACAGTAAAATCATGCGGCGTGGTTATGTCAGATACGTCGTATTTCTCCTGTCGCTTCGGTCGGGCGTGATCCGGGCAGATCGCTGGCACGCCAAGGCCCTCACCCTTCGTGCAGAAGCAGCACATCACTCACTGTGGGGGAACATCGCGCTGTCACATCGGTCGGTTACTACAGGGTGATTGAACGAGCGCACCTGCCCGTCTGGCAAAAACGGGCGAAAACGCGACATTTTTTGTTGATCTCGAGCCCCTCAGGTCCTACAGTTCGCGCCGAACGTCCATGCTGGAAACGATCCATCCGGCTCAAGTACTGACGACGAGACAGCAAGGCCAAGGGAACCCACCTCCCATGGCCTTTTTGCTTTCGGCGAACAGCCTTGGGAAGTAGGCGAACCAAAGTGGGGATACGGAGGACGTTCATGAGCTCAGAGGCTCGCACCCATTGATCTTTACCGTTTGCCAACAGGAGTCCCCGCATGTCGATCCAGGTCGAAGACTATTTCGAGCGCAGCACCTTCGATAAGATGAAGGCGTTTGCAGACAAGCAAGAAACCCCGTTCGTACTCATCGACACCGCGATGATCAGCAAAGCCTATGACGACCTGCGCAGCGGTTTCGAATTCGCCAAGGTGTACTACGCCGTCAAGGCCAATCCGGCTGTCGAAATCATTGACCTGCTCAAGGATAAAGGCTCGAACTTCGACATCGCCTCTATCTATGAACTGGACAAAGTGATGAATCAGGGCGTTGGCCCGGATCGCATCAGCTACGGCAACACCATCAAGAAATCCAGGGACATTCGCTACTTCTACGAGAAGGGCGTGCGTCTGTACGCGACCGATTCCGAAGCCGACCTGCGCAACATCGCCAAGGCCGCACCGGGTTCGAAAGTCTACGTGCGTATCCTCACCGAAGGCTCGACCACGGCCGACTGGCCTCTGTCGCGCAAGTTCGGCTGCCAGACAGACATGGCCATGGACCTTCTGATCCTGGCTCGTGACCTGGGTCTGGTGCCTTACGGCATTTCCTTCCACGTCGGCTCGCAACAGCGTGACATCAGCGTGTGGGATGCGGCGATCGCCAAAGTGAAGGTGATTTTCGAGCGCCTGAAAGAAGAAGACGGCATCGAACTCAAGCTGATCAACATGGGCGGTGGCTTCCCGGCCAACTACATCACCCGCACCAACAGCCTGGAAACCTACGCCGAAGAAATCATCCGCTTCCTCAAGGAAGACTTTGGCGATGACCTGCCGGAAATCATTCTGGAGCCGGGCCGTTCTCTGATCGCCAACGCCGGCATTCTGGTCAGCGAAGTGGTGTTGGTGGCGCGCAAATCCCGTACCGCTGTCGAGCGTTGGGTCTACACCGACGTGGGCAAGTTCTCCGGCCTGATCGAAACCATGGACGAAGCGATCAAGTTCCCGATCTGGACCGAGAAGAAAGGTGAGGTCGAAGAGGTCGTGATCGCCGGTCCGACCTGCGACAGCGCCGACATCATGTACGAGAACTACAAGTACGGCCTGCCGCTGAACCTGGCCATCGGTGACCGCTTGTACTGGCTGTCCACCGGCGCATACACCACCAGCTATAGCGCAGTAGAGTTCAATGGCTTTCCGCCGCTGAAATCGTTCTACATCTAAACGTTGCTGTGATGAAAAAGCCCGCGCGTGATCGCGGGCTTTTTTATTGGTGTTGGCGAAACCGGTTCATTTGCGCGCGCCAAGCGCCAGAAACTGCTGCCAGACGCTCAAACCTCGGTTCAGATCGTTGGCCACTAACGTCATTTCGGTTTCGAACCTGGCCATTGATTGCGCCTTTTCAAGCTGGCTGTAGTGGTGGCTGGCTTGGCCAAGTAACGCCATGATCCGTCGATGCTGGGCCAGGAAGTTCGCCGTTCCCCCCAGGCCCCGCGTGTAGTGTCGGCCTACCGTTTCGTGCTGTTTGCGTGCGCTTCTCAAGCCTGCCGGCCGTGGCCTTCTGGTGGTTGCGACAAGCAGATGGGACGACATGAAGTCCATCACGCGGGGCAGGGAGTCATGAATGGCCTGGCGATCGTCGGATCCGGATTGAGAAGTCTTGAGCACTTCGACCCACGGCCACACCCATTGCTGGTGATACCTCAATAACTGCTGGCAGTTGGTGATGGGCGAAGTCGCGTACCGCGGCGGCGGGCCGGGTGGTACGGCTACGTTGCTCAAGTCGGATACAGGGCCTTTCTTCTCAGCCCGCGATAATGCCGAAAGTCGACGAACCATCTCGTTGCAGAAGGCCGCTGTTTCCTCAAGTTGGGCGCGAATATCGATTGATAGGTGCGGGTTGATCTTTGAGCGCCATATTCTGGCTTGCGCGGCGCCTGCTTGAGTTGCTGCTACGGGCAGCACGATGCCGGATTGCCGATGTATGCCGAGCGCCTCAGTGAAGCGTCCGACATCCGCGAAGGCGTTTTCCATATAGCGCATGCAGTCGTCGATTTCGTTGAATTGGGATTGAGTAATAAGGAGCGTGTTCATCTGATGTATGCCTGTTTCCTCAATGGTAAAACCTGACGCCGCAGCAGCGCTGCGACGTCAGGCCAGAGAGGGGCGATCAGACAGCGGCCTTCAAGTATCCGATCAGTGCCAATGCGTCTACTGCGAACTGGCGCACGGAGTCTTGATCTTGAACATCGACGGCGCGATAAACGTCCAGAAAAGACTGCTTGCCGAGGATCAGTTTCATGAACTCACCGATGTAAGCCTCGCGGTGTTCATCGAACTGATGGCAGGCCTGGATCAGGCGACTGCGCAATTGGCTCAGGCGCAGCTCGGAATTCTTGTCGTTCACAAGCGTGATCAAGTCATTGATCTGTTTGCGAATCTTGTTTCGCGCCTCTATTAAATTGAAGTAATTGGTCGCGTTTTCGAGCTTTTCCAGGGCCTCATGCGCCAGTTCAATACCTTTTTCGACTATTGCCACTTCTGGGCCTGCGATCCCCAGTTTCGCCAGTTCCTGGGCACTGAGAATGGTGTCCTTGCCCAATTGGGCGAAGCCCTTGTTCTCAATCAACGCCATTGCTTCGGTCAGGGCCTTGCGTTTTTGTTCCAGGGTTTGCTGCCGCTCCTTGATCGCGTCGATCTCCAGGGGCAGGCGTTCCTGATCGGCTGACAACTGCGCCAGAAAACCCTCGGTAGAGGCGCGGTCCACGGCTTGTTTCATGGGCGCCAACATCCGATTGAGTACCGCATTGTTTTTGTTCACAGCGTCGATGATTTCTGCGACTTTAACGTTGATGTCTTCCAGGATCTCCTCCACTTCTGAACGGTGGGCACTTTCAAGCTCTGCCTGATATTGCCTCAACACGTTCAGTTTTATACCTATGGAAATATCCAATGTCTGGATAACATCGCGCATTTTGTAGTGAGCACTGCGAATAGCGCTGTCTACATCGATCACACGATTGTACAGTGTCGGCAAATACTGGGTTTGAATGAACAGATTTTTGAGTTCTATCGTGGCGTTACTTGCGCCGCTGGCCGCCTGGCGCAGTGCAGTGACATCAAGTTTCGGGTAATCGACGAAACCGGGAAAGTGGGCAATGTTATTCATATTAAACTCCGTACTCTTCTCTGTATTCGCGATCGGCCTCGGCAAATACGTTCAGTAATTTATAAGCATCGACTTCAATGGTTTTCCAGGGCTCGACGACCAGATTTATTTGCGTGCGAAGACGACGCATGGAAAGTGCATCATTGATTTTTTTGACTTCAGCACTGGACTCGGAAATGAACGTCTTTAACTTGTTCCACACGGTCCTGAGATTCTGTGTTGCCAGGTCGGCGTCTACGACGATGAGGTCGAGATCCTGAAGATCGGTGCGAACACGGGCCAATGAAGCCAGAATACGGTTCTTCTGATTCATCCGCCTGATATCAGCTTCTTGCGCGTCGCGTAATTTGTTGCGTTCCTTGCGGATGTTTTCGGCCTGAACGCTGGAATAAATGACCAGAATCAGGTTGACGGTAATACCAGTGATTGCCTGTTTAACCAGCTCTTTATATTCTTTGTTCTTTTCTTCGATCTCCAGAGCGCGCTGATCGATTCTGGCCTGAATAACTTTGATCTCGTCGCTCACGGTGTTGTTATTGATGAGCGCCGCCTTTTGCTTGACCTCTGGCAGAACGCGGTTGGCGAGCTGTTTGCCGAACTCATCCAGACGCGTTTTGATGCTTTGGGCTTCGGCTTCCTGCTCCAGGACCTTTTCGCGCAGTTGGTCCAGGTAATAGCCCAGGTCGTCGCGATCTGCTTTTTCGATGCTGGGAAACTTGATCCCCAATTCCTTCTCGACCCGACGCAGGTCCTCGAGGGTTTGGATGTCATACCTGTCGATCAGCCCGAGGCTACGCATGTCATCGAACACTTCCTGCATGCTGGCGCCGTACACCTGCATGGCGCCGGCGAACACGACCAGCTTGTCGCCGACGGTCAGCAGATCAGTGCGCAGCGGGTTCCACAGGCTGGCATGGTCGTGAATAAGGCTGAATGTCTTTTGAAAATCGGCGGCTTCCAGCCCTCGACCCGCGCCAGTTCGATAGCCCAGATAGGCGACGACGTCGTTGAGTTGAGTGGGTAATGCCAGGCCGGCAACTTCGTAGCGTTTGAGATTTTTTATCTGGTCTTTGGTCAATACCAAGCCAGTGTCGCGGGTGTTGGGAGTATCTTCTCCGACCGATGAACTGAACAGCAACGCCGGATCACGGGCGGCATCATTCGCAATACTGCGAGAAGTAAGAGACATAATCATTAGTCCTTTAATGATTGAGTGAGTTGTCTGATGCGTGTGCGCTAACAGCTGTTATTAGTCAGGGCTGCGTGCACGGATGAAGACTATGCGTCCTTCAAAAGAAGGTCAAAAAGGAAAAGTGGTCTGAGGTTGTAAGACGTTTCTTGTACGAATTATTGCTAATAGAAAAGCGCCCGTATTTAAGGGGTTTGGAAATTTCGCGGAAACATGAAGTCGTCGAATCCTGCGGCAAGCATTGCGCAATGCGGTTCATTGCGCTGCGTGGCTCAGGACTTATTGAATGTTCTGTAGCATCTTCTTGTACTCGGCGATATCGGCGCTAGGTTTTGTACGAAAAGTCGGTGCGGGTAGATTGCCGCCATGATTGGCTGGAGGCCCGCATGGCAAAGCGTTACG
>NZ_NKHL01000055.1 GCF_002934685.1 Pseudomonas bohemica
GTTCGTAACGCTTTGCCATGCGGGCCTCCAGCCAATCATGGCGGCAATCTACCCGCACCGACTTTTCGTACAAAACCTAGGAAATGCCCTTCACAAGAAAGGGATAGCGCTGTAAGAAACAGCCTACAAATGGGGATTTTTGTTGCAGGAAGTGGCTGCAACGGCAGGTGATTCATCCTCGTTCGCGCAACATCTTGGCGCTTGAGTCAGCGTCGCCCCACCCGACTCCAAATCCCTCAATATCGGACAATCAGGCCGGTGATCGCCCTGACAATGTTCTACCAGGTCTTGCAAGGTGTCGCGCAGCCCGGCCAGCTCAGTGATCTTCCGGTTCAGTTCGTCGATGTGCTGCCGGGCAAGGGCCTTGACGTCGGCGCTGGCTCGTTCCCGGTCTTGCCAGAGCGTCAGCAGCTTGCCGACTTCTTCCAATGAAAAGCCCAGATCCCGCGAACGCCTGATGAAGGCCAGGGTGTGCACGTCGTCCTTGTCGTACAGTCGGTAGCCACTGTCGGTGCGGGTGGCGGAGTGGAGCAGGCCGATGGATTCGTAATAGCGAATCATCTTGGCGCTCAGGCCGCTGCTTTTGGCGGCTTGTCCGATGTTCATCGCGTTTCTCCCGTGTCGTCAGGCTTCCAGGTTTTCAGCAGCAGGGCGTTGCTCACGACGCTGACACTGGACAGCGCCATGGCTGCGCCCGCCAGCACCGGGTTGAGCAGGCCGAACGCCGCCAGGGGAATGCCGATCAGGTTGTAGACAAAGGCCCAGAACAGGTTCTGGCGGATCTTGGCGTAGGTCTTGCGGCTGATGTCCAGCGCGGCGGGAATCAGCCGTGGGTCGCCGCGCATCAGGGTAATGCCCGAGGCATGCATGGCCACATCGGTGCCGCCACCCATGGCGATGCCGACATCAGCGGCAGCGAGGGCAGGGGCGTCGTTGATGCCGTCGCCGACCATTGCGACCACGCCGGTTTGCCTCAGCGCGACGACTGTGGCGGCCTTGTCGGCGGGGAGAACTTCAGCGTGCACATCGACAATACCCAACGCATCGGCGACAACTCTGGCGCTGCCGCGATTATCGCCGGTCAGCAGATGGCAGCTGATGTTACGCGCGGTCAGTTGCTCTATGGCTTGCGCTGCGCCAGGCTTGAGGGTGTCGCCGAAGGCGAACAGGCCGAGTACATGACGTTGTGGGCTCAGTTCGATCAACCACGAGAGCGTGCGGCCTTCGGCTTCCCACTGCTGCGCGGTTTGGACGAGGGCGTCGGGGGCAAGAGCGCTTTCTTCCAGCAGGCGACGATTGCCCAGCGCCAGGTCGCGGCCTTGTAGCGTGCCTGCGATGCCACGACCGGCCAGCGAGCGGCTGTTGCTGACGTCATCGAGTGTCAGGCCGCGGTCTGCTGCCATGTCTAGCACTGCTTTAGCCAACGAATGTTCGCTGCCCCGTTGCAGCGCGCCAGCCAGTTGCAATAAGGCGTTCTCGTCGTCATCGACCGCGAGCAGGTGCGCAATGCGCGGGGTGCCGGAAGTCAGCGTGCCGGTTTTGTCGAACACCACCGCCGTGACTTCATGGGCGCGCTCCAGGGCTTCGGCGTCCTTGATCAAAATGCCGTAACGCGCTGCAACCCCGGTTCCGGCCATGATGGCGGTCGGCGTCGCCAGGCCCAATGCGCAGGGGCAGGCGATGACCAGTACGGCGACGGCATTGATCAAGGCGGCTTCCAGCGAAACGCCCGCCACCAGCCAACCCACCAGCGTCGCAATCGCCAGCAACAGAACCACCGGCACGAATACCTGGCTGACCTTATCCACAAGCTTTTGGATCGGCGCTTTGGCAGATTGCGCATCTTCGACAAGGCGGATGATGCGCGCCAGAACCGTCTCTGCGCCCAGCGCCTGCGTCCTTACCAGAAGACGGCCTTCGCCATTGATGGCGCCGCCTGTGACTTTATCGCCGGGCTGTTTGGCGATCGGCAGGCTTTCACCGCTGATCAAGGCTTCATCTGCATGGCTCTGGCCTTCGATGACCTCGCCATCCACCGGGAAGCGTTCACCGGGTTTGACCAACACCAGGTCGCCCACTTTCAGCGCGCTGATCGCAACGTCTTTTTCCTGACCCTTGACGATTTGAATCGCCCTTTCCGGCCGCAGTGCTTCCAGCGCCCGAATCGCGCTGGCGGTCTGGTGCTTGGCGCTGCTTTCAAGGTATTTGCCGAGCAAAACCAGCGCGATGACGACCGCGGAAGCCTCGAAATACAAATGCGGCATGCTGCCAGGGCTGGCAGCGAGCCACTGATAGAGACTCAGGCCATAACCGGCACTGGTGCCCAGCGCGACCAGCAAATCCATGTTGCCCGCCCCGGCGCGCACGGCCTTGAAGGCGGCTACATAGAAGCGCGCACCGAGAAACAATTGCACCGGTGTCGCCAGTACAAACTGCACCCACGCGGGCAACATCCAGTGCACGCCCAGAGGTTGTAGCAGCATCGGCAAGACCAACGGCAACGCCAGGACGATGGCGAGGATGAGGTGCCAACGGTCGCTGTCGTGGCGCTTGAGTTGGTCGGCCTGTTGAATGGCAGGGTCCTGCTCGAGGCTGGCGCCGTAGCCGGCTTTATCGACGGCGGCGATGAGGCTGTCCGGGTCGATGGGTTCGAGCACCTCGACGTGGGCGCGTTCGTTGGCAAGGTTGACGCTGGCGCTTTTGACGCCGGGAACTTTGCGCAACGCACGCTCGACACGGCCTGCGCAACTGGCGCAGGTCATGCCGGTAATCGGCAGATCGAAGGTTTCGGGGCGGGACATTCCGGGCACTCCTTGTAAGCGGTTGCCAACAAGGATCAACCTTGCCATGTGGGTAAGGTCAAGCGCCAGCCCGTGAAAATGCTAGTCGCGGCAAGGGCATGATCTCAATGACATCTGCTGCAGCGTGCTTGCCCCGACCGTGTACTGTCAGACGCTGTTGTTGCGGTACCTGTAATGACCATCGCCGGCAACGCGTTCCTACGGATTTTGCGGCGTCCGCGCCCTGGGGTACTCGCCTGCAGTACTCAATAATTCAAATCAGCCTTTTTCAGGTACATCCCGTTCGGCCCTGAGGCGATACGGTATTTGAGAATGTCACCGGCGTTTACGTGTATGCGCGTGTTGTTCTGCGCCTCGATGCCCGGCGAGCACCCCGGCATTTGCGAAGGCAGCACCCGCAGGCGAACCGACTGATCGCCCGCCGGGAGGTTGAAGGAGGCTGAGTCCTCCTGGAACAGGCGACCTACCAGTTGGTCCTGAAGGAAGATGCCAATCTCGCACGGTGTGGGGACTTCAAGTCGTTCGCGAGAAATGATGAGCACGCCATAATCCTGATCGGCCTGAGCCCAGGATGCGGAGGCCAACAGACCGATAAAACCTGCAATGCGAAAGGCAGACCAGCGCATGGCCGATTCTCCTGATGTTCGTTGATGAAACACTTTGGCTCAGCGCAACGATGAATACCAGCCCGGCAGATTCAATACACACTTGACCTTGCCATGGTGGGAAGGTCGAAGATGACGACCATCTGCTGTCTCACCCACGTGGGCGGCCACCAACCGAGGAGTCACGACATGCAAGTATTCAACGTTCAGGGCATGACCTGCGGGCACTGCGTTAAAGCGGTCACCAACGCGATCAAGGGCGAAGATCCGGACGCGGATGTGCAGGTTGATCTGGCCAAGGGCGAGGTTTCGGTGCAGAGCCAGTTGGCGGCTGAGCGAGTGATCGGGTTGATTGAGGAAGAGGGGTATAGCGCTGAAGCGAAGTAATGCCGAGCCCAGTTCAACTGTAGGAGCGCGCGGTTAGACGCTCCTACAAGGCGGATGGGCGGTTAGTAGTGATACCACTTCAACTCCAGCATCACTTCATTCACTGGCGAACTCAGTTGGCTGAATTCACGTTGCGCACTCAGCCGCAGCCCCAGGTTGCGCGACAATTCCCACTGCTGATTCAGACTGATATTGCGCCGCACTTCGCCATTGGTGAAGTAGTCGCCCTTCGTTTCAAGACTCAGATTGCCCAGCGAGTTGCGCCACAGAACCCCAGTATCGAAACCTGCCGCCGGTGAAACCAGCGCGTCGAAATCGTTGTTGTGCTCGACGCGCACCGTGCCCAGCGCAAAGCCCAGCACGTCGTCGCCCAGCTTCCAGGTCCCGCCTGCGCCGCCGTTCACATGGCTGACCAGGTTCTCGTCGCCATGCTTGCCCAACACCCGCTCCAGCCCGCCCGCCACTTGCCAGGACCAAGGCTGCAGCAGTTCATTGCGCGGGGTCAGGGAGCGAATCGTCGCCAGATCCAGGCGCTGCACCTGCCATTTGTTGTTCTCATACTGGCGTAGCTTCAATTGCAGAATCTCGATCTGCGCGCCCAGCGGGAAGCCGTATGCGTTGTCGTTCAGGTCGTGATAGGCCATGCGCAAGCCGTATTCTGCGAACGCCTTGTCATCCCGAGTGCCCGCGCCCAACTGCCAGGTTCGCGATTCATGACCGTCTTCCGGCAGCCCCGGACGCTCGATTTCCAGTGCTGGCGGGGGATTGGTGCTGATCGCTCGCAGCAAGTCATAACTACGCTGTGAACGGGCAGCGTCGCGTTCTTCGCCATTGGCGCGATAGCGCTCCAGCCGATACGCCGCATCCTGAATCAGCGCGCGACGTTCCTTCGGCACCGCTAGATATTCAGGGCTTTGCAGCTGCTGCTGATCGGCACTGACCTTGAGCACCCACTGCTTTTCGTCGTGGCTGAGGGGCTCGGCACGGCTAAGCAGTTCTCGCTCCTTGGATGGGCGATAGTCGATCTTCTCCACCAACCCTGCGTCTTGCACTGCGCGGACCGTGTCGGTGGGGATCGCGGTCAGACGAAATTGGGGCGTCAGATTCAGGCTCGGACGTGCGACTTGCAACAGCTCAAGCAGGCGGTAGGAGCAGTTCTCGTCGAAGAAGAAATAGCCGAAGCGAATCTGTTTGAGTTCCCACACGTGTTCGACCATGCGCCGGGTTTCTTCCGGCGTCAGGTTCAGGCGGTATTCCCACAGGTCGCGGTTTTCAAGACTACGGTACTCGGAGAGTTTTTCCTGATACGGCACCAGCGCGAACAGGCCGGGGTAGCCGCCCATCAGGCCTTTCCAGGCGTACAGAATGCTGTTGTCGGAGCCTTCGATGTAAGCGCCGAAGTTGATGGCGTAGCTGAGCAGGGCTGTCTTGTTGGTCTGTACGTCAGCCTGATCGATGCGCAACAGCGTATGTCCGAACATCGAGGACGGGCTGTTGAGGTACGCAGCGGGGAAGATCAGCACAGTGCTGTCCGGCGCTACGTCAGAGAACCACTTGTTGAATTCCTTGCAATCGACCGCAGGCAGGTCGGTGAGCTTCAGCTCGTCGCGCAAGAAACGCGTGCGCGAAGGGTAGACGCACTGCGGATGCAGGTCTTCCTTGCCCTGAACCACTGGCCGGTAGATCGCTTCGAGCGTCGCCGCGAGTTCGGCTTTCGGGTCGTGGGCGCCATTTACGGCGAGGAAGAATTTCGGATCGTCGACATAACTGCGCCAGCCGCCCAGCTTGCCGGATTCGTAATGGCCGATGGAGATCCAGAATCGTGAATCGGCCAGTTGCTGCAAACGACTGTTATCGACGTGAGGCGCGGCGTACAGCGGGGCGCAGACAGAGAGCGCCAGCCAGGCAAGGCGTTTGAGCATAGAAAGGCAACTAACCAGAGATAGAGGAAGGCGTTGAAATCCTGCCTCCCGGGAGGGAGGCAGGTGGCACGACTTTAGGCTTGAGTGGCGTATTTGGCCAGAGCCGGATCGTTCTTCAGTACATCGATGGTGTTGGTGTGGACGTCTTCAGCCGTGGCGTCTGCCTTGTTGAAGATCTGCTGATAGTGCTCGTGGGTGACTGCGGCGAAATGCGCACGATCTTCCGGTGCAACGCCCAGCACGACCGCATAGGTCGTCAGTGCTTCGCCTTGGCCCATGGCCATGTCTTTGGAAAGCTCGTCCATCATGCCGTTCATGGCAAACCAGGACTTGCCACCATAGGTCAGCGCGCTGTTGGTGGAGCAGCCGTTGGTGCCCGAGGTCATGCCGAATGTGGCATTACCGGAGGTACCGTTGGTGGTGGATGCAAGGAAGTGTGCCGGAGTGCCGCGTTGCCCTTCGAACAGCAAGTTACCCCAACCGCAATCTGGACCGCCAGGAGCTTGAGCCATGGCATTCAGGGATGCAGCGGCGAGGAGAGTACCAAGAAGAATCCGTTTCATAGCTTTAGTCTCTGTTGTTTCAACCAAGGGTCGGATTCCTGATCCATACAGGCATCAGGGCGGGCCGGTTATTTAGATTCTTACCGACCGCGCAGCTTGGAGTTTAGGCACGATCTGAATGTTCCGTAGGTAATTACTGTTTATTCCATGTAGGGCACCGCACGTTCGACCTGTCGGCAGCTTCGTCAGGCAGAAAAACATTCCGGTGGTTCTTGCCTTGCCAGTCTGGTGCGGCGAGCGCCAGAATGCCCCATCTGCCCCGCGTGATGTAAGGATGTCCGATGCCCGATCCTGTTGCTGCCAGCTTGCGACTTGCGCCTGAGGCGCTTACCCGTCCCTTTTCCGCTGAACAGTTCAGCTTCACGACAACCAACGATCTGGAACCCTTTCGCGGCGTGCTCGGCCAGGAACGCGCGGTCGAGGCCTTACAGTTCGGGGTCGCCATGCCGCGCCCCGGCTATAACGTGTTCGTCATGGGAGAGCCTGGCACTGGCCGCTTTTCCTTCGTCAAGCGCTACCTCAAGGCCGAGGGTAAGCGCATGCAGACCCCTTCGGACTGGGTCTACGTCAATAATTTCGATGAATCGCGCGAGCCACGCGCGGTGGAGTTGCCCCCCGGCAGCGCCAGCTCTTTTATCGCCGACATAAACGGACTGATCGACAACTTGCTGTCGACTTTTCCCGCAGTGTTCGAGCATCCGTCCTATCAGCAAAAGAAAAGTGCCATCGACCGAGCGTTCAACCAGCGCTACGACCGCGCCCTGGATGTGATCGAGCGTCTGGCGCTGGAAAAAGACATAGCCCTGTACCGCGACAGCAGCAACATCGCGTTCACTCCGATGCTCGAAGGCAAGGCGCTGGACGAGGCTGAGTTTTCGCAATTGCCGGACGTCGAGCGCGAGCGTTTTCACACCGATATTTCGGCACTGGAGGAGCGTCTCAACGAGGAGCTCGCCAGCCTGCCGCAGTGGAAGCGTGAGTCCAACAATCAAATGCGCCAGCTGAATGAAGAGACCATCATTCTGGCCTTGCAGCCGTTGCTGGCGCCATTGTCCGAGCAGTACGCCGAGAACGCCGCTGTCTGTGCCTATCTGCAGGCCATGCAGGTCAATCTGCTGAAAACCGTGGTCGAGCAATTGGTCGACGACAGCAAGACCGACGCCCAGGCGCGCAAGCTGCTGGAAGAACAGTACTGCCCGAGCCTGGTGGTGGGGCACTCTGCCAGTGGCGGGGCGCCCGTCGTGTTCGAGCCGCATCCGACCTACGACAACTTGTTTGGGCGTATCGAATACAGCACCGATCAGGGCGCGCTCTACACCACGTATCGCCAGTTGCGTCCGGGCGCGTTTCATCGGGCCAATGGCGGCTTCCTGGTTCTGGAAGCGGAAAAAATGCTCAGCGAGCCGTTCGTGTGGGACGCCCTCAAGCGCTCGCTGCAATCGCGCAAGCTGAAGATGGAATCGCCACTGGGCGAGCTGGGCCGCATTGCCACCGTGACGTTGACGCCACAGACCATTCCGTTGCACGTCAAGGTGATCATCATCGGCGCGCGTTCGCTGTATTACACGCTGCAGGACCTCGATCCGGACTTCCAGGAAATGTTCCGGGTGCTGGTGGACTTCGACGAAGACATTCCGATGGTCGACGAGAGCCTTGAGCAGTTCGCCCAGTTGCTCAAGACCCGCACTTCGGAAGAGGGCATGGCGCCATTGACCGCCGATGCCGTGGCGCGTCTGGCGACCTACAGCGCACGTTTGGCCGAGCACCAGGGGCGTTTGTCGGCGCGTATCGGTGATCTCTTCCAGTTGGTCAGTGAGGCGGATTTCATTCGCAGCCTGGCCAGTGACGAGCGTACTGATGCCGGCCATATCGAGCGCGCACTGAAGGCCAAGGCCACACGCACCGGTCGTGTGTCGGCACGGATTCTTGACGACATGCTCGCTGGCATCATCTTGATCGACACCGCGGGCGCTGCGGTCGGCAAGTGCAACGGGCTTACGGTGCTGGAAGTCGGCGACTCCGCTTTCGGTGTGCCTGCACGAATTTCCGCCACGGTGTATCCGGGCGGCAGCGGCATCGTCGACATCGAGCGTGAGGTCAATCTCGGTCAGCCGATCCACTCCAAGGGCGTGATGATCCTCACGGGCTATCTGGGCAGCCGCTACGCGCAGGAGTTCCCGCTGGCCATTTCTGCGAGCATCGCACTGGAGCAGTCCTACGGTTATGTGGACGGCGACAGTGCTTCGCTTGGCGAGGTCTGCACGCTGATTTCCGCGCTGTCGAAAACCCCACTCAAACAGTGCTTCGCCATTACGGGCTCCATCAACCAGTTCGGCGAAGTGCAGGCTGTCGGTGGGGTGAACGAGAAGATCGAGGGTTTCTTCCGGCTCTGCGAGGCGCGAGGTCTTACAGGTGATCAGGGCGCGATCATTCCGCAAGCCAACGTCGCCACGCTGATGCTCGATGAGCGGGTGTTGCAGGCCGTGCGCGCCGGGCAGTTCCACGTGTATGCCGTGCGGCAGGTGGATGAGGCGCTGAGTCTGTTGGTGGGTGAACCCGTAGGCGAGGCCGATGAAAACGGCCAGTTCCCGGAAAATTCGGTGAATGGCCGAGTGGTGGATCGTCTGCGCGACATTGCTGAAATGCTCAGCGAAGACGATCTCAAAGAGCTCGAAAAAGAGGCGCCACAATTACAGCCTGAACTGAAAAGTTGAGTGTTTGACGTCAACTAAACAGGGCGTCTGATGGCAAAATGACCATTCGGCGCCCTTTTTATTTTCTCGCTTTTCTTACCGGGTATTTCTTCGATATTGTCGGGCTGCAGCAGTTGTCAAAAGGACTGACGCGTTTCCTTCGCCGTTTCAAGGGAATGAATACTGCAATCAATGAGGAGCTCGCCATGCCGCGCAGCCTCTGTCTTACTCGCCAATGCCTGGGTCTGGTGACCCGTATCGAATGTGTCGTTCGCCCGCTGTCCGGCGATAACGGTATGTGGACCTTGCTTTTCGCCGCCGGAATGTCCGGAGAACAACCTTCCGCGTTAAAGGCTCAAGGGCCGTTTCATGGTCCGGTCGCTGCCGAGTCCGTTCTGGATGCGATTGCCGAGAGCCTGGCCCTTCATGGCTATCAAGCGGCGGAAGAAATACCGATCTGGAGCCTTCATCTGCAAGGTGAGTTGCGAAGGATCAATGGTGACGCCGCCAACGGTCAGCGAACCTCACCGGTCAACTGATTCGCAATAGAGCATCGACGAACGCCCCGTGGTCGTTCCTGTGATCCAGGGTTGTAACGTGGCTTTCGTCGACTGCTGAAGCAGGAACCCTTCCGAGCTCAATTGTTTCAAGTTTTGTCGCGATGGCGTATGCGTCTCCGCCTTCGCCCTATACTCGCGGGTTTTCAATTATCTGTGAGTTTCAATGGAACGTTTTATCGAAAATGCCATGTATGCGTCGCGCTGGTTACTGGCGCCGATCTACTTTGGTCTGTCTCTGGGGCTGCTGGCGCTGGCGCTGAAGTTCTTCCAGGAAGTCTTTCACGTTATTCCCAATGTATTTTCACTGGCCGAGTCCGATCTGATTCTGGTCCTGCTGTCGCTGATCGACATGGCGCTGGTCGGTGGCCTGCTGGTCATGGTGATGATCTCGGGCTACGAGAACTTCGTGTCGCAGTTGGACATCGACGAAGACAAGGAAAAGCTCAACTGGCTGGGCAAGATGGATTCGTCGTCGCTGAAGATGAAAGTCGCAGCCTCCATCGTCGCCATCTCCTCCATTCACCTGTTACGGGTGTTCATGGATGCCAAGAACATCGAGCCTCAATACCTGATGTGGTACGTGATCATTCACATGACCTTCGTGGTATCGGCATTTGCGATGGGGTATCTGGATAAGCTGACCAAGCATTGAGGGTCGTGCTGCGGACAGTTTTGATTCAACCCGGGGGCGTGGTGTGTCAGATAGCGCGGTGTGTGGTTTGACGGCGAACCTCCTGCTATGAACCTGCGCCCGGTCCAGACTGGATGTGCTAGGCTGCTCGGCCTTTTGATTCAGTGCGCCTCTGGGCGCTCTATAAGCGGAGCAGCGTCATGTCCGAAGTCAACCTGTCCACCGACGAAACCCGCGTCAGCTACGGCATTGGCCGTCAGTTGGGCGACCAACTGCGTGACAACCCGCCGCCGGGTGTCAGCCTGGACGCCATTCTGGCTGGTCTGACCGATGCTTTCGGTGGCAAGCCAAGCCGTGTCAGCCAGGAAGAAATGGCTGCCAGCTTCAAAGTCATCCGCGACATCATGCAAGCCGAGGCCGCTGCCAAGGCAGAAGCCGCTGCCGGTGCTGGCAAGCAATACCTGGCCGAGAACGCCAAGCGTGAAGGCGTGACCACGCTGGAATCGGGTCTGCAGTTCGAAGTCATCACCGCAGGCGAAGGCGCTCAGCCAACCCGCGAAAGCAACGTGCGTACTCACTACCACGGCACGCTGATCGACGGCACCGTATTCGATAGCTCCTACGATCGTGGCGAGCCTGCTGAATTCCCGGTCGGTGGCGTGATCGCTGGCTGGACCGAAGCCCTGCAACTGATGAAGGCCGGCAGCAAGTGGCGCCTGTACGTTCCTAGCGAACTGGCCTACGGTGCTCAAGGCGTGGGCAGCATCCCACCGCACAGCGCTCTGGTATTCGACGTCGAGCTGCTCGACGTTCTGTGAAGCTTGAAATCAGCTGTAAGCGCTGAGCTTTAGGCTTCAGGCAGATCGTTGCCGGGTGGACTGTCGTGTTCACTCGGCAACGTTGTATTCGGTGGCAGTCATTCAATGTAATTCACACGCCGGGCGCAACGCCCGGGCGTAGCAGAACAGGAACAGACTGCGCACCATCTCCTTTTGAATCCCCGGCTCGCATGAGCTGAGGCTGTTCACGTCCAGATCCCCCTGATCCCGCAATTCGTCCAGCGCGTCCGCCTCCAGCACGGCGCAGACCTCGCCGGTTTCGCGATGCAGGATTCGCAGGTAAGGGTGTGGCCGATCCAGCCAGGCGTCGATCAGATATGTCATGTTCGTTCTCCTTGAAAGATTTCAATGAGAATAATTCTTATCTGAAGAATAGCAAGGATCTATTTGAGATTAATTCGCATTTTCCATGCGGGTTGACGTAGGTCATCGTATTGGCTGACAAGATTTCATCCTGCAGTAGCCCGTTACCTTATTGTCTAGTCCTGAAATAGGTTTACACCTGTTTTACCCTCAAAACGCCCGATGCACCGCATCGGGCGTTTTGTATTTCAAG
>NZ_NKHL01000085.1 GCF_002934685.1 Pseudomonas bohemica
CACCGCCGGCAAGCCGTGCTGCCAAAGGTTTCGATCCTCGAGATCGATTCAGTCGAATTTCTTCAGATACGCGTCCGTCAGCTCAATCAGGCGATCGCGGCCAAAGCTCTTACAGTGGCCGCCGTGAACCACGCGCGCGGGCAGTCCGCGCAGGCGCTGCATGGTACGCACGTAATCGTCGATCGAGGAGTGAGCGAGGTTGTCGAGCAGTTCGCCGTCATAAATGGCGTCGCCGGAAAACAGCGTCTGCGTCGACGCTTCCCAGAGGCCGATGCTGCCGGGGGAGTGTCCGGGCAGATGCAGCACCTCGAAATGTCGGTTGCCCAGGTCGATCACATCGCCTTCTTCCAGCGTGCGAGTGACATTGGCGGCCTGGATTTTCCAGCTGTCGAGATCGTAATCAGGGGAGGGCAGCGCACTGATGATTGGCCCCAGCCGTTCGCCGCCAAGAGTCGCGAGGCTGAAATCAGTGGGATCGAAGTCCGCTTCGACCAGCGTGAAATAGCCATCCGAACCGCGCAGTCCGTCTGCTTCGGCACTGTGCACCAGGCATTCGTCGAACTCGTGATGACAACCGACGTGATCCAGGTGTACATGGCTTGCCACCGCGCTGATGCGCTGGCCGAACAGGTTTTTCGCCGCTTCGCGCAAACTGCAGATGCCCATGCCGGTGTCGATCACTACATCCTGGTCACGCCCGCGAATGTGCCAGATGTTGCAGCGCAGCCAGGGCGTGACGTGGGGTTCGGTGATCAGCGTGATGGCGTCATCGATCTTCTCCAGCGAATACCACTGGTCTGCGACTTTCCTGAGCATCGCCTGCACCTCGATCAACGGGAACGGCTGCCAGATTCGCAGGTTGGAGGTTTTTTTTGAAGCGCTTTTAAGGACGGCTTGCGACGCGCCGGCAGTTCTTTTTCGAGTCGCGAGCGTCGGAGGCGGTTTGTCCGGCAAAAAATCAGTAATATGGCGCAACATCGGTGAAGGCCAGTTCCTCCGCCGAGCCTTCACGACCATATTTGATGAAACGCCAGCTCCGCGAACGCCGGGCGCGCTGGCCAGGAAATAGAGGGTGTCATGGGTAACGAAAGCATTAATTGGGACAAGCTGGGTTTCGACTACATCAAGACCGACAAGCGCTACCTGGCTCACTGGCGCGACGGTGAGTGGGACAAAGGCACCCTGACCGAAGACAACGTGCTGCATATCAGCGAAGGCTCGACCGCGCTGCATTATGGTCAACAGTGTTTCGAGGGCCTTAAGGCCTATCGCGCCAAAGACGGCTCGATCAACCTGTTCCGCCCGGACCAGAACGCTGCGCGCATGCAACGCAGCTGCTCGCGTCTGCTGATGCCGCACGTTCCGACCGAACAGTTCATCGAGGCGTGCAAGGAAGTGGTGCGCGCCAACGAGCGTTTCATTCCTCCGTACGGCACCGGCGGTGCGCTGTACCTGCGTCCGTTCGTGATCGGCGTGGGCGACAATATCGGCGTGCGTGCAGCGCCGGAGTTTATCTTTTCGGTGTTCTGCATTCCGGTCGGCCCTTATTTCAAGGGCGGGATGAAGCCGCACAATTTCGTGATTTCCAGCTACGACCGCGCGGCGCCGCAAGGCACGGGTGCTGCGAAGGTGGGTGGTAACTACGCAGCGAGCATGATGCCGGGCAGCGAGGCCAAGAAGCATGGTTTTGCCGATGCGATCTATCTCGATCCGCTGACTCATTCGAAGATCGAGGAGGTGGGTTCGGCCAACTTCTTCGGGATTACCCATGATGATCAGTTCATTACGCCGAAGTCTCCGTCGGTGCTGCCGGGAATTACTCGCTTGTCGTTGATCGAGTTGGCCGAGAGCCGTTTGGGCTTGAAGGTCACGGAAGGCGAGGTCTTCATCGATAAGCTGGATCAGTTCAAGGAAGCCGGCGCTTGTGGTACGGCGGCCGTGATTACGCCGATTGGCGGGATCAGTTACAAGGACAAGTTGCACGTGTTCCACAGTGAGACTGAGGTGGGGCCCGTGACTCAGCGGTTGTACAAGGAGCTGACGGGGATTCAGTCCGGCGAGATCGAAGGGCCTGCGGGTTGGGTTGTTAAGGTTTGAGCTGGAGTGAAGTGAACGCTTCTCAAGAAAACCACCGCCTTTGTGCGGTGGTTTTTTGTGGGTGGCTGCTTGGGCTTGGGTGAATATCCGAGTGGTTTCGCTCTTATAGCGAGTCACTTGTAAAAAAGCGCCAAGTGACCAAGGGCTTTTGCTCCTGGTTTGGCCTGCAGCCAAGTCGCGATTTGTATCGCCTGAACTATTGCGCTAGAAAAGCAAAAGCTCGCTGGCTGGAGCTGACGCCCCTCGCATTTCTCGGCTGAACGCAATTCTTCGTTACATCCCCCAATCTGCTGTAGGAGCCAGCTTGCTGGCGAGCGAGGGATGTCAGATAACGCATTTGTGATTGGCCCACCGCATTCGCTGCCGTCGTAACCTCCGACGTCGCCCACACGTTCTGCGGCGTACGGGGATTTAGCGTAGACGCGCTTTTCCTGTAGCAGTCCGGCTTGCCGGCGGCAGCGATCTCACGGACGTCACCGCCGGCGCCAGCCTGCGCTTTCAGGAGCACGAGTTCCGCACTCCCAGCCGATGGCCGCCAGTTCACCAGCCAAGGGAGAGTCCGGCGACGCTGACGATCAGCCAGGCGGATTGCGTGCCGATGTGCTGAACAGCAGGGCATGCGCATGTTTGCCCAACTGTAGGAGCGCGCTTGCCCACGAACGCATCTGCAGACCCCTCAGGGGCCTCTGATCTATCGCATTCGCGGGCAAGCGCGCTTTACGGCTGGGGCGGTATTTAACGGATACCCAACGGGCGATCCAGCGACAGCGCTCCACCGCCCTTGGCAATGATGATCAGCAACAACCCCGCCCAGCTCAGGTGAGTGGCCCAGGCATCGGGGTAGACGAAGATCTCGATTACCAGCGTCATGCCCAGCAGGGCGAAGGCCGATAACCGCGTGAACAGTCCCAGTATCAGCAGCACCGGGAACAGGTGCTCGGCATACGCCGCCATATGCGCGGCGATGTCCGGCGGGATCAGTGGCAGTTTGTATTCATTGCTGAACAGGTAATAGGTGCTGTCGGTGACAGTCAGGAAACCCTCGACCTTGGTCCTTCCCGACATCAGGAATATCCCGGCGATGGCAAGGCGTGCCAACAACGACAGCCAGGAATCGGTGATCAAAAGATGGAGGCGATCGGCCAGGCTATTCCAGACCGATCGTGGCGAATGTTGACAGGGGGTTTGGGTAGGTAAGGCGTCCATGGCGTTCTCCAATGGATCAAGAAGGATCGGTCGCGGCGAACACATCCGCGCGGACCAATCGGGTAAGCAGTTCGAGAATGTCCAGCGACGGCTGAATGTCGCTGGCGTGTTGGGCGGCTTGCGCCAGCGGTTGCCCAATGGCGCAGGCGTCAAGGAATGCACAGCCGCCGATGTCCAGCGCCTGCCAGCTGACAGCGCCGCCGCTGCGCACCAGCAAGGCACCTTCACCGTGCCAGTCGAGCTGTTCAGGCATTTGTAGCCCTTCACGGTTATGGCGCCAGATGCTGAACACCGGCTGATCGGCGAACCACACCCAACGTGCCGCCGCCCGTGGCGTGAGCTTCAGCGAAGCCAATCGTTCGCGGGCAAGACTGGCGATCCGTGTGACGTCGATACCGGGCTGATCAACCGCCGTGTGGCATTGGGTCCATAGCAGGTCGAGCCGTGCCACGTTGCCCAGATAAGGCAATGCCTGCGCATGCTCGAAATGATCGAGAAACCCCGGGAATTCACTGCCGTGATAAAGCAACCGGGCGTCGACAGGAACGGACCGTCGCCCATGGATCGCTGCAACGGCACCCAACCAAGTCCTGCCGACCAGGCGCTCTACGGTGGGGAAATTGGCGAGAAGCGCATCCACCGCGCCCTTCATCACCGTGTTGCGGTACACCGTGAAGCCGGGTTGTTCGGTCGGCAGGCCAAGGCAACCCCCCTCGGGGTCGTACAGCGCCTCGACGAAGGCGTCCTGAAACGCACTCAGTCGCACGGCGATGCCTCCAGCAGCGACTGCGCCCGGTCCCGCTCCAGCAGTAGCTCGCCGAAAGGCGGGATATGCTCGTCGCGCTCGATCAGCGTCGGTCGTGGACCCACGCGTCGAATCAGCCGCCGATACAACGCCCACACCGGCTCTGCGACCGGCGCATCGTGGGAATCAATCAACAGCGACGTGCCGCCGGGATCGACGCTGTGTCCGGCCAAATGAATTTCCATGATCGCGTCACTCGGAAATGCATCGACATAGGCGTTGGCGTCGTAACCCATATTGTGGGCGCTGAGAAACACGTTGTTGATGTCCAGCAACAGACCGCAACCGCTGCGGCTGCTCAGCTCGGCGAGAAACTCGATTTCACTGAACTGGTGACCAGGCAGTTGCAAGTAATGGCTCGGGTTTTCGATGGCGATCCGGCGCCCGAGACATTCCTGCGTGCGCTGAATGTTATCGATGATCCGATGCAAGGCGTCCTCGGTGCGAGGAAAGGGCAGCAGATCGGCGTGGTATTGCCCCCGCCAGGTGGACCAGGCGAGGTGCTCGGAAATGAGGGCTGGCTGAACCCGTTCGGCGAGGGCCTTGAGCCGCTTGAGGTGTTCGCTGTCGGGCGCGCAATCTGCCGCCAGGGACAGGGAAACACCGTGCAACGAAAGCGGATGGCGACTGCCGATCGTCTCCAGCCACGCCAGGCGAGGGCCGCCGTCGATCATGTAGTTTTCCGGATGGACTTCGAACCAGAGACCCCGAGCGGCGCAGTCATACGCCGCCTCGTAGTGATCGGCCTTGAGGCCCAGTCCGGCACCCAGTGTGAGTGATGTGTTCATGATCGACGCCTGCCCTTGCAATGTGTTTTACCGTTCAGCTTTTCGCGTGTGACCGGTTACATCGGGGTCAGCGAGCCGGTGCCGTGCGGCGTCTTGATGGAGGTGCAGGTGCCCGCCGGGACATTCTTCCAGGCGTCGCCCTGATAGTCGGTTTTCGAGGTGCCTGCACAGGTGGTCCCAGCGCCGGCCTTGCAGTCGTTCTTGCCGGCCATGGACACGCCGTAGCATTTTTCCATGGCCGGGGCCGAACCTGTTTCAGCTGCGTTGACCCCGGTGGCGATGGAAGCGAAGGCCAGAGCGACGGCGGCGAGTTTGAGGTTGTTCATGTGGATCTCCAGTTACCTGATTGAGGATGTTTGCAGCACCTGCGTGAGGTCACGCCGTGCGACAGGTCCGAACGTTAGTTCGAGGTAGAAATGAGCGCGAGTGTGATGTCGTGCCATTTTGTGTCTACGCCAACCTGCCGATCATGGGCCCCGGGATCTGCGTGTCAGCACACGCTGTGCATCAGAACCGAGAAGTAGCTCGCTGCAGATCCAAAAACGGTTACAGGCCTTCACACATATTTTTCAGCGGCAGGGAATCAGGCAGTCACGCCGTATTCGAGCAACAGGTTTTCCAGCCAGTCCATGAACACCCGGCAGCGCTGTGGCAGGTGCCGACGATGGGCATAGAGCAATGAAACCGGCATCGGTGCAGGCTGGTAGTCGGGGAGGATTTCCACCAGTTCGCCGCGACGCAGGTGATAGACGTTGGACAGGCGCGGTATCTGCACGATACCCAGGCCGCCGAGGCAAGCGGCCTCGTAGGCTTCGATGTAATTGACCGTGATGCTGCTGGGCATCGGCACCTGATGGTCCTTGCCGTCGCGGTGATATTCGAACGTGGGGTGGCTTGCGCCAAAGGCCGAGACATAGTTGATGAGCCGGTGCTGCTGCAGGTCTTCCAGGGTCTGTGGCACGCCGAAGCGCTCGGCGTAATCGACGCTTACACAATTGATCATGCGGAAGTTGCCGACCTTGCGCGCGACCAGCGTGGTGTCCGGCAACTCGCCGACGCGCATGACGCAGTCGAAACCTTCGCGCACCAGATCGACCCGACGGTCGGTGCTGCTGATTTCCAGTTCGATCAGCGGATGCCGATCAATGAAATCACTCACCCGTGGCATCACCAGCCTGCGCGCGACAGCCGTCGGCATGTCGACCCGCAGGCGCCCGCTGAGCACGGCATTGTCCTGCCGAAACAGGCTTTCCAGTTCATCCATTTGCGCCAGCAGATCCTTGCTGCGTTCGTACAGCGCCTGGCCGTCCGGGGTGGTCTGGACCTTGCGCGTGGTGCGCTGCAGCAGACGGGTGCCGAGCAACTGCTCAAGGGCGCGAATCTGCTCGGACACACTGGAGCGCGGCAGCCCCAACGCATCGCTGGCAAGGGTGAAGCTGGAAAGCTCCGCGACCCGGACGAAGGTCTTGAGCAGATCGAGTTTATTCATGGTGTTAGATCCATTGTTCGCCGATGTCGATCAGTCATATCGAGACAGGCGGGTTTATCGGGAAGCATGGCGAACAATACAGTGCTGCTCACTGACTGAATACAGCCACTGGAGGTAGCAATCATGGGTAACAAAATCGCGATCATTACCGGCGCCAGCCGTGGCTTGGGCAAGAGCACCGCGCTGCATCTGGCACGCCAGGGCGTCGATATCATCGGCACGTATCACAGCCGTGATCAGGAAGCGCGGAGCGTGGTAGAGGAAATCGAAGCGCTGGGCGGCAAGGCAAAAATGCTGCAACTGGACGTCGATGACAGCAGCCTTTTCGAGAACTTCGCGACCCAGGTGTCGGCTTTGCTCAGGGCCTATTTCAAGGCCGAGCGCTTCGATTTTCTGGTGAACAATGCCGGCATCGGCTTGTACGCCAGCTGCGCCGAGACCACCGAGGCTCAGTTCGATCAGCTGATGAACGTGCATTTCAAGGGGCCGTTTTTTCTGACGCAGAAACTGTTGCCGCTGATTGCCAACGGCGGACGGATCGTCAATATCTCTTCCGGTCTGGCGCGTTTCTCGCCGGTCGGCTATGCCGCTTATGCTTCGATGAAAGGGGCTATAGAGGTCTGGACTCGCTACCTTGCCAATGAACTGGGGCCGCGTGACATCACCGTGAATTCACTGGCTCCCGGTGCGATCGAGACTGACTTTGGTGGTGGTACCGTGCGTGACAATCCAGAGGTGAATGCCTGGATTTCGTCCAATACGGCCCTTGGGCGCGCCGGTCTGCCGGATGATATCGGCGCGGCGGTTTCGATGTTGCTGGGCGAGGGCGGCGGCTGGATTACCGCACAGCGCATCGAGGCATCGGGTGGGATGTTTGTCTGATCGCGCATGATTTGTAGGAGCGCGCTGGCCCGCGGTAACTCCCGTTCAGCGGGCGCGGTAGTCACTGGACGTGCGCTATCGCGAGCCAGCGCCTCCTGCAGGGCGTTAGCTTCACCTGATATTGATTCACCCGTTGATGTAATAAATGCACAGCGACAACGTCACCAGCGATCCCAGGGTCGAAATCAGGATGGTGCTGGACACCACAGAGGCCTCACGCTTGTAGTATTCGGCGAGCATGAACGGCCCGGTGCCAGTGGGCAGTGCACTGAGCAGTAAGGCGGAGTTGGCCCACAGCGGCGGCAGGTGAAACACCTTGAAGGCCAGAAACCAGGTCAGCAGCGGGTGGGCGATCAGTTTGATCAACACCAACAGGCTGGTGCCGTGGCGTGGGCCTTGTTGTTTCTGGGCCAGGAACAAACCCAGGGAAATCAGCGCACACGGCGTGGTCGCAGCGCCCAACAGATTCAGGAACTTGTCCAGGGCGCCCGGCAGCGGCATCCCGGTTGACGCCCAGCACGCCCCGAGAATCGGCGACACCACCAGCGGGTTCTTCGCCAGCGCCCCCAGCACCTTGATCACGATGCGGTGCACATGGGCTTCGCTCTGCAAGCCGATTTCGATGCACACCAGTGCAATGCCGAACAGCACGCACACCACCAGCAGCGAAGCGATCAGCGCGGGCTCCAGGCCACTCTGGCCCAGCACCATCACGCACAGCGGAATGCCGATATACCCGGTGTTGGCGTAAGAAGCACTTAAGGCATCGATGCTGGCATCGGCGAAATGCCCGGCCTTCTTGCGCCGCAGCAGCAAGGTGACGACGAACATCACCATCGTCGAAAGGGTGAACACCAGCACGAAGCCGGGGTGCCAGATCTGCGCCCAGGTGGCGGTCGCCGTCGCGGTGAATAACAGCGCCGGCAAACAGAGCCAGACCACCATACGGTTGATCTCCGACGCGGCGGTAGGGCCCAGGCGATTGGTGCGACGACACAGATACCCGACCAGGATCAAGGCGAAGATTGGCAACAGGACATTCAAAACGGAAGACATCGGACCTCGGCCTTGGCTTTTTGAAGCGGAAGCGCTGACGATAGGCGTGTAAGGATACACCTTGAAACAAGCGGCCAAGATTAAAGTCGGAAATCGTTAGCGTCCAACCTTTCTCGTCATCGAGCGTGGATTTTTTATCGTTGCCAGGGTCTGTGTCAGCCCCGTTCCAGAGCGGCCGGGCTGATGGAGGAGCAGGAGGGGGATGAGTGCCCGAGCGATGTCGGGCACTGAAGAGGTGCGCTGCGGTTATTTCCTGGCGGGTGCGATGTCGAGAATCTTGCCGTTGTCGATCTCCACCAGCGCGTATTTGTCACTGATCTGCACCCACTGGGTGTTTTCCTTTGGCGCCGTCAGGCCCTTTTTCTGCCAGTCCTTGATGCCGACGCGTTCCTGCTTGTAGAGGTCGGGCGCGGTGTCACCCACCTTGAAGTGTTTGTTGGTCGTCTCCGCCTGAACGGTTTTGCTGGAGGTCGCCTCGGCTGCCTGGACACCCAGGCTGGTGCCGGCCAGGCAGGTCATCACGGCCGCACAGGCCATCAATGTTTTCAGGTTCATCATCATCAACTCCTTCTGCTTTTCCTTCGGTCAGCCCGCTTCCAGGGCCGTTTCGCTGTCTGTGGGCAGCGTTATTTTTTCACCGGGGCTTTCTTCACCGGGACAATGTCGGTGATCTGACCGTTGGTGGTTTGCACTTGCACATATTTGTCGTTGATCTGTACCCACTGGCTTTCCTTGGCCGGTTCGTGCAGGCCTTTGGCCTTCCAGTTGTGGATCGCTTCACCTTTGCGCTGGAATTTTTCAGGCACGCGCGAGCCTTTTTCCAGATCGTCTTTGTTGTCTTTGGAGGGTTGAACGGTCTGCGCTGGTGCGTCGTCGGCGCGTACGGCGAAACTGCTGAGCGAAACGCAGCTCAGAATCGCCAGACCTGCGATGAGCGATTTGCTGTTCATTCGAAGCTCCTTATCCAGTGCTTAATGCGCTGTCCATAAGCTCCGACCGTGATTCGAGCCGATCATTCAGTTGTTTTGCGGCGAACAGCGGCGGCTGCAACGCGGATACGCCTGTAGCAGGACGGCTTGCCGGCGATGATAGTCTCACCGCTACCGCCGGCAAACCGTGCTGCGACAGGGCACGGTCAGGACTGCAAAACACTGGTGACGTTCGTCGCCAACGGCGTCGTCGCCCTGGCGATCAAGGTGCTCAGCTGCCGCCCGTCATCGAACAGCGCGCCCTTGGCTGCTGCTGCATCGGAGTTGGCCAAGAGTTCGGCGACGAACTCGGGTAACCCGGCTTGCAACAGCGCGGCCTTGTACTGTGCCTCAGGTAAATCGGTGTAGGTCACGGTTTTGCCGGCCTGACGCGAAACTTCCGCCGCAAATTCACTGAGGGTATAGGAAGTGTCGCCGGCCAGCTCGTATACCTTGCCCGCCTGAGGCGCGCTGGCCGTCAGCACTGCGACGGCGGCCGCAGCGTAATCGGCACGGGCGGCGGAACTGATTCGTCCGTCACCGGCGCTGCCAAAGTGCGCGCCGTGGGCAAGGTCGCCAGCAATGCCGGCCGTGTAGTTTTCGTGATACCAACCGTTGCGCAGTACCACTGAAGGCAGGCCGGACGCCTTGAGTGCTTCTTCGGTCTGGCGATGTTCTTCGGCCAGTCCCAACAACGACGTGTCGGCATGCAGCACGCTGGTGTAGCCCAGCAGCTTGACGCCTTCATGCCTGGCGGCGTCAATCACTGCCTTATGCTGTGCCACGCGCTGGCCGACTTCACTGGAGGAGATCAGCAGAATCTTTTCCGCGCCGACGAAGGCACTTTCCAGGGTATTGGGTTGCGCATAATCAGCCTTGCGAACCTGCACGCCGAGGGCCGCCAGATCCCTGGCTTTTTCAGGGCTGCGCACGGCAGCGACGATTTGCGAAGCGGGGACCTTTTCCAGCAGTTGCTCGATGACCAGACGGCCGAGCTGACCCGATGCACCGGTGATAACGATCATGATGATGTTCCTCAGTGGTAGTGAATGTGTGCTCAGCATAGAGGGCATGCTAACCTTTCGTAAGTACGTACAAAAAGGTAAGTGTCATGAGCGATATTGTTACCCCCTCCGCAGAGAACGTCTCGCTGCTCGAACGCATCCGCCTGGGTGAAGTTCTGGCGCGGGATTGCCCCTCTCGCGAGATTCTCAATCACGTCTGTAGCCGGTGGGGCGTGCTGGTGCTGGTGGTGCTGCTGGGCGGGATGCACCGTTTCAGCGAGTTACGGCGCAAGATTGGCGGGGTCAGCGAGAAGATGTTGTCGCAAACCCTACAGAGCCTGGAGCAGGACGGTTTCGTCGACCGCAAGGCGTTACCCGTGGTGCCGCCCCATGTCGAATACACCCTCACGCCCATGGGCCGGGAGGTGGCCCTGCAGGTCGACGGCTTGACCACTTGGATCGAGCAGAACCTGGCGCGAATCCTCGAGGCGCGCCAAGCTCGAATGCCCGAAACCCTCGACCAGTCATAGCGTGGCGGCAAGCTCGACGGCGGCCAGCGTCGCCGCCTTGCGCGACTCGGCATCGACGTCGGGGCCAAGCAGGGTCTTCTCGATGATGATGTTGAATTGCTCATCGATGCCGACCATTTCACTCCACGTCGTCAGGTAGGCAACCTGGTGCTCGGCGCGGTCCAGCGGTGCGCCGCGGGCAGCGACGACCACCACCTTGCGCCCATCGAGCAAGCCGTTCAGGCCGCGCTCATCGAAGCTGAACAACAGGTCTTTCTGGCTGACCACATCGATCAGGTGCTTGAGCTTGTAGGGGATGCCGAAATTCCACATCGGCACGCCGAACAGAATGATGTCGGCCTTGATGAAGCGTTGCGCCAGTTCGCGGATCTGCGCCCAGGCTTCTTTCTGCTCCGGCGTGCGTTCGACACCCTGAATCCCGGCGTATTTGGCCTCCAGTACGGCGCCGTCGAATTCCGGTAGGGGTTCATTCCACACGTCCAGCGTGTCCACCGTGGCGATGGTGTGCTGAGCCTGCCAGGCATCGATGAACGCTTTGGCGACTTCGATGGAAGCGGAGCGTTGTTTGCGGGGCGAGCTTTCGATATAGAGCAAGTGCGGCATGAGCGTGGCCTCTGCGTGATGGGTGTTTGAGCATCAGTGATAGCAGAAGACTGCGAAGGCGGCGGGGCGGTTGCATCTGACTGCGGACTCGATCCAGGGGCGCCACCGCTGGCAAGCCCTGCTGCTGCAGAGTGCCAGCCCATAAAAAATGCCCGACCCCATTACTGGGGCCGGGCATTTTTTCAACGGGCGGCGATTACTTCGGCGTTAACGCCTCACGCACGTCTTTCACGTCGGCGCTGGACACCGCAGGCGCGGCGTTACCCCATGTATTGCGCACGTAGGTCAAGACGTCAGCGACGTTGTCATCCGACAGGTTCCAGCCGAATGCTGGCATGGCCGGGGCGGTCGGCGCTGCGTCGGTGGCGCCCGCACGACTGCCTGACAACACCACGCGAATCAGCGACGACGGGTCGTTGCTGTTGATCAGCGGGGCCTTGGCCAGTTTCGGGAAGAGGTTGGCTGCGCCTTCACCGGTTGGCGTATGACACGCCGAGCAACGGTCGGCATAGATCGCCTTGCCTGCCACCATCGACGCATCGGTGGCCGCGACCGGCTTGGCCGCGTCTACCGGCTTGGCGCCGTCTTTCAGATAGACCGCAACGGCCATCAGGTCCTGGTCGTTCCAGTGCTGCGACGAATGCTCGACCTCTTCGGCCATTGGCCCCGAGGCGATGTCGAAGCGGTTGGCGCCGGTCTTCAGGTACTTGACGATGTCGTCCTCGTTCCACGCCCCAAGGCCGTCATGGCCGGTGGAGGTGATGTTCGGCGCGACCCAGTTCTGCAGGTTGGCGCCCATCAGGAACTGATCGCTCTTGTCACCCCCGGTCAGGTTCTTCGGCGTGTGACAGGTGCCGCAATGGCCGAGGCCTTCGACCAGGTACGCGCCGCGGTTCCATTGCTCGGACTTCTGCGGATCGGCCTTGAATTCGCCTTCCTTGAAGTTGAGCAGGTTCCAGCCGATCAGGCTGGTACGCACGTTGAACGGGAAGGGCAGCTGGTTGGTTTCGACCTTGGTGTCCACCGGCTCGACGGTTTTCAGGTAGGCGAAAATGGCCAGGTTGTCCTCGCGCAGCACCTTGGTGTACGCGGTGAACGGCATCGCGCCGTACAGGCGTTTGCCGTCCAGACCGTGGCCCTTGGACATGGCGTTCTGGAAGTCTTCGAACGTCCAGCGACCGATGCCATTGACCGGGTCAGGGGTGATGTTGGCGCCAAGCAGCTTGCCAAACGGCGTATCGAGCACCACGCCACCGGAAAACAGCGGTTTACCCGGCAAGGTGTGACACGCCGTACAGTCGCCGACGGTGGTCAGGTAACGACCTTTTTCCACCAGATTGTAGGAATCGGCGCCGGTCGCAGCATGCGCCATCGACACGGACAGCCCGATAACACCCGCACAAACAGTCAGAAGAGTCTTCATACGCTGATCATCTCCCCTGGACGCTTGAGGTAGCGGGTACGGATGGCATCCGCCGCCTTGAATGCCAGCGCCGCCACGGTGCCGGTCGGGTTGTAGCCGGGGTTCTGCGGGAACGCCGATGAGCCCACCACGAACAGGTTCGGCACACCCCACACCTGCAGGTATTTGTTGACCGAACTGTTCTTCGGATCGGCGCCCATGATGAAGCCACCAACGATATGCGAGGACTGATACGGCGAGCTGTTCCAGTGGCCGGTCTGGGCGCTGGGCACCATCTGCCGCGGGTTCATGCTCTTGGCGATTTCACCGACCTTACCGGTGACGTACGCGGCCATCTTGCGATCGTTCTCCGGGAAGTCGAAGGTAATGCGCAGCAGCGGACGGCCGTGCGGATCCTTGTAGGTCGGGTCCAGGGACAAGTAGTTGGTGCGGGTCGCGTAACTGCTCGCCTCACAGCCGATGGACATGGTGCTGGCGTAGTTCTTGACCGTGGCCTTCTTCCACTCCGATCCCCAGGCGGGCGCGCCGGGTGGGAGAGGGCGCGAGTCGATGGGCGCGGCGCCGATGGGCGTTACCCGGGTGCTGCCGCCGCCAACGAAACCCAGACCCGAGTGGTCGAAGTTGTCGTTGTTGAACTCGTCGATGCCCATGCCGATGGCACCACCGCCAATGAATGGGTTGAAGTTCTTGTCATCGAAGAACATCCGCACGCTGTTGGCGGTTTGGTAGGCGTAATTGCGGCCGGTGGTGCCGGTGTTGGTGACCGGGTCATACGGCTGGCCGACACCGGACAGCAGCATCAGGCGCACGTTTTCGAAGATGAAGGCGCTGATCACCACCAGGTCGGCGGGCTGTTCCCATTCTTCGCCGTTGGAATCCATGTAGACGATGCCGGTGGCGCGTTTGCCACTGCTGTCCATGGTCACGCGCAGGACTTCGCAGTTGGTCATGGCGGTGAAGTTCGGTTTGCGGATCAGCACCGGTAGAACGGTGGTGATGGCGCTGGCCTTGGAGTAGTTGGCGCAACCGTAGTTGGTGCAGAACCCGCAATAGGTGCACGGGCCCATGGCCACGCCCAGGGAGTTGACGTAGGGCCGCGAGACCAGCGCCGACGGCACCGGGAACGGCTTGTAGCCAAGATTCTTAGCGGCTTCGGCGAACAGCACCGGAGCGTAGGTTTGCTCGGTCGGCGGGTTGGGGTATTCCTCGGAACGCGCGCCTTCGAAGGTGTTGCCGCCTTCCTGGATCACCCCCTTGATGTTGCCGGCTTTGCCCGAAACGCCGGCCAGGCGGTCGAACTTGGTGTAGAACGGCTCCATTTCTTCCCAGTCGGTGCCCCAATCCTGCAGCGTCAGTTCCGGTGACAGTTCCTTGCCGTAGCGTTCGGTCAGGTAGCTGTGCAGACGGAATTCATGAGGCTGGAAGCGGAAGGTGATGCCCGCCCAGTGGTTGCCCGCGCCGCCGGTGCCGTTGCCGGGGTGAAAAGAACCCCAGCTGCGCATTGGTAGCGCTGTCTCGGTGACGCTGTTGCGAATGGTCGTGGTGTTTTGCCGCGTGCGCAGCATCAGGTCCTGACGACGGTTGTAGCGCAGTTCGTCGGCCGCCGATGCAACGTTGAAGTCTGCGGCGGTATCGCGCCAGGGGCCGCGTTCGAAACCAATAATCTTCAGTCCTTCATCGGCCAATTCGTTGGCGATGATGGATCCGGCCCAGCCGAGCCCGACAACCACGACATCCGTGGAAGGTAATTTTTTTGCCATGTCGAATTAACCCTTCTTGGTCCAGGCGGAGCTGCCGGAAATGGAGAGCGGCACCAGGTTCAGCTTCTGGTTATGCAGACCGATATACTCGCGGTAGTCGTACCGGGCACCGGGGAAGCCGATCATTTTCCACGACACCATGTCGCGGTTGCCGCCATAGACCGGGTCGGCAAAGAAGCCTTCCATGGTATTGCCCAGCACTTGCTGGAAAAACAGTTTGGCGTCGATGCCGTCGAGGGCGATCTCGCCTTTATCCAGGCCGGTCAGCACCTTGTCCTGTTCTTCGGGCGCCAGGGCGCTGAAGCTCTTCTGGTACTGCTTCTGGCAATAACCTTCAAGCCCGGCCAGGCCCAGGCGATAGCGCTGGCGTGGCACCAGCTCCGACTGATCGCCTTGCATCGGCGTGCCTTTCTCGAAAGGACCCTGCATGTAAAGGCGGCTGAAGGTGCCGTATTCGCCGGCCAACTGACGGTCGATGAACACCGCGCAACCGGCGTCCTTGCCGCTGACGCTCAGGTCGTCGGCGGGGATCAGCCGGGCGACGATGGCTTCCACCGCGCTGGCCTCGGCGGCAGTGAAAAATTGCCAGCCGGGGGTGTCGTAGTGCATCGGACCGTTATGGTCGAAAGGCACCCACGCGGGAACCCCGACAACGGTAGCGGCCTTGGCCGTGGCGGCAGCACCGACGGCCAGCGTGGTTGCCGAGGACTTCAGCAACTGGCGGCGGGTCAGGCCTTTGGATTTCTCTGTCATTCAAGGCTCCTGCGAACGCGACTGTTCAAGGGGCCAGCACGAGCATGGTCCGCGAACAGGCGGGGTCGTAAGTGTGTCTCACGGGTTGGCTCGACAGGCGAGGTGTCGAGCGGGCATTCCTGCGGCGCGGGTGTGACATCAGGTCTCTGGCAAGCCAGCATGCGAAAGGCGCACGCTAGGCGGGGAGCTACCATGACCGCTGGTCATCTTTTTCACGCCAAGAGCAATCATAGATGTGTTACTGACTATTGCATCCAGTCATTTTGGTAAATGACTGTTGCGAAAACCGTAACAATGTTTTTCTGACGGGGTAATACTTGTTAATCGACAGCCCGGGTTCACAAGCGTGCTGTATCGCTAGGGCGGTTGTGGTGAAGGCGTTTCATGGCAGGGCGTGTATTGAATCTGCACGACAGTGCAGATCTGCATCGATTCCAAAGCGCAATACCTGCGCTGGTGGCTATCTGACCATTAAAAGGTTTTCTGTAACAAAATGCTCTTCGAACTGCATACCGAGTGGTGCCGCTGTTAGGGCACCCCTCGACGTTTTATTCGAAGATGACAGGATTTTCATGAAGAACGGTCCATGAAGCAGGGCGCTTCTTGGTATGGTGCACGCCATTTGCGTCCTGACCCCCTCCCGCGGACGCAGTGTGTGCCGTTCACATCTTCACCGAGTAGCTGTAGAAATGCCTGATCCCATACCGTTAAAGGACCATGAGAAGGAGACCCGGCTGGTCAACAAACGGTTGATCGCCTGTGCGCTCCTGGTCGTTGCCCTCAGCATTGCGTTGGTTTGCCGGATGTATTTCCTGCAGGTCACCGAGTTCGCCTATCACTCGACCATCTCCGAAAACAACCGCGTCCACGTCTTGCCGATTCCGCCGGAACGCGGGCTGATCTATGACCGCAACGGCGTGATCCTCGCCGACAACCGTCCCAGCTTCAACCTGACCATGACCCGCGAGCGGGCAGGGGACTGGCACGCGGTGATCGACACCCTGATGCAGATCCTCAACCTGCCCGACGAAGACCGCATCGTCTTCGACAAGGCGATGAAGAACTCGCCGCACCGCTTCGTGCCGGTCACCCTTCTTTATGAGCTGACCGAAGAGCAGATCGCTCTGCTTGCTGTCAATCAATTCCGCCTGCCGGGTCTGGATGTCGAGGCGCAGTTCGTTCGCCACTACCCCTTGGCTGAGCATTTCGCGCATTCGATCGGCTATGTCGGGCGGATCAACGAAAAAGAAGCCACCCAGCTGGATCAGGTGGAGTATCGCGGCACTCAGTCCATCGGCAAGACCGGCATCGAACGTTTCTACGAAAACGAACTGCACGGCCATGTCGGTTACGAAGAAGTCGAGACCAACGCCCAGGGCCGCGTGCTGCGAGTTCTCAATCATCACGATCCGGTGGCCGGGAAAAGCATTACCCTGAGCCTGGACATCAAACTGCAGGAAGCCGCCGAAGAAGCGCTGGGCGACCGCCGCGGCTCGGTGGTGGCGATCGATCCGGCCACCGGCGAAGTGCTGGCGATGGTCAGCAAGCCGAGCTTCGACCCGAACCTGTTCGTCACCGGCATCAGCTTCAAGGAGTATTCGGCCTTGCGTGATTCGGTCGACCGGCCGCTGTTCAACCGCGTGCTGCGCGGCCTGTATGCGCCGGGCTCGACCATCAAGCCTGAAGTGGCCATCGCCGGGCTGGACAGCGGGGTCATCACGCCGTCGACCCGGGTCTTCGATCCGGGCTACTTCCAGCTGCCGGACTTCGATCACAAATACCGTAACTGGAACCACAGCGGCGACGGCTGGGTGGACCTGAACGCGGCGATCATGCGTTCCAACGACACCTACTTCTATGACCTGGCGCACAAGTTGGGCATCGACCGCCTGCACGATTACCTGACCATGTTCGGCATCGGTCAGAAGGTCTCACTGGACATGTTCGAGGAGTCTGCGGGGCTGATGCCGTCGAAGGAGTGGAAGCGCATCACGCGGCGCCAGGCGTGGTTCCCCGGCGAGACGGTGATCCTCGGGATCGGTCAGGGCTACATGCAGGTCACGCCGCTGCAACTGGCCCAGGCCACCACGCTGATCGCCAACAGGGGCGTGTGGAACCGCCCGCATCTGGCCAAGGAAATTGGCGGCGTGCCGCCAGTGGACGAGCATCCGATGCCCAATATCGTGCTGCGTGATTCCCGAGAGTGGGATCAGGTCAACAATGGCATGCAGTCGGTGATGCACGACCCGCGCGGTATCGCCCGCGCCGCGGCCCAGGGTGCGCAATACCGAATCGCCGGGAAAAGTGGTACGGCGCAGGTGGTGGCGATCAAGCAGGGCGAGCGCTACAACCGCGACAAGACGCTTGAACGGCACCGCGACAACGCCTTGTTCGTCGGTTTCGCACCGGCTGCCAATCCGAAAATCGCGGTGGCAGTGATGATCGAGAACGGCGAGGCGGGCGGTCGTGTGGCGGGTCCGGTGGTCCGGCAGATCCTCGACGCCTGGCTGCTGGATCAGGACGGCCATCTCAAACAGCAATACGCCACGCCGAATGCCACGCCGGCCAACCCCAAAGTGCAGATCGCCGCGCCGAGCAAGGCCGTGGTGCAGCCGCCGGTTTGAGTGCGGCGGTGCCAGGCAGGCACAGTTGCCCGAGGGAATGAGCTTGCTCGCGAAAGCTGAGTCCCGGGCGCTGCAGTTGATGCGGATGTACTGGGCCCTTCGTGAGCAAGCTCACTCCCACGGGTTCTGCGCCAGGCAATCCATTTGCGCTGGGCCAGCGATAGCACATCCTGACAAGCACTGAACTGTGACCAGCGCTACGGGTCGATTTGAAACGACGCACGATGCAGCCTTTGGCTTCGTGCGGCCCCTTCGACTCGACAAGGAACCTGCCCCATGTCCAGCAGAACCATCGCCGACTACCTCGCGCAAACCCTCGCTGCAGCCGGCGTCTCGAAAATCTGGGGGGTCAGCGGCGATAGCCTGAATGGTCTGACCGACAGCCTCGAACGCCTGGGCAAAATCAAGTGGATGCACACCCGCCACGAGGAAGTGGCCGCGTTTGCCGCCGGTGCCGAGGCCGCCGCCACCGGCAAGCTCGCGGTCTGCGCGGGTAGCTGTGGCCCCGGCAATCTGCACCTGATCAACGGCCTGTACGACTGTCATCGCAGCCGCGTTCCGGTATTGGCCATTGCCGCACAGATTCCGTCCTCTGAAATCGGCCTCAATTACTTTCAGGAAACCCACCCGACCGAGCTGTTCAAGGAGTGCAGCCACTTCGTCGAAGCGGTCAGCAGCCCTGAGCAATTCCCGCGGGTGCTGGAGCGAGCCATGCGTGCCGCGATCAGTGAGGGGGGCGTGGCAGTGATCGTGATTCCGGGCGACGTTGCCTTGCAGCCGGCCCCGGACATCAAGCCAGCCTGGGTCGATGTCGGCCCTGCGCGGGTGATCCCGGCGGAGAAGGACCTGGAGCGTCTGGTAGAAATTCTCGATAAATCCAAGGCCGTGACCATTCTGGCAGGCGCGGGCTGTGCCGAGGCTCATGATCAAGTCGTGGCGCTGGCGGAAAAGCTCTCTGCGCCGGTGGTTCACGCGCTGCGCGGCAAACAGTACATCGAATACGCCAACCCCTTCGACGTGGGCATGACCGGGCTAATCGGTTTCAGCTCCGGCTATCACGCGATGATGTCCTGCGACACCCTGGTGATCCTCGGCAGCAGCTTCCCGTACCGTAATTTCTACCCTGAAAAAGCCAATATCGTTCAGATCGACATCGACCCCGCAGCCCTCGGCCGGCGCGTGCCGCTGACGCTGGGCCTGGAAGGCGGGATCGCCGAAACCGTCGTCGCGCTGCTGCCGAGGATCAAGGCGCACACCGATCGCAAATTCCTCGACAAGGCACTGGACCACTACGCCAAGGCCCGCGAAGAACTCGACGAGCTGGCCACGCCGTCGGCCCAGGGCGAGCCGATCCATCCGCAATACCTGACGCGCATGGTCGACGCCTACGCTGATCCGGACACGATCTTCACCGTCGACGTCGGCACGCCAACTCTGTGGGCCGCGCGTTACCTGACCATGAACGGCCAGCGCTCGCTGCTGGGTTCGTTCAACCACGGTTCGATGGCCAACGCCATGCCTCAGGCCCTTGGCGCGAAAGCGGCGTTCCCTCAGCGGCAGGTAGTGGCGTTGTGTGGTGATGGCGGCCTGTCGATGCTGATGGGGGACCTGCTGAGCATTCGCCAGCTCAACCTGCCGATCAATATCGTGGTGTTCAACAACAGCTCGCTGGGCTTCGTTGCCATGGAAATGCAGGCCAGCGGCTATGTGCCCCATGACACTGATTTCCACGCCACCAATTTCGCCAATATCGCCATCGGCGCAGGGATTCTCGGGATACGCGTGGAGGAGTCCGCCGACCTGCCTAACGCGCTGAAAAAAGCTTTCGAACATCCAGGGCCCGTGGTGCTGGATGTGGTCACCGCGAAACAGGAACTGGGTCTGCCTCCGAAGATCAAACTGGCCCAGGCCAAGGGCTTCAGCCTGTTTACCTTGAAAGCGGTGATGAGCGGCAAGGCGGATCAGATACTGGAGTTGGCGAAGACCAATCTCCGGTAATTCCAATGCGGGCGCGCCATCGTCCCGTTCAGAAGGCCGCGCCTCGCTCTACCTCGCGACTGATGACCTGTGGGAGTGAGCTTGCTCAGGAGGACGTTGGCACATCCGCTGTATCTCCGTTGGCTGAGACAACGCTTTCGTGAGCAAGCTCACTCCTACAGGTGCCGCAAGGTCTTGAGCAAGCTCATCCCACAGGTGCTCCAAGGTCTTGATCAAGTTCACTACCACAGGTGCCCCCAGGGTTGTGAGATTGACCGAGTGTCAATATGGCGGCAGGTACAACCGGCATTGATTTTTTGCGACTCTTTTCGCCCACGAAAAGTGCATTTCACCCCTGCCCGCACCATCCTGAATCACGCTATTGCCCTCTCGAAAACTGCTGAAAAAAAGCATTGTGCCAGCTTGAATCCCGATGTTATGTTGATAACATCATGTTACGAAATGACTCCCTGATAACATTTCTTTGGCTCGCGCCTACAGGCCTTTACAGTGGATTTTCCATGGAACAGCGTCCTTTTCTCGATACGTTGGAACAGCGCTTCAGCGACCTGACGCCGACGGGCAAGCGTATCGCCGGGTATCTGCTGGCCAACCCGCAGAAGCTGCCGTTCGAGACCGCCGACAGCATTGCGCAACAAACCGATACCACCGGTATTTCGGTAGGGCGCTTTCTGCGTTCGCTGGGCTATCGCAATATCGATGACGTTAAACAGAGCCTGCGCGGCGACGGCGCAAATCCTTGGGTGATTACCGATCGTCTCGGCGCGTTTCGCGAGCAGAGCACCCACGGCGACGCACTTGAACGTTCGATGAACCGCGAGCTCGAAGCCATTCAGCGGGTCTACGCTCTGGCGCGCAGCGAAACCTTCGCGCGCATTGTCGAGCGCCTGTACAGCGCCGATGCGGTGTTCATCGTCGGTATCCAGACCACCCGCGGCATTCTCAATGCGTTCTTCACCCACCTCGAATACATCCGGCCCAAGGTCTATTACGTCGATGGACTGTCCGGGACCTACGCTGAATCGCTGAACTCCCAATTCGAAAATCCCTACGCCGTCATCGCCGACTTCCGTACCTATTCAGCCGTCGCGAGAACCTTTTGCGAGGTTGCCCACCAGCAAGGGCTGGCCATGGCCTTCATCACCGATTTTCACTGCCCGTGGGCGCGGGATTTTCCGACCGATCTTTTGCAACTGGACGCTGACGTGGGCCAGTTCTGGGATTCTCTGGCGCCGCTGACCTGCCTGTTCAATCTGATGGTGTCAGCAGTGGCCGAGAAATATGGTGATCGACTCGATCAACGCCTGGCGAAAAACCGTGAGCTACAACAACTGTTCGGTCAGTTCGAATGACCCGGACGGTAAGAGAACCTGCGCGTGATGAACGTGTTTCTGATCTGGAGTGTTTTACGTGAATAGCCCCCTCGTCGAAGTCGATGCTCAGGCGTTGCAGGTCGAAATCGATCTGATCTACGCCGGGGTCGACAACCTCGCCGGCAAGCCGATTTACCAGGATCCGCGTTGCCTGTTGCATCGCGATGCCGAGGCTTGCCTGCGCAAGGCCAGCGTCCTGGCACGTCAGGCCGGCCTGCGCCTGCGCATCTTCGATGCCTATCGCCCGCCCTATGCGCAATACCTGCTGTGGGAGGCGCTGCCCAATCCGGAGTATGTCCGCGACCCGAGTCTGGGTTCGCACCATAGCCGGGGCGTAGCCGTGGACCTGACCCTGATCGACGCAGCCGGCAAGGCCCTGGACATGGGCACCGGCTTCGATGACATGCGCGAGCAGTCACACCCGTTTTTCGCCGACCTGCCAGCCGAGGTACAGCGCAACCGGCTGTTGCTGCTGGGGATCATGCTCGCTGGGGGATTCACCTACATCGACAGCGAGTGGTGGCATTACGAATTGCCCAACGCCGACCAATACGCGTTGATCGACGATGGTTCGATCCGGCCGGCAAGCTGACCGAACGCGCTTGTAACCGTGACGCCTGACCGGGACGAATATGAATCCCGGCTGAATCTGGTAACGACCTGGCTCTGAAACAGAGATCCGAAGAGAAATCTGAACAGAGCAGGCCATGCCATTTCGGAGCCCCCAGGCTCCGAGTTTTAACTGCCCGGTATAGCTTCAATAAAAAACCTGACGAACTTCCATACATCGAATGATCAAGGAACCGGCATGAAATCAATCGTGACTCCCCGCAAGCTGGCGATGGCAGTTCTCTGCACCGCCATGGGTCTGGGTGCCTGGCAGTCAGCCAGCGCGGCCGTGGCCCAGGACACCCTGATGATCGGCAAACCGTCCGATCCGCAGACCCTCGATCCGGCCGTGACCATCGACAACAACGACTGGACCGTGACGTATCCGGCTTACCAGCGCCTGGTGACCTACAAGGAAGAGAACGGCAAAGGCAGCACCGAAGTCGCCGGCGAGCTGGCCAGCAGTTGGTCCACCTCTGCGGACAACCTGACGTGGGAGTTCAAGCTCAAACCGGGCAACAAGTTCGATGACGGCGCCGAGGTCAACGCTGAAGCGGTGAAGTTTTCATTCGACCGCGTGATGAAACTCAAGCAAGGCCCGTCCGGCGCATTCCCGGATGACATGACGGTGTCGGTGGTCGATCCGCTGACCGTCAAGTTCACCCTCAAGGCCCCTTACGCGCCATTTCTCTCGACCCTGGCGCACAACGGCGCGGCGATCATCAACCCGGATGTCGCGAAGAAACCCGAAGGCGCCGAAGCCTACCTGTCGAACCACACAGCAGGTTCCGGCGCGTTCAAGCTGATCAACTGGCAGAAAGGCCAGGCCCTGACCATGGAGCAGAACAACTACTACGCCGGCCCCAAACCGACGCTGAAGAAAGTCGTGGTCAAGATCATCGGTGAGGCCTCGGTGCGTCGTCTGCAACTGGAGCACGGTGATCTGGACATCATCGAAGATATGCCCGAAGACCAGCTCGAAGCGCTGGGCAAGAAGTCCGGCGTTGTCGTCGGCGATTACCCCTCCCTGCGGGTGACCTTGCTGTACTTCAATACCCAGAAGGCGCCGATGAACAACCCGGATGCACGCCGCGCGGTGGTCGAATCACTGGATTACGACGGCATCATCAATGGCATTCTCAAAGGCAAGGCCAAGCCGCTGAATGGGCCGATCCCCCAGGGCATGTGGGCGTACGACGAGAAGCTGCCGCCGTTCAAGCAAGACCTTGGCAAGGCCAGGGACGATCTGGCCAAGGTCTCGCCGAAGATCAGCGACCTGACCTTCATGTACTCCGACAAGGACCCGAACTGGGAACCGATCGGCCTGACCCTGCAAGCCGGTCTGCAATCGTTGGGCGTGAACCTGAAGATGGAAAAACTGGCCAACGCCAGCATGCGTGAGCGCCTGGGCAGCGGCGATTTCGACGTCGCCATCGGCTCCTGGAGCCCGGACTTCGCCGACCCCTACATGTTCATGAACTTCTTCTTCGACTCGAAGCTGAAAGGCTTGGCGGGTAACCGCTCGTTCTACGACAACCCGGCGGTGGACAAGCTGATCCGCGAGTCGGCAACCACCAACGACATGGCCAGGCGTACCGAGCTGTATCAGCAGGCACAGAAGATCGTGCTCGGCGACAGCGTCTACGCCTACCTGTACCAGAAGGCCTATACCGTACCGATGAGCGACAAGGTCAAGGGTTACGTGTTCAACCCGATGTTGGAACAAGTGTTCAACGTCGGCACGATCACCAAGTAAGTCGTAGTTGTTCAATCGGCCCTGCAGCGGACGCAGGGCCGTTGCAACGCTGTGTCCGCGAGCTGTTTCGCGTTGTCGATTGATGCGTGACCGAGGTGCCTGATGGCCTTCCTGAATATGCTGCGTAAACGCCTGGGCGGCCTGCTGCTGGTGGTGTTTGGCGTTTCATTGATTACCTTTTCCATATCTCACCTGATCCCGGGCGACCCTGCGCGGCTGATTGCCGGCGACCGCGCTACCGACGCGATTGTCGAGAATATCCGCCACCAGTTGGGCCTGGATCTGCCGCTGTATCAGCAATACGGTCGCTACATGCTCGACCTGTTGCACGGCGATCTCGGCACGTCGATCCGCACCCATCGCCCGGTGCTGGAGGACCTGCAGGCGTTCTTCCCGGCGACCCTGGAACTGGCGCTGGCAGCGCTGACCCTGTCGATTCTGGTGGGTGTGCCGCTGGGTGTGCTGTCGGCGGTCTACCACAACCGCTTCATCGATCAGGTGGCGCGAACCCTGGCGGTGACCGGTATTTCCACCCCGGCGTTCTGGCTCGGACTAGGGCTGATCGTGCTGTTCTATGGCCACCTGAACTGGCTGCCGGGCAGCGGTCGCCTCGACGAGGGGCTGGAGCCGCCGCCGATGGTCACCGGCTTTTACCTGATCGACACTTTGATTGCCGGTGATACCGCGCTGTTTTTCAACGCCGCGCAACACCTGATTCTGCCGGCGATCACCCTGGGCTTCGTCAACCTCGGCGTCGTGGCCCGGCAGATCCGCTCGGCGATGCTCGATCAACTGGGCGAAGACTACATCCGCACCGCGCGCGCCTATGGTCTCTCGAAATGGGCGGTGGTCCTGCGCCACGCGCTGCCCAATGCGCTGATCCCCTCAGTGACCGTGCTGGGCCTGACCCTCGGTGATCTGCTGTATGGCGCCGTGCTGACCGAAACCGTGTTCGCCTGGCCGGGCATGGGCGCCTATGTGGTCAAGTCGATCCAGTCGCTGGATTTTCCGGCGGTCATGGGTTTCGCGATTCTGGTGTCCTTCATTTATGTACTGCTCAACATGGCGATCGATCTGCTGTACCGCCTGATCGACCCCCGCATCGGCGAGGTCAACTGAGATGTCTCCCCCAATCACTGCGCCCGTGGCGGCACCGCTGCCCAAAGCCTCGCGCTGGCAGGACAAACTGGCGTACCTGACCCACCAGGTTCGCCGCAGCCCGCTGACCATGGCCGGCTTGTTGATCACCTTGATGGTGCTGCTGGTAATGGTCTTCGCACCGTGGCTGGCGTCCCACGACCCGAATGCCTTGAACCTCGCTCAGCGCCTCGCCGCACCGTCCGCCGGGCACTGGTTCGGCACCGACGAAGTAGGCCGCGATCTGTTCAGCCGTGTGCTGTACGGCAGCCGGCAGTCGGTCGGTGTCTGCCTGTTCGTGGCCTTTGCTTCGTGTTTCGCCGGAGGCTTGCTGGGCTGCATGTCCGGGATCATCGGTGGGCGCTTCGACGGGCTGATCATGCGCCTGATGGACATCATGCTGTCGGTGCCGTCGCTGGTGCTGATCATGGCGTTGGCCGCTGCACTGGGGCCGAGCCTGTTCAACGCGATGTTGGCGATCACCCTGGTGCGCATTCCGTTCTACGTGCGGCTGGCCCGTGGGCAGGCGCTGAGCATCCGGCAAATGGGCTACGTCAAGGCCGCCGAAACCTTCGGCGCCGGGCGCTGGCACATGGTGTCGTGGCACGTGGCGCGCAACGCCATGCCGCCGCTGCTGGTGCAACTGAGCCTGGACATCGGCAGCGCAATTCTCATGGCGTCGGCTTTGGGTTTCATCGGTCTGGGCGCGCAGCAACCGACAGCGGAGTGGGGCGCAATGGTGGCTACCGGACGCAACTACATCCTTGATCAGTGGTGGTATTCGACCTTTCCGGGGGTGGCGATTCTGATCACCGCCACTGGTTTCAACCTCTTGGGCGACGGCGTGCGTGATCTGCTCGACCCCCGGCAGCAGGGGAAATGATCATGCAGACCCATGCGCATAACGTATTGCCCGGCGACGCTGCGGTGTTGAGCATCGATAACCTGAGCATCGAATTCCCGGCCTACAAAAGTACGGTCAAGGCGCTGAACGGTGTGTCGCTGCACGTCAACCCGGGCGAGATCGTCGCGGTGATCGGCGAGTCCGGCTCCGGCAAATCAGTGACCGCGATGCTCAGCCTGCGCCTGCTGCCCGAGCGTGCCTATCAGGTGAAAAGCGGCAGCTTGAGTATCCTCGGCCGCGACATGCTCACGGCCAGGGAAAAAGACCTGCTCAAGGTCCGTGGCCGCGACGCCGCGATGATCTTTCAGGAGCCGATGACGGCGTTGAATCCGACGCGGCGCATCGGCCGGCAGATGCTCGACGTGATCATCCATCACCAGCAACTGAGCAAGGCCGATGCCCGCACGAAGGCCATCGCATTGCTGCGCGACATGCACATTGCCGACCCCGAACAGGTGATGAACAGCTACCCCTTCGAGCTGTCAGGTGGCATGCGTCAGCGGGTGATGATCGCTCTGGCGTTCTCCTGCGATCCACAATTGTTGATTGCCGATGAGCCGACCACGGCGCTGGACGTGACCGTACAGCGCCAGGTGTTGCTGCTGTTGCGGGAAAAGGCCCGCGAGCGTGGCACCGCGATTCTGCTGATCACCCACGACATGGCGCTGGTGTCGCAGTTCTGTGATCGGGTCTACGTGATGTACACCGGGGCCGTGGTCGAGCAGGGCGTGACGGCGCAGGTCATGGCCGATCCACGCCATCCCTACACCCAGGGTCTGCTCAGCGGTCTGCCGGAGCAGGTCGAGCCGGGTCAGGACCTGATAACCATTCCCGGCCAGGTGCCCAATCTGTCGGCACTGCCCGAAGGCTGCACCTTTCGCGATCGCTGCGCCTTTGCCATGCCCAAATGTTTGCAACGCCCGCCCATGCAGATCATCGACGCCTCGGCCGATCGCAAAAGCGCGTGCTGGTTGAGCGAGGTCTCGCCAGACGCCCCTTCACCGGTACAGGAGTCGCGGTCATGACCAGCGCAGCCCTCGCATCACTCAATGGCAAAAGCCCGACCATTCTAGGCCTGCAGGATGTGCGGGTACATTACCCGATGGGCAAGGACTGGCTGGGTCGGCCTAAAGCGCTGGCTCACGCCCTGAACGGCATCGACCTGCAAGTCCGCGCTGGAGAAACCCTGGGCGTGGTCGGCGAATCCGGCTGTGGCAAGAGCACCCTTGCGCAGTTGTTGATGGGCTTGATCAAGCCGACGTCGGGCACGCTCGACTGGATCTATAACAACGCCCGGGAACGCAGCAGCAACGTGCAGATCGTGTTTCAGGACCCGCAGTCCTCGCTAGACCCGCGCCTGCCGGTGTGGAAAGTGATCACCGAACCGTTGTTCGTGCAACGTTCGGCGCCGCGTCGCGACATGCGTGAGATCGCTGCCAGGGTTGCATCACAAGTGGGGATTCGCACCGAGTACATGGAGCGCTTCCCCCATCAGTTTTCCGGCGGCCAGCGTCAGCGCATTGCGATTGCCCGGGCACTTTCTTGCGACCCGGACATCATCGTGCTCGACGAGCCGACCTCGGCACTGGACATCTCTGTACAGGCGCAAATCCTCAATCTGCTGGCCGAGTTGCAACGCAGCCGCAACCTGACCTACATCCTGATCTCGCACAACGTCTCTGTGGTGCGGCACATGGCTGACCGGGTGGCGGTGATGTACCTGGGGCAGATCGTCGAACTGGGCAGCGCCAGCGAAGTGCTCGAAAGGCCGCGGCATCCGTATACCCAGCTGCTGCTGGAGGCCGTGCCACGACTGGGCGTGGCGGTGGACGATGCGCAGGTCTCGGCCCCGACCGAGTTGCCGGGCAATCGCAACCTGCCGACAGGGTGTTTCTTTCGGGATCGCTGTCCGAAGGCAACGGCTGGCTGCGAAAAACCCCAGGCGCTGTTGCCGGCCAGAGTTGACGTTGGAGTTGGAGTTGGAGCTGCTCGGAGTGCGGAATGGGTCAGGTGTCATTTGCAGTCGGTTTGAGCAAGGCAGAGGCGCAATGACCTATGTCAAAGCCCGCTGTTAAACGTGGTCTCTGTGGGAGTGAGCTTGCTCACGATTGCGGCGGATCTGTCACATCAACTGGGGCTGACAGATCGTCCTCGTGAGCAAGCGCACTCCCACAGAGATGTCGAGTTGTGCCTGACACTGGGTGTTGTCCCAAATTCAGGCAACGCGTCAGCGCAAATGCAGGCATTCACGAAACAAGCGCTGCAACGGCAACTGCCGATTGGCATGGCGCATCACCAAGGCCAGTTCACGGTGGAAGGTGAGGGCGCCGAGCTCGATGATTCGGATCTTAGTCGCCCGTTCCAGCCACAGGCCCGCCCGCGGTACCAGCGACACGCCCAGTCCCGCTTCGACCATGCGCACGATGGCATCCACTTCATCCAGCTCCAGGCCCGGCCGGGTTTCGATCTTCTGCTCGCGCAAGAAGCGCGTGACCTGGCGCCCGCCGAAGGAATGGCGGTCGTAGCGTACGAAGCGATTGTCGCGCAGCAGTTGCAGGGGATCTTCGCCTTGGGTATCAATCGGCGCGATCAGCACGAAGGGTTCGCGCTCGATGACCTCCAGATGCAGTTCCTTGGGCAGCGCGAAAGGCGGTCGAATCAGGATCGCCAGATCGATCTCCCCGGCATCGACGCTGTTTAGCAGGGTCTGCGAAACCCCCGGTACCACCTTGGCTTCGACGGTGGGCGCCTGAGTATTCAACTGCACCAGCGCGGCGGGCAGCAAGCCGGTCTGTACCGTGGCGATGGCACCGATCAACAGTTCGCCGAAGTAACCGCTGTCGCCAGCCGGCGTCGCCATGCGCTCGAACAGTTCGACGATCTCCCGCGCCATCGGCAATGCCCGATTCCCGGCTGCATTGAGCGTTGCGCTGCGACCGCTGCGGTCGAACAGCGGTGTGCCGAGGGCTTTCTCCAGGTTGCGGATCTGCGCGCTGACCGCCGATTGGGTCAGACCGACCTGATTGCCCGCGGCGACGAAAGTGCCGAGTCGCTCGACGGTGATGAAGGTTTTCAGTTCGCGAATCATGGCAACTCACTGATCGAAATAATTGTGGCTCGACGCGAAAATTATGATCTTTCAAACAATGAATCAATGGATAAAGATGACCGCATCCCGCAAAGAGGAACTCGACCGTGACCGCTACCCCCACAAAGCTTTCGCCATTTCACCTCGCCATTCCCGTTTATGACCTCATGGCCGCGCGGCATTTTTACGCCAACGTGTTCAATCTCCCGGAGGGCCGTTCCAGCGAACACTGGGTGGACTTCAACTTCTTCGGCCACCAACTGGTGATTCACGAACACCCCAAAACCGACTCCCAGGCCCACGCAGGCACCAACGCGGTGGACGGCCATGACGTGCCGGTGCCGCACTTTGGCGTGGTACTGGGTTGGGAAGAATGGGAGGCACTGGCCGAGCGTTTGCAGGGCCAGGGCGTGAAGTTCGTGATCGAGCCGTATGTGCGCTTCAAGGGCCAGGTGGGCGAGCAGGCGACGATGTTCCTGTTCGACCCGTGTGGCAACGCGCTGGAGTTCAAGGCGTTCAAGGATATCGGGCAGTTGTTTGCGAAGTAATGTCAGCTCGCCCGCCAATGTTGAATGCGGGTTGGTGGGTGGAAGATGACCCGTGGGAGCGAGCTTGCTCACGAAGACTGACTTACAAGCATTCGAGATGCTGTGAACGTACCGTCCCCCTCCGTGAGCAAGCTCGCTCCCACAGTGGGTCACGAGTGATAGGCAGACCACTGGCGGTCTTAAAAACAGTCATCGTTCCTGGATCCCGCTTAAACATCGTTAGATGGATATCTGAGTATCTTTAGATGCTTTTCCTCCGTTGAAAAACGGACCGGCAAGTTTCCTCGACGACCGGTCTCAACTCCGCGCGTTATTGGCCGAATTATATTTCAGGCCGCGACTTCCCTTTCTCCGCTTAACCCCGTACAAAGCGCGGCGCGCGCCTGATCGGCCACGCATTCCCGTCGCTGTCATTTCTGGTTATGGACACAATCGTATGATCAAAAGTCTGGGTTTCAGCAGAAAGATCCTGTTGGCCGCTGCACTGATAGTTGTTGTTGCTTTCTCCTGTTTCATCCTGGTGAACGATTATCGCCAGCGGCAAACCTTGAAAAACAATGTCGATGCCGAACTGCAACAATTGGGAAGTCTGACCACGCAAAACATCCAGATCTGGCTCGACAGCCGCACTCAGCTGCTTTATTCGATGGCCCAGCAGATTGCCGCGGACGGCCCTGCACCGGCCAACCTGCAACGGACCATCGGCCTGCCGGTGTACCCGGACAATTTCCAGCTCAGTTACTTCGGCGGCAAGGACGGCGTGATGTTTTCGGTGCCTGCCGGTAACCGCACTGCTGACTACGATCCGCGCGCCCGTGGCTGGTACAAGGCCGCCGACGCGGCGCAAAGCATTATCGTCACCGAACCCTACATCGCAGCCTCGTCGGGCAAGCTGATCGTGACCCTGGCCACGCCGGTCCGCCAGCAAGGTCAGATGATCGGTGTCGCGGGGGCAGACATCTCTCTGGACGCCATCAGCAAGACCATCAACTCGCTGAACTTCGGCGGTCATGGTTACGCTTATATCGTCAGCGCCGACGGCAAGATCCTGATTCACCCGGACAGCAAATTGCTGCTCAAGAATGTCAGCGAGGCCTACCCCAACGGTGCGCCGAAAATCGCGCCTGGCGTGTTTGAAATCGAGTCCGGCGGCAAGGCGCAGTTCATCTCGTTCACCAAGGTTGAAGGTCTGTCGTCGGCCAACTGGTACGTGGCGCTGGTGCTCGACCGCGACACCGCCTACTCGATGCTCAGTGAATTCCGCTCTTCGGCCATCACGGCGATGGTGATCGCGGTGGCTATCATCATGTTGCTGCTGGGCCTGCTGATTCGCATGCTGATGCAGCCGCTGCATCAGATGGGCCGGGCGATGCAGGACATCGCCGACGGCGAGGGTGACCTGACCAAGCGCCTGTCGATCGTCTCGCAGGATGAATTCGGTGCCCTGGCGCAATCGTTCAACCGTTTCGTCGAGCGTATTCATGGCTCGATCCGCGAAGTTGCGTCTACTGCCGGTCAGCTCGGTGAGGTGGCGGCCCGCGTGGTCGGCGCTTCGAACTCGTCCATGGGCAACTCCGATCAACAGGCCAGCCGCACCAGCAGCGTCGCCGCGGCGATCAACCAGCTTGGCGCCGCCGCCCAGGAGATCGCTCAGAACGCCGCGCTGGCCTCGCAGCACTCCAGCGAAGCCACGCAACTGGCCAGCGAAGGGCAGGGCGTGGTCACCCAGACCATCAAGGCAATGAATCAGTTATCGGAGAAGATCAGCGAGTCGTGCGTGAACATCGAAACGCTGAATAACAAAACCGCCAACATCGGTCAGATCCTCGAAGTGATCACCGGCATTTCCCAGCAGACCAACCTGCTGGCACTCAACGCCGCCATTGAAGCGGCGCGTGCCGGGGAGGCCGGGCGTGGCTTCGCGGTGGTGGCTGACGAAGTACGCAATCTGGCCCACCGCACCCAGGATTCCGCTCAGCAGGTGCAGGGCATGATCGAAGAGCTGCAGGTCGGTGCGCGCGATGCCGTGGCTAACATGACTGAAAGCCAGCGCCAGAGCGAAAGCAGCGTGACCATCGCCAATCAGGCAGGCGAACGCCTCAACAGCGTGACCCGCCGCATCGACGAGATCGACGGCATGAACCAGTCAGTGGCGACCGCGACCGAGGAGCAGACGGCGGTGGTCGAGTCGATCAACGTCGATATCACCGAAATCAACACCCTGAACCAGGAAGGCGTCGACAACCTGAAATCGACGCTGGACGCCTGTACCCACCTGGAGCATCAGGCCGCGCGGCTGCAGCATTTGGTGGGGACGTTCCGCATCTGACACCGGAGCCCTGGCCAACATCCCACGCGAACGGTGGGAGCGAGTGTGTTCACGAATGCGGTTTGTCTGTGATGAGTCTGTCGTCTGATAAACCGCACTCGCTGCCGTCGTAACCTCCGACGTCTCCTGCAGGCATCGTGGCGACCTCGGGATTCCCGATCGGCACAGAACCGCAGGAACACAGTTGCCTGCGCCGGCGGCAATCCAGGCGCTACCCATGATGGCCAGGCGTGGGTTGTTCTCAAGGTTGCTCTGGCAACCCGGCAGCCCGGCGCAAACCCAGGTGCAACGCTGTCCCGAACATTTGCCCATGATTGCGGCCATTGAATGCCTGATAACTGGCCTCGGTGCCGGGCAGGGTCGCCAGGTGTTCGGCCAGCAAGCGACTGGCATCGCGGGGCACGGCTGACATTTCCCTTCTTCTCTCCGGCGAGCCGCCATCGAACTGCGCGATGGGTGGCTTGCCTTCTCTTTCCCCTTGGACCAGCCGCACCGTGCGCAGGGTGTCTGTCGGGAATGCCTTGAGGGCCATGCCATTGTCGAAGGTGATCGGCTGATACCAGAGCGACGCGCTGGCGGCGATCCAGGTCTGAAACGCCTGCGGTTGCTGCAGCAACGCGTAAAGCACGAACAACCCTCCGAAGGAGTGCCCCCATAGCGTTTGCCGCGCGGGGTCGACGCTGTAACGGGTCTGAACCTCGGGTTTGATCTTCGACTCGATCAACTGCAAAAACGCCCTGGACGTCGCTCCGGTGTAATCCCGTGTGCGCTGCTCGCCATCGTAGGTCCCGTCAATGTCGTAACCGATCATCACCAGCAGCGGCGGGCTGCCTGCATTCAGCTCGCCGAGCCAGCCTTCCTGCAGCTCGACCCTGACGTTATTGCCATCCAGCAGGTACATCGCCGGGTAGCCTGACGCGGGAGGCGGGGTTCGGGGAATACCGATGTCCAGCCGGTAATGACGCTGGCCGTCCGGAGACTCGATGTTCATGCGCTCGAAGCGGTAGTGAGCGGAGCCGGTTTCAGCCAAGGGGTGGATCTCCTGATTGTCGGCGTTGCTTATGAATGGCAAGGCACTGAGCAACGTAAACGTGAGTGATCTGATCCAGTTCATGGATGACCTTGATTAAGTGGTGTCGGTGTTCACACCGTCTGCAAAACGCATGCGCCTCTGTGGGAGTGAGCTTGCTCACGAAAGCGCCTGTGCAGAGAACAACATCATGCAGGCAAAAAGGATATTCCTGCGCGACGCTATTCCCCCGGCGTCCAACTTGTCTATCCCGCGATCCCTGAACCGCACAGTTATCCGGGAACATGTCGACAAAAAACGCGAAAACTCCCACATCAGATCGTCAGCGAACTGTTATCCGACGTTCATCTTCGCTTCATCGAACTGCCACACGCTCCCTCTAATGTCACTCGCACCGAACGCAGCCCAGGACGAGGCGGGCAGCGCAATATCGCCCCTGGCTGGACGCCAAAGCCCAGACACGCAAGATGAGACAAGAGAAGCCCATGAACGCAGCTATCCATGTCGACCGCTTGAACAAGACGTTTGCTCGCAAGACCGCTCTGGTTGACCTTGCATTGTCTATACAACCCGGAGAAATGGTCGCGCTGATCGGCGCTTCCGGTTCGGGAAAATCCACGCTCTTGCGCCATCTGGCCGGGCTTGCCTGTTGCGACCGCGATAATGGCGGCAGTGTTCGCGTGCTGGGCCGCGAAGTTCAGGCCGCAGGACGCCTGAGCGGCAAGGTGCGCCGATTGCGCGCCGACATCGGTTACATCTTCCAGCAATTCAATCTGGTCAATCGCCTGAGCGTGCTGGACAACGTGCTGCTCGGCTGCCTGGGCCGCATGCCGCGCTGGCGTGGAAACCTGGGGCTGTTCAGTACCGAAGAAAAGGCCCGCGCCATGACCAATCTCGACCGCGTTGGGCTGGCCGACTTCGCTCAGCAACGAGCCTCGACACTCTCCGGTGGTCAGCAACAGCGCGTGGCCATCGCCCGGGCCTTGACCCAGCAGGCCGAAGTCATTCTGGCCGACGAACCCATCGCTTCGCTGGACCCCGAATCCGCGCGCAAGGTCATGGAAATCCTCGCTGACATCAACCGCCAGGACGGCAAGACCGTGGTCGTCACCCTGCATCAAGTGGACTATGCCGTGCGCTATTGCCCCCGTGCCGTGGCACTCAAGGGCGGACGCATTCACTTCGACGGCAATGGCGCCGACCTCAACGGCCAGTTCCTCAACGATCTCTACGGCGCCGATGCCGACGCCAGCCTGATGTTCGCCGATCAGGGGCGCAGCGCCGAACGTGCGCCGCGGCTGGTTCTGGCGCGGGTCTGATTTCGCTCAACGTTCTGCCAACCCGAATAACACCTCTACCCATGCTCCAGGAGCTCTCCATGTTGAACCGTATCGGTCGCGTGTTCGCGTCTGCCGCTGTCGTCGCCGGCTGCCTGATGGGCACCGCGCAAGCGGACGACAACACAATCAATTTCGGCATCATGTCCACCGAATCCTCGCAAAACCTGAAAAGCGTCTGGCAGCCCTTCATCGACGACATGTCGAAAAAGACCGGGTTGAAAGTCAACGCTACCTTCGCGTCCGACTACGCCGGCCTGATTCAGGGCATGCGTTTCAACAAGGTCGACGTGGCGTGGCTCGGCAACAAGGCAGCCATGGAAGCGGTGGATCGCTCCGGCGGTGAAATCTTCGCCCAGACCGCCGCCGCCAACGGCGCGCCGGGTTACTGGAGCGTGATCATTGCGCGCAAGGACAGCCAGATCAATTCGGTCGAGGACATGCTCAAGCATGCCAAGGAACTGACCTTCGGCAACGGTGACCCGAACTCCACCTCCGGCTATCTGGTGCCGGGCTACTACGTGTTTGCCAAGAACCACGTCGATGCCGCGACCGCCTTCAAGCGCACGCTGAACTCCAGCCACGAAGTCAATGCCCTCAGCGTCGCCAAGGGCCAGTTGGACGTTGCCACCTTCAACACCGAAAGCTGGGATCGCCTGGAAGTCACTCAACCGGACAAGGCCGCCATGCTCAAGGTGATCTGGAAGTCGCCGCTGATCCCGGCTGACCCGATGGTCTGGCGCAAGTCGCTGTCCGACGCCGATAAAAACAAGATCCGCGAATTCTTCGCCAGTTACGGCGATACCGACGAAGAAAAGGCGGTGCTCAAGAACATGCAGATGGGCAAGTTTCTCAAGTCTTCGGATGACCAGTTGCTGACCATCCGCCAGCTTGAACTGTTCAAGCAGAAGACCGAAACCACCGCCAGCACCAGTCTCAGCGCCGACGAAAAGGCCAGCCGCCTGAAAGAGATCGACGCTGGACTGACCAAGCTGCAGGACCGCATCTCGGAACTTGAAAAACAAGGCACCGCCAAGGCGGGCTGACCGGCTCGGCGCGGTGCCTCGCATCGTGCCTGCTTTTCACGTAATCGAACTCGGAAGCTCTCATGACCGCTCACGCTGCTTACCTCCAAACCGCTGGCAAACGCAGCTGGCCGCAATACCTAGGCTGGGGGATTTTGCTGGCCATCATGACCTGGGCCTGGCACGGCGCTGAAATGAACCCGCTGGCGCTGTACCGCGACTCCGGCAACATGGCGACCTTCGCGGCCGACTTCTTCCCGCCTGATTTTCACGAGTGGCGCGCCTATCTCAAGGAAATGATCGTCACCGTGCACATTGCCCTTTGGGGGACGCTGCTGGCGATCATCTGCTCGGTGCCGTTGGGCGTGCTCTGCGCCGACAACATCACCCCCTGGTGGATTCACCAGCCGCTGCGTCGGGTCATGGACTCCTTCCGTTCTATCAATGAAATGGTCTTCGCGATGCTGTTCGTGGTCGCCGTCGGGCTGGGGCCTTTTGCCGGTGTACTGGCGTTGTGGATCAGCACCACCGGCGTGCTCGCCAAACTGTTCGCCGAAGCCGTGGAAGCCATCGACCCCGGTCCTGTGGAGGGCGTGCGCGCCACCGGTGCCAGCGCGTTACAGGAAGTGATTTTCGGGGTGATTCCGCAGGTCATGCCGCTGTGGATTTCTTACGCCCTATACCGCTTCGAATCCAACGTGCGCTCGGCGACGGTGGTGGGCATGGTCGGTGCCGGCGGTATCGGCGTGATCCTCTGGGAAAACATTCGCGCCTTCCAGTTCACCCAGACCTGCGCAGTGTTGCTGGTGATCATCGTGGTGGTCAGCGTCATCGACATCCTCTCCCAGCGCCTGCGCAAGCAGTTCATCTAACAATCACGACAGGAGAGGGTGCGAACCCTTTTTTTAGCCATGCAGTTGTCTAGACAAGCCGAACCCCTGCACCGGAAACCCCTGCACCGCGAACCGATGTACCGCGAACTGGCCGCTACCCTGCGCAGCGAATTGAACAGCTACGCCGCAGGCCAGTTCCTGCCCGCCGAAACTCAGCTGGCGGCACGCTTCGAAGTCAACCGCCACACCGTGCGCCGGGCCATCGATGAGTTGGTGCGCGAAGGCAGCCTGTTGCGCCGTCAAGGCAAGGGCACCCAAGTGTTGGGTCGTCCGCTGGTGTACCCGGTGGCCGCCGAGAGTGCCTACAGCCAGTCGTTGTCGGCCTTGGGCCACAGGGTCGAAGCGGTGCTGTTGCAACGCCGCCAATGCCTTGCCACCCACGAAGAAGCCGAACACCTGGGCCTGGAAGAACACGCGCCGCTGATCGAATTGCAAACCCTGCGTCGTCTCGACGGCCAGCCGGTGAGCCTGATTCGCCACCGCTACTGCGCCAGCCGCACGGCACTGGTGGCCGATTACAAAAGCGGTTCTGTGCGCCAGTTCCTGGCCGCCCGCGACCTGTCGTTGACCCGCACGTTCAGCCTGATCGGCGCACGTTTGCCCAGCCGCGAGGAGGCCAGCGTGTTGCTGATGCCGCGCCACCTGCCAGCGCTGACGGTGCTCACGCTTTCCCGCGATGCCGAAGGACACCCGGTGGAGATAGCCCATTCCACCAGCCGCTCCGACCGTTTCCAGTATCAGATCGTCACCTGATGGAGATCCCCCAATGACTGCCACAGCTGCTTTGACTTCAACTTCTTCACCCGAACTGGCCGCACGCCAGCACTGGATCGGCGTGCTGTCCCGCACCCTGCGCGCTGATTTGCTGGCCCATGAAGCGGCCCTGCGCGATGCCGAATACCAACTGATCCGCCCACCGGAAATCGGCATGACCCTGGTCCGTGGCCGCATGGGCGGCAGTGGCGCGCCCTTCAACGTCGGCGAGATGAGCGTGACCCGATGCGTGGTGCGTCTGGCCGACGGGCGTACCGGTTACAGCTATCTGGCGGGGCGCGACAAGGCTCACGCCGAGCTGGCAGCGCTGGCCGACGCCCATTTGCAAGGCGCGCAACAGGCTCACTGGATCCGTGAGGTGATCGAACCGCTGGCTCAGGCCCAGGCCGTGCGCCGGTCCCGACAACAAGCCGAAACCGCAGCGACCAAGGTGGACTTCTTCACCCTGGTCAGAGGAGAAAACTGATGAGTGCGATTTCTACGAATGCAGCTGCCGCGAGTGCGGTCGCCATGAGTGCAAAGGGTATGAACGCGACGTTATTGCAGCCTGCTTTCGCTGACCCGGTGCTCGACGCCCAGCGCAGTTTCCGTGTGGCCCTCAAGGCGCTGGCTGGCCCCGGTGTCGCCCAGAGCCTGCAGTCGGCGCAAACTCCACCACGTTTGGACGGCCTGGCATCGGCGAGCCATGCGCTATGCCTGGCGCTGCTGGATATCGACACGCCGCTGTGGTTGGCGCCGACGTTCGACACCCCGGCGATTCGCGCCAACCTGACTTTTCACTGTGGCTGCCCGATCGTCAGCGATCGGCAGAACGCGCGTTTCGCCTTGCTCGACGGCAGCCAGTTGCACGACCTCAGCGGTTTCGATCTGGGCAACGACCGCTACCCCGATCAGTCCTGCACGCTGCTGGTTCAACTACCGAGCCTGCAAGGCGGGCGTCAGTTGGCGTGGCAGGGGCCTGGCATCGAGAGCAAGAACCACGTCAGCCTGCCGCTGCAGGAAGGCTTCTGGGCCGAACGCGAATCGCGCAATGACTTTCCTCGCGGCATCGACGTGTTCTTCGTCGCGGGCAGCGAATTGATGGGCCTGCCGCGTAGCACCAACGTGCTGTTCAAGGCGTTACCGTCCAAGGGAGATGCCTGATGTACGTCGCGGTCAAGGGTGGCGAACAGGCCATCGACAACGCTCACAGGCTCCTGGCGAAGAAACGCCGCGGCGATACCTCGGTGGCCGAACTGGGCGTCGAGCAGATTCGTCAGCAATTGCCGCTGGCAGTGGCGCGGGTGATGACTGAAGGCTCGCTGTACGACGCAGAACTTGCGGCGCTGGCGATCAAGCAAGCCGCAGGCGACTTGGTGGAAGCGATCTTCCTGCTGCGCGCCTACCGCACCACGCTGCCGCGTTTCAGCGCCAGCCTGCCAATTGACACCTCGGCGATGCACATCAACCGTCGGCTATCGGCGACCTTCAAAGACGTGCCGGGCGGTCAGCTGCTGGGGCCGACTTTCGACTACACCCACCGGCTGCTGGATTTCACCCTGCTGGCCGAGGGCGAATATCCCGGGCCGCAAACCCAGCCAGACGGCAGGGTCGAAGCCTGTCCGCGAGTCTCCGGTTTGCTGGCCAAGGAGGGGCTGATCAAGGAAGAAACCGACAGCGGCGCGCCGGTCGCCGACATCACCCGTGAGCCGCTGGAATACCCGGCCAGCCGCGCCGAGCGTCTGCAGGCTCTGGCCCGTGGCGACGAGGGGTTTCTGCTGGCGCTGGGGTATTCGACCCAACGCGGTTATGGCCGCAATCACCCGTTCGCCGGGGAAATTCGGGTCGGCGAAGTCGAGGTCTGGATCGAGCCGCAAGAGCTGGGTTTCCCAATCGCCATCGGCGTCATCGAGGTCACCGAGTGCGAGATGGTCAACCAGTTCGTCGGCTCGGCGACCGAGCTGCCGCAGTTCACTCGCGGCTACGGCCTGGCCTTCGGGCATGCCGAGCGCAAAGCCATGGGCATGGCGCTGGTGGACCGCTCGCTGCGTGCCGCTGAGTACGCCGAGGAAATCGTCTCGCCCGCCCAGCAGGAAGAATTCGTCCTTGCCCATTGCGACAACGTCGAAGCCGCAGGTTTCGTCTCACACCTGAAATTGCCGCATTACGTCGATTTCCAGGCCGAACTGGAACTGATCCGCAAACTGCGCAAGCCCTCCAAGGAGCAGGCCCGATGAATGCCGCCACGCAATCTCACGCACAGCCTCGTCCGGAACGCGATGAAGCTTACAACTTCGCTTATCTGGATGAACAAACCAAACGCATGATCCGGCGCGGCTTGCTCAAGGCCGTGGCGATTCCCGGTTATCAGGTGCCGTTCGGCGGCCGTGAAATGCCGCTGCCTTACGGCTGGGGCACCGGCGGCATGCAACTGACCGCCGCGATTCTCGGTGCCGAAGATGTGCTTAAGGTCATCGACCAGGGCGCCGACGACACCACCAACGCCGTCTCTATCCGGCGCTTTTTCGCCCGCACCGCTGGCGTCGAAACCACCGAGCGTACTCCTGAGGCGACGATCATCCAGACCCGTCACCGGATCCCGGAAACGCCACTGCATGCCGATCAGATCATGGTCTATCAAGTGCCGATCCCCGACCCGCTGCGCTTCATCGAACCCTCGGAAACCGAAACCCGGACCATGCACGCGCTCAACGATTACGGGGTGATGCACGTCAAGCTCTACGAAGACATCGCCACCTTCGGCCACATCGCCACGGCCTATGCGTACCCGGTTACGGTGAACGAGCGCTACGTGATGGACCCCTCGCCAATCCCCAAATTCGACAACCCGAAACTGGACATGAGCCCCGCGCTGATGCTGTTCGCTGCCGGTCGTGAAAAGCGCCTGTATGCGGTCCCGCCCTTTACCCGCGTCACCAGCCTGGACTTCGAGGATCATCCCTTCGAAGTGCAGAAATGGGCACATAACTGCGCGATCTGCGGCAGCCATGATTCGTTCCTCGACGAGCTGATCCTCGACGACCGGGGCACTCAGAGCTTCGTCTGCTCGGACACCGACTACTGCGCACAACGGGTTAGCCAAGGGAGGGCCGAGCAATGATTGCTGCTCAGCATCTGCACGAAAAACTGCATCAGGATGTGCTTGCCGACCCTGTTCAGCCGCTGCTCAAGGTCAAGGGTCTGAGCAAGTTGTACGGTCCCGAGAAGGGCTGTCAGGACGTCAGTTTCGAGCTGTACCCCGGTGAAGTGCTGGGCATCGTCGGCGAGTCCGGCTCCGGAAAATCGACGCTGTTGTCGCTGCTCAGCGGCCGCTGCCTGCCAGACAGCGGGGTCATCGACTATCGCACGACGCAAGACCACTGGCTCGACCTGTACAGCGCCAGTGAAGCCGAACGTCGAACGTTACTGCGCACCGAGTGGGGCTTCGTCGAGCAGAACCCGCGTGACGGGCTGCGCATGGCGGTGTCGGCGGGGGCAAACATCGGCGAACGGCTGATGGCCCAGGGGGTGCGCAATTACCAGCAGCTGCGTGCCGCGGGGCTGGACTGGCTGAATCAAGTGGAGATCGATCCGGCACGCATCGATGACCTGCCACGAACCTTCTCCGGAGGCATGCAACAGCGTTTGCAAATCGCTCGCAATCTGGTGTCCGGCCCGCGCCTGGTGTTCATGGACGAGCCCACCGGCGGCCTCGATGTGTCGGTGCAGGCGCGTCTGCTGGACCTGATGCGCGGTCTGGTGCGCGAACTGGATCTGGCGGTGGTGATCGTGACCCACGACCTGGCCGTGGCCCGTTTGCTGGCTGACCGGCTGATGGTCATGCGTCGCTCTCGTGTGGTCGAGACCGGGCTGACAGATCAGATCCTCGACGATCCGCAACATCCTTATTCGCAACTGCTGGTGTCTTCGGTGTTGCAGCCCTGATCCGACTCTGAGGTGTCTTGATGAACACGCTGATCGAGGTCCAGGACCTCTCGAAAACCTTCACCCTGCATCAGCAGAACGCGGTGGTGCTCAATGTGCTGCGCGGGCTGAGCTTTTCGGTGCGCGGCGGTGAGTGTCTGGTGTTGCACGGCCATTCCGGGGCGGGCAAGAGTACCTTGCTGCGCACTCTCTACGGCAACTACCTGCCCGCGGGCGGCAGCATTCGTGTGCTGCATCAGGGCGATTGGCTTGAGCTGGTCGGTGCCGTACCCCGCGACGTGCTGCACGTGCGGCAGCAGACGCTGGGCTACGTCAGTCAGTTCCTGCGGGTGATCCCTCGCGTCGCCGCCCTGGACGTGGTGATGGAACCGGCCCTGGCCCGAGGCTGGAACCGAGCAGACGCCAAGGCTCGCGCCGAGCTGTTGCTCAGTCGCCTGAACATTCCACAACGGCTGTGGCAACTGGCGCCGGGCACCTTTTCCGGGGGCGAACAACAGCGGGTCAATATCGCTCGCGGCTTCATGGTGCGGTGGCCGGTGATGCTGCTGGACGAGCCCACAGCATCGCTGGACGACAGCAATCGTCAGGTGGTGCTCGAGTTGATCAACGAAGCAAAAAACGCCGGTGCCGCTGTCATCGGCATCTTCCATGACCGTCTGGCGCGCGAGGCGGTGTCCGATCGCCTTCTGGACATGACACCGTTGGAAACGATTGCCGAGGAGTTACTGGAATGCTGAACGAACAGATCCTGACCAATGCCAAGATCGTCACCGCCGAGCAGGTATTCACCGGCACTGTGGTGCTGCGCGACGGCGTCATCAGCGAGGTGCAGACCGGCTTCAGCCACCTGCCGCAAGCGCAGAACCTGGATGGCGATTATCTGCTGCCGGGGCTGGTAGAACTGCACACCGACAACCTGGAAAAACACCTCAGCCCGCGTCCTGGCGTGGACTGGCCGTCGGCATCTGCGGTGATGAGCCACGATGCGCAAATCATCGCCGCGGGCATCACCACGGTGTTCGACGCGCTGTCCATCGGCGACGTCAATCCCAAGGGCAAGCGCATGCAGCAGCTGCCAGGCATGGTCGAGGCGATCGCGAAAGCCAACGCCGCCGACATGACTCGCGCCGAACACCGTCTGCACCTGCGCTGCGAAGTTTGTCACCCGGACACCCTGAGCGTGTTTCGCGATCTGGTGGAGCAGCCGCTGGTGCAACTGGTCTCGACCATGGACCATTCGCCGGGTCAGCGCCAGTTTGCCCTTGAATCCAAGTACCGTGAGTACTACATGGGTAAATATCACCTGAGCAGCGCACAGATGGACGAATTCATCGTCGAGCAGGTCGCCAACTCGAAGATCTACAGTGACCGCTACCGCAAGGCCATCGTCGACATTTGTCTGGCGCGAGGGTTGTCGGTGGCCAGTCACGACGACGCCACGGTCGAACACGTCGAGGAATCGGCGGGCTACGGCATGACCATCGCTGAGTTTCCCACCACCCTGGAAGCGGCACGGGCTTGCCGGCGGTTCGACATGAGCGTGCTGATGGGCGCGCCGAATATCGTTCGTGGCGGTTCTCACTCGGGCAACATCGCGGCGGCGGCCCTTGCCAAAGAAGGGCTACTGGATATTCTCTCCAGCGATTATTATCCGGCCAGTCTGCTGCAGGCGGCGTTCACGCTCGGCGCTCAGCTTGACGAGCAAACGACGTCGGCGGGGGCAGGGCTGGCCAAGGCTGTCACCACGGTGAGCCTGGCACCGGCACGGTCGGCCGGGCTGCATGATCGCGGCGAAATCCGTGTCGGCCTGCGTGCCGACCTGATCCGCGCCCGGGCCATCGGCACATTGCCGGTGATCCAACAGGTCTGGCGACAAGCGAAGAGGGTTTTCTGATGGCAGGCAGGTTGATCTATCTCATCGGACCGTCCGGTTCGGGCAAGGACAGCCTGCTGGATGCCGCGCGCGAACCGATGGCCACACGCGGCTGCCGGATCGTGCGCCGGGTCATCACTCGTTCGGCCGAGGCCAGGGGCGAAGCGGCGCAGGCCGTCAGCGTCGAGCAATTCGCCGAGATGCAGGCTCAGGGCGCGTTTGCCCTGAGCTGGTTCGCCAATGGTCTGCATTACGGCATTGGGCAAGAGATCGATCAGTGGCTGGCCGCGGGGCATGACGTGCTGATCAATGGCTCGCGCGGGCATCTGCCACAGGCACGGGCGCGTTATCCCGATCTGCTGGTGGTGCTATTGAGTGTCGATCAGGGGGTCCTGCGCCAGCGTCTGCTGGCGCGTGGCCGGGAGTCGCCCCAGGAGATCGAGGCGCGGCTGTCGCGCAATGCGCAGTTCGCCGATGATCTGTTGGTCGACAACCCATCGATCATCCTGCTGGACAATTCAGGCGCCCTGGAGCAGACCGTCGCTCGGCTGTTGCAGCGAATCGACCGAGAGCACGCATGCGCCTGACCTTGTTGGGGACCGGCGATGCGCGGCAGGTGCCGGTCTACGGTTGTCAGTGTCAGGCGTGTCAGGCCGCCCACGTTGATCCGTGCCTGCGCCGACGCCCGTGTTCGGCGCTGGTGGAAGTGGGCGATCAGCGCTGGTTGATCGACAGCGGCCTGCCTGACCTCGCGGAACGTTTTCCTCCGCGCAGCTTCAACGGCATTCTCCAGACCCACTACCATGCCGACCACGCCCAGGGCTTGTTGCACTTGCGCTGGGGACACGGGCTGGTGATTCCGGTGCATGGCCCGGCGGACCCGCAAGGGCTGTCGGATCTGTACAAGCACCCGGGGATTCTGGATTTCAGCCAGCCGTTTTCGCCCTTTGAATCCCGCGTGTTCGGCGAGTTGCAGGTCACCGCGCTGCCGTTGCTGCACTCCAAACCGACCTTGGGCTATCTGTTGGAAGGCGGCGGGCGGCGCATCGCCTACCTCACCGACACTGTGGGTTTGCCCGCGGACACGACGACATTTCTGCAGCAGCAGTCGCTGGACGTGCTGATCCTCGACTGTTCCATGCCCCCGCAACCGCAGACGCCGCGCAATCACAATGACCTGAACCTGGCGTTGCAGATCATTGAGCAGTTGCAACCGGGGCAGGGCGTGCTTACGCACGTGGGGCATACGCTGGATGCGTGGTTGATCGAACATGGCGCGGAGTTACCGGGCCATGCAGTAGTGGCGCGGGACGGGATGACGGTTTGAGCTGCAATGGACCTGGTGACACGCTTCCATGGGCTGCGCCTGGGCATCATAGCGAGATGCTCACGGTATGAAGCACCTATCTGCAAGGCAAGCGCACATCCTGGACCAGGCTGAAATCAACCCGATTCTGTGGGTTTATCAAGGTTGAGAACTTTGGAGTCTCTGTAACGGCGCGGACGCCGTAGGCATCCTCCAGACACCTTCGTGCCTTGCGTGATGACTCCAGCGGACCGTACCTACCTGCGTCGTCGCTCTCGGCAGACGTTCAATGCGCCGCTGTTGAACAAGCCAAGCCCGGGAAGTTAGGCGGCGGTGAGTCGGTTGCTGATGCAGTGGAGACAGGCCGTTCGTCACCGTAGCGATGTTTCTGGCTTGAGCGTGCGATTCCATGACTACACTTTTCTGACGGGGCCTTATATCGGGCCCGTGCACCCATCAGTTTTGCCCGTTGCGTCAAGGTAACGCGTGCAATGTGTTCTGAATATCGTTCGACCTGCTTGAGAGCGCAACTCAGTGATCCTGACTGCGACTTGGCTGCATCTGCGTGCGCAACTATTGGATAGCCACAACGTTTCAGAGGACTGCCAGGATGGCCTACACACGACGTGAAATTAAAAAATTTTTAAAAGCCGACGAACTCATTGAATTAAACGGTAAGCAATACACTTATGCCCGGGCTGATGGCCCGGACATCGTGCTTTATTTACCCGGAGCGGAAGAACAAAAGCGCGTGGCGTATGAGGATATTAAAAGGATCCCGCAAGTTGATCTCAGGAAAAGTGAAGAAGCCAGGCAGCTAAGTTTGCTCATCAACGCGGGAGCGGTTGCTATTGCGGAACCGGATCGACTCGAATTATCACCTGACAGTGGACCGTTGTTGATCGAGATGTTCGACGGAGACTATCTTTTCGGCTGTGTGAAACAGGTTCGAAGTGTGGAGTCTAAAACGTTTCACCAATTGAATTTTTATCTGGATCTTTACGCCAATAAAGAGAGTCGCGCGACTTATGCTTCCCTTTCGATCGCGCTGCCACTGCTGAGCGCCGCACGTGGCGTGAATGAAGACGTCGATAATGTTCTGGTTTCTTATATCGAAAATATGTACGCCTTGCGGGGCGTCGACCCTGCCAAACTTCCATCCGCGCCAGCTGACCCTGAGCCTGCAGTTGAGGTCGAGCCAGTTCCACCCGCAAGGGATAAGAGTCCACCAGCCGCTGAGCTCGCACAACCTCCCTCCGCACAAGATAACGGTGAACCTACAGCTGAAGTCAGACGACAGACGGTCGAACCGTTTGCCGTTCCTTACCTGATTACCACCCAGCCCGACGGCTACTTGCCTGACATGAACGACTTCACGCTGGAGCGTGCAGGCAGCGTCGACGACGGCTGGTATAGCACGGTGCCGATCAAGGGCGACCGAGCGCTGGCTGACGGTGAGACACTGAGTGCGTTTCTGGTCAATCGTCGCGATGGCCAGATCAGCCGGTTCGACTGCGTTGCGCAGGCGAGCATGCTCCAGGACGACCAATGGCCTGAGGCATTTGCCCAATCCATTGCCAGCCAGGGCGCGGCAATGACTGCCGGGGCGTGGCGTGAGGACAATACCTTCTCGACCGCAACGGCGTCGTTGCGCCTTTGGTGCCATGCGAAGTACCGCGCATTCACTAACGCGCCGTTCACCGCCAACCTGGTCCAGGTGCTGGCCTGTAATGACCGCTTCCAGTTGACCGTTGGACAGACCCTTTGCCTGCAGGTGCGCGACCTGAAGACCCAGGCGCTCTTCGAGCAGCATTTCTTCCAGGCTGCCGGGGAGCAGGCCGGGGCAGGTTGGTCCAGGCTTCTGTGCGAGCAAATCAATCGTGACAGTCATCTGCTGCGTGCGGGAGTTCTGAGCGGAGATTGCGAGGTAACGCCCGCCGACCATGGCAACGCTTTCTGGGGGCCGCAATGCGCCGAGCTGAGCGTCACGCTGACGCTGGCGAACTGGTGGGAAAGCCGCAAACTGGAGAGCGCGCGGGCACTGGAAGCAGGAACCACGCTACACGCCTGGGTCTACGATGCGTTTTCCCACCGCTTGCTGGCTCAGCATGAATGGACCCCGAGTACCGCCCAACGGGGCAGTGGAAAATGGCTGACAGCGTGGGCTAGCGCATTGAACACTTCAGAGGTGTCGTCTTACCTGCGAGCCGGTATTTCCAGCCCAACTGACGATAACCTCAAGGTCACGGCTACCGACGGCCTTGGGCTCTGGCAACGGGGTGACGCGCTGCGCATTTTCACTTCCCTGCCAGATGCGGGCAATCGGTCTGCGGGGCTTGCACTTGAACTACCGGAAGGATCGCAAACGACTGACGATCTTCAGGTGACGGTGCGCCATCCTTTCAGCGGGCAGGTGCTGCATGCCGCGGTATTCACCCCTGCGCCAGAAGATGAAAGTGAGTTCGATCAACACGCCTGGCGCGACGCGCTAATCAATTTCCTCAAAGATCAGGCTTGGCCGGAGCTGCACGTGCAACCGGCAAGCCAGGCCCAGGGTGACGCCGATATCTGGATGCCGCGCTTTTGCGAACTGCAGGTCGATCTCGATCCCGTCGCTGCCGACGTTGAATCTGCAGCGACGACTGCATCCGCTTTGCCCACGGTGACGTTCGTCTCAACCACCGGCTCATTGCGGATAACCGCCGATATTCATGCCGGTGAGCTTGAGTTTCGTCTGAACCGCGCTGCCGTGAACGACGGCATACGTATAGCCACCTGTGTGCCGGTGGTATCGAGTGAGGGGGTGGCTGCTTAGGATGGGCCCTGGCCGATTTCAGTGACGGCCCACAGAATCACTTGGGGCGCACTGGCCAGGCGATGCACCTATGAGGTCACCCTGGACTATCCCGTGAGCCTCTACGGCGGGGTAGAACGAACCATCGGCCATATCGGTGCTTTTAGCGAAACGCAATTCTGGCAGGCACCCCAGCCGGTCTCGTACACCCCATCCAGCGCGTTGACTCCTTACTCGCCGACCAGTCTACTGTGCGAGGACTACGGTAATACCGAGCGCTCCGAAATCTTCGACACGCTTGGTCAGGGTGAAAGTGGCGTGGACCCACGCACCGGGCTGTTCCACGCTCATTACCCGATCGCCACGTTGCAAGGCCTGAGCGGGCTCGGCCCGATCTGCGATCTGACCTTGCATTACTCGGCCTTGCGCGGCAACGAGGCGGGGCTTGGCGATGGCTGGGCCTGGCGCTTTTCCAGCCTGAATGTGCGTGACCGTTGCCTGACGTTGGCCAACGGCATGCGGATCACGTTTACCAGCGAGGAGTGGCAGGGGCTTGGTGAAGAAAAACCGCTGAAGAAAAAACACTGCCTGGTGCAATCCAATAAGGATTACAGCCAGGTCACGCTCGACCTGCCCAGTGGTCGCCGGGAGGTCCTGAGCAAACCGGGCGCAGAGGGCAGCGACGAGGAGGAACCAAACGCCGCATTTGTCGAGCGCATCATCAAGATGCTCAAGGCTATCAAGGGGAAAAGTAAACCGAAGTTCCCTGCGGTTCCCGCGCACTGGACTCAGTGGGTGCTTCTCGTTCTTTCACCGGCCGCCTATTACATCGGCGCCAAGCTCGATTACGACGAAGTCCTCAGCGCCTGGGAAAAACATGGCAGCGTCAAGGAACTGGACGAGCGTATTGCCTATTACGAACGGCCCTTCGTGCAACTGCTGCCCTCACGCATCGTCTCGCTGTATGGCGAAGGGTTGGACCTGGAGTGGAAGCGCCAGAAAGGGCAATTTCTGCTCATGGCCATCCAGAGCGGGGAAGAAGCGCTCTTCACTGCCGAATACCTTACCCCGGACGAAACCAATGCACAGGTGAACATGCAGGTCTGGCCGACGAGCGATGAACGCTTCGAGGTCAAACTGCGATTGCAGAGCTATTTATTGCGCACACTGACGCGCACGCAGGAAAAAACAGAGGAACAAACCAAGACGATCATTCAGCAGGTCGATTGTGACTATGCCGACGATCCAACCCTGGATCGGGTGCTGTGTCGGTTGACGGAACTCGATGGATCGGTCGAATGCGTGCAGTACAACCCAGGCATTCGGGGAAGAGGTAGACCCCTTTGGCCGCAGGCCATGCTGCATGCATTGATCCCCGGTGATGGGCAAGAAAATCAGGTGAATACCTACCGCTATACCGGTCGTCTGCTGGACACCTCCGATCAGCTGTACATCGTTGAGGGCGAGCGCGGGGCGCATGGGGCGCGCGAGCACCATTTGCAGGTGTTCGGCCTGGACGATCAGACGCAGCGTCAGGAGCTGCTGGTAGGCTCGGCGTCGGCCGACAGCCAATGGCTGGAGTTCAAGGCACGGCAATCGGCCAAGGCTCAGGTTATTCGTTACACGGGGTACGGGGATGATCTGGTCAAGGCAATTGAACAGATCAAGCTGGGCATTAGGGACGACAAAGCAGTGCTGCTCCTGGGCCAGCAGCGGGTCAAGTATCAACAGGCTATCGTCGAGCTCGTCTGGAGCTACGGTCGGCGAAGCCGCAGGCGTTTGATCAGTTCCATCGAGTCATTGCTACGGGTCTGTCCGGCGTCGCAGCGTCCGGCACTGGGCAAGGCGATCGATATGTTGATCACCGAGCAGAGCGACGATGGCCTGCCGATAAAACTGGTTACGCAGGGTCATCACACCCTTCACAGCGCCTACTACCCGGCCGGTGGCGGGGAGAACATCGTCAGTGCTGCTACGCTGAACGGCCTGAGCGGCGTATCGGATGTGCCGCAATTGAGCTGCCCCAAGCTACCTGATTATGCCCTGCGCCCGCTGATGGCCGAGTATCAATGTGACGACTTCGGCAACTCCCTTGGTTTGAAGCTCTTTGGCTATCGCTCGGTGCAGCGTGACGGCAGGACATTCCTCGAGCTTGAGGAACAGGTAGTCATTGAAGGGATAGGCGTGAATGGCACATTCGACGGGCAGTTTCTCAGTACCATCGCGTGGGTCAAGACCGCCGATGAGGTGCTATGGCGCCAGCGCATCAATACCGTCTCGCCAGTGACCGCCAAGACGACGCCCGGCGGTGAGAGCAAAGTCAGGGAGTGGACCCTCACCGATAAACAACTGACTCATCTGGGCACTGCTAGCTTTTCGCTGGAAACCACGCGCATCTGCGAAGACAACCCTAACAACGCGTTTATTGTGGTGCGCACGATTTCAAAAACACAGGCTGGCAGCCAGGCGGTCAGTACCGAGCGGTGTTCACGTTACAGCCAGCGTTGCCTGGAGCGAGTCGAGCAAGGTATCGAGACGACGTGGGCGTACGACGCCGCCGGGCGTGTGGTCGATGAAGCGCAGTATCGACTCAAGCCAGGCAAAAAAGGCAGGGCCGATGACCAGAAAGCGGATGCACGCACCGAGACACAATATTCCGCGGATGGCAAGGTAGCGACCCAAATCCATGGCAACGGCGACGAAAGCCGTGCATACCTGGACGGCTTGCAGCGGACATGGCGCAGCGAGTGGCGAAGGGCCGGCTCTCAGGGTTATCTGCCGCTGTATGAATGTGCTCTGCAAGGGCTGGATGAGTCGCAAGTGATGGGCAGTTGCGAGTGGGATTATTTGCCGGGTGGTCAGGCCGTTGTCGAAAGGGCTCAGGCGCAGCCGCAGCAGGGGCGTCAGCCTTGGGTGAGTGAGCTGGGTAATGACTCTGGGCCGTCTGAATCTAGTCTATCCGCTGAAAGTGTGCAGCATGAGGACCTAAAATTTTCCTATGAAGAATTCAAAGACATTAATGCTGCCGAAGCATATTTCTCTCTCTTATGGCGCTTGCATGACTCAAAGGATGAGAGTGACGATGACGTTAAGGACTTTATTGGAGAAATGCTTGCCAGCACCGTAATGTTATTTGGAGATAATGCAGACGTTTTAAAAGCCCTGAAGTTTTTTCAGGGGCTCGCTGGGCGTAAGGGTACCCAATGTTTGCCTAGGGAAAATCTGAAAAAGACTTCCTGATTTGGCAGAATCCCCGGACACCAATCGCCGAGCTTTTCGATGATGAAGCAA
>NZ_NKHL01000099.1 GCF_002934685.1 Pseudomonas bohemica
GCAGACGCGACAGCGCCAAGGGGCCGCGATAGACCCGGCCCAGGTCGAGCAGCTCGCCGCCCGGCGCCTGACGCCAGAGCACGTCCCGTGCGTTGGCGGTTTGGGCATTACTCATTCGTAACTCCTGCATGTCCACGAGGGTGACAACTGCATTCCAGAGCGTCTGCCTAGGAAAACGTCACTTTCAGATAATCCACGATTCGACTTATCCCTTAAAAGAATATTTAGCTTGAGGATTATCCAAAACGGGCATAAGCGAACGTTTTCATATAAATGGGCAGTCACGTATAAGCTAATAACCAGACGATATTTAAAAAATACTTTTTAGAACTCTATGATTCGTGACTTGGCGTTCGCCAGCCCCTACTCCGGCCCTCTTGATCCCGAGCACGAATTCATCATGCCAACCGCAACCGACCGCAACCGGAAAAACCTTCGCAGTCCTTTACTCGCAGGACTGGCCATCACCCTCGCCTGCGCGCTCGCATTGCCCGCCCAGGCTCGCGAGACGGTACGCATCGGCTACCAGAAATCCTCGACGCTGATTACCTTGCTGAAGGCTCAGGGCACGCTGGAAAAGGCTCTTGGCAAAGACGATATCGACATTACCTGGCACGAGTTTCCGAGCGGATTGCCGCTGCTGGAAGCGCTGAACATCGGCAACGTCGACATCAGTGCCGACGTGGCCGACACCGTGCCTATCTTCGCCCAGGCCGCACAGGCGAAACTGACGTATTTCGCTGAAGAGTCAGCCTCCCCGAGCGCACAGGCGATCGTGGTCGCCAAGGATTCGACGATCCAGCAGCTGTCGGACCTCAAGGGCAAAAAGGTCGCGGTGACCAAGGCCGCCGGCACGCACTACCTGCTGATAGCCGCGCTGAACAAGGCCGGCCTGACGTTCGCCGATATCCAGCCCGCTTACCTGACGCCTGCCGACGGCCGCGCCGCGTTCGAGAACGGCAAGGTCGATGCGTGGGTCACCTGGGAACCCTTCCTCACCAGCGTGCAACGCCAATTGCCGACCCGCACCCTCACCGACGGCACGGGGCTTGCCAATTACAAACGCTACTACCTGACGAGCACGGCCTACGCCAGCGCGCACCCTGAAGTGCTCAAGCTGGTGTATCGGCAATTGCAGGAAGCCGGCAGCTGGATCAAGAAAAACCCGCGCGATGCCGCCCAGGTGTTAGGTCCGCTGTGGGGCAATCTGGATGTGGAAACCGTCGAATCGGCGAACGCCCATCGCAGTTATCAGGTCGAGCCCGTGAAGGCCGATCAGTTGGGCGAGCAGCAGAAAATCGCTGATGCCTTCTTTGCCGCAGGGCTGCTGCCCAGGGCTGTGGACGCCAAGGACGTGGGCATCTGGAAGCCCTGATATATCGATACACACACTCGCACCTGCTCGGCCATCCAAGACGGTCGATTAAGGTGGGTCGCCATCCGACCCGCCTTCTTTGCGGGCAAGGACGCTGCTACAGGTAAACGTTCATCTCAATTTGAGCATCGTTCATGAAAGGCCTGAAACCTCTGTCGCTGTCAGCATTACTCGGATCCGCAGTCCTGCTGAACGCGCTGTTCGCATCCTCTGCCATCGCCGGTCTGCTGGAAAAAGGTCGCACCCAGGGTCTGACCGCCGGGATCGCCAACGAGCAGCCCTACGCCTACATTGACACCAGCGGCAAAACCGTCGGTGCCAACGTGGAAATCCTGCAAGCGATCCTTTCGCAACTGGGCATCACCAAGGTCGAGACACCTATCACCGAGTTCGGCTCGCTGGTGCCGGGTCTGGCTGCCGGTCGTTTCGATCTGATTGGCGCCGGGCTGTTCATCAACCCGGCGCGCTGCAAGGTAATCGGTTATTCCAACCCGGTGACCCGCTCCGGCGGTGCGTTCATCGTCAAGGCCGGCAACCCGCTGAAGCTGCACAGCCTCAAGGACGTCGCGGCCAATGGCAAGGCGCGCCTGGCCACCCAACCGGGCAGTAATCAGGTCCAGGAAGCCAAGGACAGCGGCATCGCCACCAGTAATGTCGTGCTGTTCGACAAGGACACCGAAGCCCTGGCCGCACTGCAGGCCGATCGTGTCGACGTGGTGTATTTCCCGGATGCGGAGGTCATCAGCCTGGTCAAGAAAGCCAACAGCCCGGCCATCGAACGCGCTCTGCCCTTCGACCAGATCCCGGATGCCGAAGGCAAACCGACCTGGAATTACCATGCCTACGGCCTGCCGAAGAATGACCCTGAGTTTACCAAGGCTTTCAACGAACAACTGGCCAAGCTACGCGCTTCGGGCGAGCTGCTGAAGATTCTGCAGAAATACGGCTATACCGAAAACGAGCTGCCACCGGCCGACATTACTGCCGAGCAGCGTTGCAACCGCTGAGGCTGAGATCAAGCAGGCGCTCAGGCGTTGATTCAGTTGATGCAGTGGAACCTGTGGGAGTGAACTTGCTTACGAAGAGGCTGGTACATGCGCAGCACATGTGGCGGGTAACGGTCGGTCTTCGTGAGCAAGCTCACTCCCACAGGGGATAGCGCTTGCTTACGAAGAGGCTGGTACATGCGCAGCACATGAGGCGTGTAACGGTCGGTCTTCGTCAGCAAGCTCACTCCCACAGGGGATAGCGCTTGCAGTGCAAGAGTAGTGAGCTTCAGCAACCTGGTTAATCGTTCGCACGCCCCATCCGGCCCCGACCCACACGAGTACGGCCATGTTCTTCGATCCGACTGCCGTGGAAACGGCACGCTTCATCGCTCGCCAGCTTGCCAACGGCGCGCTGGTGACCCTGCAAATCACCTTCTTCGCGCAACTGATAGTGGTGTCGATGTCCTTCGTCATCGCGCTGATGCGCCTGTCGCCCTGGCGCGTATTGCGCTGGATCGCCACGGTCTACGTCGAAATCCTGCGTGGCATTTCCGCACTGGTGCTGCTGTTCTACTTGTTCTTTATCCTGCCGTTGTTCGGCATCAGCCTGTCGCCGATGACCACCGGCGTTCTCGGCCTCGGGTTGACCTTTTCGGCCTACGGCTCGGAGATCGTGCGTTCGGCCTTGAGCAACGTCAGTCGCGGCCAGCGTGATGCGCTGCAGGCGCTGGACTTCGATTCGATCACCGCGTTTCGCCGCATCGTCCTGCCCCAAGCCCTCCCCTTCATGCTGCCGCCGATGGGCAATCAGTTAGTCGAGCTGCTGAAAACCACCTCGCTGGTGTCGTTGATCACGTTGAGCGACCTGACTTTTTCCGGCGGCCAACTGATCACCACCTTGGGCCAGCAGACGCTGATCTGGAGCATCGTGCTGGTGTGCTATTTCGTCATGGCCTGGCCGATGAGCTGGCTGGTCAAACGTTATGAACGTCGGGTGACGTCGTGGCGGCGTTCTGTTGCAGCCGAGGGGGCCGCCTCATGAATTTCGATTACGCCTTTGCCTGGTCGATTGTCCCGGATCTGTTTCAGGGCCTCCTGGTTACCGTGCAAGTGGTGGTACTGGGATTTTTGCTCGCCGTGCTGTTGGGCCTGTTGCTGGCCATTGCCCAACGCTCGCGCCTGTGCGTCCTGCGGCGCCTGAGCAGCGGTTACCTGAGTTTCTTTCGTAATACGCCGCTGATGGTGCAGCTGTACGTGCTGTTCTTCGCCCTTCCGCTGGTGGGCATCACGCTGCCAGCGGTGTCCACCGGAGTGATCGGGCTGGGCCTGTATTACGGGTCCTATATTGCCGAAGCCTTTCGCGGCGCCATCGACGGCGTACCGGCCGGGCAGTGGGAAGCGGCGCGCGCACTGGATTTCGATTCGGCCACCACCTGGCAGCGCATCATCCTGCCCCAGGCGTTGAAACCGATGCTGCCGGTGCTCGGCAACTACCTGATCGGGATGTTCAAGGAGACGCCTTTGCTGGCGGTCATCAGCATTCCCGAGCTGTTTCAGGCGGCCAAGCAGATTGCCGGCATGACCTATCGCTACAACGAGCCTTATACCGTCATGGCCCTGATGTTCCTGGCGATCAGCGTGCCGACTTCCCTGTTGTTCAAATACTTCGAAAGGCGCAGTCATGCCTGATCTCGCACAGAGCCCTGCGCTCGCCTCACCGCAAATCAGCCTCAAGGGCGTAGTGAAAAACTTCGGCGCCCACCGGGTAATCGATCATCTGGACCTGAGCATTCCCCAAGGCCAGAAAGTCGCCTTGATCGGTCCCAGCGGTTCGGGCAAATCCACGGTACTGCGGCTGATCAAGGGGCTTGAGACATATCAGCAAGGCAGTATTGAAGTGGCCGGCGCATCGGTGCCGGCGCGCTCCTCCAGCTGGCGTTTGCCAGGCACTAAAAAGGCCCCTGTGGTGCATCGGGTCGGCATGGTGTTTCAGCAGTTCAATCTGTTCCCGCACCTGACCGTGCAGGAGAACATCACCGAAGCCCCGTTCCGGGTGTTGAAGCTCAGCCGCGAAGAAGCGCTTGAGCGTGCGCATCAATACCTCGGGCTGGTGGGGCTGAGCCACAAAGCCGACGCCTACCCGGCGCAGTTGTCCGGCGGGCAGCAGCAACGGGTGGCCATCGCCCGCGCGTTGGCGATGCGCCCGCAAGTGATGCTGTTCGATGAAGTGACGTCGGCGCTGGACCCGGAGTTGGTCGGCGAAGTGCTGGCGGTGATTCGCGCCATCGCCCACGAGCAACAGATGACCATGCTGCTGGTGACCCACGAAATGAAGTTCGCCCAAGACATCGCCGATCGGGTGCTGTTCATGGAAGCCGGGAAAATCGTCGCCGATGGCACGCCAGAGCAGATCCTCGTCAACCCGGACAACGAGCGGACGCGGCGGTTTTTGAATCTGGTGGAAAAGCGGTAATGGAACTGTCAGGAAACGGCGGATCGATCTGGCGTTGTCGTTGCCGGAAGGTCAGCCTTGGTGAGCTTGCTCACGACTGCGGCGTATCAGGCGGCCTTGCGTTGACTGAACGGCCGCGTTCGCTGCCGTCGTAACCTCCGACGTCTCCCACGGGGAATGCGTCAATCCGAAGATGCGCGAGCACCGCTGAATGTCCAACCTTTTGGGGGCAGTCCAGGGAGTGAGTCAATCCGAAGATACGCGGGCACCGCTGAACCTGTGGGAGCTTCTGGAGCTGTGCGACAGCGGCGAAGGCGGCGGATCAGGCAACCCGCGAGCTTGCTCACGACTGCGGTGTATCAGGCGGCCTTGCGTTGACTGAACGGCCGCGTTCGCTGCCGTCGTAACCTCCGACGTCTCCCACGGGGAATGCGTCAATCCGAAGATGCGCGAGCACCGCTGAATGTCCAACCTTTTGGGGCAGTCCAGGGAGTGAGTCAATCCGAAGATACGCGAGCACCGCTGAACCTGTGGGAGCTTCTGGAGCTGTGCGACAGTGGCGAAGGCGGTGGGTCAGGCAGCCCATCTCTAGCAGGCTGACCCACCGCGTTCGTCCGGATGCAGCCTTACGGCTTCCAGGCGCCGCCTTCGACGATGACTGCCGCAGGGTCGGTGCCTTCAGCCAGTTGGCTGCGCACGTATTGGTCGTACAGTTTGAGCAGGTATTTTTCCTTGCCCAGATTGGCCAGCTCGGTGTTGACCCAGTCACGCAGTTCGAGGTTGCCCTTCTTCACCGCCGGCGCGATTGGTGCTTCGTCACCCAGCTTTTGCGCCAATACGCGGTAGCCCGGATTCTGCTTGGCCCAGCTGAACAGCACCAGGTTGTCCTGGGCGTAGGCATCGCCACGACCGTTGGCCAGCGCCTGCAAGGACTCGGAGTTTTTCTCGAACTTCAGCAGTTTCCAGTCCGGGTGGTTCTTGGTCAGCCAGATGTCGGCAGTCGTCCCGGTGGTGACGATGGTGGTCTTCTTCGCCAGGTCATCGAGGCTCTTCACCTCGCTCTTTTCCGGCACCAGCGCCTGTACCGCGACACGCAGGTTCGGGTTGGTGAAATCCACCACCTGGGCGCGTTCCGGGGTCACGGTCATGTTCGCCAGAATCAGGTCGACCTTGTCGCTCTGCAGGAACGGAATACGGCTGGCTGGCTCGACGACCACGAACTCGATCTTCTTCTCGTCGCCCAGCAGGTCCTTGGCGAAACGTCGACCCAGGTCAGTGTCGAAGCCGACGTAATCGCCCTTCTCGTTGACGAAGCCGAAAGGCGGTTTATCGCTGAAGACGCCGACGATCAACTTGTCGCGGGCCTTGATCTTGTCCAGATAGCCTTCGGCATGGGCAGCGGCACCGGCCAACAAACCGATGGCCAGCAGGGGGAAAACGAGGGCAGTTTTAAAGTTCACGATGCATTCCTTTTAGGCATATTTTCCACGTAGGAGAATTTCTCCAGAAACTGCTGCGCGCGTGCGGTCTGCGGGGAGCTGAAGAAGGTTTCGGGGTCGCCCTGTTCGACGATACGTCCGCCGTCCATGAACAGGATCCGGTCCGCCACCGCACGGGCAAAGGCCATTTCGTGGGTGACGATCAACAAAGTCATGCCGCTGCGCGCGAGGTCGAGAATCACCTCCAGCACTTCCTTGACCATTTCCGGGTCAAGGGCCGCGGTCACTTCATCGAACAGCATGACTTTTGGGTTCATGCACAGCGCACGGACGATCGCGATGCGCTGTTGCTGGCCGCCGGACAATTCGCGGGGGAACGCATCGCGCTTGTCCAGCAGACCAATGCGCGCGAGCAGGGTCTCGGCTTGCTGCCGCGCTTCGGCTCTGGGGCGTTTCTGCACGTTCACCGGGCCCAACAGAATGTTGTCCAAGACGCTCATATGGGGGAACAGGTGGTAGCTCTGGAACACCATGCCGATCTGCTGGCGAACGAGGCGCCAGTCGGTATTGGCGGCAAGCTCCCGGCCGTCGAAACGGTAATGCCCGGCGTGCCCGGCCTCCAGCCCGTTAAGACAGCGCAGCAAGGTGCTCTTGCCGCAACCGCTTGGGCCGAGGATGACCAGCACCTCGCCCTCTGTGACCTTCAGATCGATGTCCTGCAACACCGGGACATCGCCAAAACGTTTACTGAAGCCGGACAGCTCTATCAATGCACTCATGAGTGACTCCAGCGTCGCTCGAGCACACGGGATGCGGCTGACAACGGGTAGCAGACGAGAAAGAAAAACAGGAACAGAAAGCCGTAGATCAACACCGACTCGTAGGTCCGTTCGATGATTTGCTGGCCGATCTTGATCACTTCGACCACACCGATCAGCACCGCCAGCGAACTGGTTTTGATCAAGCGGGTGAATACGTTGATCATCGGCGGGGTCATGCGCTGCAACGCTTGGGGCAACAACACCCGGCCATACAAACCGGGCAGCCCGAGGCCGATGGCCAGCCCGGCTTCGCGCTGACCGCGAGGAATGGAGCGCAGCGCACCGCGCACCACTTCGCCGGTCTCGCTGATGCCCCACAGAGACAACACCAGCACCGCGCACCAGAACCCGGGGATGCTCCAGCCGAAGAAAATCGGCAAGCCGAAGAAAAACAGGTACAGCCAGACCAGCACCGGAATCGCTCTGAAGGCTTCCAGGTAGATCAGCAAAATCGTGTCCAGCCAGCGAATGCCCAGGTTACGCAGCACCCCGTACGCCAGGCCGCCGATGCTGCTGAAGACGATAGCCAACAGGGATATCCCCAGCGTGCGCCCGATGCCCGTCAGCAGCTGCGGCGCCGAGACCCACAGCAACTCAAGACCCGAACTGGCCATGCTGGAGCCTCCTTTCGACAACCCGCAGCAATAGCGAAAGCGGAACGAATAGCAGCACACAAAGCCCGGTCATGACCGCGAGCATTTCGTAGGTCTTGTAGTACAGTGCGATGTAGTTCTTGGTGGTGTAGAGAATCTCCGGCACCGCCACGGCAGACACCACCGTGGTTTCCTTGAGCAGAAACACGAAGTTGGCGAACAGCGCAGGCAGGCTGAGGATGCCTGCTTGCGGCAAGATCACGTGGCGCAGCAACTGCCAGCGCGACAGGCCGATGGACAGCCCCGACTCGATCTGCGACTTGGGTACGGCAGCGACACCCGCGCGCAGAATCTCAGTCAGGTAAGCGCCGCCAAGAAAGGTCATGGCGATGATCGCCGAGGCGAATCCTGAAATCCGGATACCAATGCTCGGCAGCGCGAAATAGATGAAGAACAGCTGGATCAGCAGCGGCGTATTGCGTGCCAGTTCGACGTACAGCCGCACCAGGCGCTTGAGCACCGGCACTTCGAAGACAGCGATGGCGGCATTGATCAAGGCGACACAGAGCGAGGTCGCGATAGCAATCAACCCGACTTGCAGGGTGACGCCCACTGCGACGAGAAACGCAGGCAACGTGGAAAGCGCGAAATCGACATCGAAATTCATCTCGATGCGCGCCCTGGCGAGCCGCCAATGGGGTTATGGGATGGAGACACTGAAACTCCTGAACGATCGGCTATGACGCGCGCCATTGGAATGTCGCGTGACGGTTCAGGAGCGATTGCAGGCTTTGTGCCATGCGCAGAAGTAGCGTTTTCCGCGGTATGAATTGATAGAAAAAACGACGTAACTGTTTGTTTTTAAGCCGCTTTGCTGACCAGATGTTGCTACAGCAACAGTTGAGTCAACCTGCGTCTGCGACCTCGCTTTTGAGCCAATCGAGGAAGGCCTGAATCTCGTAGGTATTCTCCTTCCCCGGCGCGCAGAGGAAGTGGTAGCCGGTGGTGGTGTCCAGTTCGTCCACGAACAGCTTCTGCAACGCGCCCGATGCCAGCTCATCGAAAATATGCGAAGTTCGCGCCATCGCCACGCCCAGTCCGCGAAGCGCCGCGTGCACGGCCATGTTGCTATAGGGCACCGTCAGCGCACAGTTGAAGGGTTCGTCGCAAAGACCGTGTTTGTGCAACCAGTATTCCCAGGATGGCGACGACACCCGTTGACCGTTGAGCGTGCTCCGCGAGCGCAGGATCAGCGGATACTTGAGGACGTCCGCTGGCGCAGACGATGCGCCCAACGTCTCGATCAGCGTCGGGCTGCACACCGGGAAGATCCGCTCTGCCAGGATGAATTCAGCACGCAGGCCTGACCAGCTTGCGCCCTGCTCGCCGAGCCTGATCGCGGCCTGAGCGTTGGGATTTTCGAACCGGGAAAACTCGTCGGTGTTGAGCTTGAGCCGGATATCCGGCCGCACGTGGTAAAACTTCGACAGGCGCGGGATAAGCCAGGTGCTGGCGAACGAATCATGCACAAACACTTCGAGAACCGAGCCCTCGCCCCGACTGTGCTCGAACCGATCAACCAACCGGCCCATGTCCTTGAGAAACACCCGCACCACTGGCAACAATTCGACGCCGTGGGACGAGAGCTTCATGGCCCCTGCCGTTCTCTCGAAAAGCTCGACGCCGAGCAATTCTTCCAACTGCCTGATCTGGTGACTGATCGCGCTTTGCGTGACATGCAGTTCGGCCGCTGCCTGTGAAAAGTTCAGGTGCCTGACGCACGCTTCGAATCCTCTCAACGAGGCCACCGATGGAAACCTTTTAAACGCCATCCAGCTGTCCCCCAAACATACTCATGCAGCATGAAATCCTTTCATTGGCGGCACGTTCCCGAGGCGCGCCACAATGGGCGCACCTCATTTGCGTTGCAAACATATGACATTTTCCACAACGGTACATAAAGTCTCCGACGCTGACAGCACAGCGAAGAAAAAAACGCTGGTCGCCGCCTGCACTGCCCACGCCACTCATGATGGGTTGAGCGACCTGGTGTATGTCCTGCTGCCGGTGTGGCAGGAAATGTTCATGCTCAGCTACGTCTGGCTCAGCGTGTTGAGAAGCGCCTACGCTCTGACGCTCGCTGCGCTGCAAATCCCGGCGTCGAGCCTGTCGACCCGCATGAAACCCGCCTACGTGCTGTCGATCGCCACGGCCATGACCGGTTTCGGCTGGCTGGCGGCAGGGTTTACCGACAGCGCGCTGGCATTGGGCGCAGCGCTGGTGTTCGCCGGCATGGGCGCCAGCGCGCAACACCCCATCGCCTCGGCCATGGTGTCCAGAGCCTACGCAGGAAATGCCAAGCGCCCTTTGGGCGTCTACAACTTCGCCGGGGACATCGGCAAGTCCCTGCTGCCTGCGTGCGCGGCGTTTCTGCTGACCTTCACCACCTTCCATATCACCGCCACCGTGTTCGCGGTAACAGGCCTGCTGGCGGCGGTGCTGATCTGGACCCTGCTCAAGGATGTCACGCCCCGGTTCGCGCCTGCGCAAAAAGCCTCGCCATCGCGCCCTGTAGAGCCCGCCGTCAAAGCCGGTCCTGGGGCCTTTCGTGTGCTGCTGTGCACAGCGGTAATGGACAGCGCGGTACGCATGGGCTTCCTCACCTTCCTGCCCTTCATCATCAAGGGTAACGGCGGCTCGCTGCCACAGGCGGGCCTGGCGTTGACGCTGGTGTTCATCGGCGGCGCGGTGGGCAAATTCGTCTGCGGCTGGATGTCGGACAGATTCGGCACTCTCAACACCATCCTCGTCACCGAGCTGGCCACCGCTTTGCTGATCGTCGTGGTGTTGCTGTCACCCCTGCCTCTCGGGTTGATGGCCTTGCCGTTCCTGGGGGCGGTGCTGAACGGAACGTCGTCGGTGCTCTATGGCGCAGTGACCGACGTGGTCGACCCTCACCGGCTGGAGAAAGCATTTTCAGTCTTCTACACCGGCACCATCGGCTCGGGCGCCCTGGCGCCGGTGCTGTATGGATTTGCCGGGGACCATGCAGGTGTGTCCTCGGCCGCTGTGATCGTCGCGGCAACGGCGGTGCTGTCGGTGGTTCCGGTCTGGATTTACTCGTTGCGCCATCGGGGCACGTTCAACGGGTAGATCAGGTACCCGTCACTTCGGACTGCGTGCTTCATGGCGTAGCCTAAGCTAATGCCAAAATGATATTTAAAACTAAATTGATAGAATCTTATGATCCATGCCTGACCGCTGTTTGACCTCGACGGCGCCACATACAACATCAAGGCATTTCATCAAGATGATCAAGAAAAACTGGACCGCGACCGTCTCTGTGGCGCTGGGTGTATTCGCCCTCTCAATGGCTGCGCACGCCGCCGACCTGACCTTCGGTTACATCACCGGTATCGACCCGGTCAAGCGCGCCATCGCTGACGGTGAATACGAGAAAGCCATCGGCCAGAAAATCGACTGGCGTCAGTTCGATGCCGGTCCCGCGGTGATCGCGGCCATGGCCTCCGGTGACGTGCAGATCGGCAACCTGGGTTCCAGCCCTCTGGCGGCAGCGGCGTCGCGCAACGTGCCGCTGGTGGCGTTCATTGTCACTTCGCAGATCCAGAGTTCCGAAGCTCTGGTGGTGCGCAATGGCAGCGGTATCGACAAACCTGAAGACCTGATCGGCAAGAAAATCGCTGTGCCGTTCGTTTCCACTTCCCATTACAGCCTGCTCGGCGCACTGAAGCATTGGAACATCGACCCGAAGAAGGTAACGATCCTCAATCTGACCCCATTGCAGATCACCGCTGCATGGAAGCGCGGCGACATCGACGGCGCCTTCACCTGGTCGCCTGCCTTGGGGGAGGTCCGCAAAACCGGCAAGATCCTGACCGACGCTGGTCAAGTATCGCAGTGGGGCTCGCCGACGTTCGAGGTGTGGGTAGCGCGTAAGGATTTCGCGCAGAAGCATCCTGAGATCGTGGCTGATTTTGCCAAGGTGAGCCTCGCGGCGATTGCCGATTACACGGCGCATCGGTCCGAATGGACGGCGGATTCGCAGCCGGTGAAGACCATTGCTCGCTTTACCGGGTCGAACGCGGCGGATGTGCCGGAGCTGCTGGATGGGTCGCACTTTCCGACTGCGGCAGAACAGAAGTCACCTGAGTTGCTGGGGGGTGGGACGGTTACGGCGATCGCCAAGACAGCCGAGTTTCTGAAGGATCAGGGGAAGATTGAGAGTGTTCTGCCGGATTATTCAGCGTTTGTGAGTGACCAGTTTATTGGGGAGTAGGAGCACTGGCGTCTCTCGCTGGCGCTTGGGTTGTGTGCAGATCCGTTATCGGCGGTGGCGCTGATGTGGGTTCGTCCTAACGTCGGAATGGTTTCGACTTCGTCGAGTTACTTTTGAACAGCGACGACAGTAACCAAAGTCGCTTGCGCCTGGTTGGCCTGCGGCCAAGTCGCGTTTGGCGGTGTCTGGACTGGCGTGGCATGAAGATCAAAAGCAAAAAAAGAAGCGAGCGCTGACGCGGGAGAGCGGCAGATCACCGCAATGTTTTTGATTCTGCCCGTAGGGCGTAGGAGTCGCGTATTAAACATGGTTCTCTGTGGGAGTGAGCTTGCTCACGAAGACTGGCGTTCAAATTCCATATCTGCTGCAGATGGACCGGCCCCTTCGTGAGCAAGCTCACTCCCACGGGTATGTGTTTATCCAGTCAGTGAAGTGCCAAACAAAAAGCGCGAACAAAGCGCGAACCACGCTGTTGCTGTTCTAGCGCAATAGTCCAAACGCCGCAAATCGCGACTTGGGTGCAGGCCAAACCAGGAGCAAGCACCCTTGGTTACTTGGGTTGGTCCGGCATTTCGGCTTTTTCAGGTAACTCGACGAAGTCGAAACCATTCGGACGTTAGGACGAACCCATATCAGCGCCACCCCAATAATGGATATACATGCAAAACCCGACGCCGAATCACCGAACCGCCCCACTCCCACCCCGCCGCACGATCCTGATCGAATGCTTCAGATTGGGCTTACGCGTCACACTGATCGCTCGCTGCGTCACCGTATCGATCGTAATATTCCAGAACCCGCTGCTGGGCACCACGATCTTCGCCGGAAACCGATCGAACGCCCCGCCGTGATACGTATGCCGCCCACCATTCTTGAAACTGCGAAAGTTCGCATCGCTCATCAGACGAATATTGCAAGTATTCGAAGACTCGATAACGACCACGTCACCCTCGTTCAGATGCTCGCGCTGATGGATGAATTTCATGAAATCCCACAGACCAGACAGACAAGCCGCGAGAATATCACCCAGCCCCGCGCCCGGCACGGACACATAACGCGTCTACATCGTCAGATACGCCTTGCGCACCGCCTCATTGGCCGCCAGTTCAGCCATGCTGCCCTCGTATCGAACCAGCCCTTTCTCAAGCACGTAAGCCCGATCCGAAACCAGCCCGGCGAAATGCAGGTTCTGCTCGGAAAGCAGAATGCTCGCCCCCTTGGCCTTGAGCGCCAGAATCATCTGTGCCATCTGCTCGACGATCACCGGCGCGACGCCTTCCGACGGTTCGTCGAGCAGGATCAGGAACGGATTGCCCATCAGCGTGCGCGCTACCGTCAGCATCTGCTGCTCACCCCCGCTCATCTGCCCGCCTGGACGATCCTGCATCGCCCCCAGGTTGGGAAAGAACTCGAACAACTGCTGTGGCGTCCAGTTCAGCGCTTCGCTGCCATCGGGCCAATGCCGATCGGACTGGCGACCTACCTCCAGATTCTCGGTCACCGTCAGGTGGGTGAACACACGACGATCCTCCGGGACAAAGCCCAGCCCTCGTCGTGCCCGCTCAAACGGCGCCAGCGTGGAGATCTCCTGGCCCATGAAACGAATGCCGCCCTGACGCCGCGCCAGCATGCCCATCAAGGCCTTGAACGTCGTGGATTTGCCTGCACCATTGCGTCCCATCAATGCCACCACTTCGCCTCGGCGTACGTTCAGGTTCAGCTCATACAACACCTGCGCGGCGCCGTACCAGGCGTTGAGGGCGCTGACTTCCAGCAACAGCTCTGACGCAGCGTGGGCCACTGGCTGCTGCGTTGAATGCACTGCGTTCATACCTGCACCTGCTGTTGAGCCATTTCATGTTCGAAGGTCTTGCCAGTGCCGAAATACACTTGCTGCACCTTGGGGTGATTGCGGATGTATTGCGCGTCGCCCTCGGCGATCAAGCGTCCACGCGCCAGCACGATCATGCGGTCGGCATAGGCAAACACCACGTCCATGCTGTGTTCGGTGAACAACACGGCCATCTTGCGTTCGACCACCAGCCGCTTGGTCAGGGCCATCAGGTCGTTGCGTTCTTCCGGGCCCATCCCGGCGGTTGGCTCGTCCATCAGCAGCAGTTTGGGATCGTTGGCGAGCCCCATCGCCAGCTCCACGCGTTTCACGTCCCCGTACGCCAGCTCACTGCAGGGGCGCTCGGCGTGGCGCTCCATGCCGACCTGAGCGAGCAGAGCCAGCGCCTCATCGCGATACATCTTGCGTGCCGACCTGAACAGCGAAAAGCCTTTTCCATGATGTGAAAGCAATGCCATCTGCACGTTTTCCAGCACCGTCAACGAGGCGAACGTTTCGGCGATCTGGAAGGTGCGACCGACCTGCATGCGGCAGATGTCCCGAGGACGCCTGCCGACCAGTTCCTGGCCCAGCAGCTGGATCGAACCACCGGAAGCCTTGAGCTGACCACCGACCATGTTGAATGTGGTGGACTTGCCCGCGCCGTTGGGTCCGATCAGCGCCAACAGCTCGCCCTCGTGGAGATCGAAGTTGATGCCATCGACCGCGCGCACGCCACCGAAGGATTTGTTCAAGTCACGTACTTGCAGAAGAGTCATGCCTGCTTCTCCAGTGTTCGGGGCAACGCCGCAGCCTTGACTGCAGCGCGCGCGCGCCAATGACGCCACGCCTCGGCCAGTTGCTGGAAGAAACCGGCGATGCCTTGGGGAAAGACCAGGACCAGCAGCAGAATCACGCCGCCGAAGACCGCGCGCCAATAGTCGGTGGCGCGCATGATGGAGTCCTGCAATACACTGAAGACACTGGCGCCGACCACCGGCCCCAGCAGGTTCTGGATGCCGCCGAGAAGCACCATCACCAGACCGTCGACCGACTTGCCAACGGCCATGGCGTCCGGCGAGATGCTGCCTTTGGAGAAGATGTACAGCGTGCCCGCAAGGCCTGCGAACAGCCCGGCGATGATGAATGCCAGCCATTGGACGCGCTTCACATCGATGCCGATCGCATCGGCGCGCAAGGCCGAGTCCCGCGCCGCGCGCAGGCTGTAGCCAAAAGGCGCAAAGAGGATCCGCCTGACCAGAAAGAGGCTGGAGACCACCAACACCAACGTCAGGTAGTAGTAGCGCGTGCCATCGAGCCACGCCGACGGCCAGATACCGGTGATGCCGTTGGAGCCGCCGGTGACGTCTTCCCACTGAAACACTACCGACCAGACGATCTGCGAAAACGCCAGGGTCAGCATCGCCAGATAGACCCCGGACAGACGCACGCAGAACCAGCCAAAGACCAGCGCCCCAAGCCCTGCCACCAGGGGCGCGAAAGCAAACGCCAGGGGCATGGGCATCGTCAGCACCTTGAACAGAATGGCTGCGCCATATGCGCCCAGGCCGAAGTACGCGGCATGACCGAACGAGTGCATGCCGCCCGGCCCCATGATGAAGTGCAGGCTCACGGCGAACAGCACAGTCACCAGTACATCCTGGGTCAACACGCTGGCATAGGGCAGCCAGGTCGACAGCAGCGGCAGCACGGCGAGCGCCAGCAACAGTGCGCCCATCAGCCATTTGAAATGCGTCGAACCGGGCCGCAGCGGCGCTTCCACCGGCGCCGAGTTGCGGCTGGTGGCCTGCGGTTTGCCCATCAGGCCCCACGGGCGAAGCACCAGCACCACGGCCATGACCAGAAATTCGATGACCAGCGTCAGCTTCGAGAACGACACCGGAATGCCGAACAAGGTGGTCGAACCCAGGCCGATGCACAGGGCCTTGATTTCTGCGATCAACAAGGCCGCGACATACGCACCCGGCAACGACCCCATGCCACCTACGACGACGATGACAAAGGCTTCGCCAATGGTGCGCAAGTCCAGAGAAAGGCTGGCAGGCTCACGGGGCAACTGCACGGCCCCGCCCAACCCGGCGAGCATGGCGCCGAGGGCGAAGACGCTGGTGAACAGCCACGCCTGATTCACCCCCAGAGCGCCGAGCATTTCCCGGTCCTGGGTTGCGGCGCGCACCAGCACGCCCCAACGGGTGCGCACCAGCAGCAGCCACACCAGGCCAAGGATCACAGGGCCGATAGCGATCAGAAAGAAGTTATAGGAAGGAAACTGACGACCGAGGATATCGATCGAGCCGGACAAGCCAGGGGCGCGGCGACCCAGCAGTTCCTCGGCGCCCCAATAGCCCAGCACCGCGTCGTTGATGACCAGCACCAGGGCGAAGGTGGCCAGCAACTGGAACAATTCCGGCGCCTTGTAGATACGTCGCAGCAGCACGATTTCCACCACCGCGCCGATCAAGCCGACGGAGATTGCCGCCAGTGCCAGCCCCAGCCAGAACCCTGCCGCGCCCATCGAGCCCATCAGGTGTTCGACGATGGAGTAGGCGATATACAGACCCAGCATGTAGAACGAGCCGTGGGCGAAGTTGACGATGCGGGTCACGCCGAAGATCAGCGACAATCCCGCCGCCACCAGAAACAGTGACGACGCTTCGGCAAGCCCGTTGAGTAACTGAGAAAGCAACGCTGAAAAATCCATGACGCCCTCGATCAAACAGGCCTTTGACAGGCGTGCTGTGGGAGCGAGGACAACGGCTGTGGGAGTGAGCTTGCTCGCGAAGCGGTCGGTACACTCGCCGGATCAACGGTGGTTGAACCCAAATCTTCGCGAGCACGCTCGCTCCCACAGGTGCCTCTGCGCTCCTGCCTTCGACCTCGCCCGCAGCATGAGGCGGGCAGGTCGTTACTGCCTCACTCAGCCGGCCGCAGCTTGCGCACTTCATCATCCGAAGGCAGCAGCGTATTCCCCGGCTTGAACGTGTAATCGAGCATCACGCCCGAGCCATCCTTGACCGCCAGCTTGCCGACGTACAACCCCCAGGTGGCCTGATGATCGATCTTGCGGTATTCCAGCGGGCCGTCCGGGGTGTTCACTTTCAGGCCGCTGAAGGCATCGACCATCGATTCGGAATCGGTCTTGCCACCGGACGCCTTGATCCCCGCAGCGATGGACTGGATCGCCGAGTAGCCGATGATCGAGCCGAAACGCAGGTTCTCGGTGCCGTACTTGGCGTGGTAGGCGTCGACGAACGCCTTGTGCGCAGGCGTATCGATGCTGTACCAGGGGTAGCCTGTGACGGTCCAGTTCGGTGGAATCTCGTCCTTGAGCGGTTCCAGGTATTCAGGCTGCCCAGTGATGATGCTCAGCACCGGCAACTGCTCACCAAAGAAACTGCGGGTGGTGCCCTCACGAATGAATTTCGCCAGATCTGCGCCGAACAACGCGTTGAACAGCGCATCGGGTTTGGAATCGACCAACGCCTGCACCACGCTGCCCGCATCGACCTTGCCGAACGGCGGCGCCTGCTCGGTGACGAATTCGACATCCGGCTGACGGGCCTTGAGCAAGGTCTTGAAGGCGCTGGCCGCGGCCGTGCCGAACTCATAGTTGGGATAGACCAGCGCCCAGCGTTTCTTGTGCAACTTGACCGCTTCGTCAACCAGCGAGGACGTCAGCATGTAGGTCGACGCGTCGAGGCGATAGGTATAGCGATTGCCCGCGCTCCAGACGATGTTGTCGCTCAGGGCCTCGGTGATCAGCACGAAGCGTTTCTTCTGCCTGGCATAGTCCGACAGCGCGGTGCCGATGTGCGCATAGAAGGCGCCGGCCAATACGTCCACATGCTCGCGGTTGATCAGGTCTTCGGCCTGGCGGATGGCGTCGCCGGGGTTGGCATTATCGTCGCGAGTGACCAATTCCAGCTTCTTGCCAGCGACGCCACCCGCTGCATTGATCTGCTCGACTGCCAGCTCCATGCCCTTTTTATAGCCATCGGTGAAAACCGGCTGCGACTTGTAGCTGTTGATGTCACCGATCTTGATCGTGTCCGCCGACCAGGCAGCGCCGCTGATAACCAACGCGATCGCTCCCGCCAACAGGCTCGACTTCGTGAAACGTGCACGCATGTTCATGGTGTTCTCCAAGCTGATCATTTCAAAGGCTTGCACAGCATTAGGGCGTTCCAGGCTCGGACCACCGTTCTCAAACGGGCAGTTAATTAAATTGCAACACGTGTGCCAGACGGCTTGTTTTGGGTTTTGAGGGCCGATCAGGCGGGAATTTTCTGCGCCAACGGGAAGCGCCTTTCACACGTGCGGGCGTCGTATTCGTAGACCCAGTTCGCCTGAATCCCCACCGCGTTGGGATTGAGCAACTGGCGCCAGCGGTAAGCCATGTCGCGCTTGAGCTGCGACCAGGCTGAGGGCAGGTGATACGTTCGGCCGCGCTCGCGGGCCTCCAGTTGAACCCGACTGGTGCGCGGCAGACGTTCCAGCTCGTAGGCACGCAACGCCTGTTGCAGCTGGCGCGGGCCGTGAAACGCCAGGGACTGGGCCAACACGTAGCCGTCCTCGATCGCCATGGCCGCACCTTGGGAAAGAAACGGCAGCATCGGGTGCGCCGCATCACCGAGCAAGGTTGCGTTGCCCTTGGACCAGGTCTGCATCGGATCGCGGTCGAACAGTCCCCATTTGTAGATCGCGTCAGGATCAGTGCGCTTGAACAGCTCAATCAGGTTCGGATGCCAACCCTCGAAGCCTGCCAGCAACTCCTGCTGGGTGCTCTTGGCGTTCCACGATTCCTCGACCCACGCCGGGCTTTCGTTGACCGCCACGATATTCACCATCGACCCGCCTTTGACGTAGTACGTCACCACATGGCCCTTGGGTCCCATCCAGAAGCTCGAATCGGGGCTGACAAAAGGCAGCGGGTGCTTGTCGACATTGACCAACGCACGCCAGCACATATGGCCGGTGTAATTGGCCGCTTCCTGGCCCCACAACTGTTCGCGGATCACCGAGCGTACTCCATCGGCGCCAACGATCAGGTCCGCCTCGAACTCGGAACCATCGGCGAACTGCGCCACGGCGGTATTGGCATGCTGCTGCAAGCCCACGCAGCGGGCACCGAATGCGGCCTGGCCCGGGTTGATATCGCTTGCCAGCGCAGCGTGCAGATCGGCGCGATGAACATGGTAGAACTGCGCGCCATACAGCGCGGGGGATGACTCTTTCAACGGCGTGCGGAATAACTCTCGTGCGGTCTTCCAGTTACGTCCGACCATGGCTTGGGGCAGGAAACCGATCTTCTTCAGCCGATCGTCCAGCCCCAGTTCGCTCAGGACCTTGACCGCGTTTGGGGTCATCTGCACGCCTGCGCCAACTTCGCCGAACATCGCTGCGCGTTCGAAAATCTGCGCTTCGATCCCCCGCTGCTCCAGCGCTCGGGCCAAGGTGACGCCACCTATACCGGCGCCAATGATGCCGACTCGCAATGTTCTGTCCATGGGTGCTCCTCCGGGCGCACGATCTGAAATCGTCTCGACGCCTCGTAATAATTGATCAGCCAATTAATTAATGGGCGAAAAAAACCCTGCTGTTTTTCGGGCGCTAAATATCCACCACCAGGCTATCTCCGACGCCCCGTGAACAGCAGATCATCATGCTTTCACTGCGCTGCCGCTGCCCCGGTGTCAGCACGGTGTCCCGGTGTTCAACCTGCCCGGCGAGGACCTTGACTTCGCACGCGCCACACACCCCCTCCTCGCAGGAATAAGCAACGTCCACCCCAGCCGCTTCACAAACCTGCAGCAGGCTCAGTTCGGCGGGTACGGTCAGGGTCAGCCCCGAACGCTGCAGACGCACACGGAAGCTGTCGCCAGGCTGCAGCGCATCGGTGGTGGCGCTGAAGCGTTCGCGATGGGTATTGGCTTCGGGTCGATCGAGAGTCAAGCGGTCAAACTCGTCGACCATACCCTGCGGGCCACAGCAATACAGCTGCGCGCTGGGGGGCAACGTTGTCAGCACGTCCTTGAGCCGTGGCGGCACCGCGCCGCTGCTGCGGGTGTGGAACAGCCTCACGTCGTCCTGCCGCTCCCGACACAGCTGGTCATGGAACAGCATGTGTTGCGCGCTGCCGGCCCAGTAGTACAGGGACACCCGACGGCCGCTGGCCTTCAACTGGCGGTACATGGAGATGATCGGGGTAATCCCGATTCCGCCAGCGAACAGGTGGAACTCGTCATCGCTCGGCACCAGCGGGAAGTGATTGCGCGGCTGCGACATCTCATACACGGCCCCCACCACCGACTCGAAATGCAGCTTGCGCGAGCCACCCTTGCCGACTTCCGATAACTGCACGGCGATCTGGTAGCGAGCCGGGTGCGTGGCAGGCCACAGCAGCGAGTACTGGCGCAGCAGATCGGGGCCCATCACGACATCGACATGGGCGCCAGGCTCGTAAGCGGCCAGGGGCTGGCCGTCGAGGGCTTCGAAGGTGTAGAGGTTGATGCCCGGCGCACCATATTCGATGGCTTGCAGGCGCACCTTGAACACGCCGTCAGATAACGCCATAGCTGATGCCCTTGTTGCGCAACCAGGTACGGTAGCGCTGGCCCATGAGATCGGTGCGGTGATGTAGCTCATAGCGCAGCTCGGTGGGAATGCGTTCCGGACGCTGGCTTTCGACGATGTCGCGGTCCTGACCGAAGACCACATCGGCTCTTGCCCTGACGGCGTCCGGATCAGGGCGCGGGCTGACGTTCATGGCGGCGCACACGCGGACGATGCAATTGACTGCATCCAAAGGCTGCACGGTAAACAATGTGGCAAAGGTGTCGGACTTGTCGCTGATGACATTGCCGTCGGCGTCGGAATCCTGGGTACGTTTGGAGAAGTAGCCCACCAATGGACGGAACGCGTGGTAGGTGTAGAAAGCCACCAAAGGCTTACCCCGTGCATCGCCCCAGGGCTGAAACACCCGGACCTCGGATGAGCGCAGGCCGGTGTCGACTTCTTCCACGGTGTACGGTTCGAGGCGGTCCGGCTTGTCCATCACGCCATTGAGCCCGGCATGCACGAACGGAAAGTGCGAGGCATCGATGAAGTTCTCTACGGCGCGAAACCCGTTGGCGGCGTAGTTGTAAGGGCCGCTGTGGACCTTCATGAACGCCCCATCTTCCCACTCCGGGAACAGCGGAATATCCGAGGCGGGTTCACCCAGGCAAGTCCAGACAAACCCATAGCGCTCGACCGCCGCATAAGGGAACGCTCGGGCTTTCTTCATCGGCTTCTCGTCCGGAGCGGCGGGCATCAGCGTGCACGCGCCGCTGCCGTCGTATTCCCAGCCGTGATACGGACAGACCACCGAGTCGTTCTTGATCCAGCCCCTGGACAGCCGTGCGCCGCGGTGAATGCACAAATCCTCCCAGACATGAATCTGATCATCGGCGCTGCGCCAGACGATCAATTCACGCTCCAGCAAGCGAACCGGGTAAATCGTGCCTGCAACGAAATCGCTGCTGTAACCCACGACGTGCCAGTCGTTGAGCAGTACCGGGTCCTGGCACCCGTCCGCGGCGGTGACGGGTTGATGAGATGAGACGGCTATCAGGTTCATCACGACTCCTTTGCGCTTTTGGGTGTAATCACCCAAACACTGCAATTAATTAATCAACCTTTTAATTAATCGATAGCAGGAGGCGTGCCAAATGCAAAAGATCGTCACATCTAACTGATTCTTATCACTTTTTGGTTTTTTAGCTGGTTCCATGTTTCGTCAGACGCGCACCATTGTGGTGAATAACCCCCAATCTGGTGCTCGCCGCTGCCTTAACCGCCCTGGGCTGACATACCACCGACCACAAAACTGGTGACCTGTTGAATTAGCGACTGCCAGTCGTCGGGGTTGTACTCGCCGTTGGGCAGACGTTCTTCCATGCGGTGGCTATCGGAAAACGCATACAGGTAAGTGCCCACCATCAACGTGATCCGCCAGTTGGCGTCCAGCTCGCTCAGCCCCGGCAATGCGTCCTTCAATGCGTCTACATAACGCTGAGTCGAGGAGCCATAGGCTTTGTCGCGCAGCGCGTAGGAAATATTCGGCGGCTCGGTGTGCAAACGCGCCTGAAGCCGAAGGAAGTGCCTTCCCTGAATGGACGTACGCAACACCACCGTTGGCAACAGGAAGGCTTCGACAATCGCTCGAACTGCCGGGGTCTGGCCTTGAGCCTGCAGCGTATCCAGATTTTTCAGACGCTCATCGGAAATGGCGCTGCCGCGACGCAGAAACACCTCTTCGAACAGCCCGTATTTGGAGCCGAAATAGTAGCTGATCAGTGCCTGGGTGACTTTGGCGTGCTGCGACACTTCGCGCATCGTCGTGCCCGCGTAGCCCAGATTGGCGAACAATTCTTCGGCAGCATCGAGAATCTCGTCGCGCAGGTTGCTGGCACCTTCCGGTCGGCCCGGTCCTTTTCTTGCGGTCTTGCCCTTCCCTGCCGCAGAAACTGCGTTGCCGCGACGGCCGATGATTGTCTGCATGGGTCCACGTTACCTTGAGGTTCCAACATTGATCCCGGCTGCACGGCAGAACGCTCTACCTCGGCGGAACCGGAAAAACAAATTAATTGATTAGCTCTTTAATTTCCAGCAACGATCCTGCCAGCGCTCTTTTGCAGCCTTGGGAGACTTCACGCGCCGGAAAGGCGATTGACGCTGGTGATCCGGCCGTTCCAGATCATTTCGTAGTGGGCGCTTTGGTGGATTGAGATGACATGCCGGGGGGTCAACAATGCCCAGCAGTGGTTGCCCGGCGAGCGGACAGAGTTGTAACGCAGCCCTGCCAGCGCCTCGTGTTTCAGGGCACTGCCCAGCTGATGCGAGTGGCTGTAATCGTCAGGGTCGTAGATCGGATGGGAAAGTTCAAGCGCGGTGGCATCGACACTGCCCGCCTCGCGAAAACGACAGGACAGGCTGCGAAACACGAAACGCTCATAGTTCAGTTTGTCTACGCCGGACCAGTAGCGCTGCTGATGGTGTCGCACTTCGGCGATCGCCGTTTCCATCGTATCCGCCAGATACAACACGCCGAAAGCGCCATCGCTGAAGCGCGAACCCGACGGGTTGACATGGGTAAACGGCGCGGTGGCATAGGAGCAACCAGGGATGCCGAAAGGAATGTCCTCGCGAGGAATCAGCTCCAGCCGCCCCACCTCGTTCAATAGCCGCGGATTGGTCATGGCCTGGATCTGGTACAACGTCTCGAACTCCTGCGCATCGGCCACATCATTGAACAGATCGATCGGCGGAAATTTGGAATTCACCAGACGATGGGCCTGCTGCTTTTCATCCGCCAGTGCAGGCAGCGCCTTCAGCGTCACCATTGTGCGCCTCGCAGCGCGTCGATCCGGCGGAAGGTCTCGTACAGGGAAATCATGTCGCCCTGAGCCATCACCTCCAGAGGCTTTCTGCCGTTGAAGAACTCGTTGTGGTTCTCCATGGTCGGGAAGCCGTAGACATTGTCAGGGTTGTCGAAAAGGGTTCGCAGCGTCGCGTGGATGTTCAGGACGAAGCTGATGCGCAGCGTTTGATCCAGGTCCAGGGCAACAGACCATTGGCTGTCGTCCTGCCTGGCACGGGTATAGGTACTACGGGAAATGCGCAGGATCCGACATGCCTGGTCGCTCGACGCTTGCCATTTATCCATGACACGCAGGGCCGTGCGCAAACCGACCACGCCTTGGGATCTGGAAAGTTGCGGAGTGTGTAAAGCAAGTGTCATGGCGGCGCCCATCTGAGTCTGTAGACGCCAATGTAGACTATATGATCCTGCAGACGCAACCCGCTTCAGCGTCGAATCGAGCCCGGATGCTCGGCATCGTCGCGCACCATCAGCATGATGGCGTCGCGTTTTTCCAACAGGTGATGACGAAGGATGCTGCTCAGGCGCTTGCCGTCGCGAGTTTCCAGCGCGTCGATCATTTCCTCGTGGTCGTGCAACGCGCGCTCCCATTTCGGCGCCTGCTGGTTGGAAAGAAAGCGCAGCGCCTGAATGCGTCTGTTCAGTGAAAGGTAAACCTGACGCAGCGCGGTATTACGCGCGGCCTGGTTGATGAGATCGTGAATGGCGCGGTTGCGTTGGTAGTAACCGGGCAAGTCATTCTGATTCTTGCTCACCACCATTGCGTAATGCAGGGCCTTGATCTCGTCGAGTTCTTCGGCGGTGATGCGCTCACAGGCCAACTCCCCGGCAAAGGCTTCTATACCGCTCATCAGTTCGAAGGTTTCGCGGATTTCCAGCTCCGACATGCGTGCGACCGTGGCGCCGCGGTTAGGGTTGATCTCGATCAGCCCCTCTACCGCAAGGACTTTCAGTGCCTCGCGCAACGGTGTGCGGGAAATCCCGAGGGTTTCGCACAGCTCCCGCTCGTTGAGCTTCTTGCCAGGGGCAAGAACACCCTCGGTGATGAAGCTGCGCAGGTGCTCGACGACCACGTCGTGCAGGCGCTGCCGCTCGACCTTGAGCATCGGCCTGGCGGTGCCCTGTTCGGCGACCTCTTCGAAATTTTGCATACAAGATCCTCTACAGCGGCGTCTGGAAGCCGTCGCCTTATGCTTGAAACACTCATCAGGTGCCGAATATTAGCCCACTTTGAACGTTTGACACAGTGAGGGTGAGTGCTACTGTATTTTGCATTCAAAACACAAAAAACAAAAAGGAGTCACCGTATGCTGAAGCTCGACTATCACCCGGCCGGTCGTCACTTCCTGCAGATCCCCGGTCCCAGCCCGGTTCCGGACCGCATTCTTCGCGCGATGAGCTACCCCACTATCGATCATCGCGGCCCGGAATTCGGCGAGCTCGGACTCAAGGTGCTATCGGGCATCAAGCAAATCTTCAAGACCCAACACCCCGTGATCATCTATCCGGCCTCCGGAACCGGCGCCTGGGAAGCGGCGCTGTGCAACACCCTGAGCAGCGGTGATGAAGTGCTGATGTTCGAAACCGGTCACTTCGCCACGCTCTGGCAGAAGATGGCGCTGAGTCTGGGCCTCAAGCCGCAGTTCATTGGCAAGCCGGGTATCGAGGGCTGGCGCGGCGGGGTCGATGCGCAGATGATCGAGTCGCACCTGCGCGCCGACAGCAGTCACCGCATCAAGGCGGTGTGCGTGGTGCACAACGAAACCAGTACCGGCGTGACCTCCGACATCGCTTCGGTACGCAAGGCCATCGATGCCGCCGGTCACCCCGCGCTGCTGCTGGTCGACACGATTTCCGGGCTGGCGTCGGCAGACTATCGGCATGACGAATGGGGCGTGGATGTCACGGTGTCCGGCTCGCAGAAAGGCCTGATGCTGCCGCCGGGGATCAGCTTCAACGCGTTGTCGCCCAAGGCCATCGAAGCCAGCAAGTCCGCGGGGCTGCCGCGGAGTTTCTGGGCCTGGGACGAAATCATCGAGATGAACAAGACCGGCTACTGGCCGTACACGCCGAACACCAACTTGCTGTATGGCCTGTCCGAAGCGCTGGAAATGATTCTTGCCGAAGGCCTGGACAATGTGTTCAGCCGGCACAATCGTCTGGCCCAGGCCTGTCGCACGGCGGTCAATGCCTGGGGCTTGCCGATCCAGTGCGCTGACCCGGCCGTCTACAGCCCGGTGCTGACCGGCGTGATGATGCCTGAAGGCGTCGATGCCGACGCCGTGCGCAAGACGATCTATGAACGCTTCGACATGTCGCTGGGCACGGGCCTGGGCAAGATGAAGGGGCGCATGTTCCGCATCGGCCACCTGGGCGACTGCAACGATCTGACGCTGATGGCGACCCTCACCGGCTGTGAAATGGGTCTGCAAATGGCCGGGGTCAAACTGCAATCCAGCGGAGTGCTGGCGGCAATGGATTATCTGGGAGGCCAATCCGTACCCCTGCGACGCGAATGATCCAGAAGGCACTGCGCCTGTGCGCAGTGCCTTTGCAGCACACACGCACTATCCCGACTCAATCGCCACCCGGCGTGAACAATAAGAAACTGGAGATAGAACATGAAGCTGTTACGTCTGCGCCCCACCACGGTGGTGCTCTTCATGCTGTGCGCCATGTATTTCATTACCTACCTGGACCGCGTCAACGTCAGTACCGCAGCCGTCGGTTTCGGTGCCGAATTCAACCTCAGCAAAACCCAGATCGGTCTGGTTTTTTCTGCCTTCGCCTACCCCTACCTGGTTTTCCAGATCATCGGCGGCTGGGTCAGTGACCGTTTCGGCGCCAAGCGCACACTGGTGGTCTGCGGCCTGATCTGGGCCGCCGCGACGGTGCTGACCGGCCTCTCCGGCGGCTTCGTTTCGCTCCTTGTGGCCCGCGTGTTACTGGGCTTGGGTGAAGGTGCGACGTTTCCGGCGGCGACGGCAGCGATGTCACGCTGGGTGGCCAAGGATCAACGCGGTTTCGCCCAGGGCATCACCCACGCGTTTGCCCGACTCGGCAACGCCCTGGCCCCGGCGGCCATGATCGCGGTCATGGCCGCGTATGGCTGGCGGGAATCGTTCTATGTCTGCGCCGGCATCAGTTTCGTTTGGGTCATGCTGTGGATGGTGGTGTTCACCGAACACCCGAAGGATCATCCACGGATCTCGCAACCGGAACTTGAAGTGCTGCCGCCGCCCAAGCCCAAGAGCAAGATCGCCCTGCCCTGGGGTCGTCTGTTCAAGCGCATGGCGCCGGTCACCATCGTGTACTTCTGCTATGGCTGGACGCTCTGGTTGCTGCTCAGCTGGGTGCCGATGTACTTCATGAACATGGGTCTGGACCTGAAAAATACGGCGATTTTCTCCTCAACCGTCTTCTTTGGCGGCGTTGTCGGCGACACCCTCGGCGGCATCGTCAGCGACCGAATCTACAAACGCACAGGCGACTTGAACAAGGCGCGCAGTCGGATGGTTGCGATATGCCTGTCGCTGACCCTGGTCGCTCTGGTGCCGCTGATGTTCACCCATGACATGTACGTGTCACTCGCCTGTCTGGCGGTAGCATTCTTCTTTTCGGAAATGACCATCGGCCCGATGTGGGCCATCCCCATGGACATCGCCCCGGACCACTGCGGCACCGCCAGCGGCATGATGAACACGGGCTCTGCGATGGCGGCGATTGTCAGCCCCGTGGCAGCCGGGCTGTTGATCGACAAGTTCGGTAACTGGCAGCTGCCGTTTCTGGTCAGCATCGTGTTGCTGGCAATCGGCGTGATCCTGTCGTTCCGGATGCGCCCACAGAACAGGTTCGAGTACAGGAAGCCGGTGCGCCCGCAGATGCCTGAGCCACCTGTGGCCGTCGTTGCCAATAAATGAAAAACCACCTGTAGCACGGCTTGCCGGCGGGGGCGCTATTGAAATCGCTGCCGCCGGCAAGCCGAGCTACAGGTTGCATGCGCCCCCGAGCCAAATCCGTCAGCAATGCCCCTCTCTCTGCCGGACCAACCCCTCCAGGGTAAATCGTGCCTGGGCCAGGATCACCTCGCGCACCAGCTCCATTTCCTTTTGATCGATCGCCGTCCACTTCAGCGCTTCGAGCAGCTTGGGCTTCTGAACCTTGAACGCCAGCCCCTGGGTGAACAGCGCCATTGAGTGAATCACTGTGCGCTCATCCTCGACCGGAAACCCGGCCAGACGCGCGATCAACTGCCGAATCACGTTGCCGATACGCGTTTTGAAACGTTCCTCGAAAGCCGACGTCGCACTTTCGGGGCACAGTCCCGCCTGATGGCGATCGAGAAATGCGCGCCAGGCCGTGGTCTGCGGGCTGTCCTGAATGGTCGAGACCACCGCGCTAAGAATGCCCAGCGAGACCTCGATCAAGGCTTGATCGCCGGTGTCGACCTCGGCCAATGCCTGCTCCGCTTCTTGGACGGTATCGCCCATTTTTCGCCATAGCAGCGTGATCAAGTGCTCGACGCATGCCAGATAGACGCCTTCCTTGCCATCGAAGTAGTACTGCAGCGCGGGCGAATTCACCCCGGCGGCGTTGGCGATGTCCCGCGTCGATGCGCCGTCGTAGCCACGCTCACCGAACACCGCGACAGCGGCCTCGATCAGACGCGCGCGGGTTTCTTCACCGCGCTGGTAACCACCCTCGGTGGCAGGTTTATGTCGTGCCATGTGCAGCTCCCTTTCAGTACCGGGCCAAAATATACCAGTTGACAAAAATTCGCGAAAAAACGAATTTATTCCACCTGATATAAATTTGGAGCGACCTGATGTCCGCTGCACAACCCTCACCTCAGGTCATTCCTGAAGAAACCGCCAACGGCCAGCGTGGCAAGGCTCGACGAATATTGCTGGCGCTGGGCATCGCCGCGCTGCTAATTGGCCTGGGCTGGGGCATGTGGTGGTGGCTCACCGGACGCTTCATCGAAACCACCGACGACGCCTATCTGCAGGCCGACAGCATCAGCGTCGCACCGAAGATCAGCGGCTATGTCGGCGAGGTGCTGGTCGCGGATAACCAGACCGTCAAGCGCGGCGACATCCTGGTGCGGCTCGATGCACGCAAGTACCAGGCGGTCAGCGATGAAGCGTCGGCGACCATAGCGGCACGCATCGCCGACCTGGCCAAGGCCGAGGCGGATCTGCTGCAGCAGGACTCGACGATTGCCGAGGCTCGTGCCCAATTGCAAGGTGCCGAAGCCGACGCAAAACATGCGCAGATCGAAGTCGCCCGTTATGCGCCACTGGCACGCTCGGGCGCTGAACCGCAAGAGCGCCTCGCCCAACTGAACAACGAACTGGCCCAGGCCCGCAGCACCGTTGCGGCGAAACAGGCAGCGTTGCGCTCCAGCCAGACGCGTTATGGCACCTTGCAGGCCCAGCTGAAACAGGCCCAGGCGCAATTGGGGGTGGCCAAGGCCAGCGAGGCGCAGCGTCAACTGGATGTCGACGACGCGGTCATTCGCAGTCCGCTGGACGGTCGAATCGCCGACCGCGGGGTACGTGTCGGCCAGTACGTGCAACCGGGTACTCGCCTGCTGACCGTGGTGCCGGTGAACGCGATCTACCTGACCGCCAATTACAAGGAAACCCAGATCGGCGACATGCGCGCCGGCCAGGCCGTGACTGTGCATGTCGATGCGCTGCCGGGCCACGAGCTGCAGGGCCACATCGACAGTCTCGCCCCCGGCACCGGCGCTCAGTTCGCATTGCTGCCGCCGTCCAACGCCACCGGCAACTTCACCAAGATCGTGCAGCGGGTGCCGGTTCGGATAGCCCTGGACGTGACCGACGATGTTCGCCCGGCGCTGGTGCCCGGCCTGTCTGCGACAGTGGACGTGGACACCCGCACCGGCAAGGCAGACGCGAGCCATGGCTGAAGCGACGCTGACCGCCCTGCCCGCCGACAAGCCCCGCAACGCCTCGCTGACTGACTGGATCGCAGTCGCGGCAGGCTCGTTGGGGGCCTTGCTGGCGACGCTGGATGTCTCGATCACCAACTCGGCGCTGCCGCAGATTCAGGGTCAGATCGGCGCAACGGGCACCGAAGGCACCTGGATCGCTACCGGCTACCTGATGTCGGAAATCGTCATGATCCCCCTCGCCGCCTGGCTGACCCGAGTGTTTGGCCTGCGCCGCTTTCTGATCGGCACCGCGCTGATGTTCACCTTCTTCTCGCTGTTCTGCGGCCTGTCGTCGAGCCTCGGCGCGATGATCGCCGGACGCATCGGCCAGGGTCTTGCCGGCGGCGCGATGATTCCGACCGCGCAGACCATCGTCCGCACGCGCCTGCCGCCGCATCAGTTGGCAATCGGCACCACGTTGTTCGGCATGACGGCGATCCTGGGGCCGCTGATGGGGCCGGTGGTCGGTGGCTGGCTGACGGAAAACATCAACTGGCGCTGGTGCTTCTTTCTCAACCTGCCCATCAGCATCGCACTGATCACCTTGCTGCTTACCGGACTTCCCGCCGAGAAGATGAACCTTGAGCGTTTCATCAAGGCCGACTGGCTGGGCATTATCGGGCTGGCGATGGGTCTCAGTTCGCTGACGGTTGTACTTGAAGAAGGCCAGCGCGAGCACTGGTTCGATTCACTGCTGATCATCTGGCTGAGCATTGCCGCGGTGGCCGGCTTGTTCCTCATTGTCGTCGGCCAAATCAGGTCGAGCACGCCCATCCTGCGTCTGCAACTGCTGCTCAACGCCAGCTTCGGCAGTGTCTTGCTGATTGCCACGGCAGTCGGTGCCGGGCTGTACGGCACGGCTTATCTGGTGCCCCAGTTCCTCGGCATTCTGTCCGGCTACAACGCGCAACAGTCAGGCTCGATCATGTTGCTCTCGGGCATTCCGGCGTTCCTGTTAATGCCGGTGCTGCCGAAAATGCTGGGCCGCTATGACCTCAGGCTGATGGTTGGCCTGGGTCTGCTGCTGTATTGGGGCAGCTGTTTTCTCGACACGCAGCTGACCTCTGAAAGTGTCGGCCATGATTTCGCGCTTTCGCAATTACTGCGCGGCGTCGCGCAGATCCTGGTAATGATGCCGCTGAGCCAGTTGTCCATGCGCTCGGTGGAGACCAGGGACGCGGGGGATGCCGCCGGGCTCTACAACATGTCCCGCAACCTCGGCGGCACGCTGGGCCTGGCGCTGCTCGGTGTACTGATGGATCGGCGCAGCCACTTCCACGACGATGTATTGCGCGAGGGTATCCTGGCCAACAGCCAACTGGCGCAGGACCACATGGCGAGCAACACCGCGAGCTATCTGGCGCAGACCGGCGACCCTTCAACGGCGCAATTGCAAGCCTTCGCGCAGCTGGCCAACGACATCGCGCAGCAAGCCTCGGTGCTGGCCTACAACGACGCGTTCCATGTGCTGGGCCTGGCGATGCTGGCTTGCCTCCCTCTGATCTTCATCTTGAAAAAGCGCGCGGCGCAGGCAGGCTCACCAAAATGATTGCTCGTTCATTTCCTCTTCTGCTGACTCTCGGCCTGTTATCTGCCTGCACCGTCGGCCCGGATTATCACGGTGCGCCTGTCGTCGCACCGAAAACCCTGGCCGCCGGGCGTCTGCCCCATGCCGACGAAGCGGCCTCCAGGGAACCGGCGGTCGCGCAGTGGTGGTGGTCGCTGGGCGATCCACAGCTCAATGAACTCATCAGCCAGGCCATGCAAAACAGCCCGGACATCGCCACGGCGCAAGCACGCCTGCGGCAATCGCGCGCCAGCCTGAGCAACGCGAACGCCGATCTGATGCCGAAAATCAGTGGCGATGCCGCGATGCTCAAGTTGCGCTCGCCCGACACCTCGGCGCTTGGTGGTAACAACGGAGGCAGCGGTCGCGGCCCATTAACGCTGTACCTGGCCGGCTTCGATGCCAGCTGGGAAGCCGACCTGTTCGGCGGCACCCGCCGGGCCATCGAAGCGGCGCAGGCCGAAGCGCAGTCGTCAGAGGCGCGGTTGGCGGACGCTCAGGTACAGCTGGCCGCCGAAGTGGTGCAGAGCTACGCCGATCTGCGCGATCAACAGGCGCGATTGGCGCTGGTGGACGCCAGTGTCGATATCGAACAACAGGCCCTGGACCTCACCCGTCAGCGTCGCAGCCGCGGTGTGGCCTCACAGTTGCAACTGGAGCAAGTGCTGACTCAAGCGGAAAACACTCGCGCCCAGCGGCTGCCGCTGCAGGCGTCGATTGTCGAGTCGGTGGATCAGTTGGGCCTGCTCTGCGGCCTGGAACCCGGCGAACTGGACACTCGCCTCAATACGGCGCGGCCGTTGCCATCGATTCCCGCCCACGTGCCGTTCGCCGACCCTGCTGCCATTCTCAAGGCGCGGCCGGATATTCGCGTCGCTGAGCGTGCGCTGGCTTCAAGCAATGCGCAGATCGGCGAAAAGAAAGCCGACTGGTTCCCGAAACTCAGTCTCATGGGTGACCTGTCGTTCTCGGCCGCCGACCCCGGCCATCTCGCGCGCAAGGACAACGGCACTTGGCTGCTGTTGCCGCGGCTAACCTGGAACGTCCTTGATTTCGGTCGCGTGGCGGCCGGCGTCGAGGGCGCGCAAGCCGGGCGTGACGACGCCCTCGCGCAGTACAAACGTGTGGTCTTGAGTGCGCTGCGGGATGCCGATGTCGCCCTGGCCCGTTATGGGCATCAGCGGGAAAACGTCGTCCTGCTGCGTAACGTCGAAGCATCGGCGGTACGCGCTGCCGATCTGACTCGACAGCGCTATCGCGCGGGCACCGCCAGCACCCTGGACTGGCTGGACGCTGAGCGCACCCGGTATCAGGCGCAAGAAAGCCGAATCTCCGGCGATGCCGCCCTGCTCAAGGACTTCGCTTCGCTGCACAAATCGCTGGGCCTGGGCTGGACACTCTGACAGCCCATCTCTCGATCAGTGTCCCGCCACGACGGTGTTGCCATGTCGCGCGCCGGCGGGAAAGCCGCTCACACGGGCGTTCAGGGCGATCGAAAAACTGATCAGCAACAACGCCAGCAGCACCCACGGGAACGAGACCACGCCGAACCGATCGAGCAGCACACCGCCGAGCAATCCTGCGGCGGCAATGGCGCTGTTCCAGACCACCACGTTCATCGACAACGCGACATCCGCGCCGCTGCCTGCCGAGTCAGCGAGGGCGGTTTGCAACAGCGTGGCGGCGCCGCCGAAGGTCAGCCCCCACACGAACACGCCGACGAAAATCGCCACGGCAGAGCTTGAAGCGATGCCGAAAAACACTGAAACCACCGCGAAGCTCGCCAGGCTCATCAGCACCGCTGTTCGTAGATGACCATCGACCAGCCGCCCCGTGATCCAGATGCCCAGCAACGCTGCAATGCCGAACACCAGCAATACCACGTCGACCCTATCTGCCAGCCCGGCCGCCGAGACGAACGGGGCGATGTAGGTATAGAGAATGTTATGCGCCAACATCCAGGTCACGACCACGCCGAGCACCGGACGCACGCCCGGCGTCGTGAACACCTGACCAAGTGCAAGACGTTGCGAGGAGGATTGGCCGGGGTAATCAGGCACCTTGATCAGCACCCAGGCAATCAACACCAGGGTCAGGCCGGACATCAGCGCGAACGCCATGCGCCACCCTACCAACCCGCCGAGCCAGGTGCCCAACGGCACGCCGAGGGACAGCGCAATGGGCGTACCGACCATCGCGATTGCCAGCGCTTTGCCCTGCAGCGGCACCGACACCATGCGCCGCGCATAGCCGGCCAGCAGGCTCCAGGCGAGCCCGGCAGATACGCCGGCGAAGAAGCGTGCGACCAGTGTCAGCGTGTAGCTGGAAGACAGTGCGGTGATCGAGTTAAACAGCAGAAAGCCGATGATCGTCGCCAGCAGTACCGTACGGCGTCGCCAGCCTTGTGTCGCGATGGCCAACGGGATGGCGGCCAGCAAGGAACCCAGCGCATACACGGTGACCATCTGCCCGGCCCACGATGCCGAAATATCCAGCCCCCGGCTGATTTCAGGCAGCAAACCGGCCGGTAGCGTTTCCGTCACGATGCAGATGAAGCCGGTCATTGCCAGCGCCAACAGCGCTCCAAAGGGCAATCGCTCGGCCTGCTGCTGTAGTTGTGGCTCGGGTGTCGTCACAAGTCTGTACCTCGTAATTTACGTATCGATTGGTACAGATATTGGGCAATGGCAAAAATTTGGTCAATGACTTTTGTATCGAGTAGTATCGATCTCGTCACTCTGAAGGAGTCTCGTATGGCGCAGATGGGCCGCCCTCGCACTTTCGATCGCGAGCAGGCGATCGAACAAGCCATGCACCTGTTCTGGGAGCATGGATATGAATCAACCTCGCTCAGCCAGTTGAAAGCCGGCATTGGCGGCGGGATTTCCGCGCCCAGTTTTTATGCGGCGTTCGGGTCAAAGGAGACGCTGTTTCAGGAGGCGGTCCAGCGCTATCTGGACACCTTCGCTCAGGTGACCGAGTGCCTGTGGGATCCGGCATTGCGCCCGCGCGCGGCCATCGAGCTGGCCCTGCGACGCTCGGCCAAAATGCAGTGCGAACGCCACCACCCCAAGGGCTGCATGGTGGCGCTGGGCGTGATGAGCGCGCCGACAGCGGAGCATGCGCAGGTCACGGAAAAACTGACCATCTCGCGGGCCAGGACCCGTGCCGGCTTCATCGCCTGCGTCGAGCGGGGTGTTGCCGATCAGGAGTTGCCTGCCAGCACCCACCCGCGTGCACTGGGAGCGGTGTTTGACAGTTTTTTGTTGGGGCTGTCGACGTTGGCCAGGGATGGGGTCAAGCACCGCGTGTTCGAGGCCGCGATCACCCAGATCATGACGGTCTGGGATGCTCAGGCGACGCAGCGAATGACGTCGCTAAGCGATTGAGTAGACGTTCCAGCGATCGCTACCGCCGACAAGCCGCGCCACTGGTTTTCCAAATGGCTGAGCCCCACGGGTTTACCGACGATCCAACCAAACCGTCTGCGCATTACAAAACTCACGAATCCCGAAATGCGACAGCTCACGACCAAAGCCGCTCTTCTTCACCCCGCCGATCGGCACACGCGCATCAGACGCCGTGTAACCATTGATGAACACGCCGCCGGTCTCAAGGCGCGCAGCGATATCACGCGCCTTACTCACGTCAGCCGACCACACACTGCCCGCCAGACCGAACTCACTGTCATTGGCCAGTTCCACCGCATGCTGCGCATCACGCGCGATGATCAGGGATGCCACCGGACCAAACAGCTCCTCCTTGAACGAGGTCATGCCGGGGCGCACATCGGCAAGAATTGTCGGCGCGTAATAGTTACCCTCGCCGGCGATTTTCTCCCCGCCGAACAACAACGTCGCGCCTTCGCCGAGTGTCTTCAGCACCTGCTCATGCAACTCGTCACGCAAGTCATAACGAGCCATCGGGCCGATATAGTTGTCCTCAGCCAGCGGATCACCGACCTTGAGCGACTTGACCGCTGCCACGAACTTCTCGGTAAACGCCGGCAGCACACTTTCCTCGACGATGATGCGCTTGGCCGCTACACAGATCTGGCCGCTGTTCTGATAACGCCCGATTGTCGCCGCCTTCACTGCTTCATCGAGATCAGCATCGGCCAGCACGATAAATGGATCGGAGCCACCCAGCTCCAGCACGCATTTCTTCAACGCAGCGCCTGCCTGGGCGGCAATGGCAGAACCTGCGCGAACGCTGCCGGTGACCGCGACGGCAGCGATGCGCGGATCGGCGATAGCCCTGGAAACGCCCTCGTTGCCAACGTTGATCACTTCGAACACACCCTCCGGCAGGCCGGCCTCGGCCCACGCATCACGCAGTAGATACGCGCTGCCCATGACGTTCGGCGCATGCTTGAGCACATAAGTGTTGCCCGCAAGGATCATCGGAATCGCACCGCGCATGACCTGCCAGATCGGGAAGTTCCACGGCATGACCGCCAGGATCGGCCCCAGAGGCAGGTAGTCGATCCAGGCCTTGTCGTTTTCCACCGGGGTCTTTTCCGGGGCCAGCATAGCTGGGCCGTTTTCGGCGTACCACTCGCAGGTCGCGGCGGTCTTTTCCACTTCGCCACGGGATTGAGCGATAGGCTTGCCCATTTCGGCGGTCATCATCTGCGCCAACGCTTCGGCATTTTTGCGCAGGACCTTGGCGATCTTGCGCAACTGCTCGGCACGTACGCTCACCGGCTCTTTGCGCCATGCCTTGAAACCTGCAGCGGCGCGGCTCAGGGATTGCTCGAGATCAGCGGCTTGTTCGAACGGGTACTCGGCGAACACCTTGCCGGTGGCCGGATTCAATGAAATGGCATGAGTCGGGGATGCATGTTGTGACATGACGATGCGCCTTCTGTAGGGGTTGATCTTCACCACCGGGCTGACACCCGTTGCCGAAGTCTTGGGACCACGATAGGCTCTCGCAGAAATTTTCGATAATGAATAATTATCAAAAATACATTCTCTAAACGTGAAAGACTGAGATGCCCCATGGACCTGACCCAACTCGAGCTGTTCAAGGCCGTCGCCGAAGAAGGCAGCATCACCGCCGCCGCCCAGCGCCTGCATCGGGTGCCGTCCAACCTGACCACCCGCATCAAGCAGCTGGAGCAGGAATTGGGCGTCGATCTGTTCATCCGCGAGAAGCTACGCCTGCGCTTGTCGCCTACCGGGTGGACCTTCCTTGACTACGCCCGCCGCATCCTCGATCTGGTGGAAGAGGCCCGCCAGGCCACGTCAGGCTCCGAGCCACAAGGCGTTTTCTCTCTGGGTTCGATGGAAAGCACCGCCGCGGTACGCATTCCCTCCTTGCTCGCTGAATTCCACCAGCGCTACCCCAAGGTCGAGCTGGACCTGTCGACCGGTCCCTCCGGCGACATGATCGACGGCGTGCTCTCGGGTCGACTCAGCGCGGCATTCGTCGATGGCCCGCTGCGGCATCCAGAGCTGGAAGGCATCGAGCTGTTCGAAGAAGAGATGCTGCTGATCACGGCGGCCAGTCATGAACCGATGACGCGAGCGCAGGAAGTGAGCAGCAAGACCGTGTATGCGTTCCGTCAGAACTGCTCATACAGGCGGCACTTCGAAGCCTGGTTCAAGGCGGACATGGCCACCCCCGGTACGATCTTCGAGATGGAGTCCTACCACGGCATGCTCGCCTGCGTCACGGCAGGCGCGGGGGTGGCGATGGTGCCGCGCAGCATGCTCGAAAGCATGCCTGGGAGTCGTAACGTGCACGCCTATCCGCTCAGCGAGGAGTTTCGTTATCTGAACATCTGGCTGACCTGGCGACGGGGCGTGCGTTCACCGGCGCTCAGCGCATTCATCGATCTGGTGCAGAACGCGGTGCAGCGCGACGCCGAACCGCGCCTGGCCGGTTAACCCGCTCAGGGCTTCTTGTAGCGCAACCAGACCGCGCCGCCTTCCTGAACCTCGGCCGAGGTCAGCGCCAGGTGGGCGGGTTGCTTCCAGGCATCGGCCGACACTTCGAAGGACGCCGGATGATCGCCCCGGCCATCCACCAGCGGCAGGATCAGTACGCTCACTTCGTCCACCAGTCCGGCGTTGACGAACGAGCCACTGACGTGAGGACCACCCTCGACAATCAGCCGTTTGCAGCCCAGTTCCTTGCCCAGAATGTCGATTACCTGCTTGAGGTCGATGTCGGTTTTGCCGGCGAAGATGTACGACACGCCCACCGATTGCAAATAGGCCAGGTAATCGTCCGAAACCCCTTCGGTCAGCACTTCAACCACGTGAGAATCAAGGGCAACGTTCTTCTTCCAGGCGACCTTGCCGTGAGGATCGATGGAGATGGCGTAGGCCTTGGCATTGCGCTCGACGAAGTGATGGGTGCGAGCGATCGGCGCTTTCGCCAGGCCCGTGGGATAGCCATCGTCGTGAGCGATTTCCTGCATCGTCACTCGGCCGCAGATCCATGCGTCGAACTCGAAGGTCTGGGCGAGCTTCTCGTAGAGATCGCCGGCGTCCTTCTTGAATGCGCGATCCCAGCCGTCGGTAAGGGCGTGACCGTCCAGCGACGACATCATGTGGCAGATGACATAAGGCTGCATGACTGACTCCATAGTGGGTGAGCGATGGATGGATGAGCGATGTAGAACCGACCGGGAATGCGAGACGATAGTTCAGCGCATTCCGACCGGTTCCCGCCGATCATCCTTTGCGCCGCACCGCCGCGCATTTGATCTCCACCAGAATGCCGGGGTGCGCCAGCTCGCTACACCGATGCAGTTCAGGCGCACAGGCCGCAAGGAATCGACGGTGGCTGGCTCATAAGCGCCGCCTTCGACAAGCGCGCGATCATCACGCCGGAAGCTGCCCCTGCCCGCTCTCGATGATTTTTGCGAAATTCATCACGTTGTTCACGTAGTTCGGATCGCCGACTCCACCAGCGTTGGACAGATCGCTCTTATCCACTTTGTCGGGGCCTGAGTTGTAGGCCCTCAGCGCCGAGCCCACATCGCCGAATGCCTTTTGCTGGTCGCGCATGTACAGCGCACCGGCCATGATGTTGTCGTGGACGTTGTTCACGTCGGCGTTACCCAGCAGATCGGGGTTTTCCTTTTTAACGCCGGCGAAGGTGTCCGCGTTGACCTGCATCAGGCCCGCATCGGTCTTGCCGTTGACGTTGGTGGTGTCCTGACCCAGCTGACCGCGAGACTCGGCCCAGATCTGCCCGGCCAGCACGCTTGCCGGCACGCCGGTCGCATTGGAAGCATCCATGATGTCCGCGCGGTACGGTTCGAGTTGCTTGGGCAAATGCAGATCGCCGGGGCCGCTTGGCGAGCTATTCTCCGACACAGCGCTGGCAGCATCATCGGTCGGTGCGCTCACTCCCGAGCCAGCGTCCGCCGAAGCTACGGAATCGCCACCGCCCTCGCCTGCTCCGCCTTCGCCACCCGCGCCATCGACACTACCGCTCCCTCCACCACCACTGCCACCGCCGCCTTGAGTCGCCAGATTGTTGGCGTTCGGTTGATCGGGGTTGTTCTGCGTGAGCATCTGCATCAGCTCCATCAGCAGGCTCATGATCTGCTGGACGATTCCGGTCTGATTCAGAGTGCTCTGATTGTCATTGCCCGACAGCGGATTGCCCGCCTGCACTTGCGGATCCTGGCTATTGGGCGGCGCGAAGTTGACCTGCGATTGGGTGGAACTGGCGAACAGCAATGTGCTCGGATCAATGCTCTGATTGCCACTGCCACCGCCATTCAACGGGTTGTGCTGCGCTGACTTGCCACTCAGCGACGAGAAGTCCGTGGGCGTACTCAGATCCTGCAGCGGGCGAACCGACGAAACACCGATACTCATGATCGTTTACCTCTTTCAGGTCAGGGGGAATCAATGGGCCTTGGGAATGCCGAACTGGTCCAGAACCGGATCGACGTTGTGATCGAAGGCTTTCTGCGCCTTGTGTTTTTTCACCGCTTCGATGATGGCCGAGATGCCGAAACCCAAACTCATGGCAGCGTCGGCGATCCAGCCGACCACCGGGATCGAGGCGCCGATCGCAGCGCCGGCAGCCATGCCTGCGGCCTCCCCGGCCACCATGCCCGCGACCCGTCCGCCCACCTTGGCCGCGACCTCACCCAGCCCCGCGCGGCCAGCGGATTTGGCCACTGCGTCGTACCCCTGCTTGGCCGCCGAGAGGCCGGATTTGGTGCTGTCGTAGATGGTTTTTGCCGCGTCGGTCTTGTCGCCACGGGCCAGCATGTCCGAGACCGAGGCGAACCCTGCGACTGACTGCAACGCCTCCGGCCCCATCCGTGACGCGACCTGCGCGGCCATGGACGGCGCATGGTCCTTGTCACCCTTGGCGCTTTCCAGCAGTTTGCGCCCGACCTTGGAATCCTGAAGCTGGGCGAAGGTGGACTGCACGTAGCTCGATTGCTGGCCCTGGACGAAATCCTCGGGCAGCACGCTGTCGTAGGCCGCTTTCTGTGCATCGGCGCTGTTAAGGGCCTGCTCGCCGTCGGCTTTCTTCTGGTGCAACAACTGCTTCGCAGCGCCACCTTCGCTGAAGTTGCGCACGTAGGACTCCTGAACCTTGCCCTGCAAATCCGGCCGCTGCCCCAGTACCTGTTGTGCGCTGGGTACGTTGGCATCAGGCCCGAGCAAGTCTTTCTGCATCTGCAGCTGTGCCGACAGCCCGCCGATGGCGCTGCTGTAATCGGGATTAGGTTTGTCTTTGCTGGTGGCCTCGTCGGCGGTCTTCAGGTCGGTCTGCAGCGCCTCGCCGCTGTTGACCTTCTGCATCTGCTCGTTGACCGCTTTTTGCAAGGTCGGGGTGCTGTTCACCAGGGCGCGCGATTGCGCAGGGATCTGCTTGTCGAGAAACGCCTGAACATCCGGGTCAGCCTGCAGCTGGGAGATTTTCTCGTTCAGTGCGTCTTCGGTTTTTTCAGTTTTGCGCAGGTCATGTCCGGCGACCACGCTTTGCTGGGTCTGCTGCAACTTGACCATCACCGCAGCCTTCTGCTCGCCGCTGTATTTCGATGGGTTATCGAAGACGTCCTTGCCCAGCTTGCTGATGTCGGTGTTGGCCACCGAGTTGAGGGTCGCCGCGTCACTTAGCACGCTGGCGAATTCCCCGCCATTGGTGGGCGCCTGTTTCTTGATCCAGTCGCTGATATTGCTGGCGCTGAATTGCTTGTCAGGGCTGTGGGCTGCCAGTGATCGTCCCTCAAGGCCGCCCTGATCGATCTGCGTGAGAAAGCCCGGTTGCGACCAGGTTTTGGCCGCCTGCTTGAGTGGCCCGCCCAGGCCTGGGTTGTCGTTCTGAATGGCTTTCAGGCCATCAGCGTTGGTCAGGTTGTTGACCTTGGTCTTGTCGTCGGCATCCAGCGCGTGTTTGGGGTCGGCGGCCCGGGTCAGCGGCTCGTTGGCGCGCATCAATGCGGCGCTGCGCACCAGTTCCAGCGATTGCGGATCGGCATCGGGGTGGTCCTTCTGGTAGTTGGCGATGTCCTTGTCGCCGCTGTCAGCGGCCTTTTGCATGTTCTTGGCGAAAGCCTTGAGATCGCCGTCGGTGATCTTGCCGTCAGCCTTGCCGCCATGCTTGCCGGTATCGACAGCGGTTTTCAGCGACGGGTTGGCGTTGATGAAGTCCATGGCCTTGGCCGCATCCGGGCCTTTCTCGGCGGCCATGCGCGCTGCGGCGATGGGCCTGTTCAGCTCTTTCGCCGCTTGCTCACGCTGATCCGGCGGCAAGTTGGCAACCATCGGCGCCCAGCGCTCCAGTTCCTTGGGCGAAGAATATTTGGAGTCGTCGAGAAAACTTGCCTCAGCGGCCTTGGGCTGATCCGCGGATTTGGCGGTGTCGGTGGGCACTGTCGGTTTAATTACCGTGACGTCACTGACCGCTGCCGGTTTGCTGGCTGCAGTCGGCGCCTGAGTGGGCGTGTTGGCGGGCGGCGTCTGAGTGCGGTCTGGCCGAGTGGTATTAGGCTGCGAGGCATTCGGCTGGGCCTGGGCATTGCCTTTGAACAGCTGCGTGAGTTGCGTCAGCAGGGACGACAGCTGTTTTTTCGTTGATTCCACATCGCCGGCAGGTTGCGCGGTGGCAGCACCGAACTGCACGTTGGGGTTGACCGCGCCGCCCTGGGCCAGCAGCGTTTTTGGCCCATTGAGCGCGGATTTGCCGAGGGGCGATTGCTTGATGGAATCACCGCTGTCGGACTGGGGCGCGATACCGCTGTAAGGGCTGTTCGAAATACGCATGGGAGTCGCCATCCGGGAATGAAGGATGGCAACTGTGTGGTTCGAAAAGGAAGTCGGTTCCGGAAAATGTTTCTGTTTGTGTCGGCCATGTTCGATTCGGCCGGCCTTACCAACGACCTTAATCGTCATCCGTCGCCGGGCCCTCAAGGCCAGTTGCTTCCAGCCCTGACAGGGGGGGCGGTACCCGTCCCATCAATCCCGTTGATGAACACCATAACGCCGAATGTCTTCAGGTTCCGTGGGGCTCGCGTAACATCGCCCCATCACTTCCCCCCTTATCGACACGGATTACCTACCATGACTGTGCATCTGATCAACGCCGCCGCTCTCACTGTCGTCACCGTATTTCTGGTCAATCGCGCCTTTGCGTTCTACGACCTGGTCACCGCTGCGACGGTCTCCGAGCACATCTGAAACGGTCTCGCCGTTTCGGCTGCGCTCGGCCCACGCTGGCACAGCCTCAGGCGAACGGGTCCATCTGCCGTTTCAACTGCTCCCTTGCCCGGGACAGCCGTGAACGCACCGTGCCGATGGGCACGCCCAGCGACGTCGCGGTCTCCTGATAGTTACCGTCCATTTGCAGTGACACCTCGATCACCCGCTGCATGTTCGAAGGCAGCGTGCCGATCGCCTTGACCACCCGAACCAATTGCCGATGCCCGTCCACCTGATGGCCGATATCGCCGTGGCTGTCGAGTTCGGAATGGGTATGGTCTTCCCAACTTTCCTGATAGGGCTGACGATAAAGCTTGCGAAAGTGATTACGGATCAGGTTCAGCGCGATGCCGCAGAGCCAGGTTTGGGGTTTGCTCGCATTCTGGAATTTATGCTCGCTACGCAGCGCTTCGAGAAACGTGCATTGCAGGATGTCATCGACATCGTCCGGGTTCATCACCCGCTTCTGAATAAACGCGCGAATCATCTTTACCTGATCGCTGGACAACTGGCGGATTCCTTGAGTCGAATGACGGCCGGCGGAAGGTTCAATGTCGAGTATCGCGAGACTTGGAGACATCAGGGCTCTTCCTTGTTTGAAGTGTGTAAGCCCTATAGCGATATGCATGCCAGCCGATTTACTGCCGCAACCTATTGATTTTATTACCTTATTAAATTATGCACCTTTCACGCTGTGCAAGATCTTGCGCGAGCACACTGATTGGCAAACGATTTTTGGCACAGACTCATCGAGCGGCGACTTGATGGAACCGTAATCCCCGCACGGCCCACTCAGAGCGCATGACCACGCTCAGAATCGTCCTATGAAGATCTCCGCTCCCGTTGTGACACAAGCGCTGCGCGCCCTCGAAACCGCCTCTGCGAATGCAGTCAAGGGCGCGGCGACTCCCGTCATGGCGCTGCGCACCAACACGCCTAATATGGGCGGCACCTCGCCGCAACAGGTGTCGCGATTCGCTGCAGCGCTGGTGCAGCAGACCCGCAATCTCGGGCAGCGGGAACTGCTGGCCAGCAGCAATGCATTGCAGTCCCGGGCCGTGAAGCTGGGCGAGTTGTATCAGCTGCTGATGGGCAGCCAGGACAGCGGGCTCGACGATGCGGCGCGCAACATGCGCAAGCAGTTGCAGAAACAGCGGGCCGCCAGTCTCGAGCAGGTGCTGGGCTTCGCCGAGGGCGACCCGGCCCGGGCCCATGTGGTGCTGCAAGCCGCGCGCAAGCAGGCCCAGACCGATGGCGCGACGGGCGAGCATGTAGTCCTCACCCAGCAACTGAAGCTGCTGCGCCGCAAGTACGGCAAACGCGCCCGCGCAGGCATCAACAGCGCCAAGGCCTTCGCCAAGTCAGGAATCGACAGCAAACGTCGCGGCGCCCTGCGTAATTTGTACGATGTTGCGATTGCCGGGCAGCAAAACATCAGCGGCCTGATCGACGCCCTGCTCAACGACCAAGAGCAAGTCGGGGAATTCGAAGTCAATCTGCGTGACATGCGCTGCGCCATCGCCGACGACCTGTCGGCGCTCACCCCCTCCACCTCGCCCCAGCAGTTGCGCACGCTGATGCACGGCCTCAACACCGCGCGCCACGTCGCCACGCTGCTGCAAAGCTGCGAGCACCTGCTGGGGCGCATGCGCAACAAGAATCCCGGCCTGCAAGTCGACTCGGCCGCGTTTCTCAAACACCTGCTGGCGCTGTCCGGCAAGGGCATGAGCCTCAATGAAACCCTGCAACTGACCCAGCACATCGGCGGCAAGAAACTCAAGCATCAGCTGGCCTTCCTCAACGGTTTGCGACCGATGCTTCAACAGCTGCCGATCCTGCTGTGGCGCGACATGAAAAGCCGGCAAAACGCCTTGGGCAACCTGCTCATCCTCATGGCCGAGCTGACTCGGCTGGAACAGAACCAGCTGCATGGGGGCCTCGCCTGATGGATCGTGTCATCAACCTGCTCAACCAACTCGCCCTGGCTGCGATGCGCCGTTCGGAAATCGTCGGCGCCTTCGTGGTCATCGCTATCGTGTTCATGATGATCACGCCGCTGCCTACGGGCCTGGTGGATGTGCTGATCGCCATCAACATCTGTATCTCCTGCCTGCTGATCATGCTCGCCATGCACCTGCCCCGGCCGCTCGCGTTCTCGACCTTCCCGGCGGTGCTGTTGCTGACCACCATGTTTCGCCTGGCCTTGTCGATTTCCACCACGCGCCTGATCCTGCTCAACCAGGACGCCGGTCACATCGTCGAAGCGTTCGGCCAGTTCGTGGTCGGCGGCAACCTGGCGGTAGGCATGGTGATCTTCCTGATCCTCACCGTGGTCAACTTTCTGGTGATCACCAAGGGTTCGGAACGGGTCGCTGAAGTGGGCGCACGCTTCACCCTGGACGCCATGCCCGGCAAGCAGATGTCCATCGACAGCGACTTGCGGGCCAACCTGATCAGCGTCTTCGAAGCGCGCAAGCGTCGCTCGGAACTGGGCAAGGAAAGCCAGCTGTTCGGGGCCATGGATGGCGCCATGAAGTTCGTCAACGGCGACGCTATCGCCAGCCTGATCATCGTTGCCATCAACATGATCGGTGGTATCGCCATCGGCGTGGTCCAGCACAACATGAGCGCAGGCGATGCACTGCAGGTTTATACCGTACTGACCATCGGTGACGGCCTGATCGCACAGATTCCGGCGCTACTGATCTCGGTCACCTGCGGCATGATCATCACCCGCGTCCCCGATGAGGAGCGCGCCGAGGCTAATATCGGTCGCCAGATCGCCGAGCAGATCACCAGCCAGCCGAAGGCGTGGATCATTGCCGCGGTGGCGATGCTCGGGTTCGCCGCCCTGCCCGGCATGCCGACAGCGGTGTTCATCGTCATCGCGATCATATGCGGCACCGGCGGGCTGCTGCAGTTGCACAGGGCCAGGCCCAAAGCCGAGCAAGCCCAGGCGGTGGCGGTGGCACCCGAGATGAATGGCCGTGAAGACCTGCGCACCTTCTCTCCCAGCCGCCAGTTCGTGCTGCAGTTTCACCCCAGCCAGAATCCGGCGCAGGTCGAAGCGCTGGTCAGCGAAATCCGCCAGCGCCGCAACCGTCTGGTGGTGCAATACGGCCTGACCCTGCCCTCGTTCATCATCGAGCAGGCCGAGCATCTGCCACCGGATGAGTTTCGCTTTTCGGTCTACGAGGTGCCGCTGCTCAAGGCCACGTTCACCCAAAGTCACGTCGCGGTGGATGCGCGCCTGCTTGAAGAATCGCCAGACGCCGGCGTGTATGGCAGTGTCGAGCGCCAGGAAGGCCATTGGCTGTGGCTGCCGGCGGACGATCCGCAGTTGCAGGACATTGATGTCGAGCAGGTCGACGCCATGACCCTGATCATCGAGCGCATGGAGCGTGCGTTGCAGTCTTGTGGCCCGCAGTTCATCGGGCTGCAGGAGACCAAGGCGATTCTCGGCTGGCTGGAAAGCGAACAGCCGGAACTCGCCCAGGAAATGCAGCGGGTGCTGCCGCTGGCGCGGTTTTCGGCGGTATTACAGCGTCTGGCATCGGAATGCGTGCCGCTGCGAGCGATCCGGGTGATCGCCGAAACCCTGATCGAACATGGCCAGCACGAACGCGAAGTGACCGTACTCGCCGACTACGTGCGCATCGCCCTGAAATCGCAGATCTACCACCAGTACTGCGGCGCCGAAGGGCTGCTGGTCTGGGTCCTCACGCCGGAAAGCGAAGGCATTCTGCGTGACGGCCTGCGCCAGACCCAGACCGAAACCTTCTTTGCCCTGGACAACGAAACCAGTCAGCTGCTGGTGCAACAACTGCACATCGCCTTCCCGGTGCGTACCGCCGAACGGGCCGTGCTGTTGGTGGCACAGGATCTGCGCAGCCCGCTTCGTACCTTGTTGCAGGAAGAGTTCTACCACGTGCCAGTGCTGTCCTTCGCCGAAATCAGCAACGCGGCGCAGGTCAAAGTGCTTGGCCGCTTCGATCTGGAAGAAGACCTGGATGAGCTGGATAACGAGTACGCCGCTTGAGTTCCTGGAGAGCCTCGCATGTTTGAATTACGGGTATTGACCGGCCTGCATCAGGGCGCCGCGCTACCGTTGGTGGGTGAGCAATGGGCGATCGGTTCGAATGCCGAACAGGACCTGGCCCTGCATGATCCGGGCGTCGAGCAACTGCACTGTCGCCTGCAACGTCGGGGTGAAAGCTGGGTGCTGAACGCCGCTGACGGCGGCATTGGCGATCAGGAAGGTCATCGCCATGAAACGGCTGAACTGACGCCCAACATAGCGTTCGTGCTCGGCTCGGTTTGGCTCTGTGTGTCGGCGGCTGACGATGCCTGGCCGTCGGTGCCGGCGGTCATAGCGCAGCCTGAGGCCGAGCCTCAGCCGGAACCGCAACCTCAGCCCAGTGCTCCGCCGCTGGAGAAAGTCGAATCCCGTTCGCGTCTGCTCAATCGCACCACCGGCGTAGTCGTCGGCGTATTGCTGGGGATCGCTGGAAGTGCGTGGAGTCTGACCCGCAGCAATGGGCCTGAGCCACTGGTGGCAACCGCGGTCGTTCAGCCGCACATGCAGCCTGCCGCAAAAGCGAAACCCGCGGCCGAACCCGCGCACAAACGCATTCAACTGACCAGCATCGAAGACACCCGGCGCCAGCTCAACACCATGCTCAACGACCGCCTGCTCAGCAGCATCAATGTGCAGCAGACGCCCGAAGGGCTGGCATTGAGCGGTAATCTGAAGGCCGAATCGCAGCTCGTCTATCAGCGCATGCTGCAGCGTTTCAAGGATCGCTATGACTCACCCGTGGCCCTGATCGACAACGTCACCACCTCAAGCAATGGCTTGCCCTTCACCATCGTGCAGATCATGTCCGGGCCTCATGCGCATCTGGTCACCGCCGACGGTCATCGCCTGTACGTCGGCGATGAGCTGGCCGGCCTGCGTCTGACCCGCATCGATGACAATCACATCCAGTTCGATGGCGAGCGGCACTACGAGGTGAACTGGTGAACGCCGCCCTGGATCAATGGAAAACCCGCCACGCCAGACGCCTGAGCGGCTTTAGCGCAGTGCAGGTTAGTGGGCGGGTGAGCGCGGTCAGCGGGATACTGCTGGAATGCCAGATTCCGGCGGCCAAAATCGGCGATCTGTGCGAGGTGAGCAAGGCCGACGGGAGCACCATGCTGGCGGAAATCGTCGGTTTTACCCGCGATTGCACGCTGCTCAGCGCCCTCGGCACACCCGACGGAATTCAGGTCGGCGCGCACATCCGGCCACTGGGCATGGCGCATCGCATCGGCGTCGACGACAGTTTGCTCGGCAGCGTACTCGACGGCTTCGGCAGGCCGCTGCTGGAGGACTGCCAAGGCGCCTTCGCTGGCCCCGGCGACCGGCGGGTGACCTTACCGGTGATCGCCGACGCCCTGCCGCCTACCCAACGCCCGCGTATCACTAGCGCCCTGCCCACCGGCGTGCGCGCCATCGACAGCGCCATTCTGCTCGGCGAGGGCCAGCGTGTCGGGCTGTTCGCCGGCGCCGGTTGCGGCAAGACCACGCTGATGGCAGAGCTGGCGCGCAACATGGCCTGCGACGTGATCGTCTTTGGCTTGATCGGCGAACGGGGCCGTGAACTGCGGGAGTTTCTCGATCACGAGCTGGACGCCACGCTGCGCAGCCGCTCGGTGCTGGTCTGCGCCACTTCTGACCGCTCCAGCATGGAACGCGCCCGCGCGGCATTTACGGCCACAGCCATCGCCGAGGCCTATCGTGCGCGCGGCATGAAGGTGCTGTTGTTGCTGGACTCGCTGACCCGGTTCGCCCGGGCCCAGCGTGAAATCGGCATTGCGGCAGGTGAGCCTCTGGGTCGTGGCGGTCTGCCGCCTTCGGTCTACACCCTGCTGCCGCGTCTGGTCGAGCGCGCGGGAATGAGCGAGACCGGCTCGATCACCGCGCTGTACACCGTGCTGATCGAGCAGGATTCGATGAACGACCCGGTGGCCGACGAGGTGCGCTCACTGCTGGACGGCCACATCGTGCTGTCGCGCAAACTGGCCGAGCGCGGTCACTACCCAGCCATCGACGTGCAGGCCAGCATCAGCCGGATTCTCGGCAACGTCACCGGCCGCGAACACCAGCAAGCGAACAACCGGCTGCGGCGGCTGATGGCGGCCTACAAGCAGGTGGAAATGCTCCTGCGCCTGGGCGAATACCAACCCGGCGGCGACCCCGTGACCGATTGCGCGGTGCAGCTCAACGAGCCGATCAACGCCTTTTTACGTCAGGACCTGCGAGAACCGGTGCCGCTTGAGAAGACCCTGGACGCCTTGATGCGCTTGACCTCGCAACTGCCGGAGTGACGTGTGGGTCATGACGCCTGTGAACGTAAGCGCGGCTGCCAACGGGCTATGAAGCTTGCAAATACATTGCTGTGGGAGCTGCCGGAGCTGCGCGCCAGCCGCGAAGGTGGCTGGTCAGTCAACTTAAGCAATGGCTTGAATTGCGCGTTCGCTGCCGTCATAACCTCCGGCGTTTCCTACAGGTGCGAGGTCGTTGGCCGGGAATGGCTGTGAAGCTTGAAAATACATTGCTGTGGGAGCTGCCGGAGCTGCGCGCCAGCCGCGAAGGCGGTGGGTCAGGCACCTTATGCAGTGGCTGGATGATGCCTGCGCGTACAGGTGCGAAGTCGTCGGCTAACAAGGGGTCTGTCTGATGGAAGAAGAACTGGAAATCGACCCGCAGCACCTGGCCATGGAGCAGGTCATCGGCGTGCTCACCCCCCTGCGCCAACATCGCCAGGCCAGCGCCGAGCGGGCGCAACGCAAGGCGCAGCAGGCGTTGGAGGACATGCAGGTGCATTTGCACGAGACCCGTGAAGCCCTGAGTCAGGAGCGGGCCAATCAGCGCGAACGGCGTCAGGTTCTGAGCGACGCAAACCTGAATAAACGCATGTCGCTGAATGAACTCGATCGCTGGCACGAAAGGGAGAATCGCATGCTCGATCGACTGGCCTACATCCGCCAGGACATCGAGCAACAAAGGCTGGGCATCGACGACCAGCAACAGCGCCTGCAGCAGGCCAAAGATGCAGCGAAAGCCTCTCAGCGCGCCGTGGAAAAGCTCGCTTGTCTGGCCGAAGCCCTCGATGAACGAGCCTCTCAATGAACAAGGTCGAGTCCCGATGAATACGCCGATCAAGTCCCCGCCCCGCCCGCAAACCCCAACCGCCCAGCGCCCGGCGCCAGTCGAACCGGCAGCGCCAAACGCCAATCGCGCAGGTGTCGCCGGGCTGCGTCGCGGTGAGCCTGAGCGTTTGCGTTCCGCCTGGAATCAACCAAATCAGTCCGAAACGCTGAATGCGGACGGCCTGTTCTTTTCTCAGTTGCTGGTACCCGCGGTCGGCGAAGCGCCCGACCACTCAACCTTTGGCGGCAGTGGTCTGAACCTGATGCCCCCCAGCGATGGCGTGCCGACCGGCTTGATCGACGAGTTGGCAGAGCGTCTTCCCGTGCAGCCCGACGGCCCGTTCAGCGTGACCCTGCTGATGCCCCACCTGGGCCGGGTGCAGGTCAATGCCCACAAGCGTGACAACCAATGGAATGTCGAACTGGGCTTCGCCCGACGCGGTGTGCTTTCACGTCTCAAGCCCCATCAGCGCGCTTGTGAACGCGCCCTGGCCGATGCCCTGGGCCATGACGTCGGCCTGTCTTTCCATGAGGAGCGTGAAGCATGAATGCGTTGGCGTTGCGCAAGGTCGATCCGACGGCAGCCCGCTTCAGTCGCCAATTGGGCGCGGGGGTGAGTCTGCCATTCAATACGCAAGGAATGGATGGCGAACTGAGGCTGCGCCCGTTGACAGCCAGCAATGCCCTGGAAATCCCCATCTGCTGGTTCGACAGCGCCATCGGCGTATTCGGCCTGAGTGACGCCGAAGCCATGCTCAGCCTGCTGGGGGAATTGCCCGTCACCCTCGGCGGCGACCCCCAATCCTGGTACTGGCAGGCACTCAATCAACGATTCAGTCCCGCCATCGCGGAACTGCTTTCACCCCTCGCGCCACTCACTGACAACACTGCGCTGTCGGCCGCTGCGCTCACTTGCCGAATCCAGCTGCATCTGGGCGATCAGTCGCTGCATAGCGTGATCTGCGCCGATGCCGAGGTGCTGCTGCGTTTGCTGGAGAGCCCGCGCTGGCAAGCCCACCGCCAGACGCTCGATGAGCAATGGCCGGTCAATCCACCGCTGGTGTTAGGCCAGCTGTCGCTGAGCCTGGCGCAACTGTCGTCGCTGCAACCGGGTGACGTATTGCTGCCGCCGCTGTGCCATTTCGACAGCGACGGCCATGGCCGTCTGCAACTGGGCGGGCGGCAATGGGCAGTGCAGACCGACAGCCACGAACGACAGCTGTATGTACGGCTCAGCCACGAGGAAGACCTGGAACATGGCCAATGAAGCGCTCTATGACGAAGAGCTGGAAACCTGCGCCGACGATTACGAAGAGTCGTCTCGGGCCTACGACGCCTACGCGGATGACGAGGAGCAGCCAACGGGCGATGCTCGATGGCAGCAACCTGATCAATACCAACAGGATTTTGCCTCGGCCGAGTCCAGCCCTCTGGATGCCATCGACCAATTGCCGATGGCCCTCACCCTGCGCTGCGGCAGCCTCAACCTGACCCTGGGCGACCTGCGCCGGGTTGCGGCGGGCACGGTGCTCGAGGTCAGCGGCGTCACCCCCGGTTTCGCCACCCTGTGCCACGGCGAGCGTGTGGTCGCCGAGGGTGAGCTGGTGGACGTCGATGGCCGACTGGGCCTGCAAATCACCCGGATGGCGCCGCCCGCATGATCATGGATGGGATGAATCCGGTGCTGCTGGCGCTGTTCCTCGGCGCCTTATCGTTGATTCCGTTTCTGTTGATCGTCTGTACGGCCTTTCTGAAAATCGCCATGACCCTGTTGATCACCCGCAACGCCATCGGTGTGCAGCAGGTGCCGCCGAACATGGCGATGTACGGCATCGCACTGGCCGCAACCATGTTCGTCATGGCACCGGTGGCCCATGAAATCCAGCAGCGAGTTCACGATCATCCGCTGGAAATGGGTAGCACCGACAAGCTGCAAGCCAGCGCCAATACGGTCATCGAGCCACTGCAACGCTTCATGACCCGCAACACCGACCCCGATGTCATCGCCCATCTGCTGGACAACACGCAACGCATGTGGCCCAAGGAAATGGCCGATCAGGCGACCAAGAGCGACCTGCTGCTGGCGGTCCCGGCTTTCGTGCTCTCGGAGTTGCAGGCCGGGTTTCAGATTGGCTTTCTGATCTATATCCCGTTCATCGTCATCGACCTGATCGTCTCCAATCTGCTGCTGGCGCTGGGCATGCAAATGGTCTCGCCGATGACCATTTCGCTGCCGCTCAAGCTGCTGCTGTTCGTACTGGTGCAAGGCTGGACGCGCTTGCTCGACAGCCTGTTCTATTCCTACATGTGAGGCAGCAATGGAAGCGTTGGCATTGTTCAAGCAGGGCATGTTTCTGGTGGTGATCCTCACCGCGCCGCCGTTGGGTGTCGCGGTGCTGGTAGGCGTGATCACCTCACTGGTGCAGGCCTTGATGCAGATCCAGGATCAGACCCTGCCCTTCGGCATCAAACTGGCGGCCGTCGGCCTGACCCTGGCCATGACCGGACGCTGGATCGGCGTCGAACTGATTCAGTTCATCAACATGGCGTTCGACCTGATTGCCCGCTCCGGGGGCGCACACTAAATGCCATTCGACGCCCAAGGGCTGTTCGAGTTGATGCTGGGCATGGGACTGGCCGCCGCGCGTCTGCTGCCGTGCATGATCCTGGTCCCAGCGTTCTGCTTCAAATACCTCAAAGGCCCGTTGCGTTATGCGGTGGTGCTGGTGGTGTCGATGGTTCCGGCGCCAGCCATCAGTCGGGCGCTGTCTTCGTTCGAAAACGACTGGTTTTCCATCGGCGCGCTGCTGCTCAAGGAAGCCGTGCTCGGCACGTTGCTGGGCCTGTTGCTGTACGCGCCGTTCTGGATGTTCGCCTCGGTCGGCGCGCTGCTCGACAGCCAGCGCGGTGCCTTGAGCGGCGGCCAGCTCAACCCGGCACTGGGGCCTGATGCGACGCCGTTGGGCGAACTTTTTCAGGAGACCCTGATCATGCTGGTGATCCTCTCCGGCGGCCTGTCGTTGATCACCCAGGTGATCTGGGACAGCTACCAGGTCTGGCCGCCCACCGCGTGGTTGCCGGGCATGACTGTCGAGGGCCTGGACGTGTTTCTCGAGCAGCTGAATCAGACCCTGCAACACATGATGCTTTACGCGGCGCCGTTCATTGGCCTGCTGTTGTTGATCGAAGCGGCGCTGGCGATCATCGGGCTGTACGCGCAACAACTGAACGTGTCGATCCTCGCCATGCCAGCGAAAAGCATGGCCGGGATCGCCTTTCTGCTGATCTACCTGCCGACCCTGCTGGAACTGGGCAACGGCCAGATTCTGCAGTTCGCCGATCTCAAGCACCTGCTGACGCAACTGGTGCCGGTGCCATGAGCGAAAAAACCGAAAAGGCCACGCCCAAGCAACTGCGCGACGCCCGCGAAAAGGGCCAGGTCGGGCAGAGTCAAGACCTGAGCAAACTGCTGGTGCTGCTGGTGGTCAGCGAGGTTACGCTGGGGTTGGCCGATGAAAGCGTCGCGCGTCTTCTGCATCTGTTGTCGCTGTCGTTTCAGGGCATCGGCAAACCCTACATGCACACCATCGAGCAGGTCGCCAGCGAGGGCACGACGGTGTTGATTGGCTTCATTCTCAGCAGTGTCGGCGTGGCCATGTTGATGCGTCTGGTCGGCAGTTGGGTGCAGATCGGCTTTCTGTTCGCGCCCAAGGCGTTGAAACCCGACATCAACAAGCTCAACCCCTTCGCCCATGCCAAGCAGATGTTTTCGGCGCAGAACCTCACCACCCTGCTGCTGAGCGTGCTCAAGGCAGTGGCGATCGCGACGACGCTGTATGCGGTGGTCAAACCGTCGCTGGGGGCGTTGATCCTGCTCTCCAATACCGACCTGACGACTTACTGGCATTCGCTGTTGCAGCTGTTTCGCCACATTCTGCGCGCAACCCTGGGCTTGCTGCTGGTGATCGGCATGGTCGACTTCGCGCTGCAGAAGTATTTCCACGCCAAGAAGCTGCGTATGAGCCACGAGGACATCAAGAAGGAATACAAACAGTCCGAAGGCGATCCCCACGTCAAAGGCCATCGTCGGCAGCTGGCGCATGAACTGTTGAATCAAGCGCCCACCGCTGCTCCGAAACCGGTGGAAGACGCTGACATGCTGGTGGTCAACCCGACCCACTACGCTGTAGCGCTGTATTACCGACCGGGGCAGACACCGCTGCCGCAGATTCACTGCAAAGGCGAAGACGACGACGCCCTGGCGCTCATCGCTCGGGCGAAAAAGGCCGGAATTCCGGTGGTACAAAGCATCTGGCTGGCGCGCACGCTGTACAAGGTCAACCCCGGCAAATACATCCCCCGCCCTACATTGCTGGCGGTTGCGCATATCTATCAGGTGGTGCGGCAGCTGGAAGAAGTGACGGATGAGGTGATTCGGATTGAGGACGAGTAAAGCGAGGTATGGCTCACAAGTCCCTGTGCGAATGAGCTGACTCACCTAGGAGTATCAGCCGCTGAAGATGTTGCGACTGTGCCGTTGTCTTCGTCCGATGGCGGCCCCGACAAGCTCGCTTCCACAGGCCCGGAGGACACGGGAAGTCAGGCTGCGCACCTTACTGCGTCGGGCGGGTTTCCTGGGACATGAACTCGGTAATTCGCGAGCGCAGCCAGCGTTCGGCAGGGTCATTGTCGTGGACGCCGCTCCAGACCATCGACAGTTCCGCCGGCTCGATCGGGAACGGCGGGTCTTCGGCTCGTAGCGTACAGCCTTCCACCAGCGCGCAGGCCGCATAATCCGGCACCGTGGCAATCAATTCGGTGCCCGCCAGCAAGGCGCGCAAGCCACTGAACTGCGGCACGGCCACCACCACCCTTCTCGCCCGGCCGACCTTGGCCAGATCGATGTCGATGTTGCCACTCAAGTCCCCCGAGAACGAGACCATGGTGTGCGGCCGTGCGCAGTAGTCATCCAGGGTCAACGGCTCGGGGCGCATGTCGCCGCGCAGCACTTTGCAACCGATGTCGCGCAGTTTTTTGCGCTTGGCGTTGGCCGGCAGTTCGGTGGTATAGCTGATCCCCACGGAAATCTCGCCAGAGGCGAGCAAGGCCGGCATCAGCAAGTAGTTTGCCCGTCGCACCACCACGATGATTCCCGGCGCTTCTTCTCGCAGTTGACTGAGCAACGGCGGAAACAGGCCGAATTCGGCGTCGTCGGACAGGCCGATGCGAAACACGTCGCAGCTGGTCGCCGGGTCGAACTCCTTGGCCCGACTCACTGCGCCGGAAATGGTGTCCAGCGCCGGTTGTAGCTCTTTGAGGATGTCCAGCGCACGAGCCGTCGGCTCCATCGTCCGGCCGTTGCGCAGCAGCAAGGGATCATCGAACAGGTCACGCAGCCGCGCCAGCGCCGCACTGATCGCCGGTTGGCCCATGAACAGCTTCTCGGCCACGCGCGTGAGGTTGCGTTCGAACATCAACGCTTCGAAGATCACTAGCAGGTTCATGTCGACGCGGCGCAGGTCGTTGCGATTCATGGATCGATTCCGGAGTGAACGTAAGGAAAGGATGGGGTGCCAACGCTCCAGGCCGCTGGCTGCGGCCAATAGACCTCGGCAGATAAACACGGCAAGTGCTCACGCGACTTGAACAAATGTGCTTTTCCCGACGACCCCGCACACCTGTCGCGCTCTTTTCCCTGAACACAGCACCCCCGGACTAAATCGCGCACAGGCCAACAATCCGTAATGCCGTGGGCCCTGTCAGATTGGCCGCTTGCGTTCTCCTCTCTCAGAAGGCCGTTTCATGGCAAGCCGATTGTCCCTGCTCACCCTGACCTTGCTCGCAACCACTTCGGACCTCGTGGCCGCCAGCCAAAGCGCTGAACACGGTTTTGTGGCCGACACTTCGCTGATCGTCACAGCACGTAATTTCTTTCTGCAGAACGACTACCGTACCGGCCAGCGCGACCAGAGCTATCGCCAGGAATGGGCGCAGGGTTTCATCGCCAACCTGCAATCGGGCTTTACCCAGGGCACGCTTGGCGCTGGGGTCGATGCTCACGGGTTCTATGGCCTGAAGCTCGACAGCGGACGGGGTCGAGCGGGCACCGGGCTGTTGCCGCTGGACAGCGACGGTCGGGCCGAAGACGACTACGCCAGTGCGGGTGGCGTACTGAAGCTGCGCCTGTCGCAGACCACATTGAGAATCGGCGAAATGGAAGTCGAAACCCCGGTGCTGGATACCGGCGACAAGCGCTTGCAGCCGGAATACGCCACCGGCCTGTTTCTCGACAGTCGCGATGTCGAAGGGGTGAAGCTGATCGCGGGGCATTTCAGCGCCTTCAAGAACGAAAACGCCTCAACCGCCAAAGGCGACTTCGACGGCTACGGCGCCAGCACTCGGGACCGTTCGATGACGCTGGCCGGTGTGGAAACCACCGGCAGCACACCGGTCGGCGGCTCACTTTACGCCTCGCAGCTGACTGACACCTGGCGACAGTACTACGGCAACCTGCATTACATCCATGTGCTTTCCGACAACAGCTCGCTGCTGCTGGACAGCAATCTCTACCGCACCCTGGATCAGGGCAGCGCGCGCGCCGGGGCCATCGACAACACGGCCTACAGCCTGTCGGCCAAATACAGCGTAGGGGCTCAGGCATTCACGCTGGCCTGGCAGAAAATCGATGGCGACACGCCTTTCGATTTCGTCGGGGGTGACTCGATCTATCTGGCCAACTCGGTCAAGTATGCCGACTTCAACGGCGCCCATGAGCAGTCCTGGCAACTGCGCTACGACCTGGATGCAAGCGTGTTCGGCATGCCGGGCTTGAGGTTCATGACCCGCTACGTGCGCGGCAGCCAGATCGACGGCACCCATGCGCCACAGGGCGCGGTGTATCAGCCGTTCGACGAGGACACGGGGCGTTTCGAGCCGATCCAGGGCAAGGACGGCCGCCACTGGGAGCGCGATATCGACCTCAAATACGTGGTGCAGTCGGGGCCAGCCAAGGATCTGTCGTTGAACGTTTCCCACGTATCCCATCGCGGCAACGATGCGCAGGGTGGGGACGATATCGACCGGTTGTATGTCGTGGTGCAGTATCCGTTGAGTGTGCTCTGACGTCCGCGCCGACCCGGTAGCAACCCCGCTTGCCGGCGATGGCGTACGCAAGATGAGTGCCGCTGGCAGCCTGCGATGCTACAGGGCGCGGGAAGTTCAGGTGCTCCAGCTCAAACTGATTCCGCACCACACACCAACGCCTGCGCCCTGAACCGCCGCCAGTTGAACGGCGTTACCCCCACTACCCGGCTGAACACGCGGGTGAAATGCGATTGGTCGGCGAAACCGCAATCCAGGCTGATCTGCGAAATGGTCAGCGCGGATTCGCCGAGCAATCCCCTGGCCCGGTCCAGGCGCATCTGCAGGAACCAGTCGCGGGGCGAGAGGCCGGTGTTTTTCTTGAAAGCCCGGGAAAAATGACTGCGGGACAACGAGCACTCGCTGGCGATGCGGGCGATGGACAGGCCCTTGTCCATCTGGCTGGACATCAGTTCCTTGGCCCGACGTTCCTGCCACGGCGACAGGGCAACGCGCTCGGCGGGGGGCCGGACTTCAGCCTGCCCGGATTCCGAGGCCAGCCGCGCGGACAGTTCGCGCACCACCTGTTCAAGCAGCATCTGCTCGCTGCCGGGCAATGCACGCAGGGATGCCAGCAACGAGTTGAACAATGTCGGGTCGATTGCATTCATGCCAGGCTCTCCAGCTCCAAGGGGCGGTGTCCGGAGTCTGGTTCAGCAGTGCCTTAAAGTCCTTCTCGGGGGTATTAAATGTTCTGAATGGTTAATAATCCACGCACCTGGCGCGGACGATGCAATCCCTTTCAGAACGTTTAAGGCCACCCTCAAGGACGCCGCAGCGAGACAGGTTTAAGGTCGTGTTTTCCGAGGCTCGGTTCGCTGCGAGGGACGCAAGTGACCACCCGATACGTTGCCAACATTCCGATCCCTGACAGCGCCATGGCACGCACGGCGACCGAGTTGATGCGCGAAACGCAGTCCGGGCTGATGTTCGATTCGGCGCTGCGCACGTTCGTGTTCGCCAGCCTGCTGGGACAGAGTCGCGAGTTGTGTTACGAACCGGACTTGCTGTACATCGGCGCGCTGTTTCTGCGCATCGGGGTGACCACGCTGTATCGTCATTCGCAGCAGCGTTTCGAGGTCGACAGCGCCGATGCGGCTGCGCAATTCCTGCGCGGTTATGGCCGCCCCCGCGATGACATCGCCCAGGTCTGGGATGCCATCGCCTTGCACACCACCCCCGGTATTCCCCAGCACAAGTCGGCATTGACCGCATTATTGGCCGCGGCGGTAGAAACCGACCTGCTCGGCACCCACTGCCAGGCCCTCTGCCCCGGCGTACTGACCAGGGTATTGAGTGCCTTTCCTCGCGAGCCGGGATTCAAGATCAAATTTCTCCACACCCTTGCATTGGGTCAACTGCACAGACCGCAGAGCACCTTCGGCACGATCAATGCCGACGTGCTGTCGTTTCATGATCGGCGGATGAGCGTGGGGGGCTTCTGCGAGCGGTTGCTGGCGTCGAAGTGGCCGTATTGAGGCTTAAGGCTCGAAGCTCGAGCCGATCAACCCACGCCCGGCAAGGTGAACACGAACGTCGCGCCGCCATACCGCGCAGGCATCACATACAACTGTCCGCCATGGGCATGAATGATCGAGCGACAGATCGCCAGCCCCATGCCCATGCCTTTGTCCTTGGTGGTGAAGAACGCGTTGAACACCTTGTCCATGTCCTCGGTTGCGATGCCGGGTCCGGTGTCCTCCACGCTGACCACCAGGTAGTCCGTGCGTACCACTTCGCTGGTGATCGCCAGCCGCCGCAGCACCTGATCACCCGCACACATGGCATCCAGCGCGTTGAGGATCAGGTTCAGCACCACCTGCTGCAATTGCACCTCGGACCCGTAGACCTGCAACGGAGAGCGCGAAAGGTGAGTGGTCATAAGCACCCGTTGCTGTTCCAGCTCGACCACCGTCAGCGCCACGACATGCCGGATTACATCGTTGATCAGCAACGGCCGACGTTGCTGAACGCCTTGCCGTGCCAGCGATTGCAGCGCATTGACGATCTCGCCGGCGCGCTTGCCGTCCTGAACGATGTCGCGCAGCCCGCCCAGTGCTTGCTCCACCTGCGGCGTTTCGCGATTGAGCCAACGCAGGCTGGCGGCGCATTGGACACCATCGACGCCAGCGGCTGGTTGATTTCGTGAGCGATCGACGCTGCCAGCTCGCCCATCACAGTGACCTGGGAAACCCGCGCCAACTTGGCCCGCGCGTTGCGCAGTGCGGTTTCGATGTCCTGCCGCCGCGCGTTCTCGGCCATCAGTTCGTCACGCAGGCGCGCGGTTTCGAGCGAGATCGCCGCCTGCCCGGCGAGCAGTTCCAGCACCCCGGCGCGGCTGGCGGTAAACACTCCTGGCGCCAGATTGTTTTCCAGATACAGCACGCCGGTCACCCGCCGCTGCTTGAGCAACGGCAGGCACAGTGCCGAGCGCACGAGCTGATTGTCGAGGTAGCTGTCGTCGCCGAAATACGCATCGCAGCTGACGTCCTCGATCACCAGTCGCTGCTGGGTGCGCATGACGCGATAGAGGATCGATAACGGTAGCTGCGCCGTGCTCGGGATGACTTCCACCAGCTCGATCTGCACGTCATCGTCACCGCCACGACCCACCGCGCAGATCATCGGCGCATCGTCCTTGACCAGCATCAGCAAAGCCCGCTGCGCACCGGCATGAATGATGGTGGTGCTCATGAGGATTTCGATCAGCCGATCCTGCTCGGTCTCTTCGCCCAGTGCCTGCGCAGCCTTCATTACCGACGCCAGATCCAGGGTGTCCTGCCCGCCCGGAATGGTGATGGAAGTGCGGGACGCCAGAATTTCATCCCGATGCCGCGACTGTGTGACCAGCGCCTGTCGATATGCGGCGCTGCGATGCTGACCCTGATCATGACCCAGCTGGGGAATGTCCTGCAGATGCTGCCACTGGCAGCTGCACGAGCGCAGGTCCGCCAGCAGGCTTGCCGCGCTCTGGTAGCGGTCGTCCGGGTTTTTCGCAAGCAGTTTGAGCACCAGTTGGCCCAGCGCGGGCGGGATATCGCCGCGATACAGGCTCAGCGCGGGCGGCTGTCGTGCCACGTGGCAATACACCCATTCCACAGCGTCCCGAGCCTCGAACGGCAGATGCCCGGCCAGCCACTCATAGAAGGTCATGCCCAGCGAATACAGGTCGCTGCGCTGATCGGCCTGACGCTCAACCCGGCGCGCCTGCTCCGGCGCCATGTAGGCCAGGGTGCCGCAGATCGAATCCGACACAGGCAGATAGCCGGACGGATGCGCCTCGACACTCAAGCCGAAACCGCTCAGGCGCACCACCCCGTCGGCGCCTTCGATCAGGTTGCAGGGTTTGACGTCGCGGTGCAGCAGACCATCGGCATGGGCCTGCGCCAGTGCGTCAGCCGCGCCGGTGGCCAGGCGCAGAAAGCGCCCGATGGCAAAAGGTTGATCGGCCAGTTCATGCAGCTGTTGTCCGCCCGGATCGCTGAGCACCAGCAACGAGCCCTCGCCGAACGACGACTGCCTCTGCGCCGAGAACAGTGCCAACGGTTGCAGCGCCCAATGCGGCGAGAGCCTGTCGGCCAGCGAGAACTCATGCTCTAGCCTGCGGGTGACGTCTTCTCCGGCATTGCCGCAGGTCTTGACCACACGCCATTGCTGGTCGCCACCGTCGCCAGGCCTGACCCGATAGTGAGTGAGCGCCCCATCGACGAGCAGCAATTCCCAGACGAGCTGATCCAGCCACTGCGGCCCGAAGGACGCCGCACGAGAAACCGACCCTGACGCATTGAACACGCTGCTCATGAAGGCCCTTGGCGTGGTTGCAAAAAAAACTCATGACCGCAGTTAACAGCGCCCATGCAGATCATAGGCCGAACTTTATTACCCTGAAAGTTTAACCATTGGCATGTGGCACGACATAAGAACCTTTAAATAGCAAACATGGATATTTGTGCGGTTATTTATTGCGCTCTCACATCGAGTCGCTCGTACATTTTCAAAAGTTCAATGACGTTATGTGCGCTCATCTTGGTCATGACGTGCTTCTTATGAACTTTGGCGGTAACTTCGCTGGTGTCCAGTTCGACGGCAATTTGCTTATTCATCTTGCCGGTGACCAATAAGCCCATGACTTGGCGTTCTCGGGGCGTCAACTGGTTGAAGCGCTGCCTGACAGTGGAGGTGAGGCAGCGCTCGGACAGATTCACGGCATCAGCCGCCAGCGCCTCGCGCACCCGATCGACCAACTGCTCCGGCTCGAACGGCTTGGTCAGGAACTCATGGGCGCCAGCCTTGATGGCTTTCACCGACATAGCAATGGTGCCGTAGCCGGTCATGAAGATGATGGGGAAATGCAGCCCGCGGGAGTGCAACTCGTCCTGCAGATCGAAGCCGGTGCCCTGGGCCAGATTCACATCGAGCAGCAGACCGGTCGGGGCCTCATCCAGCGGTTGCGCAAGAAATGCCTCGGCGCTGTCGAACACGCCGCAGACGATGTCCTCCGAATTCAGCAGCCGCTGCAGCGCGGTACGGATGGCGGCGTCGTCGTCGACCACATACACCCTGGGTGTCGCTTTCATAAACTCATCCGTCTTCAGCGCCGTAGGGCCAGTGCCCTCTGTGGAGGTGGATGATACCCGTCGGGCCCCACAGGCACAGCCCTGAGTGGTTGCGCGTGGGTAAAGGATGGCGCCGGATCACTGTAGCGCGGGTCGAGCTTGAGCGTTTCCCCGGCGAGTTCCTGAGTCTGGACCGCCCGCAGACTGGCGCGGGTCGCCGCCAACATACGGTAAAAACGGAACGGCCCCTGTGCCGACACCATCAACAGCGACTTGGTCGCCAGCCTGACCATGCAATCCATGATGCAGACGCGGGCCAGCGTCGCGCATTGCAAGGTATGGCAGGCCTGCTCCACAGTGAATTTGCCGTCCAGATCGGCGAGCAATCTGAGGACAGCGCGCTCGTCGCGGCTCAGCAGCCGATAGCTCCATGCCAGGGATGCATGCAGCGTCTGCTGGCGCGGCGGCGCGGTGCGCAAACTGGCGGTGAGCAGATGCACGCTGTCGTCCAGGCTCGCGACCAGCTGATAAAGCCCCAGTGCCGTGGCACGTGCGGCGGCCATCTCCAGCGCCAGCGGGATGCCGTCCAATCGCCGACAGACCTCGCCCACCAGCTCGATACTGTAATCGTCCAGTTCGATATCGGTGCCATGCGCCACGTGGCAATCCAGGGCGCGCCAGTGGCGCAAGAACAATTGCGCCGAACTGCTCTGCAACACCGCTTCGCCGCCCGCATCCGGTTGCGGCGCAATCAGCGGTGGCACCTGCAGGCAGCGTTCACCGGCAATGCGCAGCGGTTCGCGGCTGGTAGCCAGCAGGCGCGCAGTCGGCACCCCCAGCAACAGGGCTTCTACCAGCCCGGCCACCTCATCGATCAGATGCTCACAGTTGTCGAGGATGATCAGGCCGGGGTTGTCGGCAATGTGCTGGATCACGCAGTGCGTCGTCACATCGCTGTCCGAGCCATCGACGCCCAGCGCATCGGCCAATGCCTCGTTCAGCAGTTCGGCACCCTGCACCTGAGCCAGCGGGACGAAGTACACCGGCGTCGAACCGCGTTGCAGCCGTTGCTGCCCCAGCGCCACGGCCAGGCTGGTCTTGCCGACGCCACCAGGGCCGATCAGGGTAACCAGGGCATGATGGTCATTCAGGATGGCGTTGACGTCGTCCAGCAGCGTCTCGCGCCCGACCAGTTCCACCCCGACCGGCAATCGGTGGCTGCTGCCGGAGGCAGCCCACAACCGTGCGGCACGCGCCTCTGCAGGCGCTATATCGTGCGCCACAGCCTCGGCGAAGCTGCCCTCACCGCCCAGCAGCAGGTAGCCGCGCCCGGGGATGGTGCGAATCAGATCGCGATCGCTGCCCAGCGCCTTGCGCAAGGCAGAAATGTGCACTTGCAAGTTGTTTTCCTCGACGACCGTGTCTGGCCAGACACGCTGAAGGATGTGCTCCTTGCTTACCAACTGCCCCTTATGGCGGATCAGCAACTCGAGAATATCGAACGCCCGAGTGCCAATGCGCAGGGCAACGCCGTCTTTGAAAACATCCCTGTGGTTCAGGGACACGGTAGCCTGACCGAGACTTATCATCTTATTCACCGCAATCCTTAGAGTGGATTCGCACGCCCTGAAATCGTCGAGCGCGAGCGCAGGTATTTACCTGACAAACGCGCTTAACGCCGCAGATCCATTTTTATTCACTGCGCATCTAATCAGTAAAAACCCTTAACCGATATTATCCGTAGGGGTAGTTACCAGTAAGCAAATTGATCTAAGCAGCGGTATCTGTCAGCACTGACTACGCTCTTGAGATGACAATAACGGGTCACTTAGTTATTCGTTTTCACGGCTCTTACACTGCGCGATGAACAGGCCAGATTGCGCTGATGGCTCGGGTGACCCTGAATATAACGGCAACATCGAGTCGTCAATCGGGCAGAAACACGGTGCCTCGTTGCCGGCCGCGCCAGGCGCTTGGGGTTTCGCCGGTCAGGCGGGTGAACACCCGGGTCAGATGCGGTTGATCGGCAAACCCGCATTGCTCTGCGATCTGCGTCATGGGAATGGGCGGCAGCGCACGCAACAGTTCTCGCGCACGCTCCACACGCACTTGCAGCAGCCAGGCATGAGGCGCGACGCCGGTGGCCTGCTTGAACGCCCGGGAAAAATGGCTGCGGGTCAGCGAGCACTCCTGGGCAATGCGCTCAACCGACAGGTTGCCGTCCAACTGACTGGCGATCAGCTCCTTGGCGATGGCTAACTGGGCTGCCGTGAGGGTGGCGTGGGCTTTGCCGGACGCGGGCACGACGCGACCATAACGCTCGATCGCGTGGCTGCTCATCGCCAACAGCAGATGATCGAGGAACAATCGATTGGCCATGTCCGGCCGTTGCAGCGCGGGCAGCATGGCTTGCGCCAAGTGATACAGAACGGGATCCTGCGCCCCGCCCTGTTCGTAGCTGAACATCCCGATCTTCTTCGCGCCCTGCTCGGCCTGCAACGCGTCCAGCGTTTGGCGGGAAAGGGTCAGGCGCAAGTTGTCGTAGCCGGAGCGATGCTGACAGCGCAGTTCATCGCCCATGTACGGCAGCGACACACTGCCTTGCCGGTAGCCGCCCGAATAACTCAGACGCCGCCCACGCCACAGGCGGTGGGCGGCGAAATCCTGAAGCTGGACGATGATCGAAAACGCATCGAGGCACGGGATGTCGATGATTTTCTCGGCGTCAGGCAACGGCTGACGGATACGTACGGCGGTGAACGTTTCACCGCTCAGCTGCATGATCTGGGGAGCGCTCAAGGTTCGGTCCTGTGTCAGTGAATATCGCCTGTACAGTCGCCCGCTCCCACTCCCTGTGCCCGGGCGACTGTGGCAATACTAGTCGATCAGCGGCACATGAGCAGCCCGCTGATACGGGCCGTATTCCACCGGCACCCACTGGAAGCGCTTGCCCAGGGCTTCGATGTGTCCGGTGCCGGGGAACGGCAAGTGCGCGGCGGCTATCCAGGTCTTTTTGCCGGCCGCCTCGGTGAATACCGCGTCGCGGCTGGCGATGGCGTTCTTGCTATTCTCATCGAAGCTGATGCTGACTTCGGGATGGTCGAATTGCACGGCGAGGTTATGCACCAGATCACCAATGAAGACAATGCTCTGCCCCTTGGATGTGAACTGGTAGGTGGTGCTGCCCGGCGTGTGCCCCGACTCCAGCGTCGTCTGTACTTCGGCCATTGGCGAGTCACCCGGCGTGAAGGCCTTGAACCGCCCCGCCGCCAGGTAGGGCGCGGTGGAATCCTGAGCGATCTTGAAGTAGGCCCGGGCCTGTTCCGGCACGCGGCCGAGCGCGGTCGGGTCCAGCCAGTAATCCGCCTCGGGCTTGGCGGCATACACCATGGCGTTGGTGAAAATCGGCTGCTTGTTGGCATCGACCAGCCCACAGACGTGGTCCAGATGCAAGTGGGTGAGGAAGATGGTGTCGATCTGGTCCGGCTGATAGCCCGCTGCCTTGATGTTCTGCGACAGCATGCCGGCAGTCTCGCCGATGCACTGGCCGGCGCCGGTGTCGATCAGGATCAGGTTCTTGCCGGTGTTGATCAGAAAAGCGTTGAAAGCAGTCTGCACGCCCGGCGTCTCGATGGCATGCCGGGCCAGCAGCGCGCGTATCTGCTCGGGTTTCAAACCCTTTAGCAGTTTGGGCGACAGATCGTTGTAGCCGTCGAACAACGCAGTGACTTCGTAATCGCCCACGGCCAGACGGAAGTAGCCCGGTACCTGGGTTTTCTGTTGCGCGGGCGGTTGAGCAGCGGCGAAAGTCGAACACAGGGCCAGGCCCAGGCCGATGGCGCGGGCATGGGAAAGCAAGGATGAGCGCATGGTGTACCTCGGATTGACGAAGGGTTTATCCGCCAATAATCGACGTGCGCCGTGACCGTGCGATTGAAGCGATGTGCTTGTTTCACTGCCGGTCCCATGGCCTGCGATATTGGGAGCCGGTACTGGCCACCGATCCTGTTGTGGACGCGAATTCATTCGCGAAAAATGGCCCAGGAACACGAGGTGCCTGACCCTGTCCCACCCTCGCCTGTGAATTTGCGTCCACAAAAAGCCGCAAGCGGTAGCCACCGCGACAACCCAGCCCGCACGCCATCGGTTATAGACATTTCGCCGCCGCTGTACCTGCCATCGCCGCGGTATCTGCCGGCCATCCGCCCGTGCCGCAGCGACTTGCGTCTTTGCAGTGGAAATCCGTTCATGCCTTCAGCCGTTCCCCATTACGCCCTGCCCTGGAGCCTGCTGTTGCTTCTGGCCGATGTGCTGGCCTGGCATCTTTTGGCCGACCGCCACCGGATCACCCGAATCGGCATTCGCCTTGCGGGGTTCGTGGCCTACAGCCTGGTAATCATCAGCGCCGGCGTCAGCCCGCTGGAGGCACCGACCATGGCCCGACAACAGCGCCATGCAATACGGCGCCAGCGCGCTGGCCATCGTCTGGTGGATGTACGCCGCGCGAACGCTCACAGTGCTTCTGGGTCTGTTGTTGACCGGACGGGTCGGTCACAGCGGGCGGCTGTTGCAGGAGGGCATTGGCGCGGTGGTTTTTCTGATCGCCATCGTCGCCGCAGCGGGTTACGTATTGCCGCTGCCGGTGAAGGGCCTGCTGGCGAACGCGGGGGCGTCAGGCGACTCATCCGCAACTGACCCACCGCTTTCGCGGCTGTCGCACAGCTCCAGCAGCTCCCACACGTTCGATGTCCGATGCAACTCTGCAGCCCGACGCAAATCCTGTGGAGAGGCCGCAGGTTACGACGGCAGCGAAAGCGACAGATGAGGCAGCCGGGTTGCGGGTTCCTAATCCTTCGGCAACATCCGCTCTGCGGTCTGCTGATCAATCGGCAAAGCAAACCGGAACGTCGCGCCCTGCCCCGGCACATCCATCAGCTCAATCCGGTGCCCGTGCAATTGCAGGATCTGATGCACGATACGCAACCCCAAGCCGCCATCGCGCCGTGCCCCGCCGATGTTGAACGGGCGCAGGAACAGCCCTTCGCGCAGCTCAGCGGCAATCCCCGGCCCGCTGTCACTGACCGTCACCTCGATGAAGCACCCTTTGGGGAGCAACGACACCTTCACCTCGCCCTCGGCGGGCGTGTGCCGCAAGGCGTTGTCCAGCAGGTTGGTCAGCACCCGCTCGATCAGCCCCAGGTCCGCATGCACGCCCGGAATCGACGGCGCGAAATTCGGCATCAGGGTCACGGCCTTGGCTTCGGCGCTGAGTTCGAACTTCTGGAAGATGTCCTGCACCAGGTCGGTCAGCGAAAACCGCTCCACCACCGGCACCACGAAACCATGCTCCAGGCGCACCAGCTCCAGCAGCGATTGCGCCAGCCCTCCCACCTTGCGGCTCTGGTCGAGGGCGATGCCCAGATAACGTCGCCGCTCCTCGACGCTCAGGCTGGCATCCTTGACTGACAGCACTTCGAGGTAACCATGCAGCGAGGCCAGTGGCGTGCGCAGGTCGTGGGAGATGTTCGCCACCAGCTCGCGACGGTCCTGGCTCTGGCGGGTCAGGGTCTGCCACTGTTCGCTCAGGCGGTTCTGCATCTGTTTGAACGTTGCATCGAGCACCGCGATCTCGTCATGCCCCTTACCCCTATGCTCCGCAGCCGCAGCCGCAGCGGGCAGGGTCACCGGCACCGCATTGACGTCGAAATGGCTCACCAAGTCGGTCAGGCGACGCAACGGCCGGGTGATCCAGCCGAAGGCGGCAAGACCCGCCAGCAGACACAGCAAAGCGATTAACCCAATCGACCACAGCGCTGTACTCAAGGCCTCACTGGTGGCGCCGCGCTCGGCGAAGCGGTCATGGGCTTCACCCAACAGCACCACATAGAGAAAACCGGCCGGACGCCCCATGACCATCAGCGGCGCGGCGCTGAACACCTTGCGCGCCTCCATGCTGCGCGGATCGTCGCCGAGGATGGGCAACGGATCGCCAGCCAGGAGCCTGCGAACCGGAGCCAGATCGACACGATCACGCAGCACACGATCCTTGGGTGCGGCGTCGCCGACGATCTTGCCGTCGCCATCCAGCAGATACACTTCCACGCTGGGGTTGACCAGCATCAGCTGGCTGAACAGCTCGCGCACCGCGTCCGGCTTCAGGCCGTTGGCGTCCATCAGCTGAGTGTCGCGGGCGATGTGCTGGGCGAGCTCCCGAGACAGCCCCTGCACCACTTCCAGCTCATGCATCTTGTTCGAGCGCACTTGCAACAGCACCGAGGTGCCACAGCAGATCAGCAGCAAGAACGCGAACACCACGGACAGACGCTGGGTCAGGGTCATGTTCAAGAGGCGTCTCCCGTTTTTTCACCAGCACCGTCGCCGGGAGCCGCGAACTTATAGCCCCGCCCCCAGACCGTGAGAATGCGCAACGGCTGCGCCGGGTCGGTCTCGATCTTGGCCCGCAAGCGATTGATGTGGGTATTGACGGTGTGCTCGTAGCCTTCGTGGTTGTAGCCCCAGACCGAGTTCAGCAGGTCCAGCCGCGAAAACACCTTGCCGGGCTGGCGGGCGAAGAAGTACAGCAGGTCGAACTCCCGGGGCGTCAGGTCCAGCAGACGGCCGTCCAGTGACGCCTCACGGGTCAGCGGGTCGATGAACAGCCCGGCGCTGGACAGACTCCCCGCGTCCATCTTCAGGTTGCGCGCCATGGCGTCTACGCGGCGCAGCAACGCCTTGACCCGCGCCACCAGTTCCATCATCGAGAAGGGTTTGGCCAGGTAATCGTCAGCGCCTAGCTCGAGGCCGAGAATCCGGTGCATTTCGCTGGAACGTGCGCTGGTGATGATGATCGGCGTGTAGCGGGTCATGGCTCGGGCGCGGCGACAGATCTCCAGACCGTCGACGCCGGGCAGCATCAGGTCGAGGATCAGCGCATCCCAGCCGCCCTGCTCCAGCAGACGCAGGCCCTTCTCACCGTCGGCGCTGTGCACCACTTCGAAGTGCTCATCGCGCAGATGCAGGCAAATCAGGTCGGCGATATGGCTATCGTCCTCGACCACCAGAATGCGTTTGGGCTGATCCATTGAAAGCAAACCTTGCCGGCGCTGAATGCGCGATGCCGCCATTGTGCCGACTTTGGCCGTCGTCAGTTATCACGAATTGTTTAACTCTCGGTGAGGATTCCGGGAACAGCCCGCGCCTAGTCTTGCTTCATCACCTCACAGCCTCATCGAATCAAGGCGCTATCCCGCACGGGCCGTGCCAAGGAGACACCCTCATGCTTTCGAGAAGACAGTTCATGGTGCTGAGCAGCAGCGCCGGCGTGGCTGCCATCGCGCTTGGCGTCCTGCCCAAGTTCGCCGACGGCGAGACCATCGTGCCTCGGGACGCTGCTGTCGGCACCTTCGAGGTCAGCCACAGCGACGCCGAATGGCACGCGCTGCTCAATGACGATCAGTTTCAGGTGCTGCGCCGCGAGGCCACTGAGCGGCCTTACAGCAGCCCGTTGAACGACGAGCATCGCAGCGGCACGTTTGCCTGTGCTGGCTGCCAGTTGCAGCTGTTTTCCTCGACCACCAAATTCGACAGCCATACCGGCTGGCCGAGCTTCTGGGCACCGTTGGACAACGCCACCGCGATCCGCACCGACACTTCGTTCGGCGTGCTGCGCAAGGAAATTCATTGCCGCCGCTGCGGCGGGCATCTGGGCCACGTGTTCACCGACGGCCCGAAACCCACCGGGCTGCGCTATTGCATGAATGGCCTGGCAATGAGCTTTACCGAGCAGGCGTAATGAATCATTCGAAATGCACCCGGACCTGTGGGGGCGAGCTTGCTCAGTCCCACGGGTTCTCCACCGCCATCACCCGCGCGTAAATACTTGATCCACCTGAAGGGATTTAACCCATGTTGCTAATCATCCTCGCCTACCTCGGCGGCGTGCTGACCATCATCAGCCCGTGCATCCTGCCCGTGCTGCCGTTCGTCTTCGCTCGCACCGGTCAACCCTTCATGCGCAGTGGCTTGCCGTTGCTGGCGGGCATGGCCGTGACCTTTGCCCTGGTGGCCACGCTCGCGGCGGTCGGCGGCGGCTGGGTGGTGCAGCTGAACCAATATGGCCGCGGCCTGGCGCTGATTTTCGTCGCGTTGTTCGGACTTACCTTGTTGCTGCCGAAACTGGCTGAGCGTCTGACCCGCCCTCTGGTGGCCGCCGGCAGTCGGCTGTCGGAGAACGCAGCGGTGGATGCCAGACCAAGCCCCTGGGCCTCGTTCATGATCGGCGTCGCCACCGGCCTGCTCTGGGCACCCTGCGCGGGCCCGATCCTGGGGCTGGTGCTGACCGGCGCGGCGCTGCAAGGCGCCAGTGTCGGCACCACCCTGTTGCTGCTGGCCTACGCCGCAGGGGCGGCAACCTCGCTGGCTCTGGCGCTGCTGTTGGGCGGCAGGGTATTGAGCGCGATGAAGCGCTCGTTGGGCGCTGGCGAGTGGATTCGTCGCGGTCTGGGCGCGGCGATGCTGGCCGGCGTCGCGGCCATCGCGCTGGGCCTGGACACCGGCATTCTCGCCCGCATCTCGACGGCCTCCACAGGCGGCCTTGAACAGTCGCTGGTCGGCCGCCTGACCGGCAACACATCGCCGTTCCAAGGCAGCAATCTGCAAGGCGGCGCGATGATGGCGCAGAACATCCCCGGCAAGGACGAGGCTGGCGCCGGCATGCAGGTATCCGGAGCGATGATGGCGGCGAAAAACAGCACCCAGAGCCTGCCCGTCGAAGGCCAATTACCGCCGCTCGACGGAGCGGTGCAATGGTTGAACTCGGCGCCGCTGACGGCCGAGCAGCTCAAGGGCAAGGTGGTACTGGTCGACTTCTGGACCTACTCGTGCATCAACTGCCTGCGCACCCTGCCCTACGTTAAGGCATGGGCCGACAGATACCGCGATCAGGGCCTGGTGGTGATCGGTGTGCATGCCCCTGAATTCGCTTTCGAACGCGATGTGAAGAACGTCACCAAGGCCATGGCCGATCTGGGCATCAACTATCCGGTGGCCATCGACAACGACTACAAGATCTGGCGCGCTTTCGATAACCAGTACTGGCCAGCCCACTACTTCGCCGATGCCAAGGGTCAGATCCGTTATCACCACTTTGGTGAAGGCGCCTACGATGAATCCGAGCGAGTGATTCAAGAACTGCTGCGCGAAGCCGGTCACAATCAGATCACCACCGACCTGATCGATGCCAACGGCAACGGCGTACAACAGGCGGCGGACATGGGCGAAGTCAAATCCCCAGAGACCTATCTGGGCTTCGAGCGCGCCGAGAACTTCGTCTCTCCCGGCGGCGCCAGGGGTGATCGCGTCGCCAGCTACAGCACGCCGCAAAACCTGGCGCTGAACAGTTGGGGGCTGGACGGCCAGTGGAACATCGGCTCCGAACGCGCCAGCCTGAACGCCGCGAACGGCAAGATCATCTACCGCTTCCACGCCCGCGACCTGCATCTGGTGCTGGGCCCTGGTAGCGATGGCAAACCGGTGCGCTTCAAGGTCTCCATCGACGGTCAGGTGCCTGGGCAGGCCCACGGCACCGACGTCGCCCCCGATGGCAGCGGCACGGTGACCGAACAGCGGCTGTACCAACTGGTGCGCCAACCGGGCGATGTTGCCGACCATACCTTCACCATCGAATTCAGTGACCCGGGCGTGTCCGCCTACGCCTTCACGTTCGGTTGATTCGCCACGTTTCAGGAGTGTCCGACATGAAAAGATTCAGCGTCTCAAGCCTCACCGCTGCACTGTCCGCCTGGCGCCGTACGAGCCTGCGCCTGCTCGCCGGAGCCGTATTGCTGCAAACCGCTGCCTGTTCGTTCGCGGGCGAAGACGCGGTGAGCATTGCGCCGCCGCAGAAAGACGAAATGGTCAGTACCTCAGGCACGGAAACGGCGGTGCTGGCGGGCGGTTGTTTCTGGGGCGTCCAGGGGGTGTTCCAGCATGTGCAAGGGGTGAAGAAGGTGGTTTCGGGCTACGCCGGAGGCAAGGCGGATACCGCGCAATATGAACGCGTGAGCGAGGGCGACACCGGGCATGCCGAATCGGTTGAAATCACGTTTGATCCGTCGCAGGTCAGCTACGGCACGCTGCTGCAGATTTTCTTCTCAGTGGCCCATAACCCGACCGAACTCAACCGCCAGGGTCCGGATCACGGCACGCAATATCGTTCAGCGATCTTCCCGGAAAGCCCCGAACAACAGACCGTGGCGCAGGCTTACATCGCTCAGCTGGATGCGGCCAAATCATTCAGTGCGCCGATCGTGACCAAAATCGAGCAGTACAACGGGTTCTATCCGGCAGAAAACTATCATCAGAACTTTCTGACCGCCCACCCGACTTATCCGTACATCGTGGTCAACGACTTGCCGAAGGTCGGTCAGTTGAAACAACTATTCGCCGAGCGCTATAGCGAACAGCCGGTGCTGCTGAAGACGTCCATGTAAAAGCACGAGCCTGTAAAAACACAAGGGCCAGCGTAATGACGCCGGCCCTTGCCGCGACGCTCGCTGCCTGTTACTTCGGCGCGATTGCGCCATCCACCAACACCTGCGCCTCGGCCACCAGACGCTTGAGGTGATCTTCGCCCTTGAAGCTCTCGGCGTAGATCTTGTAGATATCCTCGGTGCCCGACGGACGTGCGGCAAACCAGCCGTTTTCAGTGATGACCTTCAAACCGCCAATCGCCTGATCGTTACCCGGCGCCTTGCTCAGGATGCTTTCGATCTTCTCTCCGGCCAGTTCGGTCGAAGTGACCTGCTCCGGCGACAGCTTGCTCAACAGCGCCTTCTGCTCGAAGTTGGCCTTGGCCTCGACCCGGGTCGATACCGGCTCGCCCAGCTCATCGGTCAGCGCCGTGTACATCTCGCTTGGGTCGCGGCCTTTGCGAGCACGTATTTCCGCGGCCAGCAGCGCCGGAATCAGACCATCCTTGTCAGTGGTCCATACCGTGCCGTCACGACGCAGGAACGACGCACCCGCGCTCTCCTCGCCACCAAAGCCCAGCGTGCCTTCATACAGGCCTTCAGCGAAGAACTTGAAGCCCACCGGCACTTCATACAAACGACGGCCCAGGCGTTGGGTCACGCGATCGATCATGCCGCTGCTGACCACGGTCTTGCCGACAGCCGCATCGGCGCGCCACTCAGGACGGTTCTGGAACAGGTAATCGATGGACACCGCCAGGTAGTTGTTCGGCGCCAGCAAGCCCCCGGTGGGCGTCACGATGCCGTGGCGGTCGTGGTCCGGGTCGCAGGCGAAAGCTACCTGGAAGCGATCTTTCAGGCCGATCAGGCTTTGCATGGCGAAGTTCGACGACGGGTCCATACGGATCTTGCCGTCCCAGTCGACGCTCATGAAGCGGAAAGTCGGATCGACGAATTTGTTCACCACTTCCAGGTTCAGGCCGTAGTGCTCACCGATCGCCGACCAGTAACGCACGCCGGCGCCACCCAGCGGATCGACGCCCAGACGCAGGTTGGCGCCACGGATGGCGTCCATGTCGATGACGTTTTTCAGGTCGGCGACGTAGGTGTTCAGGTAGTCATGACGATGGGTGGTGTCGGCGCGCAGGGCCTTCTCAAGCGTCATGCGGGTCACACCGATGATCTTCTCGGCGAGCAGTTCGTTGGCCTTGGTCTCGATCCACTTGGTGATGTGCGAGTCGGCCGGGCCACCGTTGGTAGGGTTGTACTTGAAGCCGCCGCTTTCCGGCGGGTTGTGCGACGGGGTGATGACGATACCGTCGGCCAGGCCAGAGGTGCGGCCCCGGTTGTAGCAGATGATGGCGTGGGACACGGCCGGTGTCGGCGTGTATTCATCGCCTTCGGAAATCATCACGTTGACCCCGTTGGCCGCCAGCACTTCCAGCGCCGAAGCGGCGGCGGGTGTTGACAGCGCATGGGTGTCGGCACCGAGGAACAGCGGGCCATCGATGCCGTTGGCTTGACGGTACAGGCAGATCGCCTGACTGATCGCCAGGACGTGCCATTCGTTGAAGCTCAGGTCGAACGAGCTGCCACGGTGACCGGAAGTGCCAAAGGAAACCCGCTGCGTGGCGACCGAAGCGTCCGGCTGACCGGTGTAGTACGCCGTCACCAGACGAGGAAGATCGACCAGCAATTCTGCAGGCGCCTGTTTACCTGCGAATGGACTGATACTCATGCGAAACCTCCGTGGATGGAAAACCGTGGAATAGAAAAATGGGCGCAGCGAAAGAAAAAATGCCTGTAGCGCGGCAGTTTACTGGCAGTTTGACCGCCTTGCTTGGCTATCGATCCGTAACCCCCTGACACATTTATCGGAACCGCCCGTTTATCGGAGCGGTTCTACAGCTGCCACCAGCTCGGCAACAGCTGCTGAACCTTGCGCTCGGCAAAACGGTCGTCGATCAGCATCACCACGCCCCGGTCATCCTGACCGCGAATCACCCTGCCCGCCGCCTGCACCACTTTCTGCATGCCGGGGTAGAGATAGGTGTAGTCATAACCGGCGCCGAATAACAGGCTCATGCGCCGTTTGAGTTGCTCGTTGACCGGATTGATCTGCGCCAGGCCCAGGGTCGCGATGAACGCGCCGATCAGTCGCGCACCCGGCAAGTCGATGCCCTCGCCGAACGCACCGCCCAATACCGCGAAACCGATGCCCTGACTCTGCGGCGTGAAGCGCTCGAGGAACGCATGGCGTTCGGTCTCGGCCATGCCTCGGGATTGCTGCCACATCGGGATGCCCGGATGGGTTGCGCGCATCAATTCGGCGACCTGTTGCAGGTAATCGAAGCTGCTGAAGAATGCCAGGTAATTGCCCGGCCGCGCGCGAAACTGTTCGGCCATCAGCTCGACGATCGGCGCGAGCGAGGCCTGACGATGGGTGTAGCGCGTAGAGATGCGACTGACGATATGCACGTCCAGCTGTTCACGTACAAAGGGCGATTCGACGTCGACCCAGGCTGTGTCGTCAGGCAGGCCCAGCAGGTCACGGTAGAAATGCCGGGGGTTGAGCGTGGCTGAAAACAGCGTGGTGCTGCGCGCCGCTGTCAGCCGTGGGCGAATGAATCCGGCGGGCACCACATTGCGCAGCGTCAATCTCGAGAGCGCCTTGCTGCTGCCCAGTTCACGTTTGCTGATGTCGAACAGGTAATGCTCGTCGAACAGTTCAGCGATGCGACCGAACTGAATCGCTTCGAAGTAGAAGCTCTGCAACTCGCCGCTGGCGGCGTGAGGGTGATCATTGAAATAGTCGCCGAAGGCCGCGACGCACAGATTCAGGCTGGCGAGAAACTTTGACGGCGTGTCGGGATAGGCCTGATACGGCGCCACCTGCTCTTTATGCAGGGCGTTCCATTCGCGGCTCAGCCGCTGCAGGGACTTCTTCAGTGGCTCCGGCGCGCTTTGCCGTAGCTGATTCAGGGTGTATTGATCGAGACTTGCGCTGTACATCTGCCGCGCGCGCTCGACCATGTTGTGCGCCTCGTCCACCAGCACCGCGACCCGCCACTGGTTGAACTGGCACAGCCCGAACAGCAAGGCGCTCAGGTCGAAGTAATAGTTGTAGTCGGCGATCACCACATCCGACCAGCGCGCCAGCTCCTGGCTCAGGTAATACGGACACACTTGATGCCGCAGCGCCACTTCCCGCAGGCCGGCCTGATCCAGCCACGGGTTATCGACGGCCTCGCTGCGTGCGGCGGGCAACCGATCGTAAAAGCCTTTGGCCAAGGGACAGGAATCACCGTTGCAGGCGTTGGTCGGGTATTCGCAGGCCTTGTCGCGGGCCACCATTTCAAGCACCCGCAACTGCAGTTGCGGCGCACTGCGGCCGATCACGCTCAGGGCGTCCAGTGCCAGCTTGCGGCCGGGGGTCTTGGCGGTGAGGAAGAATACCTTATCCAGCTTCTGGCTTGGCGCAGCCTTGAGCATCGGAAACACGGTGCCAATGGTTTTGCCGATGCCGGTCGGCGCCTGAGCCATCAGGCAGCGCCCGGTGCTGACTGCCTTGTACACCGACTCGGCAAGCACGCGCTGGCCGTTGCGAAATGCTGGATGTGGGAACTTGAGTTCGGTCAGCCCCAGATTGCGCGATTGGACATGGGCCAGTTCCTGACGCGCCCAGTGCAGGAAAATCCCGCATTGGGCTTCGAAGAACGCCTGCAACTGCGACGCCGTACAACGCTCGCGAATCAGGGTTTCCTGCTCGTTGACGATGTTGAAGTACACCAGCGCGATGTTCACTTCGGCCAATTGCAACTGCTGGCAGATCAGCCAACCGTAAACCTTGGCCTGTGCCCAGTGCAGCTGCCGATGGTTGGCGGGCATTTTGTCCAGATCGCCGCGATAGGTCTTCACTTCTTCCAGCTGATTGAGCGCAGCATCGTAACCGTCCGCCCTGCCCCGCACGTTCAACTCGTGATAAGCACCGGACAGCGAGACTTCGGACTGATATTGCGGACCCCGTCTTGCGGCGACTGTGCGATGCCCGACGATGCCCTCCTGCGCGGTAGGAGACGGTGTGAAACGCAGATCGAGATCGCCCACCTTGGCGGTGAATTCACACAACGCCCGCACCGCCACCGAATACCCCACCTGCGGCTCGACCGCAGGCGCGGCCGGTGCGCTCGGCAGGTCGGCGTCGGAGGGGGATGTGATCGAAAGCAGAGAAGTCACTGGAGGCAGGGGCGCGCTGAGTCTGGATACTGGACGGGCATACAGATAACAGCTGCGTGGCGTTTGTGGCAAACGGAAATGGATCGGCGGCGGAGGAATGTCAAACAGACGCATAGTCTGTAGCCGTTCGGCTGGCCCGCGATGGCGCCTGGGAAATCGTTACCGCCGGCACGCCGCGCTGCTCCTGGCCACTACACCAACCGCTCCTGCACCAGCGCGTTCCTGATGATCACCAACATCGACTCGATATTCTGGCTCCAGTCCGCGGCGCCGCTGAGGCACAGACTCTGCTGGTGCAGTCCGCGCACGCTGAACAGCTCTCCCGGCGCGATGACGATGCGTTGCTCCAGCAGACGCTCGAACACGCGCCTCATGTCCACGCGGTGTCGACTGTTGACCCAGATGGTCGCGCCGCCCTGAGGAGGATCGAAGGTCACGTCCTCGCCGAGAAAGTCGCCGATCATCAACGCCAGATGATCCACCCGCTGCTTCAGGCACTGGCGCAGGCCGTGAAGATGCCGCTCCAGTTGGCCGGAACTGTACAGGCGCGCGATGGCTTTCTGGCGAATGCGCGGCAGACGAAACGAGCGTAACAGCAGCTGCCTGTGCCACAAGGCGCGGGAATGCCGGGTCAGCAGGTAGCCAAATGGCGCCTCCAGACCGATGGTCTTGTCGAATGCACCAACGATCAGCAGTCGCTGGGGGTCGATCAGGTCGCGTAGCGGAGTGAACTGCTCATCGAAACACAGCTCACCCTGGCTGTCGTTTTCCAGCACCCAAAGCCCGTGACGATTGAGCACCTGCGCCAGGCGCATGCGCTGATCGGCTCCCAGCATCCGGCCACGAACGGTGTCCATCCGCGACGACAGAATCGCCAGCTTCACGTCCCCGTGGCGTAGCAGACCGTCCAGTTCGTCCGCGTCGATCACCCCTTCGACATCCGTACACAGCTCAATGACTCGAATGCCGAAGGACTGCAGGGTGCGCAGGATAGTCCAGCTGCAAGGCGACTCGACCAGCACCGCACAATCACGAAGCTGCAGAGCCTTGAGCACGGTTTTCAGCACGCCGATCTTGTCCGGCCCGATAAACACGTTGTCCGGGTGCCAGCAATGTTGGGCGCTGGAGGTGTAGTAAGCCGCCAGTGCCGCACGCAGCTCGACATCACCGAAAGGCTGAAAGCGCGGATCGGACTGGCAGGGGTAATGCCGCATGAGCTCGCGTTCCAGGCTTAGTAGCGCACCGTCCAGAGACTGCAACAGCGTCGGCTCGTCAGCGCCGAACACGAACATGTCCGCGCGTCGCGTACTGGCCTGGTAGCGCTCCAGCAGATCTTCGCCCTCGCATTGAATGTCGTTGCACGGTTGCGGCAGCGCATAATACCCGGACTTGGGCACCGAGCAGATACGCCCCTCCTTTTCCAGCAACGAGTAGGCATTCTGTACCGTTGAAATCGACACCCGCAGGCGCCGGGCGAGCAGACGCAGGGACGGCAGCTTGACGGCAGGCCCCTCGGGCAACTCGTTGGCCAGCCGCGACAGGTAGCGATACACCATCTGGTAGGCAAAATCGGTCCTGTTGTTATTCATCGAACACACCCCATCCATGCGCAAGGCGCAGGGTCAATGAAAGAAACGCGCCAGGCACGGGATTGCCGCTCCCGCCTCCTGCGCAAACACATCAGCGACCGGAGATCAGCTCCGCCACTGCCTCACCGGTGCGTTGATCGACAGTCGTGACGCGCCCTTTGTCCGGGTCGCTGGCACGCACGCGGGCGATGATCGAACTCTCATCGCTGAAATCCACCCGACGCCTGGCATAGAACCCTTGCAAGCCTTTGAGGCTCAGTCCGCTGACATCCACCAGCCACTGAACCACTTGATCAGGCGCCGACTGCCCCGACAGCGCCCGATGCAGATCCGCAAGGGCGACCAGCATGCCGGGGTGGCAGCCTCGCAAAAACGCCTCCAGTTGCGCCCCTGCATCCACGAACGGCGCGAACAGCAGGCAGATCAGTTGCGTTTCGTTGAGACCGAATGCCTCCTGCGCATAGCCGGCAGCCAGCCCCCGGCGCTGCTCGACTTTTTCGGGCGTATCGTAGGCAGCCAGAGCCTGCTGGATCAGCCGCTCGGGCATGCGTTTGCGGCGCATCATCACAGCCGCCAGCCCCAGGTATTCGGCGATGCCATCCGCATAATCCCGGCCCTGCACGAACTGCGCCCTGAGACCGCGCATATGGGCCATGAGCAAAGGGTTGGCGCAATCGGATTCACTGAAACTGAACGCCAGATCGTCGAAACGAAAACCCAGGAACTCCGTGAGCAGCGCCCAGTGCTCCTCGGCCCTGAAGCCGATCAGGTCGGCAACCGGCAAAAAGGCCGGCGCCATCGACTTCTCCGGATGGGTAAACGGCCGCAGGATGAAATCGCTGGGCATGGATTCTTCGCCGTACAGCTCGCGGTAATACACCCGACCGATGCTGTCGATGGTCGTGAGCGCGTGACTGAAACCGAGTTTGTGCCACTTGGACACATTTTGGCCGTTGCGCCGCGCCAGACGCGTGATCCAGGCGGCGTACTGTTTCTGTTCCTTGAGCGAATCGCCGCTGACCACCGCGTCGACTCCCTCCCCCCAATTGGCAGCGCGACCGAGGAATTCGGCCCTGCTCAGGTAGCAGGCGTTGCAGAAGGTGGTCCGGGCATCGCCTGCCGTGAGGTGCCCGCTCAACAACATGTCCGACCGATTCTGCTCGCGTCCGGTGCTGGAAAATGGCAAGTCCGGTTCAAAGTTCTGGATGTACTGGTGATCGACCACCAGCAGCTGGACCCTGGGGTCATCATGCAGAAACAACGCCGAATAGCAGCGATGGATGTTATCCATGACCGCCGAAGTCATCCCGGCGTGACGCATGTTGGCGACCCGCAGATTAAAGGTGGCTGGCGAGCGACCGGCAATGCTCAATTGCGCGGCGCGCAACAAGGCCACGGTATAAACGCTGTCCTTGCCGCCGCTGAAAGCCACCAGTACGCGATAGTTGCCGATCCGTTCAATACCACCGGCGGCAACAATCAACCGTTGAATCAATAACTGCAGTGCGGTTCGTTCGGCACGATTGAAATAACTCAACAAGCGTTGCAGCACTTGCTGGTAGACATAGTTCATGGCCTGCTCATGCATGGAACTCATAACTTCAATACCTGAATTGCTCGATCAAGCGATAACACCGAATTCCCGACGCGTGGGTCGGGATAAAAGAGTCGATGGCCCATCGGTACTGTGGGAACAACATCGTCCTATGGATTGATCAATCGCCGTGAGGCTGCCCGCATCCCGCAGGGTCGCCATCGAGAGCCGCCGGCAGGCCCGGCTCGGGTGCGGTCTGGAATACAGACCAAACCCTGCGGTAATACCCATGAATCGGTGGTACACAAAGGTGTGACATGACTCGTTCCTTGAGTTGTATTGACCGAGCTATTATCAGTGTCTCGAAAACATTTACAAGGTACAGATCCGCGTGGAATTACCCGCCAGTTTTTAAACTAACCAGGCAACTTTAAACAGGGTTGTTTATTCATGAATACTGTTAGAACGGCCACGGGCTATCTGCCAGGCTCGGCGGCAACAACAACGCCGTTCAATTATGTTCAAAGCATAAACAAAAAAGCCTTCCTGATGATTCGGGAAGGCTTTGTCGAGTGCAACGTGGCCGATAAAAAAACGGGGCGGCCCCTGAAGCGTGACCGGATCCTGTACCTCGACGCCTGGCCCTGGCGTCGATCGTCGAACGAGCGCGGTGACTTGCGCTCAGGCAGGGTCGACTTCTACTACCACACGACCACCCACAGGGCAGCCATCCATCAAGCGATGTGCTTCAACGAGTTGATCGAACGGGAACACCTTGGTGATCTGCGGCACCAGAACCCGGTCAGCAGTCAACTGGTTGATATCGCGCAGTGCACGTTTGACGGCTTCTTCATCCTGGTGGATGCCCAGCTCAGGCTTGCCAGTGAAGTTGCCCACGCAGTGAACGAAGAACTGAATGTTTTTCTGAAATGCCGCACAGGCCGGGAATGGCGTCTGGTTGCCACCCTGCAGGCCATAAAGGATCAGGCTGCCACGAGGTGCAAGCACATCGCCGAGTATGGACATCTGCGGGCCGCCGAGGCCGTCCAGCACGATATCTACGCCGCGATTGTCGGTGTACTTGTTGATCGCCATGAGCAGATCCTGCTCCTCGGTAACGATCACCTTTTCCGCGCCCATCTTGAGCAAGTACTCACGGCACGAGTCGGTCTTGGTCGCGGCGATCACCTTCAGGCCAAGCGCCTTGCCCAGTTGCAGGAAGGCAGGGCCGGCACAGTGACTGGCATCGGTGACCAATGCGGTCTGCCCAGGCTTTGCGCGAGCCAGATCGACGAATGCGAAATACGCCACCAGCATCGGGGTGTAATGCACTGCCGCTTCGTTAGGCGTCAGAACGTCCGGGTAGCGGGTAACCGAGGTGGCTGGCAGCGTAATCAGCTCGGCATACACCGGATGTACGTTAGGGTCGGCCGCAGGGAAACTGGCAACCTTGTCGCCCACTTTGAAATCAACCACGCCATCGCCGACGGCAGTAATCACGCCGGCCATTTCGGAACCCAGACCGGCAGGCAACCGCGCCTGGGAGGAAGCCAGATTTTGTCGCCACAGCACGTCGTACCAGCTAACGCCGATTGCCTGGACGCGCACTTGCACCTCGCCGGGTGCGGGCAACGCGACGGGCAGCTCTTCTACCTTGAGCACCTCGGCCGGGCCAAACTGATGAAAACGGATCGTGCGGGACATTTCGAACCTCGCCTTATGAACCTTGATGCCATGAACTCTATCCGGGCGCTGCCGGTAACACTATCAGTGGCTATTAATAGTCGACATGCCTGTCATCGATTCCGTTATTGAAAGGCGGTCATTAGATAACCACCGAATGCCCACGTATTCAAGGCGGACATTGTTCTTTTCTCACCCACACATTGCAACCCACCGGGCAATTTCCGGATGAACGTACGCCTCGGCGGCGCGAAAAAACCGCCCGCAAGCGCCGGGCATTCTCCGATTCGTGAATGCGTACCGGTTGGTGACGATGCCGGCTCCACGGCTCAGGCTGAAGTATCGACGGCGGTGATGGCTGACACGTTTGTATGCTTGCAGGTGAATTTAACGATGCGCAGAATCGGGTTTTGCCCTTAATATCCCGTTTGCTGAGCTGAACACTGGCTGGCCTTTCTGGCTGCCAACGTATCGACCAATGTCAATGTCCCCGAGACCCCCGTCATGAATCGCAACGACCTGCGTCGCGTCGACCTCAACCTGCTCATCGTGTTCGAAACCCTCATGCACGAACGCAGCGTCACCCGCGCCGCAGAAAAGCTGTTTCTTGGCCAGCCAGCCATCAGTGCCGCGCTCTCCCGACTGCGTGGGCTGTTCGACGACCCATTGTTCGTGCGCACCGGTCGCAGCATGGAACCCACCGCGCGGGCCGTGGAAATCTTCGGCCTGCTCTCCCCGGCGCTGGATTCCATTTCCACCGCCGTCAGCCGCGCCGCCGATTTCGACCCGGCGACCAGCACGACGGTGTTCCGCATCGGTCTGTCGGATGAAGTCGAATTTGCGCTGCTGCCGTCGCTACTCAAGCGTCTGCGCTCCGAAGCTCCGGGCATCGTGCTGGTGGTGCGTCGAACCAACTACATCCTGATGCCCGCACTGCTCTCGTCGGGCGAGATTTCCATCGGCGTCAGCTACACCGATGACCTTCCTGCCAACGCCAAGCGTAAAGTCCTGCGCCGCAGCAAACCCAAACTGCTGCGCGCCGACTCGATGCCGGGGCCGATCACGCTGGATGATTTCTGTGCACGCCCTCACGCACTGGTTTCCTTCGCTGGCGACCTGGGAGGCTTCATCGACGAACATCTGGAGAAGATCGGCCGCAAACGCCACGTGGTCCTGGCCGTACCGCAGTTCAACGGCCTGGCGACCCTGATCGCCGGAACCGACATCGTTGCCACCGTTCCCGATTATGCAGCAGCAGTCCTTACCGCAGCGGGGGGCGTTCGAGCCGAAGAGCTGCCGGTGGAATCACGCACCTTCGAGCTGCACATGGCCTGGCGCGGCTCCCAGGACAACGATCCCGGCGAGCGCTGGCTGCGGTCGCGGATCCAGATGTTCTTCGGGGATCCAGATAGCTTGTGACGGATCGGCTTTTACAGGGTTTTCGAGGCGGGCCAGGCGGTACTCCGGCGGGACTCGCCTTCACGCACGGCCTCACAGCAAACACTTAATGAATTTCACTGCTGGCGTGGCGTTCGAACGCTCAGAACTGCATTCGAGATGACCTCGAACAGATACTCGCTGCGCGATGCAAAAGAGCTTTGATCACCGAGCCAGCCCAACGCAGCAATGAGCGCGAACAGATCGCTTCCCGTCATTTCCTTTTCCGCCATGCCGTGGGCCTGGGCGTTTTCGAGTAAACGCGTTCCGGCGCTGCGCAAGTTCGCACAGGACACATGAAGCGCGGAATTCGGGTCTGACAGGGCGGCAGCCATGAGCGTAACGACGCCGCTGTAAAGACGTACGAACGCCACTGCCTCGCGCAACCAGGAGACGAGCGCCACGTCCGGTGCAGTTGACGCTTGGAGCGTAGCTGCCGCTGCGGTCAATTCCTCCAGACTCTCTCGCAGCAGGGCATCGAGCAGGGCTTCGCGGGTAGGAAAATGGCGAAACAGGGTCGCCAGGCCCACGTCGGCTTTGCGCGCAATGTCGCGCATGGAAGCATCTGTTCCAAACTCGGCGATGACTCCACGAGCGGTTGCCAGGATGTGACTGTAGTTGTGTTTTGCGTCGGCTCGCATGGGGCCTCCTTGACATTCGGATCAATGATCCACATATTAGGATCACTGATCCCTTTATTGTAGCGCCGCTGCAATAGGGACAACGATGAGGATGTACCATGCGTTATAAACTATTTGGTAACCATACAGGTCTGCGCGTTTCCGAATTTGTCCTCGGGACCGCAAATTTCGGTGAGGCGTGGGGTGGGCATGGCGCCAATCCGGACGAAGCCCGTCGTATCTTCGATGCTTATGCAGATGCTGGTGGCAACTTCATCGACACGGCCAATGGTTATCAGGAAGGTGAATCCGAGGTATTGGTTGGCAACTTGCTGACGGGACGCCGTGATGAATTCGTGCTGTCTACGAAGTTCTCGGTCATGACTAACTCGAGTTCCGGCATTCTGGTCACGGGAAACAGCCGCCAAGCGATGGTGTCTTCGGTGGAAGCAAGCCTGAAGCGTCTGAAGACTGACCGGATCGATCTTTACTGGGCGCATGTGGACGACGGCTTCACGCCGATTGAAGAGCTTATGCGAGGCTTCGATGATCTGGTCAGAGCCGGAAAAATCCTTTACGCCGGGCTTTCCAATTTCCCTGCATGGCGCGTCGCTCGTGCTGCCACCCTCGCTGAGTTGAGGGGCACTGTCCCCCTCGCAGGCATTCAGATCGAACACAGTCTCGTCCAGCGCGCACCTGAGCAGGACCTTTTCCCCGCCAGCCAGGCGCTCGGTCTGGGCCTGGTCGCCTACTCCCCCTTGGGTGGCGGAGTGTTAACCGGCAAATATCGCAATACCACCGGGGAAAGCCGGCGTGACGAGGCATGGGGCGGCGCTGGATTTCAACCGGAGAACAGTCCCCAGCGCACCGCGATCATCGATACCTTGATGACGATTGCCGAAGAAGCCTCAGTGACGCCTGGCGAAATCGCCATCGCCTGGGTGGCGGCCAAGGGGGCCTTGCCGATCGTGGGCCCCCGCACCCTGACGCAACTGAACGCCAACCTGGCCGCAGCGGCGGTTACCCTATCGCCTGAACAGATGGCGCGTCTGAATGAAGTCAGCACCATTGCGCGAGGGTATCCTCACACAGTGCTCGACGATCCAAGGATAAAAGATCTTGTGACTGCCGGTAATTTTGATCGGATCGACGCTCCAAGCGTACCCGTGGCATGACGCAACGGTCGGTAGACATGCCCGGCATACAGAAAGCGACCGCTACGAGCTGCCTGCCTTCAATCGACGCAACGTATCGAAACGCTCAGATGGCCAGTCTCAAGCGCACAACGCACTGCTCGCCATGAAAATGCCCCCGCCCCATCCAGGCTTTCCTGGGTGGAGCGGGACATTTGGCGTAACCCCCGCCCCAGAGCCCTCGCCAGAGTAAATATCATTCCGACTGATATTTACCTTCGTGTTATTCGATTCGTGCAATAAAACCCCCGAGAACAGAATCCGCCCATCTCAATAACATCGGCGGATTTTCTCATGGTTCAGTCACTTACTCCTTTGCGCTACCCCCTTGCCGCGCTGGCACTGGTGGTGCTCAGCGCTTGCGGAAAAGGCCCGGAAACGGCCGCTCAGGCCCCGGCGGCGGCAAAAGTCAACGTCGCCAAGGTGCTCGAACAGCCAGTCAACGAATGGGATGAAGTCACTGCACGTCTGGAAGCCCCGGAAACCGTGCAGGTCCGCCCTCGCGTTTCCGGCCAGATCGATTCGGTGGCATTCACCGACGGCGAGCTGGTAAAGAAAGGCGACCTGTTGTTCCAGATCGACCCGCGCCCGTTCGAAGCTGAAGTGCATCGTCTGGATGCTCAACTGCAACAGGCCAGGGCAGCGTCGGTACGCAGTAACAACGAAGCCCAACGCGGCGAGCGTCTGCGCACCAACAATGCGATTTCCGCGGAACTGGCCGACTCGCGGACCACCACCGCGCAGGAATCCAAAGCCGCTGTCGCCGCCATTCAGGCGCAACTGGATCTGGCGCGACTGAACCTGAGCTTTACCCGCGTGACCGCACCGATCACCGGCCGTGTCAGCCGCGCGGAAATCACCGCTGGCAACATCGTCACCGCCGATCAGAGCACCCTCACCAGTGTGGTCTCCACCGATAAGGTCTACGCCTACTTCGACGCCGACGAGCGTGTGTTCCTCAAGTACAACCAACTGGCGCGGGACGGCAAGCGCGGCAGCACCAGCCCGGTGTACATGGGCCTGTCCAACGAAGCGGACAACCCGCATCAGGGCCAGATGAACTTCGTCGATAACCAGGTCAACCCGCGCACCGGCACCATTCGTGGCCGCGCGGTGTTCGACAACAGCAAGGGTGAATACACACCCGGTCTCTACGCGCGTCTGAAGCTGGTCGGCAGCGGTACCTACTCAGCCATGCTGATCAAGGACGAAGCGGTCGGTACTGACCTTGGCAAGAAGTTCGTGCTGGTTGTCGACAAGGATAACAAGGCGGTTTACCGCAGCGTCGACCTGGGCCCAAAACTGGAAGGGCTGCGTATCGTGCGCAGCGGCCTGGCCAAAGACGATCGCATCGTCGTCAGCGGCCTGCAGCGCGTTCGTCCCGGCTCGCCGATCGACCCGCAAGACACCCAGATGGCCAGCGCCGACACCCTCGCCGCACTGCAACAGCAACGCCAAGCACTTGAAGCCAGCAATCAACCCAAGGCGCAGCCCAAGCTGGACGCCAAGGTTGCCGCTGCCGCTTCGCCACGCGGTTAAGGGACACACTCGATGAATTTTTCAAAATTCTTTATCACGCGCCCGATCTTCGCGGCGGTGCTTTCGCTGCTGATCCTGATCGCTGGCGCCATCTCGCTGTTCCAGTTACCGATCAGTGAATACCCCGAAGTCGTGCCGCCGACCGTCGTCGTGCGCGCCAACTTCCCCGGCGCCAACCCGAAAGTCATCGGCGAAACCGTGGCCGCGCCACTGGAACAGGCAATCACCGGTGTCGAGAACATGCTGTACATGTCCTCGCAGGCGACCGCCGACGGCAAACTGACCCTGACCATCACCTTCGCCCTGGGCACCAATCTGGATACCGCGCAGGTACAGGTGCAGAACCGTGTCACCCGGACCGAGCCGAAACTGCCGGAAGAAGTGACCCGGATCGGTATCACCGTGGACAAGGCGTCTCCCGACCTGACCATGGTGGTCCACCTGACCTCTCCGGACAAACGCTACGACATGCTGTACCTGTCCAACTATGCCGTGCTCAACATCAAGGATGAGCTGGCGCGCCTGAGCGGTGTCGGCGACGTGCAACTGTTCGGCATGGGCGACTACTCGCTGCGTGTCTGGCTGGACCCGAACAAGACTGCATCGCGCAATATCACCGCCACCGACGTGGTCAACGCCATTCGCGAACAGAACCGTCAGGTCGCTGCCGGTCAATTGGGTGCGCCGCCCTCCCCGAGCGCCACCAGCTTCCAGATGTCGATCAACACTCAGGGCCGTCTGGTTTCCGAGGAAGAGTTCGAAAACATCATCATTCGCTCAGGCCCGGACGGTGAAATCACCCGCGTCAAAGACGTGGCCAGAGTCGAGTTGGGTTCCAATCAGTACGCTTTGCGTTCGTTGCTGAACAATCAGCCCGCTGCGGCGATGCCGATCTTCCAGCGTCCCGGCTCCAACGCCATCGACATTTCCAACGAAGTGCGCGCCGAGATGGAGTTGCTGAAAAAGAGCTTCCCGGAAGGCATGGATTACAGCATCGTCTATGACCCGACGATCTTCGTGCGCGGCTCCATCGAGGCAGTGGTGCACACCCTGTTCGAAGCGCTGATCCTGGTTGTGCTGGTGGTGATCCTGTTCCTGCAAACCTGGCGCGCGTCGATCATTCCACTGGCCGCTGTGCCGGTGTCGCTGATCGGTACGTTCGCGGTCATGCACCTGTTCGGCTTCTCGCTCAACGCCCTGTCGCTGTTCGGTCTGGTACTGGCCATCGGTATCGTGGTGGACGACGCTATCGTGGTGGTGGAGAACGTCGAGCGGAACATCGAACTCGGTCACCCGCCGATGGAAGCCACACAGATCGCGATGCGCGAAGTGACCGGCCCGATCATCGCGACGGCGCTGGTGTTGTGTGCGGTGTTCGTACCGGCGGCGTTCATCTCAGGTCTCACGGGACAGTTCTATAAACAGTTCGCCTTGACCATCGCCATCTCAACGGTGATCTCGGCGTTCAACTCCCTGACCCTTTCGCCAGCCCTGGCGGCGGTACTGCTGCGCGCCCACGATGCTCCGAAAGACGGCTTCTCACGCTTGCTCGACAAGCTGCTGGGTGGCTGGTTGTTCCGTCCATTCAACCGTTTCTTCGTCAAGGCCAGCAATGGCTATGTCGGTGCAGTGGGCCGTGTGATCCGCGTCAGCGGCGTGGCGCTGATCGTCTATGCGGGCTTGATCGTCATGACCTGGCTGGGCTTCTCGACAACGCCCACCGGTTTCGTGCCACAGCAGGACAAACAGTACTTGGTCGCCTTCGCGCAACTGCCCGATGCCGCCAGTCTGGACCGCACTGAAGACGTGATCAAACGCATGTCCGATATCGCGCTGAAACAACCGGGCGTGGAAAGTGCGGTGGCGTTCCCGGGGCTGTCGATCAACGGATTCACCAACAGCCCCAACTCCGGCATCGTGTTCGTGACGCTCAAGCCGTTCGATGAGCGCAAGCTGGCCAGCGAATCGGCAGGTGCCATTGCCGGTGCACTCAACGGCAAGTATGCGTCGATCCAGGAAGCCTACATGGCGATCTTCCCGCCACCTCCGGTACAGGGTCTGGGGACCATCGGTGGTTTCCGTCTGCAGATCGAGGACCGCGGCAACCTGGGTTACGACGAACTCTATAAAGAGACCATGAATATCATCGGCAAGAGTCGCAGCGTGCCGGAACTGGCTGCCTTGTTCACCAGCTACACCGTGAACGTTCCACAGGTCGATGCTGCGATCGACCGTGAAAAGGCCAAGACCCACGGCGTGGCCATCAGTGACATCTTCGACACCCTGCAGGTGTACCTGGGTTCGCTGTATGCCAACGACTTCAACCGTTTCGGTCGTACCTATCAGGTCAACGTCCAGGCTGAACAGCAGTTCCGTCAGGACGCCGAGCAAATCGGTCAGTTGAAAGTGCGCAACAACCTGGGCGAAATGATTCCGCTGGCGACACTGCTGCACGTCACCGACACTTCAGGCCCGGACCGCGTGATGCACTACAACGGCTTCATCACCGCCGAGATCAACGGTGCCGCAGGCCCAGGCTACAGCTCGGGTCAGGCCGAGGCGGCGATGGAAAAACTGCTCAAACAGGAATTGCCCAACGGCATGACCTACGAGTGGACCGACCTGACTTACCAACAGATCCTGTCGGGTAACACTGCCCTGCTGGTCTTCCCACTCTGCGTGCTGCTGGCGTTCCTGGTACTGGCCGCTCTGTACGAAAGCTGGAGCCTGCCGCTGGCGGTCATCCTGATCGTGCCGATGACCCTGCTGTCGGCCATCGCCGGTGTGATCATCGCCGGAAGCGACAACAACATCTTTACCCAGATCGGCCTGATCGTACTGGTGGGCCTGGCCTGTAAGAACGCGATCCTCATCGTCGAATTCGCGAAGGACGAACAGGAAAAAGGCAAGACCCCGCTGGAGGCCGTTCTGGAAGCCTGTCGTCTGCGTCTGCGTCCGATCCTGATGACCTCGTTCGCGTTCATCATGGGTGTCGTGCCCTTGGTGCTGTCCAGCGGTGCCGGTGCCGAGATGCGTCATGCCATGGGTGTGGCGGTGTTCTCCGGGATGCTCGGCGTGACCTTCTTCGGTCTGCTGTTGACCCCTGTGTTCTATGTGCTGATTCGTAACTTCGTGGAACGCAAAGAGGCGCGCAAGGCGGCCAAGGCTCAACGCGTTCAGACCATCGCTCCGGAGGCTCATTGATGAAGGCTGCAAAACTCTTCCTGCCGAGCCTGTTGGTGCTGGCGTTGGCGGCCTGTGCCGTCGGCCCTGACTACAAGAAGCCGGACACCGCGGCGGCCAATATCCAGGCCGCCGCACAGGGCACCTACGATCGCAACCGCACAGAGACGATCTGGTGGCAGCAGTTCGATGACCCGACCCTGAACCAGCTGGTGGCTCAGTCGCTGCAAGGCAACCGCGAATTGCGCGTCGCCTTCGCTCGCCTCAAAGCCGCCCGTGCCATCCGCGATGACATCAGCAACGATGCCATGCCGGTGGTCACCAGCCGCGCCAGCAGCGAAATCGGCCGCGCCCAGGTGCCGGGTGAGACCGAGCACCGGGTCAATCAGGAACGCTACGACCTGGGTCTGGACATGGCTTGGGAGATCGACCTGTTCGGCCGCATTCAACGGGAACTGGAAGCCAGCGAAGCCGATCAGCAAGTGGCCGAGGCCAATCTCTATCAGCTTCAGGTGACCATGATCGCCGAGCTGGTGGATGCTTACGGGCAACTGCGCGGTGCTCAATTGCGGGAAAACATCGCCCGTGACAACCTGAAAAACCAGCAGGACTCGCGAAGCGTCACCGTGCAACTGCGCGATGAAGGTGTCGGCAACGAGATCGACGTCGTGCGCGCCGATGCGCGTCTGGCCGCCGTGGAAGCGACCATTCCACAACTGCAGGCCGAGCAGGTGCGTGAACGTAATCGCATCGCCACCCTGCTGGGCGAACGCCCGGACGCCATGACCGTAAGCCTGGCGCCTGCCAGGCTGCCGGCCATCTCCAAGGCGCTGCCGATCGGTGATCCGACCAAGCTGTTGGAAAACCGTCCTGATGTGCGCAGTGCCGAACGGCAATTGGCAGCACAGACGGCGCGCATCGGTGTGCAGACTGCCGACCTGTTCCCACGGGTCAGCCTCAGCGGCTTCCTGGGCTTCACCGCCAGCCGTGGCTCGCAGATCGGTTCGGGTGCGGCGCAAGCCTGGGGTCTTGGGCCAAGCATCACTTGGGCGGCATTCGACCTGGGCAGTGTGAGAGCGCGGATTCGCGGCGCCAACGCCGACGCCGAAGGCGCACTGGCCAACTACGAACAGCAAGTCTTGCTGGCGCTGGAAGAAACCGAAAACGCCTTCAGCGACTACGACAAGCGTCAGCAGCGTCTGGTCTCGCTGGTGCGTCAAAGCGAGGCCAGTCGCTCCGCAGCCAATCTGGCGAGCATTCAGTACAAGGAAGGCACTGCTGACTTTCTCGTGCTACTGGACGCCGAACGTGAGCGCCTGGCCGCTGAAGACACCCAGGCGCAGGCGGAGATCGAGCTGTATCGCGGCATCGTGGCGATCTATAAAGCGCTTGGCGGTGGATGGCAGCCTAACGCTTGATCTTTCGTGATCTGTAGCGGC
>NZ_NKHL01000028.1 GCF_002934685.1 Pseudomonas bohemica
CCCCTGGTTTCATAGACACCTCCAAGCCTCATAATGAGGCCCAAATAGGAGGTGCCATGAGTCGTCAGCGTTACCCCGAAGAATTCAAGATCGAAGCGGTCAAGCAAGTGACCGAAAAAGGCAAACCTGTGGCCGATGTCGCCCAGCGCCTGGGCATGTCCGTTCACAGCCTCTACGCCTGGATCAAGCTCTACAGCAAACCCCGAGAGCAGCGTCAGCAAGACGATGACCAGCAAGCCGAGCTGCGTCAGCTTCGCTCCGAACTTAAGCGTGTGACTGAAGAGCGAGACATCTTAAAAAAGGCCGCCGCGTACTTTGCCAAGGAGTGCGGCTGAAGTACGCCTTCATCAAGAAGCACTCAACTGATTACCCGGTACGGCGCCTTTGCCAAACTCTCAAGGTGCACCCCAGCGGCTACTACGCCTGGCTGAGCGAGCCTCAATCTGCCCGAGCAAAAGAAGATCAACGCCTGCTTGGCTTGATCAAACATGCTTGGCTGGAGAGCGGAGGTGTATACGGCTATCGCAAAATTCACGATGACCTGCGTGAGCTGGGAGAAGCATGCGGGCGAAATCGAGTTGGGCGCTTGATGCAGGCGGAGGGGCTGCGTTCGCAAACGGGCTATCGGCGGCGTCCAGGGTTTTACGGTGGAAAACCAACAGTGGCCTCGCCCAACCACCTCGCGCGGCAGTTCAAGGTCAGTGAGCCGAACAAGGTCTGGGTGACAGATATCACTTACATCCGCACCTATGAAGGATGGCTCTACCTGGCGGTAGTGCTGGATCTGTTCTCACGC
>NZ_NKHL01000001.1 GCF_002934685.1 Pseudomonas bohemica
TGGCAGTTTCCTCGCCGACTCATGCTGCTGATTACATTGTTGGCCTTCAAGAAGCTTTGCCAGTCTGAGCTACTGAACTGACTGCCTTGGTCTGAGTGGATCATCACTTGCTGCTGTGGCTTGCGTCGCCATACAGCCATCAACATCGCGTCGATAGCCAGGTCGCTGCACATCCTTGGCTTCATTGACCAACCAATTACTTGGCGTGAG
>NZ_NKHL01000066.1 GCF_002934685.1 Pseudomonas bohemica
AACGCTGACGACTCATGGCACCTCCTATTTGGGCCTCATTATGAGGCTTGGAGGTGTCTATGAAACCAGGGGCGATTCAACCTATGTCAACACCCTGATAGCCGCGGGGTTCCGGCTGGATCATCTTGGCGAGCCAAAACCCTCCTTGGCCGCCTTGCAGGCGCGACCGTCGCTTGAGGACTCGCTAAGACGTCCACCGTTTCTTTTGATCGCCGTGACCAAGCCCAGGAGGTAAGACAGTGAATGGGCGGCCCTGCTCAGTGGGTAACGCACGAGCGAGTAAAGCGTCGGCCTTGCATGTGTTCAGCCCAACTGTTGCTCCAGGGTTTTGGTGAGAGGCGAATAAACATTCCCGGTATGTAAGGTGTCAACCGGCTCGATCAGCATGATCCAGCACTCTTGTTCTGCGACCGGGTTGTGCATGACTCCCCTGGGAACGACGTGCATTGATCCCGCTGGCAGGTCAACCGTCCGGCCCCCTTCATACTCAATCCTCAAGTGTCCCTTTACCACGTAGAACAGCTCGTCCTGCGTTTCATGGTTATGCCAGATCAGTTGGCCGCGGACCTTGGCGACCTTCACATACTGGTCGTTCACTTGCGCGACGACCCTGGGTGACCAGTGTTCAGAAATCGAGCTGAAGCCAGCATCAAGGTCGAACGACTCAGCAAACAGGGGATGGGACATCTTTTAGATCCAGGTCGGGATGATGGACACAATGAGCAGCGCGGCCATCAAGAGGTTAAAGCGACGCCAATGCTGCGAGGTGCGCAGCATTCGGCCCAATACAACACCTGCACAACACCACAGGGTGAGCGACACCCAGGCTGCGATACCAAATGACAATCCAAGCAGCACCGCAAGGCTCAATGAGCTGGCCGAAAGTGAGGAGAAGGTTGCCGCTGCGCTGACGGCCATGGCCCAGCTTTTCGGGTTTGAGAACAGCAAAAACATCGCCTGGAACGCGCCCAGAGGCTGGCTGACATCATCACGTGGCGCGGGTGCGCCGCTATGGGCAATCACCCACCCCAGCCATACCAGATAAGCCGTACCAACCAGCTTGAGGATCAGTCCGAGCACCGGCTGCGCGGCGATAAGTGCTCCAAGCCCCATTGCAGAGAGTGCGGCAACCAGCATCAGGGCCAATGCAATGCCGCCAATCAATGGCAGCGAACGAACCAGACCAAATCTCGCGCCGGAAGCAGTGGCCAATGTTGTAGCGCCCCCTGGCGAGAACGTGGAGGCTACTACGAAAAAAAACAGCGCAAAGAAGGTGGTCACCAGCATTTCGTCCAGAAGTTGAATACCGACTACGCTACTGTTCCGTTTGGCATTAGAAAATCGAATATCCTTAATGCCTCACATTACACTCGGTAATTCCGATCATGAGCCGCAACCTTGATCTCGCCTTGATCCGTACCTTCATAGCCGTTGCAGACCATCGGAGCATGACGGCCGCCGCAAACCTGCTCTTCATGACACAGGGAGCGGTGAGTCAGCAGGTAAAACGTCTCGAAGAATGCCTGGGCTGTGCATTACTGATTCGCAAGCCCAGACAGCTTGAGCTGACTTCTCAAGGAGAGTTGTTTCTGGCGAAGTCGCGTGGGCTGCTGCAACTCAACGATGAGATTTGGGCTGATACCGTTGGTAGTCCGGTCCGCGGTCATTTACGAATCGGTGCGCCACCTGACCTGATCACATCCCTGGCGCCGGCGCTCAAAGCGTTTACAGAGGCTTATCCGTCGGTGGAGCTCTCGATGAAGTGCGCTCCATCGCCTGAGCTGCACGAGGACATCAAGGCGGGGCACCTTGACGTCGCGCTCATCGAGTACCTGGCGACTAGCCCACACGGTGAAGTCATCCGCACCGAGCCGCTCGTCTGGGTAGCAAGCGCTACCAGCGATACGTGGAAGGCAAGGCCTCTGCCTTTGTCGCTGGTCGACGAGCGCTGCGCATTCCGTCCGCTGGTGCTCGGGGCACTGGCGAAAGAGGGCATCGCGTGGCGAACAATCTTCGAAAACGGCAGCTTCGAAGCGACCGCTTCTACCGTCCGCGTTGGCCTTGCGATCACCGCCTGGCTGGCATCGACGGTACCGGAGGATCTGATAAAACTCTCCTCTGAAGCGGGGCTCCCTGAGCTACCGGAATTTGCCGTGTGCCTTCGAGTATCGTCGGTGGCGCAACCTGTGGTCGAAGACTTCCGGCGCTGTCTGCTGGACTCACTGGTGAAAGAACGCGCAGATACCGTGGAATCAGAGGTTGTTTGAACGGCCTGGGCAGACGCTCGACATCGCAACTGTTCAAACCCGGTCAGACCCACACCAGCAACTGTCTGGTTCCGTTCATTTTACGGCTCTATTTGGCGGTTTTCAGGCCTTTTCAGGGCGAAATTCGCTGGCACGCTCCGTGCTCTGTCGCTTGTGCCAATACCCATCGCCTCGTTATGCGGCGTGGGATCATGACTCAAGCAGGAGCTAAGAATGAGAAGGGGTAAATCATCAAGAACCACGGCGCGTAGCCGCTTGCCTTCGGCCATGGGCGCAGGTGCGACGTTTTTTCTGGTTGGCCAGTTACATGCGGCGCAGGCCGACGTGAATGAGACGACCAGGCAAAAGCCGACGAGCCAGTTGAGCACGGTGGTGGTTCAGGGAGCGAAACTCAGCGATACGCAGCAGGCCGAGCGTGCCCTAAAGGATGTGGCAGGCGGGGTCAACTTCATTGATTCCTCAGACGTCGAAAAGGGTCGGGTGTCGACCAACACGGACATATTCGCCTTGCAGCCCGGTGTGATTGCAACTCAGGGGGGTGGCAACAACGACGGAGGGCGCATTTCGATTCGCGGCTCGGGTATCAACAAGGGCGTCGGTTACTTCCGTGCCGGTATCTTCTACCTGTTCGATGGCCTGCCGGTCTCGGGACCGGGCGGCACGCCTTATGAACTGTTCGAACCGCTGGGGCTGAGCCACACCGAAGTGCTGCGTGGCGCCAATGCCTTTGATATCGGCTCCTTGTATCTGGGCGGAGCGATCAACTATGTCACCAAGACAGGCTACGACGCCGCCCCCTTGCAGGTTCGCTATGAAGCAGGCAGCTACGGTTATCAAAAGCGCCAGATCAGTTCGGGGCAGGTGTTCGGCCCGCTCGACTATTACGTCAGCCTCACCGATTCGTCATCCGATGGTTTTCAGGACCAGACCCGGGCCAAAAGCGCAGGTTTTGCCGGCAACGTCGGCTACCAGTTCTCGCCGCAATTGAAAACGCGCTTGTACTACCGCTATCGCACGACGGACAACGAGACGCCGGGCTACATCACCAAAGCCCAACTCCAGGACGACCCCAAGCAAGCCAACCCGACCAGCGTCAACGTCCGTGCTCACCGTAAGCAGCCAGGCTCGACATGGGTCGCCAGCAAGACCCAGTACACCTTCGATGATGATTCCAATCTGGAGTTCGGGCTGGTCTACCACGAGTATCCAATCGACGCCCGGCAGGGGGTAAACCGCACGGTCTGGGGCTTCAACGATTATTCCGCCAGCCTGAAATACGACCGCCTGGATACCCTGTTCGGCAAGAACAGCACCACGCGCCTGAACCTGCTGCGCACCGAGCACATGAATGGCTACTCCAAGACCAGCGTGCGGATTCCCTCCGGTGTGACCGCCAATCTTCCAGTCGGCAGCGAAGTGCGCAAGGCTGAGTACCAGGGTTCCGATACCGTTCTGAGCGCGAGCAACGAAACCGAAGTGGTCAACAACAAACTCTGGCTCAGCGCCGGGCTGTCCGCCGTTCAGTTCGAGCGCAAGGCCAGGGTTTCCTATCCGGTGGGAGGCGAGGCCGATAACCCCGACAACCCGATCGAGAAGGACGACTGGGAGTTCGCTCCACGTATTGGCGTGCGTTATCAGATCACCCCTGACTGGCAGCTGTTCGGTAACCTCAGCCGCACGGTTGAGGCACAGCAGTCGTGGGCTTTTTTGTCGGGCGCCCAGGTGTTCACCTCCGGCCCAGCGACCGGACTCAACTCCGGTGGCCAGAAGCTCGAACCGCAAGTCGCCGACACCCTGGAATTCGGTACCCGTGGCCAGTTTGGCCGGAACAAGTGGGACCTGACGTTTTACCGCTCCAACGTGAAGGACGAGCTGCTCTCGGTCATCATCCGTGAAGCGACCTCCACGTCAGATGCCCTGACGTCCGAATACAACGCCAGCAAGACTATCCATCAAGGCGTCGAACTGGGTCTGGACTCGCTGCTTTACGAGAACGGCGGAGACAGTCTGCACCTGCGCCAGTCCTACACCTATAGCGACTTCTTCTACCGCGACGATGATCAGTTTGGCGGCAATCAACTCCCCGGTATTCCGAAGCATAATTACCAGGCCGAGTTGCGCTATGACTTCAACAGCGGCGTCTACGTCGGCGTGAATACCTATTACGCGTCCAAAACGTCAGTCGATTTCGCCAATACCAATACCGCAGGCTCCTACAACCTGTGGGGCGCGATACTGGGGTGGGACTCGCCGAAGAAGGACTGGTCGCTGTATCTGGATCTGCGCAACATCACTGATCAGAAATACGCCGCGACCATCAGTCCGACCTTTGACGCCAAGGGCAGCGATCCGCGCACGATCATTCCGGGGGATGGATTTGGGGCTTATGCCGGAGTGCAATACAGCTTCAGATGATCCAGACCCCGCGCGCTTCTGCGTCGCTGCGCTGCAACCTTTGGAATGTGGTTGAAGGTTGTCAGAGCAGCGACGACAGTAGTCTCTCGATGACCAGCGCGACACCGTCATTGTCGTTGCTGGTCGTGATCTCACTGGCGATGCGTAACGCTTCGGGATGGGCGTTGGCCACCGCCACGCAATGCCCGGCAAACGCCAGCATCGGCACATCGTTCGGCATGTCGCCGAATGCGATGACCTGTTGCCGATCGACCCCAAGTGTCTGGCAGAGCTGCGCCAGTGCCGACGCTTTGGATATGCCGGTGGCGATGATCTCGACGAATCCTCCTCCCGAGTGAGTGACGCTCGCGCTGTCGCCCAGCAGGCTCTTGATTCGAACCGTCATGTCTTCGAGCGGCAGGCTTGGGTGGTAAACATTGAGTTTGGTGATGGCCTCGGCGCACAGCGATGACAGCGCAGCGATCAGCGGAGGCTCGACATGCACATTCGCGGGATTCTGCGGGTAGCCTGGTTCGTAGCCGATTTTATGGCCATGCTCGGTAGCAAAAAGGAACAGGCTGTCCTGCGCCCGGAGCTTGCCGGCAAACTCCAGTACTAAATCGGTTGCCAGTCTTTGATGAGTGAGGATCGTATCGCTGGCAAGGTCGTAGGTGATCGCGCCATTGCTGCACACTGCCAGCCCGTTGACCCCAAGCCGTTCTGCGATCCAGCGAATGGAGCGAGGTGGCCGGGCGGTGACCAGAACGACATGAAGACCTGCGTTTTGCGCCTGCTGAATCGCGCGGCAAGTTCGATCGGATATCGTGCCGTCGGTACGCAGTAGAGTGCCGTCGAGATCGCTGGCGATCAGGCTGATGGGCGTGTTCAACCGATGCTCGTGGCCATCGTTGAGGGGGGCGCCGGACACGCCAGGTGAACTCATCTGTGCAACCAGTTCCGGCAGGGCATCGGGGATGTCTGCGAGCAGCTCGGCGCCGCTTTCGATCAACTCCGAATCTGACCCATAACCCCAACGCACGCCTATCGGCAATACGCCATTCTTGCGCGCCGCGATCATGTCGTCCCGCTTGTCGCCGATCATGAGCACGTGCGACGGCTTGCTGTCGAGCGACCGGATGAGCGATGCGAGCAGATCGGCTTTATTGTCCAGCGCGCCGTCCGGGGAGGTGCCCAACACTGTTTCGAATCGTTCGTAAAGATCCGTGTGACGCAGCATACGTTCAGCAAACTCCTGCCGTTTGGAGGTCGCGACGAGCAGTGCGTAACCCTCCGCCGCGAGTTGCCCCAGTGCCTTGACTATCCCTGGATAGGGCGCGCAGTCGTACAGACCTTGCTCGCGATAGTGCTGCCGATACAGCTCGACGCACTGTCGAACACGGTCATCACCAAACGGCTGCAGCAGCTGCGCCACAAGCTCATTCATCGGCGGCCCAATCAGCGCGCGGATGTCCGACGGTGGTTGAAAGGCATGGCCAAGCTGGCGCATGGCAAAGGTCAGGCTGGCGATGATGCCGGGTGCGGAATCGAGCAGGGTTCCGTCGAGGTCGAAAATGATAGCGTTCAGATCTTCAGTCCCTGGAGGTCGACGTTGCATGGGATTGGACAATGCTCACTTGTCGCGATTCGGCTGTGAAAACGGCCCTCTGCCTCACATGTCCGGGTAATGCAGGCAGGTCTGCGGCAAAGGTCCGTCTCTGGGCCGTGCCTGATGCGCGGTTTACTGCGTGCCGTGGTCTGCAAGTGCCACGTAGGTCCATATTTCATCCTCGCCTCGGGCCACAGCTCAAGGCCACAGCAGAGCTTGCCGTGCAGCGAGGCATTCGGTCTTACCTCGGCAGCCGGGCGGCATACGGCATACGGCCGCATAACCTAGAGACTTGAGCCGGGGATTGGAAAGCACTTAAAGCACTATGCTTAGACCGTTAGCGGTCGAGCCGTCGCCTTACTGTGGCCCTATGAAGGGATTACTGCCGCAGGGCCACTGCGAACGATGTGCGGGTCATCTGTGAGTCAGGGCAACCACCACACAAGGCCCGTGCGCTGGCGATTGACAGCCTGATAAAACGCTCGCTATAACTATGGCGTTGTACGACGACAGATGATTTGCCGTCGGGTCCCCTCTAACAATAAAAATTTCGGTCACCATCATGAATTCGACTTGCTTGTTCATCTCCCCGAATACCCCGCCTGTCGGCGCTTCGCTGACGGTATGCAGCCACTGGACGTACGGTCCGCCCGGAAACATCCTCCGCACCACGAAAGAGCACTTGTTAGACGTCTGACTCCAGGCCCCACGCCTCGCAGACGTACACGTGCGCTCTCGCCAGAACAGTCGAGAGAGCATCATCCCTCCAGGAATAAAGGTGATGCCATGAACCTCAACGAGTCCACCCATCCGCAAAGCATCACCCAGGCGGCCACCCGGTCCGTCGGCAAATACCGCTGGACGATCTGCGCGCTGCTGTTTTTCGCGACGACGGTCAATTACCTCGATCGCCAGGTGCTCAGTCTGCTGGCCCCGGATCTGTCCACGCAATTTGGCTGGAGCAACACCGACTACGCCAACATCGCGTCGATGTTTCAGTTCGTCTATGCGATAGCGATGATTTTCGCCGGTCGCGTAGTCGACAAGATTGGGACTAAAACCGCTTACGTGGTGGCGATTGGCGTCTGGTCCACGGGCGCTGTGATGCACGCGTTTGCGGTGCCGCTGGGGCAGGGCATTGGTGCGATCACCACCGCATTGGGTTTCGCCGCGATCCCGGTGTCCATCGCCGGCTTCATGCTGTCACGGGCCGTCCTGGCGATTGGCGAGGCGGGTAACTTCCCGATCGCGATCAAGGCCACGGCGGAATATTTTCCGAAGAAAGAACGCTCGTTAGCCACCGGCATCTTCAACTCCGGCGCCAACGTCGGCGCGATCGCGGCTCCCATCTGTGTGCCGCTGATCGCTGCGGTGTGGGGCTGGGAATCGGCGTTCATCGTGATCGGCCTGCTGGGCTTCGTCTGGCTGGGCCTGTGGACGGCGTTGTATGAAACGCCGGACCAGCAAAAACGCTTGACCGCCGAGGAGCTGGCCTATATCCGCAGTGACGAGGCCGAGCAAGTCAAGGCTGCCCCGGTGCCGGGCGCGCCCGCCAGGAAGGTGTCGTGGTTCACACTGCTCACCTACCGCCAGACTTGGGCGTTTGCCTTCGGCAAGTTCATGACCGACGGGGTGTGGTGGTTTTTCCTGTTCTGGCTGCCGACGTATCTGTCAGCGCAGTACGGCATGAAAGGCCAGGCCATCGTGATTCCGCTGTTCGTGCTGTACAGCATGACCATGGTCGGCAGTATCGGCGGTGGCTGGTTCCCGAGCTATTTCATGGCCCGCGGCGACAAGCCATATGACGGTCGAATGAAAGCCATGCTGGTGATCGCGCTATTCCCGCTGCTGGTACTGCTGGCGCAACCGCTGGGCTATATCAGCTTTTGGGTACCCGTGCTGTTGATCGGCATCGGGGCGTCCGCGCATCAGGCGTGGTCCTGCAACATCTTCACCACGGTTTCCGACATGTTCCCGCAGAAGACTGTGGCCTCCGTGGTCGGCATCGGCGGCATGGCAGGGGGACTTGGCGGCGTGGTCATGACCAAGATCGGCGGCTGGGTGTTCGACTACTACAAGTCGATCAACGACATTCACACCGGCTACATGATCATGTTCGCCATCTGCGCCCTGGCGTACCTCGTGGCGTGGGGTGTGATGAAGGCGCTGGTGCCGCGGCACAAAGAGATCACCGATCTTTGATCAGCGGTACACAACAATATTCTCGGGGTTGCCTCCGTGCACCAGACGGGATGCGTTTCGCATCCGATTACAAAAAAAAGGAAATATCGATGACCAAGTTCAAACTGATGCTGGTTTTTTTATGTTTGTTTTCGGGCTATGTCGCTGCCGCACCAACCGCGGACGAGCAGGATGTTGCCAAGGCTGTCGACAAAATGACCCAGGCGATGTTGCACAAGGACACCAAGACCCTCAGCGCCCTTACATCAGACAACGTCACATATGGGCACTCGAGCGGTAAGATTCAAAACAAGGATGAATTCATAGCTGACATCGAAACCGGTCGCAGCGGTTTCAAAACGCTGCAGATGCTCAATCAGAAAATCACTCTAAATGGCGACGTCGCACTGGTCCGTAACCACTTCTCCGCTCAAGCCGTGAACAGCGGTGTGGAAGTCCCGACAGAAATCGAAAACTTCCAGATCTGGCAGAAACAGAAAGGCCAATGGCTGCTGATCGGCCGCCAGGCATTCAAGTTCTAGTGTTGTCTCAGCCTACCTGTCGGCGTTGGTGATCCTCAGTCGCCACGCCGACTAGCTCTGTGTTCGGATAGCGCTTCTAGTCCCACCTCATGACGAACTTGCGACCTCGATCGCCCGACTATCCCGTGCTCGGCTGACCCGACTGATATCAGACACGAAGACCGATGCGGTGGGTATTTGTGTCCTGTGGCCTGTTTGGGTTGATTGTTCAGTTGTTCCACGACATTGGCTTGTCCCCACCCCGAGGCAAGCCAAACCACTTACGTACCCAGTTTAGAGTGGTGTCTGCAAAAAATGCAGTCCGACCCATCATCTGCTCAGGGCGTTTAGGCAAAGCACAGCTCCTGTGGCGGCTTGGTCAAATAACGAGTCCCGAGCAAAAGGGAGACATGACGTTATGGCGTACCTGGCTCTGCGGCCCGCCTGAGCGTGATGCGCGTCAGCTCCGAAGGCACCCCCAGGCGCAGGGCGAAACCGGGCCAGAGGGCGGTGCCGTTGTTCACGTAGAGCTGCATGCCATCAACGTCATAGAACCCAGCCACAAAGCCCTCGTTAGCCCGGGCGATGATCTGGTCGAACGGGCGGATCATGCCGCCGTGGGTATGCCCAGACAATTGCAGCGCCACGCCTTGGCTGGCGGCTTGCCGGGCATTGCGCGGCTGGTGGTCGAGCAGGATGATCGGCGCATTGTCGGGCGCCCCGGCCAGCGCCTGTTTCAGGTTTGGCCCGGGCAAACCGGCGCGCGGCGCGCTCAGGTCAGTGACTCCGGCGAGGATCAGATGTGCACCGCCGCGTTCGATCAACGAGTGGCTGTTGGTGAGGCGCCTCATCCCCAAGGCGACGAAATACTGCATCCACGCCTCGTTGTCGAAGAAGTACTCGTGGTTGCCCGGAATCACATACACGCCATCCGGGGCATGCAGGTCACGCAACGGCTCCACGTCCCGCGTGCGCGCGATGAGCGGGCCGTCTATCAAGTCGCCGGTGATCACGATCAGGTCCACCCCCAGCGCATTCGCGCGGTTCACCACCGCCCGCGCCCATAGCTCGTCGAACAACCTGCTGATGTGCATGTCGGTCAGTTGCAATACGGTGTAGCCCTCAAATTGCGGCGGTAGGTTCTTGATTGCCACCTCGATATCCTTCACCGGCGGCACGCGCACTGCCTGATGTACGCCGATCCCCGCCAGCAGCAGCGCCGCGGTACCCACGACATAGCGCAGCGCGGCGGGTATGGTCAGCCATTGTTGGCGAACCAGCATCGTCAGCAATGTGCCCAGATCGACGACAATTTGCAGCACCGCGATCAGCAGTATCGCGCCGAACGCCCAGTTGAAAAAAATCACCACCGCACGCGGAAATTCCGGCGAGAACACGCTGCCGGAAGAGAACCTGGCGTACAGGTGATACTGCGAAGCGAGCAGCAATAACAGGGCAGCGGCCAGTCTGATGGGCAGGGGCCATGGCATGGGCCAGATGAATCGAACGATCGCATACAGACAGGGGGTGCTGAACATAACGTGAAACATCAGGATGCTCCTGTGGCCGTGGTCCTGCGCGCGTCCGCTTCTTTGCTCAAAGGCTTTAAAAGCGTCTCGTTAGAGAGGTTGAGATCAAGCGCCACCGTGATACGTTCATACTGATCCGGGTTTTCCTTGGCGGCTTTTGGTTTCGCGGCAGCAATGCGTCAGAGGCTTTTCTGTTACCTGTACTTGGGATAGCGATCAAATCCCGTCTATTTACCGAGGCCAAATATCACTAAACTGGCGTTTCGAGTCTGGAAACACCAGGGCTGGCCATTGTCGCCATGCCGCCGCCCTCAAGACAGGTAATGAGAATGCAGCACGTCATGCTGAACCGCTTTTCCACTGGATTACTAACCCTGCTGTTGCTGTGCGTCACCGTACCAGCCTTCGCTCAATCAAGCCCCGACCAGACCGGCGATCCCGGCGCTCTACAGACGCAGCCCGAGGGGCCGACGCTGGACCAGCTCAATGATCAGCTCGATCAGATCCGTCAGAAAGTATCAGTCAGCGCTAATGACGACTTGCTCTCGGACCTGCGCCAAGCGGCGCTGCAGGTGCAGAAACAGGCCGACACGCTGGTCGCTCAACAAGGCGTCAGCATCGAACACCTCAATGACCAGCTCAATATCCTGGGGCCGGTGCAGCCTGATGAACCGCAGTCCATCAGCAGCCAGCGTAAAGCGCTGACCAGGCAGAAGGATGCGCTGGTCGACGAAGAGCGCCAGACCAATACGCTGAGTCAGTCGGCTCGCGATCTGGCCACGCAGATCTTCAGCCTGCGGCGTAGTCTCTTCGATTCCCAGATCACCACGCGCTCGGCCAGCCCGCTCAGTTCAGTGTTCTGGTCAACGATGATTCGCCCGACCGACGATGATCTGGGGCGTTTGCATGGCCTGCTCGACGACATCAAAACCGCCTCCGACAGTGTCTTGGCACCAGGCAAGCGCCTGTTCTTTTTCAGCGTGCTGCTTGGGGCGCTGTTGATCTGGGTGGCGGGCCGGCGGCTGATGGAGCACTTGTTGATCTGGCTGATGGTCCGCTGGCTGCCTGAAGGACGCCTTCGTCGGAGTGCGCTGGCGCTGACCGTAGGGCTGTCCACCGTAATCACCATCGGCGCAGCCACCTCCCTGCTGCGCTGGGGCATTGATAGCAATGCGCAGGTCAGTGCCGACATACTCAATTTGCTCAACCAGATGCAGACGCTGATTATGTTCTGCGCCTTCATTGTCGGCCTTGGTCGTGCGCTGTTGATGCGGGCGCACCACTCGTGGCGTTTGCCACAGATCCCTGACGAGATTGCCAATGCGATCGGATATTTTCCGACGTTACTCGCGCTGGCGCTGGTGATCATCGGTACACAGGAGCGGATCAACAGTGTGATCGCCAGCAGCCTGGCGCTGACGGTGGCCGTGAACGGGCTGACAGCGCTGGCGGTGTCGCTGGTGTTCTTATCGGCCTTGTTGCGCTATCGCCGAACCCGCCGTCGGCATGGCCTGGAGCGTCTGCCCAGTTTCGCCGGGCTGATCCCCTTTGTGGTTGCGGTCTGGGTAGGTTTCAGTCTGCTGGCATTGCTCAGCGGCTACCTCACGCTGGCTTATTTCCTGACAGTGAAGCTGCTGTGGATGAGCGTGGTATCGGCCACGGCTTATCTGTTGATCACCGTTTTTGGCGATATCTGCGAGACCCTGCTATCGCCCAAACAGCCCGGCGGCCAGGCCTTAGGGGCCGCGTTGGGCCTTTCTCCGCGCCATCAGGCCCAGGCCAGCACCATTCTGGCCGGCATTGGCCGGACGTTGCTGTTGTTCACCGCGATCGTGCTGGCGTTCATGCCATCGGGTTCCAGTCCGGGTGAACTGCTCGAGGGCTTCACTCAACTGGATTTCGGCAGCAAGCCGCTGGGCGGTCTGAATATCGCACCGAGCGACATCTTGATGGCCGTGGTCGTGCTCGTCGTCGGGATGCTGGGCATTCGCGTGCTCAAGGAATGGCTGGGCGAGCGGTTGTTGCCGGAAACCACCATGGATGCCGGGATGCGCGCATCGCTGGTGACGCTGGTCGGCTACATCGGTGTGGTGTTGCTGGCGATCGTCGTGATGTCCACGCTGCACGTGAGCCTCACCAACCTGACCTGGGTGGTCAGTGCGCTGTCGGTGGGGATCGGTTTCGGCCTGCAAGCCATCGTGCAGAACTTCATCTCCGGTCTGATTCTGCTCACTGAGCGACCGGTCAAAGTGGGCGACTGGGTCAGCCTGGCTGGCGTGGAAGGGGACATCCGCCGAATCAACGTGCGCGCCACGGAAATTCAGATGTCCGACCGCTCGACGGTGATCGTGCCGAACTCCCAATTCATCACCCAGAACGTACGGAACGTGACCATGGGCAATGCACTGGGGGTGGTCGGCATCACCCTGACTCTGCCGCTGGATACCGACGTCCTGAAAATCCGTGACCTGCTGCTGCAAGCCTTCACCGAGCATCAAGCGATACTCGACACGCCGGCGCCCTCGGTGTCGTTCAAGGACCTGACAACCACTGGGGTCATCATCAGCGTCAGCGGTTATGTGAACAGCCCACGTTCGGTGGGGGGCGCGCGCAGTGATTTGCTGTTCACCGTCCTCGGCCGTCTTCGCGAACTGGGTATTGCCCTGTCGTCGCCGCAGAGCATGGTGCTGATCAGCGACGGCGCGGAAAAGGCGCCGGCCGAGGCGTGAGGGGCGTTCTGTTCGTGGCTCACTCGCCCAGCAGATCTAGCACCGCCTGAGCAAACTCGCTCGGTGTCTCCTGGGAAACGTTGTGCCCGACGCCGGCCAGCACTTGCCTGCGCACCGGGCCGGTGAAGCCGCGTACGGCCGCGGCGTCATCGCGCTTGGACGAGACGCCATCGTCCGCGCCGCTGAGGATCACCGTGGGCACGGAAATGGGCGGGCTTTGCGCGAGTTTCTGCTCGATGGCGGCATAGCGTGGATCACCTTCGACAAGACCGAAGCGGTGGCGATAGGAGTGGGTGACGACGTCGACGAAATCCGGGTTGGCAAACGACTGCTCGGTGGCTTGATAGGCGGCGTTGCTGAATGTCCAGCTGGGCGACCATAGCTCCCAAAGCAAGCGGCAGAATGGCCCGCGGTTGGCCGCCAGCCCTGCATAACCGCGTTCGCCATGCAGGTAGTACTGATACCACAGGCGACGTTCGGCTTCGGGGGATGAGGGCTTGTTGGCACTCGCGATGTGCTGAATGTTGTAGCCGGGATCGCCACTCACCAAGCCAATGACCCGCTCAGGCCACAGGGCCGCTACCACGCAGGCTGCGCGTCCGCCCCAGTCGTATCCGGCCAATACCGCGCGCTGAATATTCAACGCATCGAGCAGGGCGAGCAGGTCGGCAGCCCAGGGCTGCCTGTTCTCCGGAACGAGGGGTTGCAGGTTCGACGAAGCGCGTAGGGCCATATCCCCGCAGGTAGGGCACGATGCAGCGGCAGCCTGCCTCGGCAAGACGTCTGGCCACCTCGTCGAAGGCGTGAACGTCGTAGGGAAATCCGTGCAGCAGCACGACCACCGGCCCATCCGCTGGTCCGGTTTCGAGATATGAAATCTGAAGTACGCCCGCCAGAATCTGTTTCATGCTTGGCTCCCGGGTTCAGGTTGTGAAGAGGGCAGTGCGCCGCTCGCTCGGCTGCGACCGGACCCGGTCATTGAGGTGTGACCGCAGGTGGACAGCAGAGGTTTAGCCAATCTGGCGCAAAAAAACATGCGCCGAGCATGATGGGGCAAGACGACAAACAGATGAACGTGGCGCGGGCTGACCGACAACGGCGGTCGCGCCCTATCCTTGCGAGGTGCGCCAGCGGCAGCAGGTATCGCAACAGCGGGTGTCAGTGCTGAAGATCGGCGGGCAGATACGATTTGTCCATGATCGCCGCCCAGTCCACATCACCCTTGAGTTCGCCATTGAGTCTCAGGGCGTCGGCCATGCGCTCAAGCTCGACCAGATTGAAATCCCCTTCGCTCCACATGCGCGGCGCGATCATGTTGTCCACGGCTTCCTGGGCGATGGCCGGCTCCAGTTTGAAACTCTTGGCCAGAATCTGCGCCGCTTGCTGCGGGTTGTCGTAGATCGCCTTGACCCCCATCCGCCGGCCTTCGATGATCGCCCGCAGCTTGTCGGGGTGGGCCTTGGCGAACGCTCGGGTGGTGATGCCCACCGAAGTGGTCATCGGCGGCAGCAGGTCGCTGGACTTATAGAGGGTGTCGTATTGATCCTTGCGCAGTATCGACAGCGGTTCGATCAGCACTGCCGCATCCACGGCTTTCTGGTCCAGCAGCGTCAGGCCGTTCACGTAGCCGCCAGAGGCAACGCGCGTCACCTTGTCGGCGTCGATACCCTTGGCCTTGAGCGACATCAACAAGAGCATTTCCGAAACGCCCTTGGGCGAGGTGATGGCGACTTTCTTGCCCGCCAACTGGGTGATGTCTTTGAGGGGTGAGCCCTTGGCTGTCACCACTGATGACTCGGCCACCGAGCGGGTGCCGATGTTGACGATGACCAGGTCCAGCCCCTGGCGCTGCGCGGCCAGTGCCGCAGCCACGGCGACCTCACCGTAGGGTGTGTCACTGGCAAGGATGTTGCGGACCGTGGTCCCGCCGCCACCAGAGCCCAGGATGCCGGTGATGTCGATGCCCGCTTTCTTGAACAGCCCGTTCTCCATCGCAACTGCGTACGGTAGGCCATAGAGGCTAGTGCCCCACTGGGTCACGGAAATTTCATCGGCGCGAGCGAGGGAGGTCATCAGCGACAACGCCGCCAGACCGGCGACGGCAATTTTTCTGGTCGAACGCAAAAGGGCTTGCTGTGCAGTCATTCTCGAAACTCCTAATAGCAACGGCGTGCTTGGGTCATGGCAAGAAATTCGGCTCAGCGCTGTTTTTTTAGTTTCTGTACGCTGTTAAATGCCATGGAGCAAGATGCAGGCCAAACGGGGAGACTCGAATATGAAGACCGCTTTTCCGTAACTAAGCCATTGATATTGTTATTCTTATAAACAGTCCCGACATGGGGCCGAGTTTATTCCGTCTCGCCGAAAACGACTCATACATGAGCGTACACATTGGTTTGTGCGCGTTTGATGGCTTGGGGTCCGGAAGCGGCCTGCAGCGGGCGATGCGTCCTTCTTTGGTGCGACCGAGTGCATACCAGCACTACGCTGGAGCAAATAGCGTATACGTTCTAAAATTTCCTTACGCTTCTTTAGTATAAGGAAGCGTTTTGTTATCCGGTTTTAGGTTAATTGATCAGGTTGCTAATATTTTATTGGCGTTGTATCAATCAGTTAGTGCTAATTCTTGATCGTTTAAGTGATTGAGAGTTGTTTCTGGCTCCTATCTTGCTACTTCTCACATATCTAGCGTGTGCATTGTAAGTTGAGCGCTTTCAGCCGAGCCAGGCTCGAGGTTCACCAGCCGATCTGGAGGAGTGAAGAATGACGTTTGCATTGAAAGGCGGGGCGGTCGAAACGTTGCGCGTGGCGGTGGAATCCCGCACACCGCATGTCACCCTGAGTCAGGTGACTCGTTCATTCAAAAAAGCCAGCACCAGAGAGATGTTCGCAGCGCTCGGACCCATCGATCTGACGCTAAACAAAGGCGAGTTCTTCTCCGTAGTGGGTCCGTCGGGGTGCGGCAAGTCGACTCTGATGGACGTCCTTTCCGGGCTCGCGCGTCCCACCTCGGGCCAGGTGATGTTCGAAGGCAAAGTCATTTCCAGCGTGCCGGATGGCGTCGGCGTGGTGTTTCAGGAGGACGCCTCGTTTCCCTGGCTGACGGTGCGCGACAACATCGCCTTCGGTCTGCGTCGCAGCGGTGTCGATGGTCCCGAAGTCGAGCGTCGCGTCGCTTATGCGCTGGGGTTCATGGGCCTGAGGGATTTCGCCGGTGCTTACCCGGCGCAGCTGTCCGGCGGCATGCGCCAGCGGGTGTGTATCGCCCGCACGCTGGTCATGCAGCCGCGGCTGATCCTGATGGACGAACCGTTCGGCGCTCTCGACCAGCAAACCCGCCTGCTGATGGGCGATGAGTTGCTGCGGCTCTGGCGCGAAACCAACGCCACCGTATTGCTCATCACCCATGCACTGGACGAAGCGGCGATGCTCTCGGACAGAGTCGGCGTGATGTCCTCGCGGCCAGGGCTGTTCATCGACCTGGTCGAGACCGGCTGGGAACGCGACCGCGACAGTCGGGTGGTATCGACCCCGCGTTTCGGCGAGATCAACGCACGTCTGTGGGACAAGTTGCGGGTGGAAACCATGAAGGTCATGGGCGCGCAACACTGATCCCTGCGGCTAACTCTGAGGACGTCGATTTGAATATCGAAAGCGTGCTGCGATCCCTACTGGTTGCAGCTTTCATCGGGTTGATCGAGTGGCTGTGTCGCACTCATGTCATCCCGCCAATGGTGTTGATTCCACCCTCGCAGATGCTCATGCACTTGTTGTCGCTGGTGTCGACGGGGCAGTACAGCCAGGACATCCTGTTCAGCTTCGGCAATATCGTGGTGTCGGCTTTCGTCGCGATCATCAGCGGTTTTTTCATCGGCCTGGCCGTGCACTCGATGCCCCGCTTTCGCGCTGCCCTGGAGCCGTTGCTGGCCAGTTACTACGCGGTGCCGACCTTCATTTTCTACCCGGTGTTCATCGTCGTGTTCGGCGTCGGCCACGGCTCGATCATCGCCATCGCCGTGTTGCTGGCCATTGTCGCGATGATCACTGCGACCCTGACCGGTCTTGATCGCATTCCCAATGTGCTGCGCAAAAGTGCGGCCGTGATGCGCATGTCCAGGCTGCAGACCGCCTGGCGTATCCAGCTTCCGGCAGCGCTGCCGTATCTGTTCGGCGGGGTGAAGCTGGCGGTCGCTTACTCGTTCATCGGCGTGATCGCTTCGGAATTCATTCTTTCCGGCTCGGGCATTGGCTACGCCATCGCCTTCGCCTACAACAATTTCGAAAGCGACAACATGTACGCGCTCATGTTGCTGGTGTTGATCAGCGTCACGCTGATCAACGCGGCGCTCAACTTCTTCGATCGCCGCTTGCAAGCGCGTCGTCAACGGTGACCGGCATGCAGAGATTTCTTCCGACCTTCCTGTTGGTGATTGCCCTGATCGCCGCCTGGCAACTGCTGCACCTGGCCATCGGCGCAGGGGCGCTGACCTCACCATGGATGACTCTGACCCATCTGATCTCGATGATGGGCACTGTCGAACTGTGGGCCAACGTCGGCGAAACCGCCAAAGCCTTCGCCTATGCCATGAGCCTGGCGCTGGTCGGCGGCATCGTGTTGGGCGTGCTGCTGGGCGTCAACCGCCTGGCCGGCGCGGTGGCCGAGCCGATCCTGCTGAATCTGTACGCCATTCCCAAGGTCACGCTGTACCCGTTGGTGCTGCTGTGCTTTGGCCTGGGGTTGTCCTCGAAAGTGGCGTTCGGCGTGATGCACGGCATGATCCCGATTCTGCTGTTCACCATGAACGCCATTCGCCAGATGCGTCCAGTGTACCTGCGCACCGCCGGGACCTTGCGTCTGACACCTGTGCAATCGCTGTTTCACGTGCTGCTGCCGGCGATCCTGCCGGAGATCGTGGCCGGGGTCAGGCTGGGTTTTGCACTGACCTTGCTGGGCGTGTTGATCGGCGAGATGTTCGCCTCCCAGCGCGGCCTGGGCTACATGGCCGTGAATGCCATGGGCCTGGGCGATATCCCGACCATCATGGCCGTGGCGCTGTTGCTCACGGTCATTGCGGTGACCTGCAACAGCCTGATGTTGATGCTCGACAAGAAGCTGCAGCACCGATAACCGACGTTCACCGAACTGTATCCACACATAGGGGTAACCACGATGTATGACGTATTCCAGACTGACCGCCTCATCGATCTTTGGCTGACCGAGGACATCGGTTACTGCGACCTGACCGCGCAAGTGATGATCGAACCGGAAGAAGTCGGCGCCTTCTACATGAACGCCCGGGAAACCCTGATCGTCTCCGGTATCGACATCGCCGCTCGTGTATTCAAGCGCTACGACCCGACGCTGGAAGTCATCGTGCGCGTCAAGGACGGCCAGAAGATCGAAGCCGGCACCGTGATGATCGATGTGCGCGGCAATGCCCGCAGCGTCCTGACCGCCGAACGCACCGCCCTGAACATCGTGCAACGCATGTCCGGCATTGCCAACGAGACCGCCAAGTATGTGGCCGCCGTGGCTGGCAGCAAGGCGCGCCTGATCGACACTCGCAAGACCACGCCGGGCCTGCGCATGTTGGAGAAGCACGCCGTGACTTGTGGCGGCGGCCTCAACCATCGGCTGGGCCTGGACAACGGCGTGATGATCAAGGACAACCACATCGCGGTCTGTGGCGGCATCACTCAGGCAGTGCAGCGCGCCCGTCGCCAGTTGCCGGTGCTGACCAAACTGGAAGTCGAATGCGACAGCTTGACCCAGGTAGCCGAAGCGCTGGAGGCCAACGTTGACGTGATCATGCTCGACAACATGAGCGTGGCCGACATGACCGAAGCGGTGCAAATGGTTGCCGGCCGCACCAAACTCGAAGCCTCGGGCGGCATCAACCTGTCGACCATCGGCGCAATCTCCAAGACGGGGGTGGACTACATTTCCACCAGCAAGCTCAATCAGGCAGCGGTGTGTGTCGACATCGGTCTGGACGAGGCGGAGTAATGCACATGGCGCAGGGCATCTTCTTCTTTGTCGTCGGCCCCAGTGGCGCCGGTAAGGATTCGTTGATCGAAGGCGCCCGCGCCCATCTGGAGGAGGCCGGTCGGTATGTGTTCGCCCGGCGCACCATCACGCGCTCCGCAGGCGCGCCCGGCGAGGATCACCACGGCGTCACCGAGGCGCAATTCAGAGCGTTGGTGAATGCCGGGGAGTTTCTGATTACCTGGGAGGCCCACGGCTTGTCTTACGGATTGTCCATTGATCTGCTGACCGCGCTGAGCAACGGCCGTAACGTGATTGCCAATGGCTCGCGCAAGATGATTCGTGAGCTGGCCGGGCTTGTGCCCAGACTGATCGTGGTCGAGGTCACGGCTTCCGTGGACGTGTTGGCCGCGCGGATACTGGCCCGCGGCCGGGAAACGGCACTGCAGGCACGGGCGCGGGTCATGCGTCAGGTCGAGCCGCTGCCCGTGGATATCGAAACCATTCGCGTGAGCAACGACGGCGCGCTCGAACAGGGCATCTCCCGTTTTATTCACGCGCTGGCCAACGCCACAGAGCGTTTGCGTCTGCGCCGCGTGCCGTTGTCCACGGGGCTGGAAAGGGTCGCTTATCTGCCGATGCACAGCGCCTTCCTGTCGGCGGCCGATTACCTTGGCAGCTCGAAAGTCGATCTGCTGGCCGAGGGCAAATCACTGAGTGTGCAGATTCATGGCATGGATGCCGCTGCCTTGCTGGCGTCGGATGAAATCGGCTTGAGCGAGGAGGCGTTTGCTCATTGGGGCGTTGCCGAAGGCGCCGAGATCGCCCTGCGTCGCACGCCATCGCCCGCCAGCCGTCAGGCGCTGATGCAGAAAGTCCAGGGTCAGGAGCTGGGTGAAGCCGAATACGAAATGCTGCTGCGCGACATCATCGAAGGGCGTTACACGGATGGGGAGATCAGCGCGTTTCTGGTCAGCGCCACCCGCAGCCTGTCCGACGCTGAAGTCGTTGCACTGGCGAAAGTGCGCACCCGTTTTACCCCGGTCATGCACTGGGACCGGCCCATCGTGGTCGACAAACACTCGATGGGCGGGGTGCCGGGTAGCCGCATCACGCTGCTGGTAGTGCCGATCGTCGCTGCCCACGGCATGGCCATGCCCAAGACTTCTTCGCGCGCGATCACCTCGGCAGCGGGCACGGCCGATGCGATGGAGTCGGTGGCGCGGGTCGATCTCACCGCCGAGCAGGTGCAGCGTTGCGTCGAGCAGGCCGGTGCCTGTATCGCCTGGAATGGACGGCTTAACCATTCGGCGGTGGATGACGTGATGAACGCCATCACCCGGCCGCTGGGGATTGACTCGAACCGCTGGTCCGTGGCCTCGATCCTGTCGAAAAAACTCACCGCGGGTTCCACCCATGTGGTGGTCGATCTACCCTACGGGCCACGCACCAAGCTCAAGACTCAGGCTCAGGCCAGGGAGCTTGGCGACTTGTTCGAACGAGTCGGCGCGGGACTTGGCTTGACCGTTGTCGCCTTTGCGACCGATGGCAGCCGACCGATCGGACGCGGTATCGGGCCGGCGCTGGAGGTGCGTGATGTGCGCGCGGTGCTGGCCAATGATCCGCAGGCACCGAGGGATTTGCGAGACAAGGCGATCTTCTTCGCCGGGCAGATTCTTGCCTGGGATCCGGCGGTGGGCAGCGTCGAGGTCGGGCGCCAGCTGGCTGAGAAATTGCTGACCAATGGCCAAGCGAATGCCGCCTTCGAGCGGATCATCGACGCTCAGGGCAGAAAGGTTCCGGTTCTACCGGGGCCATTAACGTATTCGGTGCGCGCCAGCGTGGAAGGGTGGGTGAGCGAGCTGGATGGCTGGCGCATTGGCGAGATCGCCCGGCGCGCCGGCGCACCCGCCGACAAATCCGCAGGGATTGATCTCATGGTCGGGCAGGGCGACCAGGTGCAGGAGGGGCAATGCCTGTATCTGATTCACGGCGCCAACGCCGCGGATCTGGACTCCGCAAGCGTGCTGGCGCGGATGAGCAATGGCGTGACGATCACGCCGCTGCTGTGAACCATTGCTCCGGTGCAAGGCGCACGCAAGGCGATACCGAGGTGAAAACATGCGTGATGAATTAGCGACGACCAAGCGTTGGGTGATCCATGTCGAAAGCCGTCTGATCAACACGCTCGACGGTCCAGACAATGACGCCTTGCAACGCCTGGCTTCTCAGTTGGCGGCGCTGCATCGCCGCGGCATCGAAGTGGTAGTGGTCTCTGCGGGTGCGACTGCGTTTTGCGTCGGTCCGGCCAGTGAAGCCTCGTTGCCGCTGCATGAGGCCCAGGCCTGGGCAGCCATCGGTCAGATCAGGCTGACCGATGCCTGGGCTCAATGCCTGGAAAACCGTGGGTTGCAATCCGCGCAGATACTGCTGACCCAGGACGACTTGTCTCACCGCAAGCACTACCTCAACGCCCGCAGCACCATGCAGGTGTTGCTCGACAGGCGGGTGATTCCGGTGGTCAGTGAAAACAGCAGCATCGCCAGCCACGGTATTCGTGCGGGGGCGACCGACAGCCTCGGCGCGCTGGTGGTCAACCTGGTGCAGGCTGATGTGTACATCCTGCTCACCGAGCTGGATGGTCTGCTGAAACTCGAATCCGATCCGTCAGGGTTGACCATCGCCGAGGTCGCTGCTGGGGATCCAGCGCTGGACCGCTACGCCCATGACATGACCGAGCGCTTGGGTTTCGATGTACGGTCCTGGCTACGGTCGGCACGGCTGGCCGCGCGCTCTGGTGCGCACACCGTGATCGCCTGTGGACGCCTGGATTCGGTACTGGAGGCCATCGTCGGCGGTGATCCGATTGGCACGCTGCTGGTGTCCGATACCAACCCGAAGGCATCGCGTGGCAGGTGGCTGTCCAATCAACTGCCTATGCGCGGCGTGCTGGAAATCGTGCTCGGCGCTCCCGATGGTTTGCCAGAAAACAGTGGCATCACGGCATTGATGATTCTGCGCGCAGAAGGCGTATTCCAACGGGGCGACATGGTGGTGTGCAGAGGTGCGGACGGCGCCGAACTGGCGCGCGGGCTGGTCAATTACAGCTCTCAGGAAATCCAGCGCTTGCGCGGGCAGTTCGTCGAAGCGTTCTCCCGGCAGATCGGCTACGTCGCGGAACCGGACATCATCAGCCTTGAAAACCTGGTGACCTACCCAATACCGCACGAGCGCAACCGCTCCGAATCCTGACACCTCGTCGGGGCGGTATTCTCTCGTCACAGGAAAACTGAACGGCCCCAACGCTTCGGCATCGGAGGTTATGTCCCTAACCCGCGTGCTCAGGCGTGCTTGCAAGCGAGGAAACAATCATGGCCGTGACGGTAAAGAAAATTGATGGCGCAGATGTGCCTGAAGAGCTGCTTGGAGACGCAGAGGTCCAGGCGTTTCAAATCACTGACGACGAGGGTGATTTGCACTACCGGCGCGGTGAGGAAGAGGCCGCGAAGCTGGCAGTCGAACTCAGTGAGCGGGCCAGGGAGTGAGCTTCTGGCGGCGCGCCGACATCCCTTTGCAACCGCCGGCAAGCCGGACCGCTCAACTGTGTACGACAAATTCCGGTACGCCCGGAGACCTGTAGGTGAGCGCGCACTTTGTGGCACTGTTGGCGCTTAACACCTAAGCCCTCACCCAAGGACACAGAATGCTTATCGTCTTCAGCGGCCTTCCAGGTACTGGAAAAACAACCATCGCCAAAGACCTCGCCGCTAAAACGGGGAGCGTTTATTTGCGGGTCGACACGATCGAGCAGGCTATTCGAAACTCGGGTGCGCTTGCCGGCGATGTAGGGCGCAGTGGGTACCTGGTCGCCAACGAGCTTGCCTTGAGCAATCTGCGATTGGGCGGCACGGTCATCGTTGACTGCGTCAACCCGGTGATCGAAAGCCGAAACGCCTGGCGCGAAATATCCGCACTTTGCGGTGCCCCGCTGGTGAATATCCAGGTGATTTGCTCCGACAGGCAGGAGCACCGGCGCCGGGTCGAAACCCGAGAGGTCGATGTCCCGGGGCTGATTCAACCCACTTGGCAGTCCGTACTGAACCATCGATATGAGGCGTGGGATGAGGCGCCGTTCAGCATCGATACGGCCCTTACATCTGCGGCACAGGCCGTCACGATGATTGCCCAGCGATTTTTTGTTCAAGGAACCCGTTGCCGCTCAAGCGAAACGCGCAAACAGGCAACTTTCGAGTAGAAACCCCAACGTTCGCCGCGTCGATGATCATCACTGTGGTGCTCGAGTGCAGCGACAGCGGAGCACGACATGGGCGTTATGGTTTCAAAACCTCGCGCAAAGGAGTGATGATGTTCGAAGGTTTTCAGCTGCAAATGATCGAGTTGCCTGAAGCGACGCTGCGGGTGCGCCACGGCGGTTCAGGGCCGCCGTTATTGCTGCTACATGGTCATCCCCGCACGCACACGACCTGGCATGAAGTCGCCCCCTTGCTTGCCCGGTCTTTCACCGTGATCTGCCCCGATCTGAGAGGTTTCGGCAGGTCCAGCAAGCCAGACGATGCGCATGACTACGAAGCTTCCTCGAAGCGAGCCAAAGGCCGGGATTGTATTGCCCTCATGGACCACCTGGGGTTCGATGAGTTTTATCTGGCAGGCCACGACCGCGGGAGCTACACCGCTTTTCGTACCGCGATGGATCATCCATCGAGAGTGTCGAAGCTGGTGATCATGGACGGAGTGCCCATCCTGGAAGCGCTCGAGCGGTGTAACGCGCAATTCGCCTCGCTATGGTGGCACTGGTTTTTCTATGCGCAGCCCGACAAACCTGAGCGCGCGATTCTCGCCGACCCCAAGGCTTGGTACCGCGGCCGCGAAGAGGACATGGGTGCAGGTAACTACGAGGATTTTCAGGCCGCGATTCATGACCCTGAAACCGTCAGAGGCATGCTCGGCGATTATCGCGCCGGCCTGTGGCTGGACCCACTGCATGATCGCGAAGACAGGCAGGCCGGACGCAGGCTCCAATGCCCTGTGCACGTTCTCTGGTCGCTGAGGGACGATCTGGAAAAACTCTACGGCGATGTCCTCGCCGTATGGCAGCCCTGGGCCGATCAGGCTGTGACCGGCGCCGGAATTGACAGCGGTCACCACATGGCAGAACAGGCGCCGGTCGAACTGGCCAATGCATTGGCGCAGTTCTTTCTCGGGGGGGCGCAAGTGAGTCGTGCAAGTACAAAGATTCGCCGCCCTTGAGGATCTTCGCGGGGGATGAACGCGCAGACAGCGTTTAAACCCGGTGATGCTCCAGCAAGTAATCAATGAACACCCTGACCCTGGCTGGCATCGCCGAACCGCCCGCGAATAGCACGTGAATCGGTTCCCTGTCCCCGGGGTTGAAGTCTTCCAATAGCGGTATCAGTTCGCCGCGCCCCAGGTCCTCGGCCACCGAGAATGCGCCGATGCGCGCGATCCCGGCGCCCAGTCTGGCCAGTTGCGCCAGGGCCTCGCCGCTGCTGCATTCGATGCTGCCGGCGACCTTCAGCGAAAAGTCCTGTCCCTCGCGGCGAAACGGCCAGTCGGGCGCGGCCCGGCGAAAGTTGAAGCGCAGGCAGTTATGGCGCAGCAGATCCTCGGGTTCACGAGGGATGCCGTGGCGTTGCAGGTACTCGGGCGACGCCACGATGACCTGGCCTGTCTCGCCAATGCAGCGAGCGCTCAGCGGGCTGTCCGGTAGATGGCCGAAGCGCACGGCGACATCCGCCTGCCCGCCGAGAATGTCGACCACTTCATCACCCAGCATCAGGTCGACCACCACCTCCGGGTAACGGGCGCTGAACGCCGCCACCAAGGGCACAATCTTCATTCGGCCGTGGGCGAGGGCGGCGCTGACCCGGAGCCGGCCCTTGGGGATTCCCTGATCGGTGATCGCTTCTTCTACCTCTGCCATGTCGGCCAGGATGCGCCGCGCGCCGCGCAAGTACGCTTCACCTTCGCACGTCAGCGTAATGGCCCGCGTCGTACGCAACAGCAGGCGAGTACCCAGGCGCTGTTCGGTGCGCGCGATGATCCGGCTCACTGCCGAAGGCGTAAGCCCCAACGTGCGTGCAGCCGCCGAGAGGCTTCCCTCCTGCGCCACCTTGGCGAACACCTCCATCTCACCTGACCGTCCGTTGAGATCCATTTGTGCCTCGTAAGCAAAGGTGATTGGCCTGGAAAGGGCCTACCGCCGAAAAAATTTGGATCGTAGCATTTGCGGCACAGATAAGGAGTCGTTTTATGCGTATCAATCCACCGCTTGTAGCACTTTCCATCGGTGCCTTCGGCATCGGTGTCACCGAGTTTGCCCCCATGGGCATGTTGCCCAGCATCGCCGCCGACCTTGGCGTGTCGATTCCCGCAGCCGGGCTGCTGGTCAGCGCCTATGCACTGGGCGTACTCATTGGCGCGCCCCTGATGACCCTGGCTACGGTCAGAATTCCGCGACGCTACCTGCTGATCGGGCTGATGGTGATTTTTGCCCTGGGCAACCTGATGTCGGCGCTGGCGACCGACTACCAGAGTCTGCTTATCGCCCGGGTGGTGACCTCGCTCAACCATGGCGCGTTCTTCGGTATCGGCTCGATCGTGGCTGCCAGCGTGGTGCCACCCCAGAAGCGGGCGGGTGCGGTGGCCGCCATGTTCATGGGGCTCACCCTGGCGACAATCGGCGGTGTGCCGCTCGCCACCTGGTTCGGAGAAATGTTTGGCTGGCGCACCGCATTCTGGGGCATCGCCGGGCTTGGCGCGGTAGCGATCGCAGCACTCTGGTATGCCCTGCCAAACCTGCCGCTGCCTAAAAGCGATGGCGTGCTGGCAGAAATCCGCGTGCTGGGTCGCGGACCGGTGCTGGCTGCATTGGCGCTGACGGTGGTCGGCTCAGGTGCGATGTTTACCGTGTTCACCTACATCGCGCCCATCCTGCACAGCGAGACTCATGCCTCGACCACTTTCATCACCGGCATGCTGGTGCTGTTCGGGGTCGGTTTGACGCTGGGCAATGTGTGGGGCGGGAAGGCGGCTGACCGCTCGGTGGATCGCACGCTGATCGTATCGCTGGTGGTGCTGATCATCGTCCTCCTGGCGTTCACGGTGCTCATGCGCTGGCCATTGCCGACGGCGCTGGCGGTGCTGATTTGGGGCGCCGCGAGCTTTGCCCTGGTGCCGCCGCTGCAGATGCGTGTGATGGAGGCGGCCAAGGACGCGCCTAACCTTGCGTCGGCGGTGAACATTGGCGCGTTCAACTTCGGCAATGCCATTGGCGCCGCGCTGGGCGGGGCGGTGATCAACGCAGGGCTGGGCTACCCGGCGATTTCGCTGGCGGGCGCGGCGATGGCCGCATTGGGCTTGCTGATGGTGCTGCTGTTTGCCTGGCGCAGTCGGGCTGCTGTGGCGGGCGGGGCATGCAAGCCTGGGGCGGTGGCGTAGACGCTGGTGCTGATTTGTAGGGAATTTACAGGCGCCGGGCAAAGGGTGGAGGGTCGCTCATGTCAGCCAATGGGAAAAGGACTGTGCATGCCCGCGGAAGGCCTGACAATTCCTGAAAGCGCAATGACCTGTTCGCTGGTTTCGCGCCTGCGTCAATTGCTCAGGCGTTCAAGGTGTCGGGCTTGTTGTAAGTGTGAGGCCAAGGGGTTCTGCGACTTTCATGTGTCTAGTCCTGAAATAGGTTTACACCTGTTTTACCCTCAAAACGCCCGATGCACCGCATCGGGCGTTTTGTATTTCAAG
>NZ_NKHL01000101.1:0-104802 GCF_002934685.1 Pseudomonas bohemica
GCGCAGCGGTAGTTCAGTCGGTTAGAATACCGGCCTGTCACGCCGGGGGTCGCGGGTTCGAGTCCCGTCCGCTGCGCCATATTTGCTTCCATTACGGCCCACTGAACGCCTGGAAGCCACGGAAATAGCGGCCTTGAGCCGCTTTTTTCGTTTTCTGAATTCCACTGGAATCCATCTCCAGCCACGGTTTTTAAGTCACTATGGTGAATCAGACCACCCGTGCGGTGCGGCTGACGGGCGTACAGGGCTTGTTCCAGTGCATCGAGCACGAAGTCGGTCTTCATGCGGGTACTGACTCGCCAGCCGACGATGCGCCGCGCAAAGACGTCAACCACAAAGGCCACGTACAGCCAGCCCTACCAGGTCGAGACATAGGTTAAATCCGACACCCACAGTTGGTTCGGACGATCGGCATGGAACTGACGCTGGACATGATCCAGCGGACAGAGCGACCTGTCGCCGGCCACCGTTGTCCGCACATCCTGCCCACGCCTTATGCCCTGCAGTCGAGCTCCACGCATCAACTGCTCCACCGTGCACCTGGCGATCTCAATACCTTCTCGGCGCAGCTGTTTCCTAATCTTCACCGTACCATAGCACTGCCTGTTGGTGTCCCATACGCGCTGGACCTTCAGGCTCAAGGCCTCATCGCGCTAAGCACGGCAACAACGCCGTTGCGGGTTAAGAAGTTGGGCCGCATGCCTGCGGTAACCGGACGGGGCGATCTGCAAGATGCGACAGATCGGCTCGACCCCTAGACGGTCACGGTACTGATCGACAAATGCCCTCAGAACTTGGTGCGGCGGTCGAGCTCCGCCTGGGCAAAATACGCGCTGGCCAGACGCAGGATCTCGTTGGCTTGACGCAGCTCGCGGTTCTCGCGTTCCAGGGCCTTGATGCGCTCGCGCTCCTCGCTGGTCTGACCAGGGCGCCGTCCTGCGTCGGTCTGATGGCGACGAATCCAGCCATGCAGGGTTTGCGCTACACAGCCAATCTTCGGGGCAATGGCCTCAATGGCCGCCCACTCGGACGGGTAATCGTTCAGGTGCTCCAGAACCATTCGCACAGCACGTTCACGGACTTCAGGGGAGTAGGTCGTCGTCTTTTTCATGGCCTCATCTTCTCAAGCGTTGAGGCCTCCACGAAACGCGGTGCGATTCAGTCCGAGTTTGTTGCAGTCAATTCAGAAACGATATTCTGCTGTCAAACGCGCAGTTCTCCCGTCCTTGACACCCATCCAGGTCGTTGCGGTGCTGTAAGAGTAAATGTCACGGTCAAACACGTTTTTAACGCCCAGGTTCAATGACCAGTCCTTCTGATGGTAGAAAACCGAGAGATCGGTTTGCGCATAACCACTGACGTCGTAGTAGGTACTGGTGCGGTAGCCGCTGACCATGTCACTCGCGGCGGTAACACCAATCCCTGCGCCCAGGCCTTTCAGGCGACCCGTCTGCAATTCATAGGATGTCCAGATATTGGCTGAGTTTTTCGGCTGTCCGGTCACCTTGTTCGTCTGGCCGTTGACCTCGGACGGATCGCTGAACTTCGAATAGGTGTAGCTGGCGGTCAGGTTCCAGCCAGGAAGGATTTCGCCGTTCAGGTCCAGGTCGAAACCTTTACTGTGCCTGCCTTCAGAGCCAATGTACTGCCCGGTCAGGTCTGACAGCGGCACGTTGGTCTGTTCGATATCGAACAATGCGGTGGTGATGGTAAAGCGATCATCCAGCAGGCTGAACTTGAGGCCGACCTCCTTGGATTTGCTGCTGCTGGGCGCTAAGGCATTACCGAATCTGTCGATGTTGTAGCTGCCGGAAAAACCATGCATGAGGTTAGCGTAGGCAGTGATTTCCGGGGTCAGATCGTAAGCGATACCGTAGTTGGGTACCCATTTGGTCTGTCGGAACGATGATGAACCCGAACCTACGATGTTGTTCTGGTTCTCCCACACCGACTCCTTGCCGGCGAACAGCAGGTGCAGTTTTTCCAGAATAGTGATCTGGTCCTGAATGATCAGCCCGCGCTGGATATTGCGGCTGTCGTAGCTTTTGTCCCTGGCCGTCGGGATGTGCGGGTAATCAAGGCTGCTTTTATCCAGGACGTTGCCATCGGCATTGATAGCGCCATCGGCGAACTCGTATTGGGTGTTATTGCTGTGCATATAGTCAACGCCCAACAGCAGTTCTTGCTTGACCGGCCCGGTATTGAAAGTGCCGCGCACGTCGTTCTGCGTGCTCCAGTAGCGAGTGGTGTCCACTGAGGAGAATTGGTGGGCGATCTGTTGGCCGTCGGGAAGGATCGCGTAGGGCTCGTTGATCTTGAAGCTCATTTTGGTATCGCCATAGGTCGCCTTGCTGTTGAAGGTCCACCCATCGACCAGGTCCTGGGACAGCTCGTAGTAGCCTGTTTTCGATACCCCGGAAATGTGATCGTCCTTGTCGCCCATGCGGTAAGTCGAGAGTTTGCGGATTTTTTGCAAGGTAGTGTCGTAGTAAGTTCCCGCCAGGCCTTGGGCAGTGCGGGTATCACTGAACTCGGCACCGACCTTGATGCGCGTCGAGTCGCCTTTCCAAGCAATGACCGGCGCCACGAAATCGGCCCGCGAGCCGTTGTAATCGGGGTAGGTTTCGCTGGAGCGGGTGCGGGCGACGTTGAGCCTATAACTCCAGGCCCTGTCGTCGGTCAAGGCGCCGCCCAGGTCGATGGCGGTCTTGTATTCCCCACGATCAGTTACTTCGCCGCGAATCACGTGCAAGGGATCGGTCACCGGAGCCTTGCGGATGATGTTGATCGTGCCGCCGGGCGAAGAACTGCCTGACATCACCGCTGCCGGGCCCTTGATGACTTCCAGCCCTTCGACCCCATCAATCGGGGTGGACGGTATTACCAGGCCGTTGCGAGTCTCCGGGGTGGTCACGCCATCGGTGGACGTCTGGGTGACTTCATAGCCGCGAATGAAATACACCGAATTGCCACGGTTGCCCTTTTGATCGACCACCCCAGCGGCATTACGCAAGGCATCTTCGACGCTGGTGGCCTGACGATCGGCGATAACTTTGTGGGTGATGCTTTTCACCGATTGCGGGGTTTCCTGCAGTGCAGTGCTGGTACGCAAGGCGCTGCTGGACTCGCTGGCGGTGTAGTCGTCATCCGCCGTGCTTTGGACGTCAATCGCCGGCAGGACTGCGGCATCCGCATCCACCGGATTACTCAAAACGGCAGGCGGCGCTTCGACCACCAGATTACCGTTGGCTGCGAGGCTTGAGCGCAGCGGGGTAGCCGCCAGCGCCGCCGCCAAGGCCTGGGCAGCGCTGAGGTTGCCGCTGATGGCAGGCGAGCGATAAGCGCTGATGTCGGTCAGGCGTAATTCAATGGTCGCGCCGCTTTGCTGGCTGATACGGCTCAGCGTCTGCTGCAAGGTATCGGCGGGCAGGTCATAGCGCGTTTGTTGGGCAATAGGTGCTGTTGCAGGCGCCGCGAGCACTGCAGGAATAAAGCTCACGCTGCTCAAGGCCAGAGAGATGCCAAGTGCCAGCGGTAACGGTCGAATCGTCCTGAAACCGGATAAGTTTTCCACGTGTAACTCCCCCCTTCGAATCACTAGAAAGTCGTCCTGCCGCGCCTTGCAGTTGTTTCTAATGTGCAATCAGAATCGAAAAGTGACAGTGGGGGTTCGATGTTTTTTTGCCCACGCGGATCAATGTTTTCAGGCGGTGCCGCCGACTACTAAACCGTCGATTTTCAGCGTCGGCTGACCGACCCCGACCGGCACGCTCTGGCCAGCCTTGCCGCATATCGCCAGACCGCGATCCAGGGCCAGATCGTTGCCCACCATGCTGATTTGCCGCAGGGTCTGCGGACCGCTGCCCGTCAGCGTTGCGCCGCGGATAGGCGTGGTCAGGCGGCCGTCTTCGATCAACCACGCCAGGGCGCTCTGGAAGCTGAACTGGCCGCTGACGATGTCCACCTGGCCGCTGCCCAGATCGGCCAGATACACGCCATGTTTGACCGAGGCGATGATCTCCTCTGCGGCGTAGGGGCCGGGCTGCATGAAGGTGTTGGTCATTCGGGGCATTGGCAGGTGGGCATAGGACTGTCGCCGTCCGTTGCCGGTGACCTTTTGCCCCATCAGGCGGGCGTTGAGGTCATCGTGCATGTAGCTTCGCAGAACGCCGTTTTCGATCAGGGTGGTGCGCTGTCCTGGCTCACCTTCATCGTCGATATTCAGCGAACCGCGGGCGCCGGGCACTGTCGCGTCATCGACAATCGTCACCCCGGGAGCCGCCACCGTCTTGTCCATCTGCGATGCATAGACCGAACTGCCGACGCGATTGAAGTCGCCTTCAAAACCATGGCCCATTGCTTCGTGCAAGAGCATGCCTGGCCACCCGCTGGCGAGCACCACGGGAAGCTGCCCGGAAGGCGCCTGGATGGCATCCAGATTAGTCAGTGCGCTATCGACCACACGACGGACCTCAGCTTCAACCAATGACATCTCGATGTGCTCGAAACCGTTGCGTCCACCCATACCGCCGCTGGCTGTTTCGCGACGGCCGTTGTGTTCGACCACCACCCACATATGCAGCATCAGCAGCGGGCGCACGTCGGCGGCCAGACGGCCGTCGTGACGCATCACCATCATCACTTCGTGGGTCAGTTCCAGCGTCGCGCCTGCACGGCTGACCCGTGGATCGAGCGCGCACGCCAGTTGCTCGATGCGTTCAAGCAGCGCCACTTTGGCCGCGGACGCTAATACGGGTAGCGGGTCGTCGGTGCCGTAGCTTGAGTGCATCAATGCGCGTGGCTCGGGTATTGCCACTCGGGCATTGCGGCCTTTGCCGGCGATGCTGCGCACCGACAACGCGGCTTTCTGCAGTTGCTCGCGGGTGATCTGTTGCGAATAAGCAAAGGCGCTTTGGTCCAGTTCGCTGGCGCGCAGGCCGAAGCCGTGATCGACACTGAAGGTGCCACCGGTCACCTGACTGTTTTCCAGTGACCAGCTTTCTCTGCGTCGGGATTGCAGGTACAGATCGGCGAAATCGACCTGATGCTCCATGACCTGATCCAGGGTATTGCGCAAATCATTAAGGTCTACACCATAGGGTGCCAGCAGTCGTTCACAGGCAATCGTCAGCCGAATATCAGTCATTGGAGTTCTCCGCGAGCGCTCAGCGCCCACCTATCTGCATGTGTGCGATCAACACCGAACCGCTGCTGAAATGGCCTCGGGTGACAACGTCGTTACCCACCGCAAGGATGTCGCCAAGCAGGCTGTTCAAGTTGCCGGCAATGGTGATACCGGTCACGGCATGAGTGATCACGCCGTTCTCGACCCAGAAGCCCTTGGCGCTGCGTGAGTAGTCGCCGTTGATCAGGTGCGTACCTTCGCCCGCCAGTTCGGCGACCAGCAGGCCGCGGTCCAGCTGCGCGAGCATGGCAGGCCAGTCATCGCTGTCGCGGGTGAGTTGGCTATGCAAGCTGAGGTTATAAGGCCCATTGGCGTTGCCAGTGGAAGGCAGACCCAGGCGCCGACCGCTGTAGGTCGACAGGAAGTACCCCTGCAACTGTCCGTGTTCGACCACCCTACGGCGCTGGCCACTCAGTCCGTCACTGTCGAACGGAGCGCTGCCCAGGCCAGCCAGTTGGAAAGGATCTTCGCTCAGGCTCAAGTGCTCGGCCATCACCTGGCTGCCCAAACGGTCGCGTAAGTAGCTGCCATGGGTGTACAGCGCACGACCGCTGGCAGCGTTGGCAAAATCCATCAGCAGACTGATCGCCATGTCGGGATCGAACAGCACCCGATAGCGCCCTGTGCACAGCGGCTGCTCATCCAGATAGGCCAGCGCTTTGCTCGCCGCTCGGGCGCCAATCTGCTCGGGCATTTGCAGGCGCTCGCTGTAGCGTTCGTGGCTGCGCCAATGGCTCAGATGGCGGCGCTGTCCGTCGCTGGCCAACGCGTTGGCGCTCAGTGCGTGGCTCGATTGCGCATAACCATGGGCAAAACCGCGGCTGTTCGCGAGAAAGCTGCACGCCTCATACGCACTGACAAAAGCGCCGTCGCTCTGCACCTGCGGGCCTTGGTCGCTGATACCTTGCTCGATGCGCGCGGCCAGTGCTTGAGCCTCCTCAGCCGAAACGGCCCATGGGTGATGCAATTGCAGGTCGAGCGGTGCCTGAGTCATCAGGCTCGCATCAGGCAGCCCGGCGCAGTGATCTTGTGCTGTGTGAGCGGCAATATCACACGCGGCGCGGGCCATGTCGGCGAGGCTGGCGGCGCTGAAGTCGGTCGAATGCGTAGTGCCCTGACGCTGCCCGCGGTACACCGTCAGGCTGACACTGTTGTGGCCCTCGGCGCGGCGTGCGCGCAAGCGGCCCTGACGCAGATTGAGGCTCAGACCGTGACCGCTGGACAGCAGCACCTGGGCATCACTGGCGCCACTTTGGCGGGCGTAGTCCAACAGTTGTTCAGCCGCGGCCGCAAGCTGCGCCGGAGCTTGTTCGAGTGAGGTCGACATGTGAGCGTCCTGAGCCATTACGCAGGCAGATAGAGGGGAGCGTTGGCCAACAAGTCCGCCAGCACCGAGACATAACGTTGCTGGGCAAGCTTGCTGTTTTCGCCATAGTTCGCGTGGAACGCCTGCTCCTTGGCCATGAACCCAGCATTCTCGGCCTGCCAGCGTTGACGATGGGCCTCGAGCTGCTCGCCACTGAACCCTCCCAGCGCTCGCTCATGCGTCTCGAACCAATGGTTGCGCAGACCAGGCATGGCGCGCTCCTGGTCGCTCCAGCCGAACGCGCTCATCAACAGATGGAAATTGCATCTGCCAGCGATGGCGAACAACTCGCTCCAGGCCTGGGCATCCTCAATGGCTGGCAGGGGCGACAGATTGGCGAGCAATTGCGCAAGCATGCCAGGCAGTTCGCGGTAGGGATCCTGTTGCGGGTTACACAACGCCTGTGAGGCGCTGCGCAGTGTTGCCCACACTGAAGCCGCCACGGCCTGACCGGCGAGTGTTTGGTCGCACAAGCTGATCCACTGTAGGCGCAGGGCGTCCAGCTCAGGCTCAGCCAGCAACGCTGTCCAGTCATGCAACGGATCGCTCAACCAGTAACGAAGTAGGCGCGCAGGCACCTGGCACACATCGGCATCGACCCGTAAACCGTCAAACAGACTCGCCACCTGGTGCTCTTCGCAGGCATTGACGAAGTCCAGTGCTGGCGCCAGATGGATCGGCAGGCCGCTCAGCCGTTCGAATACCTGCAGGCTTTCACTGTGTACCAACGCCGCACACAGAGTGCCTTGCCCGTCGACCCAAAACGGCGCCCTGGCGGCTTTCACATCGCCGTTTTCAGCCTGCTGCTTGAGCCGGGTGACAAGGAACTCACGCAGTTGCGTGTCACCGTAAAAGGCCCCCCAAGCTTGCACTGCGCGCCCGGCGGCGGGATTGGCAGGCAGCGCCGCACCGCTGCCGCCCAGCCACTCGCGCAACCTGACCAGCGACTGAGCCCCTGAAAGCCGAGCCAGTTCGTGACTGCCTTTGAGCAGAATCAAGGTTGGAATGCCACGCACGGCAAAACGCTCACGCACGGCCGGAAAGACATCGACATCAATCTTCAACACCGTCAGGTGTTCGCCCACTTCTTCAGCCAGGCGTTCCAGGGTCGGCGTCATTGCCCGGCAGGGCGCACACCATGGCGCCCAGAGGTCTAGCAGGATCTGTTCAGAGCCCGTCAAATACTCATTCAGCGAGTCTTCGGAAACAGTGATGACTGAGTGGGACATGGGTATCTCCAGAGGTGAATCAATGGTCGTCAGCGCGAGCCAGGTCGAGGTGATAAGGATGGAAGGCCTCAAGGGCCTTGCGGTGCGCAACGCTGACGATGGCGCTGTCGGATAGCTGTCCTACCAGCGCTTGATAGAGCTTCGCTTCGGTGTCTGAATCCAGCGCGCTGGTGGCCTCATCGAGGAAAACGAACTCGGGGCGATGCAGCAGCACGCGGCCGATGGCCAGGCGTTGCTGTTCGCCACCCGACAGCACTTGCTGCCAGCGGTCGCTGCTCGACAAGGCATCGCGTCGGTCGCCCAGGCAGCAGTCTTCGAGCACTTGCTGGCACTGGGCGTCGGTGAATTGCTCGGGGTCGGCGGGATAGCACAGCGCTGCTTTGAGGGTGCCTGCCGGGATATAGCTGCGCTGCGGCACGAACAGGCTGCGTTCGGGCAAGTTGATGTGGCCGCTGCCGTAAGGCCATAGCCCGGCGCAGGCGCGCAGCAGGGTGCTCTTGCCACATCCAGAAGGGCCATGCACCAACCAGCGTTCACCGGCGCTCACCTGCCATGCTTTCAGGTAGGTCAGCGGCTGATGGTGCGGTGTATGCAAGGTCAAGGCGCTGCAGCGCAGCAGGGCGCATGGCGCAGTACTGAGGCTTATCCCTGGCACTTGCTTATCAGCCTTGTCGATCGACCAGAGCAGGTCGCGCAAGCGGTTGGTCCAGGCCATCCACTGGGTAAAGTTCTGGTACGCCTGCTGGAAGAACGACAGGCTACCGACCAACATGCCGTAGGCACCGATCAGGCGCACCATGTCGCCGTAGCTGATCTTGCCGCTTAGTAACAGCGGCAGTGCAAGCAAGGTTGGCAGCAGGCTAAAGACATGCGAGAACAAGCTCTGTCCGAGCATCACCTTAAAGGTGCGCACCAGTATCTGCAGGGTATTGGCGCGTACTCGGCCAAACCGTTCTTGCAGGCGTTCACCCTCGTGTCGGCCACCTTGATAAAACGCAATCTGCTCGGCATTTTCGCGCACTTGCATACCGGCGAATCGGAAATCCGCCTCCGCCGTTTGCTTATGGTTGTTCAGTCCGATCAGCTGCTTGCCCAGCCAATGGGTGACTGCCAGTTGGGCAAAGGAATAGCCGTAGGCGGCTAAGACCATGTAGCCGGGGATGGCCACGTCGACGCCTTGTACGCTGAACGCCAGGTTGCCCGACAGCGACCAGAGTACGGCGGTGTAGGACACCGTGCTCACTACAACGCTGACAATATTGATGAACAAGCGCAGGGTGCTGTCGACGAACTCGCGGGTGTCTTCAGCGATACGCTGGTCGGCGTTGCTCAGCAGCCCGTCGCGCTCCAGCTGGTAGTAGGCCAGGTGCGCGGTCCAGCGCTCAATCAGGCGATGGGTCAGCCAGGTCCGCCAGCGCAGTTGCAGGTAGTCCTGGAGGATGGTCGAGGTGATGGGCAACAGCACCGTGATCAGGCCGTAGCCGAACGTCAGCGCCAGCAATGGCTTAAGGGCTGACCAGTCCAGTTTGATCAATGCGTCGGTGACTTTGCCGTGTACATCATTGAGGGCGATGTAGGCGTAAATGGTGGTGAAGCTGATGGTCAACACGACGGCCAGCATCGCCAGTGCTTTCCAGCGATCGGCGCTGCACCAGTAAGGCAGTATCAACCCGGCAATGCTTGGGCGCTTTGCAGGGGAAGGGGTCTTGTCGCTCACCGACGGTTATCCGCTTTAGATGATTTGCCCTATTTGTGCAATCAGCCGGGGAAAGTGACAGTGCAGTAGAAGATTATTTTCCGTCGGGATGGGCGACGCTGCGACATTGCGCCAAGCCCTTAGCCACATACTGACGGACCATGCTGGCGGAGACGCCCAGGCGTTGGCCGATTTCGGCATACGTCAGGCCCTCGAGCTGGCTGAGGTAGAAGGCCTGTCGAGCCCTGTCGGAGAGCCCCTCAAGGGCGGCCTCAACCGCATCCAGTTCGCCGAGCAGCAGTTGCCTTCGCTCCGGTGAATCGGCCTGGCGATCGGGGCGTTGTGCCAGGTAGTAAAGGTGCGAGCGTTCCTGGTCACGTCGGCGACGGACTTCATAGACCACGCGGCTGGCGATGGTCATCAGCATCGCCCGGGGTTCACGCACCTCGTCAAGATGAGGCAAGGCGGCGAGTTGGGTGAAGGTTTCACTGGCAACGTCTTCGGCGTTTTCGCCGCAGCCCAAGCGATAACGCAGCTTGTGCGTCAACCATTGGTAGTCGCTGCGAAACACATCATCAAGCAGTTCTGACGTGTCCATTACTTGTTCGGCCATGCCTGCCATACCCGCGCTCAGGTGAAGTTTCCAAGGCGTGAATGCAAGAGCGAGGCCAGAGCCGGTATCGTCTGCGATAAGCGCCGAACAGCCTGCACATCAGGCCGCTGCGCACAGTACCAAGCGTAGTCATATTGTAGAAATATCATTTGGTTAGGCCGATATAACAGTCTGAACGTCACACGGAGGAAGGTGTGCCTGCGGCCTCTAGCTGAGTGACCAGAATGGCTCGCAGTCGCGCATTGATGGACGTGAACGCACTGTCTGCGTTCTGGAAGAAATATTGTTCCTTGGCGATGTAGTCGAGGTCCTTGGGCAGTTGCGCCCATTCCTCTTGAGCAACGCGCAGGGTGGCGTCGTTGAATTTGCCGCCGGGCTCCTGTTTCTCTCGCTCGGTGAACCACTGGAACAGTTCGACTTCCTTGGCGAAATCGGCTGCCCTCCAGCCAAAAGCGAACTGCGCGACCATGAACTTGCTATGCACCCCGGCACCCACCGTGAGGTTGAGCCAGGTGCCGAACTCACTCGACGACGGGGGCGGGCAGAGGCTGTGGAATATCTCCAGCAGACTGTTCTGGATTGTACGCAGCGCCATGCCCGGCTGGGTCAGGGCGTTGGCCCGGGCAGCAAGGGGCTGCCAGTCGACCGCGCCCGGATCCGAAAGCCATTGCTCGCAGGCGTGTAGCCAGTCCAGGCGAAGCTGATCGACCTCAGGGTCATCGATCAGCTCTGGCCAGCGGTTGGCCGGGTCGAGAAACCAGCCGTGCAGCACGCGCAACGCAACGTGCTCGGTGTTGAGCCCTGCGCGCAACGCGGTGGCGATCTGATCGACCTCTGCCAGCGTTCGCACCGCTGCCCATTCCAGCATCAGCCCCAACGAATACGGCAGGCCGGTGATACGCTCGAACACCTGCGGATCGGCGCTATGCACCAATGCCGCACTGGTAGTGCCTTTGCCAGCCCGCCAGTAGGGGCGACGGGACACTTCCAGTTGACCGGCCCTGGCGTGCCAGCGCAGACGATTGAGCAGAAACTCGGCCAGTTGCGGATCGCCATGGAAGGCGTTCCAGGACGTTTTCGACTCAGGGGAAGGGGGGGCTGCATCGGTCATGGGGACTCCGTTTCGGATGACCGGATCATCGTGTCAGGTGGTCGGGGCGACGGCGAACAGGCCGCAGGCGGGGAGGATAGCACGGGAGTTTAAAGCTGACACAGGTGGCCATCCGCGCCACGAAATCGCCTGAAAAATGGCCGGGCGATGGTGTTATCGCCGCGCCCTTCCTCGGCGATGACACCCGCTCAAGGCGCCGTCACCGCTTGGGTGACAAAGTCAATCTTCGACAGGCCGCCACCTTGCGCCGCCGCCAGCAAGTGGGCGACGCGGTCGTAGCGCACCTCCTTGTCGGCATACACCCGTAAGGTCGGCACCGGCAGCAGTTGCGCGCTTTCGGCCACCCTTTGCTGAAGCTGCTGGTCGTTCAGAGGTTCCTTGTTCCAGAGGATGCTGCCATCGGCGGTGATTGAGATATCCACCACAACGTCCTCTTGCACCGTGCTCTGAGTGTCGCCGCGTGGCAGATCGACCTTCACGGCATGGGTGATAACCGGCAGGGTGATGATGAAGATGATCAATAACACCAACATCACATCGATCAACGGGGTCATGTTGATATCGGTAAGGAGGTCGTCGTCATTGTCAAAAGCAGAACCGGACATACTCATGACTTGACCGCGCCTCCCATGGCTGTGCGAGTCAACGGCTGGCTGTTTTCCGCAGCCTTGTGCAGTGATGTCTCACTGATGTTGACGCGGGCACCGGTCAGGAAGAACGCATGCAGGTCATGGGCGAAACGGTTGAGTTGATGGATCACCGCCTTGTTGCGCCGGGCCAGGGCGTTATAACCGAGCACTGCCGGGATAGCGACGAACAAACCGAAGGCCGTCATGATCAGCGACTCGCCGACGGGCCCGGCGACCTGTGCCAGCGACGCGTCGCCGCTGATACCGATCACCTTCAGCGCGTGGTAGATGCCCCACACCGTCCCGAACAAGCCAACGAAGGGCGCAGTGCTACCGATTGACGCAAGAATCGCCAGCCCCGATTGCATACGAGCGACACGATCGTCCAGCACGTCCTTGAGGCAGCGGGTCAGCCAGTCACTGAGATCAAACTGGGTGTGCAGCTCAGAGCTGCGCTGAAAGCGATGCGAGTCGGCGGCATGACCGGCGATGGACAACTCCACGAACGGATTGTCCTGTGGGGAGCCGAGGGCCTCGACACCCTCCTGAAAGCTATTGGCGTGCCAGAAACGGCTCCTCGCGCGCTGAGTCATGCTGCGCAAACGCAGTAACTGGAAGGTCTTGACCACAATCACGCTCCACGACAGCAACGACATGATCAGCAAGATCACGGCGATGCTGCGCGACACGCCATCAGCCTGGGCCCAGGCGTAACTCATACCTAATTCCTGCATCTTCGATTACCTCTGAAACAGTGAGTGCTAGCGGGTTAAACGGAAACTGACCGGTTGCAGAGCGCGCACAGCCACGGCATGGCCATTTTCGATATAAGGCGCACAGGACGCGCCCAGCACAGCCTGCCGCGCCGCCGCATCGAGATCGGCATTACCGGCGCTACGGGCAATCTCAGCCTGATCGATCCTGCCTTGGGCATTAACCACCAGCCGGATCAACGTCTCGCCTTCGATTTTCAAGCGCTTGGCCTTGCGTGGGTATTCGGGGGCCGGGACTCGGCAACCAATGGTGTTGACGTCTTTCGGCGCGGCTGCGGGCAATTGCAGGGTTTTTCCCGGACTCTCGGCGGGCGGGGCAGTGACCGGCGCAGCAGGCGAGACTGCGGGCGCCTGGCCCGCGGGTTGCGTTGGCGCCGGCGTGTGAGGCGCGACCGGCGCACGGGGTGGCTTGGCTGGCATAGGCGGTTTCGGCGCAGCCAGCTTTGTCGGTTTCGGCGGCGCTGCAGCCACCGTGCGCTCGGCTGCTTCGCTGGTCATGACCTGCGGCGCAGGCGGTGTCGGCGCCACAGGCGCAGCCTCGGCCACGGGAGGCAGTTGTGGAGTGGGCGCTGCGATCATCGTTACTCGCACGCTGGCCGGTGCCGCGGGGGCACTAAGCAGCTCGATTCGTTTGGTCGAAGGGCTCATGAGCATCGCCAGTATCAGTAGGCAATGGGCGGCCACAGCGGATAAACCGCCCGCTATCCAAAGCTGGAGGTGGTGGGGCTTGGGCGTGGCACAGGGCGCTTGTGCGACCCAGGACGATGGCGCTGAATGATTGCCCAAACGAACTTTCAGGCTGGTCATATTGGATTCTCATGCAGTGGCTGGCCGACGTGGGTCTTTCATTGAGCTATGTGCAATGAGCGTCAAAAAGTGACAGTAATTAATGTGTTTTTTATGCTGCGACTGAAGCTGTCGCGCTCCACGGCGCTGTTGATGGGTTGTTGGGTGTTGAACCCGCAGCTTGTCGCTTTCCAACGCCGAATCACCGATCAGGTCACCGGGATCGCGAGATTGAGCACGGGATGTTAGTGCCAGCGAAGAATTGACCCGGCTACCGAAATTGTACTGACCCGGGCTCCTACCCTGTGAACCACCACCAGTGCTTGCTTTCTGCCGATTGGGGTTGGGTCAACATGGTATCGGCCACTGGGTTAATTCGGCGTCAGCGCCAACATCTATGGGCAAGGCGGTGGCGCGAGCGCTACGCCCGTGGCGATGTGATTGTCGTGCGCTACGCGGATGACAGTGTGGTGGGGTTCAGGACGAAAGTGCAGGCTGAGCCGAAGGCGCTCGGGTGTTTACAAGTGGGCGATGGGACGGCTGTTGCTACTGTTGGCGTCGCGGGGAGAAAACGTGGAAGGGCACGTGGGCGAGTGCTGGGATAAAGTGGTACAAAATTGCTAAGAGGCAAGCGTGCCGTCTCTAATTTTATCTATTAATCAATTGCTTATAAAGGAGTTGGTCTCATCCATCATCGAATCAGTTCACGCAATACCTAGATTTTAAACAGTTGCTGGCGTCTTGCCGAAAATCTGAACCACTTCCACGTTAATCGTATTTCACAGCAGCAAATAATGAGTACACAATTAAGGCCAGAAGTGAACCCTACCCATATGAAACGTAATGCTTTCAAACACTTGGAGGATGAGTGATGCCGTCCGCTGCGCCATATTGAGTTACGAGGCCCTTGAACTCTCCGTAACGACAGAGAAAGCGACCTGAGGGTCGCTTTTTTTGTGCCTGGAATTTATGCCCGTGCATCGCCCCTCCCGGGACAAGCCTGGTCTGGGCTTGGCCCCTGACCCGTTCCCACCAGCACCTCTGCTCATTCGAGCTCGCTGGCAAGTTTCATGACTTCGCGCCTGATGTTTCAGGCATTGGCATTGCGCTACCGGCGGCCGCGCTCACTGCGTCGAGCCGATCCTCATCTCAACCCCTGCAGGGGGGCAGCAATTCGGCAAATCTGTCCGCCATCGTCGACCTTGAGTGTGCAGGCCAAATGGCGCTGAGTTCAAAATGCGGCAAGGCAGCGCCGTTTCTGATCTCGCTGTATCTCATCCCGGCAAATTGCAGCGATTTTACAGAGCAAGGCAGTAGTGATACGCCACGGCCCGCTGCGACGCAGGCGATGACTGTCAGGGTCCGGTTAGCCTCTTGAATGATGTCGATAGGATGTCCTTCCCGACGAAACGTGCTCAGGATAGCGCTGCGAATCAACGGCAGTTGTTCCTCTGGAAACCAGACGAGCCCCGTCGCAGCAAGGTCTTCCAATGAGACCATTCCATCTTCGCCCACCTCATAGCTACTCGGCAGAACAGCGATCAGCGGCTCTTGGCTGATGAGCTTCTCGTGCATGTTGCCCTGGATCGACACGGGCGTATGCAGCAAGCCGAGGTCGATTTCACCCTTTTGCAGGGCCAGACTCTGCTCGGCATTACTCATCTCCCTGAGAACCAACTCGATCCCAGGGTAGGCTGCCTGCATCTGGTTGAGGGCTCGAGGCAGAGTGTCGAACAAGGCCGCAGAAACGAAACCGATTATCAGCCGTCCTGCACGTTTGGCACCAATAGCTTGCGCCCGCTGAGTAGCCGATTCGATGTTCGCGATGCTCAAGCGGATATCGTCAATGATCGCGACAGCTGCCGGCGTCAACACCGCCCCTCTGCGAGAGCGTTCGAACAGCTTCACCCCCAGTTCCTTTTCCATGCGAACCAAGGCCTGACTGAGTGCGGGCTGTGCTATCCCAAGGCGATCGGCAGCACGGGTAATGCTGCCGGCATCCGCAATTGCCAGAAAGTAACGGAGGTGACGAGTTTCCATACGCTCCCGATATGAATATTGATCCTCGGCATAATAGATCCCGATCAAAGCTTTTCATAGGATGGCGGCACATAAGGGATCCGATCGTGGCCCACAATAACAAGAAGGGATTTGCGATGAACTGGTACAGCGAGACTACGATCGTTGAAAAAAGCACGTTCTGGAGTAGTTACGCCGGATGGGCTCCGGATAGCGTGGACACCCAACTGTTCAGCCTGCTCACTCCTTGCCTTTCACTGACCTGGGCGCTGGTGGATGCAGCCGCCAATCTCGCGCAGAACAGCCCAGCGACGGTCGAATGGCCCACGCGTGACCGTGCCAAACTGCGCTCGCACTGATCGATTCTTCACCTTGGCGATTGGGTAATTCATGAACTCCTTGAACGCTCAAACAGCAGTAACGGCTGGCACGTCGGATGCGTCAGTCGTTGGCTTTGCCGACCGTTGGTACGCCCGGAACGACCTTGGCATCAGCGCGATTGACAGCCACGCCCATGTGTTTGTCAAAGGCTTGCCCATGGCGCGGGATCGCCGCCATGCGCCGGATTACAGCGCCACCGCCGATGACTACGTCAGACACATGGCGGCCAACCACATCTCCCATGGCGTTCTGGTGCAACCCAGCTTTCTGGGTACGGACAATTCGTTCCTGCTGGCTGTACTCAAGCGTTACCCATCGAAATTTCGAGGGGTAGTGGTCGTCGATCCTTCCATCAGCGAAGCGCAACTGCAGGCGTTGGCGCAGCTAGGCGTCGTGGGCATGCGGCTGAACCTGATCGGCGTGCAGATGCCGGATCTCACTGCTGCTCGGTGGACGCGCTTTGTGCAGCGCCTCATTGATCTGGACTGGCACATTGAAGTGCATCGTCAGGCCCGGGACCTGCCTTATCTGGTCGGCACGTTGCTGCGTCAGGGGGCCAAGGTCGTGGTCGACCATTTTGGACGACCCGATCCGCAAAGCGGGGTGGATGATCCAGGCTTTGATTACTTGCTCAGGCAAGCACACACCGGGCAGGTCTGGGTCAAGTTATCTGCCGCGTACCGCACGGCGCAACGACCGGGAGACCCAAGCGGGCTTCATTTTGGCCAGGGTGCAACGCAAAAGCTGATCCAGGCCTTTTCCAGTTCGCATCTTCTCTGGGGCAGTGATTGGCCACATACCCAGCATCAGGAAGTGATCGACTACGCCGCGTCGAAATCGGCCCTGTCTGCGTGGGTGTCAGATCCTGTTCAGCGCCAGATCATCATGCGAAGCACCGCACAAAAGCTGTTCAAATTCAATCATTAAGGAGCCGTCATGACCGCTTCCAGCTCACAGCGCAAAAGCACGTTTCGCCAACAGGTCCAGGCACGCCAAGGGCTTCTGGTGGCCGGCGTATTCAACGCGCTCAGCGCAAGAATCGCTGCCGATATCGGTTTTGAAGCGCTTTATCTCAGTGGAGCGGGTGTCACCAACATGGCCCTGGGCTTGCCAGATCTGGGATTCGTTGGGCTCGACGAAATAGCCGTACACACTGCCAGGGTGCGCGATACCGTAGAGCTGCCTCTGATTGTCGATGCCGACACCGGTTTCGGTAATGCATTGAACGTGCGTCACACGGTGCGCACACTCGAACGTAGCGGAGCCGATGCCATCCAGTTCGAAGACCAGGTGCTGCCCAAGAAATGCGGGCACTTCTGCGGGAAGGAAGTGATCAGTGCAGCGGAAATGGTGGGCAAGCTTCAGGCCGCGGTGGACGCGCGTGAGGATCGGAATCTCCAGATCATTGCCCGTACCGATGCCTGTGCCGTTGAAGGCATCCAGGCCGCCATCGAGCGCGCACACCGTTACGTGGAGGCCGGGGCCGACATCTTGTTTATCGAAGCCACCGAAAGCATCGAGGATATCCGGCGCCTGCCTGGTTTGTTCGATACGCCCAACCTGATCAACATCGTGATCGGGGGCAAGACACCTACACTGCCCCGCAATGAGTTGGGCGAACTGGGCTACGGAATCGTGCTCTACGCTAACGCGGGTTTGCAGAGTGCAACGCTGGGCATGCAGCGCGCCTTGACCAGCCTGTTGCAAAACGGTCGTCTGGATGAGGATCTGACATTGGTGGTGCCGTTCGCCGAACGCCAGCGTCTGGTGAACAAGGCGCTCTTCGACGAGTTGGAATATCGCTACGGCGTGGCAGGACAGGCATGATTGACGAAGCGCAAGGCCCCCCGTCGAAGGCCGCGGTTGCAGGGGCATTGGTCGGCAACGCGATCGAATGGTACGACTTTCTGGCGTACAGTATTTTCTCGCTGTATTTCGCCAAGGCATTTTTTCCAGCAGACGCAACCACCGTGCAGCTGATGAACACTGCTGCCATCGCAGCGGTGGGGTATGTGGGGCGTCCTCTGGGGAGTTGCCTCATCGGTCTATACGCCGACAGGCGAGGACGCAGACGTGCATTGACCCTTTTGGTCGGGGGCATGTGCCTGGGCTCGATGATGATCGCGCTTGCTCCAACGTATGCCATAGCGGGGCCAGGGCCCCAGCGCTGTTGATTGGTGCTCGCCTGTTGCAAGGGCTGTGCATGGGTGGGGAGTACGCAACAAGCGCGGTGTACTTGAGCGAAGTTGTGCCTGCCAATCGACGCGGCTTTTACCTGGGCTTCGTACAAGTGAGTGTCGTCGGTGGACAGCTGTTTGCGCTGGCGCTGATGTTGTTCATGCAATATGTGTGGTTGAGCACTTCCCAAATCGAAAGTTGGGGATGGCGAATCCCATTTCTGATTGGCGGCATATTTGCGTTGTTTGCTGCTTATATCAGACGGCATGTGCAGGAGCTGGAGCCGCCACGTTCACAACCCCCTTCATTATCTCCCTGGAAGGAGATGTATCGGCATTGGCGATTACTGTTGCTGGTGGTGGGCATTTCAGTGGGCGGCACAGTGGCATTTTATACTTACACCATTTATATCCAGAAGTTATTAATCAACACCCATCGGAGGGGGTGATGAACTGGGGACGTGAGTGGCCTAACGTGGGTTATGAGAACGTGACCGATTACGACAAACAATATGCGCTGATGCAGCGTTTATTGCGCGATGCAGCAGCTCGAAACGCCGTAATGGTCCACGCTCCGACCTCGCTTTACCGGTTTTGACTCACATGGGTTTCAACCTCATCCCACACCAACCTCCACCACCTCCCCATTCAACCGCACCGGCCAGGTCCGCAATTTCAGCGACGGGTCCTCCAAACACGTCCCGTCTTCCAGCCGGTAATGCTGCTTATATAGAGGCGATGCAATCACAAGATCCCCGGCCAGACTGCCCACCAGCCCGCGCCCGATCACGTTCGCCCCGGACACCGGATCGCGGTTGTCCACGGCAAACAGTTGCGGGGTACCGCTGATGCAGGCGATGTAGAACAGCGCCACCTGCACATTGCCCACCAGCGCCACCACCCCGGAGTTGAGCACCAGGTCCTGACGGGCGCATACCGCGCGCCAGGCTTGGGTGTGGGTCATGTCCTTCATAAACGCATTGGCCTGGCTCATCGTGCTATCTCCTCGACGGGAATCAGGTTGAGTTCATGGGCTCGTGCCGGGCGCCGCTGGCTGCGTTCCGTAACGAAATGGATGTCCGGATCGGCACTCTTGTCGTTGACGAAGGTACGGAAGCGCTTGAGCTTTTCCGGGCTCTTCAGGGCGTTGGCCCACTCACATTCATAACGGTCCACCACCAGCTGCATTTGTTCCTCCAGCTCGGCCGCCAGCCCCAGGCTGTCACCGATGACCACCGCTTTGAGGTAATCCAGCCCGCCCTCCAGCGACTCGCGCCAGACCGAGGTGCGTTGCAGCTTGTCGGCGGTGCGGATGTAGAACATCAGCACCCGGTCGATGTAGCGAATCAGCGTTTCGTCATCCAGATCGGTGGCCAATAGCTCGGCGTGGCGTGGGCGCATACCGCCGTTGCCGCACACATACAGGTTCCAACCGTTCTCGGTGGCGATCACCCCAATGTCCTTGCTTTGCGCTTCGGCGCATTCGCGGGTGCAACCGGAAACCGCGAACTTCAACTTGTGTGGGGAGCGCAGTCCCTTGTAACGGTCTTCGATGGTAAGCGCCATTTGCACACTGTCCTGCACGCCATAGCGACACCAGGTGCTGCCGACGCAGGACTTCACGGTACGCGTCGATTTGCCATACGCATGCCCGGTCTCGAAACCAGCGGCGATCAGCTCGGCCCAGATGTCCGGCAGTTCATGCAACTGCGCGCCAAACAGGTCGATACGCTGCCCGCCAGTGATCTTGGTGTAAAGGTCGTATTTCTTCGCGACAGCGCCGATGGCGATCAAGCCGTCCGGGGTGATTTCACCCGCCGGTATTCGCGGGACCACCGAGTAGGTGCCGTTCTTCTGCATGTTGGCCATGAAGGTGTCATTGGTGTCCTGCAGCGGCACCAGCGATGGGTCCATGATCGGTTTGTTCCAGCACGACGCAAGGATGGATCCGACCACCGGTTTGCAGATGTCGCAACCCAGATGGCCCTTGCCGTGACGGCTAAGCATGTCTTCGAAGGTTTCGATTTTTTCCACGCGGGCGAAGGCGTACAGCTCCTGACGCGTGAAGGCGAAGTGCTCGCACAGGCTCTTGTCGACAGCGACGCCTCGGGCGGTCAGTTCGTGCTCGAACACACTCTTGAGCAATGCCGAACAGCCCCCGCAACCGGTCGCCGCCTTGGTACAGGCCTTGATGCCTGCCAGATCGCTGCAGCCGCCATCGATGGCCGAACAGACCGCGCCTTTACTGACGTTATGGCAAGAGCAAATGGTTGCGGTGGCGGGCAGCGCATCGGCACCGAGCGTGGGTGCGCCTTCGCTGTGGGGCAGGATCAGGCTCGATGGATCGGCAGGCAGCTTGATGCCATTCTGCGCATATTGCAGCAGGGTGTCGTAATAGCTGTTGTCGCCCACCAGCACCGCGCCGAGCACCCGTTTGCCATCGGCGGACACCACCAGGCGACGGTAGCTGGCGGTGGCTTCGTCGATGAAGCGATAACTGCGTGCGCCCGTCAGCGCGCCGTGGGCGTCGCCGATCGAGCCAACATCGACGCCCAACAGCTTGAGCTTGGTCGACATGTCGGCGCCGAAGAATGGCTCCGCTTCCTGACCGCACAATTGAGCCGCGACGTTGCGCGCCATCTGATAACCCGGCGCCACCAAGCCGAATACGCTGCCGTTCCAGGCCGCGCATTCGCCGATGGCGAAGATGTCCGCATCGCTGGTACGGCAATGTTCGTCGATGGCGATGCCGCCTCGCGGGCCCAGTTCCAGCTCGCATTGGCGGGCGAGGGCGTCTTGTGGGCGGATACCGGCGGAGAACACGATCAGGTCGGTTTCGAGAAACTCTTCACCGGCAAAATTCATCCGATAGCGATAGTGCTCACCTTGAGTGATCGACTGGGTGGCGCGAGACAGATGCACGCCTACGCCCAAGGCCTCGATCCGCGCTTTCAAGGCCGCGCCGCCGTGGTCGTCCAGCTGTACCGGCATCAGGCGCGGGGCAAACTCCACTACATGCGCTTCCAGCCCCAGCGACTTCAGTGCATTGGCCGCCTCGAGACCTAGCAAGCCGCCACCGACCACCACGCCCCGTGTGGCCTGGCTTGCCGCAGCGCGAATGGTGTCCAGATCATCCAGCGTGCGATACACCAGCCGCGAGTGGCCTTTGGCGCCTTCGATGGGCGGCACGAAAGGGTAGGAACCGGTCGCCAGCACCAGCTTGTCGTAACCGAAGCAGCCTTTGGACGTAATGACCTCGCGGCGGGCGCGATCGATTTCCAGCACGGGGACGCCCAGGTGCAGCGTCAGGCCGGCCTGCTCATAGAGAGCTGCGTCGCTCATCGCCAGGGATTCGGCATCGCGCCCGCCGAAGTATTCGGATAAGTGAACGCGGTCGTAGGCGCGCTGGCCTTCCTCGCCAAAGACGTGAATGCGATAGCGTGCCAGGGCGCCGGCAGCGATCAATTGCTCGACGCAGTGATGACCGACCATCCCGTTGCCGACGACGATCAGGGTTTGCACATCATCAAGAGGGGCGACAGTGGTGTTCATATCGAGTCCCGGCCAAAGCCAATCAGGTTTTTGAAAGCAAAAAAAAGGCGCCCGGAACCTCTCGGTTCCAGGCGCCTTTGCCTGTTCTTTTAGGGGTTGTCACTCGACCGCTTTGTCGGCAGCAACCTGCTGGGCCCATGCCTTGTGGGGCGAGTGATCATCATCGACCGACCCGGGCCGCCAACCATGCGTACAGGCTGGACTTGATTGAGGTGAAGCAATGGGTGTGCCAGTGCAACGAAGCGGTATGTCCTCGAACCGGTAGCGGTCCGGCGTGCCAGCGCTGACGCCCATAATACCGCCACCACTGCCAAATCAGACTGATGCAGTGGATCAGTCGCGACTGCCATTACGAGGCACGGAAAAGGTGCGGATTGGGCGACATTTGCCCCAACCTGTAGCAATTCGGCCCACCGACGCTTTCGCTTTCAAATCCTTCACGGCCGCCAATCTGCGTCGCTATAGGCCATGCTCCTGACACTGGCCTGCCGTTTGCAACTGCACCCCTGCAGGCAGTCAACGCCGATTGCCATCTTCACGACAAAGGCGCCGTGTGCTCCCCGTTTTTTTTCAGCGGAGGGGAACAGGGCGTCTTTTTTTGGCTTCGGGAAAGTGGATATGGCGAGCAACAGCGTGCGAAGTGTGTGTCCTTATTGCGGCGTCGGCTGCGGCATCGTCATGCAGGTCGAGAACAATCGGGTGATCAAGGTCGGTGGCGACAAAAGCCACCCCACCAACTTCGGTCGCCTGTGCACCAAGGGCACGACCTGCGGCCAGGCCATCGCCGAGTCCGGGCGCATGGAGTCGGCGTATCTGCGTCATCAACGACATAAAGACCCAGTGCGCACCGACATCGATACCGCGATCGGCGAAACCGCGCAGCGCCTGCTCGCAATTCTCGACCGCGACGGCCCCGACGCGCTGGCTTTTTACGTCTCCGGGCAGATGTCCCTGGAGGCGCAATACCTGGCCAACAAACTGGCCAAGGGGTTTGTGCGCACCCCCAACATCGAATCCAACTCGCGGTTGTGCATGGCCAGTGCCGGCAGCGGCTACAAACTGTCGCTGGGCTCCGATGGCCCGCCAGGTTCCTACGATGATTTCGACAAGGCCGATCTGTTCTTCGTGATCGGCGCTAATATGGCCGACTGTCATCCGATCCTGTTCCTGCGCATGATGGATCGGGTCAAGGCCGGGGCGAAGCTGATCGTCGTCGATCCTCGGCGCAGTGCCACGGCAGACAAGGCCAGCCTGTTTCTGCAGATCAGACCTGGCACCGACCTGGCACTGCTCAATGGCCTGTTGTACCTACTGCTCGAAAACGGCGACATCGACGCTGACTTCATCGCCTCCTACACCCAGGGCTGGAACGCGATGCCCGACTTCCTCGCCGCGTATTTCCCGGCCCACGTGGCACAGATCACGGGGCTCGCCGAAGCGGATATTCGTCAGGCCGCGCAGTTGATCGGCCAGGCACCGGAGTGGATGAGCTGTTGGACCATGGGCCTGAACCAGAGCACCCACGGCACATGGAACACCAACGCGCTGTGCAATCTGCACTTGGCGACCGGGGCGATCTGTCGTCCCGGCAGCGGCCCGTTTTCCCTCACCGGCCAGCCCAATGCCATGGGCGGCAGGGAAATGGGCTACATGGGGCCGGGACTTCCCGGGCAGCGCTCGGTACTGGCCGAAGCGGATCGCAGCTATATGGAAGGCATGTGGTCGATCCCCCAAGGTAGCCTCGGCCAGAAAGTCGGCGGCGGCACCATCGATCTGTTCCAGCAGATGCGCGAGGGCACGATCAAGGCGTGCTGGATCATCTGCACCAACCCGGTCGCCAGCGTCGCCAACCGCGCCACGGTGATCGAAGGGTTGCAGGCCGCCGAACTGGTGATCACCCAGGACGCCTTCCTCGACACGGAAACCAACCGCTACGCCGACATCCTGTTACCTGGCGCGCTATGGGCCGAAGCCGATGGCGTGATGATCAACTCCGAACGCAACCTGAACCTGACGCAAAAAGCGGTCGATGCGCCCGGCGACGCCTTGCCCGACTGGCAGATCATCGCCCGCGTGGCCTGCGAAATGGGTTTCGCCGAGGCATTCAGCTACCGTTCGGCCGAGGACGTCTTCGAGGAAATCAAACAGGCGTGGAACCCGCAGACCGGCTACGACATTCGTGGCGCCAGTTACGCGCGTCTGCGTGAAGGCTCACTGCAATGGCCCTGCGCACCTGGCAGCGACGCCACGCGCAATCCGATTCGCTACCTCAACCATGGCGCCAGTCAGACCCTCAAACTGGACGCGCAAGGCCAGCGCCCGGCCATCATCTTCGCCACCGAACATGGCAGGGCGGTGTTCCTTCCGCGCCCGCACATGCCGCCCGCTGAAATGCCCAATGAAAACTACCCGCTGGTGCTCAACACCGGCCGCGTGCAGCACCAATGGCACACGCTGACCAAGACCGGCAAAGTCGCGACCCTGAACAAACTCAACCCCGGCCCCTTCGTCGAAATTCACCCCGACGACGCAACAAGCCTCGGCATTGCCGACAAGGACGCCGTCGAAGTGAGTTCGGCCAGAGGGCGCGCCGTGCTGCCGGCGGTGGTTACCGATCGGGTGCGGCCGGGCAATTGCTTTGCGCCGTTTCACTGGAACGATGTGTACGGCGAAAACCTGGCGATCAACGCGATCACCAGCGATGCCGTCGACCCGATTTCGCAACAGCCGGAATTCAAGTTCTGCGCCGTGGCATTGAAGAAGGTCGAGTTGATCGGCCACCGTTTTCTCGATCTGCCGCAGGCCGATGTCGAGCTGCTCGAAGAGGTCGAAGGCATGCCGCTGTTGACTCTGCTGTGGGCCTCACAGACGGGTAATGCCGAGGCGCTGGCCAAGGGGTTCGGTAGCCGCTTGCGCGCCGTGGGCGTGCCGGTTCGGGTCACGGCGATGGACAGTTTTCCCGTGACCCGCCTGGCCGAAACCGGCACGGTCGCGCTGATCAGCAGCACCTTTGGCGACGGCGACGCCCCGGATAACGGCCAGGGCTTCTGGCAGTCGCTGAACGCGCAACAGGCGCGACTGGAATCACTGCGTTATGCGGTACTCGCGCTGGGCGATCCGAGTTATGAAAACTTCTGTCAGCATGGCAAGCGTCTCGAACAGCGCCTGTCGAGTCTGGGGGCGTCGCCGCTGATAGCACGAGTGGATTGCGATGGCGATTTTCAGACGCCCGCCGAGCGTTGGTTCAAGGCATTGCAACAGGCATTGGCGCTGGACATTCCCGACGTCGCATTCGAAGCTCCACCCGGTGATCAGCCGTCCCGCGCGCAGCCACATCCAGCCAGGCTGGCGATCAATCGGCGCCTGAACGGGGAGGGCGCGGGCAAGGATACCCGTCAGTTCGCGCTGACCCTCGGTGATTCGGGCATGAGGTACGAAGCGGGTGATGCATTGGGCGTGTGGCCGCGCAACTGTCCGGGGCTGGTTGACGAGTTGCTGGAACTGACAGGCCTCAATGGCGAGCAGTCGGTTCAGGTCGAGAAGCTGGGGGACATATCGCTGCGACAGGCACTGACCGAGCGATTCGAAATCGCCCGACCCAACCGGCAGGCACTGGATTTCATCGCCACGCGCGGCGCCAGTCCGGAGCTGAAAACCCTGCTCAGTGAACCCTTCAAGGGTGAGCTGAAAAGCTGGCTGTGGGGGCGACAACTGGCGGACGTGCTGCGCGAGTTTCCCCTAAGTTGTTCCGGGGAAGAGCTGCTGGAAAATCTCAAGCCGCTGCAACCGCGTTTGTATTCCATCGCTTCCAGTGCGAAGGCTCATCCCGACGCGGTTCACCTCACCGTTTCGGCGGTGCGCTACGGCAAGCGTAAAGGTGTGTCATCGACCTTTCTCGCCGATCGCGCCGACGCCTGTGAGGTGCCGATCTTCCTGCAACCGACCCAGCACTTTCGCCCGCCCGCCGATGGGGGTGTGCCGATGATCATGATCGGGCCAGGCACTGGCGTGGCGCCCTTTCGGGCTTTTTTGCAGGAGCGCCGGGCGCGCGGTGATCAAGGCCGTAACTGGCTGTTCTTCGGCGAGCAGCACGCGGCCACCGATTTCTACTATCGCGACGAGCTGCAGGACATGCAAAAGGACGGGCTGCTGACTCACCTTAGCCTGGCGTTTTCCCGCGATCAGGCCGAGAAAATCTACGTTCAGCATCGCATCCGCCAACAAGGTGCCGAGCTGTGGAAGTGGTTGCAGGAGGGAGGGCAGATCTACATCTGTGGCGACGCTACGCACATGGCCAGGGATGTCGATCACGCGCTGCGCGATGTCATCAGCCAGCATGGCGGCTTGAGTGAAGAACGGGCGGCCGAACATCTGCGTGATCTGGCCGAACACAAGCGTTATGTGCGAGATGTGTATTGAGGCCCCACGACTTCTATCATGTGAAATACGCATCGCCGATTGCTTTATTGATTTTCATTGGTAATGTATGGCTCTATGAAAACACTCGATATCGATGCCGTTCATGCGTTCGTCATGGTCGCGGACCTCAAGAGTTTCACCCGTGCTGCCGAGGCGATCGACAGCACGCAATCGGCCGTCAGCCTCAAGATCAAACGTCTGGAAGACACTCTCGGGCGCCGCCTGCTCGAGCGCACCCCGCGACGCGTTCAGTTGTCCGCCGAAGGCAGTGTGTTTCTCGCCTCGGCACGCAATCTGGTGGCCGCTCACCAAGGCGCGATCGGTTCGTTCGATGTGCCCCGACGGCGTCTGGTGCTTGGCATCAGCCATCACATCGTCGGCGCCGAACTGCCGATCCTGCTCAAGTACCTGAAAACCGCGCATCCCAATCTAATCGTCGAGTTGCGCGTTTCTACATCTCGTGGCGTGCTGGATGCCTTCGATCAGGGGGACATCGAAGGCGCCATCGTGCTGCGTCACGACAATCGGCGGCTCGATGGAGAGGTGCTGTTTCAGGAAGGTTTCGGCTGGATGGCCTCCAGAGACTTCGTGCATCAGCAGGGCCTGCCTTTGCACCTGGCCACTCAGGCAGAGCGTTGCAGCGTGCGCAGCATGGCGATCACCGCGCTGGGCGAGGCGGACATCCCGTGGACGGAAGTCTTCGTTGGCGGTGGGGTGATGACAATTGGCGCAGCGGTGTCCGCAGGGTTGGCGGTCGCGGTAATGTCCCGGCGCGTGGCCCCCGAGGGGCTGATCGACGTCGGGCCGCAACTGGGGCTGCCGGCGTTGCCACTGCGCGAGGTGGTGCTGCATTCCAGCGCGTCCTCCGAGCAGAGCCGCACAGTCCTCGCCACCCTGGCGGCGGCCCTGCGTTCGACAGCCCTCTGAACCTGTCAGAAAGAGCCGAGCCGGCGTAGGGTAACGGCCAAGGCTATCGTCAGACTCATGATCAGCGCCGCGCCGATTGCCAGCCCCATCAGGTGTGCAGCAAGGATGTCGGCGGCGGTTTCTGAGCCTGGTTGGTCGGTTTTGTCACGTGCCGATGTAGCGCTTCTCACGACAGGTGCCCCAGCCCCGGCGCTGCCAGATGCAGCACGTGGTAAACCGTCGCATCGGGCGATGCGGCCGGCGGACCGGAACACAGCTGGAAGCGCACCAGTCGCCAGTCTTTCAGATCAAGAACGGTCCACGCCGCAACCGTCTCAGGCTGCTCGGCAAGGTGCCGGTTACGTGCTGACTCCCTGGCGGGCAACGCCGTCATATCGCCCGCTGCATTCAGCGCCAGTTCTTCGCGATACAACCAAGCCGGTTGCCTGGCGGGCCCACGCCTGGCATCCAGCGGCAGCCAGGTTTCGATGGCGGGGCGGCCGAACGAGTCGATGACGCTGATGAATTTGTCGCTGGTCAGAAAGCTGGCTGCAGCGGTTGGATCGAGCCAGAGGTAAACCGAGGCATAGAGGTTGCCGAGGGCGCCGTTCTGACCTCGCTCCTGTGAGACGAACGCCTTGAGCACCAGCCCCTCGGCGGTGTCCCAGATCGGCCCGCGTTGTCGTGCGCGATGGCGGATCACCTGCATGTCGTAGTCCGAAGGAAGTCTGTGGGAATACTGCATGGCGAACATGGCTTGCTCCTGTCTGTAGTCGATAGGTACAAGGTTGCGCCGTGTCGTTCGCAGAAAACAGATCGATAGCAATATAGCTGTGATGGGGTTCGGTAATGATTGGTCGTCGCCGGGCTGTCTGAACCAAAACTGAACGGTTTTCTCGAGAGAGCGAGAAAACCTTTGGATACCTGAACTTATCTGCCTTTTCTCCCTCTCATGCCGGTAGCCATTGATCGCGGCGGCCTGATAAGCTCGCGGCTTTACTCGTTTGCCCTATTGGCGCATGAACAAGGAAACAGGATGAAACAGCATCGGTTGGCAGCGGCGATTGCCCTGGTCGGTCTGGTACTCGCGGGCTGCGATAAGCAAGCCAGCACCGTTGAGCTGAAAACCCCGGCACAAAAAGCCTCTTATGGCATCGGCCTGAATATGGGCAAAAGTCTGGCTCAGGAAGGTATGGACGATCTGGATTCCAAAGCCGTCGCGCTGGGTATCGAAGATGCCGTCGGCAAGAAAGAACAGAAACTCAAAGACGAAGAGCTGGTAGCGGCTTTCGGCGAGCTGCAGAAGCGTGCTGAAGAACGCATGGCCAAGATGAGCGAAGAGTCGGCAGCCGCTGGCAAGAAATTCCTCGAAGAAAACGGCAAGCGCAAGGAAGTCACCACCACTGCTTCCGGCCTGCAATACGAAATTATCAAGCAAGCCGACGGCCCAGTGCCCAAGCCGACTGATGTCGTGACCGTTCACTACGAAGGCAAGCTGACGGATGGCAAGGTGTTCGACAGCTCCGTCGAGCGCGGCAGCCCGATCGATCTGCCGGTCAGCGGTGTGATCCCTGGTTGGGTCGAAGGCCTGCAACTGATGCACGTCGGCGAGAAGGTCAAGCTCTACATCCCGAGCGATCTGGCCTACGGCGCACAAAGCCCAAGCCCGATGATTCCGGCCAACTCGGTTCTGGTTTTCGATCTGGAACTGCTGGGCATCAAGGATCCGGCTGCAGCAGGCAACGATGCCGCTGGCGCTGCGGGTGCCGACGAGGAAGAAGACGCTGCACCGGCAGCCGAACCTGCCAAGCCTGCGGCGAAGAAGTAATCGATACATCGATTACCGCCTGCACGAAATGCCCCGTCTCGACGGGGCATTTTCATTTTTGTCGAAAAAAAATCGAACCGGGTTGGGCAGTTACAGTCCCAATACCGTTGATGAATCGAGCGAGCGTCGGGATTTATTGATGGGTGTGTCAGGTTTCGATACGCATCCGATAGCCTCGGCAGATGCTCAAGTCAATGAATTTCTGCGTTTTTTTATGTGAGTAAAAAACGCGCGATCTAAGCCAAAGCTCGATAGTACGGGCGTTTCAGGGCCACAAAGCGGCTCTGTTCACAAGGTTATCCACAATTTGTGTGGATAACCTTTCGTGCGTGCAGGCTTGCAAGTCCTGGCTGGGTTCTTCCATCAGTGGCGATTGACCAATTGGTCGATTTTTATCGGTATCGCTGGAGCGAATATGAAAGCACCCTGGAATTTCATTCGTTATCTCCCCATGGCCAAACGCTTAATGGCGGCGGGTCGTCTGCCTGCCTTGCTGTTCGCGGTCGCAGGCAAGGCGGCGAGCGAAGGTAACCGATTGGGCAAGCTCAAGGACGATCTGAAGCTACTGCAGGCGTTGTGCCTGGCTTACTGGCGCGGTGAGTACCGGGCCATTAGCGGCAAGGCAATCCTGTCGGTGGTGGCGGGGCTGATGTATTTCCTGAGTCCGTTGGACGCCATTCCCGACTGGATTCCGGGGCTGGGCATGCTCGACGACATCGCTGTCCTGGCGTGGGTCATGAAGAATCTCGAGGCCGAACTCAGTGCTTTCCGCGCCTGGCGTGAGCGACAGAACCCCGAAAAGCTGGCAGTGGTCGAGCGTTTGCCCAAGACGCCGAAACTGCTTGAGCAGGAGAAGAAGGATTAACGCTCGTCGTGGGCATAAGTCCTTAGCAGTCCGACCTCCCAGCGGTGATGACCTTGAGTTCGTCACCGCGTAAGCCACGCTGCTACACGGGCTGAGCAGACCCGCTGTCTTCGTCATCTACCTCCCACCCCCGGAAAACGTCGTTCTTCAGAGAGCTCTGTCGATCGAGCGCACGCCTTTGCCCCCCATCCGCTGTTAAGATGCCGCCAATATCTAAAAAAAGATTACAAGAAACGGCTTTTTGTCCTACAGGGGGTGGTATGGATCTTCAGGTTATTTCTCGTGATGGAGAGCCAGAGTACGCGGTGTTGCCGTGGGCGCAGTATCAGGCGTTGTTGCAGGCCGCCGGGGCGGCCAGTCCACAATACACAGCGCCCGCACCCCAGCCTGGCGACGCCTCGGATGCTGCTGTCAATTACCCATCCTTCGACCAACTGGGCCCGCTGCGCCAGGCCAAAGGCATTGACGCTGCCAAGCTGGCGCGGGCTGTGGGCATCAGTCCTTCCTATCTCGAACTGATCGAAAACGGCACGCGCCAACCGGATGCGGCCATTCGCAGAAGTCTGGCCTGGGAGCTGGGCGTGCCCGGCTGGCGAGGTGAGTCATGAGCGTGCGCATCAGCCGTCAGCATTGGGACGCGCTGCTGGCTGAACTGGCCCTGGCGCGTCGGCAGCGTCATCTGGTGACCTATCGCGCTTTGCTGGAACGCCTGCAACTGCCCACCCCGGCGATGCAGACCCTGACCGCCGCCCTCGAACACCTCGCCGCCCTCGACGCCCGTGCCGAACAGCCATTGCGCAGTTCGCTGGTCATCAGCCAAGGCGCCAGCCGCCTGCCACGCACCGGCTTCTTCGAATGCGCCGAACGCCTGAACCGCTTCTCCGGCCCCTCCGACGGCGTCGCCGCCGCCTCCTGGCACGCCGCCGAAGTGGTGCGGGTGTTTGAGTTCGACTATCCAGAAGAGGGCTAAGTCGACGCACTGAGTTTGCCGCGAGTGGCTCGACGCTCAGCACGGCCGTATCGATCACATGCACGCCCAAGAAAAAGGGCCCGACGCTTGGCGCCGAGCCCCTATATTTCACGACAGATTCAAGACTGGCTGATGACTCTTTGCCATCTCGTCGTCCTCTTTCATGGATGACGATCTTGAATCGACAACCTCACTTCTTCGCCACGGACCCGCTCAAACTCAGGTAGTCGAGGAGAATCCGGCCGGTTTCTGCCAGATACGCATCGTCTTCCGGTTTGGTCTTGTCGTCGTCAACCGGCAGCGCGTCTTCGTCCTCTTTCTTCAGCTCTTTGAGCGGTTCTTCGCCCTTGGCCTTACGACGCACGTTTTCCATCACCAGCTGCTTGTTCTCGATGTCGGCGTGCTCGGTGCGACGCTCGGCTTCGTTGAGGCTGACGGTTTTCTCGCTCATCAGCTTCTTGGCCAGTGCCAGCTTCTGCTCGACGAACACGAACTCGGCGTCTTTGGCGGAGCGCACGTCGTGACGCGATTGCAGCTGTGCCAGGAACGGTTTGAACGGATCCACCGCCGGCTTGATCGCAGGCTTGATGGTGTCATAGGTCATTGCTTCGGGCAGGGCACTTTCGCCGATTTCCTTGGTGTCGATGATCGACGGGTAAGCGATGTCCGGCAGGACGCCCTGATGCTGGGTGCTCTGCCCGGAAACCCGGTAGAACTTGGCCAGGGTCAGTTTCAGTTCGCCGTGGTTCAGCGGCTGAATGGTCTGCACGGTGCCTTTACCGAAGGTCTGACCACCGATGATCAACGCGCGGTGATAGTCCTGCATGGCGCCGGCGAAAATCTCCGAAGCCGAGGCGGACAGGCGGTTGACCAGCAATGCCATTGGCCCTTTGTAGAATGCGCCGCTGTTTTCGTCTTCCAACACGTCGACCTTACCGTCGGCGTTACGCACCAGTACGGTCGGGCCTTTGTCGATGAACAGACTGGTCAGCTCGGTCGCTTCCTGCAGGGAACCGCCGCCGTTGTTACGCAGGTCGATGACCACACCGTCGACTTTCTCCGACTGCAATTCTGTCAGCAGTTTCTTCACGTCGCGCGTGGTGCTCTTGTACTCGGGGTCGCCGGCACGGTAGGCCTTGAAGTCCAGATAGAAGGCAGGAATCTCGATCACGCCCAGCTTGTAGTCCTTGCCATCCTGATTCAGGTGCAGGATGGACTTCTTGGCCGCCTGCTCTTCGAGCTTCACTGCTTCGCGGGTGATCGACACGATCTTGGTGGTCTGATCGTTCGGCGCATTGCTCGCCGGGACGATCTCCAGACGCACGACCGAGCCTTTCGGGCCGCGAATCAGCTTGACCACTTCGTCCAGACGCCAGCCGATCACGTCGACCATTTCCTTGTCGCCCTGGGCGACGCCGATGATCTTGTCGGCGGTGGCCACTTGCTTGGTCTTGGCAGCAGGACCCGCCGGTACCAGGCGCACGATCTTGACGTTGTCGTTATCGCTTTGCAGGACGGCCCCGATGCCTTCCAGCGACAGACTCATGTTGATGTCGAAGTTTTCCGCGCTGTCAGGCGACAGATAATTGGTGTGCGGATCGTAGGACATCGCGAAGGTGTTGAGGTACGCCTGAAAGATGTCTTCGCTGCGGGTCTGCCCCAAACGCGCCAACTGATTCTTGTAACGTTTGGTCAGGGTTTCCTGAATCTTCGCCGGGTCTTTGCCCGCGATCTTCAGGCGCAGCACTTCGTCCTTGACGCGTTTGCGCCACAGGTCATCGAGTTCGGCTTCGTTCTTCGGCCATGGCGCGTCCTTGCGGTCGACCAGCAAGGTTTCGTTGGTGGTCAGATCGATCTTGTCGACGCCTTTATCCAACTGGGCCAGAGCGAAATCCAGACGCGACTTGATGCGGTCCAGATAGCGCTTGTAGATAGTGAATCCCGGGTTCAGATCGCCGCTCTTGAGGAAATCGTCGAACTGAAAGCGCCACTTGTCGAACTCGGCGATATCGCTGGCCAGGAAGTAGCTGCGCGCAGGATCGAGGAGTTTGAGGTAGCTTTGATAAATGATTTCCGAGCGCTTGTCGTCCAGCGGCGGCTTGCTGTAGTGATGGCGCTTGAGCAGCTCCACGACATTCAAGCTCGCAATGACTTCATCGCGATCAGGTTGAAGATTGTCCCAGCTGTTGGCTGCGAACGAACTGGCCGACATTGGCAGGGCAGCCAGGCCAATGAGAAATGCAAGGGTGGTGCTGGGTAGAAAATGCTTCATGCTGATTCGACGCGGGGACAATTGATAACGCATATTAGGCCGTCTTTGAGGTCGCCGGTTCCTTTCAGGCTCCGTGAAAACGACTGCGCTTGGCTACCTTGTGTTGCCGTCGCTCGTGACGTATTTCACACAACCTGATGCGAAACCCGGTCGCATAATGCAAAAAGCCCGTGTGCCATGAAGCACATCGGGCTCAGTCGAGACTCACTATGGAGGCACCGTGAAAGCATTGCAAGGCGTTGAAGGTCATGTCGAATGGGTTGAACAGCCGTCACCGACGCTCGATGTAGGGCAAGTCCGTATCAAGGTCGCTGCGGCAGGACTCAATCGGGCCGACCTGCTGCAACGGGCAGGTCTGTATCCGCCGCCCCCAGGCGTCACGGAAATCCTTGGCATGGAGTGTTCCGGGGTGATCGCCGAAGTGGGTTCCGGTACGTCGTGGGAAGTCGGCGACCGCGTCTGTGCGCTGGTTGCAGGCGGGGCGATGGCCGAAGAGGCGGTTGTCGATGCACGGCATGTCTTGCCGGTACCAGCGGGCATGTCACTGCACGAAGCGGCGGGGATACCGGAAGTCTATGCAACGGCCTGGCTGAACCTGTTTCAACTGGCGGGGCTGAAACCCGGCGAAAAAGTTTTGCTGCACGCTGGAGCAAGTGGAGTTGGTTCAGCCGCCATTCAGCTGTGCAAGGCGTTTGGCAGCCCGTGCTGGGTCAGCGTCGGCTCGGCGGAGCGCTTGGCGCATTGCGAAGCGCTGGGCGCCCAAGGCGGGGTGCTGCGTAATGAGAGTCTGGACGGCTTGAGCGATTTCGCCCCGTTCAATGTGATTCTCGATCCGGTAGGCGCCAACTACGCCGCGCTCAACCTCAAGGTGCTGGGCACTGACGGGCGTCTGGTGCTGATCGGCCTGATGGGTGGGCGCAAGGCAGAACTGGATCTGGCCCTGGTGCTGGGCAAGCGCATTCAAATCCTCGGCTCGACCCTGCGCAGCCGCGACGATCAGTTCAAGGCTGACTTGCTGAGCGACTTGGGGCAGCACGTCTGGCCGCTGTTCACCGAAGGCCGCCTCACGCCGCAACTGGCGCGCAGTTTTCCGATCAGCGAGGCCGAAGAGGCATTCGCGGAACTGGCGACCAATCAGGTGTCGGGCAAGGTGGTGTTGGTGATCGATCCCGATCTGGCCTGAGCCTCACTCGTCTACATTCTGTCCGCCCTACGGCGTGATCGCCTTGATCACGCCGTAGTCGTTTCATGGCTTCGAAAGCCGCTCTGCACCCGACGAACGGTGGCGAAACCTGTCATTTCTGACAGTACCCAACTCGCGAAAACCGGCGCTTAATCGATCGCAACTCAGCAGCAGACAGCCCACGCGCTGTGCACCTGGAGATTGACTCCGGGAGGACCCGGCTGCCCGTTTCAGATTCAAGGATGATCTGCCATGGACAACGTTTTCCAGCTAGACAGTGAAGACGCCGACAGCGGCCACTGGCTCATGAACGCCGAGTTTGCGGCGCCTGTGGTGCCGGCGATTCTCAAGGACGATGACGGCAACGAAGAGGCTGGAGGGCTGCTGCCGCGTACTGCGCTGCAGGCCGATCTTGACGTCATCATCCCGGCATGGCTTTTTGTGCCTGATCGTCCCAACACCGTGGTGCTCTCATGGCGGGCTGCCGGATCTCCTTTCAATGAGGTGGATCGCTTCACCTTCGAGCCGCCGATCGCGCCCGGTGACAAAAACGTTCAAGTGCCCAACTGGCTGCTGGAGGAGCGGGTCTACGAACTCTCGTACAAGATCTCGGTATTGAACAATGAAGCCCAGGAGTCGGTGAAAACCACTGTCACCGTCGATCTGACGCCGCCTGACGCCGGGCTGCGGCCGCAACTGGCAATATTCCCCGCCGAGTTGGCGGGCATTATCTCGGACGAATACCTGACCCGAGAGGGTCAGGTGCAATGCGTGTTGCCTCGCTGGTTCGCAATCAGGGCCAAAGACGTCGCGACCTGGTACTGGACTGCCAGCAACCCGCCGCCCGACGGCGAACCGGTCAAGGGCGAAGTGCTGTTCACCCAAGAGGACATTGATTACGGCCGATTGATCATCACGGTTGCCGAGCAGTTGATCAGGCAATCCGGTCAAGGCACGCGCTATCTGTATTACACGCTGCGCGACCTGGCGGGCAATACCGGTCCCCGGTCGGAGCTCTCGCCAATTACGGTCGACCTGACGCCGCCGCCGGAAAACCTCAAGCCCGCGCGCGTGCCGTTGTCGGCCCGCGGCCTGATCGATCGCCAGCATGCCCGTGAAGGCGCGACCAACGAGGGCGGCGTCACGGTTGAAATCGATCGTTACGACAACGCCGACGTCGGGCATTTCATCGTCATCGATTGGGATGGCACCGAGCTTGCTGAAATCCCCGTTGTGCCCTCGGGGTTCCCGCTGCGCGCCTACGTGCCCTGGACCACGCTGACCTCCAAAGGCCTGGGGCCGATGACCGTGCAAGTGGACTATTCGATACGTCGCGGGACTTTGCTTACGCCTGCGCTGACGCCGGTTTCGGTGCCGGTGGATTTCACCATCGCCGGTCAGGATCATCCCAGTGCCCCGGCGCTGTTGAACGTCACCCTGGGACTGCTGGAAGTCCGCGGGCAGAACTCTAACCTGATCAATACCCTGACCGGCGTCGATTTCGGCCTGGATGCGACCGCCACCGTCGCGCTGTTTCAGGATCCGCATCCCGGTGAGCGGATGCAGGTGTTCTGGGGCCGGGCAGCGATCCGGGTCGCCGATTACACGGTTCAGCCAGGCGATATGGCCGGTCAGCCCGTGTCCTTCGTCATCCCTTGGGCTGTCATCGAGTCTGAGCTGATCAATCCTGCATTGCCGGTGTATTACCTGACCGATAACGGCGTCAACCAGCAGCTGTCCGGGGAGACCGCTGTCAATGTGAATATCGAGGTGATCGTCAATCTGCCCGCGCCGTCATTCCCCCATGCCGACCGTTACGGATATCTCAATTGCGGGACGGTGCCCAGGCTGTGGGAGGGCGTGACGGTGACAGTCGCGGGTGACTCTCACTTCGCTGCCGGCGATCGCATCGAGCTGGCCTGGCAGGGCTGTAAAAACCTCAACGGCAGTGCACCGATTCCGGGCGCGGGGGCGACGTTTTCGACGACGTTGAGCGCTGCGCAAGCGAGCAATGGCTTCGATCAGGTGGTGTTGCCCTTCGAGACGCTGATCGCGCCGATGGAGGATAACGGCTCGGCCACGGCGCGCTACACCCTCTATAAAACCAACGGCACGGTCGGGCGATCGCGCACCGATGTCGTCAAGATCACACGAACCTACGCCTCGGGCGAGGTGTGCGGTCCGGACGCTGTTTCCGCTGTGCAGACATCGGCGACTGGCGTCGATGAACCTGCCTCGACAGGGATGCTGGATAAGTTTCTCGACCTTTTCAAGAAGTGAACCCAGTTGTAATCGAAACGTGGCGCAGGATCGTAGGCCGGATTGTGCAGTACGTCGCCAATGGACTGAAGACCACTCAAGGAGGAAGTGAACAATGAGTAGCACCAAAGAGAATGTAAGTGATGAAGTGTCCAAGGGACAGCAGGCACGAAACGCACTTCGGCAATCATTGAGGAGCCAACGCCTGGTCTTGAACGCGCCGACGCTGCACGCGGACAACCCCCTGCTGCCCGACACCGCCGATGATGACTCTAATAAGTTGGCCAAGCAGTATCAGGGAACGATCCTGAAAGTCGAGGTTCCGCAATTCGTCCTTGAGGTTGACCCTGGGCGGGCAGGGCTTGTTTGGTTGAATTGGGATAATGTGCGCCAGCACCCGTCGCAATTCGCGTTTACAACACCGATCAACCCCGCTGTATTTCCTCTTCAACTGACCTTGCCAGTAGACGCGACGCTTGGCGCGGGGCGGCATAGTCTGACCTTTACCGCAAACGTCCAAGGCAACGGAACGATATCTGAACCGCTGCCGATCTATATTGACCAACTGGCGCCTAATTCCGGGCAAGCTGGCGCAGTGGTCACGTTGCCGGAGGAGGTCGAGTCCGACGGCATTACCAAGGAGTACCTGGACGCTAACGGTTTCGTTCTGGTCACTGTCCCGGCCTATCGTGAGAGCAAGATAGGCGACGTCGTCGAATTGTATTTTGGCAGAAGCAACGAGGGCGCCGCACGCGTTGGCACGCAGACCCGGGCCGACACCAGCACGCCTGTGACGTTCGAGCTGACGCCCGGTTTGATCGGTGATCAAGAAGGCCCCAAGTTTCTCTTCTACAAGCTGACTGACAGGGTCGGCAACGTGGGCCCCGACTCCAATTACAAACCGATCAGGGTCGTTCTCACTCCGGCTCCGGCGAACCTGAAGCCGTTGACAGTGCCTTTGGCGCTGCCGTCGCCAGGCGATGATCTGATCGATATCGAGGATGCTCGGACTGGGGTGCAGGCACAGATAGAGGCGTACACCAATTCCTTGCCCGGTGACCGCATCGTAGTCACTTGGGACGGCCAAGAAGTCAGCGGTGACGTGGCGGCCACGGGCCCGACATTCGTGACGATTCCCTACACTGTTTTATTGAATGGCGATCCTGGCGAGAAAACCGTAGACGTAACGTACCGTATTGAGCGAGGTGATCTGAATTATCCAGAGCCCACAACGGTCCAGGTTAATGTCGACCTGCGTTTGCCTGGTCCGACAGATCCCGAAAACCCGGGGCCAGTCAACGATGCTCTTGAGCTGGTCACTGTCTTGGGTGCAGTGAGCGCGACGCCTAACAAACTGACCACTGAAGATGCGGGGGAGGACGCTACCGCCAGCGTACTGATCTACGACTATTACAAACCTGGTGATGTTGTGCAGTTGTATTGGGCGGGTACCGCAGTACCTGACTCTGGCGATCCTGCAGTTCCCGGGGGCATCTATGTTGTAACGGGTAGCGAAGACGCGGAGTTCCAGATCGAGTTTTCAATTCCGTGGGCCGTTATCGAAGCAGCCGGCAACAGCGATGCCATACCGGTCCATTATTCGATTGCGCATCCTTCGGTAAATGACGCCGTCGTTCTTTCTGGTAATCAGCCAGTGGAAGTGGCGGTCATGACTGTGACCTTGCCTGCAATCACGTTCTTACACCTGGACCCAGACTTTGGTTTGCTGAACTGTGGTTCGCTTAGACGTCACGCAACGTTAGAGTGGGTGGCAGAGCTTTCGGTCGACGGAGGCGAACCGAAATTGGCGGGGCAGTTGCTCACATTCGATTTCGTGGGAACGGCAGGCGCCGGTGGGCAGGATGCAACTTTTAAATTCACATTTACGCCGACCCCGGAACAAGCCAACAACGGATTTGTGGTGTATTTGCCTTACGATCCACCACTCATCACACTTCGTGATGGCACTGGGAGCATCAGTTACACCGCGAGTATAGATGGAATACCTGCCAGCTCAGCCAATACAGACGTTGATGTCTGGATGGGAAGAGCGGGTGCGGGCGCCCCTACCTGTGAGTTGACTCTGGGTAGTGCCAGGCCCTAAGCAATGAAAGGGGAGAGTTCTCCCCTTTTTTGTTCGCGCTAATAGTGAGTTCGCTGGTGTCGCCTTTGACTTATTTCGATTTGGAAGGTCACTCCGGTGAACGTGGACAATACGGTTTATAACGATCGGATATGCGGCTGGGTGGGTTAGTTAACTGCACTGCATTAGTAGGAATTGTCCTACACATTAGAGCGATCCGTCCTGCATCGTTTCTCGATCTCTCTCTATAGAGTTTCGTCTTTCGACTGATTCTGGAACCTCACGTGAGCTCACATGGACAATTGCACATGAAGCCTCTCCTCACCCTCATATCCCCTGCGGCCCCTGAATTGTTCAACTATTTCGGAAGTCCGCTTCGCGCTGCAGTCCTAAGCGCAATCCCACTCTTGTTAGCAAGTTCTTTTTCCACTGCGGCGATCGTCGAAAATGGCGATGTATTGAACATCGACTCCTCGACATCACTGGATGATTATTCCGTAACCGGTGCGGGAAGTACGTTGAATGCCAGCAATGCCACGACTCGCGCAATCTCCCTGAATGATGGCGGCATACTCAATCTCACGGGTGGCAGCGTCCAATCGCTTACCGATGGCGTCGTCGTAAACAACAGCACTGCAACGATCACCAACACCCATATTGCCGGCGAATTCATTGGTCTTTCGGTGAATCGGCCTATCGGAAGTACAGGTGGCTCACTGGTGCAAGTCGCCGGCGCGACAATTCAAGGCTTTGACGTGGGAGCTCAGGTGACCGGGCTAAGTCGCCTGCAGTTGAGCGGTACCCAGGTTACAGGCACCGGTGCGGGCAGTGCAGGACTTAATGTCTTTGGTGGTGATGCGGTGGTTACCAATGGCTCGACGATTCAGGGGGTCGAGAACGGTGTGTATCTCATTACCGATAGTAATGGCGTCGGCGATAACCGGCTGATTCTCGACAACTCAAGTATCGAAGGCATCAACGGCGCCGCGATCGCCCTTGATTTTGGCGTTGATGCCGACGTTCAGATTTCGAACAATGCCGTACTCAAGGGGGGTAACGGCAACATCCTCGAAGTTTATGGCGACTCCATAGCCAATATGAAAGTAAGCCGCAGCTCACTTGAGGGCAATATCCACGTCGATCCAGGAAGTGCCGTCAATCTGGCATTAAATCAATCGCAGATACGCGGCGACATTGTGGTTGCCGATGGCGGTTCGGGAACGTTGTCATTGCAAAACAACTCGGCGTTTACCGGCAACATTACCGACGTCAACAACGTAGACATCGGTGCCAGTACTTTCTCCGGTAGTATCGTTTCCACAGATGGCACGGGCGTGGTCACGCTGCGCAACGGCTCGACGCTGAATGGCAATGTGACCGGTGCCGATCAGATCACCGTGGATGCCAGTTCGATGAATGCCAACGTGATCTCCACCGGCCCGGCGAGCAATTTGTCGCTGCAGAATGGATCGGTGCTGACGGGTTCGGTGACCGGAATCAGCACGCTTGACCTCGACGCCAGTCGGCTGACCGGCGATGTCAGTGTGGGGAATGCGGGTTCGGTATTACTGAGCAACCGCTCGGTCCTGGAGGGCGACGTTATCGGCAGCAATAACGTGCGCCTGGACGGCAGTTCAATGATCGGGAATATCACCTCAGCGAGCGCTGCTGGCGTAATCGCGCTAGCGCAGGGCTCTCTGCTGGAGGGCAATGTGAATGGCAGTGATCACGTAACTCTGGATGCCAGTTCACTCAAAGGCGACATCACTTCGGAAAACGCTTTGGGGGAGATCTTCCTGGGCAACGGCTCGGTCCTCAACGGCAATGTACGCAGCAACAACGTCAGCCTCGACGCCAGTGCCATGACCGGCGATGTCACGTCCATCGACGGCACCGGTGCGGTGTCGCTGCAGCGCGATTCGGCGTTCACCGGCAATCTGAACAATGTCGGCAGCTTGGCCATTGGCGACGCTTCGGTCTGGAACATGGCGGGCAACAACAGCGTCAACTCGCTGGCGTTGAACGATGGTGCAGTGAAATTCGGCGCGGCCAATGAGTTTTACCAGCTCAATGTCGGCACACTCTCCGGGAACGGCACTTTCATCATGGATGCCGACTTCGCCACTAACCAGCACGACACGCTGAATGTCACCGGTTCCGCGACAGGCAGTCATACCTTGCTGATCGCAGGCTCCGGGGTCGATCCGGTGTCCCCCGAGCCTTTGAACGTGGTGCGTACGGCAAGCGGCGACGCGACCTTCGCCCTGGCCGGCGGTCGTGCCGTGGACGTGGGCGCTTATTCTTACGAGCTTGCGTCCAGCGCCAATGGCAGTGGAGGATCGGACTGGTTCCTCGATCCAAGCACCCGCACCATCAGCCCTGGTACCCAATCGGTCCTGGCCCTGTTCAATACCGCGCCTACGGTTTGGTACGGCGAGCTGACGTCGCTGCGCAGCCGCATGGGCGAGCTGCGCTTCAATGGCGGCAAGGCCGGTGGCTGGTTGCGCACCTATGGCAACAAGTACAACGTGAGCGATTCCTCGGGCGTGGGCTATCAGCAGACCCAGCAAGGCTTCTCCCTGGGCGCCGATGCGCCGTTGCCGGTTGGCGACGGCCAATGGCTGGTGGGTGTGCTGGCAGGTCATAGCACCTCGGATCTGAACCTCAACCATGGCACCTCCGGCACGGTCAAGAGTTACTACGCTGGCCTCTACACCACCTGGATGGACCAGGACAGCGGGTATTACTTCGACGGCGTCGTCAAGGCCAACCGCTTTCGCAACGACTCAAAAGTCAGCATCAGTGACGGCACACGCGCCAAGGGCGATTACGACAACACCGGCGTGGGTGGTTCGGTCGAATTCGGCCGTCATATCAAACTCGACAACGGTTATTTCATCGAGCCCTTCACCCAGCTTTCTGCCGTGGTCATCCAGGGCAAGGATTACCACTTGAACAACGACCTCCAGGCCGAAGGCGATCGCACCCGTTCGCTGTTGGGCAAGGTCGGCGTGACGGCCGGGCGCAACTTCACGCTGAGTGACGGCAAGGTCGTGCAGCCTTATGTGCGCGTGGCGGGGGTGCATGAGTTCGCCAGGAAGAATGAAGTGCAGGTCAATAACAACGTGTTCAACAACGACCTGTCCGGTTCCCGTGGCGAGCTGGGCGCGGGTGTCGCGGTGGCGTTCTCCGATAACCTGCAACTGCATGCCGATTTCGACTACGGCAATGGCAAACACATCGAGCAGCCGTTCGGCGCTAATGTCGGGTTGCGTTATAGCTGGTGAAACAACGCGTGATGAAGGGCCCACTGAGCGATGAATCGCTCAGTGGGTTTGTTTAGATGGCAACGACGTTCAGGGAGTTGACGTCACCAAAAACGCTCTTGTATTTCACGTCCTGCCAGCCACTGGTCACCAGGTTTTTACAGCGCAGCGTCCACAGGCCAGCTCCTGGCGTGGTTGACCAATACAGAGCATTACCCATTGGCCAACGGCCCGAGTAAGCAGCGGCAATCTCATTCAATTCGTTATGGCTCGGTATCCGTTTGCCTCGACTGGCGGCGGCACTCGTTGCATTGCTATAAGTTGACCTCCCAAGTCCCAGCACTTGAATCACCCCGCTGACACCAACGTTGTAAGTCCCGGAGCGGCCCTGGGCATCTCTGACGGTAATCGTGGCGCTGCCGTTGCCGCGAGAATAGATCGTTCCATTGCCGTCTACCTTGACCACTGCTGCATTGCTCGAACTGTAGCTGTAGGGAGCAACACCGCTGCTGGGCCTGCGGGTGTAAGTGGTGCCACCTGGCCAAGGCGCGGGATCGTGATTCGGATAGCCAGGGAGCACATAGACCTTGCCGTTCAAGTTGACGTTGGAGCGATCCAGCACAAAGTCAGGTATCGGTGATCTGACCGTAAACGACCGCGTACCCGACTCTGGCCCGCTCCCATACAGCGCCACCGCCTTGAGGCTGTGCGAGCCCAGCGCCAGCCCCGACACCACATGCCGCCAGTCACCTTCGCCATTGACCGGCGCATTGCCCCTGGATGTCGCCCCGTCGTACACCTGCACCTGCTCGTCAGGCGCGGCCTTGCCCGATGCCGTGACCGAGGTCTCGGTAGTCGAGCCGCCATTACCGATTTCTGCCCGTGAATCGCGCACGCTGACTAACGTTGGCACCACCGCGGCCTTAACCGTAAAGCCCCATGGCGCCGAAACGGGGTTGTTCGCGTACAGCGCCTTGGCGGTCAGTGAACGCGCGCCCACCTGCAAGCCGCTGACAGCGCGAGACCAGGCGCCGCTGGCGTTCGCGGTCGCTGTACCTTTGGAGTCCGGGCCGTCAAAAACCTCAACCTGTTGATAGATCGATGCCTGGCCCGATGCGGTCACACTGTTGGCATAGGTCGAGCTCCCGACGGCCACCGGTGCGCCCTGTGGATCGACTACGGCCGTGAGGGTCGGATTGACCGACGCGACAACAGTGAACCTGCGCGGCGCCGATGAAGCTCCAGCGCCATACAGGGCCTTGGCTGTGATGGAGTGGGCGGTGACAGACAAACTGCCCAGAGGCAATGTCCATACGCCGCTGGCGTCGACCCGGACTTTGCCCTTGGACAAGCTGCCGTCGAATATCTCTACCTCAAGATCGGCATTGGCGTTGCCCGTGAGGAGGACAGAGGTGTCCACGGTAAATCCGTCCGGGGCAATTTCATCGCCATCGTTCTCCCGGATGCTGCTGATGGTCGGCGCAACGGCTTGGGCAACGATCACGTTCCAGGCCGTCGACTCGGGCCGGGTGCCATACAGTGCTCTGGCCTTGAAGGAATGGGTGCCCACAGTCAAGCCGGAAGCCGGTCGCGACCAGGCGCCCAGGAAGTCCGTCGCCGCTTCGCCAATTGAGGTCGTGCCATCGAGCAGTTCGATGCGCTGATCGGGGCTGGCGTTGCCGCGTACAGTGAGCGTGGTATCGACGGTCGTCCCGTTATTGCTTACCGAGCCTCGGGTATCCAGCACCTCTTCGATCCTCGGTGTCAGGTTGGCCAACACCTGGTACGTGCGCGGTGACGATGCCAAGCCGCTGCCGTCCAGGGCCTTGGCCGTGATGCTGTAGCCTTTGGGGTATTGGTTGGTCAGTTCAACCGTCCACACGCCGTTCAAATCGGTCCGAGTGGTGGTGAGACGGTTGGTGCCGTCGAGAATCTCCAGTTCGGTGTCAAGCGTGCCGGTGCCACTGAGCGTAAGATTTACCTCGAACGTCGTCCCCCCCTCGGCCACCTCGCCGCCGGAGTCCATGACGCTGACGATGATCGGCGTCACCCAGTCATGGTGCAGCTTGAATTCATAGATCGTTAACGGGAAGGGCAGGGCACTGGGCTCATCGAACAGACCGCTGAACGCTACCTTGCAGATCACGCGCAGTGTCGTGTCCTGGCCCAGCTTTTCAAGCTCGGTGCGCAACACGGTTTCGGACAGGCCGGCGCCGACTTGCGCGCCGGTTAATTCAGCGCCATCGAGCAGCACGATCGAGTGCGGGCCGCCGCTCTCGGTTTCACCCTCAAGGCGTAGCCAGGCCCGTTGGCCCGTGACCAAGAATGGCCATGGGGCCACGGTGGTTGTCGCGTTGCCAGCAAAGGTTGCCAGGTTCAGCACCCCCGTTTGCGCATCGGCCTGGGTGATGATCGGCGCCGGTAGCTGGCTGTCGGGAATGGCGGTCACGTCGAGCATCAGAAAATCGGACTGCCGTTCGGTGACATAGCGCCTGACCAGATACACCACGCTGACCTGCTGACCGATGTTGGCGCCGACGACAGTGGCGGGAATCTGGAAGTCGATCTCGCCGCTGGCAGACCCAGGCATCTGCTGGTCTGGCGGTGAGCCCGCGCCGGGGGTGCCCAGCCAGGTGAGGGTGATGACGTCCTCGGGGTCCATGCTGGCGTAGCGTACGCGCACTGTGGCGCCGTTCAGGGCCTGCATCGGGTCGAGCGTCGTACCGTTGGCCTGAAGTACCTGGGGTGGCGGCAACTCGCCGATGAGCGTGCCGATGGTCAGGTCCAGTACCTGTGAATAACGGTAAGTATCGGTCCCGGCCAGCCGGACGCTGTAGAACACCTGGACGATGGTGTTCAGGCTCGGCTCGATCAGTTGCCGCGGGATGTAGAAACTGATGGGCTGGCCAGCGATCGGGTGGGTAATGGGGATCGAGTCCTGGAAAGTGCCATCCGGAGTTTCGGCTCGCCAGTACCAGATCAGGTAATCGCCCGCCGCCATGCCGGTGTAAGGCACCCACAAGGTTGCGTGTACGGGCACCGATTCCGGGTCCAGTACGCCCTCGGGCGCCTCAGCCACCGTTGGTGCAGGTAACTCGGCGTATCGCGGGGCAACGCTCAGGCGCAGGGGGTCTGACACCCGGATATTGGCCGGCGGGCGAGCATCGTTGGAGACCCGGTAGCTTACCTCCGCCTCCCGTTGGCCAGAATGGCGATGTCCTGCTCGGGCACACCGATGTAAATGACCTCGCCCACTTCACTGGCCGTCACAATGTGACTTGCTTCGTACCGGTGCGGCGTGCCGTTCTGCAGGGTGCCGTGCCAGAACATGTCGATCAGATCGCCGCTGGCCATGGCCTCGTAGACCGGAATGATCACGTGGGCCCGCTCCAGCGTCGGATCCAGGGTATTGCCGACCGACTCCAGCACCTCGGGTGCCGGCAGCGGAATCTGCCCGCTGACGCTGGCGAATGCGCGTTTGGAAGACAGCGGGTTACCGACGGCCTTGGTCAGCACATAAGTTGCCTGGGCCCGGCCACCATTGATCGCCCGGACCTGAGCATTGGGCACTTCGATCTCCAGGATAGACGGCACGTCGTCCAGAATGACCGACTTGGTGTAAACCAAGGGGGCGCCAGCAGCGGGCGTTCCCACCCAGGTCAGGGTGACGGTATCGCCGGTACTGAAGTCAGGGGGCCGGGCTTCGATCTGCACAGTGACGTTGCTGTCACTCAGTTGCCCGAGATCGATAATGCCTGCGTTGTTCACCTCTTTGATCAACGGTGCATCGAGAAAGGAGGTATCTGCATCCACGGGAACAGTGGTTTGTTGCGACCACGGCACCGAATAGTTGAATACCTCGTCAAACACCTGATATTTCACCGCCAGCGCGGCAGAATCCCCGGCCGCGATAATGGTTGCATGATCCACGTCAATCACGACCGGGTCCATGCCCGCGGCTTCGGCAGCCGTGACCCGATGCCTCAAGGGGATATCGCCCCAGCGCAGGTCGATGGTGTCGCGGGCGGTGCGATTGGGGTAGGCGGCAATCTGCACCGGGACGCCTCGTGCGGCCCACTCGGCACCCACGCCATTGTCGATCACATCCTGAGGCAAACCCGGGATGGCCAGTTCCGAGTGACCGGGCAAATGCGGATCCTTGTCCACGCCTCCCGGCCGATCGAGCTTGATCAGTATCCGCAACGGCAATGAATCTTCCGGCGTCGTCGAACCCGTGCGTGTGAGCCGGTAATAAACGCTCTCGACCCAGCCTGGCTTCATCAGCGAAACATCCAGGAAAAAAAACAGCCGCTGATCGATGTCGTCTGGACCGACGTCCCGCTGTGCAACCGCATTCGTTTCGCTACCCCAAAAGATATCGATGTGATCGCCCACGGACATGTCCCACCAGGGGTCCACGAAGGTCAATATGCCGTCGGGCTGGTCATCGCGAGCCTGTATGTTGAGGCCGCCGTCGCCGTCCTCGACCGGGTCCACGATGTAGGGGATCAAGAGTGAGTCCAGCGCCAACGTAAAGGGATACCGGTTCGGCGCGTAATGTGAGATCACTGGGAAGCGTTTCATGAATGGTTTCCTTAAGCGGGTGCAGATCCTTTGAAATCTTTCTTCTACCGTCACATGCCTGCCAACGCAGCGGTAAAAAGGGGCAATTGCTGCCCCTCGGGTGGGTGCCAGGCTGTCTTGACTCAGGAATAGGTGACAGTCCCGGCGATGGTCACTGCCGTCTCTACGGTCGTGCCGCCGTCGGGAATCTCTACGCCTTGGGAGTCTTTGACGCTGGTGATGTCGACCTTCGTGACCTGAACCACCGTTACATGGCGCTCGCTGGACTGGGGTCTGTCGCTGTACCGCGCGCGGGCCAGGAGCGTATGAGGGCCGACGGTGAGTGCGGGGATCCTGGCTGTCCAGATTGCCGAGCCGTTCGGGGTCACGTTGTATAGGTGGTCGCCGTTGTCCAGGATTTCGACTCGTCTGCCGGCGCTGCCCGCGCCGCTCAGGGTCAGTTCCGTTTCGGTCGTGGAACCGTGGTCCGGGATATTGGGGGTGCTGGAGTCGGCCACGGTGTCGATGGTCGGAATTGTGCCTCGCACCAGCGTGAAGGTTCGCGCAGGCGAGACTGGGTTGTCCCCGTATTTGCCTTTGGCCGTAATGCTGTGTTTCGCAAAGCTCAAGGCGGGGAGATCCTTGGTCCAGTTGCCCGTCCCATCGACGGTCACCTCGCCTTTGTTAAGGTTGTTATCGAAGATATCCAGCTTCTGGTTGGCTGCCGCCGTGCCGCTCACGGTCACGTTGTAAGCCACCCGGGTCTGGCCTTCTGGAATGTCGCCGCCGCCGTCTTCGCCTTCCCTGGTTTCCTTGACGCTGGTGATGACCGGGCCGGCCGCCGCCAACACGGTGAGCCGATGTGCCGCTGACACCTCGCCGCTGCCATACAGCGCTTGGGCGGTGAAGGAGTGCGCTGCGGCGCTCAGACCATCCACAGTGTGCGTCCAGGTCCCGCTGGCGCTGGCCGTCGCGGTGCCTTTGTCGACAGCGCCGTCGAGAATCCGCACCGCAAGGTTTGCCGAGGCATTGCCCGTCAGCGTCACGCTGGTATCGAAGGTAGCGCCGTTGTCAGGAATCTCGACATTTTTGGAGTCCTTGACGTTGCTGATGGTAGGCGTGACCAGCGCGATAACGGTCAGATTTCGCTTCTCGGACTGCGCCTGATCCCCGTATCGGGCTCTGGCCCAGATCACATGCGCACCTACGGCCAGATCGTCGATCTGCTTGCTCCAGTCTCCGTTAGCGTTGGCCGTTACCATTCCAAGGTTGACCGAGCCATCGAAGATGTCCACCTCGCGGTTCGCCGCGGCTTTGCCCGTCACGTTCAGTGACCTGTCAACGGTAGCGCCGTCCTCTGGAACTTCGCCTTTGCTGTCGGTGATGCTGCCGATGGTCGGCGGATCGAGCGGCACCGGTGCGCCGACGCTGAATGTGGTCAAGTTCGAATCGCTGCGCGTGTTGCCTGCGCGGATCACCCAATAGGAGGCCGCCACGTCGCCGCCTTCGTTGGGCTTGATGAACCTGCTGCCCCTGATGTCGAAGGGGATGGGGTTGCCGACTAACCGTGAGTTGACCATCACAGAGTCCGGGTCTTCATCCGGGCCGGTTTTGCTGCCTTCCCACTGACGGAACACCTCATCGCCAACGACCATGCCCCTGTACGGCGGCACGGTCAGCGTTGCGATTTCAACGTCGGGGTCCATCACGCCGTTCACCACGTTCGACACGATAGGCGCATCCAGTTCGGCTCTGGGCTCGCCTACCAGTATCAGAGGCAGGTGCACGGATTCGCGCAGAACGCTGGAGCCGCCGATTTCTTTTTCAAGCTGATAGTACAGTTCCAGCGTACCGCCTTCGATGGTCTTGAGGTGGCTACCTTCGACCACCATGAGGATCGGCAGTTTGTCTTGGGCGTCTCCGCGCGAGATGAATTTGAGCGGCAACTCCGGATCATAGACAGAGTGATCAGGTCGGCTGCCGATCCAGCGCAGGATGATTACGTCGCCAGCCTCCATGCTATCGTCCCACGGGATTTCAATGGTGGTGCGTGGCAGATCAGGATCGATTGCGCCTTGTTCGAGGTCCCTGGCAATCGGTGCTGCCAGCCGTTCCGGCTCACCCACTACTTGAATGAATGCACCTTTGGATATCGATTCAGTTCCGTCCTGGTGCAGCACACGGTAGGAAAACACAACTTGGGTTTTGGCCAACGAACGGACGATCAGGTTATCGACCGGGATCTCGTAGACACGACCGTAATCGTACGCGACCGCAGGCTCTTCATGGTCAACCACGGCGCCTTCCAGCGTGGTGCCCTGCAGCCTCACGATGATCTGATCGCCTTCGGCGTAATCGGCGTTGATTCTCATCACGTCGTCCAGGTTCGCCAGACCCAGTGAAGCGGTAGACAGCGAAGCGATGATGCGCGTCTTCTCATCCTCAGCCTTCTTGTTCTCCTCGCGCTGCTCCTCCTCGCTCAACATGCCCATCAGGGCTCTGTTTCTGGCCACGACCTGGACCACGGCCGGGTTATCGCCAAGCTTATCTAGATCAAGAGTGTCTCGGGGGGTATCTTTCACGAACGGCGCTTCCAGGCGTGAATTGCCCGCATCGACGTTGACGCGAGTTTCCTTGGCCCAGTCTTCAGACCGATTTTCCACCAGGTCGTAGACCTCATAGGTCACCGCCAGACCATTCGGCCCCGAGTCGCCAGCCGCCACGATGGTGGCTTCGTCGGCGATGACGACCAACGCATTACCGACTTCGTCCTCCTGCACCTCGTGAAAAATGAAGTGCCCGCCCCAGGACACCTTGATGATGTCGCGCCAGGTCATGTTCGGATACGGATCAATGGTGATGCGCACGCCTGCTTTGGCAGCGTCGGCGTCTACGCCACCTCGGACGATGTCCGCGGGTAGGGAGAATTTCAGTTCCGTATGGCCCGGGATACTGCCGTCCTCATCCCGGCCGCCGGGACGATCGAGTTTGACGTAGATGCTGATCGGTACCGAGCTTTCCTCAACCTGACCCAGGCGTTTGATTGTGTAGTGCAGGGTTTTTCTCCACGGCGCGGCGTCCAGGTTGCTGAACGGGACGAAGGTGGTGAGGCGCTGATCCACTTCGCCAGGCTGGATCAGCTCACTGTTCACCTCGGTATCGTCCAGCCGTACGCTAACCCTGTCGCCTACGCTCATGCGGCCCCATTTCTCGATGTACACCTGCAGCCCGTTATTGGGAAAGTTCTCCGCCGCCGCCGCCCGGTTGACCCCCCATAAGCCGAACGGGTCCAGCTCGGGATCGGCGGGCGGACCGATTATCTGCTTGGCGCCCGGTATTTCGGGAGGGACCGCAGCGAAGGTCGAAGCAGAAGAGGGGGAGGTGTTCAGGGGTGTGGTTGCCATCGCGGTAGACTCCTGTCGGTTGATCGCAGAAGTCATTGAGCGCCGCGTGGGGATATTTGCCTACTGTCAGAAATGACAGGTTTTGCTACCGTTGGTCAGGCCGTTTCGGACGGGTCGGGATACAGTTCTAACGGTTCATTTCCAGCTATGAATCGGCCACCCGGCCTTTGTCGCAGCCTCACGCAGCACAGGGTCCGGATTGACCACATGAGGAAAATCGACCTTCTGCAAGAGCGGCAAATCATTGCGCGAATCGGAGTAAAAACTCGCGCCTTCTAGGTTTTCGCCTTCCTGATCCAGCCATTCCAGCAAGCGGGTGATCTTGCCTTCGCGGTAGGTCAGCACGCCTTTGGTCTTGCCACTGTAAACGCCGTGGGCGATGTCCAGATCGATGGCCAACACCTCGTCGACGCCGATGCGTTCGGCGATGGCCCGCACCAGGTGCACGCCCGAAGCGGAGATGATCAGGATGCGGTCACCGGCGGCGCGGTGTTCGGCGATGGCTTTGGTGGCGTCGCTGAAGATGATCGGTTCGATGAAGTCCTCCACCCAGGGGCCCACCAGAAACTCCACTTCTTCGCGCGTGCGGCCGATCATCGGCTCCAGGCTGAAGGCCATGTAGTCCTCCATCGCCAGATCGCCCTTGCTGTAAGCCTCCATCAGCTCATGGTCTTTTTTCATGAACGACTCAGGATCGACCCACCCCAAACGGCCCATCTGCTCGCTCCACAGACTGGCGCAGTCGCCGTGAATCAGGGTTTCGTCCAAGTCGAAAATGGCTAAAGGCATTGCCGCTGTCCTCTGTGTTGATACGTACGCAATCCAGGTAGGAGCGCGCTTGCCCGCGTTCGCGGTGTATCAGGTTTATATTCATCAACTGAAGAACGCATTCGTGGGTAAGCGCGCTCTTGCAGGTTGTCCGGCGTGGGATCAAGCGACCTCACACAGCGCCGACGCTTCGATGTTCAGGGTGACGCGCCTGCCATTGGGGTGCAAGTCGTTGGCCGAGCGGTTGAGCACGTCGACGATCAATTCCACGCCCCGCGCTTCGACGCGGTAGCGGATCACGTTGCCCAGCAGGCTGTGGCTGCGCACTTCGCCTTCCAGGGCGCCGGTCAGGCTCAGTTGAATCGCTTCCGGACGGATTGCCACGCGGCTGTTGATCGGGCGTTGCATCAGGCGGCTGGCGGCGTCGGGTTCGAGCAGGTTGTAGTTGCCGATGAAGCCTGCGGCGAACGCATCGACCGGCGCGGTGTACAGAGTTTCCGCGTCGCCGCTCTGCACGATCCGGCCCTGATTCATCAGAAAGATCCGGTCGGACATGGTCAGTGCTTCTTCCTGGTCGTGGGTCACGAAAATCGTGGTCAGGCCCAGTTCCTGCTGAATGGCGCGAATCTGTTCTCGCAGGTGTTTGCGAATCCGCGCATCGAGCGCCGACAGCGGCTCGTCGAGCAACAGCAGGCGCGGACGGGTCACCAACGAACGCGCCAACGCAACGCGCTGACATTGTCCGCCCGACATCTGATGCGGGTAACGCTTGGCCAGTTCGCTCAGCTCAACCAGTTTCAACACCTCGGCCACACGCTGTCGGGTTTGGTCGGCGCTGACCTTCTGCATGCGCAGGCCGAACGCGACGTTTTGCTCCACGTTCATGTTGGGAAACAGCGCATAGCTCTGGAATACCATGCCGATCCCACGCTTCTGCGGCGACACCGGAACGATGTTCTTGCCATCGAGAAAGATCTTGCCGCGGGTGACCGAAGTCAGTCCGGCGATGCAGCGCAGCAGGGTGGATTTGCCGCAGCCGGAGGGCCCGAGCAGGGTGACGAATTCGCCCTGGTTGATCTCGCAGTTGATATCGCTGAAGACTGCGGTGCTGGCGTAGTTCTTTTGCAGGTTTTCGACAGTGACGAAGCTCATATCAGTCTTTGTCCTTGTTCAGTCGGTTGGCCGCCCAGGTCAGCAGCAACACGAAGAGAAAATAGGAGATCACCAGCGCGCTGTTGAAGTGGCCGCTGCTGTTGCGCATGTTGTTCAGGTAAACCTGCAGCGTCTCGTAGCGCGTGCCCACCAGCAGGTTGGCGAACACGAACTCGCCGAACAGGAACGAGAATGACAGCAGCAGGGCGATCATCAGGCCTTTGCGCAGGTTGGGCAGCACCACCAGAAATGCCGCCTGAAACGTGTTGGCGCCGAGCAACTGCGCGGCGTCCATCAGGTCGACCAGATTGATCGCCTGCAGGTTGTTGGTGATCGCCCGGTACATGAACGGCAGCGCCACGGTGAAGTAGCAACCGATCAGAATCCACGGCGTACCGACCATCGCCAGCGGCCCCGAACCGTAGAGTTGCAACAGGCCCACCGACGACACCACCGGCGGTACGGCGAACGGCAGCAGGATCAGGATGTTCATCAGCGCGTCGAGTTTCGGGAAGTGGTAATGCACCACGAACAGCAGTGGCAGGATCAGCACCACCGAGAGGATCAGCGCGCCAACGCAGACCAGCAGCGACTGGGCGAACGCCATCAAAAAGCGCGGGTCGCTCCACAGCGCCACGTACCATTTGTAGGTCAGCCCGGCGGGGAGAATGGTCGCCGACCAACTGGTGGCGATCGAGTAGACGAAGGTGCCCAGCAGTGGCGCCAGCAGAATCAGGAACAGGATGTACACCACCACGCGGTGGTAAAGCCCGACCGGGCCGCGTTCAGCGCGAGACATGGTAGCTCCTCTTCAACAGCCACTGATGGACGATAGTCACCAGGGTCATCATGCCCACCAGAATCATCGCCAGGGCGCTGGCCATGTTCGGGTCCAGGCTGATGTCACCTGCGACCATGGCCGCGATGCGGATCGGCAAGACGTTGAAGTTGCCGGTGGTCAGCGCATAGACCGTCGCGTAGGCGCCCAGCGCGTTGGCCAGCAGAATCACGAAGGTGCCGAGCAGGGCAGGGGTCAGCACCGGAATGCCGATATGTCGCCAGAAATCCCAGCCGCTGGCACCCAGCAGCGAAGCCGATTCGCGCCAGTCTTCACGCAGCGCGTCGAAGGCCGGGTACAACAGCAACACGCCCAGGGGAATCTGGAAGTAGGTGTAGAGAATGATCAGGCCGGTCTTCGAGTACAGGTTGAAGTCATCGATGATGCCAGCCTGTTTCAGAATCAGCGTCAGCGCGCCGTTGAAGCCCAGCAGAATGATGAACGCAAAGGCCAGTGGTACGCCGGAAAAGTTGCTGGTCATGTTGGCGAAGGCGCTGACGAAATCCCGCAGCCGCCCTGGCACCTTGCGCAGCGAGTAGCTGCCGAGAATCGCGATGACGATGCCGATCAGGCTCGACCAGAAACTGATCTCCAGGCTGTACTGCATCGCCTGGCGATAGAAGCGTGAGTTGAATGCCTTGATGAAGTTGTCCAGGCCCCAGCCCGCGTCCGAGTGCAGGCTGTTGATCGCGACCCAGGCCAGCGGGGCGATCTGAAATGCGATGAAGAAAACCGCAAAGGGCACCAGGCACAACAGCCCCAGCCATTTGCCGCGACTCTGTGAATTCACTTGAGCACCTCTCTGCAAACAGGTTTGTCGTGGGGGACGCCGAGCAGTTCGCACACGGTTCCGCAGAGCTCGGTCTGCTTCGGCTGCGCGCCGGGATCGAGGCTGAACGCATCACCGATGACAAACAGCGGCACTTCGCGCTCCTCAGGGAGAATGCCGTTATGCGAGCGGTCGTTGTTCATGCCGTGGTCGGCGGTCACCAGCACTTGATACCCGGCGTCGAGCCAGCGCTGCAGGTATTCGGCGAGGATGACATCGGCCGAGCGCGCGCTGTTGCGGTATTGCGGGGTGTCGAGGCCGTGCTTGTGGCCCGCATCGTCGATGTTCATCGGGTGAATGAAGAGGAAGTTCGGCTGGTGTGCTGTTCGCAGGTGCTCGGCGTCGTCGAACAGGTGGGAATCGGGGTAGTGATCGACGTAGTAGAAATGACCGTGCTGGATCGGCAGGTCGGCGTCGTCGGTGTGTCGATCACGGGCTGCGATGAACGGGCTGCGGTTGTACAGCTCGCTGACCCAATGGTAGGCCGCTGCGGCAGTCGTGAGCCCGGAAGCCGCGGCATAGTGGAAGACGCTGCGCTGACTGGACAGGCGCGACACATGGTTGTGCACGATGCCGCTGTCGATCGGCGCGACGCCGGTCAGGATACATTCGTAAAGCGGTCGGGACAGCGCTGGCAACTCGCATTCCAGCTTGTACAAGGCGGCTCGGCCCGCGTTCCGGTAAGCCAGCAGATGCCCCATCGCATGCTGCGCGACGCTGTAACTCAGGCCGTCCAGCAGGATCAGGATGACGTTGTGTTTCATGGCATCTCCGGGGTGTGCGAATTGGGTGTTGCAAGACTGGCGTAGATCCTCTGTGCGATATCTCGCCCCGTTTTCGACGCCGCACTGTTACGCAGCAAATACGGTCCTCTGTGGGAGTGAGCTTGCTCACGAAGACGGCCGTTCAGGCGCTGAAGTTGTTTTAAGTTTCCGCACCCTTCGTGAGCAAGCTCACTCCCACGGGGACATGTTGCATTAGGAAATGGCGCTTCATTCGCGAAGCGCCATCCGGGGATCACTGCATCTCGACGATGACCTGCTCGTTCCACTGCTGCGGCAGGGCTTTCGAAGTTTTTTCCCACGCTGCGGCATCTTTGATTGGCGTCACGCCCTTGTACTGCTCATTCGGCAGCAGCTTGGCCTGTACTTCAGGCGGCAGCGTCAGGTGTTCGGCGCGGATCGGACGAGCGTTGCCGTTGGCCAGGTTGATCTGGCCGGCATCGCTGAAGATGTATTCACGCGCCAGCTTGGCGGCGTTCGGGTGTTTGGCGTACTTGTTGATGATGGTGCTGTAGCCGGAAATCACCGAACCATCGGACGGGATCAGCACCACATAGTCATCCGGGTTGGCCATCTTGGCCTTGTAGCTCAGGCCGTTGAAATCCCAGACCACGCCGACTTCCACTTCACCTTTTTCCATGGTCTGGATGGTCGGGTTGTTGATCCCCAGACGCTTCTGCTGGGCCAGTTCGGTAAACAGTTGCAGGCCGGGGGCGATGTTGGTCTCGTCGCCTTTCATGGCGATCGCTGCGGCCAGTACGCCGTTGGCCGCTTGTGCCGCCGTGCTCACGTCGCCGATGGTGACCTTGTATTTGCCGGTTTTCAGGTCAGCCCAGGATTTCGGCACGTCGGAGCCGTGCAGCAGCTTCTTGTTGACGATGAAGGCGATGGTGCCGGTGTAAGCCAGTGCCCAGTGGCCGTCCTTGTCCTTGGCCCAGTCTGGAACCTGATCCCAGGTGGACGGTTTGTATGGCTGGGTCACGCCCTTGGCTGTTGCGATCGGGCCGAAAGCGGCGCCCACGTCACCGATGTCGGCGCTGGCGTTGTCTTTTTCCGCGTCGAACTTGGCCACTTCCTGTGCCGAACTCATGTCGGTGTCCATGTGCACCAGACCGTATTTGGCGGTGAGGTCGGTCCAGGTGCCTTTCCAGTTGGCCCAATCGTCGGGCATGCCCACGCTGTTGACGGCGCCTTCGGCCTTGGCCGCGGCTTCCAGCGTCTTGAGGTCGGTGTCCGCGGCCATGGCGGATGTGCTCAGCGCAATGGCCGAACCCAGGAGTGATGCCAGCAAAAGGTGTTTCATTCGAAGCTCCTTCGTGCACTTCTCGACATTGACTTGGAAAGGGTCGGCGAAGTGTTCGTTGCGGGTGGGTACGTCTTGTGGGTATGCCTGGTAAGTTGGTCTAGATCAGCAATACCTGAGCCAAGTTAGGCCAGTTACATGACATTTTCGTGTCTGGACCGACTTTTGCTGGTGAAAGCGCAGGCGTGAGGTACGGCTGTGAAGTAAGCGTAGACCATGCTCAAGTGCCTGATCTGAAAAGGCTAAAGTCTTTTTCAAAGCAGGCTTTGCAAGCGCCTGGCGCTGGATTGTCACGCAACAGTCATCTACGCTGCCTAGGCTCTAGAGCACTGAAACGGGCCATTCGGCTGTAGACCTTGCCCCCAAATAGCGCTGGTCTAGTCCAGATAGGTAACGCAATGCGCCAAGATGTGCCTCGAGCGGTGACGACCATCTGCAATGCCCTGCAGGAGCAGATCGAGCACGGTCTGTTGCCGCCGGGCAGCAAGTTGCCCGCCGAACGCAAGCTCAGCGAAGTCTTCGACACCACGCGGATCACCCTGCGCGAGGCGTTGGTGCAGCTCGAGGCTCAAGGGCTGATCTATCGAGAAGAACGTCGCGGCTGGTTCACCTCGCCGCCACGCCTGGCCTACGACCTGATGCGTCGCAGTCACTTCCACGCCATGGTTCAGGCGCAGGGGCGGGTGCCAGCCACTCAGGTGATCTCTGCACGTCTGCAGCCGGCGTCGGCCGCAATCTGCGGATTGCTGCAATTGCCTGCGCTGTCCAGCGTGATCCAGATCTGCCGCGTGCGGCGGATCGATGAGCGACTGGTGTTGTACGTCGAGCATTATCTGAACCCGGAGTACTTCCCGCAGATTCTGGATTTCGATCTCAATCAGTCACTGACCGAACTGTATGCCAGCCATTACGATATTCGTTACGGCCAGGTACGGTTCGAGATGGTGCCCACGGCGCTGCCCGTTGAAGCGGCTGCGGCGTTGAAGGTGTCCATTGGCAGCCCGGGCCTGCGCATTGCCCGGGTCAATCATGATCAAGGTGGCCGGTTGATCGATTGCGATCTGGAGTATTGGCGGCACGATGCGATTCATGTGAGTGCGGTGGTGGGGGATCTGTAGCCGTGCTGCTGCAGGTCGAGCACCCGATCCGACGTCGGCTTGCTGCAACACAACAGGCGCAAGCCCTTGTCAACCTCCCGCTGGCGGATGCTGCCGTATACGCTGACCATGCGCTGCAGCGATTCGGACGTCACCGAAACAGAATGTAGCCCTCGCCGGTGAGCTTGATCGCCGATGCAATCGATGAAAAAGCCGGGTGCCGAGGGTTTCCTCCAGCTAGCGGATCTGCTTGCTCACCGCTGCCTGCGTGACGCCTGATTGACGTGTTGAATGGCAAAACGTCATTCGAATGTACATGGATGTACATCGCAGGATCAGGGGCGTACAGTTCATTCACTCACTTTCGGACAAAGGCGACATCAGATGTCGGTATCAGGCAAGGAACGAGGCAAACCCCAGGAGTCCGGCTGGCGAGGTTCGCCAGAAGGATGGCTGGAGGCGGCCTATGATGCCTTGAAAGAGTCGGGTGTCGATGCCGTGCGCGTCATGCCCCTGGCCAAGCGCCTCAACCTGTCGCGCACCAGTTTCTACTGGTTCTTTCAGGACCGCGAACAATTGCTCGCCGCGCTTCTGGCCCGCTGGAAGGACAAGAACACCGGCGGCATGGTCAAGCAGTCCGAAAGTTACGCGGAGAACATCACCGAAGCGATCCTCAACGTTTTCGAGTGCTGGCTGAATCCTGAGCTCTTCGACTCGCAGTTCGAATTCGCCGTGCGCAGCTGGGCCCTGCAGTCCGAGGAAGTGGCCACCGAGATCGGCGCGGCCGACGATGCGCGAATCAACGCGCTGTCGGCGATGTTCCGCCGTTTTGGCTACGATGCCGATGGCGCTGACACACGGGCGCGCACGATCTATCTGACGCAGATCGGTTACATCTCGATGAAGACCAGCGAAGACATCACCGAGCGTTTCCGCCGAATCCCTCATTACGTCGCCATCTTTACTGGCAAGGCGCCCAAGAGACGCGAGCTCGATCGCTTCTACGGCACCTTCGGTTACGCCGAAAAAGAGTCGGGCGAGTTCGTTGCGCTGGTCGATACCTTCGAGCAAAGCGTCAGTGCGAGCTGAAGCCATCGGCATCATCGGCGGCACCGGTTGGCTGGGCGCAGGACTTGCCCGGGCGATGCTGGACCGCGGGCTTATCACAGGTGATCGCCTGGTTCTGTCCAACCGCTCCGGCAGCCACCCGCTGGCTGAACGCGGCGCGCAACTGCTGGCGGACAATCAGGTGCTGGTGGACATCAGTGACATCGTCATTCTTTCCGTGCGGCCCGAGCAGTTCACGGCACTGAACATCGATGCGTCGGGCAAGCTGGTGATTTCTCTGATGGCAGGGGTTACATCGCAGGCCATCGGCGCGGCGACGGGGGCGTCAACCGTCATTCGGGCAATGCCCAACGCGGCCATTGAAATCCGGCAGTCGTTTACGCCGTGGCATTGCGCGAATGAGCTGGCGGCGACTGAAATCCAGTGCATTCAGCGTCTGCTGGAGTGTGTAGGCACTGCGAGTCGGGTATCGACGGAAGACGCCATCGATTACCTGAGCGCGTTGTCAGGCACCGGCCCTGCGTTTGCGGCGCTGTTGATGACTGCGCTGACCCGTCAGGCTGTCAAAGCCGGTATTTCCGAAGACATCGCCCGGCAGGCAGCGAAAGGCGTGGTGGTGTCGGCGAGCCAGTTGCTTGCCAGGCACGATCCCCAGGCCATGATCAATTCACTGGTGGCTTATAAAGGCGTAACGGCGGCAGCGTTGCAGAGCCTGATCGATGCCGGGTTTGAGGATCAGATGGGGCGGGCGTTGCAGGCGGGAGCAGCCGTGGCGCGCGGAGGGATGTAAGCGGTTTTGTAGGAGCGCGCTTGCCCGCGATTGCAGTCTCCCCCTACCAAATGCATTGGCTGACACGATGCGATCGCGGGCAAGCGCTCCAACGGAGAATCTCGGGTCGTCAAAGATCCTTCACCAACCGCAACGCATCGTAAATCGCCGCATGGGTATTGCGTGCGGCCACGGCATCCCCAATGCGGAACAACTGAAAGCGCCCGGTCGGGTTGGTCACCAGGTTCTGTACGTTCCCGGCGATCAGATCGTGCTGCTCGACCGCACCTTCGTTGCTCGACAGCGGGCGCAGTTCGAAATACAACTCGTCCATCGGCAGCGTGCCGTGGTTGATCACCACCTGATCGACGATGCGTTCCTTGTTGACCTTGCCGTAGTCGCTGCCAAAAATCGCCGCCAGCTTGCCGTCCCGACGCTGCACGGCTTCCACGCGGTAGGTCACGGTGAACACCACCTCCAGATCCTGCAGGCTGCGCATGTAAGGCACCAGGTTCATGGCCATCACTTCCGGCGAGAAGGCGCGATCTGGCGTGACGATTTCCAGCCGTGCACCGCTCTGGGCAATCACCTCTGCTGCCTGCAGCGCCGCATGGTCGCCCGCATCATCGAAGATCAGCACGTTCTTGCCCGGCTTGGCGTCGCCGGAAATGATGTCCCAGGCCGAGACCACCAGCTCATTGCCTTCCTTCAAAACTTCGGTGTCCGGCAGGCCGCCTGTGGCAACGATCACCACATCCGGTTCGTGGTCCAGTACCGTCCGCGCTTCGGCCCAGGTGTTGAAGTGGAATTTCACTCCCAGTCGTTCGCACTGCGCCATGCGCCAGTCGATGATACTGATCATCTCCCGACGGCGTTCGCTGAGTGAGGTCAGACGAATCTGTCCACCCGGCCGATCCGCAGCTTCCAGCACTGTCACGTCATGCCCGCGTTCACCCGCAACCCGTGCCGCTTCCAGCCCACCGGGGCCTGCGCCGATCACCACGATCTTGCGTTTGATCGCGGCCTTCGGCACTTCATGGGGCATGGTGGTTTCGCGGCCGGTGGCGGCGTTATGGATGCAGTAGGCCGCGCCGCCTTGGTAGATGCGGTCCAGGCAATAGTTGGCGCCCACGCAAGGGCGAATCTCTTCTTCGCGCTTGTCGATGATCTTGCGCACGATGTGCGGGTCGGTCATGTGCGCGCGGGTCATGCCGACCATGTCCACTTTGCCGGAGGCGATGGCGTGGCGCGCGGTGGCCACGTCCGGGATCTTCGCGGCGTGGAAGGTTGGGAAGCCCGTCGCGGCGCGGATTTCCCCGGCGAAATCCAGGTGCGGCGAGTTGCGCATGCCCTGGATCGGAATCACATCGGTCAGCCCGGCATCGGTGTCGATGTGGCCTTTGACCACGTTGAGGAAATCCACCAGCCCGCTGTTTTTGAGCATGTGCGAAATGGCGATGCCATCCTCGGCGCCGAATCCGCCCGGCAGGTCTTCATCGCCGGTGTAACGCACGCCGAGCAGGAAATCCTCACCGCATTGCCGGCGAATGCCGCGCAGGATGTCGAAGGTGAAGCGCAGGCGGTTTTCCAGCGAGCCGCCGTATTCGCCTTCTAGGTCGTTGGTCAGCGGCGACCAGAACTGATCCATCAAATGGCCATATGCCTGAAGCTCAAGACCATCCATGCCCGCAGCTTTCATACGCTCCGCGGCGGCGACGTAGTCATTGATGATGCGCTGGATGTCCCAGTCTTCCAGCTTCTTGGGGAACGAGCGGTGGGACGCTTCGCGCCGATGTGAAGGAGAAACCACCGGCAGCCAGTCAGCCTTGTCCCAGCGGGTGCGGCGTCCCAGGTGCGTCAACTGGATCATCACCGCCGCGCCATGTTCATGGCACTCGTCGGTCAAGTCTTTGAGCCAGCCAACCACTTCATCCTTGTATGCCAGTACGTTGTTGAAAACCGGCGGGCTGTCGCGGGAAACCGCTGCCGAACCTGCAGTCATCGTCAGCGCCACTCCGGCCTTGGCCCGCTCCACATGGTAGGCCCGATACAGATCCTTGGGCATGCCGTCCACCGGATACGCCGGTTCGTGGGAGGTGGTGATGATGCGGTTGCGCAGGGTCAGGTTCTTGATTCTGTAAGGCTGCAGCAGCGGATCGCTGGACATAGTGGTGCGCTCCTGGGAGGGAACATCAGACGTGGTTTGACGCGAAAGTATGTGAAATGTACAGGGGTGTCAAATTATGATGACGCTGGTGTACATTTCGCTTGCTCCCACACAGTGTGTGTGGATACCATCGCGCAGCAGCCGGCCCGAGACTGGCGCGATCGACGATTCCACTGCCACACCCAGTAACGCCCATACACGAAAGGGGAGATGCACAATGGTTGCTTATTCGCCGTATAAGAAAAAAAGTATTGGTTGGTTGGCAGGGGTCGCATTGACGACTGCAAGTCTGTTCAGCCACGCCGCAGACCAGCCGCCGGTGCGCATCGGATGGGTCAATTGGTCCGACACCGAAATCACCGTCAAGCTGGCCAACATCGTTCTGGAAGATCAGCTCAAGCAGCCGGTCAAGCTGGTAATGGCCGACATCGGCATCCAGTTTCAGGCCATGGCCAACGGCAACATCGATCTGATTCCGATGGTCTGGTTGCCGGGCACGCACAAGGCGTTCTACGACAAGTACAGGGACAAGCTCGAAGATCTGGGCGTGCTGTATGAAGGGCGTATTGGCATGGCGGTTCCGGATATCGTTCCGGCCAGTGAAGTCTCAAGCCTCGCTGATTTGAACAAGCCGGGGATCAAGGAGAAATTCGAAGGCAAGATTCTGACCTCCGAAGTGGGCAACGGGCAGTACAAGTTGACCGAGAAGGTCATCAACGACGGGAAAATTGTCGGTTACAAAATGGTCGCATCTTCGGAAAGCGGCATGCTCAGCGAGCTGGATCGCAATCTGAAACGCAGCAAGTGGTCGCTGGTCAACGCCTGGAGCCCGCATTGGATGTTCTCCAAATACCCGCTGCGTTACCTGGATGACCCTGAGCATCTGTTCGGCGGCGCCGAGCAGATTCACGCGGTGGCCCGCAAAGGCTTCAGTGAGCAGTACCCGAAGGTGGCGCAGTTCTTCGCCCATTACTCGATCCCGAAGGAAGATCTGCAAAAACTGATGTTGGATGCGCGGTCGAGTTCGGCTGAAAAAGTCACCGCCGACTATTCCGCGGCCAACAAACCGCGCTTTGCAGCGATGTTCAAGGACAGCGCCACGGCATCGGCGACGCCGTAAACGGGCTCTCTGCCCAATTAACCGTCCGGCCCAATTTCAGGGCATGCACCGGTGCTGTGGGAGCGAGCTTGCTCAAGAAGCGGCCGGTACGTTCGCTAAATTTTCAACGACCGGAACTCCTTAGTGAGCAAGCTCACTCCCGCAGGTTTGGTGGCGCGTCAGCTACCCGACGCGTCTTCCTTCTTACCGCGTACCCCGCTCACGCGTGCGCCACTGGTGCTCACCTGCACATTCAGTCGCGGTGTCGCCAGATCCATTCCGGCCTCATCCAGGTAGCGCTTGAGCGACAGATTGAACGCTCGCGAGACTTCCCACTGCTTGATCGGCGCAGTCTTGAAGCGTGCGCGCAGGATCGCGTTGCCCGATTCGAAACTCTCCACCCCCTGAATCTCCAGCGGCGACCAGATATTGCGGCGTTGCAGGGGATCGGTGCGCATCTTTTGGCCGACGTCACGAATCATCTTCAAGGCGTCGTCGATGTTCATGTTCGAAGGGATGGCGATGCGGAAGATCGCGTAGCCGAATTCGCGGGAGTAGTTCTGGATGCTCTTGATCTCGCTGAACGGAATGGTGTGGACGATGCCGTCGATGTCGCGTAACCGAACCGTGCGAATGGTCAGGCCCTCGACCGTACCCAGGTGGCCGCCGACGTCCACGTAATCATCGATGGCCAGCGAGTCTTCGATGATGATGAACAGGCCGGTGATCAGATCCGCGACCAGCGACTGCGCGCCGAAACCGATGGCCAGACCGATCACACCGGCACCGGCCAGCAGCGGCGTCACGTTCATGCCCATGTTCGCCAGCGCGACGATCACCGCGATGATCAGAATGGTCACGAACAGCACGTTGCGGATCAGCGGCATCATTGTCTGCGCACGGGCGTTGGCCAGGCCTTTGCGCGAGCGGGTGAGGGCGTGGTGAATCGCGGTGTCGGCCAGAATCCAGACCAGCCAGGCGAACATCAGCGTCGTTGCCAGGCCGAGGATACGCACGCTGATGTCATGGCCGTCGCCCTCGGAAAAGCGAATCAGCGACAGACCCCAGACGCGCAGGCCCAATTCGATGAACAAGAGCCAGACCAGCAGATGGGCCACGGTGTAGAAGAAGCTTTTCAGCCGTTCGGAATACAGCGCATGACGTTTGTGGCCGTGGGCCGGTTTCTGCGAGTGGCGCCGCACCAGGCCGTTGATGACCATGCACAGCACCAGCAGCACGGTGCAGATCAACGACTGGCGCAGGGCGGTGCTGGTGTCGCCCGCCGAAAAGAACGTGGCGAACAGCGATACCCCCACCAGCACCAGCGCGGGCAGATACCAGAAGCTGCCAAGGATCTCGATGGTGTCGCTCAGCGCCCGCCGTTTCAGGCGACGGGACAACGGCTGATTGCGGATCAGATGGGCAATCGGCCTGCGGAAACGGATGATGAACAGCCCCGTGGAAATCGCCGCCATGACGTTGGCCAGGGTCGCGGCGGTGTGTGCCAGATGCACGCCGAGGCTGGCGACCAGTCGCGGATCGCTCAGCGCCTCACCGAACGCGGCAAAGCTGCCGATCCACCATAGCGGGCGAAACGCCTGATGGCGCAGGATGTACAGCGCCTGGTGGCGATGCGGGCCGTCGAGCAGGGAGAAGGCAATCACGCAGATGGCCGAGAACAACGTGCCGACCACCAGCGCATAAGCCAGAACCATGGCCAGGTCGCGACCCAGCGAGGGCGGCAGGGAGTAACTGAGGTAAATGGTGATTACCAGTGCAATCAGCCACGGACCCAGTTTGCGCAGGGCAAAGCGCAGCATGTCGGTGGGACGCGGGTGTTGGGGCAGTTCTTCCGATAGCCCGAAACGCACCCGCAGCCGATGGCTGAGCCAGATCAACGCGGCGGCCAGCAGACTCCACAGGGCAAGGACCACGGCAAAACTGAAGATGATCGGCCACCACTGACTGGCGGGCAGCATCAGCCCGACGAGCTCCTGCTCGGCCAACGCCACCTCATCTCCCCAGCGACTGAGCGGACTGTCTTCACCGGTGAACTGTTTTTCAAATTCGGACAGCGTGCCGCCGATCAATCCCAGGACGCCTTGCTCGGCGTTCGGCTGGGCTTTCTTGGTGGCGTCGCGCAGTTTCTTGAGATCGTCCAGCAGTTTGCTGCGCTGCTGATCGTTCTCCAGGGACGTGATCACTTCATCCAGCGACTGGCCCAGAGGCTCCTGCGCCTGGGGCTGGGTTTTCTGCCCGCTGAGCAAGCCGGGCAGTCCGGCGGCCTGGGTCAACGCGACAGGAAAAAACGCCAGCAGACAGATCAACAACAAACGCGACAGGACGCGAAGGCGGGCAGAAGCAATCACCAGGCAATGAACCTCGAATCGACAGACACCCGACGCGGCCGGACAAGGCAGCCGGGCGTTCAGGCAGGACCCGTGAGTTTACGAGTGACGCTCTGGGTTGGCGAGAGGCATTTTGTGTGGCGTATCAAGAGGGCGCTGCGGGATAGCTGGGAGATACCTCCTATCGTCCGCCTCAACCCCTGAAGGTCACTTCAGAAGTCGTTGATTCCTTCGGGGGATTGATTGGGTTGAGCCTTCATGAAACTGCCAGTCCGGCCCGAGTTCGCATCACTTGCGGTTAATAGCGATTTGTTTCAGGGCAGGTGCCTGTAACTTGAGCGCCAACATAAATGCCCCTTGAGCGGAGCATTTATGTTTTAACAAGCGCATGGATTATGGCAATTCACTACTGCCATAAAAGGCTGTCAGTACCTTCACCAGATGCGTCAGGTCCTGGCTGCCTGCCAGCTCGCGGATCGAGTGCATGGCGAAGGTCGGCAGGCCGATGTCCACCGTGCGAACGCCCAAGTGACCAGCGGTAATCGGGCCAATGGTCGAGCCACAGGCCATGTCGCTGCGCACCACGAAGCTCTGCACCGGCACTTCTTCGGCCATGCACAGATGGCGGAAAAACCCGGCGGTTTCGCTGTTGGTGGCGTAGCGCTGGTTGCTGTTGACCTTGATCACGGGGCCAGCGTTGAGTTTCGGGCCGTGGTTGCTGTCGTGCTTCTCGGCGTAGTTGGGGTGCACGCCGTGGGCATTGTCGGCGGAGATCAGCAGCGACTTCTGAATGGTGCGCACATAGTCGTCGCCCTCCGGCAGCAGGCGTTGCAGCACTTGCTCCAGCATCGGCCCGTCGGCGCCGCAGGCGGAGGTCGAGCCGACTTCTTCGTGGTCGGTGCAGATCAGCAGGCAGGTTTCGTCGCCATCGGCGTTGAGCAGGGCCTGCAGGCCAGCGAAGCAGGACAACAGGTTGTCCAGGCGCGCGCCAGCGATGAAGTCGCCATTAAGGCCGATGACCGCTGCGCTCTGGGTGTCGTAGAAACTCAGCTCGTAATCGAGCACCACGTCGGCGTTCAGTCCGTGCTCACGAGCCAGTTGGTCGGTCAGCAGTGCGCGGAAGTCGGCGCGCTCGTCGCCCGCCACCTGAGCGAGAATCGGCGGCAGTTCGTTCTGCGCGTTGATCGGCCAGCCTTCGTTGGCGGTGCGGTTGAGGTGGATCGCCAGGTTGGGGATGACCGCGATCGGCAGTTTGAAGTCGATCAGTTGGCTTTCGACTTTGCCGTCACGACGGAAGGTGACGCGGCCGGCCAGCGACAGGTCGCGATCGAACCACGGGGCGAGCAGGGCGCCGCCGTAGACTTCGACGCCCAGTTGCCAGAAGCCCTGACGCTGCAACTCAGGTTGAGGTTTGACCCGCAGGCAGGGGCTGTCGGTGTGGGCGCCGACCAGCCGAATGCCGCCGATCAGGGGCGACAGGCGACCCAGTCTGAAGGCGACGATGGAGGAGTCGTTGCGGGTGACGTAGTAGCGGCCGCCGGCTTCGGTGTACCACGGCTCGCGTTCATCCAGACGCTGATAGCCGGCGCCTTCCAGACGTTGCACCAGGGTTGCGGTGGCGTGGAAGGGGGTGGGGGAGGCCTTGAGGAAGTCGATCAGGCCTTGGTTCAACTCTTCGCGCATAAGTTACTCCAGACAGCAATGGCGCGAGTTTACAGCCGTATTACTGCGGGGGCGAGCGTGGTTGCTGTGGGGCTTGATGTTGGCGCTGGGGTGGGGTGTATATCCGATGCTTTTGGCGGCGCTGGCTTGGTTCTGCCCAACGGCAGAAGCGTTTCGCCTTCGGCGAGTTACTTAGAAAAGCCCCCAAGTAACCAAAGGGGCTTGCTCCTGATTCGGCCGGCACCCAAGTCGCGTTTAGTGGTGTCTGAACTACCGCGCAGGAAGATCAACAGCCGGCGCACAAGAGATCCAGAGTATTGATGCGATCCCTGTAGGAGACGTCGGAGGTACGACGGCAGCGAAAGCGGGGTGTCAAACAACCTATCTACAACTGATCCACCGCGTTCGCTGCCGTCGTAACCTCCGACGTCTCCCACGAGTAGGGCGGCGTGCCGAGAAAATGATCGTTCCTATGTTCCGCGTGGGAGCGCCGGCCTGGACGCGCTGCGTCGATCAAAACCAGTGTTCTGAGCACACAGGCACGCCGAGCTTTGATTTTGCTTTTTTACATGATCGCTCAGACACCGCAGGGCGCGACTTGGGTGCAGCCTGAGCGCAGGCGGCGCGGAGGGCCGAGTGGCATGGATGCTGCGAGAGTCCCCCCGGCCATGGAGGGCCGATGGCGCCGGGTCGGAGCTAAGCTGCGTGAGCGAACCCGACGCAGTCGGGCCAAACCGGGAGCAAAGCCCTTGCCTGCCGTTGGAAATAGAGAGCGGGGTGCTTTTCAAATAGCCCGCCGAAGGCGAAACGCTTCTGTCGTTAGGCAGAATTAAGTCAGCGCCTGCCAGATAGTGGGTCTATATGCAGCGCCGATGCCAAAGCCATCACCCATCAGCGCCTGTTAAAAAGGTGCCGCACACTCAAACCGCATCCGCTCCCCGCTCCCCGGATGGGTAAACGCCAACATACTCGCATGCAAACACAACCGCGGGTAAGCCGCCAGCGCCTCAGGATGCGCATACAACCCATCCCCCAACAACGGATGCCCGATCGACAACATATGTACCCGCAACTGATGCGATCGACCGGTAATGGGCGTCAGCTCGACGCGGCAATACGTGTCATAACGCTCCAGCACCTTCCAGAACGTCAGCGCATGCTTGCCGAACTCATGATCGACCACATGCCGAGGTTTGGTCGGCGGGTCATACCGCAGAGGTAGATCGATACTCCCGCTGTCCAGCGTCGGTTGACCCCACGCCAGCGCGGTATAGGCTTTTTCGGTTTCCCGATCATGAAACTGCCGGGACAACTCCCGATGGGTATCGGCATCACGAGCCAGCAAGATGATCCCCGACGTTTCCCAGTCCAGGCGGTGGACGATACGCGCTTCGGGATAGCCGTTTTCCTGCAGGCGGGTGATCAGACAGTCCTTGTTGTCATCGGCCCGACCGGGTACCGAGAGCAGCAGGGTAGGCTTGTTCACCACCAGGATGGCGTCGTCCTGATGGAGAATATGAACGTTGGACAGCGGCATCGAACAGCCTCGTAGCTAAAACGGCCTGAGAGTCAGCACTCCCAGTGCAAAACGGCTTCGTAACAAACGCCAACGGCGGCTCGCTTACCCAGATCCCGCGAAAGGATCAGGGCAACCGAGCCGCCGTGGCGACTACCTTCTCGATCAACGATCAGGCAGGGTGATATTGAGTTCCAGAATCGAGCAGCTGCCGTCGTTTTCCAACGCGACATGCACGTCATCGTTGCCGATATTGACGTATTTGCGGATCACTTCGACCAGTTCCTTCTGCAAGGCTGGCAAGTAATCCGGGGTGCTGCGTTGGCCGCGTTCGTGCGCCACGATGATCTGTAGACGCTCTTTCGCTACCGACGCGGTGCTTGGCTTTTTGTTGGCACGAAAGAAGTCAAAAATACTCATTAATTACCCCCGAACAGACGTTCGAAAAATCCTTTTTTCTGTACGTCCAGGAAGCGGTGCTCGCGGTCTTTGCCCAACAGGCGGTCGACGGCATCGCTGTACGCCTGGCCGGCGTCGCTCTGGTCGTCGAGAATGACCGGCACGCCCTGGTTGGAAGCCTTGAGCACAGCCTGGGATTCAGGAATCACGCCCAGCAGGGTCACGGCAAGGATTTCCTTGACGTCTTCAACGCCCAGCATCTCGCCCTTGCTCACGCGCTCGGGGTTGTAGCGGGTCAGCAGCAGGTGTTCCTTGATCGGATCTTCGTTACGCTCGGCGCGACGGGACTTGCTGGCCAGGAGGCCCAGCATGCGGTCCGAGTCACGAACCGACGACACTTCAGGGTTGGTCACGACGATCGCTTCGTCGGCGAAATACATCGCCAGGTGCGCGCCTGTTTCGATACCGGCAGGCGAGTCGCAGACAATGTACTCGAAGGATTCCTTGAGTTCCATCAGGACTTTTTCCACGCCGTCCTTGGTCAGCGCTTCCTTGTCGCGGGTCTGGCTGGCGGCAAGTACGTACAGGCCTTCGATCTTCTTGTCTTTGATCAGGGCCTGCTGCAGGTTGGCTTCGCCGTTGACCACGTTGACGAAGTCGTACACCACGCGGCGTTCGCAACCCATGATCAGGTCGAGGTTACGCAGACCGACGTCGAAGTCGACGATGACTGTTTTGTGGCCGCGCAGAGCGAGGCCGGTACCGATAGCGGCGCTGGTGGTGGTCTTGCCCACACCACCCTTGCCGGATGTAACCACGAGAATCTTGGCCAAGGTGTAAAACCCCTAAAAGTAGGACGGCTAGCTTCGTCCGCAAAGTGGCTGCGCTCGGTCATGCTGCGTTAAAAGCAGGCTCGCAATGCTCATTTAGGGGCCTAAACTCCGCTTGCTCGCCTGCCTTTGCCCTGCCTGCCCCTTCGCTCGCCGACTTTTCGAACGAACCTAGTCCCTGTTATAGCCCCACATGACGCAGCGTTGGTTCGTGCAATGGTGAAGGCAAGCGTCTTGCGAGGCTCATGTTTCGAGAAAACAAATGAATTTCCCGGATTTCCTTTCCCTTTGCATCGTTTTCGCGACGAATCAGAGTGGCTTTGAAAATGGCGCAGTATCCGTTAAAGACGGGTGATGTTCAACACGTCGCCGGACAGACTGACTTGTACCCCGGCCCCCCATAGAGGATCTCTGCGCAAGTCTTCGGAAACCTTGTATTGCCCGGCGATGGAGATCAGTTCGGCCACCATCTGCTGGCAGAAGATCCGGGCCTTGGTATCGCCCTTGATGCCCGCCAGTGCCCGGCCCCGCATCGGACCATACACATGGATGTTCCCATCAGCGAGAAGTTCCGCGCCGGGGCTGACCGAAGAAATCACCACCAGGTCCGAACCCTGGGCGTAAATCTGCTGACCGCCGCGCACGGGAGCCGTGATTATCTTGGTCGGCTTGATCAAAGGCTGCGGCGGTTTCTCGATCACTTCGGGCTTTTTCTTCACTTCGCCTTCCGTCGGATCGAGCGGTCTTTCGCGCGCACCGGAGGGTGGCAAGACCGGCAGGTCGATAGCGATGGCGGCGGCGATGTCTTCGATGCGGTTGGCGCGAATGGCCAGGGTCCGCAGACCGTGCTGGCGGCAGATGCGCATCATCGCTGGCAGATCGATCGCGCCTTCGTTGGGCGGCAGCTTGTCCAGCGCCAGTACCAGCGGGGTGTTGCTGAAAAAATTCGGGGCCTGGGCGACTTTGGCCGCCAATTGACGATCCAGCGCTTCGAGGTTGTTGCGGGCCAGTTCCAGCACAGTGATGGCCAGCATGCTGCCCTTTAACTGGAACACGGGTTCCTTGTCTTGCAATTCGATTTGGCTCATGTCGGCATACAGCGGCTTGTCGCTAAAAGTGCCGAGACTTATAACGAGAACGCCCGCGAGTCGCAAGGGAGCCGCATCCGACGAAGCGTCACGAATCACGCCGAACCGATGTAGAATGCCCGCCTTTGCCCTGACGGAAGCTGTAATGGAACGCCCGCGTTTTCGAGCTCAATTTCTTCATCCGCGCTTCTGGCCGCTGTGGCTGGGGCTGGGTTTGCTCTGGCTGGTGGTGCAGTTGCCGTTCCGTGCGCTGGTGGTCATCGGCCGCGCCCTTGGCGGGATCATGTACTACTTTGCCACCGACCGCCGGATCATCGCCGCGCGCAATCTGGAACTGTGCTTCCCGCAATATTCGAAGGCTGAGCGCAAACGCCTGCTCAAGGAAAACTTCGCCTCGACCGGTATCGCCTTTTTCGAGATGGCGATGAGCTGGTGGTGGAGCAAGCCACGTCTGGCCCGGCTGGCCCACATCGAAGGCCTGCAGCACCTCAAGCAGCCGCACATCGAAGGGCAGGGCGTGATCCTGATGGCGCTGCACTTCACCACGCTGGAGATCGGGGCCGCATTGCTCGGTCAGCAGCACACCATCGACGGCATGTATCGCGAACACAAGAACCCGTTGTTCGATTACGTTCAGCGCCGTGGCCGCGAGCGGCATAACCTGGATTCCATCGCTGTCGAGCGCGAAGACGTGCGCGGCATGATCAAGCAACTGCGCAAGGGCCGCGCGATCTGGTACGCGCCCGATCAGGACTACGGCGCCAAGCAGAGCCTCTTCGTGCCCCTGTTCGGGATTCAGGCCGCCACCGTGCCGGCCACCAGCAAGTTCGCCAAGCTAGGCCACGCCTTGGTGGTGCCGTTCACTCAGGAGCGTCTGGCCGATGGCAGCGGTTACAAACTGGTGATCCACCCACCGCTGACCGATTTTCCCGGCGAAAGCGACGAGGCCGATTGCGTGCGCATCAATCAGTGGGTGGAGCGGGCAGTGACCGCGTGCCCCGAGCAGTACTTGTGGGCACACCGGCGGTTCAAAAGCAGACCGCCGGGTGAACCGAGGCTGTATAAAAAGCGTGGCTGAAGATCACGCCGTCAGCTTGTCATCCCGAAAATCGCGCAGCGCCTGTTCGATTTCCTCACGGCTGTTCATCACGAACGGGCCGTATTGCACGATCGGTTCGCCCAGTGGTTTGCCCGCGATCAGCAAGACTTTGGCGCCAGTGGCTGTACTCAGTTGCAACTCGCCGTTTTCCGACAACCGTGCCAGACGACTCTTGCCGAGTTTCTGGCCTTGTCCGGCAATCCCCACTTCGCCTTCGTACACATACAACAGCACGCGATGGCCTTCCGGTACGTTCGGGCTGATGTTCGTGCCAGCCGGCATATGCAAATCGAAATACTGCGGCTCGGTGTCCGGACGCTGCACGGCGCCTGCCTGTTGCACCTGACCATCATCGAATTGTCCGGCGATCACGATCACCTCCACGCCGTTCTGCGTGGTCACACGGGGAATGCGCTCGGGCTGGATATCGTCGTAACCGGCGTCGCCCATCTTCGATTTGCCCGGCAGGTTCAGCCACAGTTGGAAGCCGCGCATCACGCCTTCTTCCTGTTCCGGCATTTCACTGTGGATCACGCCACGGGCCGCGGTCATCCATTGCACGCCGCCACCCTGCAGCAGGCCGACGTTGCCCATGTGGTCCTCGTGACGCATGCGGCCTTCGAGCATGTAGGTTACGGTTTCGAAGCCGCGGTGCGGGTGCGCTGGGAAACCGGCGATGTAGTCGTCAGGTTTGTCCGAGCCGAATTCGTCGAGCATCAGGAAGGGATCGAACAGTTCGACACCTGCGCCACCGAAGACCCGCGTCAGCCTGACGCCCGCGCCATCCGAGGTCGGTTGTCCGGCCTGGATCTGCAGTACTTTGCGTAATTGAGTCATGAGGCTCACTCCAGAAGAGGGTGGGAATGGCGCCTATGGTATGCCTGTTGACGCGATGGATGGGTGAGGTTTTTGCAGGGGATTGATCGGGTTGTTAGATGGGTCTGGTATCCCATTGCAGGAGCGCGCTTGCCCGCGATAGCGTCGTGTCAGTGCGCAAATGAGTCGCAGACCGATCGCGTTCGCGGGCAAGCGCGCCCCTACAAGGACGGCGGCGTTATTCCTGAATCTGCAACTTGCGCGCCTCGGTGTACACGTACCGCACCTTCTCGTATTCGAACGGCGAGTTCATCGACCCGTAACGGAAACTGGTGGTGTAGCGACGGTCGATCGCGCGCAGCAGGTACAGCTCCGGATGGTCTTCGCTAACCTGCGCAACGTTCAGGAAGTTGATCTGCGATTCTGCGGAAAAGTCGAATACCAGACCGCCTGTGTCACGGAAGTTCGACGGACCGAGGATCGGCAGCACGAAGTACGGCCCGGCAGGCACGCCATAGAAACCCAGCGTCTGACCGAAGTCTTCGCTCTGTTTGGGCAGGCCCATCATGGTGGCCGGATCCCAAAGCCCGGCGATGCCCAGCGTGGTGTTGATGATCAGGCGTCCAGTCGTCTCCATCGAGCGCTTGCCCTTGAACTGCAGCAGGCTGTTCAGCAGGTTGGGCACATCGCCCAGGTTGCTGAAGAAGTTGCTGACGCCGGTGCGCACGAAGCTTGGGGTGACATATTTATAGCCGTTGACCACCGGCAGAAAGACCCACTCATCGAAGCGATAGTTGAAGTGGTAGACCCGGCGGTTCCACGACTCAAGCGGGTCGTAGACATTGAGGGCGTTGAGCGACGAGCGCTCGAACTCCTGAGCGTCCAGGCCGGGGTTGAATTTCAGCGACTTCAAAGGCTCGGTGAAGCCATCGGGGTTGTCGACTCGCTGCACGGGAGCTGCCTGGGAAACGATCGGCGCATCGGCCGCGTGCACAGCACCTGCGCAAAGCAGGGCGGCGATAAGCAATAGACGTTTAGCCACGGAAAAACTCCAGCATGGCGTCGCTGTTGACGCGATAGTTCATGTTGCCGCAATGACCGCCGTAAGGATAAACGGTCAGGCGATCGCCAAAGGTCTTGCGCAGGAATCCGAGGTCACCGGGGCCCAGGATCACGTCGTCGGCGTTGTGCATGACCGAGATCTTCTTGCTGGTGGTCAGGTAATCCTTGAGCGCATACAGACTGACCTGATCGACCAGTTGCAGCAGGCTGCCGCCGTCGGTGCGCGCGCGCCACATCGGAATGACCTGTTCGGTGACGTAGCAGTCGAAGTCGCACTGCAGCGCCCGCTTGAGGAACGGCGTCAGGCTGGTGCCTTCGCTGATCGGCGTCTTCGGCGGGGTGATCAGGCCGCGACGGTTGATCAGGTCGGAGGTGAAGGCGATGTCGGCGGCGGAGAAGCGGAAAGAGGTGCCGATCAGCATCGCCATTTGTTCGTTGGACAGATGCTGCTTGGACTGCTGGAAGTCGTACAACAGCGCATCATTGAGGTCGATATAGCCTTTTTCGCGGAAGTAGCGCGTCAGTTTCTGCAGCACCAGTTCATAGAAGGTGGTGCTGTTGGTGATGCCCTTCACGTCGGTCTGGACCAGTTTGTCCAGGTTGGAGATCGAAGTGTAGAGGTTCACCGGGGGGTTGATCAGCAGCACTTTCTTGAAGTTGAAGCTGCGGCGGGTCTCGTCCAGCTTGCTGACGAACGCCGCATCGAGCGCGCCGAGGCTGTAACCGGTCAGGTAATACTCGGTGACCTGCAATTTGTTCTGCTGGGCACGCACGGCCTGCATCACGCGATAGAGGTCTTCGGCATCTTCGGTTGTGACACCCGGGGTCGCGAAACGTGAAGCCGCGCTCATGAAGTCGTAGCTGGTCGGCGATGACAGCTGTACGACGTTATACCCTGCTCCGTAATACAGGCGCTTGAGATATTCGTTGAGGGTGCTGTTGTAAGGTGCGCCGGTGCCTGCGATCAGGAAGATCAGCGGTGCCGGGTGGTCTTGCTTGGCCAGGCGATAATGCAGTTTTTTCACGGCCCAGAAGTTGTCCGGGAGGGTGAATTCGCGATCGGGACGCAGAGTCAGGCTGTAGTCGCCCTGATCGATGTCCGCATCGTCCGGGACATTTGCGCGCAAATCGGGCGGCGTCGTGGCGATGGTCGCTTCGAACGGGTTAGTCAGAGGGAAGCCATAGCTGGACGGATCGATATCGACCGCCATCACGGACGCACTCAAGAACAGGCCGCCTGAAAGGGCGGCGAGGCGTAGAAAACGAAGCATGACTAAATCCCTTGGGAAAGAAGTGCTGTTGAGATACGCAGGCTATGACACAGGGGGAGTGCTAAAAGTGCCGTAGTGGCATTTTGCATTAATACTGCGCTACCCGGTACAAATCCTAGGCGACAATACACGTTCTGGCTCTGCCAGCGCGTGTGCTTGTGCTTTTAATGTGTTGTGGTTCTTGTCCGGGGCTGACTACGGATATGCTGTGCGTCGTTTTTCTCAACTGGAGAGTTCCGTGTCGCGTCGCGTGCCATTGGCTTTAATGATTGCTGTACTGATCCTGTGGCTCGCCCTGAGTTATGGCGTGAGGTACGGGCTGATGGAAGACGTGCGGTGGGTGGGCGCCTGCTCCGATGATGCGCTGAAATGGCAATGCGTCGTGCGTTCGAATCTGGGGTTGCTGATTCACTTTGGCGTGTTTGGCTGGGGCGCGCTGGTGACGTCGTTGATTGCGTTCTTCGTGCCACGCACGATTGGGCGGGTGTTGGCGGGGATTGGCTTGCTGCTGGGCCTGCTGGCGTTGGTGCTTTATACGGCAAATCTGGCGGTGTTCGCGGTGGTGATCGCGGGGTTGCGGCTGGTGCGGTCTCGCTGACTGGTGAACAGCCGTGCTGCTGGATGAAAGCGATTGTGATTTTCCAGACCCCAGACAGCATAAAGGGGAGCCGAAGCTCCCCTTTAAATCGTTGCACGTGCTCTTTTCTTATTGTTTTAGGGCGGTCTATTGTTGTTTTTGGCAACCGTACCCTTCACAGCGTTCTTCAGTGATCCCCATCCGGGATACAAGAGCAAACGTATTTTTTTGAGCGCTTATCTGCTTCGATCCTATGCCTGTGGCGAGGATCCAACCCGTTCTGGACGCTGCCTGATGGCAGTTTTATTGTTCTCTGTCGGGCTGTGAGGCCAGGGCCTCTGTAAAGCACATCTACTCCAAAAAAATCTGTTGGCTGCGTCTCTGTGCCGTTGTTCTTGTTATGTCAGAGCCGATTCATCTTATTTTTATTGGGTTTTCACATTTTATTCTTGTTATACAGGAGATATAGCAGGGTGCGTGCCAACTTTTTAAAAGCCTTTGAAATCAATTGGTTGAAAGAATCACGCATTTCTATAAGTCCGCAGCGGAGCCTATTCTGTTTCCGTGTTACCCGCATTCTGTTCTGGAATGCTGTCAGCGGTAACACAATGTGTTTCGCGCAGCGTCACGCCGGGCTGCGCTCTGGTTAGGGGGTTGTTACGTGCTGTGCGGCAAGTGAAGGCGAACTGAGTCGCCAACTGCGCCACAGCGCCAGTGCCATCAGCACGCTAACCGCGGCCCATGCCAGGGCCTGGGGGTTATTCAGACCTTCGCGAAACAGCTGTGGAGCGGTTCCGGCACCGACGATGGACGCCAGCAGCGCGATCTCGCGGCGGGGTGCGTCGACGGGCCTGAGCCAATAGAAGAGGGCAGGCCACCACAACGTTGGCGTGGCGAAACTGCGGTAACGCGGGTCAAACACCATCGCCAGCATCATCACCGCCGCCGCGAACCCCGCCGCACTCAGCCACCAACCCGCACGAGAATCGAACCAGACGAACGCCCGGTCGCGCCATCCGCGCCTGTCCGAAAGCACCAACGCCGCATGGGCCAATACCAGCAGATTCAGCACCACCAATGCCCCAGCCCAGACATATTCACCGGCAAAACGGCTGGTCACCCGCGCCAGTTCACCCCAGGTACCGATGCAGCAACCGCTGAAGACGCTGAGTAACGGCAGGATGAAAGCATTACGCGCTTGGGTAACAGGCCCAGCCACGGCCAATGTGAGCAGGCTGATCAGACCGCTCACCGCCAGCCACAACGGCCAGTACGGCAGGTTCGACACCGGGCCGGCCAGCACCCCTTTCTCCTGGCGATCGGCATCGAACAGCCCCCAATAGCCGCCCACCGCGCCTTCGGCTTCACGTTTCCAGGGTTGGTCGAATGCTTCGATAAGGTTGTAGTGCCAGCCGTTCTGCTCGGCCATGGCGACGAAACTGCGAATGAACTCCGCCTCATTGACTCGGCTCGGCAGGGCAGTTTCACGTTGACGTCCCTCGCTGGGCCAGCCGGTTTCTCCGATCAGAATGTCCTTGGGCGCGAACGTGTTACCGAAGGTCTGACGGATCTGTGCAACATGGGCCAGCGCGTCGTCGATGCCCTTGGGATCGTCCTCCCAATAGGGCAGCAGATGGATCGTCAGAAAGTCCACCGCAGGCGCGACTTCCGGGTATTGCAGCCAATACTCCCAGACATCGGCGTAAGTCACTGGCTGTTTCACCTGGGCCTTCACCTGACGAATCAGTTTCGCCAGTTGCGCGCCTGTTACCTCTTTACGTAACAGGGTCTCGTTACCCACGATCACAGCGCTGACAACGTCCGGGTAAGCGTTGGCTGCCTTGATCAGCGCATCGACCTCCCTGGCCGTGTCCACCGGGTTGGCGTTGACCCACGCACCGAGCATCAGCTTCAGGCCATGCTTGCGCGCCAGTTCCGGAATTGCTTCAAGGCCGGTCATCGAATAAGTGCGAATGCAGTCGAAACGCGTCGCCAGCAGCGCCAGGTCGGCATCCATCCGCGCCGGGCGCAAGGTGAAGGGCTGATCGAAGGGCGACTGGTCTTTATCGAACGGCGTGTAGGACGCGCATTGCAGCTTGTGGGTCGGCGTCGCGGCGTCGGGTAACACGACCGGTTTGCCAAGGCCATACCAATAGCCGCACAAGGCGACCAGGGCAAGCAGACAGGAGAACAGATAAAGGACGAAAGGCGAGCGGGAGGTGGCAGCCATGATCGAGCCAAAGTGGGCAGACGGCCCGCATCTTAGCATCGGGCCGCACCGCACTGTATGAGCGCGCGCGATGGCGTCATCTCGGCAGACACTTTCGTGACGCAAGTACCGCTATTTCGCGGGCAAGCGCGCTCCTGCAGATGCGCGTCAAACGTTGCATTTTCATCGACATGCAATTTTCGGACGGATCGTGCCCCTTTTTACGACCTGGTTGTCGTTGATGGCGCAGTGATGTCGTTTCCCGCTGCCTGAGTGTCGCTGACAGGAAAGGCAAGAGGTCGGCAGGGGTTGATGATCGGTTCGTCAACGCAGCGAGTGCGCCTGCGCAGGCGAGTGGTTGAAGCGTGAAAGTCGCACGGTGCGCCAAATGCGGGCGCGGGCCGCGGGCTTAAAAAAACGTTAACGATACCCGACCGCCGTCGGGTGCAGGACTACCGGGGAAGTAACGATGAAAATGCGAAATATCCTGGGTGCGGGTGCCGCTCTGGCACTTGCCATCAGTTCCACGCTGGCCCTTGCCGACGCCAAACCCGAGCTGAGCATCGGTTATGTGGATGGCTGGTCCGACAGCGTTGCGACCACCAACGTGGCCGCTGAAGTGATCAAGGAAAAACTGGGCTACCCCGTGAAACTGCAGGCGGTTGCCGCCGGGATCATGTGGCAGGGCGTTGCCACCGGCAAGCTGGACATGATGCTGTCCGCCTGGTTGCCCGTGACCCACGGCGAATATTGGGAGAAGAACAAGGATAAGGTCACCGACTACGGTCCTAACTTCAAGGACGCCAAAATCGGCCTGATCGTGCCTGATTATGTGAAAGCCAACTCGATCACCGATCTGAAAACCGACGATTCCTTCAAGAAGAAAATCGTCGGGATCGATGCCGGTTCAGGTGTGATGATCAAGACCGACCAAGCCATCAAGGACTACGGTCTGGACGGCTACAAACTTCAGGCGAGCTCCGGCGCGGGCATGATCGCCGAGCTGACTCGTGCGCAGAACAAGAAAGAATCCATTGCCGTGACCGGCTGGGTGCCGCACTGGATGTTCGCCAAATGGAAACTGAAATTCCTGGAAGACCCGAAAGGTGTTTACGGTGCAGCTGAAACCGTGGACAACGTCGGCAGCCTGGAGCTGGCCAAGAAAGCCCCGGACGTGGTCGACTTCCTGAAGAAATTCCAATGGACCAGCAAGGACGAAATCGGCGAAGTCATGCTCGCCATCCAGGACGGCGCCAAACCCGAAGCCGCCGCCAAGGATTGGGTCGCCAAGCACCCGGATCGCGTCAAGGAGTGGACCGGTAAATAAGCTGCAACAAGGACTCAATCTTCAAAAAAACCGCCTGGTGAGCAATTGCCAGGCGGTTTTTTGTTGGCTGACAGACCGCTTCTGTCAGCAAGCCGATTGCCACAGGCCTTTGGCCAGAAGCAGATCGCGGTGTTAACGCGCTTGTTCGGCCAAACATGCCTGCGCTTTTACTTCTGTTAATAAAAGCGCAGTCCCGCGCAGATCAACTAATGTCGTTCTAATACTAAGGTCGTCTGGAGTGCGCTCCAGACCGGGCTAAAGTGCGAGACGTGACATCCATCTGTGCTGCGAGGACAAAAACAATGAACGACAGCATTTACCTCTCGATCCAGGACAGCCCCCGTTTCAAGGAGCTGGTCTCGAAAAGGGAACGATTCGCCTGGATTCTCTCGGCGATCATGCTTGGGCTGTATGCCGCATTCATCCTTCTGATTGCGTATGGGCCTCAGATTCTGGGCGCCAAACTCAGCGCCACATCATCCATCACGTGGGGCATGCCCATCGGCGTAGGTCTGATCCTTTCCGCGTTCGTGCTGACCGCCATCTATGTTCGTCGTGCAAACGGCGAGTTCGATGAGCTGAACAACGCGATCCTGAAGGAGGCTCAACAATGATCCGGCGCCTGCTTGCAACCCTGGGCCTTGCGGCCTTCGCACCGACACTCTGGGCGGCGGACGCCCTGACGGGCGCTGTGCAAAAACAACCGCTCAACGTCGCCGCGATCGTCATGTTCGTGGTCTTCGTCGGTTTCACCCTGTGTGTGACCTATTGGGCGGCCAAGAAAAACAAATCGGCAGCAGACTACTACGCCGCTGGCGGCAAGATCACCGGTTTCCAGAACGGTCTTGCCATCGCCGGTGACTACATGTCGGCAGCGTCCTTCCTGGGTATCTCGGCCCTGGTGTATGCCTCCGGTTACGACGGCCTGATCTACTCGATCGGCTTCCTTGTCGGCTGGCCGATCATCCTGTTCCTGATCGCCGAACGCCTGCGCAATCTGGGTAAATACACCTTCGCTGATGTGGCCTCCTACCGCCTGAAGCAGAAGGAAATACGCACCTTGTCTGCCTGCGGTTCGCTGGTAGTGGTGGCGTTCTACCTGATCGCGCAAATGGTCGGCGCCGGTAAGCTCATCCAGTTGCTGTTCGGCCTGGATTACAGCGTTGCGGTGGTGCTGGTCGGCATCCTGATGTGTCTCTACGTATTGTTCGGCGGCATGCTGGCGACCACGTGGGTGCAGATCATCAAGGCCGTGCTGTTGTTGTCCGGCGCGACGTTCATGGCCTTCATGGTCATGAAGCATGTCAACTTCGACTTCAACGTGTTGTTCTCGGAAGCAGTGAAGGTTCACCCCAAAGGCGAAGCCATCATGAGCCCGGGCGGTCTGGTGAAAGATCCGATCTCGGCGTTCTCCCTGGGCCTGGCGCTGATGTTCGGTACTGCTGGCTTGCCGCACATTCTGATGCGCTTCTTCACCGTGAGCGATGCCAAGGAAGCGCGTAAATCGGTTCTGTATGCGACCGGCTTCATCGGCTACTTCTACATCCTGACCTTCATCATCGGCTTCGGCGCGATCCTGCTGGTCAGCACCAACCCAGCGTTCAAGGATGCAGCGGGCGCTCTGTTGGGCGGTAACAACATGGCGGCAGTGCACCTGGCCAATGCGGTCGGTGGCAGCCTGTTCCTGGGCTTCATCTCGGCGGTGGCGTTCGCGACCATTCTGGCAGTGGTTGCCGGTCTGACCCTGGCCGGTGCTTCGGCGGTGTCTCACGACCTGTACGCCAGCGTGATCAAAGCCGGTAAAGCCAACGAAAAAGATGAAATCCGCGTGTCGAAGGTCACCACGATTGCGCTGGCGATCGTGGCGATCCTGCTGGGTATCGCCTTCGAAAGTCAGAACATCGCGTTTATGGTCGGCCTGGCGTTCTCCATCGCGGCGAGCTGTAACTTCCCAGTGTTGTTGCTCTCGATGTACTGGAAGAATCTGACGACCCGTGGGGCGATGATCGGTGGCTGGATGGGGTTGATCAGTGCGGTAGTGCTGATGATTCTCGGGCCGACTATCTGGGTGCAGATCCTGCATCATGAGAAAGCGATCTTCCCGTACGAGTATCCGGCGTTCTTCTCGATCATCATTGCTTTCGTCGGGATCTGGTTCTTCTCGGTGACTGACAAGTCGAAAGCGGCCGAGGGGGAGCGTGCGTTGTTCTTCCCGCAGTTTGTGCGTTCGCAGACTGGATTGGGGGCCAGCGGTGCGGTTTCGCATTGATCTGAGTTAGTGGCTTGAAGCGAGAACGCCCCGGTCGAGTCGGGGCGTTTTTGTGTCATGGGCAAATCCCGAGGCGTCGCAGAACCTTGTGAGAGAAGTCGGAGGTTACGACGGCCGCGAGCGCGGTGGACCCATTAGAGATAAGTTGCCTGAGACTCTGCATTCGCCACTGTCGTAACCTCCAAAAGCACCTACAGGTACAGCGCTGACGTTAAAAATTCTGTACCGCACCTGCTCTGGGTGCGCGCAAACCCAGACAACACAGATAGCGACTTGGGTGCAGGCTGCACGCCGATGGCGCGGAGCCCAAATTCAACGCCGCCATCACCCATAAAAAACCCCGCTACAGGAGCGGGGTTTTTCACTGGCTACCAGGGGGGTTATATCCTTCCGAGCAAGACCAGAATCAACAGAATCACCAGAATCGTACCGATGATGCCAGACGGCCCGTAACCCCAACTTCTGGAGTGCGGGAAGATCGGAAGACCGCCGACCAACAGGAGAATCAGGATGATGATCAGAATTGTGCCGATGCCCATGACGAGTTCCTTCTTGTGTACTTGGTAAATGGCCATGCCGTTCAAGCGTTCGCCAACTTCGTGAAAAGTTGTACTGCTTGAATAATCCGACTATCCCCCTGAATAAAAGGTTCGGATGGAAGGAAATAAAAAATCCAGTTTTTATAAAATTCATAAAAATCAAATAGTTAAAAAATAATCAGGGAGAACTAATCACCCTCGAGATCTGCAGAAAGCGTTCTCTTACAGCAAATTAATATGGAACTAACAATTTCCCGACCGGTCACGAAGTTACCGCAATCCCGCCAATAGGAAGCAAGCCATGTTTTATTCTCTCTTGGCCGATGCGGTGGTGGTCTTCCATCTTTTATTCATTCTGTTCGTCATGTTGGGCGCAGTTCTGGTTTTGCACAGGCTCGCTTGGGTCTGGCTGCATCTTCCGGCGGTGGCCTGGGGCATGGCGGTGGAATTCCTGCATCTGTATTGTCCGCTGACTCCATTGGAAAATGCCCTGCGCATCAAGGCAGGAGCCGCCGGGTATCGAGGCGATTTCGTCGGCCACTACCTGACTGCGCTGATTTACCCGGCGGGCCTCACGCCACAGATCCAGGTTGGCCTCGGCGCCGTGGTGCTGACGATCAACCTGGTTGCTTACGCCATCGTCATCCGGCGCTGGCGCGCACGACACAAGGTGGCCTGAGGCGAGGGTTTGCCTGGCATATTCAGCGAGCTAATGAAGGCGTTGTCCGACAATTTGTCTGTTTACACTGAAGCCACTTCCTCGCAATCGACAAGGCAATGGCTATGCAAAATCGCATGATGATCACTGGCGCAGGATCCGGCCTGGGGCGCGAGATCGCACTGCGTTGGGCACGAGAAGGCTGGCGTCTGGCGCTGTCGGACGTCAGTGATGACGGTCTTCAGGAAACCTTGAAGCTCGTGCGCGAGGCGGGCGGTGACGGTTTCATTCAGCGTTGCGATGTGCGCGATTACAGCCAGCTGACCGCCTTCGCACAGGCCTGCGAGCAGAAGTTCGGCGGCATCGACATCATCGTCAATAACGCGGGGGTGGCGTCTGGTGGCTTCTTCGGCGAGCTGTCGCTGGAGGACTGGGACTGGCAGATCGCGATCAACCTCATGGGTGTGGTCAAGGGGTGCAAAGCGTTCTTGCCGCTGCTGGAACAGAGCAAGGGCAAGATCGTCAACATTGCCTCGATGGCGGCCCTGATGCAGGGACCGGCGATGAGCAATTACAACGTGGCCAAGGCGGGGGTGGTGGCGTTGTCGGAAAGCCTGCTGGTCGAGTTGCGGCAGCAGGAAATAGGCGTGCACGTAGTCTGCCCTTCGTTCTTTCAGACCAACCTGCTGGACTCCTTCCGCGGCCCGACCCCGGCGATGAAAGCTCAGGTCGGCAAGTTGCTGGAAAGCTCGCCAATCACAGCGAGTGACATCGCCGGGTATATCTTCGATCAGGTCGGCCAGGGCGAATTCCTGATCCTGCCTCACGAGCAGGGGCGCATGGCCTGGCAGCTCAAGCAGCAGAATCCGCAAGCGATCTATAACGAGATGGCCAACATGGCCGACAAGATGCGCGCCAAGGCCAGGGCGGAATGAGGGCAGGGCTAGCATTAAGCTTGGCAGAAACATTTTCTGATAGGGTGACGCGCATCTTTCCGGTCACCCTTGAAGAGACTTCATCGTGCTCAACTATCTCTGGTTCTTTCTCGCTGCCTTGTTCGAAATCGCCGGTTGTTACGGGTTCTGGATGTGGTTGCGACAGGGCAAGAGCGCGCTTTGGGTCATCCCCGCGCTGATCAGCCTGACGCTGTTCGCGCTGTTGCTCACGCGGGTCGAAGCCACCTATGCCGGGCGCGCCTATGCGGCGTATGGCGGCATCTACATCATTGCGTCCATCGCCTGGCTGGGTGTGATCGAGCGTGTGCGGCCGCTGACGTCGGACTGGATTGGCGTGGGCTTTTGCGTGATAGGTGCGACGGTCATTCTGTTCGGTCCGCGCTGGTCAGTTTCCTGACGACCGCGATCTTCGAAAAGCGTTAACGATTGTGTCGAATGTTCGATGTGTTTGATTACATCCGTTCGCCTGTAGGACATGTCTGTCAGCCGCCGCCGTTCAGGCCTGAAGGGCAAAACTGATTTGTTCTCAGTGCATTGAAGGATTGGATCCACCGCGGCAACCTGCTCCCTCGGTTACCTCCCAGGGAGTAGGAAAAATGCTGGTATTGACGCGAGAAATTGGAGAAACATTCTCCATCGGAGATGACATCACAGTGCGGATCCTGGGCATCACCGGCAATCAGGTACGCCTGGGCATCGACGCGCCGCAACACGTGAAGATTCACCGCGCGGAAGTCTACAGGCGTATCACGGCACGCCTGCAGCAGATGGCCGCGCAGTCTTCGACCTCGTAAGCGCGTTTACACGCGCCGCGGCCGGCCATTCATTCGTCGAAATATTCCTTGGGCACTTCATGCTTGAGCATCAGCTGGCATTGCTGGCTGTCCAGGTCGAAAAAAATCACCGCCTGACCTTTGCTCAACGCGTGCCGAACCCGTAGCACGCGGGTTTCGAGCGGCGTGTCGTCACCGTTGTCGGTGCCATCTCGAGTCACGAAATCCTCGATCAGACGCGTCAGGGTGTCGGCTTCGAGTTGGTCGTGGGGGATCAGCATAGGGTTCTCGATAATCGCAGTGGGGCGGATGGCGGGGATGCTAGCTTGGTCGGGAGAAGGAGGCTACGGGTCGTGGTTCAATTTCCCACATTGTAGGCGTTGGCTGCTGGCTAATGCGTTGGGGCAATCACCGATCAGTCGCCTGATCTGCCGCGTTAGCCGCCGTCGTAACTTCCGGCGTTTCTCACAGGTTCAGGCGTCATGCGGGCATTTGCCATCCACCAACGGCTATTGCAATTGATCGTGTGCCCGCCGAAACCCCCGGACGCCGCGAAACCTGTGGCAGGCGCAGGAGGTTACAACGGCAGCGAAGGGGGTCAGTTGCAGATGGACCCCTGACCCGGCGCATCGCCGGCAAGCGCGCTCACACAGTTTGCGTCGTCAGCGCCTACCGCTGCCCCACCAACGTATCCACCGCCGGCACCCGAGTATCGGTCTCCATTTGCGCGTCGTGCTCGATCTGATGACTGAAATTCTCCAGCGACGCATTGGCCGGTTTCGCATCGCTGGCGAACACCGGCGGGCTCATGATGTATGCCGTCAACAAACGGCTAAGCGTGCTGAGGCTGTCGATGTGCGTGCGCTCATAACCGTGGGTCGCGTCGCAACCGAAGGCCAGCAGGGCGGTGCGGGTGTCGTAGCCGGCGGTGATCGCCGAATGCGCGTCGCTGTAGTAATAGCGGAACAGGTCTCGGCGCACCGACAGTTCCTTTTCCTGGCCCAGACGCAACAGATGTCGGGACAGGTGATAGTCATAGGGACCGCCGGAATCCTGCATGGCCACGCTCACCGCGTGCTCGCTGGAGTGTTGGCCGGGCGCCACCGGGGCGATATCGATACCGACGAATTCGCTAACGTCCCACGGCAGGCTGCCCGCCGCACCACTGCCGGTCTCTTCGGTGATGGTGAACAGCGGGTGGCAATCGATCAGCGGTTCGGCGCCGCTGTCGACAATCGCTTTGAGAGCTGCGAGCAGCGCCGCCACGCCAGCCTTGTCGTCCAGGTGACGGGCGCTGATGTGGCCGCTTTCGGTGAACTCGGGCAATGGATCGAAGGCGACGAAATCGCCGACATTGATCCCCAGCGATTCACAGTCGGCGCGGGTGGCGCAATAGGCGTCCAGGCGCAGCTCGATGTGATCCCAACTGATCGGCAGGGTATCGACGGCGGTGTTGAACGCATGCCCGGAGGCCATCAACGGCAGCACGCTGCCACGAATCACGCCGGTGTCGGTGAACACGCTCACACGGCTGCCTTCGGCAAAGCGGCTGGACCAGCAACCGACGGCGGCCAGGCCCAGACGGCCGTTGTCTTTCACCTCACGCACGCTGGCGCCAATGGTGTCCAGGTGCGCGGAAACGGCGCGGTCCGGGCTGTTCTGCTTGCCTTTCAAGGTAGCGCGGATTGTGCCGCGCCGGGTCAGTTCGAAGGGAATGCCCAGCTCTTCCAGACGCTCGGCGACATAACGCACGATGGTGTCGGTAAAGCCCGTGGGACTTGGAATCGCGAGCATTTCCAGCAGGACTTTCTGCAGGTAATTCAGATCCGGTTCGAGGATTTTGGTCGCAGTTGTCATGGGAGGCTCCTCATTTGATGGCGCGATAACCCCGGTGGGAGCACGCTTGCCCGCGATATCGGAATGCCTGTGACGAGAACTTCGCCTGGTATTACGCCATCACGGGAAAGTGCGCTCCTACAACGATAGGAGCGCGCGCCGCTTTTCAGCCGTGCACAGGCAAGCTGTGGGGGAACAATAGATCGACGAAACGTTCGGCGGTCGGTTGTGGCTCGTGATTGGCCAAGCCGCAGCGTTCATTGGCTTCAATGAACACGTACTCGGGTTGATCGGCGGCCGGAACCATCAGGTCCAGGCCCACCACCGGAATGTCGAGGGCGCGAGCAGCGCGGATGGCGGCATCTTTCAACACCGGGTGCAGGATCGCGGTGACGTCTTCCAGACAGCCGCCGGTGTGCAGGTTTGCAGTGCGGCGCACGGCCAGACGCTGGTCGGCAGGCAGTACGCTGTCGAACGTGAAACCGGCGTCTTCCACAGTGCGACGGGTCTCTTCATCCACCGGAATCTTGCTTTCGCCATCTGTCGCAGCAGAACGGCGACGGCTCTGGGCTTCGATCAGTTGCCCGATGGTGTGACTGCCATCGCCCATGATCTGCGCAGGACGTCTGATCGCCGCCGCTGCCACTTCGAAACCGATGACCACAATGCGCAGATCCAGTCCTTCGTGAAAGCTTTCCAGCAACACGCGGGAATCGAACTGGCGTGCCCGCTCGACAGCAGCCTGAACGTCTTCGATGGTACGCAGATCGACCGCTACGCCCTGACCCTGTTCGCCATCCACAGGCTTGACCACGATGCGTTCGTGCTCATCCAGAAACGCCAGATTGTCATCGGCATTGCCCGCCAGTTGTTGCACTGGCAACTCCAGGCCCGCCGCTTTCAGCACTTTGTTGGTCAGACGCTTGTCCTGACACAGGGTCATGCTGACCGCCGAGGTCAGGTCACTCAGAGACTCGCGGCAGCGAATGCGGCGGCCGCCGTGAATGAGCGTGAACAGTCCGGCTTCGGCATCATCGACCTGCACATCGATACCACGCCGATGGGCTTCCTCGACGATGATTCGCGCATACGGGTTGAAGTCCGCTTGCGGACCGGGGCCGAGAAACAGCTTCTCGTTGATACCGTTCTTGCGCTTGATGGCGAAGGTCGGCAGGTTGCGAAAACCGAGTTTGCCGTAGAGGTTCTTGGCCTGTTGATTGTCGTGCAGTACCGACAGATCCAGATAAGCCAGCCCTCGGCTCTGGAAATGCTCGATCAGATGGCGCACCAACACTTCACCAACGCCTGGGCGGGTGCATTGCGGGTCCACCGCCAGGCACCAGAGGCTGCTGCCGTTTTCCGGGTCGTTGAAGGCTTTCTGGTGGTTCAGGCCCATGACGCTGCCGATCACCGCGTTGGTGGTTTCGTCTTCGGCGATCCAGTAGACCGGTCCGCCCTGATGACGCGGCGTCAGCAACGTTGGATCTATGGGCAACATGTTGCGCGCAATGTAGAGATTATTGATGGCGTCCCAATCGCCCTGGTTCTGCGCGCGACGAATGCGAAAGCCGCGAAACACGCGCTGGGAAGGGCGATAGTCGCTGAACCACAAACGCAGGGTGTCCGACGGATCGAGGAACAGCTGCTGCGGCGATTGCGCCAACACCTGTTGCGGCGCGGCTACGTACAGCGCGATGTCACGCTCGCCGGGTTTCTCGTTGAGCAACTCATGGGCCAGCGCCGCAGGATCAGGATAGGTGTGGCCGATCAGCAGACGGCCCCAGCCGCAATGCAGCGCCAGCGGCTCACTATCGGAGGTGCTGCCATCCTCGGCAAAACGCGCTTGCAAGCGTTCATAGGATGGTGCCTGACCACGCAACAGACGCTGGTTGTAGATCGAAGCGTTGGCTTTCATCGGTCAAAGTCCTTGTTCGCTGAGCCACAGATTCAGGGCCGCGAGCTGCCACAGCTTGGAACCGCGCAATGGGGTCAATTGACCGTCGGGATCGGTCAACAGCTTGTCGAGCATGGTCGGGTTGAACAGGCCACGGTCCTGACTCGGATCGAGCAACAGATCGCGGACCCAATTCAACGTGTCGCCTTCCAGGTGCTTGAGACCGGGCACAGGGAAATAGCCTTTTTTGCGGTCGATGACTTCGGATGGAATCACCAGACGCGCTGCCTCCTTGAGCACTTGCTTGCCGCCATCGGGCAGCTTGAAGCGCGCAGGAACGCGGGCCGACAGCTCCACCAAGCGGTAGTCGAGGAACGGCGTACGCGCCTCCAGACCCCAAGCCATGGTCATGTTGTCGACACGTTTGACCGGGTCGTCCACCAGCATCACCGTACTGTCCAGACGCAGGGCTTTATCTACTGCGGCATCGGCACCCGGCGTGGCGAAATGTTCGCGCACGAAGTCACCGGCGGCGTCATTGGCGGTCAGCCATTTCGGTGTCACGGTGGCCGCATACTCGTCGTAGCTGCGATCGAAAAACGCATTGCGATAGGCCGCATAAGGATCGCTCGCGCCATCGACCTGCGGGTACCAGTGATAACCGGCGAACAGCTCGTCCGCGCCCTGGCCGCTCTGGACCACTTTGCAGTGCTTGGCGACTTCGCGGGACAGCAGGTAGAAAGCGATGCAGTCATGGCTGACCATCGGCTCGCTCATGGCGCGAAACGCGGCAGGCAGCTGCTCGATGATTTCGCTTTCCTTGATGCGCAGTTGATGATGGTGGGTGCCGTAGTGCTTGGCGATCAGGTCCGAATACTGGAACTCGTCGCCGCGCTCGCCACCGGCATCCTGGAAGCCGATGGAGAACGTCGACAGGTCTTTAACGCCGACTTCGCGCAACAGCCCCACCAGCATGCTGGAATCGACGCCGCCGGACAGCAGCACACCGACATCCACCGCCGCACGTTGGCGAATGGCCACGGCTTCACGGGTGCTGTCGAGCACGCGGTCGCGCCAGTCTTCGAGGGTCAGGTTCGCTTCGTCGGCGCGTGGGCCGTAGGGCAGCGTCCACCAGACTTTCTGCTCGATCTTGCCGTCGGCACTGACCCGCATCCAGGTGGCTGGCGGAATTTTCTCGACACCAGCGAGCAGGGTGCGAGGGGCAGGGACCACGGCATGGAAATTCAGGTAATGGTTCAGCGCGATCGGGTCGAGCATGGGGCTGATGTCGCCGCCCTTGAGCAGCGCAGGCAGGGCCGACGCGAAGCGCAGGCGCTTGTCGGTGCGCGACAGATACAGCGGCTTGACGCCCAGACGGTCGCGGGCAATGAACAGGCTGTCTTTGTCGCGCTCCCAGATGGCGAAAGCGAACATGCCGTTGAGCTTGGGCAGCATGTCTTCGCCCCAGGCGTGATAGCCCTTGAGCAGCACTTCGGTGTCGCCACCGGAATGGAACTGGTAGCCGAGCGCTTCAAGCTCGGCACGTAGTTCAGGGAAGTTGTAAATCGCGCCGTTGAAGGCCAGGGAAAGGCCCAGATGGCTGTCGATCATCGGCTGCGCCGAGCCGTCGGACAGGTCCATGATTTTCAGGCGACGATGGCCCAGGGCAATCGGCCCCTGGCTATGAAAACCCCAGGCATCCGGGCCGCGAGGGGCCAGATGATGGGTGATGCGTTCTACTGCGGCGAGATCCGCAGGTTGGTTGTCGAAACGTAATTCACCAGCTAATCCGCACATATAATCCTTACCGGTTTTCCGTTGGGGAGCGTAGACGGGAAGTCCGGCTACCCAAAGACTGACCGGTGGGGATTGCCAGAGTTTTAGAACGATCGGTTATAACAGGGACCTCAAGTCCTCAGCACACACGTATGAGCAGGCTTGCTGGCGAACGCGGCAAAACGCGGAGTCATGGATTTCAATCAACCGTGTGGAGTGAGCTTGCTCACAAAGAGGCAGGTACAGACGCTAAATCATCAGCGGCTGGGCTCAGTTTTCGTGAGCAAGCTCACTCCCACAGGCCTTGTTCCAGAGCTATAACCTCAATACCCCGTCATCTCCAGATACCCCACCCCATCCTGACTCCCGCTCACCTGCACCGGCCCTTCCCAATAAGGAATCTGCAGGTTCATCCAGGCCTGCGGGTTGAGCGCTTCTACCGTCACATCCACCCCCTTGCCCGGGATTTTTACCGACCAGCGGGTGGGCATGTCGCGGCCTTCGACGCCGGTGGTGCCTTGCGGCTCAAGCGCGATGTCCTTGGCCGCCAGCAACTCGGTATTGCCATCGGCGTTGATCCAGGTTCCGGTCAGGTAAGGTTCGCCGTTCTTCTGGCGCATGCGGTACAGCATCACCTCGGCCCCATCTTTCATGTGCAGAGAAAACCAGTCCCAGCCGGTCTGATCCTCGGTCAGCGGCTGGCTGCTCCATTCGCGGTCCAGCCACGCCGGGCCGGACACCTGATAAGCCTTGCCATCGATCTCGATGCTGCCGTCAGCCTGGAAAAACGGCTGGCTGTAGTAATACGAAGCCTGACCTTGTTCGGATTTCTGGCTGAAACCCTGTTTGCCCTGCAGCACCAGAGGCTTGCTCGACGTCAGATGCAGGCGGTAGTTGAACTGCGGCCCGCGTGCTTGCAGCTGCATGTCGGTCAGGGGATCGTCCGTGGTGGATTGGCTGCTCAAGGCCCAGTCATCGATCCAGGCCGAGAAGGGCGCCAGGGTCACGCCAGCCTGACCGACACCCCCGCGGGCATAGCGCTCGGCGGCATAGTGCTCGTCTTCGCAGGTGACTGCCGCATGGCCCATCCACAGGTTGCGGTCGCGCCAGCCCTGATCGCTGCCGGGGGAGGTTTTTGACCGGGGCAGGGCGTTGCGAAACAGCGTCCACTGCACGCCGAATGACTGGCCGTCGGCGTCCTTGAGGTTGGCGGTGATGTACCACCACTCGATGCGGAAATCATTGTGTGGGCCGTGATCCTCAGGGAATACGAAGCGCTTGTCCGGCGTTACTTTGGCGTAGCTCGCGGCATCGTCAGCAAGGCCCGCGAAGCCTTTTTCTTCTTCGGGTTCGTTGTCGCAGCCGGTCAGCGCTACGAGCAGTAACAGCAGGGCAATCGCCTTAGCTTTCATTGGCGAAGGTCCTCAGCAAATCGGCGGGGCGAGTCCGATACAGACGGTACAGCGGCCACGCCGAAGCCAGCAGGGTAGCCAGTATTGCCAGCAGCATCAGGCTCAACAGCTGCGCCGGGAATACCTGCAACGGTAAGCGCCAGCCGAACGCCTGAACGTTGATGACCGCATCCAGACACCAGGCCAGCAAAAGCCCCAATGGGATCGCCAGCACCAGCGTCAGCACTGCGAGCAGCCAGGTCTGCGCCAGATTCAGCAGCATTAACTGCCGCCGGGTCACGCCCAGCGCCCACAATGGTGCCAATTGCCCCAGTCGACTCTGGCTCTGGGTCAACAGGCTGATGAACAGCGCCACGCCGGCGACCATCAACGTCAGGCTGTTAAGCGCGGCGGTTACGGCGAAGGTGCGTTCGAACACCTGTCGCGACCAGGCCTTGAGCTGGATCTGATCGACGATGCGGTTGTCGTCGATGGTGAACTTGTTGTGCAGCACCCGCAGCAGTTGGGGAATGGCGTGGGGATCGATGCGCAGGTTGAAGCGGTTCGGCGTCAGTTGCGGCCAGTGTTCGAGCAGGTGCTCGGCGTTGACCAGCATGTGCCCCTTGGGGTTGCCATAGTCGGCGTAGATGCCCACCACCCGCAGTTGCCAGTCACCGTCCGGCGCAGGAAGCTTCACTTCGTCACCCACGGCGACCTTGAGCCGGCGCGCCAACTGCTCGCTGAGCATCAGCGTGTCGTCCTTGGCCAACTGTCCCCAGGGGTCGCCACTGGCCGAGTCGAGCAGCGGCCAGTGTTGACGGTAATGCGGACTGTCGATGACGCCATACAGCTCGGCGGGCCAACCATGCAGTTGCAGCGACACCTGCCAGTTGGGCAGCACCGCGGATGTCAGCGGTTGCTCGCTCAGCCATTTTTGCAGCGGCGCCGCCTGGGCCGAATTCTGCGGATTGATGTACAGCTCGGCGCTCAGGCGTTGCTCCAGCCAGTGGCTGAAGGTTTGGCGGAAACCGGAGGTCATGCTGCCCGCGCCGATGTTCGCGGCCATGGCCAGCAACAGGGCCATCAACGCCAGGCTCAGCGCGGGCAGCTGTTGGCGGCAGTCGGCGAGAAACCACTGCCCCAGCACCGAGCGGCTCTTGCCCAACAGGGCGTTGAGCAAGGCGTTGAGCAACACCGGCAGGCCCAGTGCGGCGCTGAGCAACAGGCTGGCCATCAACACGAAACCCAGCGCCAGGCTGTTGCCGAACAGCGCCGCGAGCAACGCGATCAGTGCAGAAATCCCGGCGATCCAGCCCTGGCGCTTGAGCCAGCGCGCGTGGGTTTCGTGCCAGGCCTGGGCATTGGCCAGCGCCAGCAATGGTAGACGCGCCGCGCGCAACAGGCTGCTGGCCCCGGCGAGAAAGGCACCGAACAGGGCCACGCCCAGGCCGCTCAGCCACCACCAGATGCTCAGGTTCAGATGCCCGGCTACTTCGGCGCCATACAACCCACGCAGGCTGGCGGCGACATCGGGCAGCAGCACGCTCGCCAGCCAGTAACCGCTGATTACCCCGGCGATGCCACCCAATAGGGCGAGCACGCCCAGTTCGATGATCAGACTGCCGATCAGTCCTCGGGCGCTGACCCCGCAGGCGCGCAGGTTGCGCAGCAGTCCGCGGCGTTGTTCCAGGGCCAGGCCAATCGCCGCATGCACGATGAACAGCCCGACCACGAACGACAGAAAGCCTAGCGCGTCGAGGTTCAGGTGAAAGCTTTCGGTGAGGCGACCCAGGTCGTTGTCCTCGCCACTTTTGCGGATCACCAGCTCACCCTTCAAGTCATCAGGCAGGGCGGGCGTGTTTTCCGCGAAGTCCGCGGGCAGGATCATGCGTGAGATCTGCCCCGACTGGTTCAGTAGTTGCTGGGCGAAGCCGATGTCCATCAGCAGCAGACCGGGTGCCATGTCGGCCTGCGCATGCAGCTGCGGCAGAGCCTGACCGGATTCGCTCAGCGGCTGTTCACCTTCGTGCAGACCCAGCGCCTGCATCGTCTGCGGGGAGATCCAGGTACTGCCCGGCGGAGTGAAGAAATCGACGATCTGCGCGGTGTCCAGCGACTGCCCGGCCAGTGCGGTATTGGAAGGCAGTGACACCGGTTCGATGCCCAACAGCGTCAGGCGTTGCTCAGGCAGGTTTTTCAGGGTGATGCGACCGCGCAAAGCGGGCGACACTGGCCAGCCCGCCCGGCGCAGGCTAACGAACAGTGCCTGGGAGTAATTCGCGCCGTTGGGGGCAACCAGCACCTTTTGCGGCTCGCCGCCGATCAATTGGCTGGCTTTGGCGTAACTTTCCCGAGCCTGACTGTTCAGCGCCTGCACCCCGGTGAGCAGGCTGGTCGCCAGCCACAGGCCGGTCAGCACGCTGAAGAACTGCACCGGATGGCGCCGCCAATGGCTGAGCAGCGCCTTGAGCGTCCAGAAAAGCACCGGCATCAGCGATCGCCTTCAGCGGCCAGACGTCCCAGGTGCAGTACCGCCTGCCGATCCAGACGCGCCGCCACTCGCGGGCTGTGCGTCACCATCAACAGGCTGGTGGGGCTGTCGGCGAGCAGGTCCAGAAGTAGCTGCAGCACTTCGTCGCTGGTGTTCTCGTCAAGGTTGCCTGTGGGTTCGTCCGCCAACAACAGGCCGGGTCGAGAAGCGAGGGCGCGCCCGATCGCTACCCTTTGTTGCTGGCCGCCGGAGAGCTGCTCCGGATAACGCTTGAGCAGCGCACTCAGCCCCAGGCGCTCGACCAGCTCGGCTTGCCACTCGGGCAGATAACGCCCGGCCAGCCGCGCCTGAAAGGCAAGGTTGTCTTCGACCTTGAGGCTGCCGATCAGGTTGAACTGCTGGAATACCAGACCGATTTCAGTGCGTCGCCAGTTGGCCAACTGCGCTTCGTTCATCTGGTCCAGACGCTGACCGGCGATTTCGATGCTGCCCTTGTCGACCTGATCCAGCCCGGCCACCAGGTGCAACAAGGTGCTTTTGCCACTGCCGGATTCGCCCATCAACGCCAGGCTTTCATTCTGGCCCAATTGCAAATCCGCGCCCCGCAATACCGCCAGCGGGCCCTGGGCTGTGGCATAGCTCTTGAACACGCCTTGGACTTGCAGCATCGACATGCACCTGAAGGGAGACGACGTGGAGAATACCGGGATATGCAAACGCTCGGACAGTGGATCAGCGTGGGGGCGCAGAAGTTGCGTCGAATGTGGGCTGTGTAGGAGCGCGCCTGGATGAGAAGGAGTATTTGCGACCGACGCAGAACCTGTGGGAGCTGCTGGAGTTTGCGACAGTGGCGAATGCGGCGGGTCAGGCAGAGATGCATCGACTGTCGTAGCGCTTTCGCTGCCGTCGTAACCTGCAACGTCTTCCACAGGATTGTCGCCATGCCGAAAAGCTGTAGTGAACTCGCGGCCTCGTTATTTACCGCGAATCAGACTGCGCAGCACAAACCGGTTGGGGTGACAGGCCTCTGCCACGCTGCGTGGCAAGGGCAGGGGTTCGTTGTCCAGCCACGCGGCGATCAACTCGCCGGACAAGGGTGCGGTGATCAGTCCGCGCGAGCCATGGCCGCTGTTGACATAGAGTCCGTCCAGCCAGGGGCATTCGGTCTGTAGGATCTGCCGGGCGTCCTTGCGCAACGCCGCGTATGCCTCGAGAAATGCCCGCCTGTCCGCCAGCGGCCCGACGATGGGCAGGTAATCGGGACTGGTGCAGCGAAATGCAGCGCGCCCTTGCAATTGTTCGGCAGGTAGCTCGTTGGCCTGCAGACGCTCGGTCAGGTCCGTCGAGATCTCGCGCAGCAGCTCCAGATTGCCCTGATGCTCGGCCACGGTCGGGGTCAGGTCGTCGCTCTTGAAGTCAAAACTTGCCCCCAGCGTGTGTTCGCCCAGACGCCCCGGCGCCACATAGCCCTCGGCGCAGACCACCGTGCTCAGCGACTGACTGGCCTCGGTTTCCGGCAATCGGGTGATCTGCCCACGAATGCGCTTGAGTGGCAGGTCCGCGCTGGCCGCAAAGCGCTTGATCTCCGCCGCGCCCGCCAATACCACCACCGCGGCTGAGGCCAGCAGACGCTCCCCATCCCACGCCTGCCAAATATCGTCTTCACGGCGCAATTCGATGACATCGTTGTGCGCCATCAGGCGAATGTTCGCCATTCCCGCCTGATGCCGGCACAACGCAGGCGGATGTACCCAACCGCCTTCCGGATAGAACAGACCGCCGCTGTCCAGCGCGACGCCGGCTCGGGCTTCGGCGTCGGTCTTGACCAGCACATGCAGCAACTCGGGAGAAAATGCTTGCGCCAATTGCGCCTGTCGCTCGCCTTCCTTTTCGTCGAACGCCAGTTGCAACACGCCGCAGTCACCCCAGTCGACCCCACGTTCCAACCGTTCCAGCAGACGACGGGTGTGACCAAAACCACTGAGGATCAATTGCGACAGCGCCGTGCCGTGCGCTGAAAGTTTCAGGTACAGCACGCCTTGAGGATTGCCGGAAGCTTCCTGCGCCACGTCCTCGTGCCGCTCCAGCAGACTGACCTGCCAGCCCCGCGCGGCGAGACTGGCCGCCGTGGCGCAGCCGGCCAGTCCTGCGCCGATCACCAATGCCTTGCGCTCGCCGGTCGGCAGTCGGGGTCGAGCAAACCAGGGTTTCGCAGGTGTCGGCGTAGCTACTTCTTCGGGCCAACCAACGAACGTGCCCTTGAGCACTTCCCACTTGTGGCCGATCCCCGGCACCCGTTTCATCTTGAAGCCTGCCGCATTCAAGGCACGGCGAACCCAGCCGGTGCTAGTAAAGGTGCCGATGGTCGAACCGGGCGCGGCCAGTCGAGCCAGTTCGGCGAACAGCTCCGGGGTCCACATTTCCGGGTTTTTCGAAGGCGCGAAGCCGTCGAGAAACCATGCGTCGATTTGCCCGTCCAGCTGCGGCAGCATCTGCAGCGCATCGCCGATCAGCAAGGTCAGCGTGACTCGCCCGCTGTCGAACACCAATCGCTGAAAACCTTCGTGAATCGCCAGGTATTGGCCCAGCAATTGATCGGCGAAGGTTTTCAATTCCGGCCACAGATTCAAGGCGCGTTCCAGATCGGTGCGGCTGAGGGGGAACTTCTCGACACTGACGAATTGCAACCGCGCGCCGGGCGTGGCGCAGGCTTCGAACAACTGCCAGGCGCAGAGGAAATTGAGCCCGGTGCCAAAACCGGTTTCGCCAATCACCAAGCGACCGTCAGCCGGTAGGGCACCGAAGCGCGCGTGCAGGTCGTTCTGAGTCAGAAACACGTGACGGGTTTCGGCCAGGCCCGATTCGTTGGAGAAGTAGACGTCGGCGAATGCCCGGGAGATCGGGTTGCCGTTTTCGTCCCAGTCGAGCTGGGCGTGCTGGATAGTGGTCATCGTCGGGCTACGCAAGGCGCTTTGGCAGGTGCAAGGCCGGCATCTTAACCCACCGATGAACTCACCGCGGTTACCGGCTTGCTGCACGACGATTGATCCATGGCAGCGATTCGTTGTCACAACCCACATCGCTCGTATCGATCCGCTAGTCTTGAGCGATCTGGAACAGGAGCAACACATGTTCGAATCCGCTGAAATCGGCCACACCATCGACGACGAAACCTACAACGCCGAAGTCCCGGCCCTTCGCGAAGCCTTGCTTGACGCCCAATATGAACTGCATGAACAGAGCAAGCGCCAGATCATCGTGTTGATCAACGGCATTGAAGGCGCCGGCAAGGGCGAAACCGTCAAGCTGCTCAACGACTGGATGGATCCGCGCTTTATAGAAGTGCGCACCTTCGATCAGCAGACCGACGAGGAACTGGCCCATCCGTCGGTCTGGCGCTACTGGCGCCAGTTGCCGCCCAAGGGCCGCATCGGCATCTTCTTCGGCAACTGGTACAGCCAGATGCTCCAGGGCCGGGTACACAAGCAGTTCAAGGACCCGGTTCTGGATCAGGCGATCAACGCTGCCGAACGTCTGGAAAAAATGCTGGTGGACGAAGGCGCGGTGATCTTCAAGTTCTGGTTTCACCTGTCCAAGAAACAGATGAAGCTGCGCCTCAAGACCCTCAAGGACGACCCGTTGCACAGCTGGCGCATCAGCCCGCTGGACTGGCAACAATCCCAGACCTACGACAAGTTCGTGCGCTTCGGCGAGCGGGTCCTGCGCCGCACCAGTCGTGACTATGCGCCGTGGCACGTGATTGAGGGTGTCGACCCCAATTACCGCAGTCTGACGGTCGGGCGCCTGTTGCTGGAAGGCTTGCAGAATGCCCTGAAGACGCCTGAAGGCAGCGCCAATATGGTCAACATCGGGCCGCTGCCGAGCAACACCGATGAGCTGAGCCTGCTGGACAGCCTGGACATGACCCTGGCGCTGGAAAAAGACGACTACAACGAGCAGTTGATCACCGAACAGGCGCGGCTGTCGGGCCTGATGCGCGACAAACGCATGCGTCGTCACGCGCTGGTGGCGGTGTTCGAGGGCAATGACGCGGCGGGCAAGGGCGGGGCCATCAAACGCGTGGCCGGGGCGCTCGACCCTCGGCAGTATCACATCGTGCCGATTGCCGCGCCGAGTCAGGATGAACTGGCGCAGCCTTACCTGTGGCGATTCTGGCGACAGATTCCGGCGCGGGGCAAGTTCACCGTGTTCGACCGCTCATGGTATGGCCGGGTGCTGGTCGAGCGCGTCGAGGGCTTTTGCTCCGAGGCTGACTGGCTGCGGGCCTACAGCGAGATCAACGACTTCGAAGAGCAACTCACCGATGCGAACGTCGTGGTAGTGAAATTCTGGCTGGCGATTGACGACAAGACCCAGCTGGAACGCTTCAAGGCACGGGAAAAGATCCCGTTCAAACGCCACAAGATCACTGATGACGACTGGCGCAACCGCAAGAAATGGCCGCAATACCGCGAAGCCGTCGGCGACATGGTTGACCGCACCAGCACCGAAATCGCCCCGTGGACACTGGTCGAAGCCAACGATAAACGCTGGGCGCGGGTCAAAGTGCTGCGCACCATCAACGATGCGCTGTTGGCGGCGTTCGAGAAGGGGGATAAAAAGAAAAAGTAACGGCCGGGCACAAAAACCTGTAGGAGCGCGCTTGCCCGAGATTCGTCCGTATATCCGATGCACTTCTATCATCCGATACGACGTATCGCGGGCAAGCGCGCTCCTACAGGGCAACTGCGGCGTCACCGCTCCCGCAATGCCTCGGTTCGTGCTTTGAGCACTGGTTTCAACAAATAATCCATCACACTTTTCTCGCCGGTGATGATGTCCACGGTGGCGACCATGCCGGGGATGATCAGCAGGGGCTTGTCATCGCTGCCCAAGTGGTTTTTGTCGGTCCGGACCTGGATCAGGTAGAACGTGTTCCCCTTGTCGTCGGTGGTGGTGTCGGCGCCGATCAGTTCCAGCTTGGCGGGCAGCCCGCCATAGATGGTGTAGTCATAGGCGCTGAACTTGACCATGGCTTTCTGGCCCGGACGCAGGAAGGCCACGTCTTGCGGGCGTACCTTGGCTTCGATCAGCAGGTTGTCCTCCAGCGGGACGATTTCCACCATGTCGCTGCCGGGCTGAACCACGCCGCCGATGGTGTTGACCTTGAGCGTCTTGACGATGCCCTTGACCGGCGAGGTCACGGTGGTACGGGTCACGCGGTCGTCGATGGCGATGCTGGTGGCGCTGGCCTTGGCCAGGTCCGAGCGTTTGTCGTTCAGGTCTTTCGCGGCGTCGGAGCGGAAGCCGTCGAGGGATTCTTGAATCTTGCTCTTGATCTCGTTGATCGCGGCTTCCGCGCGAGGAATCGCCAGCGACGTCGCATCCATCTGACCACGGGCCTCGGACGCCTTGCCCTTGAGCCGGATGATCTCCACCGGCGATACCGCGCCGCTGTTGACCAGGGGCGCCGACATGTTCAGCTCTTGCTGAATGAAGCCCAGTTGATTGCGGTATTGATCCTGTTTGGAGCGAAACTCGGCGACTTCCTGCATCTTCTGCCGCAATTGCTCCTGCAGTGTGCGCTGTTCGCTGGCCAGACGGCGCTGGCGCGAGTCATACAGCGATTGCTCATCGGCCGCGACTTGTGGCGCCTTGCTCAGCACCTCGGCCGAAGGCTTGAAGGGACGCCCCTCGGATTCCGCCGACAGGCGCCCGACCTGAGCCATCAGGGTGTATTTGTCGACCTCGCTTTCGCCCTTGTTCGACAAAAACCGCGTGTCGTCCAGGCGCAGCAGGGTATCGCCCTTGTTCACGATCTGCCCTTCGCGGACGAAAATCTCGGTGACGATGCCGCCTTCCAGGTTCTGGATCACTTGAACCTTGCTCGACGGGATCGCCTTGCCTTCGCCCATGGTGACTTCCTGCAAAACGGCGAACTTGGCCCAGATCAGCGCGGTAAGGATCAAGGCGGCGGCAATCCATACCGTGAGTCGCGAACCTCGGGACGAGTCCTGCGCCGCGACGCCTGCAACTTCCGGCATGAACTCGGCATCGACCTGACGGGCAGGGCGAAAATAGCTGTGAGCGGATGACATCGGTAACGCTCCTTAAACCGTGGTGGGGCCGACACGGCCCTTGCGCAGTGCTTCGACGACGAGATCTTTCGGGCCGTCGGCAACCACTTTGCCGTTGTCCAGCACCACCAGCCGATCCACCAAACTGAGCATCGACATGCGATGGGTGACCAGCAACAGCGTCTTGCCCTGCATCCGCTCGAAGAGTTTCTGCCGCAAGACGTCCTCGCTGGCGTTGTCCATGTGGCTGGTCGGTTCGTCGAGCAGCATGATCGGCGGATCGAGCAACAGCGCGCGGGCCATCAGCACTGCCTGACGCTGCCCGCCAGATAACAGCTGGCCGCGCTCGCCCACTGGCCGGTCGAAGCCCAGCGGATGATTGCGCGCCAGCTCGGTGACGCCAGTCAGCTCGGCTACCTCCAGCATCCGCGCATCGGTGACATAGCGCGCGCCAAGGGTCAGGTTGTCGCGCAGGCTGCCCGCCAGCAACGGCAGGTCATGAGCGACATAGCCCACCTGTTGACGCAGATCGGCGACGTCCACCTGCCGCAGGTCCAGCCCGTCCAGCAACAGTTGCCCTTCGTCGGGCGTGTAGAAGCCCATCATCAGTCGCGCCAGGGTGCTTTTGCCCGAGCCGCTGCGACCAATGATGCCGACCCGCTCACCCGGTTTGACGCTGATGCTGACCTCGTGCAACGCCGCTGCCGTGCCGGGGCCGCCATAGGCGAAGCTGGCGTTGACTACCTGGATCGCGCCCTTGAGCTGAGTGTGTTGCAGCGGGGTCGTGCCTGGTGCGCGCTCCTGTGGCAGGGCCATCAGTGCGTCGGTGCTTTTCATCGTGACCTGCGCCTGTTGATAGCGCGTGATCAGGCCGGCGATCTGGCCCAGTGGCGCGAGAACCCGGCTGCCGAGCATGTAGCTGGCGACCAGAGCACCGACGGTGAGGTTGCCGGCAATGATGATGTAGACCCCGGCAATGATGGTCGCCATGCCCGAGAACTGCTGGATGAACAGCGTGCCGTTGCTGGCCAGTGCCGACAGATCGCGGGCGTGGCTGTCCAGGCGGGTGAGGGCGCCGTGGGTCGATTCCCATTTGTGCTGGCGTTCGCTTTCGGCGCCGCAGGCTTTCAGGGTTTCCAGGCCGCCGAGGGTTTCCACCAGCAGCGCCTGGCGTTCGGCACCCAGGGCCAGACTGCGCTCGACCGTGTCGCGCAGACGTATCTGGATGATCCAGGCGAACAGGATCGTGACCGGAAATGCCACCAGCGGAATCACCACCAGCCAGCCGCCAAGCAGCCCGATCACCGCCAGCATCAGCACGGCGAAAGGCAGGTCGATGAGGCTGGTCAGGGTCACGGCGGTGAGGAATTCGCGCAGGCCCTGAAAGTCATGAATGCTCTGAGCGAAGCCGCCGACGGTGGCCGGGCGCGCCTTCATCGACATGCCGGTGATGCGCTCGAACAGCGTCGCCGAGAGAATCACGTCGGTCTTCTTCCCGGCCTTATCCAGCAGATGCGCGCGCACCAGCCGCAGGGTCAGTTCGAAACCGGTGCCGATCAGCAGACCGATCGCCAGCACCCACAGCGTGGACGTCGCCTGGTTGGGCACCACGCGGTCGTAAGTCTGCATGACGAACAGCGGCACCATCAGGCCCAGTAGGTTGATCAGCAAACTGGCGAGAACCGCATCGCTGTACAGCCCGCGAGACAATTTGAGCGTGTCGCGGAACCAGGCGTTGACCCGAGGCACCAGCGGCGCGCGCAGGTTTTCCAGCTCGTGGCGGGGGCGGGCGAACAACGCCTGTCCGGTGTAGAGCGTTTCAAGCTCTTCACGGGTGACGCGCTGTTCGCCGCCGTCCGCCTCGCTGGGCAGAATCAGTGCCCGACCATCCTCTTCCCAGCGACGAAGGATCGCACAGCGATTGCCCTTGAGCAGCAGCAGAACCGGCAGATTCAGGCCGTCGATGGCGTTCAGGTCGCGGCGCAGGATGCGCGCCTGCAGACCGGCGCGGGCGGCGGCGCGGGGCAGAAGCTCGACGCTTAACGATTGTTGCGCCAGGGGCAGGCCAGCGCTGAGGCTGCTGCGGCTGGCGCTGCAATCGTGAAGCCGGCAGAGGATGAGCAAACCATCCAGTAGCGGATCGTCGAAGTTCGAACGTGGGTCGAACGGTGCAGGTTCAAAAATTGGCAATTCCATGCTGGTCACAGACTTCTCCCAGCGCTCGCGCGCTACTTCATTACTTCATGTCGGGCAGCCGGGCTTCGCTTTTGACTTCCGTCAAGGCGAGTGCGGCGGCTGGCAATATCACGCGCGCTTTGTTCAACAACTCGCCTTCGGTGGCCAACACCCGATACATCGAATATTCCTCGGTGTAGCGCAGTTCGGTGTAGCGGCGGGCGGCGTTGTACAGCTCGTTTTCGCTGTCCAGAAGGTCGAGCAGGGTGCGTTGACCCAGACCGAACTGGTCCTGATAGGCGGCGCGGACCTTGGTCGTGGTTTCGGCATATTCACGGGCGATCGGCGTCTGGATGCGCGCGTTGTTCATGGCGTTCCAGGCCAGGGACAGGTTCTCGTTAATCATCCGCAGCGCGTTGTTGCGGATGTCCATCGCCTGGCCGGTCTTGTACGAATCCGAATTAAGCCGGGCCTTGTCGCGATTGCCGTTGAACAGGTTGTAATTCATCACCACGGCGGCCCGCCATTCGTTGTCGTGGCCTTCCTCGCCCGCAATGTTGTTGTTGGCACCCACCGCCAGCTCGCCATCGAAGCGTGGGTAGAACGGCGATTTGGCAACCTCGTACTGCTTCTCGGCGGCGTTGACGTCGGCCTGGGCCGATTTCAAATAGGAATTGTTGGCCAGCATGCTTTGCTTGGCATCGGTCAGGCTCGACGGCACTTCGCCCTTGATGGAAGGCGGGGCTTCCAGCTCATCGGGCATCTTGCCTACGGCACTGAAAAAGTTGGCTTCGGCATCGGCCAAATCCACCTGGGCGGTGTAGAAGTTGTTCTCCGCCAGTGCGCGACGGGCCTTGGACTGATCGCTGTCGGCGTTGCTGCCGATGCCGCGATTGGCGCGCAGGCCGATCTGGTCGTTGATGCGCAGATGCGCCTGCAGGTTGTTCTTGGCCAGATCCAGCAGCTCCCGGCGTTTGAGCACTTCCAGGTAAACCTCGATAGCCCTCAGCGCAAGATCTTCCGAGGTACCGCGCAGGTAGTACGCCCGGGAATTGACCACCGCCTGGGTGCGGCCGACTTCGTTCTTGGTGTTGAAGCCGTCGAATAGCATCTGGCGCAGCCGCAATTCCGACTGGGTGTAGTTCAGGGTTTCTTCGTTGTGGTTGCCCACAAAACGGGTGGTGGGGCTGTCGGTGTGCTCGCGGCCGTAGGCGGCAATGACATCCACGGTCGGAAGATAGCCTCCCTTGGCGATCTTCACGTCTTCGTCTGCGGACAACCGGTTATTCACGTTGGAGTGAATCTCCGGGTGATTGTCAATGGTGTTCTGAACCGCTTGATTCAGTGACATGGCTTGCGCTTGGGCGCAGGCCACCGCTAACACAACTGCACTGTAAAGCGGGGTCAAATCGCGCATGGAAACTCTCCCTGGATAGATGTTGTACTGCCTGTGCCAAAAAACAGGCGAAATCGTCTGTTTGAATCGTCTCAGGTTTGTAACACATAGCAAAGAACAACTCTCGAGAAATGCTCAGACGTTTTTTTCATATCGCTTATTCCAAAAAAAACTTATGCCTTTTTCGATATTCGGGCGAATGTTGGCTTCAGTAATCGCTTTTATTCAAGCGTTTACAACCACTGAAGCGTTTAGATTGAGGTTTAAACGAAAATTTGACGGCGTTCGACTAGCTGATTTTTCGAGCAAAATCTCGAAAAGAATCAGCGACATAAAATTGTCGTTTAATGATGGCTCTCAGCCATAGACGTGCGTCTTTCGAACATTTTTTGTTGGATTAGTAACATTTCTGATCCGGTTTACGCAGCAAGGGAGTGGACATGGCCAGGTTGATCGGTACGGTGCGGGCAGTGACAGGCGACGTTTTTGCAGTGGCTACCAACGGCACCAAGCGATTGGTGGTCGAAGGCGACAAGGTTTACGCCGGCGAGCTGCTGCAAACCGGCGCTACGGGCGCGGTGGCGGTGCACCTGGCCAAGGGAGGCGAGTTGACTCTGGGGCGCGACAGCAGCATGCCGCTGACCCCGGATATCCTCGCCAATCACGCCACTCACGTGGACACCCCGGATGCCACTGCACCGAGTCAGTGGCAACTGGCGGATGTGCAGCAACTGCAGCAAGTGATCGCTGCAGGTGCCGACCCGAGTCAAGTCGCCGACTCGCCGGCTGCCGGCAGCGCCAACCCCGGTGGTGCCCCGTCGGCGTTGGGCGGCGGTCACAGCTACGTGCTGCTGACTGAGACCGCAGGCGTCGTGACGCCCACCATCGGCTTTCCAACGGTGGGCTTGACCGCCACGTTCGAGGTGCCCGATGGCCAGGTCTTCGGCGATGCGAACCGTAACGGCGACAACTCGCTGCCACCGGTCGTGGCCGTGCCGCCCGATCAACCCCCTGTAGTCGCGCCGCCTGTAGTCGGTCCGCCGGAAGTGACGCCGCCTGACACAACGCCACCGGAAGTGACTCCGCCTGACACAACGCCGCCGGAAGTGACACCACCTGTGGTCACCCCTCCGGTCGTGACCCCTCCGGATGAGCCACCGCCGCCGACCAACAACGGCGTGACGGTGGGGGCCAGCGATGTAACGCTGAACGAAGCCAACCTTGCCGACGGCAGCGCTCCAAACCCGGCTGCGTTGAACCAGAACGGTGTGATCAAGATCACCGCGCCCGATGGCTTACAGACCTTGACCATTGGCGGCATTGACGTCGTGGTCAACGGCGTGGCGCTGACCTCGCCGCAGTCGGTCACTTTGCCGTCTGGCAACACGTTCACGATCCTCAACTACAACCCGGTGACGGGCGAGGCCAGCTACACCTACACCCTCAACGGCCCGGAAACCCATAGCCAGGGCGACGGCACTGTCAACGACGAACAGATCGCGGTCCACGCGGTGGACAGCGACGGTGATGTCGCTAATGGCAGCATCAACGTTCACGTGACCGACGACGTGCCTCAGGCAACCGCTGACATTGGCTATGTGAAGGAAGGCGGCGAGACCAGCGGCAATATTCTCGCCAACGACCTGGCCGGGGCCGATGGCGCGGGGGCGGGCGGTCTGATCGTCGGCGTGCGGGCGGGCAGCGACACTTCCAGCCCGGTCTTCGGCGGCGTCGGCAAGGTGATTCAAGGGCTGTACGGCACCTTGACCGTAGACGCGAGCGGTCAGGCGTCGTACATGGCCAACCCGAACTCCGGTGGTCATGGCGACGCGCAAGACATCTTCACCTACACCATCCGCGACGCCGATGGTGATACCAGCACCACCACGATCACCGTCAACGTGTTCCATAACGATGGTGTGGTCATTGGTGGCAGCGATTGCACGGTCAGCGAAGCCAGCCTTGCTGACGGCTCCCACCCAGATCCTGCCGCGCTGACCCAGGCCGGTACGATCAAGATCACCGCGCCGGACGGCCTGCAAACCCTCACCATCGGCGGCATCAGCATAGTCGATCATGGTGTGCCGCTGACCTCGCCGCAGTCGGTCACTTTGCCGTCTGGCAACACGTTCACGATCCTCAACTACAACCCGAATACGGGCGAGGTGAGTTACACCTACACCCTCAATAGCGCTGAAACCCACAGCCAGGGCGACGGCACTGTCAACAACGAACAGATCGCCGTGCATGCTGTGGACAACGATGGCGACACCGCCGACGGCAACATCAACGTCCACGTGACCGACGATGTCCCTCAGGCAACCGCGGACATTGGCTATGTGAAGGAAGGTGGCGAGACCAGCGGCAATATTCTCGCCAACGACCTGGCCGGGGCCGATGGCGCGGGGGCGGGCGGTCTGATCGTCGGCGTGCGGGCGGGCAGCGACACTTCCAGCCCGGTCTTCGGCGGCGTCGGCACGGTGATTCAAGGGCTGTACGGCACCTTGACCGTAGACGCGAGCGGTCAGGCCTCGTACATGGCCAACCCGAATTCCGGTGGTCATGGCGACGCGCAAGACATCTTCACCTACACCATCCGCGACGCAGATGGTGATACCAGCACCACCACAGTCACTGTCAACGTGTTCCATAACGATGGCGTGGTCATCGGTGGCAGCGATTGCACGGTCAGCGAGGCCAGTCTTGCTGACGGCTCCCACCCAGATCCTGCCGCGCTGACCCAGGCCGGTACGATCAAGATCACCGCGCCGGACGGCCTGCAAACCCTCACCGTCGGCGGCATCAACGTAGTCGATCATGGTGTGCCGCTGACCTCGCCGCAGTCGATCACCTTGCCATCGGGTAGCACGTTTACCGTCGTCAACTACAACCCGAATACGGGCGAGGTGAGTTACACCTACACCCTCAATAGCGCTGAAACCCACAGCCAGGGCGACGGC
>NZ_NKHL01000101.1:104814-105066 GCF_002934685.1 Pseudomonas bohemica
TCACGTGACCGACGATGTGCCGCAGGCAACCGCGGACATTGGCTATGTGAAGGAAGGTGGCGAGACCAGCGGCAATATTCTCGCCAACGACCTGGCCGGGGCCGATGGCGCGGGGGCGGGCGGTCTGATCGTCGGCGTGCGGGCGGGCAGCGACACTTCCAGCCCGGTCTTTGGCGGCGTCGGCACGGTGATTCAAGGGCTGTACGGCACCTTGACCGTAGACGCGAGCGGTCAGGCCTCGTACATGGCCAA
>NZ_NKHL01000059.1 GCF_002934685.1 Pseudomonas bohemica
TTGAAATACAAAACGCCCGATGCGGTGCATCGGGCGTTTTGAGGGTAAAACAGGTGTAAACCTATTTCAGGACTAGACAGTCATCCGTGCCGATAACGGCAGTGATGGTTACAGCGCCATGTCGTTCGCAGGCTTGCTTTCGACCGGCTTGCTCGGCGTAGCGGTACTGGTGCCGACGCTCTGGTCGATGACCGGCGGTTTGTCCAGCTGCAGGACTTCGGCGGTGTAGTTCCACTCCTGCTGTACGGCGGCAGGCGAGTCGTTCAGTTTGGTGCCGTAGCTTGGAACGATCTGACGAATCTTCGCTTGCCACTCAGGCGTCGCCACTTTGTCCTTGAAGACCTTTTCCAGCACGTTGAGCATGATCGGTGCGGCGGTCGAGGCGCCTGGCGAAGCGCCCAGCAGGCCGGCGATGCTGCCGTCCTGGGAAGAAACGACTTCGGTACCCAGTTTCAGCACGCCGCCTTTTTCTTCGTCACGCTTGATGATCTGCACGCGCTGACCGGCTTGCCACAGACGCCAGTCTTCTTTCCTGGCGTGCGGGAAGTATTCCTGCAGGGCCTTGAAGCGGTCGTCGTCGGACAGCATCAATTGGCCCGCGAGGTACTCGACCAGCGGGTACTGCTCGACACCGACCTTGGTCATCGGCCAGAAGTTGTGGGTGGTCATGCTGCTGAACAGGTCCAGGTACGAACCCTGTTTCAGGAACTTGGTGGAGAAGGTCGCGAATGGGCCAAACAGGATCACACGCTTGCCATCGAGCACGCGGGTGTCCAGGTGCGGAACCGACATGGGCGGCGCGCCGGTGGAGGCGATGCCGTAAGCCTTGGCCATGTGCTGCATGGCGACGGTTGGGTTCTCGGTCACCAGGAACGAACCGCCGACCGGGAAGCCCGCGTATTCCTTGGCTTCAGGAATGCCGGACTTCTGCAGCAGTTTCAGCGCGCCGCCACCGGCGCCGATGAACAGGAACTTGGCGTCGGCGCCGGTGGTGGTGCCGTCTTTCAGGTTCTTGTACTCGACGTGCCAGGAGCCATCTTCATTGCGCGAGATGTCTTCGACTTCGCTGGACAGCTTCAGGGTGAAGTTGTTCTTGGTCTGAAGGTGACCCACAAACTGCCGGGTGATTTCGCCGAAGTTGACGTCGGTGCCGATCGGGGTCCAGGTGGTGGCCAGTTTCTGATTCGGGTCACGACCTTCCATCATCAGCGGGACCCACTTGGCGATCTGCGCGTGGTCCTCGGAGAACTGCATCGGGCGGAACAGCGGGCTTGCCTGCAGCGCTTCGTAACGCTTCTTCAGGAACTCGATGTTGTCATCGCCCCAGACAAAGCTCATGTGCGGCGTGGAATTGATGAACGAGCGCGGGTTCTTCAGCACATCGTTCTTGACCTGCCAGGACCAGAACTGACGAGAGATCTGGAACGCTTCATTGATCTCGATGGCCTTGGAGATGTTGATCTTGCCGTCTTTGTCTTCCGGGGTGTAGTTCAGCTCGGCGAGGGCGGAGTGGCCGGTGCCGGCGTTGTTCCAGCCGTTGGAGCTTTCTTCGGCGACGCCGTCCAGACGTTCGATCATTTCCATCGACCAGCTCGGCTCCAACTCGTTGAGCCAGATACCCAGGGTCGAACTCATGATGCCGCCGCCAATCAGCAGCACATCGACTTTCTTGCTTTCTGCGGCATGGGCTTGCAGGAAGGTCGCGGAAATCGCCAGGCCCAGAAGCGCCTTGCTCGTTTTCTTGAACATTGAGTCATCCAATAGATAGAAAGTTATCCGCCTGCAGCCCTTCTTCAGGCGCTGTCCCGCCGCGCTGCATGCCGGAGTCGGCGCAAACATCGGACAGGCTTCGCTCTCGGAAGAGGAGGAGGAAGGGTCAAGAGGCCAGTGAGTCTGGCGGCCTCCCGTTCTATGTCCCTCGGTGCTGGCTTCTTATTCGATCATTGGATTCAGCAGCTTGAGTAAACATCAACCCCGCAGGACTCGGTCATCAGGTCCAAGCGACCTGCAAAGGGGCGGCGATTGTATCTGAAATGTGATTTGCGACAAAACAGATGACGTTTTAGTCAATACGCCAATGTGTCACAGGTGGCGAAGGGATGGCTTTGCGGCTCAGGACGGGGCGTCTTCCTCGAAAACGCCCGGCACAAGCCCTGCTGCCATGGGAGATGCGGCACGGGAGGCTACAGCGTGAACTTGCCCACCATCGTATTGAACGACACCGCCAGACGCGAGAGTTCCTGGCTTGAGGCGCTGGTCTGGTTGGCGCCCGCGGCAGTCTGCGCCGAGAGGTCCTGAATGTTCACCAGATTGCGGTCCACTTCCCGCGCGACCTGCGCCTGTTCTTCGGCGGCGCTGGCGATGACCAGGTTGCGCTCGTTGATCTGGCTGACGCCCTCACTGATGCGCTCCAGCGCCAGACCGGCTTCGGTAGCCAGGGTCTGGGTGTTCACCGCGATCGCCTGACTCTTGCCCATGGCCTGCACGGCTTCATCGGCGCCGTTGCGCACCTGCGTGATCATCGACTCGATCTCGCCGGTCGAGACCTGGGTGCGGTGGGCAAGAGCACGAACCTCATCCGCCACTACCGCAAAACCGCGGCCTTGTTCACCGGCCCGAGCGGCTTCGATGGCAGCGTTGAGTGCCAGCAGGTTGGTCTGTTCGGCGATGCCGCGAATCACGTCCAGTACCTTGGTGATGTCACGGATTTGCCCGGCCAGCGCTTCGACGCGTTGGGTCGAATCGTTGATTTCCACGGTCATGGTGTTCATCGCGGTGACTGCCTGTTGCACCTGATGCTGGCCCTTGAGCGCATCGTCCGCGGTTTGGGTCGACACTTGCGAGGCGCTGGCAGCGTTGCGCGCAACTTCCTCGACGGCGGCCGTCATCTGATTCACTGCGGTGGCGGCCTGTTGAATCTCATCGTTCTGACGCTGCAGCCCACGGGTGCTGTCGTCGGTCACCGCGGTCAGCTCTTCGGCCGCGGACGCCAGCTGATCTGAGGCGTTGGCGATTTGCTGCACGGTACCCTTGAGGCTGCCTTGCATGTTGGACAGCGCCTTGAGCAACTGACCGGTTTCGTCCTGGCCACCCACGGCGATGGCTTGGGTCAGGTCACCGCTGGCCACGCGGGCCGCGCTTTCCACCGACAGGTAAATAGGCCGAGTGATCATTCGCGTGACGATCAAGCCCAAAGCAATGGCGCAGATCACCGCAATCAGGGAGCCGATGACCAGCACCCAAGTGACCTGTTGATCTGTCTCGATACCGGCCTGGGCCGATTCGCCGGCCTGCCGCGCATTGGATTCGATGATGATCTTGAGCTCGCCCATGGTCTTGCGGTACGTCGGCGTTACGCTGCTGGCTGCCAGCTTGCTGGCCTGTTCGATATCGCCACTCTGAATCACGCTCAAGGTGTTCTGCACGGCGGCCATATAGGCAGGCCAGTCGCGCAGGAAGTCTTCACCCGCAGCCTTTTCGTCTGGCTCCATCGGGGTTTTGAGATAGATGGCGAAGTCGCTGTCAGCCTGCGCCTGATTTTCCTTGAGCGATTGAATCGCCGCGTTGATGTCGTCCGGGCTGGCCTTGAGCGCGCTCAGACCGATGATCTTGAAAAAGTCGCGGTTGGTGGCAATGACGTTGGCCTTGACCGAGTCGACCTTGGTGATCGAGAGCATGCTGTTCTCGACCGTTTCCTGGAACAGCTGATACAGACGCGAGATGCCGTTCTGTCCCAACACGCCCACGACGACGGTGATCAACGCGCACAGGCTAAACGCGAACAGGAGCTTGGACTTGAGTTTCAGATTGGTCAGCCAGGACATGGGTCAGTACTCGGGCAGGAGGGATAGCTGCGGCTGAATGTGCCGCTCTCTCTGGGTATCGGCGGCGAAATGACGGACTTTACACATTTGGGAACAACTGCCACGAACGTTGATATTCAAGGTTTTTTTGCGGACTTTCGATCCACGATCCGTGTGCAAACGCCTGCAGAAATAGTTCGTGCTTCGTGAGCGCCTGAGTGCGTCACAAGTCACTTGCGGCAAGCAGAAATGGATGTGCATGAAGATCGCTTTTCCCCGCTGCCTTCACCTAAGCTTTACTCCGGCGCCGCCGATAACCCGAGGGAGCGGCGTCTTGCCGCGCTGCAATTGGCCAGAGCTTTCGTGAAACAGCTTGATGGCAATTGATGTTGGCTATCATCTGCTCCCCAAAACGGGGTTGTGAAGTCGATCCTTTATGTAACTGCCTTTGGGCGGATTTTCTCCCGTGACAGGAATCTCGATGCTGGCGTGGAACCAAAAAAGCTTTCTGATCGTCGATGATTTCTCCGATTTCCGTAGCTCAGTCAGGTCGATGCTGCGCGAATTGGGCGTCAAGGAAGTGGACACCGCTGATAATGGCGAACAGGCGATCAAGGCCTGCTCGCAGAAGCGCTACGACTTCATCCTGCACGACTTCAATCTGGGCGACGGCAAGAAGAACGGCCAGCAGGTCCTCGAAGACTTGATGACCGACCGGCTGATCAGCCACGAAAGCGTATTCGTCATGGTCACCGCCGAGAATGGCCAGGCGATGGTCATGAGCGCGCTGGAGTGGGAGCCGGACGCCTACCTGACCAAGCCGTTCAACCGCGCGAGCCTGGCCCAGCGGCTGGAGAAGATCGTTCAGCGCAAGACCCTGCTCAAGCCGATCCTACAGGCGCTGGATCGTGGCAAACCGGCCGAGGTGTTGGCGGCCTGCGTCAACCTGACCAGGCAGGACCCGCGCTTCGCGCCGTTGTGTCTGCGCTACAAGGCCGATGCGCTGCGTGACCTCGACCAGCACGAGCCGCTGGAAGCCTTTCTCAAATCGATCCTCGCCGATCGGCCACAACCCTGGGCCTTCGCGGCGCTGGGCAAGCTGTTGTTCAAGCGTGGGCGCAACGCTGAGGCGCAAGCGGTATATGAAGAAGCGATTCGCGCATTCAACGCGATGCCGGTGCTGTTCGACGGACTGGCCGATGTGCTGATTGCCAGCGGCGACAACCGTCGCGCGCAGAAAATGCTCGAAGAAGCGGTGCGGCTGTCGCCCTATGCGGTGCGTCGTCAGCGGCTACTCGGCAAGCTGGCGCTGGACAACCAGGATTTCGATGGGGCGTCGAAAGCCTATCGGCAGGCTGTTTCCCAAGGGCAGTTCTCCCGCTTCAAGGATCCTGAAACGAATCTAGGGCTGGCACAGGCGTTGATCAGTCGCGGTGGCGAGCGGGGTCTGGATGCGCACACCCGAGTAGAGATCAACCAAACCCTGGGCGATGTCGCCAAGGAGCACACCAACGACGCCGGCCTGCAGGTGCGCACGCGGTTGATGAAGGCCACCAGCGTCGCCAGTTCCGACCCGGAAATGGCCGCCAAACTGACCGAGCAGGCCATGGCACGTCTCGAAGGCATGGAGCAATTTCTCAGCGCCGACGCGGCGTTGGCCGTCGCTGTCCAGCTCAAGCAGTTGGGGCACGAATCGGCGGGCGCCGGCATTCTGAAAAGCTGTGCGGAAATCTACGGCGACGACCCGGCGGTCATGCAGAACATCGCCAAACAGACCGACGATCCGCAAATCCTCGGCGCCGGCAAAGCCGCCATCGACCTGAACATGCAGGGCATCCGCAGCTATCGCGCCGGCAAGCTGGGCGAGGCGCAGGATCTGTTCCGGCAGGCGCTGGCGTTGCAACCGAAGAACATCAGTATTGCGTTGAACATGGCCCAGTCGCTGCTGCACCTGGGTGTGCAGAACCTCGATGCCGCCAGCCTCACGGAGTGCCAGAACAGTCTGAAAATGGTGGGCAAGATGCCCGAGACCGATCCACGTTACGACCGTTATCAGAAACTGCGAATCAGGGCGTTTGGCCAATGACAGATCAGGATCCGGGGCTGGATTTCTCCATGGTGATTGCCTCCACCGTGCACGACATGAAGAACTCGCTGGCCTCGCTGATCCAGGCCCACGGGGAGTGGGTCAAGCGACTGCCCGAGGCGCATCGCGGGACCACCGGGCAGGGCGTGATCGACTACGAATTCGCGCATCTGAACGGCATGCTGGTACAGCTGTTGGGGCTGTACAAACTGGGAGTGAACCAGCTGCCGTTGCGTCCGGATTACCACGAGCTGGACGACTTCATCGAGGCGCAATTGGCGTTCCATCAGGAGGTGCTGAACAGTCGGGGCATCGCTGCACGCTATGAGGTTGAAGATTTTGGTCTGCCTGTTTTCTTCGACCGCGAACTCATCGGCTCGGTGGTCTCCAACGTGGTGATCAACGCCATTCGCTATGCGCGGCAAGAAGTGTTGATCAGCGCGGGGCAGGTTGGCGAGCAACTGGTCATCAGCATCAACGACGACGGCCCCGGATTCCCCGAACACATGATCGAGCACCAGACCGATTATGTGCTGGGTATCAACCAGAGCAGCGGCAGCACCGGTCTGGGCCTTTACTTCGCCGCGAACATCGCGCGCCAGCATCAGCGCCAGGGTGTGAAGGGCCACATCGAGATCGGCAACGGCGGGGCATTGGGTGGTGGGGTGTTTCGGATGTATTTGCCGTAAACAGAGGTTGCGATACCGATGTTGATTTTGGCTGCAGGCCATAGTCTCTGGCTTGCCTGCGATCTGTCGGGGACCGGCAGAAACCCCGTGTAGACGGTGTATCCGGAAGAATGCAAAGGCTGATTTTACTGCTGCTTCGCGCCAGATCGCAGGCAAGCCAGTTCCCACGCCTTTCGGGCAGAAGGGAACCGTACTCGTGGCAACACCGGGTAAAGGCCGCGGCGTTTACAACTTCAACCCTTGCCCCAGCACCACATTCAACGCATTGCGCGCGTCGTCCAACTGGACCAGCGTGGCGTGGTGGGCGCCGAGGGCGTCGCGGTTTTCGATGGCGGTGAGGATTGCCTTATGCCGGGGCAGGGCGAGTTCGTGCAGATTGGGACGCTTGTTGGAGTGCTTCAACGCCTCGCGCAAGGCCAGCGACAGCATGTTGCACAGGTGCGCGAGCAGGTCGTTATGGGTGGCGTCGGCTATGCGGCTGTGGAAATCCAAGTCCGGTTGCAGCACGTCCTCCACGGTTGGCGCGGCCTCCATGCGCTGGTAAGCCTCGCCAATGGCGGCGACTTCATCGGCCGTTGCGTGCTGAGCGGCCAATGCGGCGGCAGCCGGTTCGATGATGCTGCGCACGCTGGTCAGCAGCGCAAAGAATTCGTTCTGCGGGGAGCTCTGCATCATCCAGTGCAGCACGTCAGGATCGAGTATGTGCCATTCGCGACGCGGCTTGACCACCGTGCCCACACGAGGCCGCGAATACACCAGCCCCTTGGCCACCAGCACCCGAGTCGCTTCGCGCAACACCGGGCGACTGACCGCATACTCTTCACACAGCAGCGCTTCGGCGGGAAGCTTGTCGTCAGGCTTGAAGCGACCTGAAACGATCTGCATGCCGATGTCCTGGACGATGCGCGAGTGCATGCTTTTGCGGTCGGAGGGCTTACGGTAATCCATGGGGGCGCGAGGCAATCCTGAGCGGTAAATGCCGCGCATCATAGCATTGGCGGAGAGCGGTGGGCGCGAGTGCAAATGTCGGAAGATTTCATGCCTGAGCTACAACCGTGTCACAGCGCGCTTGCCCGCGATGAGGGTGTCAGAGCCATACAGCTGAATGACCTGACTCATCGCGGGCAAGCGCGCTCCTACCGTTATTGCATCAATCAGTGAGAGTGTCGCGGCACTTCCGATCCCCGCATCCCCACCAGGAAGTCAAAATCACAGCCCTGGTCGGCCTGCATTACATGGTCGATGTACAGCTGACGATAACCCCCCACCAACAACTGTTGCGGCGCTTGCCAGTCGGCCAGCCGCGCGTCCAGTTCCTCTTGAGGAATGTCCAGATGCAGGCGCCCGGTCGCGCAATCCAGCTCGATGTAATCGCCTTCCTGCACCACCGCCAACGGCCCACCCGCTGCCGCTTCCGGCGCCACGTGCAACACCACCGTGCCGTACGCCGTGCCGCTCATGCGCGCGTCGGAAATCCGTACCATGTCGGTCACGCCCTGGGCCAGCAGCTTGGCCGGCAGACCCATGTTGCCGACTTCGGCCATGCCCGGATAACCTTTCGGGCCACAGTTTTTCATCACCAGAATGCTGTTGGCGTCGACGTCCAGATCCGGATCGTTGATGCGGGCTTTGTACATGTCGAAGTTCTCGAACACCACTGCACGCCCGCGATGCTGCATCAGCGCCGGGGTCGCTGCCGAGGGTTTGAGCACCGCGCCCAATGGCGCCAGATTGCCGCGCAGGACGCAGATCCCGCCGTCAGCCCGGATCGGGTTATCCAGCGCACGAATCACTTCGTCCTCGCCATAAATCGGCGAGTTCTTCACATTCTCGCGCAGGCTCTGGCCGTTGACCGTCAGCGCGTGTGGATGGGGAAGCAGATTGGCCTCATCCATGCGGCGCAACACGGCCGGCAGGCCACCGGCGTAGTAGAACTCTTCCATCAGGAAGCGACCTGACGGCTGCAGGTCGACGATGGTCGGCATGCCGCGCCCGATACGGGTCCAGTCGTCCAGTTCCAGATCGACGCCGATGCGCCCGGCAATGGCCTTGAGGTGAATCACCGCGTTGGTCGAACCGCCGATGGCCGCGTTCACGCGAATGGCGTTTTCGAAGGCTTCCTTGGTGAGGATCTTCGACAGGCGCAGGTCTTCGTTGACCATCTGCACCGCGCGCATGCCAGACATATGCGCCAGCACATAACGCCGCGAATCCACTGCCGGAATCGCCGCGTTGTGCGGCAGCGAGGTGCCCAGTGCTTCAGCCATGCAGGCCATGGTCGAGGCGGTGCCCATGGTGTTGCAGGTGCCTGCCGAGCGCGACATGCCGGCTTCGGCGGAGAGAAATTCGTCGAGGCTGATCTGGCCTGCCTTATAAGACTCGTGCATCTGCCAGACGATGGTCCCGGCGCCGATGTCCTTGCCTTTGTGCTTGCCGTTGAGCATCGGCCCGCCGGTGACAACGATGGCCGGCACGTCACAGCTGGCCGCGCCCATCAGCAGGGCGGGGGTGGTCTTGTCGCAGCCAGTCAGCAGCACCACGCCGTCGATCGGGTTGCCGCGAATCGCCTCTTCGACGTCCATGCTTGCCAGGTTACGCGTCAGCATTGCTGTCGGACGCAGGTTCGATTCGCCGTTGGAGAAGACCGGGAATTCAACCGGAAACCCACCGGCTTCGATGACACCACGCTTGACGTGTTCGGCGATGGTGCGGAAGTGAGCGTTGCACGGAGTCAGTTCGGACCAAGTGTTGCAGATGCCGATGATCGGCTTGCCCTGGAACTGATGGTCGGCGATGCCCTGGTTCTTCATCCAGCTGCGGTACATAAAGCCATTCTTGTCGGCGGTACCGAACCATTGGGCAGAACGCAGGACAGGTTTTTTATTGGACTCAGACATAAATCAGCACTCTTATTGTAAGACTAAAGGCTTCGCGTGCTGACTAAAATAGGCCGAAAATCGTCCGAGTGGAAGTGTTGTAACGTCAAATAGTAATACTATATAGTCGGTTCTCATCGAGGGACGACCCTGCCAGCCGGATACTGCAATCATCGGCACACACGAGGCAGAGGCGATCCCCGCGACGCTTGCATAACAAAAACAACGTGGAGACCGCATACATGAGCCAGGAACTCAGGCTTATTCGTCGCATCACCCTGAAACTCATTCCCTTTCTCATCCTGTTGTACCTGATCGCCTATGTAGACCGTTCAGCCGTGGGCTTCGCCAAGCTGCACATGGGCGCGGACGTCGGCATCGGCGATGCGGCCTATGGCTTGGGCGCGGGTCTGTTCTTCATCGGTTACTTCCTCCTGGAAATCCCCAGCAACCTGATGCTCGAACGCTTCGGCGCACGGCGCTGGTTCGCGCGGATCATGATCACTTGGGGTGCGATCACCATGGGCATGGCATTCGTGCAGGGCCCGACCAGTTTCTACGTCATGCGCTTTCTGCTCGGCGCGGCCGAAGCGGGCTTCTTTCCGGGTGTGCTCTATTACATCACCCAGTGGTTCCCGGTCCGCCATCGCGGCAAGATCCTGGGGCTGTTCATCCTTTCGCAACCTATCGCCATGATGATCACCGGCCCGATTTCCGGCGGTCTGCTGGGCATGGAAGGGATTGCTGGCCTGCACGGTTGGCAGTGGCTGTTCCTGTGCATTGGCGCACCTGCGATCCTGCTGACCTGGCCGGTGCTGCGCTGGTTGCCGGATGGCCCGAAAGATGTGAAGTGGATGGACCCGGTCGAGAAAGACTGGCTGACCAGTGAACTGAAAAAGGACCTTGAAGAATACGGCCAGACCCGTCACGGCAATCCGTTGCACGCCCTCAAGGACAAGCGCGTGCTGTTGCTGGCGCTGTTCTACCTGCCGGTGACCTTGAGCATCTATGGCCTGGGTCTGTGGCTGCCGACGCTGATTAAACAATTCGGCGGCAGCGATCTGGTCACCGGTTTCGTCTCTGCGGTGCCGTACATCTTCGGCATTGTCGGCTTGCTGATCATCCCGCGCAGTTCCGACCGCTTGAACGATCGCTACGGCCATCTGGCCTTCCTTTATGTGATTGGCGCGATTGGCCTGTTCCTCAGCGCGTTCCTCAGTGTGCCGGTGCTGCAGCTGGCGGCGCTGTGTCTGGTGGCGTTCTCGCTGTTTTCCTGCACGGCGGTGTTCTGGACCCTGCCGGGGCGCTTCTTCGCAGGCGCCAGTGCGGCGGCCGGGATTGCCCTGATCAACTCGGTTGGCAATCTGGGCGGTTACATCGGTCCGTTCGTCATCGGCTGGCTGAAAGAACTCACCGGCAACCTCGCCAGCGGCCTGTATTTTCTCTCGGGCGTGATGATCTGCGGATTGATCCTGACCGGCGTCGTGTATCGCGTGCTGGAACGCAGGCACGTATTACCGGAGTCCAAATTCGCGGCCAGCGCCCGCAGTTCTCGTTAATGACACGCTCCTACCGGGATCGTGCAAATCATCTGGAAAGGAGAAACTCCATGCATTTGGTTCAATTCGAATTGGGTAACGGCCAGCGTCGTGTCGGGCTGGTGGACGGTCTGTTGGTGCGCGAGGTGCAGGGCGCGATCAGTACGCGTGAACTGGCGCTGGCGGCCATCGACAGGAAAATCTCCCTCGCCGAGCAGGTCGACAGCCTGGGCCTGGGCGACAACCACGATTACTCGCAGTTGCGCGCCGACCTGATGATCCTGCCGCCGCTGGACCACCCGGACCCGGCTCACCTGCTGGTCAGCGGCACCGGTCTGACTCACCTGGGCAGCGCCTCGGCCCGCGACAAAATGCACCAGCACGGCAATGACGAATCCGCCATGACCGACACCATGCGCATGTTCAAATGGGGCATCGAGGGCGGCAAACCCGCAGCCGGTCAGGCGGGTGTGCAGCCGGAATGGTTCTACAAGGGCGACGGCGGCATCGTCATTCGTCCCGGCGCAGCCTTTCCACAGCCTCCATTTTCCGAGGACGCCGGTGAAGAGCCCGAGCTGAGCGGCCTGTACGTGATCGGCCACGACGGCAAACCCTATCGGCTGGGTTTCGCCATCGGCAACGAGTTTTCCGATCACATCATGGAGCGCAAGAATTACCTGTACCTGGCCCACTCCAAGCTGCGCGCCTGTTCGTTCGGCCCGGAGTTGCGCGTGGGCGATCTGCCGCAGCACCTGGCGGGCACCAGCCGCATCCTGCGTGACGGCGAAGTGCTGTGGGAGAAGGAATTCCTCAGCGGCGAGGCCAACATGTGCCACAGCCTGGAAAACCTCGAATACCACCACTTCAAATACAACCAGTTCCTGCGTCCGGGCGACGTGCACGTGCATTTTTTCGGCACCGCGACCCTGTCCTTCGCCGACGGCATCAAGACTCAGCCAGGCGATCATTTCGAGATCAGCCAGAGCGAGTTCGGCGCACCATTGGTCAACGGCATCGCGCCGACCGAAGCGGTGTTTGCGCCGGGCGGGATCACTCAACTTTGAAATCATGACGCTGTAGGAGCGCGCTTGCCTGCGATTGCGATCCGCCGGTGACATTCATGGTCGGCGATACGCCGCCATCGCGGGCAGGCGCACCCATACAAGCTGCCGTTTGTACGGCAGATTTGCTTACAGGACCTCACTCAATGACCAAGATCCTCGGCCACAACTACATCGGCGGCGCACGCAGCGCCGCCGGCTCCACCATCGTCTATAGCGTCGATGCCAGCACCGGTGAAAACCTGCCTCACGATTTCCACCAGGCGACCGTCGAGGAGGTCGATGCCGCCGCCAGAGCCGCCGCCTCGGCCTATCCGGCGTACCGCTCGCTGAGTGCAGAGAAACGCGCGCAGTTTCTCGACGCGATCGCCGACGAACTCGACACACTGGACGACGATTTCATCGCCACCGTCTGCCGCGAAACGGCGCTGCCCACTGCGCGTATTCAAGGCGAACGCGGTCGCGTGAGCGGGCAGATGCGACTGTTCGCCAAAGTCCTGCGTCGCGGCGATTTCTACGGCGCGCGCATCGACCTGGCGCTGCCCGATCGCAAGCCCGCGCCGCGTCCTGATCTGCGCCAGTACCGCATCGGTCTCGGCCCGGTGGCGGTGTTCGGCGCCAGCAATTTTCCGCTGGCGTTTTCTACCGCCGGTGGCGACACCGCTTCGGCACTGGCGGCGGGTTGCCCGGTGGTGTTCAAGGCTCACAGCGGCCACATGGCAACTGCGGAGCTGGTGGCCGACGCCTTGCTGCGTGCCGCCGACAAGACCGGCATGCCCAAGGGCGTGTTCAATATGATCTACGGCGGTGGCGTCGGCGAGTGGCTGGTCAAACACCCGGCGATCCAGGCGGTCGGCTTCACTGGCTCGCTCAAGGGCGGTCGTGCATTGTGCGACATGGCTGCCGCGCGCCCGCAACCGATCCCGGTGTTCGCCGAGATGTCGAGCATCAACCCGGTGATCATCCTGCCTCAGGCATTGGGCCTGCGCAGCGAGCGCATTGCCTCGGAACTGGCGGCTTCAATCGTCCAGGGCTGCGGACAGTTCTGCACCAATCCCGGTCTGATCATTGGCCTGCGTTCCCCGGCCTTCACTGAATTTCAGAAACGTCTGGCGGCACAGATCAATGATCAGCCGCCGCAGACCATGCTCAACATCGGCACCCTGAGCAGCTACAGCCGAGGCGTTAAAGCCTTGCACGCTCACGCGGGAATCGAACATCTGGCGGGCAGCGAGCAACAGGGCGATCAGGCCCATCCGCAGTTGTTCAAGGCCGATGTCAGCCTGCTGCTCGGCGGTGACGAGCTGCTGCAGGAGGAAGTCTTCGGGCCGACCTCGATCGTCGTCGAAGTCGCCGATCAAGCGCAGCTCACTGACGCTTTGCTCGGCTTGCACGGTCAACTCACCGCCACGCTGCTGGTCGATGGCGATGACCTGCAGCGTTTCAGCGAACTGACCGCGCTGCTGGAACAGAAGGTCGGCCGCATCCTCATCAACGGCTATCCGACCGGTGTGGAGGTGGTGGACGCGATGGTTCACGGTGGACCGTACCCGGCAACTTCCGATGCACGGGGTACGTCAGTCGGCACGCTGGCCATCGACCGTTATCTGCGCCCGGTGTGTTTCCAGAACTACCCCGACAACGCCTTGCCCGACGCCTTGAAAAGCGCCAACCCGCTGGGGATTCAGCGGTTAGTGGATGGGGTGAATACCACTGCTGCTGTGTGAATCCTGATCGTTCCCGTGCTCTGGGTTAGCGTACGCGGAGCGTCACGAGCCGGTTACCACGCAGAACGTGGGAACGATTACCGATCCGCGTGTGAGAACCGTCTCATCACCCGACACCCACATAAAAACAAACGAGGTGCGCCGCATGACCGCCAACGCCATCCCGCTGGAACAGCTCGACACCGACGCGCTGGAAGACAGCATCTACCGCAAGGTCAGCTGGCGCATCGTGCCGCTGTTCATTTGCTGCTTCCTGTTCGCCTATCTGGACCGGGTCAACATCAGCTTCGCCAAGTTGCAGATGGCCAGCGACCTGGGCTTCAGCGAGACGATCTACGGCCTGGGCGCGAGCCTGTTTTTCGTCGGCTATTTTCTCTTCGAAGTCCCCAGCAACGTGTTGCTGCACAAGATCGGCGCGCGGATCTGGATCGCGCGGATCATGGTTTCATGGGGCATCGCCTCGGCCTGCATGATGTTCGTGCATACCGAGTTCTGGTTCTACACCCTGCGTTTTCTGATCGGCGTGATGGAAGCCGGCTTCGTGCCAGGCGTGCTGTATTTCTTCACCCAGTGGTACCCCAGCTCACGACGTGCGCGGGTCAATTCCTACTTCAAAAGCTCCATTCCCCTGTGCGGTATCGTCGGTGGCCCGATCGCGGGTCTGATCCTCGGCCACTTCGACGGGGTGATGGGGCTGGCCGGCTGGCGGTGGCTGTTTCTGCTTGAAGGCATCCCTTCGGTATTGCTGGGCGCCGTGGTGTTCTGGCTGGTGAAGGACCGCATCGAAGACGCGACCTGGCTCAGTGCTCAGGAAAAACAGGTGGTGCTGTCGCGCATGGCCAAAGAGGTCCAGCCCACGACGCCGCAGAAGGTCAAGGACATCTGGAAACACCCGACTACCTACGTGATGTCGGCGATCTACCTGTGCCTGGTCATGGCGCTCACCGGCCTGTTGTTTTGGATGCCACAGCTGATCAAGAGCACGGGCGTGGCCGACACCTTGAATATTGGTCTGCTGACGGTGATTCCGTACGTCGGCGCAGTGATCGGCAATCTGCTGATTGGCGCCAGTTCCGATCGTCACCGCGAACGCCGCTGGCACATGGCAGCCTGCGCGACGCTGACGGCGGTGGGTTATCTGGTCTGCGCGCTGTTCCCCGGCCAACTGGCCCCGCTCATGATCGGCATGACCATGATCATGACCGGCATCATCGCCTGGATGCCGATCTTCTGGACCATCCCGCCACGTTTCCTCAGCGGCATCGCAGCGGCGGCGGGTATCGCCTTGATCAACTCGCTGGGTCAGTTGGGCGGCGTCATCGCGCCCTTCATGGTCGGCCGCATCAAGGACCTGACCGGCACCGCGACTCCAGCGCTGTTCGCCCTGTTTGCGGTGAGCGTGCTGGCGATCGCGTTGATCGTTTGGGGCATTCCCAAGCGCTATTACGCCAACGAAGCAGCGCAGGAGTGATCGCGCGCACTGTCTGGGGCCAGCAATCAGCCTGTGGGGGCGAGCTTGCTTCCACAGGTCGTAGGGGACTCGCCTCAGAAGGTTCGCAGCCCCCAAGTGGCGCCTTTTGACCTATCATTCGTGCTTTGACCTAAGCGAATGACTGCCATGACTTCTACGCCCGACACCCTGCGCGCTGCCCTGCAAACCGCGCTCATCTCACACAGCATGCTCGAGGTCGACGGCCTGCACGCCTTCGAATTCAACCTGGACGAGATGCTGCAGATCGAAAGCATGGACGGCCGCGAGCGCAAGGTCTGGCGCTTCTCGCTGGCGCAAGTTGACGCCGCCGAGTTCGACAGCGAACTGCAAAGCTGGGTCGTCAACGACGGCAACGCAGATCACCGCATCGTCGTGCTCAGCGCGTTTGCCGCCAGTGATGAAGACGACGAAGACGACGAGCAGGGCTGACGCCAAGGCAACCGCTGGCTCAACGGCTGACGAATGACCTGTGGCAGTGAGCTTGTTCGCCGATCCGGCGAGTGTACCCGCTTCACCTCTGGCGGCCGAACCTCACCCTTCGTGAGCAAGCTCACTCCCACAGGGGATGCATTCCGACGGCAAACCCAAGCTCACTCCCGCAGGGGATGCATTCCGACGGCAAACCCAAGCTCACTCCCACAGGGGATGCAGTCCGGCGGCAAACCCAAGCTCACTCCCACAGGGGATGCAG
>NZ_NKHL01000068.1 GCF_002934685.1 Pseudomonas bohemica
ATGGCTCGTTTTCAGCGCGCTCAAATGCTTCGTGCCTGAAGGCTATTGTGGTAACATCCGGCGGTTTCCAAGAGGGCGCAATGCAGCCTTCTTTACTGCGCAAATCCATGGCTTAAATCGCTGATTTGTCGTAAGTCGCTGCCAGGCAATCGCCGGCGGCGGCGAGCTTCGTTCATCCCGGATGGATGTGCGAGGTTTCACCAGAAAAAGGAATCAGGCTTCTCATGGGCGAACTGGCCAAAGAAATCCTCCCGGTCAATATCGAAGACGAGCTGAAGCAGTCCTACCTCGACTACGCGATGAGCGTCATCGTCGGACGAGCTCTGCCCGATGCGCGTGACGGCTTGAAGCCCGTGCACCGGCGTGTACTGTTTGCAATGAGCGAACTGGGTAACGACTGGAACAAGCCGTACAAGAAATCCGCTCGTGTGGTCGGTGACGTCATCGGTAAGTACCACCCACATGGCGACACAGCTGTCTACGACACCATCGTGCGTATGGCGCAACCCTTTTCCCTGCGTTACCTGCTGGTAGACGGCCAGGGTAACTTCGGTTCCGTGGATGGCGATAACGCTGCCGCCATGCGATACACCGAAGTGCGCATGACCAAGCTGGCGCACGAGCTGCTGGCCGACCTGCACAAGGAAACCGTCGACTGGGTGCCCAACTACGACGGCACCGAGCAGATCCCGGCAGTCATGCCGACCCGTATCCCCAACCTCTTGGTCAACGGTTCCAGCGGTATCGCCGTGGGCATGGCGACCAACATTCCGCCACACAACCTCGGTGAAATCATCGACGGTTGCCTGGCGCTGATCGACAACGGCGACCTGACCGTTGACGAGCTGATGCAGTACATCCCCGGCCCCGATTTCCCGACAGCGGGCATCATCAATGGCCGTGCTGGTATCGTCGAAGCCTACAAGACCGGTCGTGGCCGCATTTACATGCGCGCCCGCTCCATCGTCGAAGACATCGACAAGGTCGGCGGTCGCCAGCAGATCGTCATCACCGAGCTGCCCTACCAGCTGAACAAGGCGCGTCTGATCGAGAAGATCGCCGAGCTGGTCAAAGAGAAAAAACTCGAAGGCATCACCGAACTGCGCGACGAATCCGACAAGGACGGTATGCGCGTGGTCATCGAACTGCGCCGTGGCGAAGTGCCCGAGGTGATTCTCAACAACCTCTACGCCCAGACCCAGCTGCAGAGCGTTTTCGGCATCAACATCGTTGCCCTGATCGACGGACGCCCGCGCATCCTCAACCTGAAGGATCTGCTGGAAGCCTTCATTCGTCACCGTCGCGAAGTCGTTACCCGCCGTACCGTGTTCGAACTGCGCAAGGCCCGCGAGCGTGGTCACATCCTCGAAGGTCAGGCCGTTGCCCTGTCGAACATCGACCCGGTCATCGAATTGATCAAGGCTTCGCCTACGCCAGCTGAAGCGAAGGAAGGTCTGATCAACACGCCGTGGGAGTCGAGCGCTGTGGTGGAGATGGTCGAGCGTGCAGGCGCCGAATCGTCGCGCCCGGAAAACCTCGATCCGCAATACGGTCTGCGTGACGGCAAGTACTTCCTGTCGCCGGAACAGGCTCAGGCGATCCTGGAACTGCGTCTGCACCGCCTGACCGGTCTGGAACACGAAAAACTGCTGACCGAGTATCAGGAAATCCTGACTCAGATTGGCGAGCTGATCCGCATCCTCAACAGCTCCACGCGCCTGATGGAAGTCATCCGTGAAGAGCTGGAACTGATTCGCGCCGAATACGGCGATGTGCGCCGCACCGAAATCCTCGATGCGCGCCTGGATCTGACCCTGGGCGACATGATCCCGGAAGAAGAGCGCGTCGTGACCATCTCCCACGGTGGTTACGCCAAGACTCAACCGCTGGCCGTGTACCAGGCTCAGCGTCGCGGCGGCAAAGGCAAATCGGCCACCGGCGTCAAGGATGAGGACTACATCGCTCACCTGCTGGTCGCCAACAGCCACACCACCCTGCTGATGTTCTCCAGCAAGGGCAAGGTGTACTGGCTCAAGACCTATGAGATTCCGGAAGCGTCCCGCGCTGCCCGTGGTCGTCCGCTGGTCAATCTGCTGCCATTGAGCGAAGGCGAATACATCACCACCATGCTGCCGGTCGATCTGGAAGCCATGCGCAAGCAGGCTGACGAAGAAGAGGCTGAAGGCGTGGAGTCCGATGGCGAAGACATCGAGAACAGCAACGAGACCGAAGAAGAGCGCAAGGCGCGGATCAAGGCTGCAGACAAGAAGAAGGCTCCGTTCATCTTCATGTCGACCGCCAACGGTACCGTCAAGAAAACCCCGCTGGTGGCCTTCAGCCGTCAGCGCAGCGTCGGTTTGATCGCGCTGGAGCTGGACGAAGGTGACATCCTGATTTCTGCGGCCATCACCGATGGCGAGCAGGAGATCATGCTGTTCTCCGACGGCGGCAAGGTCACCCGCTTCAAGGAATCCGACGTCCGCGCCATGGGCCGTACTGCGCGCGGTGTGCGCGGCATGCGTCTGGCTGAAGGGCAGAAGCTGATTTCCATGCTGATTCCAGAAGAAGGCAGCCAGATCCTCACCGCTTCCGAGCGTGGCTATGGCAAGCGCACTGCGATCACCGAGTTTCCTGAATACAAGCGTGGCGGTCAGGGCGTGATCGCCATGGTCAGCAACGAGCGTAATGGCCGTCTGGTCGGCGCGGTTCAGGTGCAGGACGGTGAAGAAATCATGCTGATTTCCGACCAGGGCACCCTGGTTCGGACCCGCGTTGGCGAAGTTTCCAGCTTGGGCCGCAACACTCAGGGCGTGACCCTGATCAAGCTGGCCAAAGACGAGAAGCTGGTGGGTCTGGAACGTGTTCAGGAGCCTTCGGAAGTCGAGGGTGAAGAGCTGGAAGGCGAGGCGTTCGATGGCGAGGAGCGGGATGACGAGGTTGCAAACCTTTCTGATTCCGACGAATCGGCCAGCGATCTGCAAGCCGATGCGGCGTCTGACGAAGAAGCGCAGGACTGATAGGGCATGGGGGCTGGCCATGCCCCCTTTTCAGATGATGTGATCTGCATGACACACCCCGTCTGGAGCCTTCTGCATCTCCTACACGCTTCACCCGTTGCAAACCCAATACGTGACATGACGAGAGTGGATATGAGCAAGCGAGCCTTTAACTTCTGCGCGGGTCCTGCTGCGCTTCCTGAAGCTGTTCTGCTGCGTGCCCAGGCAGAGCTTCTGGACTGGCATGGCAAAGGCCTGTCCGTCATGGAAATGAGCCACCGCAGCGACGAGTTCGTTTCCATCGCCAACAAGGCCGAGCAGGATTTTCGTGACCTGCTGTCCATCCCCTCGAACTACAAAGTCCTGTTCCTGCAAGGCGGCGCAAGCCAGCAATTCGCTCAGGTAGCGCTCAACCTGCTGCCTGAAAACGGCACTGCCGACTATATCGACACCGGTATCTGGTCGCAGAAAGCCATCGAAGAAGCCTCGCGCTACGGCAACATCAATGTCGCCGCCAGCGCCAAGCCTTACGACTATTTCGCCATCCCTGGCCAGAACGAATGGAAGCTGTCCAGAGACGCTGCCTACGTTCACTACGTGCCGAACGAAACCATTGGCGGTCTGGAATTCAACTGGATCCCTGAAACCGGCGACGTCCCGTTGGTAGCCGACATGTCTTCGGACATTCTGTCGCGTCCGGTGGACGTGTCGCGCTTCGGCATGATCTTCGCTGGCGCGCAGAAAAATATCGGCCCGAGCGGTATCGTCGTGGCGATCATTCGCGAGGACCTGTTGGGTCGCGCCCGTTCGATGTGCCCGACCATGCTCAACTACAAGGTCGCGGCCGACAACGGCTCGATGTACAACACGCCGCCGACCCTGGCCTGGTACCTGTCGGGTCTGGTCTTCGAGTGGCTGAAAGAGCAGGGCGGCGTCGACGTCATCGCCCAGCGCAACGAAGTCAAGCAGCGCACGCTGTATGACTTCATCGACGCCAGCGGTCTGTACAGCAACCCGATCAACAAATCCGACCGCTCGTGGATGAACGTGCCATTCCGGCTGTCCGACGATCGCCTGGACAAGCCGTTCCTGGCCGGTGCCGACGAGCGCGGTCTGCTCAACCTCAAGGGCCACCGCTCGGTAGGCGGCATGCGCGCCTCCATCTACAACGCCATCGACATCGGAGCGGTCAATGCACTGACCGCTTACATGGCAGAGTTCGAGAAGGAACACGGCTAATGTCTGAACAGGAACTCAAGGCGCTGCGTGTACGCATCGACAGCCTGGACGAAAAGGTCCTGGAGCTGATCAGCGAACGCGCTCGCTGCGCGCAGGAAGTGGCGCGCGTGAAAATGGCCAGCCTGGCGGAGGGCGAAGAGCCGGTGTTCTATCGCCCCGAGCGTGAAGCTGCCGTGCTCAAACGGGTCATGGAGCGCAATCGTGGCCCGTTGAGCAACGAAGAGATGGCGCGTCTGTTTCGCGAAATCATGTCTTCGTGTCTGGCGCTGGAACAGCCGCTCAAGGTCGCCTATCTCGGCCCTGAAGGCACCTTTACCCAGGCCGCGGCGCTGAAGCATTTCGGCCATGCGGTAATCAGCAAGCCAATGGCTGCCATCGACGAAGTGTTCCGCGAAGTAGCCGCCGGTGCGGTCAATTTCGGCGTGGTCCCGGTGGAAAACTCCACCGAAGGTGCGGTCAACCACACCCTTGACAGCTTCCTTGAGCACGACATGGTCATCTGTGGTGAGGTCGAGCTGCGTATTCACCACCATTTGCTGGTGGGCGAAAACACCAAGACCGACAGCATCAGCCGCATCTATTCCCATGCTCAGTCGCTGGCTCAATGCCGCAAGTGGCTGGACGCTCATTACCCCAACGTCGAGCGCGTGGCGGTGTCCAGCAACGCCGAGGCGGCCAAACGGGTCAAGGGCGAGTGGAGCTCCGCAGCCATCGCCGGTGATATGGCCGCAGGTCTGTACGGCCTTTTGCGCATTGCCGAGAAGATCGAGGACCGTCCGGACAACTCGACGCGCTTCTTGATAATCGGTAATCAAGAAGTGCCGCCGACCGGCGACGACAAGACCTCGATTATCGTGTCGATGAGCAACAAGCCTGGCGCGTTGCACGAATTGCTGGTGCCTTTTCATGAGAACGGAATTGACCTGACCCGCATCGAGACCCGGCCTTCACGCAGCGGTAAATGGACCTACGTGTTCTTTATCGATTTCGTCGGCCATCACCGGGATCCGCTGATCAAGGCGGTACTGGAGCAAATCAGCCAGGAAGCCGTGGCCCTCAAGGTCCTGGGGTCCTATCCGAAAGCGGTTCTCTGACCGGTCTTGATTGCACCTGCAGCAGCCCGGCTGGTCTGCGGCGACACTGAAATCGCCACACCGGCAAGCCGGGCTGCCACGGGTTCGGAATTCTAGAAGAGGTAAAGCGGTACATGAGCGGCGACTTCCTCGCGCTGGCACAGGCCGGCGTGCAAAAACTATCGCCTTACGTTCCCGGCAAACCGGTGGACGAACTGGCGCGTGAACTGAATATCGATCCGGCTCGCATCATCAAACTGGCCAGTAACGAGAACCCGATGGGCGGCAGTCCCAGGGCGCTGGCGGCGATACGTGACGCGCTGGCGGAACTGACCCGCTACCCCGACGGCAATGGTTTCGATCTGAAGCAACTGTTGTCCCGACGTTGTGGCGTCGAGCCGAATCAGGTGACCCTGGGCAACGGCTCCAACGACATTCTCGAGATCGTCGCCCGTGCCTATCTGGCCCCAGGCCTGAACGCGGTGTTCAGCGAGCACGCCTTCGCGATTTATCCGATCGTCACTCAGGCCGTGGGCGCCGACGCGCGCGTGGCCAAAGCCAAGGATTGGGGGCATGACCTGCCCGCCATGCTTGCCGCGATCGACAGCAACACGCGTGTCGTCTTCATCGCCAACCCGAACAATCCGACCGGCACCTGGTTCGGCCCGCAGGCATTGGCTGCGTTCCTCGCTGAAGTGCCCGAGGACGTGCTGGTGGTGCTCGATGAGGCATACATCGAATACGCCGAAGGCGGTGATCTGCCCGACGGTCTGAATTTCCTCGCCCAGTACCCGAATCTGCTGGTCTCGCGCACCTTCTCCAAGGCTTATGGCCTGGCGTCGTTGCGCGTGGGCTATGCATTGTCTTCGCCGGTGGTGGCCGATGTGCTGAACCGCGTAAGGCAGCCGTTCAACGTCAACAGCCTGGCCCTGGTCGCCGCCTGCGCTGCCCTTGACGATGTCGACTTCGTTGACCGGAGCCGACAGTTGAACGCGGTGGGCATGCAGCAGCTCGAATCAGGTATGCGTCAGCTGGGGCTGACCTGGATTCCCTCCAAAGCCAACTTCATCGCCGTCGATGTGGGGCGTGAAGCAGCGCCGGTTTATGAAGGTCTGTTGCGCGAGGGCGTGATCGTGCGTCCGGTCGCGGGATACGGCATGCCCAACCACCTGCGTGTGAGCATTGGCTTGCCCGCGGAAAACAGCCGCTTCCTCGAAGCCTTGAACAAGGTTCTGGCGCGTGGGTGATGTCATCGCTGATGTCACGGCAGTGCAATCCGCAGCGCCTATGATCGGCCGCCTGGTGGTGGTCGGTCTCGGTCTGATCGGGGGGTCGTTCGCCAAAGGTTTGAAAGAAAGCGGCCTGTGTCGTGAGGTCATCGGTGTCGATCTCGACCCGCAGTCGCGCAAGCTGGCCGTCGAGTTGGGGGTCGTCGATCGCTGTGAAGACAATCTCGCCGCTGCCTGTGTCGGTGCCGATGTCATTCAATTGGCCGTGCCGATCCTGGCCATGGAAAAACTGCTGGGCGTGCTTGCAAGGCTCGATCTCGGTGATGCCGTGCTGACCGATGTCGGCAGTGCCAAGGGCAATGTCGTGCGCGCGGCGCGTGATGCGTTTGGCGCGATGCCTGCGCGCTTCGTGCCGGGTCACCCGATCGCCGGTTCCGAGCAAAGCGGTGTAGAGGCGTCCAACGCCCAATTATTCCGCCGTCACAAGGTCATCCTCACCCCGTTGCCTGAAACGGATCCGGCGGCCTTGGCGCTCGTGGACCGGATGTGGTCCGAGCTGGGTGCCGACGTCGAGCACATGCAGGTCGAGCGCCACGATGAAGTGCTCGCGGCGACCAGTCATTTGCCGCATCTGTTGGCCTTCGGCCTGGTGGATTCGCTGGCCAAGCGCAACGAAAACCTCGACATCTTCCGCTACGCGGCGGGTGGCTTCCGCGACTTCACCCGCATTGCCGGCAGCGATCCGGTGATGTGGCATGACATCTTCCTTGCTAACCGCGACGCCGTATTGCGTACGCTGGATACCTTTCGCCACGATCTCGACGCATTGCGTGATGCGGTGGATGCGGGCGACGGCCATCAACTGCTCGGCGTATTCACCCGCGCCCGGGTGGCTCGTGAGCATTTCGGCAAGATCCTCGCGCGACGCGCTTACGTTGAAAAAGTAGCGAGCGATGACCTGACGTTCATCGCTCAGCCGGGCGGCACGGTGCGCGGTCAGATTCGGGTGCCGGGCGACAAATCCATCTCTCATCGTTCGATCATGCTCGGCTCGCTGGCCGAAGGCACAACGGAGGTCGAAGGCTTTCTCGAAGGCGAAGACGCGCTGGCGACCCTGCAAGCGTTTCGCGACATGGGCGTAGTTATCGAAGGCCCGCATCATAGTCGCCTGACCATTCATGGTGTCGGTCTTCATGGTCTGAAACCTGCGCCGGGCCCGATCTATCTGGGCAATTCCGGCACCTCGATGCGGCTGCTGTGTGGCCTGCTGGCGGGGCAGAGTTTCGATAGCGTGCTCACGGGTGATGCTTCGCTATCCAAACGTCCGATGGCGCGTGTGGCTGAGCCTTTACGGCAAATGGGCGCTGTGATCGAGACCTCTGCCGAAGGGCGCCCGCCGCTGACCATCCGCGGTGGAAAGTCGCTTCATGGCATCCGTTATGTCATGCCGATGGCCAGCGCTCAGGTCAAATCCTGCCTGTTGCTGGCTGGTCTGTATGCCGATGGCCCGACCACTGTCACCGAACCTGCGCCGACGCGCGATCACACCGAGCGAATGTTGCGCGGCTTTGGCTATCCGGTATCGGGCAACGGTGCGACGGCTACGGTCGAGCCGGGGGCAACGCTTACCGCCACTCGTATCGAAGTCCCGGCCGACATCTCTTCGGCGGCTTTCTTTCTGGTGGCGGCGTCGATTACCGAGGGTTCCGAACTGCTGCTCGAGCATGTAGGCGTCAATCCGACGCGCACCGGTGCGATCGACATCCTGCGCCTGATGGGTGCGGACATATCCGTGCACAATTTGCGCGAAGTGGGGGGCGAACCGGTTGCCGAGTTGCGTGTTCGTTTTGCAAGGCTGAAGGGGATCGTGATTCCCGAAGCGCTTGTGCCACTGGCCATCGACGAGTTTCCTGTGCTGTTTGTGGCCGCTGCATGCGCCGAAGGGCGTACGGTGCTGCGTGGGGCACAGGAATTGCGTGTCAAGGAATCCGATCGTATCCAGGTTATGGCCGATGGTCTGGCCGTACTGGGCATCAAGGTTGAACCGACTGCCGATGGCCTCATTATTGAAGGTGGCAGCATCGGTGGTGGGGAAGTCAACGGCCACGGCGATCACCGTATCGCCATGGCCTTCAGTATCGCGTCGTTGCGCGCGTCGGCCCCGATCCGTATCCGGGACTGCGCCAATGTGGCGACTTCTTTCCCCAATTTCCTGGCGCTGTGTAGCCAGGTGGGTATTCGTGTAGAGCAAGAGGGGCAATCGTGAAAGTTCAAGCTCCGGTCATTACGATCGACGGACCAAGCGGTTCCGGGAAAGGGACGGTAGCCGGTTTGCTGGCCAAGCGTCTTGGGTGGTGCCTGCTGGATTCCGGCGCGCTGTACCGTCTGCTGGCATTCGCTGCCCGTAATCATGGTGTGGACCTGACCAATGAAGAAGCGCTCAAGCTTCTGGCTGCGCATCTGGACGTGCAATTCGAGGCGGCGACTGACGACCACGGTCAGCGCATCGTTCTCGAAGGCGAAGAAGTGACGCTGGCGATCCGCAATGAGCAGATCGGTAGCGGGGCTTCGCAAGTGGCGTCATTGCCCGCCGTGCGCGAAGCATTGTTGCAGCGCCAGCGCGCGTTCCAGGAGTTTCCGGGCCTGGTCGCAGACGGTCGCGATATGGGCACCGTGGTATTTCCCGCTGCGCCGTTGAAAATTTTCCTGACCGCCAGTGCCGAGGAACGTGCTCGACGCCGATATTTGCAGTTGAAGGCGAAGGGTGACGATGTTAGTCTGTCGAGTCTGCTAGATGAGATACGTGTCCGCGACGAGCGCGATACCCAGCGAGCGGTAGCCCCGCTCAAACCGGCGCATGACGCCATCCAGCTGGATTCCACCGAATTGTCCATCGAGCAGGTGCTGGAACGCATCCTGAGCGAAGTCGCACTTCGCGATCTCGCTGGATGACCAGAAAGCCATGTGGGAGACCAGTCATAGTCCCGCAGGCTTTCTTTCATATGAACGAAACCCACGTTGTCTGGAGCGTGGCAGATAGGCGGATTCTTCGCCTTTATCAACAGGAATTAAAATGAGCGAAAGCTTTGCAGAACTCTTTGAAGAAAGCCTGAAAACCCTCAATCTTCAGCCGGGTGCGATCATCACCGGTATCGTTGTCGACATCGACGGCGACTGGGTTACCGTACACGCTGGCCTGAAGTCCGAGGGCGTCATCCCGCTCGAGCAGTTCTACAACGACGCTGGCGAGCTGACCATCAAGGTCGGTGACGAAGTACATGTTGCGCTGGACGCGGTCGAAGACGGCTTTGGCGAAACCAAACTGTCCCGCGAAAAAGCCAAACGTGCTGAGTGCTGGATCGTTCTGGAAGCAGCTTTCGCAGCTGAAGAAGTGGTCAAGGGCGTTATCAACGGTAAGGTTAAAGGCGGCTTCACTGTCGACGTTAACGGCATCCGTGCGTTCCTGCCAGGTTCTCTGGTTGACGTCCGTCCAGTGCGCGACACCACGCACCTGGAAGGCAAAGAGCTGGAATTCAAGGTCATCAAGCTGGACCAGAAGCGCAACAACGTTGTCGTTTCCCGTCGCAGTGTCCTGGAAGCCGAGAACAGCGCCGAGCGCGAAGCTCTGCTGGAATCCCTGCAGGAAGGTCAGCAAGTCAAAGGTATCGTCAAGAACCTCACCGATTACGGCGCATTCGTCGATCTGGGTGGCGTCGATGGCCTGCTGCACATCACCGACATGGCCTGGAAGCGCATCAAGCATCCATCGGAAATCGTCAATGTTGGCGATGAGATCGATGTAAAGGTTCTGAAGTACGATCGCGAGCGCAATCGTGTTTCCCTTGGCCTGAAGCAACTGGGTGAAGACCCATGGGTTGCTATCAAGGCACGTTACCCAGAAGGCACTCGCGTGACCGCGCGTGTTACCAACCTGACCGACTACGGCTGCTTCGCAGAGCTGGAAGAAGGCGTGGAAGGCTTGGTACACGTTTCCGAAATGGACTGGACCAACAAGAACATCCACCCTTCGAAAGTCGTTCAGGTTGGCGACGAAGTGGAAGTCATGGTTCTGGACATCGACGAAGAGCGTCGTCGTATCTCCCTGGGTATCAAGCAGTGCAAGTCGAACCCATGGGAAGACTTCTCTGGCCAGTTCAACAAGGGCGACAAGATCTCCGGCACCATCAAGTCGATCACCGATTTCGGTATCTTCATTGGTCTGGACGGCGGCATCGACGGTCTGGTTCACCTGTCCGACATCTCCTGGAACGAAGTGGGCGAAGAAGCCGTACGTCGCTTCAAGAAGGGCGACGAGCTCGACACCGTGATCCTGTCTGTCGATCCAGAGCGTGAGCGCATCTCGCTGGGTATCAAGCAGCTGGAAAGCGATCCGTTCTCCGAGTACGTCACTGTCAATGACAAAGGCGCTATCGTTCGCGGTACCGTCAAAGAAGTTGACGCCAAAGGCGCCATCATCACTCTGGCCGACGACATCGAAGCTACCCTCAAAGCCTCCGAAATCAGCCGTGACCGCGTTGAAGACGCGCGTAACGTTCTGAAAGAAGGTGAAGAGATCGAAGCCAAGATCATCAGCGTTGACCGCAAGAGCCGCGTGATCAGCTTGTCTATCAAGTCGAAAGACGTTGAAGACGAGAAAGAAGCGATTCAGAGCCTGCGTAGCAAGCCTGAAACCGCTGAAAACACCGGTCCTACCACGCTGGGTGACCTGTTGCGTGCTCAAATGGAAAAACAGAACTGAGTTCTGTCTGACTATTGAAAAAGGGCGACTTCGGTCGCCCTTTTTTGTGGGCGATGGTTTCTACGGGCGTGTCGTGGGTCTTGGATAAGTTGATGACACTCTTCGTGCCAGGCCCCGAATCACGAGGGCTGCGCGGGATAATGGTCCGTTGCCTGGAATCGGCGTTCACATAAGTAGAAACATAGGCTGTTCAAATAGCTCCGGTCATGCTAAAACCTTCGAAGCGCTTTACCTAGCTGCTTGAAAAAGAAGGGAAAAATATGACGAAGTCGGAGTTGATCGAACGAATTGTCACCCATCAAGGACTGCTCTCATCCAAAGATGTGGAGCTGGCCATCAAGACCATGCTTGAGCAGATGTCGCAATGCCTTGCCACAGGCGACCGTATTGAAATACGCGGCTTTGGCAGCTTCTCCCTGCATTACCGTGCGCCTCGCGTGGGTCGCAATCCTAAAACCGGACAATCCGTAAGTCTCGACGGAAAATTCGTCCCCCACTTCAAACCCGGCAAAGAACTGCGTGATCGGGTGAACGAAGAGGAGGAGCACGAGTTCCAATAGCCGTTAGAGGAGTACTCGATGCGGAATCTTAAACGTCTGATATTTTTCATCATCGTGCTGCTGATCGTGGTAGCAACGGTGGTCTTCACCATTGAAAACCAGCAGCCTGTGGCGTTGGTGTTTTTTGGCTGGTCTGCGCCCGAACTCTCGGTGGCAGTTCCGGTGATCCTGGCGCTATTGGTGGGGATGTTGATTGGCCCTGTTCTGGCGTGGATTGCACGGCTCCGCAAAAAACCACAACCCTCGCGCCTGGCGTGAGCAGCGGCCGGTGCCCGCGCTGAGCTTTCTCGGCAGGTTGCAACGATCGGCCCGGTTGCCTCGTGCAACTCCCTCCAGTAATTGCCGATCGCTGCAAATGACTCAGTGTTTCCCTGCAGGGAAATGTATTCCCGGATACTTCCGAAAAATCTCGCAAAACCTTAACTGCTGACTCTGCATTCAGCACGGTTAAGCTGCGCCGCTGTTCAGTAGTGGATCGAGACGGAGCTTCATGATTGAGTTATCCAGAGTCCATCGATCAGGTGCTGGTGGTGCTGGAGATCACGTATGGTGACCGCCTGCACGAAGACCGTGCTACTTGCCAGCTAGCGCATGGAGAAGCACAGGCGAACAAAAACGGGGGGGCGATGCTTGAGGGCAAACTCCTCATCTGGCGACAGCGACTCATACTCAGCTGAATGATGTGCGTATTCAGGGTTCAGCCCATCCATAATCGTTTAATATCTTTTTGATATCATCTACTGGCGTTTTCACCTCAAACAAGATGTTTTTCGATGTTTCGAAGATAATTGCGCCTCAGTGATTAACAAAACTGGATTTTTACTGCCTAACCCTCGCCTCAAGCTGTTATGCGCGAGGGTAGCGTGCAGCCGCAAAGATGGGCTGCTTCATACTGAACAGAGGAACCTTCGGGTTTTTTCGTCGCATAGGTTTTAACACATGAATCCCGACTATCCCGTTATTCAGACCCGTTGCTTCAAAGCCTACGATATCCGCGGCCAGGTCCCTAATGATCTGGACGACGACATCGCCTATCGGATTGGGCGCTCCATGGTGGTGGAACTGGGTGCCAAAAATATCGTGGTCGGCAGAGACATGCGCCTCGAAAGCCCGGCGCTGGCCAAGGCATTGACCCAAGGCATTCTGGACGCCGGTGCGGACGTGATCGACATCGGCTTGTGCGGAACCGAAGAAGTGTATTTTGCAACCAGCCACTACGCCGCTGACGGTGGGGTGATGGTGACGGCCAGTCATAACCCTAAAGGTTACAACGGCATGAAGCTGGTCCAGCGTGAATCGCGTCCGATCAGTGGAGACACCGGGCTCGACGCCATTCGCCAGCGCGTGGATGCCGGCGACTTCTCAGCCGCGGCGTCGCAGCCGGGCAGCATCAAGTCTGCACCAGATAAGGCTGCCTACATCGAGCACTTGCTGGGTTATGTCGAGGGTGCCGCGCTCAAGCCTTTGAAAATCCTTGCCGACCCGGGTAACGGTGCTGTCGGGCCGGCGCTGGAAGCTATCAAGTCCAGGCTGCCATTCGAGTGGGTCATCATCAACGCCGAACCGGATGGCAACTTCCCCAATGGCGTGCCAAACCCGCTGCTTCCAGAAAACCGCAGTATCACCCGTGATGCATTACTCGAACACAAATGCGACCTGGGCCTGGCTTGGGACGGAGACTTCGATCGATGCTTCTTCTTCGATGAAAAAGGGCGCTTCGTCGAGGGCTATTATTTGGTAGGCCTGTTAGCGGAAATGCTGCTCAAGCAACATCCAGGCTCGAAGATCATTCATGACCCACGTCTGACTTGGAACACCATCGATCAGGTGAATCTGGCAGGCGGTACGCCGGTGCTGTGCAAGACCGGTCATGCGTTTATCAAGGAGCGTATGCGCAAGGAAGATGCGGTCTACGGCGGTGAGATGAGCGCGCATCACTATTTCCGCGATTTCGCCTATTGCGATAGCGGCATGATCCCATGGCTGCTGGTCACGGCGCTGATGTCTGTCTCCGGCAAATCCTTCTCCCAGCTGGTCGATGAGCGCATGACCGCTTACCCTTGCAGCGGCGAAATCAACTACAAGGTCAACGACGTCAAAACGGTCCTTAGCAAGGTGCTGGATCATTACACACCGATTTGCTCGAATATCGACAAAACCGATGGCATAAGCCTTGAATTCCCGGAATGGCGTTTCAATCTTCGTGGTTCCAACACCGAGCCTCTGCTGCGACTGAACGTGGAAAGCCGTCGTGACCCGCAGCTTGTTGACGCTAAGGTCAAGGAAATCGAGCAACTGCTTAAAGCCAGTTGATCCAAACACTGCCGTGGTCCTCGGTACGCCTGTACTTGGGACCACGGTTGTACCATTGCTCTGCATGACACCCGGTAGCTGAAGAAAGACAGCCAGCCTTTTTCGAAACGGAACAAAAATGACTCATTGGTGGTTGGCGATCGCGGTAATCGGTTTTTCTTTCGCTTTGACTTATTGGCTTCGACGCTACGCTCTGCACAAGAGTCTGCTGGACATCCCCAACGGCAGAAGCTCGCACTCTGTCCCGACTCCCCGTGGTGGTGGCGTAGCCATCGTCGTGAGCTACCTTCTGGCGCTGGCGATAGTGTTGGGTCAGGGAGGGCTGACGCTGCCGGTATTCCTTTCGTTGGGCGGCGCGGGCCTTGGGATCGCTGCTCTTGGCTTTCTCGATGATCATGGCCATGTCGCTGCACGTTGGCGGCTTTTGGGCCACTTTTTTTCGGCGTTCTGGGCGTTGTACTGGTTGGGCGGTCTGCCGCCTGTCGCCCTGTTCGGAGGCACATTGGATATAGGCTGGCTGGGGCATGCGCTGGCGGCGGTCTATCTGGTGTGGCTGCTCAATCTTTACAACTTCATGGACGGCATCGACGGCATCGCCAGCGTAGAGGCCGTCTGCGTCTGCATCGGCGCGTCACTGATCTACGCGCTGGGCGGTTATCTTGAGCTGATCTGGCAACCTCTATTGTTGGCAGCGGCTGTTCTGGGATTCCTGGTCTGGAATTTTCCGCCAGCCAGAATCTTCATGGGAGATGCCGGCAGCGGATTTTTGGGCATCGTTCTCGGCGTTTTATCGCTGCAGGCGGCGTGGATTTCCTCGCAGTTACTCTGGGCATGGCTTATTCTTCTCGGGGTTTTCATCGTAGACGCTACAGTTACCCTCATCCGTCGTCTCGTCCGAGGCGACAAGATCTATGAGGCTCACAGAAGTCATGCTTACCAGTTCGCCTCGCGAAGATATGGCAAGCACTTTCCAGTGACGTCCGCAGTCGGTGTAATCAACCTGTTCTGGCTTTTGCCGGTCGCTATTGGTGTCACGCAGTTCGGTCTTGATGGTGCAGTCGGCGTCATCGTCGCCTACATTCCGCTGTTGATCCTGGCGTTGGGCTTCAGGGCGGGAGAGCTGGAACGAAACTGAATGGCCCAGGCTGCCGATTAAGGGGTCCAATTCTTGCGTATCGCTGGAATCAAACACCCGTGTCTCAGGTCGATAGGAGATTGAACTCGTGCTCGAGGGATGCATGGAAAAGTTGCGCGCTGTGCTGGTGGCGTTGCCGCGCCGTCAAAAGCGAATAATTCAGGTCGGTACAGACGTTTGTCTGGTCTGGTTCGCACTATGGATGGCCTTCGTGGTCCGCCTCGGTATCGACGACCTCATCAATCCGCTTGAAACCCATACCTGGCTGTTCATCAGCGCCCCTGTCATCGCCATCCCTCTGTTCATCCGGATCGGCATGTATCGCGCAGTCATGCGTTATTTCGGCAACGATGCGCTGGTGGCGATCATCAAGGCCGTGAGCCTTTCGGCCCTTATTCTGGGCGTTGTCGTGTATCTCTATAGCAATCATCAGCACGTCGTGCCGCGCTCGGTCATGTTCAATTACTGGTGGCTGAGCCTGGTGATGATCGGCGGGTTGCGTCTGGCGATGCGTCAGTATTTCCTCGGCGACTGGTTTTCCGCCGCGCAGCACGTCCCGTTTGCGACCCGGGACGACGGCCTGCCCAAGGTCGCAATCTACGGTGCTGGAGCTGCTGGCAATCAGTTGGTGGCGGCGTTGCGGATGGGGCGGTCGATGCGTCCTGTGGCCTTCATCGACGACGATGATTCGATCTCCAACCGGGTTATTTCCGGTCTTCAGGTGTATAAGCCCAAGCACATCCAGCAGATGATCGATGTAACTGGGGCGCAGGAAATCCTGTTGGCGATTCCTTCCTCGGCCCGAGCGCGTCGCCGGGAAATTCTCGGATTTCTGGAAGGGTTTCCACTCCATGTGCGCAGCGTGCCGAATTTCTCCGACCTGGCAGCCGGCCGGGTGAAGGTAGACGACCTGCAGGAAGTGGACATTGCCGACCTGCTGGGCCGCGACGCTGTTCCGGCGCAGGAAGAACTGCTCGAGCACTGCATCAAGAACCAGTGCGTATTGGTGACCGGTGCTGGCGGTTCGATCGGCTCTGAGCTGTGCCGTCAGATCGTCCTGCTCAAGCCCACGACTCTATTGTTGCTCGATCACAGCGAGTTCAACCTCTACACCATTCTCTCGGAGCTGGAACGGCGGATCGCCAGGGAATCCTTGAAGGTCAAGGTTCTGCCTATCCTGGGTTCGGTGCGCAACCACGCCAAACTGCTGGACGTGATGAAGACCTGGCAGGTTGCCACGGTATACCACGCCGCAGCGTACAAGCATGTGCCGATGGTGGAGCACAACATTGCGGAAGGCATCTACAACAATGTGGTCGGGACGTTGAACGCGGCGCAGGCAGCATTGCAGGCGGGCGTGTCCAACTTCGTGCTGATCTCCACCGACAAGGCCGTCCGGCCAACCAACATCATGGGCAGCACCAAACGTCTGGCCGAGCTGATTCTGCAGGCATTGAGCCGAGAAACCGCCCCGGTGATGTTCGGCGATCGGGCCAATGTGCATCAGGTCAACAAGACCCGATTCATCATGGTCCGCTTCGGTAACGTGCTTGGTTCTTCAGGTTCGGTGATTCCGCTGTTTCACCAGCAGATCAAATCCGGCGGCCCGCTCACCGTGACTCACCCCAAGATCACCCGCTACTTCATGACCATCCCGGAGGCCGCGCAACTGGTGATTCAGGCCGGTTCCATGGGGCAGGGCGGGGATGTGTTCGTGCTCGACATGGGCGAGCCGGTGAGAATCATCGAGCTGGCCGAGAAAATGGTTCATCTGTCGGGCCTGAGCATTCGCTCGGACAAGAATCCTCACGGCGACATTTCCATCGAGTTCACCGGGCTTCGACCTGGCGAGAAACTCTATGAAGAGTTGTTGATCGGCGACAACGTGGCGGTGACCAGCCACCCGATGATCATGAGCGCGCGGGAAGATCACTTGTCGTGGGACCCGTTCAAACAGAGTCTGACGCTGCTGCTCAAGGCGCTGGAGGATGATGATTACGCCAAGGTTCGCCAGATATTGGGCGATACCGTCAGTGGCTATGCGCCGGAAGGCGATATCGTAGACTGGATTCATCAACAGCGACGCCACGAACCTTGAGCCTGAAACCTCTGCTTACGTAGTCTTTCGGCCAGCCGTCCGGCTATAACACCCGTATCGTCTGGCCTTGCGGGCATTACACATTCGGTCACCTATCCCCTCGTTGACCCTCTGCGAGCATCGTCTAGGTTTGGGAAGCAGCTCAGGAATGCTGCTTCCCCACTCACGATGTCATGGAGCGTTAATCATGCGTATTTCCTATCTGTCGTCCCTGATCTTCGGCCTGCTGGCCAGCACGTCGGTGGCGATCAATGCCGCCCCCGCGACAACAGGCCAGGCACCAGCCGCACCCGTTGCCCTCGCATCTGCCGAGCAGGGCGGCAAAGTCAATCTCAACACCGCGAGCGCGGAGACCCTGCAAAAGGAGCTGTCGGGGATCGGTGCGGCCAAGGCTGGGGCGATCGTAGCTTATCGTGATGAGAACGGAGCGTTTACTTCGATCGACGAATTGATCGAAGTCAAGGGGATTGGCAAAGCGTTACTGGACAAGAACCGCGACCGGCTCGCGATTGACTGAGCCATTCGTTGTGTCACAAAGACCGATCATTGATCGGTCTTTTTTTTGCATGGGGTTCGAGCGTTTCTGTCCGAGGACGAGGGAGCCGGGGCTTGACACAACAAATGACGATCAACATATAATTTATAAAATTATGGTTGTAATATATCCCGCTCGCTACTCTCATTGTCCACGGAGAAATACCTATGAGCACCAACAGCACTCTAGGCACAGCCCTGATTACCGGCGCCTCTTCAGGCATCGGCGCAACCTATGCGGATCGCTTGGCCAAACGTGGGTTCGATTTGCTGCTGGTCGCTCGCGATCAGGCGCGGCTGGAAGCGCTCGCCGCGGATTTACGCAGTAAAACCTCGGTCAAGGTCGAAGTGCTGACGGCCGACCTGACCCAGCCTGCGGACGTTTCCACCCTGGAGCAGCGCTTGCGCAACGATGCCTCGATCACCCTGCTGTTGAACAATGCAGGCGTGGCTTCCAACAGCTCGCTGGCCGAGGCGGACCTGGGTGAAGTGGATCGCCTGATTCAGCTGAACATCGTCGCGCTGACCCACTTGGCGTCAGCGGCGGCGGCGGGCTTCATTGCCCGAGGTCGTGGCGCGGTGGTGAACATTGCTTCGGTGGTACCGTTGATTCCTGAACGTTTCAATGCGGTGTACACCGCAAGCAAGGCGTATGTATTGAGCCTGACCCAGTCGTTGACTGCCGAGGTCAGCGAAAAAGGGGTTCAGGTCCAGGCGGTAATGCCGGGCGCGACCCGGACCGAGATCTGGGATCGTGCAGGCATGGACCTCAATGCCATGCCGCCGGAGATGGTGATGGACGTGAGCGAAATGGTCGATGCGGCGCTGGCCGGTTTCGATCAGAAGGAACTTGTGACCATTCCGTCGCTGTCCAATGTCGCAGACTGGGATGCCTTCCTGAACGCACGTCTGGCATTGGGTCCGAACCTTTCGCTGCAACACGCGGCAGCGCGTTACAAAACGTCAGACGCTTGAGTCCGCGTCTGTAAACGTCTCGAAAGTTGAAAAGGTGAATGCATGAGCGAACGTCGCATCGTTGTGACGGGGATGGGACTGGTTACGCCATTGGGCGTCGGTGTCGAAGCAGTCTGGCGCCGCTTGCTCGAAGGGCGCTCCGGTATCGTAAGGCTGCCCGAAGAAACGGTGGCGGATCTGCCGGGCAAGGTCGGCGGGACAGTGCCGCTGCTTGCGGATGACCCCGAGGCCGGGTTCGATGCCGACACCGCGGCGCCGCCCAAAGAGCAGAAGAAGATGGATCGCTTCATCCTGTTCGCGCTGGCCGCTGCTCAACAGGCCGTGGCGCAGGCAGGCTGGGCGCCGTCTACAGACGAAGAGCGTGAGCGCACCGCGACGATCATCGGTTCCGGGATCGGTGGCTTCGTGTCCATCGCCGATGCCGTGCGGACTACGGATTCACGCGGCCCGCGTCGGCTGTCACCGTTCACCATTCCATCGTTCCTGGTCAACCTGGCCGCAGGGCATGTGTCCATCCAACATGGCTTCAAAGGCCCGCTCGGCGCACCGGTGACCGCGTGTGCGGCGGGTGTGCAGGCGATTGGTGACGCCGCGCGGATGATTCTGGCCGGTGAGGCGGATGTTGCCATCTGTGGCGGTGCCGAGGCCTGTGTGGACCGCGTAGCGCTGGGCGGCTTCGCTGCGGCGCGGGCCCTGTCCAGCGGTTTCAACGAAACGCCTGAGCGCGCATCTCGCCCGTTCGATCGTGCTCGTGACGGTTTTGTCATGGGTGAGGGTGCTGGCATCGTTGTCATCGAGACCCTTGAGCACGCCTTGGCCCGGGGGGCCAAACCTATCGTCGAACTGGTCGGATATGGCACCAGCGCCGACGCCTATCACCTCACTGCCGGGCCGGAAGACGGCAGCGGTGCCCGACGGGCCATGCAGGCGGCGATCCGTCAGGCAGGTATCAAACCGTCGGATATCCAACACCTCAACGCCCACGCGACGTCGACTCCAGTGGGCGACAAGGGGGAGATGGCAGCGATCAAGACCGTATTCGGCGATCAGAACGGCGTCGCGGTAACCTCGACCAAGTCAGCGACCGGGCACCTTTTGGGCGCCGCTGGGGGGATCGAAGCGATTTTCACGGCACTGGCCATTCGTGATCAGATAGCGCCGATGACGCTCAATTTCGAGAACCCGGACGACGCGGCGCAAGGCATCGATATCGTGCACGGCGAGGCTCGTCCAATGAAGATCGAATATGCCTTGTCCAACGGTTTCGGCTTTGGCGGCGTGAACGCCAGCGTGTTGTTCCGACGCTGGCAAGCCTGAGGTCTGGCAAGGCCCCCTGTCGGTGAGGGCGGGGGCCTTTTTGCATCAGGCGTTGATGATTTGCTGCTTGAGCTGTTCACGGGTAGTTTGCAGGATGTGCTCGGCCAGCTGCGGGTCCTTGGCGCTGCGGGCGAGCACCAACGCACCCACCAGGCCCGACATGATCATCACGCTCTTGTCGCTCGCCCCTTGCCCCGCCGACATGCCGGCTTCAAGGGTGGACAGCATCCGGTTGATCAATTCGTCGGTGATTTCGCTGGGCTGGCCGCGCTGCCCCAGTTCCGATGACATGGTCGGCAGCGGGCAGCCTTTTTCCGGCTCGTCGCGATGTTCAGGTGCCAGGTACATATCGATGAATGTCTCGGCCGAAACATCTCCAGCCAACCTGGCCGCCCGCGCCTCATCCAGCTGGTCCACGGCGCAACGCAGGGCCTTTTCCACCAGGTCATCCTTGGACTTGAAATGAGCGTAAAAACCACCGTGGGTCAGCCCCAGTGCCTTCATCAGCGGCTGCAAACCGGTTGCGCCGATGCCGTCGCGACGAAAGCGCGCAGCGGCTTCGTGAAGGATGCGCTGATGGGTTTGGGCTTTGTGATCTTCGGCGTAACGCATTGAACGAGCCTCCCGAGTATGGCTCTTGAGATGGTGATCGACATTTTTACACGTATGACAGGCCGATGCAGTATCCACTTTTTGGGACGGATGGCCATTGGTCAGAAGGTCACAGGGGGCAGACATGAGATCGCAGCGCCGCGGATAGCGCTGATCCACGTAGCACCTCGTCGGCAGCAGCGATTTGAGGACGCCCCCGCCAGCGCGCGGCGCTGCCACAGAATCGGGCTTACTTGGGCCCCATCATCTTCGCCAACACTTCCGGCCGCGGCGCGCCCTGCTGTTGCTGCAGATGGCCATTCTCATCCTTGTAGAAAATCGATGGCGTCGCGGACAGGCCCAGGTCTTCCATCAGCTTCATGTTGGCGTCGAGCTTGGCCTGGAGGTCCTTGGGAATGCTGGACATGGCCTTGAGAGTGCTGCTCTTGCCCGCTTGCTCGTGCCTTTGCAAGGCCAGTTCCGGGTTGGCATCGGCCAGCAGGGTCGCGGCCTTGGCGGCGCTGTCTTCGCGAATCACACCGACCATGATGTGGCGCAGCTGGACCTTGCCGGACTTGACCCAGGGCCGGGCCTGTTCCCAGAACATGTTGCAGTAGGGGCAGTTGGCGTCGCTGAACAGATAGATCACTTTGGGCGCGGTCCTGGCGCCGTCGGCGATCCAGGTGCTGCTCTCCATCTGACTCCACATTTGTTTGGTCAGGGGCTCGAAGACCAGCTTTTGCAGCGGCGCTTCGCTGAGGTCGTCGCCCTTCTCATCGAACAGATTGCCTGCCAGCACATGCTTGCCGTCAGGCGTCAAATACAGCGCCATTGCCTGTTTCTGGTATTCGGCGGCGTAGCCCTTCAGCCCGCCGGGTGCGTCGAAGGAGCCTTTGATGGTCGCGCCCTTAGCCTCCAGGGCCTTGATGGGCGCTGGTAATTCTTCAGCCTGCAGTAATGCGCTCTGCAGTGTGAATAAGGCAATGGCGCCTAGAATGGAAGGTCGCATGTATTTCATTGAGGGCTCCTTGAAAAAGAGGGCCTGGAATCGGAGGACATTGCCGATTCGCCGAAGCCATCCAGGCTGATGTCATCCAGATAGTGCTTCAGGCTGGCGGCGGACAATTCGCCCATATGGCTTGCGGACATGAGTCCGTCGCGGTTGTAGAAAAGGGTGGTCGGCAGCGCGGCTGATCCGACCTGCCGGGCGAGTTCGCCCCTGTCGTCGAACAACACGTTATCCAGATGCAGACCCTGGTTAACGAAGAAAGTCGCTACCTCGCGAGGACTTTGCGGCTGATTGATGAACAGGAACACCACATCGGCATTGGCCCGTTGCGCAGTCTGCAATACGGGCATTTCGCGGCGACATGGCGGGCACCAGGTGGCCCAGAGATTGACCACCAGAGGCTTGCCTGCGTAGCCCCGCAGTGCCACGGTCTCACCTGCGGCGTTGAGCAGCGCCAGATCCGGCAGTCGCGCGTCCTCGTACTGTTCGCTCACAACCAGGCCGGCCAGCCACCAGAACAGCAGACCGCTCACCACCCCCAGCCCCAACGGTGCCCGCAACGCAGGCCGTTGCCAGCCGCGTATAACCGCACCGATCAGAGCCGCGATGATTCCGGGCCAGACCAGAAACCCGCCGTCGCGGATGTCGATGATGCTCAACGGTTGGGCTTGATACTGGCTCCAGTAGGCACTCGCGAAAGCCAGCCTGGCGACCACCAGGCCCAGCAAAAACAGGCTGAACAGTGAACGTTCGGGATTGATTTTCTGTCGACGCCCACTCATCCAGCCCACCACTGTGCCCAGCGCAAGGGCAGCGAGCAGCAGCAGATGATTGATCGCCAGCGCGAACGGGCCAAGGGAAACGCTCAGCATCAGCCGTGCTCCCGCGTTGCCTGCCACTGTTCGAGGAATTCCTCGTCATTGACTTCGCCCGTGATGCGACGCTCGCGGCGTTCGTTTCCGTCAGGGCCGAGCCACAATAGCGTCGGCGGTCCCGGCACAGCATAACGCTTGAGCAGTTCGCGACTGGCGGCATTGTCAGCAGTCACGTCCAGGCGCAGCAGGCGCACGCCACTCACCGCTTGCATCACCTCACGTTTGCCGAACACGCGCTTCTCCATGATCTTGCAGGACACACACCAATCGGCGTAGTAATCCACCAGCACCCATTGGCCATCGGCTTTCGCCGCAGCCAGCTCGCGATCCAGCGCAGCCGGGTCCTTGAGCGTGGTAAAGGCGTCATGGCGCGCGCTGCCCACCTCCGATCTCGCCCCGCTGTAAATCTTCAACGGCTGCCAGGGGTCGTCTGCACCACCGGCGGCGCCGACCAGCATCATCGCGCCCCATAACCCGAGAATCAGGCCAGCAGGTCCGCAAATCAGCGCGGCACGTTTCAATGTCCGGGTTTGCACCACAGCGCTGTACGCGACAATCAGCAGCAGGGCGCCAAACAGCGCCAGCCACAGGCTTTCCGACAGCAGCGGCCGGACCATGATCAGTGCCGTGCCCAGCAGCAGAAAGCCAAAAACGCCTTTGACCAGATCCATCCACGCGCCCGGTTTGGGCAGGAAACGGTTGCCGAGCGTCACCAATAGCAGCAGTGGCAGACCAATGCCCAGCCCCATGACGAACAGCACCAAAGCGCCGTGCACGGCATTGCTACTCTGGGCGATGTAAAGCAGTGCGCCCGCCAGCGGAGCCGTCATGCAGGGGCCGACCATCAAACCCGACAGCGCCCCCAGCACGCCGGCGCCCAGCACACTGCCGCCCTGACGCTGACGCCCGGCGTTTTCCAGACGATCACGCAGCAAACCTGGCAATTGCAGTTCGAAGAAACCGAACATCGGCAGCGCGAGGATCACGAACAGGCCAGCGAAGCTGCCCAGCAGCCAGGGTTGCTGCAAAGTCGATTGCAGCTGACTGCCCAGCAGCGCCGCAACGACGCCCAACCCCGCATAGATCAGCGCCATGCTCAGCACGTAGACAGTTGCCAGCACAAGGCCGCGACGCGGTCGGGCGCCGCTGCCCACCACGACCCCGGCAAGAATCGGCAGCATCGGCAACGAGCAGGGGGTGAATGCCAACAGCAACCCCAGCCCGAAGAAAATCAGCAGGCTCCAGCCCAGCGAGCGCTCGTGCAGGATGCTGGCCAGCGCCTGATCGGGTGCCTGGCCGTCGATAACCTTCGCGTTGCCACCCTCCAGATCGACGGTCTGGGTTTGTGGTGGATAACACAGACCTGCGTCGGCGCAACCTTGCCAACCCACCTTGACCTGCCCGCTGGCAGAAGCAGGGATGACCAGCTCCAGACCCTGGCGATAAACCTGCTGTTCGCCAAAGTATTCGTCGTTGTGCTGCTCCCCGGCAGGCAGAGGCGGTTGTTGGCCGGCGCTCAGGCCATCGAACTTGAGACGTTTCTGATAGAGGTAGTAACCATCGGCGATTTGCCAGTACACACGGGTCTCACCGGATTCCAGACGCTGCGAGCTGAACATGAATGCCTGCCCGACCGGCAAGAAATCAGGCTTCTTGAACAAGTCCCCGCCCGGAAGCGCGTTCGCCAACAACGGTAACAAAAGAAGCACCAGAACCCACAACCTACGCATGCCCAACCCCAGCCAATCATCGATGCGGCGAGGGTGACGGGCGGTGATTAAGGGGTGATTAACTCGAGAGGATGCCCCGCACCGCAACCCCGGCTTTTCCAAGTCCTCCCGCCCGAATCGCAGTCCTTCAAAATGCGTCAGCGCCGGATCGTGCATAATCCGCCCTTAATACCAACCTGTTCCACTCGCCTTTTTTTCGAGGCCGCCCATGCACGTATTGCTCTGTGAAGACGACGACCTGATCGCCAGCGGCATCGTCGCCGGCCTGGACGCTCAAGGTCTGACCGTGGATCGCGTCGCCACTGCGTCCGCGGCTCGGGCGATGCTCTCGGCAGCGCATTTCGATGTCTTGGTTCTGGATCTGGGGCTGCCCGACGAAGACGGTCTCAAGCTGCTGCGCCAGTTGCGTCAGCAAGGCGTCGAGATCCCGGTGCTGATCCTGACCGCGCGCGACACGGTCACCGATCGCGTCGATGGGCTGCAGGCCGGCGCCGATGACTACCTGCTCAAACCCTTCGACCTGCGCGAGCTGAGTGCGCGGCTGCATACGTTGGTCAGGCGCATGGCGGGTCGCAGCGTCAACGTCATCGAGCACGGCCTGCTGACGTACGACCCCAGCAGCCGTGAAACCCGTCTGGCCGGGCAGGCGGTGGACTTGTCGCGGCGCGAACAGGCGCTGCTTCAGGCCCTGCTCAACAACAACGGCCGAGTGCTGTCCAGCGAGCAACTGAAGGACTGCGTTTACGGCTTCGGCGATGAGGTCGAGAGCAATGCCCTCAACGTGCATATTCATCATCTGCGCCGCAAGCTCGGTGGTGGCATCATCGAAACCGTACGCGGCCTGGGCTATCGGCTGGGGCCAGCCGGAGATGTGGAGCAACCTCGATGATGAGCCTCAGAACGCGGCTGAGCCTGACACTGGGCTCGGCGTTCATCGTGATCTGGGTACTCGCGGCCGCCTGGATGTTGCGCGACCTGCGCACGCAAATGATGGAGTCCCTGGATCAGCGTCTGGAAGCATCGGCGCGCATGGTGGCCGGGCTGCTGGAGCAAATCCAGATGCCCAGCGACACCGACGGCAAGACCCTGCACGCCGGTGAGCTGAGCATCCCGAACGGCATGGCCTGTCAGCTCAGTTCCTTGCGTGGGCAAGTATTGGCGCGCACGGAGAGTTCGCCGGCAGAGCCGTTGAAGGCCGACTCCAGCGGCTTCGTCGACCAGATGATCAACGGCGAGCACTGGCGCGTGTACACCATGATGCACGGCAACGTGCGCGTCAGTACCGCAGACCGGCAGATCGAGCGAGACGTGCTGGGCCATTCGGTATTGCTCGCCGCCTCGCTGCCGGTGCTGGTGGCGTTGTTCGGCAGTCTGATTCTGGTCTGGTTCGGCATAGGCCGGGGGCTGGCGCCGCTCAATCGAATGCGCGATGCGCTGAACCGGCACAGTGCCGATTCGGTCGAGCCGTTGGATGTGCCCGATCTGCCCAGCGAATTGCAGCCGTTGCTCATCAGCCAGAATCAGTTGTTCCAGCGCATCGCCCAGACCCTTGAACGCGAACGCAGGCTCACCGGGGACGCAGCCCATGAACTCCGCAGCCCACTCACGGCGATCAAGACCCATCTGCAAGTGGCGCGTATGACTGAAGGCGACAAGCGCGACAAGGCGCTGGCCCATGCGGAGGAGGGTGCCGATCGCATGCACCGCACGCTGGAGCAACTGCTGTTGTTGGCGCGGGTCGAGGGCAGCCTGTCATTCGATGATGGCGTGCAATGCGATGCCGAGAAAGTCGCAAGGCTGGCGATTCACGACGCCAATCATAGTGATGACCAGCGTATCGAATTGATGCTGTCTTCTCAGTTATCCACAGCGCCTGTGGAAATGCCGGCGGCACTGGCGGTGGCGGCCTTGCGTAATCTGTTGGACAACGCCTTGCGCCACACGCAGGCCGGCGCGCGAGTGGAGTTGAGCCTGGAGACGTTCGACGGTCAGGCGCATTTTCGGGTACGGGATTACGGCCGTGGCATCCCGGAGCCGGATCTGGACAAATTGACCCAGCGCTTCTGGCGCAACGGCAAAAGCCCCGGCGCAGGGCTGGGCCTGGCGATCGTACAGGCCATCGTCCAGCGTTGCGCCTGCTCGCTGAAGTTCGACAGTCGCAGTGATGGCTTGCGAGTGGAGTTGAGCATGCCGTTGCGCCGGACTGAGGTCTGAAGCCGCGCTGCTACAGATTCATACGCGCAAGGCGCAGTAAAAAGAACGCCCTGCGGCCGGGTAATCCAGTCCCACTCACCCGTCGGAAAACTCTGAAACATCGACCATCCCTCCGACAACCCTTTGATTCTGTTTCCTAATCCCGGACAATCGCGCCCCTTTCCCTATAGAGAACCGGTCAGGGGCGCTGACTGCCGAGCTTTTTGACGCGCTTTTGACCTTGTAGCTATCACCGGCAACGGAGAATCGACCGGATGAATGATCAGGCCAACAGCGTCGAGCAACCCATCGACGCAGCGCCCGCGAGCGTGACGACGAGCATGACTAAATGGCACCGCTACGACACCACCTGGATGCTCGGGTTGTTTGGCACCGCCATCGGCGCAGGCACTCTGTTCCTGCCGATCAACGCAGGTATTGGTGGTTTCTGGCCGTTGCTGGTTCTGGCGTTGCTGGCGTTTCCCATGACGTTCTACGCACACCGCGGTTTGACCCGCTTCGTGCTGTCTGGTCGTGAAGGCGCCGACATCACCGAAGTGGTCGAACAGCACTTTGGCAAGACCGCCGGTGCACTGATTACCTTGCTGTATTTCTTCGCCGTGTTCCCGATCCTGCTGATCTATAGCGTGGCGCTGACCAATACGGTCGGTAGCTTCCTCGAACACCAGCTGCATGTTCAGCCGCCGCCGCGGGCAGTGCTGGCGTTCGTGCTGATTCTTGGTCTGCTGGCGGTAGTGCGTTGTGGCGAGCAGATTATCGTCAAGGCCATGAGCCTGATGGTGTACCCGTTCATCGTTGCCTTGCTGTTTCTGGCGGTCTTCCTGATTCCGCACTGGACCGGCGGCATCCTGACCACGGCCACCAGCATCCCGGCGCCTTCGGCACTGCTGCATACCCTGTGGCTGGCGATTCCGGTAATGGTGTTCTCGTTCAACCATTCGCCGATCATTTCTGCCTTCGCCGTCGACCAGAAGCGTCAGTACGGTGCACTCGCCGAGCAACGCAGCTCGCAGATTCTGGCCCGCGCTCACGGTCTGATGGTGGTCATGGTGCTGTTCTTCGTGTTCAGCTGCGTGCTGACGCTGTCGCCTGAGCAACTGGCCGAGGCCAAGGCGCAGAACCTGTCGATCCTGTCCTATCTGGCCAACCATTTCAGCAACCCGACCATCGCGTTCGCCGCGCCGTTGATTGCCTTCGTGGCCATCACCAAATCGTTCCTGGGCCACTACATCGGCGCCAGCGAGGGCCTCAAGGGGCTGGTGATCAAGAGCGGCCGTCGCCCATCGCCTCGCGCGCTGGATCGTCTGACCGCAGGCTTCATGCTGGTGGTCTGCTGGCTGGTCGCAACCCTCAACCCAAGCATCCTGGGCATGATCGAGACGATGGGTGGGCCGGTCATCGCGGCGCTGTTGTTCCTGATGCCGATGTACGCCGTGCACAAAGTCCCGGCGATGCGTCAGTACGCGGGCAAGCTCTCCAACGTGTTCGTGGTGGTGGTCGGTCTGGTTTCGATTTCGGCCCTGGTTTATTCATTGATGCCGTAACCGCCCGGCGGCGATCATGTTCGCAAAAGGTGATCGCCGGCTGCAGTCCTGTATCAGTCCGGCTCGCCGGTGGTAGCGATTCCAAATACGCCATTGCTGGCAAGCCTTGCTGCGACGGAACCGGTGTCGTTTCTGGTGCGTGCTCCCCGACCCCCCATGGAAGATCGGGGTCACTCAAGTGTGTTCATGGTCCCCGGGGTGTTGCCCATCACCTGGCATCAGGCGATGGTATCGACCACACCACCATCCACGCGCA
>NZ_NKHL01000077.1 GCF_002934685.1 Pseudomonas bohemica
ATGCAGCTGTCTCCAGTAGAGTATGAGAAACGCTATTTCCTGAGCTTGGAGAGTGTCTAGAAAATCCGGGGCGATTCAGATCTTAAAGGTCGCTTAATCAGAGTTAAGGCTGAAACAGAGAAAACGCATCGCGAGTTCATGATCCCAATCCCAGACGGGCTACTTCCGCATCTCCATGTGCTCGTCCAAAACGCCAAAGCTCGGAGCTTTTCCAATGCAGACCAGTTGTTCAACGTTAATCGCTTCTCCTCGCATTACCGGAAGCTGCTAATGGCGTACGCATGACGCCGCATCGGTTCCGCCACACGATTGCATCTGATTTGATGAAGCAGCCGGATAGGAACATTCATGTAACAAAAACCCTGCTCAACCATACAAACCTCGCCACCACCATGGAATATATAGAGCCGGATTACGATGTGATGCGGGCCGTGCTCAACGAACGGACCCCCATTAGGGGCCTGGTTGAATTCATGGAGAAACGCGAAGGTTACCGGCAAAACCTAAACGGCCGATCATTAGGCAATCCGCAATACAGCGTAGGAGGCTCACCGACACGGCTCCTCAAGATCGACAGAAGCCCTCCCCTCGCGCCTCCTCAGCTTGTTGAAAAAAGCGCAATATCAACCCACAGCGCTCTTGCACTTCCGAGCCTGGCCACTCAGATGAGATCTGATACGACACCTATCGCTACTAGGAGCTCAAATGCCGAGAGCCACGCATTAGACGAGCCACTATCGGCGGATGAAATAGCATTTGTGGGGAAATTTCTGGATTGGCTTCGACACCGAGGAGTCGATTCCGGAGCTCAACTTCTACTCGACACGCGTAGCTCGCTATCAGAGCAGCTCAGAGCGTCTAAAGGCAGTTTTGAGGGAATCGCCTGGGTCAATCGCCCCACCTAACAGTGCTAATGGCTGAAAGGATGACGACCTTTCGTCGGCGACGACAATCCCGCGGACAGAAAAAAGCCAGGTATCAAGGCTTACACCCTGATCCTGGCACATTCCAATTTGACATCATTGAATCCGCAGCTATTTTTCGCCGCAGACGGCTGCTTGTCTGAACGCTGATCCCATTCAGAAAAGAAGCTTCGGTTAAGACTTGCTACGATACACCAGCCTTAACGGTCTCTTGCATACCACGGTACAAAATGGTCGGGGTAAGGGGATTCGAACTCCTGACATCCTGCTCCCAAAGCAGGCGCGCTACCGGACTGCGCTATACCCCGGTGAAACAAGAAAGCACCCCGTAAGGCGCTTCCGAAGCGGGTGACGTAACTGACGTCACTCCCTAAGATTCAACCCGATGAAGCCAGGCTAAAAATGGTGGGTCGTGTGGGATTCGAACCTACGACCAATTGGTTAAAAGCCAACTGCTCTACCAACTGAGCTAACGACCCAAATAATGGTCGGGGTAAGGGGATTCGAACTCCTGACATCCTGCTCCCAAAGCAGGCGCGCTACCGGACTGCGCTATACCCCGACGGTACTACCTCTTGAAATTGGCTCCGTGACCAGGACTCGAACCTGGGACCCAATGATTAACAGTCATTTGCTCTACCGACTGAGCTATCACGGAACGATTTTTCAATTTCAGATGCAGCGTTTGACGCGCTTCAACACAACAAATTCAGCACTTCTTTGCGAGAAAAATCTTGCACCTACTACCCTGAATCTACTGCATTTTCAGCCTCTTCGACCTGTCTGCATCGCTGCGTTCACGTCTCTGAGGCGCGCTATTCTACATTCCCAGAAACAGGTGTCAACCCTCCAAATTGCTTTTAAGACAATGATTTGCGACTTTTTTTCGAGATGACCTACAGGCCGCGAAAATCCGGCGCTCGACGGCAAAATCCCGTGCCCATAAAAAAGGGCGCTCCGCATGGAGCGCCCTTTCATGCCTCTATATAGGGAAGCGGTGAATCAGACGAAGGCGATTTCGTCGTTCTCCACAGTGCCTCTGATGCTGGTGCCAGGCATGAAGCTGCCGGACAGGATCAGCTGGGCCAGCGGGTTCTCGATCCAGCGCTGAATCGCACGCTTGAGCGGCCGTGCGCCATACACTGGGTCGTAGCCCACTGCGATCAGCTTCTCCAGGGCCTCAGGGCTCAACTCCAGACTCAGGTCGCGCTCAGCCAGGCGCTGACGCAGGCGACCCAGCTGGATCTCAGCGATACCAGCGATCTGGTCATGACCCAAAGGCTCGAAGATCACCACTTCGTCCACCCGGTTGATGAATTCCGGACGGAAGTGCGTACCTACGGCATCCATCACCGCCGCACGTTGCGCCTCACGATCGCCGACCAGCTCCTGAATGCGGGCCGAGCCCAGGTTGGAGGTCATGACAATCACCGTGTTGCGGAAATCGACGGTACGACCGTGGCTGTCGGTCAGACGGCCGTCTTCCAGCACCTGCAGCAAGATGTTGAAGACATCAGGGTGCGCTTTTTCGACCTCGTCCAGCAGAATCACTGAATAAGGCTTGCGCCGAACGGCCTCGGTCAGATAGCCGCCCTCTTCATAGCCAATGTACCCCGGTGGCGCACCGATCAGCCGCGCCACGGAATGCTTCTCCATGAACTCGGACATGTCGATGCGGACCATCGCCTCTTCGGTGTCGAACAGGAACTCCGCCAGCGCCTTGCACAGTTCGGTCTTACCCACACCGGTCGGACCGAGGAACATGAACGAACCGCTCGGACGATTAGGGTCGGACAACCCGGCTCGGGAGCGACGTACAGCGTTGGAGACCGCTACCACGGCTTCGTTCTGACCGATCACGCGCTCATGCAGCAGGCTTTCCATCTTCAGCAGTTTGTCGCGCTCGCCTTCGAGCATCTTCGACACCGGAATCCCGGTCCACTTCGACACGACCTCGGCGATTTCCTCTTCGGTCACTTTGCTGCGCAGCAACTGGTTCTCAGGTTTGCCATGCTGATCGACCATTTGCAGGCTACGTTCCAGGTCGGGAATGACGCCGTACTGCAATTCAGCCATGCGATTAAGATCGCCGCGACGACGTGCCGCTTCCAGTTCCTGGCGCGACTGCTCGATCTTCTGCTGAATCTGCGCGGATCCGGTCACTTCGGCCTTTTCCGAGGTCCAGACCTCTTCGAGATCGGCGTATTCGCGCTCCAGACGCTGGATTTCTTCCTGAAGTTTTTCCAGACGCTTGATTGCCGCTTCGTCGTCTTCTTTCTTAAGTGCCTGGGATTCGACCTTCAACTGAATCAGGCGACGCTCCAGACGATCGAGCACCTCCGGCTTGGAGTCGATTTCCATGCGGATACGGCTGGCCGCTTCGTCGATCAGGTCGATAGCCTTGTCCGGCAACTGGCGATCGGTGATATAGCGATGGCTGAGCTTGGCCGCCGCAATGATCGCGCCGTCGGTGATCGCCACTTTGTGGTGAACCTCGTAGCGCTCTTTCAGGCCCCGCAGGATCGCGATGGTGTCCTCTTCGCTCGGCTCGTCTACCAGCACCTTCTGGAAACGCCGCTCGAGCGCCGCATCCTTCTCTATATATTGGCGGTACTCGTTGAGCGTCGTGGCGCCGACGCAATGCAACTCGCCACGGGCCAAGGCTGGCTTGAGCATGTTGCCTGCGTCCATCGAGCCTTCGGCTTTGCCTGCGCCGACCATGGTGTGCAATTCATCGATGAACAGAATGACTTGGCCTTCCTGTTTGGAAAGCTCATTGAGCACACCTTTCAAGCGCTCTTCGAACTCGCCACGGAATTTGGCGCCGGCGATGAGCGAGCCCATGTCCAGCGACAGCAAACGCTTGCCGCGCAGGCCATCGGGCACCTCACCATTGATGATGCGCTGCGCCAGACCTTCAGCGATGGCGGTCTTACCCACACCAGGCTCACCGATCAGCACCGGGTTGTTTTTGGTGCGACGTTGCAGAACCTGGATGGTCCGGCGAATTTCGTCGTCACGACCGATAACCGGATCGAGCTTGCCCTCTTCGGCACGCTTGGTCAGATCAACGGTGTATTTGTCCAGCGCCTGGCGCGACTCTTCGGCATTCGGGTCGTTGACCGCGTCGCCGCCACGCAGGTTGCTGATGGCGTTTTCCAGGGCCTTCTTGCTGACGCCCTGGCCGAGCAGCAACTTGCCAAGCTTGCTGTTTTCGTCCATCGCGGCGAGCAATACCAGCTCGCTGGAGATGAATTGGTCACCCTTCTGCTGGGCCAGGCGGTCGGCCTGATTGAGCAGACGCGCCAAGTCCTGCGACATGTTCACATCGCCGGTCGGGTTTTGAATCTTGGGCAACTGGTCGAGCTCCTTGCTCAACGCCTTGCGCAGGCTGTTGATGTCGAAGCCGACTTGCAGCAGCAGGGGTTTGATAGAACCGCCCTGCTGTTCGAGCAACGCCTGCATCAGGTGCGCGGGCTCGATGGCGGGATGGTCCATGCCCACCGCCAGGGATTGAGAATCGGATAAAGCGAGCTGTAACTTGCTGGTTAAACGGTCAATACGCATTGGTCACCTTCCTAATGGGCAGGCCGGAGCAATGAACACACCTTAATAAAGAAAACCTGCCAGATAGCCCTTAGATGTGGCCGATTGCACAGGATTCAAGCGGTGACCGCTTGACACAGATCAACATTAGCTTGTTGGCGGGGATTTAGAACAAGAAATCACATGCAGACCGTAGGAGCGGGCCAGCGCGCTCCTACCGTTGGGATCGCGCGGCAATCAGACCGGCTCGATCCAAACCAACGAAGCAAACCGCCCGGTGCGCGCGCCACGACGATAAGAGAAGAAGCGTTCGTCGTTATAGGTCGACAACCCGCCGCCATACACCGCCGTCACTCCGTAGGCCGCCAGTCGCAGGCGCGCCAACTGGTAGATGTCGGCCATGAATTTGCCCGGATTAACGCTCGGCACAAAGGCTTCGTTCGTTTCGGGGTGCGTGGCCATGAAGGCCTCACGCACCTCCGGTCCGACTTCGAATGCCTGAGGCCCGATAGCCGGCCCCAGCCAGACCAGGATCTGCGAAGGCGCATCCGCAAAGCTGCCAACCGCAGCCTCCAACACCCCTGCCGCCAATCCACGCCACCCGGCGTGGGCCGCCGCCACTTGGGTGCCCTGCCGATTGCAAAACAGCGTCGGCAGGCAGTCGGCGGTCATGATCGTGCAGGCCACACCCGGCGTCCTGCTCCAGCTGGCATCGGCTTGCATCACCTGGGCAGGTGTCGCCTCAACCACATCGATGCCGTGAACCTGTTTCAGCCAGGCGGGCTGAATATTCAGACAAGACGTCAGTTTCGAACGATTCTGCGAGACCGCCTGTGAATCATCATCGACGTGATCACCCAGGTTGAAGCTGTCGAACGGAGCTGCGCTGACGCCGCCCGCGCGAGTGGTGACGCACGCCTTGATACCCACCGGCGCAGGCCAGTCGGGAATCAGCCAGTGTGCCACCGACTCACTCATCCGATGAACGCCTCACGGTCTTGCTTGAGCAGCGACAGCAGCCAGACGAAGTCATCCGGCAGAGGCGACTCCCAGCTCATGCGCTGACCGGTTGTCGGATGGTCCAGTTCCAGGAAACGCGCGTGCAGCGCCTGACGCGGGAAATGCTTGAGGGATTCGACCATGGTCACGCTGGCCGCCGGCGGAATACGGAAACGACCGCCGTAAGCCGGATCGCCCACCAACGGGAAATTGATGTGCGCCATGTGCACGCGAATCTGGTGGGTCCGACCGGTTTCCAGCTTGACCCGCACATGGGTGTGCGACCGGAAACGCTCGAGCACGCGGTAATGACTGACCGCAGGCTTGCCGCCTTCCATCACTGCCATGCGTTGACGCTGCTGGCCATGACGACCGATCGGCGCATTGATCTTGCCGCCCGCGGTCACCACGCCGATCACGATGCACTCGTAGATCCGGCTGACGCTGCGATTCTGCAATTGGGTGACCAGTTGGGTCTGCGCCTGAATGGTCTTGGCCACGACCATCAGACCGGTGGTGTCCTTGTCCAGGCGATGCACGATGCCGGCGCGCGGGACATTGATGATGTCCGGCACATGGTGCAGCAACGCGTTGAGCAAGGTGCCGTCGGCATGACCCGCGGCAGGATGCACGACCAGACCGGCCGGTTTGTTGATCACCAGAATCTGGTCGTCTTCATAGACGATATCCAGTTCGATGTCCTGGGCGACCCACTCGCCCTGAGCTTCCTGCTCGGCCTTGAGGACCAGTTCGGCGCCGCCATGTACGATGTCACGCGGGCGCAGAACGCCTCCGTCCACAGTCAGGCGGCCGTCCTTGATCCAGGCGGAAAGGCGCGAGCGCGAGTGCTCGGCGAAGAGTTGGGCGGCGACCTGGTCGAGGCGTTGACCGCCCAATTCGGACGGCACCTCTGCGCGAAGTTCAATGATCTCAGACATGCTCAAACTAGGAGGTGGCACTGGCCTTTGGTTTCGGCTGTGCGCTTGTGGTTAAATACGGCGTCTTTTGTCCCGGGGGTTCCACGGGGCGCCCATCATAACAGGACGGTCCTGCGCAAGACAGCAGGCCGTTATAGGGACGCAAGCCGCCATGCAAGTGAAACACCTGCTGCTGATAGCCATCCTCGGACTTACTGTTGCCTGTTCTTCGAAGAAAGAAGTCATCGACGAAAACCTCAGTGAAGTCGAGCTGTACCAGCAGGCGCAGGCCGATCTGGACAACAACAGCTACAACAGCGCGACCGAGAAACTCAAGGCGCTGGAATCGCGCTACCCGTTCGGCCGCTATGCCGATCAGGCGCAGCTGGAACTGATCTACGCCAACTACAAGAATGGTGAGCCGGAGGCCGCGAAGTCCGCTGCCGAGCGCTTCATTCGCCTGCACCCACAGCATCCGAACGTCGACTACGCCTACTACCTAAAGGGCCTGACCTCGTTCGACCAGGACGTGGGCATCATTGCGCGCTTCCTGCCGCTGGACCAGACCAAGCGCGACCCGGGCGCTGCCCGTGATTCGTACAACGAGTTCGCCCAGCTGACCAGCCGCTACCCGAACAGCCGCTACGCGCCGGACGCCAAGCAGCGCATGATCTACCTGCGAAACCTGCTGGCGGCCTACGAAATCCACGTGGCCGACTACTACCTGACCCGCCAGGCGTATGTCGCAGCGGTCAATCGTGGTCGTTACGTCGTGGAAAACTTTCAGGAAACCCCCGCGGTCGGCGACGGCCTGGCGGTGATGGTCGAAGGCTACCAGCGTCTGCACCTGGACGATCTGGCCGACACCAGTCTGCAAGTGCTCAAGGCCAACTACCCGGATCACCCGCAACTGGCCGATGGCAAGTTCAGCCCACGCACGCCGGACCCGGACAACCGCTCGTGGCTGTCGAAAGCGACGCTGGGCCTGATCGAGAGCCGTCCGCCGCTGCCACCGGGAGAAACCCGCGCCAACCAGGACGTGATCAAGCAGTACCAGGACGCCAAGGAAGCCATTCCGGCCGAACTGTTGCCTGAGAACCAGCCGGCAGAAGAAGAGAAGAAAAACGAAGATGACGACGGCACGCCCAAAAGCCGCTCGATCTTCAGCTACATGACCTTCGGCCTGTTCGACTGATTACAGTCACGGCTCAGGCGTCACACAGAAAGAGGTCCTACGGGGCCTCTTTTTCATTTCCGACATCGCTTGGCGGCGCAGATCGCTGTGCGCCCGCCAACGCGTTGGCTACACTGCGGCATCTTCACTCACTAAGCTGGTAGACATGATTCGCTTGATTATGTGGGTCGCCTTGATCATGGCGGCGATCTGGTTCTTCAAACGCCTGACCAAAGGCCCTGCCCGCAAGCCGACAAACGCCGCGCCCGAAATCGACGCCACGCCAATGGTGCGTTGCGCCCAGTGCGGCGTTCACGTTCCCCGCGATCGGGCGCTAAGTCAGGGTCAGCAGTGGTATTGCACTGAAGCCCACCGTTTACAGGGCCCGGCCGCACGTGACCGCTGAAACCCTGCCGCTGGCGACACCTCAAGCCCAGCGCATCCTGCGGTTGTATCACTTGTACCGCCTGAGTATCGGCATCTTGCTGGTGCTGTTGATTTCCAGCAGCCTGGATGCCGAACTGCTGGAGCTGGCGGACATCGAGCTGTTTCGCACCGGTTGCTGGCTGTATCTGGTGTTCAACATCCTGGTGGTCGTGCTTCTTGAGCGGCCGGCTCGCCAGGGACATTTGTTCACCTTGGCGATGACCGATGCCTTCATGCTCTGCGCGCTGTTCTATGCGGGCGGCGGCGCGCCCAGCGGGATCGGCAACCTGATCGTCGCATCCGTAGCGATCAGCAATGTGCTGCTGCGCAAACGCATTGGCCTGTTGATCGCCGCGGTGTCGGCGATTGGCATCATCTACCTGACCTTCTATATCAGCTACCACAGGCCCGCCGCTACCAGTCACTTCGTCCAGGCCGGCTCTCTCGGGGCCCTGTGTTTCGCTGCGGCGTTGCTGGTGCAAACCCTGGCTCGTCGGCTGCAGGTGAGCGAGGACATCGCCGAACAACGCGCTGCCGATGTCGATAATCTCGAAGAACTCAATGCGCTGATCCTGCAACGCATGCGCACCGGGATCCTGGTGCTGGATGCCGACCGAAAGGTGTTGCTGGCCAACCAAAGCGCGCAAACGCTACTCGGCCACGAGCACTTGCTCGGCGAAGCCATCGACCTCCATTCGCCGCAACTGGTGGAACGGCTCAGGCAGTGGCAGATCAACTCGTCGATGACGCCGCGCAGCATGACCACTTCGGCCATCAGCCCGGTGCTGCGTCCCGGCTTCATTGCGCTCACCCGGGGCCAGCAACGGCACACGCTGGTGTTCCTCGAGGACCTGTCGCAAATATCCCAACAGGCCCAGCAACTCAAACTCGCCGCGCTGGGCCGATTGACGGCCGGTATCGCCCACGAGATCCGCAACCCGTTGGGTGCGATCAGCCATGCCGCCCAATTGCTGCAGGAATCCGAGGAACTGGCTGGACCGGACCGGCGTCTCAGTCAAATCATTGAAGATCAGTCGCGACGAATGAATCTGGTGATCGAGAACGTGCTGCAGCTGTCCCGCCGACGTCAGACCGAACCTCACCTGCTCGACCTCAGGCAGTGGCTCGAACACTTCGCCAGCGACTTTCGCAGCAGGCTGGCGGCCGACCAGTTCGTCCATCTGGACATTGGTTTCGGAACCCTGACCACGCGCATGGATGCAGAGCAACTGCAGCAGGTCATGACCAACCTCGTGCAAAACGGCCTACGCTACAGCGGCCAGTTGCACGCGCACGCTCAGGTGTGGCTGCGGCTGTTTCATGATGCACAAAGCGACTTGCCGAGCCTTGAAGTACTGGATGATGGCCCCGGCGTCGCCACTGAGCATCTGACGAAAATATTCGAGCCTTTCTTCACCACCGAAAGCAAAGGAACCGGACTCGGCCTGTACCTTTCCCGCGAACTGTGCGAAAGCAATCAGGCGAACCTGGATTACACACCACGAGAAGGCGGCGGCTGCTGCATGCGGATCACCTTCGCCCATCCGTTCAAATTGAGTTGAACATGAGCCCACCGCAAAAGATCCTGATCGTCGACGATGAGCCAGACATTCGTGAACTGCTGGAGATCACGCTAGGGCGGATGAAGCTGGATACGCGCAGCGCCCGCAACCTGAGGGAGGCCCAGGACTGGCTGGCTCGGGAGCCGTTTGACCTGTGCCTGACCGACATGCGCCTGCCCGACGGCAACGGTCTGGAGCTGGTGCACCACATCCAGAAGCGCCACACCCAGGTGCCCGTGGCGATGATCACGGCCTACGGCAGCCTCGACACCGCCATCCATGCCCTAAAAGCAGGTGCGTTCGACTTCCTCACCAAACCTGTGGACCTGGGCCGACTGCGTGAGCTGGTGAGCAGCGCCTTGCGCCTGCACGCGTCGCCGCCCGGCGAGAACAGCATCGACCACCGTCTACTCGGCAATTCCCCGCCGATGCAGGCCCTGCGCAAGCAAATCGGCAAGCTGGCACGCAGCCAGGCACCGATCTACATCAGCGGTGAATCCGGCAGCGGTAAGGAACTGGTCGCCCGCCTGATCCACGAACAAGGCCCGCGGATCGACAAGCCGTTCGTGCCAGTCAACTGCGGCGCGATTCCGACAGAACTGATGGAAAGCGAATTCTTCGGCCATCGCAAAGGCAGCTTCACCGGTGCTCACGAGGACAAGCCAGGGCTGTTTCAGGCGGCCAACGGCGGCACGCTGTTTCTCGACGAAGTGGCTGACCTGCCGCTGGCCATGCAGGTGAAACTGCTGCGAGCCATTCAGGAAAAATCCGTGCGCGCCGTAGGCAGCCAGCAGGAACAGGTGGTGGACGTGCGTATTCTCTGCGCCACCCACAAAGACCTCAGCGTCGAAGTCGCGGCCCAACGCTTCCGCCAGGATCTCTACTATCGGCTCAACGTCATCGAATTGCGCGTTCCGCCCCTGCGCGAACGCCGCGAAGACATTGAGGAAATCGCCAGCAACGTTCTGCGCCGTCTGGCTGAAACCGCCCAGCCGCCGGCACGCCTGACACCTCAGGCCCTGTCAGCACTGAAAGGCTATCGCTTCCCCGGTAACGTGCGCGAACTGGAAAACATGCTCGAACGGGCCTACACCCTCTGCGAAAACGACCAGATCAACGCCGACGACCTACGCCTCGCCGAACCGTTAAGCGCCGTCGAACAGGACGGCCCGAGCCTGGCCGACGTCAACAACCTAGAAGAGTACCTGGAAAGTATCGAACGCAAGCTGATCCTCCAGGCCCTGGAAGAAACCCGTTGGAACCGCACGGCTGCGGCTCAGCGGCTGAACCTGACATTCCGCTCGATGCGGTATCGGTTGAAGAAGCTGGGGTTGGAGTGATCCGGAAAGTCCCTGTTGAGGACCTTCATAGGTTTCGCGCCGTTGGCTATGGCCAAGCGTTCACGCTGGATTTCCGGCATACCGCAAACCTGTAGGAGACGTCGGAGGTTACGGCAGCGAATGCGGTGGGTAAGTTGCAGAGCCCCCTTCTGACACTCTGCATTCGCCAGTTTCTATAATCAACGGCGGGAAGTAGCAGGTCCGACTCTGGCATCGGGCGCATACGGCTGCGGATCGATAATCGGCTCATCGCCCACCAGCAAATCCGTCAGCAACTGACACGATGCCGGCGCCAGTACCAGACCGTTGCGGAAATGCCCGCAGTTCAGCCATAACCCCTCATGTTTCAGCACCGGCCCAATGAATGGAATCCCGTCGGGCGAGCCCGGACGCAACCCGGCCCAATGCCCCACTACCTCTGCGTCGGCCAGCGCCGGAATCAATTCCACTGCCGATGCCTTCAGGCTTTCCAGCGCGTTCCTGGTTGGGGTCTTGTCGTAGCCCTCGTATTCCAGCGTACTGCCCACCAATATGTGTCCATCCCTGCGCGGAATTGCGTAGCGGCCTTTGGCGAGGATCATGCTCGGCAGGAAATCCGAGGCGCACTTATAGAGGATCATCTGCCCTTTCACGGGCTCAACCGGCAGCTCAAGCCCCAGCCTGCCCAGCAGATCGCCGCTCCAGGCCCCTGCGGCCAACACCACGCAGTCCCCTAGAATGTCCCCTGCCGAAGTGGTCACGCCGATGATCCGGTCCTCGTCACGCACGAAATCACTAACTTCACACTGCTCATGAATAGTGACATTAGGCATCGCCAGCAAAGCCGCCTTGAGCGACTTGACCAGCCGCGGGTTACGCACGTTGGCGATATCGGCCATATGCACCGCGCGCGAGTACCCGCTTCCCATCACTGGCACGGCGTCATACGCCGCCGAGATATCCACCGAGCGCAAGGGCCGATTGAGTCGCGCCGCCCACTCCAGCGCCTGCTGCTCGTCATCCAGATCCAGCCAGTACAAACCCGTCTTGTGAACTTGCGGATCGATACCAGTGGCCTCGAGCAGGCGCTCCGCCAACTGTGGATAAAAGTCCTGCGACCAATGCGCCAGCGCTGTCACGGCAGGGCTGTAGCGCCACGGGTAAAGCGGCGAAACGATGCCCCCGCCCGCCCACGAGGACTCCTGCCCGACACCCGAGCGATCGAGTAACACCACGCTCTGGACTTTTGCTGCGACGTTGAAGGCGGTCAGCAGACCGATGACACCACCACCGACGATTACCACGTGTTGCATGGACATGCAGATCCCGATCATCAATAGAAAATCAACGCCGGTCTGCGCCCCTCGAGTTGCAGATAACCGACTCCACAGCGGCTCGAAAACCTCGCCATGCCACTGGTCGGGAGAATATCCCCGAACATCCACTACATCGCGACTTCGAACCTGAGTAGTATCACCATATTTCAAATGAAAAATGGAATTTCCTCGATGGATTTCGGCTCTGGCATTACGCGTTCGACTTCGCGTCGCAGCTGGCAAGGTTCTTTGGGGAGCGATAGCGGCGGGTTTACCTTGATCGAATTGATCGTGACGGTTGTGATCGTGGGGATTTTTGCGGCGATCGCCATGCCGAGCTTTTCTAGCTTGATTCACCGCAACAGTGTTCGCGCAGCAGCGGACGAATTCTACGATCTACTTCAGTATGCGCGAGCCGAGGCGGTCACACGGCGCACCACTGTCAATATCAGCGCGGACGTCGATACCACCAACATTGTCGTGACCCTTTTAGGCACAAATGGAACCGATACTCGGCTCAGACAAGTCGGTGCCAACGGCTTGCAGACCGGAGTCAGGATCAACTCCGAGGTCAACAGCGTCAACTTCTTACCTACCGGCACAGCGTCGACCAGTGCCTGTTTCGAGATCCTCTTCCCGACCGACACATCCATCGCCGCACAATATATTTCGTTGCTTGGCAGTGGGCGGGTCACCCCGCCTACCGCGGCCAAGCCGGATGGCTGCTGATGAATACCTTCAATCCTCATCGTAGCGCTGGCTTCAGCATGATCGAAGTGCTGGTGAGCCTGCTCATTACTGTCATCGGCGTGCTGGGCATGGTTGCATTGCAGAGCAAAGCCATTCCTTACACGCAGGATTCGGTGCAGCGTAATACGGCCATGATGCTTGCCGATGATCTGGTGGAGATGATCCGCACCGCGGGCAGCTGCACGGCATCCAATAATTGCCTCAAACCACCGGGTACTGCTTTTGCCGACGCCACGACCAGCTGCGTTCCGACGCCCACTGTCCTTGCTCAGCAAATCGGCTGCTGGAAAACTCAAGCGGGCAAGGCGCTGCCTGGCGCGACTGATCTTTTGACCGGTTCGTTTTATATCTGCCGCAGCGTCAAACCGGGCGACGCAGTAGCCGAAGCATGTGGTACAGAAAGCACCGTTGATACCGAAATAGAGATACAGGTTGCCTGGTCCGTGAAAAACAATGCGGACTGCATGGACGCCAACGCCAAGGACTCGATATGCACTTACCGAATCAGGACACGCCTGCCATGAGAGCCGCAGCCATGAGGTACCGGTCTGCAACCCGACAACGCGGCCTTTCATTGATCGAGCTAATGGTGGCCATGGTCATTGGCTGTTTCCTGATCCTGGGCGTCACTCAGATTTTCATCAGCAATCAAAAAAGTTACCTGTTCCAGCAAGGGCAGGTAGGAAATCAGGAAAATGGACGATTCGCATTGGCAATTCTGAGCCAGGAACTCTCCAAGGCAGGTTATCGCAGCAACCCCTATCAAGCGTTTAGCAAGGGGTCGGGACAGAGCTGCACCTTTCCCGAAGGTTCGTCTGTTATCGCGAATTCGGCGACCTCTGTCTGCATTCGCTATCAGGCAAGCAATCGACTGGACGTGTCATGTCAAGGCACGGCATTGTCGGAAACTGACCAAGCGAGCATTGATACCCCCTATGACAGGCTCAAGGAAAACCCGGTCATCGTTGAGAAAATTTACTTCGATCCCGCTACCAGCTCGATCATTTGCGCGTCCGGTTCCGGTTCCCAGCAACTGGTTACCGGTGTTGCCGCCTTGCGCTTCGACTATGGCTCGGGATCCGCCGACCTTAAAACGGTGACGACTTACGGTACCGCCACGACGGACGTCATCGGTGCCGTACGCTACGCCGTCCTCATGAAAAGCCCCGGCTCAGCGTCGCTTCAGGACACAACCGATGCTAAATCGCCGGCGTTGACCGAGTGGGACAGTCGCTATGGCACCACGTTGGCGGCAAGTGACAAGTCTGCGCAGCTCTATCAACTGCTTCAGGGCACGATGATGATCAGGAATCAGATGCAATGATGCCGGTCCACTTTCCGTGTGCTCGAACAGCCAGACAGCAACAAGGGGCGACACTGCTCGTCGCCCTCATGATGCTGCTGATCATCACGCTGTTGGCGTTGTCCAGCCTGCGAGGTGTTTCGCTCGAGTCGAGGATTACCGGCAACCTGCGCTTGCAGAAGATTCTGACCAATGCTGCAGAAGGTGGGCTGCGGGTCGGCGAGCAAAGTATCAGCACCTCCATTGCCCCCGACAAAATCACGCCCTGCACATCGACAGCTTGCATGCCTTGGAGTCTTCTGAGCAGCGATCTGGCAACGACAAGTACCATCGATACGCCGGTACGTTTCGGCTCAGCAGACGCTAATAACGTTGCCACCCTGAACACCAATTACGACGCCAAAGTCCAGTGGTACGTGGTCGAACTTCCGCTTCCACGCATCAGCCAGGGCAACTGCGCGCTCACCGGCTGCGGTCGCAGGTATTACGAGGTCAATGCCTGCGCATCGACCGTCCTCTGCACCAGCGACGCGACGACTGCGCGAGTCATCTTGCGCTCTGTCATTGCACGGTCTTACTAATGAACATTCACCCGCACTGCGCCGCCATGAATAAGTCCAACGCATTTAAACGGGTAGGCATGCTGCTCACTGCCTTGCTCCTGTCGACGCCACTGGCGCACGCGGCGGTAAGTCAAGAGCCCGCGCAGACACCCCTGTTCGTCAACGACTCGGTGCCTCCCCTGAATATGCTGGTGGTCGGGCGCGATCACAAATTGTTCTTCCCAGCGTACAACGATGCCTCGGACCTGGATGGCGACGGGGCGATTGAGATTCGCTACAAGCCTTCGATCGATTACCTGGGTTATTTCGACTCGCTGACGTGCTACACCTACAACACCAGCGGATACTTCACCGCCTCCTCGAAAACCACTGAGGCCAACCTGAAAAAATGCCCTGGCACTTGGAGTGGTGACTACCTCAACTACCTGACGACCTCACGGGCGGATGCGCTGCGCAAGGTGCTCTACGGCGGCTACCGCAGCACCGATACAGACACCGACACCGCCAACGCCCCCCAGACCATTCTGGAGCGCGCCTACATTCCAACTGACGCACACACCTGGGGTAAGGAATACACCAGTTACGATTTCGACGGATACAACCTCTCCGACTACACGCCGTATGCCAACCCCAGTTCCGGCAATCGCACGCTGTTCGCCAACAACACGCCGTCTTCGGCGCCGTTGCTGCGGGTGCTGTCCAACATTGCCAACATCCGCATATTCGGATGGGTTTCCCGCGAGACAACCCAAGGCGGAACGACAGCCACGAACACCTCGTTCAAGGACGTAACGGTCAAGCCCGTCGACTACAACGTACGGGTCGAGGTATGCAAAAGTGGCTACATCGAGAGCAATTGCAAGCTCTACCCCAACGGTAAGTACAAACCCACCGGTATCCTTCACGACTACGGCGAAGGCAACCAGATGTACTTCGGCCTGATGACCGGCACTTATCAGAACAACCTTCAAGGTGGGGTCGTGCGCAAGGCCATCAGCAGCTTTGCCAATGAAGTCGACACCTCGACCGGGATATTCGGCACTAAATCCGGCAGTACCTATACCAAGGGCGGCATCATCGGCACCCTCGACGGATTGAAACTCAGCAGCAGTGGCGGCTGCACATCCACGGCGCAGACAGGTAATACCATCACCAATGCTACCTGCCAGAACTGGGGCAACCCGCTGGCGGAGATGATGTTTGAAACGATGCGTTACTACAGCGGATCCGGTGCCAAGCCAACCACCGCTTATGCCTCCGGTACAGCCGATAAGAATCTGGGCCTCAGCGGCCTGACTTCGTGGTCCGATCCCTACGCCAGCTCCCCCAATGCAGAGGACTCGCCACCGACCTTTCCCAGTTGCTCCAAACCTTTTGAGACGCTGTTCAGTGACGTGAACCCGACTTACGACACCGACGTGCCGAATGCTGCGTTCTCACCTACCAACCTTCCCAGCGTACCAACGGTTCTGAATAATTTTGCCCCGCAGACATTGGGCCTGACGATCTGGAACGCCGACGTGGGCAGCGGCAACAAGAACATCAACATCGGCCAGACGACGAGTGTCAACGACTCGGCACCTACTGCCAAAGTCGCCTCCAGCCTGGGCAATATCCGTGGCCTGCCCGAGGAGCCGACCAAGGAAGGTACGTATAACGCCGCAGCCGTGGCCTACTACGCCAATACCCATCCCATCACTTCGCTGGGCTCGCAAAAAGTCCAGACATTCTCCATTGCACTGTCCTCGACATTGCCGCGCATCCAGATGCCGGTGGGAAGCAGCACCATCACCCTGCTGCCCTTCGGCAAGGTCACCAGTGGCGTGACCGAACAGATCACCGGCTTTTATATCGACTCGCTGTACAACATGCCGGGGCAGTTGAAAGATACTTCAGTGAACGGAGGCCGCGCGCAGGCGGTGTTTCGTGTTGTCTACGACGATTGCGGCCAAGGCTGCGACTACGACATGGACGCCATTGTGCTGTACACCGTCTCGGTCGTCGGGACCGGGGCCGACGCAACGCTCGACGTGCGACTGGAGACAGTCTATTCGCAAGCGGGCAACGAATCGCACATGGGGTACACCATTTCCGGTACGACCCACGACGGCATCTATCTGGAAGTGACCGGCGGTGGCAGCGGCAACCAACACTACGTACTCGATACACCCGGCTCCCAACTTCCCGGATCGTGCTCTTCGGGCTGTAACAACTCCACCACTCTGTTGCCTGGCATGAAGTCGGGAAGTACGGTGGTCAACGGCGCCACTTACCACACCCGTAACTTCAAGCCTTCATCCGCCACTTCGGTGACCAACCTTGAGAACCCACTGTGGTACGCCGCCAAATGGGGTGGTTTCGGTGACTCGACCAATACCACTTCGAGCTCGCCGGTAGCCGGCAAATGGGATTCGAACGTCTCCGGGACGCCTGACAACTACTTCCTGGTAAGCAGTGCGTCGACGCTCAAGGCGCAGCTTCAGGCGGCCTTCAGCCAGATCGCACAAAAAAATACATCCGTGGCGGCGCCAGCAGCCGTCCCCTCGCCATTGAAAGCGGACGCCTCGACTTCGACCTATACCAACAGCTTCAACATTGCACAGTGGAGCGGTGACTTGACCAAAACCACCACCACCACCACCACCACCACCAGCACCACAGGCACCAGCACCAGCACCAGCACCAGCACCACCACGAAGACCCTTAATTGGACAGCGGCAGCGGTGATGCCAGAGGCTTCCAAGAGAAACATTCAGATGGCCAACGCTGCTGGAACCGGACTGCAGGCCTTCACATACAGCAATTTGGGCACCCTTACCTATGCCAGCGTCAAGTTGCAGACAACCCTGACTTCCGACCAAGTGGCGTTCATCAGGGGAGTGCGTACGCTGGAAGGCACAACGTTCCGCCGGCGCGCTTCGACACTGGGCGACATCGTCAACTCGCAACCGGTCTTCGTTCAGGCAGGCACATTTACAAATACGCTGGCGGACTCACTGAACGGAACCAGCGGCGACTACGCGAAATTCAAGACAACGGCCAACGCGCGTCGCTCGCAGGTGTATGTCGGGGCCAACGACGGCATGCTTCACGCATTCGATGCAACCACCGGCGTGGAGCAGTTCGCCTTCGTGCCCACTGCAGTCATTTCAAAGCTCAGCGCCCTGTCGGGGACAACCTACAATACCGACTCGTCCCTGCACCGATATTATGTCGATGGCTCCCCGGTGGTTTCCGACGCCTATTTCAACTCAGCCTGGCACACGGTATTGGTGGGGACACTGGGGGCTGGCGGTAAGGAAATCTTTGCGCTGGATATCACCGATCCCGACAACATCAAGCTGTTGTGGGAGTTCACTTCACAAAACGACACGGATCTGGGCGCTACATTTTCTACCCCCTACATTTCCAAACTGCACTCTGGAGAGTGGGGCGTCATCTTCGGCAGTGGCTACAATGGCGATAACGGCAATGCCAGCCTGTTCATTCTCAACGTTGCCACGGGCGCGAAGATCGCCAAGCTGACGACCCCAGCCAGCACCCCCAAAGTGGATAACGGGCTGTCTTCGCCAGTGATCCTTGATACCAACTCCGACGGCATCGCTGACTACGCCTACGCGGGTGACCTGCTGGGCAACCTTTGGCGCTTCGACTTGATCAGCCCGGGCTCGCTGACCGACGCCACCACCGCTAGCAGCTACAAAGTGGCGTTCAACGGCACTCCGCTATTCACCGCCTCGGCTGGCACTACGGGCGCTGCGGCACAATCGATTACTACCCCTCCCGTCCTTTACTCACATCCCAGCGGTACAGGGAACCTGGTCATATTCGGGACCGGCCGTTACTTCACCTCGGCGGATAAGGCCAGTACTGACCTGCAGACCCTCTACGGAATCTGGGATCCGCAAACGGATGGGCAGGTAGCAACTACACCTACAGGGACGTCCACCAGCAGCCCGGCAGGACGTAGCAATCTTCAGGCCCAGATCCTGTCTTCGGCCAGCGGCACACTTGGCACCAGTACCGGATTACGAACGGTCACCACCCGCTCGGTAGACTGGACCGCCAAATATGGTTGGTATCTGGACTTGCAGACCGACGGAAAATCGACCGGCGAGCGTATGGTCGATTTGATGACAATCAAGGGCCAAGTCCTGTTCGTCGCCACCCGCACACCCATCACCGGCGTGTGTGAAGCAGGTATTCAGGGTAAGCAATTGGAGCTTGACCCTAACACCGGGGGTGCGAATACCTTTTCGGTATTCGACTTCAACGGCGATGGTGTAATTGACAGCAACGACACCTTGTCCGGCGTGATCATCAGCGGCTACAACTCGTCAGGAATAGGGTTCACCGTCGTTTCTGGCGATGGCCCGTCGGGACTGTCCACCGTTTATTCCAGCGGTGGCAACAGCATGAATGCGTTTACCGGCCTGCAGTACAACGGCCGCCAAACCTGGCGAGCGATTCCTTCACCTTAAGAGATCGGCGGAAAATGCGATATTTGAAAAAAGACCAGCACGGCTTCACCCTGATCGAACTGATGATCACCGTCGTCATCGTCGCGATTCTGGCTGCGATTGCTTATCCGTCCTATACCCGATACGTGCAGCGTGGTTATCGTTCGGAAGGCATTGCAATGCTGAACGATGCGGTCGCCCGGATGGAGCGGTACTACGCGCAGAACAACACCTACGCGACGGCTACCACTCCGGCGGCAATCGGTATTACCAACACCACGTCCGCCAACAACAAATACACCCTCAGCATCTCGGGTACGCCGACGGCCATTACTTACACCGTGCAGGTCGCGCCGATCAACGCTCAAACCAGCGACAGCTGCGGGACATTGAGCATTACGCAAGACGGTACCAAATCTCCCACTGACGCCGACTGCTGGAAGTAGCAGCTACCGCCCCCAACACCCCCGCACACTGGCATCGCCCGACATCCCCACATTGTCGCGCCTGCCAGTGTTTTCCAGCACGAACCCGCCGCACTTGTCCCCGCTCATCAATGTGCCACCCACCGGCATCGCCTTCAGCACGAACGTCTGTTCCGAACGCTCGACATCGATGGCATAAAAATCGCTCCCCTGTGAAACCTCATGCTTGCGAACAGGCGGCCCGATAGCGTCCGAATATTGCCCAGCCCGTGAGTAGAATCGCTCCAGTTTGTGCGCTTCCTCGACCAACAAGGCGGCGATTTCCGAGCGGCGGATTTTGCGGGTGTGTTCGGTGTAGGTCGGGTACGCGACACCTGCGAGGATTGCGATGATGGCGACCGTGATCAGCAATTCAATCAGGGTGAATCCTCGTTCTGCCATCTGTCCTGCCCTCATTGTCGCTGCCGCCACATGATCCGGCGCTCGCCTGTGTGAATGCTTTCGAGCACCGTACGCGCCGTGCCGTGAATGCCGATGGCTGTCACCCGATACAGCGCTTGTGGCTCCACGGGGTCGACCATGCCGGCGGGGTCTTCGGTTTGGCCGAGATGTTGAATGCCAAAGAACCCGCCACTGCTCGCCACCCACCTCACACCGGATGCTCCGCCCGCGCCGCCAGCAGACAGAGTCAGCGCCTCAGGGGGCGGCAGGCACGTCAGTGGGGTTGAGCATTCGGGCTGCGAAAAGCCTGGGGTGCTTACGCTTGCCTCTGCCGTTCGCAATAAGGCTTCGGCCAGCTGAAACGAGACATCGCGCAGTCCCAGGCCGCCCGCCACTTTTTCCTGGAGCGTAGCGTTTTGCATGGATGAGGTCCCAAGCAGGGTCAGGAGCATGAGAAACACCAGGCTGACAATCAGTATTACGCCGCGTTGATGCTTCATCTGTCGCTCCTCAACCAATGCGATTACGAAGGGTAGCGACGACATTGAAGGTCTGTTCACGCGTGCGGTCGGCCGGGTCGAACAGGGTCAACGTCAGCCGCACACTGCGAATCAGCCGAGGCTCGGGCTGGGCGGTGTAGCGCGCAACCCGCGACGCACCGTTCGAATCAGCCACGCCGAACAGCACGTTGAAACCGCGAACGTTGCTCAACAGCGGCTGCCCATCGAGCGTCAGCTCGCCTCGTTGCGCGTTGAGCCGATAGACATGACGCTGAACAGGCAACGCAAACTCACCGGCTTCCAGCGCTGGCGCGCGGCCGCGAGACCAAGCCGTGGCCGTCGTCGCGCAATCAGTGTGTACGACCCAGTCATACCAGGATTGGGCAGTGCCTACGGGAGCGGTCACCAGGGTCAAGGATTGCTGCCGGGCATCCCACTGAACTGGTGCGTGAAAAGCGCTGGAAAACCCGCCCCCGAGACTGGCGTCGCGAACGCTGCCCAAACATCCAAACATGCCCACCAGGCGCACCTCCTGGACCATCTTGGCCAGTACGAAGCGCGCGTCTTCCTGCAGGCTGGCGGACGATGTCTGACTCAGCCAGGTGCTTTTGAACGCAACGAATATCTGCGACAGCGCCAGGGACAATACAAGGCCGAGAACCAGCGCCAGCATGATCTCGACCAGGCCGAAACCTCTGTTTCTGGCGATCACGGCGGTGTACCTCGCTCAGCCCTGATCAGGCTGTACAAGGTCATTGTCTGCCTCAATGCACCCTCGCCCTGTGCCCGATCGTCGTCCCAGTCCAGCGTGACAGTCACCCTGGCTCCGGTCGCCGCGACAGAGGCCTGCGCACTCTCTCCCGCCACCCGCCGTATCTGATCGGCGAAATCGAAAAGGTCCTGATCACGAGGAATTGCAGGATTACCCGAGGTGGGCGCCTGACTCAGAGAAGCCAGCGTGTAGTTAGCGTCAGGGTTGGCGCGGATGCGTTCCAGCAGGTCGTGGGCGATGAAGCTGATCTGAGTGCTGCGCAGGGCGCTGTCGGTGTGCTTCAAAGCGTTGAGCTGCAGCATTGCCACGCCCAAAACGCCGATGGAGAGCACTAGCAACGCCACCAGCACCTCGATCAATGTCACTCCTGTCTGCGCTGATCCCATGTTCATCGAACACCCCTGCTGACCCTGTTCAGGGGACATTGAAGCTGATCAGCCGAAGTCTGCCCGGGAGGTGTGTAACCGCAGCTTGCGGACATATCGGCTGACAATCGGCAGCCTTGTCACAGGCGCTGGACGGGCGTTTGCTAGGGCCCGCTGAGGTCAGGGAGTGGCAGAGATGAGGCACAAAGGGCTGACACTGATAGAACTGCTGGTGGGGCTGGTGTTGATCGGGGTCGTCGCGACGTTGGCGGCACCTGCCTTTGCGGCGCTGGTCGATTCGCAACGGCGTCAGGACACCGCCCAACAACTGGCAAGCAGCCTGCGCCTGGCACGCGTCGAGGCGATTCTGCGCAGCCAGCCAGTGATCGTGCAGGCAAGGGAAAGCGATTGGAGTCAGGGCTGGCGTGTGTACGTGGACGTCAACCGCAACCAGTTCCAGGATGACGATGAAACGGTATTGGTCGAACGCAGCGGCCACCGCAATGTGAAGGTGGTCGGCAACGGTCGGGTGGCGATGCGGATTGGCTTCGATAACACCGGGAGACTGCTCAACAACGCCAACGGCACACTGGCGGTTTGCCTGAAAGACTCACCTGCCAGTCACTACCAGATAGCAATTGCCGTGACGGGTCGGGTGACCCTTCGCAGCAACGGCTTCACGACCGAGCCCTGCTCGTGAAGCAGATCGAGCGGTTTACAGGATCGATTTGACCCGCAGTTCCTTGGGCATCGAGAAGGTGATGTTTTCCTCACGGCCCGCCAGTTCGTCCGCGCCGGTCGCACCCCAGGCCTGCAACTGCTCGATGACGCCACGCACCAGCACTTCTGGAGCCGATGCCCCTGCGGTAATACCGATGCGCTGCACGCCGTCGAACCAGCTGCGCTGCATGTCCTCGGCACCGTCGATCAGATACGCCGGAGTTGCCATGCGCTCGGCCAGCTCACGCAGCCGGTTGGAGTTGGAACTGTTCGGGCTGCCGACCACCAGTACCACATCGCACTCATCGGCCAGCTGCTTGACCGCGTCCTGACGGTTTTGCGTGGCGTAGCAGATGTCATCCTTGCGTGGCCCGCCGATGGCCGGGAAGCGCGAGCGCAGTGCGTCGATCACGCGGCTAGTGTCGTCCATGGACAACGTTGTCTGAGTCACGAACGCCAGTTTCTCGGGATTGCGCACCTGCAGATTGGCGACGTCTTCTTCATCCTCGACCAGATAAATAGCCCCGCCATTGCTGGAGTCGTACTGACCCATCGTGCCTTCGACTTCTGGATGCCCTTCGTGACCGATAAGGATGCACTCCCGGCCATCGCGGCTGTAGCGGGCAACCTCGATGTGAACCTTGGTCACCAGCGGGCAGGTCGCATCGAACACTTTCAGGCCACGGCCGGCGGCCTCGGTGCGTACCGCTTGGGACACGCCGTGGGCACTGAAAATGACGATGACGTCGTCCGGCACTTGATCGAGCTCTTCGACGAAGATCGCGCCGCGGCTGCGCAGGTCTTCGACGACGAATTTGTTATGAACCACTTCATGGCGCACGTAGATCGGCGGGCCAAACACTTCCAGCGCGCGATTGACGATTTCGATCGCACGGTCCACCCCGGCGCAGAAGCCACGTGGGTTGGCGAGTTTGATTTGCATGATGTGCCTCGTATCTACGCGCAATGAAACATAAAAACGAAAAGGCCCCGAGCGATGCCGGGGCCGATCAGACGCCAGACAATCAGAGCGCCTTCACCTCGAAGATTTCCACTTCGAAGGTCAACGTCTTACCGGACAGCGGATGGTTGAAGTCGACGGTGACCTGGTCGTCGTCGAACGCCTTCACTACGCCCGGCAGCTCAGTATTGGCCGCATCGTTGAAGATCACCAGCAGGCCTTCGGCCAGTTCCATGTTCTGGAATTGCGAACGCGGCATGATCTGCACGTTTTGCGGGTTGGGCTGACCAAAAGCGTTTTCCGGCGGCACTTCTATCCTGCGCTTGTCACCAGTCTTGAAACCGAATATCAGCGCCTCGAAACCCGGCAACAAACTGCCGTCACCGACCTTGAACGTCGCCGGAGCTTTGTCGAAGGTGCTGTCAACGGTCTCGCCGTTTTCCAGGTACAGAGCGAAATGCAGGGTAACTTCCGTGTTCTGACCGATGCGTGTTTCTTGCGTGGCGTGTTCAGTCATGAACGGGCTCTCCGGTTTTCTTGCTCTTGAACATATCCAGGGCAAGCATGATCGCGCCGACAGTGATGGCACTGTCGGCAAAGTTGAAGGCTGGGAAGTACCATCGAGTGTCCCAGTGCACCAGCACGAAGTCGATGACGTGGCCGATCGCGATACGGTCGTAAAGATTGCCCAGCGCGCCCCCCAGCACCAATGCCAATGCGACCGCCAGCCAAGTCTCGTTACGCCCAAGACGCTTGAGCCAGATCACCAGCACCGCACTGACCACGACGGCGATCAGGGCGAACAGCCAGCGCTGCCAGCCGGAGCTGTCAGCCAGGAAGCTGAAAGCCGCGCCGGTGTTGTAAGCCAACGTCCAGCTGAAGTAACTGGGGATGACCACGATCTGCTGATACAGGCTCAGTGCGTTCTCGAAGTAGAACTTGCTGGCCTGGTCAATGACCACGACCAGCACGCTCAACCACAGCCAGCCTAGACGGCCCGAACGGCCCGCCGACGGATTAGGCATAGTGACGAACCTCACCCGCGCCGCTGATGTTGTCAACGCAACGACCGCAGATTTCCGGATGCTCGGCGTGTACGCCAACGTCTTCGCGGAAGTGCCAGCAACGTGCGCATTTGGTGTAACCAGACTTGACCACCTTCAGCTTCAGGCCCTCCACTTCGGTGACTACGGCATCGGCCGGCGCGCTGGCGAACGGCGCGATGCCAGCCTTGGAGGTGATCAGCACGAAACGCAGTTCGTCACCCAGCTTGTCCAGGTCGCCCGTCAGATCGTCTTCGGCGTAAAGGGTCACTTCGGCTTGCAGGTTACCGCCGATGGCTTTCGCCGCGCGCTGGTTCTCCAGTTCCTTGTTGACCGCGGTCTTGACCGCCATGATCCGCTCCCAATAGGCGCGGTCCAGCTCGAAGCCTTCCGGCAACTCGCTCAGGCCTTCGTACCAGGTGTTGAGCATGACCGACTCGTTCCGCTCGCCCGGCATGTACTGCCAAAGCTCGTCGGCAGTGAACGCCAGGATTGGTGCGATCCAGCGAACCAGCGCTTCGGAGATGTGGAACAGCGCGGTCTGGCACGAACGGCGGGCCTTGCTGTTGGCGCCCGTGGTGTACTGCCGGTCCTTGATGATGTCCAGATAGAAACCGCCCAACTCCTGCACGCAGAAGTTGTGCACTTTTGAGTAGACGTTCCAGAAACGGTATTCGCCGTAGTGCTCTTCCAGCTCGCGCTGCAACAGGAGCGCGCGGTCGACCGCCCAACGGTCCAATGCCAGCATTTCCTCGGCAGGCAGGATGTCGGTGGCCGGGTTGAAGCCGCTCAAGTTGGAGAGCAGGAAACGCGCGGTATTGCGGATACGGCGATAAGCGTCGGCGCTGCGCTGCAGGATGGTTTCCGAAACGGCCATCTCGCCCGAGTAATCGGTGGCCGAAACCCACAGACGCATGATGTCGGCACCCAGGGTGTCGTTGACCTTCTGCGGGGCGATGACATTGCCCAGGGATTTGGACATCTTGCGGCCATTCTCGTCCACGGTGAAACCATGGGTCAGCAGCTCACGGTATGGTGCGTGGTTGTCGATGGCGCAACCGGTCAGCAGCGAGGAGTGGAACCAGCCGCGGTGCTGGTCGGAACCTTCAAGGTACAGGTCGGCGCGTGGACCGCTTTGGTGCCCCATCGGGTGCGAACCGCGCAGGACATGCCAGTGCGTGGTGCCCGAATCGAACCAGACGTCCAGGGTGTCGGAGATTTTGTCGTACTGTGGTGCCTCGTCGCCCAGCAGCTCGGCAGCGTCCATCTTGAACCAGGCTTCGATGCCTTCGTTCTCGACGCGCTTGGCGACTTCTTCTATCAGTTCGACAGTGCGTGGGTGCAACTCGCCGCTTTCCTTGTTCAGGAAGAACGGGATCGGCACGCCCCAGTTGCGCTGACGGGAGATGCACCAGTCAGGACGGTTGGCGATCATCGAATGCAGACGCGCCTGGCCCCAGGCCGGTACGAACCTGGTGTCTTCGATGGCCTTGACGGCACGGTTGCGCAAGGTATCGCCCGACACCGGCTGCTTGTCCATGCCAACGAACCACTGCGCGGTGGCGCGGTAGATCAACGGGGTCTTGTGGCGCCAGCAGTGCATGTAGCTGTGGGAGATGGTTTCGGTGTGCAGCAGCGCACCCACTTCCTGCAGCTTGTCGATGATGTTCTGGTTAGCCTTGAAGATGAACTGACCACCAAAGAACTCAAGCGACTGGCTGTACACGCCGTTGCTTTGTACTGGGCTGATGATGTCATCGTTGGTCAGGCCATAGCTTTTGCAGATCACGAAGTCATCGAGGCCATAGGCTGGCGAGCAGTGGACGACACCGGTGCCCGCGCCCAACTCGACGTAGTCAGCCAGATAAATCGGCGACAGGCGCTCATAGAATGGATGGCGGAAGTTGATCAGTTCCAGCGCGGTACCAGGCGCGGTGGCCAGTACCGAGCCTTCGAGGTTCCAGCGCTTGAGGCAGGCTTCGACCAGCTCCTCGGCCAGCACCAACAACCTGTCGCCGACATCGACCAGCGCGTAGTTGAATTCAGGATGAACGTTGAGCGCCTGGTTGGCGGGGATGGTCCACGGGGTAGTGGTCCAGATCACAATGGCAGCAGGTTTGCTCAGGCTCGACACACCAAATGCAGCGGCGAGCTTGTCGGCATCGGCGATTGGGAAAGCGACGTCGATGGTGGACGACTTCTTGTCCTGGTATTCGACTTCCGCTTCAGCCAGGGCCGAGCCGCAATCGAAGCACCAGTTCACAGGCTTGAGGCCCTTGAACACGAAGCCGTTCTTGACCATTTCCGCCAGCGCACGGATTTCCCCGGCTTCGTTGGCGAAGTCCATGGTGCGGTAAGGGTTGGCCCAGTCGCCGAGCACGCCCAGACGAATGAATTCGGCCTTCTGGCCTTCGATCTGCTCGGCCGCATAGGCACGGCACAGCTCGCGAGTCTTGTCCGCTGGCAGGTTCTTGCCGTGCGTGACTTCGACCTTGTGCTCGATTGGCAGACCGTGGCAATCCCAGCCTGGAACATAAGGCGCGTCGTAGCCCGACAGGGTCTTCGAACGGACGATCATGTCCTTGAGAATCTTGTTGACCGCATGACCGATGTGAATATTGCCGTTGGCGTACGGAGGACCGTCGTGCAGAACGAACTTTGGACGATCCTTGCCAATTTCCCGCAACTTCTGGTACAGGCCAATGCTGTCCCAGCGCTGCAGAGTTTGCGGCTCGCGCTGGGGCAGGCCGGCCTTCATAGGGAAGGCGGTGTCCGGAAGATTAAGCGTGGCTTTGTAGTCGGTCATTTCAGGCTCTAAGTTAGCGGTTGACCATGCCCCAATGGGCACGGGCGGCAGCGACATCCGCATCGATCGCCGTCTTAAGCGCCTCAAGCGAGGCGAAACGCTGCTCATCACGCAGCTTTTGGTGGAAGACCACCGTCAGGCGCCGGCCATAGATATCACCGGCAAAATCCAGAAGATGTATTTCCAGGTGGGGACGTCCATCCCCAGCCACGGTCGGCCGCACGCCAATGTTGGCAACACCCGGCCAGACCTTGCCATCGATCTCGGCGCTGACCAGATACACCCCGGTCAACGGCACGCGACGACGCTTGAGCTGCACGTTGGCGGTGGGCGTACCCAGCTGGCGCGCAAGCTTCTGGCCATGCAGGACACGGCCGGAAATTTCGAAAGGCCTGCCCAACAGATGCTCGGCAAGGGCAAAGTCGCTGGCAGTCAAAGCGTTACGTACCTTGGTGCTGCTGACGCGGACGCCGTCGATTTCCACGGTTTGCGCGGCCTCGACGGTGAAGCCTTTTTCTGCGCCGACCTTTTGCAGGAAATCGAAATCCCCGAGCCGGTCACAACCGAAACGAAAGTCGTCGCCGACTTCCAGATGCTTCACGTGCAGGCCGTCGATCAATACGGTGTCGACGAACTCTGTCGCGCTCAGCTTGCTCAAGCGCTGATTGAACGCCAGGCAGAGCACCATATCGACGCCCTCGGCTGCCAGCAGATCGAGCTTGTCACGCAGGCGAGCCAGGCGCGCAGGTGCGGTCTCTGGCGCAAAGAACTCCCGTGGCTGCGGCTCGAAAATCACGACGCAACTGGGCAGGCCCAATTCCACGGCACGCTCGCGCAGCCGCGCCAGGATAGCCTGGTGACCACGATGAACGCCGTCGAAATTGCCAATGGTGGCGACGCAGCCCCGATGCTGGGGGCGCAGATTGTGAAGGCCTCGAACCAGCTGCATAACGCGCTTCTTGCTCATAAAGTGGCCGATTATAACCACACACTGCCCTCAACGACAGGCGACACATCCAGCCAAACAACAACAATCGGCGTTAACCGGCAAAAACCGACGATTGATCCTACATGATCGCCTGGCGGGCGAAATCCTTCAGACGAAAGCCCAGCAGCAGCAACATGCCGAAATACGCCACGACGCCTGCAGCCACAAGCCCGCCCAAACGGATAAAGCGCTCGAGCATCTGCCCGTCGGACCAGGAGGGCATCACATGCATCAGGCCCAGCAGCACGGCGGACATCACCGAAACCGCCACCACCAGCTTGATCAGAAACACCGGCCAACCCGGCTGCGGTTGATACAGATCCTGGCGACGCAACTGCCAAAACAGCAGCAAGGCGTTCAAACACGCGCCCATGCTGATCGCCAGCGCCAACCCCGCATGGGCCAATTGCACGCCGTAGACGAACAGCACGTTGAATGCTTGAGTGACGATGAGGGTGAAAATCGCGATTTTTACTGGGGTACGAATATTTTGTTGGGCGTAGAAGCCCGGCGCCAGCACCTTGATCACGATGATACCCAGCAGGCCCACGGCATAGCCGATCAACGCGCGTTGGGTCATCGCGGCATCCGTCGCACCGAACTTGCCGTACTGGAACAGCGAAACGGTCAACGGCTCAGCCAGAAGTCCGAGCGCCAGCGTGCAGGGCAGAACCAACACGAAGCACAGCCGCAGGCCCCAGTCGAGAATCCGCGAGTACTCCTGGCGATCCCTGCTGGCGTAGGTCTTGGACAGAATCGGCAGAAGAATCGTCCCCAGCGCTACGCCCAGCACTCCCGACGGCAGCTCCATCAGTCGGTCGGCGTAGTACATCCACGAAACCGACCCCGCCACCAGAAACGAAGCAAAAATGGTATTGATGATCAGGGAAATCTGGCTGACCGAGACACCGAGCATCGCTGGCAGCATTTGCCTCATCACCCGCCAGACGCCGGTGTCTCGCAGATTAAGCCGAGGCAGTACCAGCATGCCAATTTTCTTCAGGTGCGGCAGTTGATACAGCAACTGCAGCAACCCGCCGGCCAGCACCGCCCAGCCCAGCGCCATGACCGGCGGGTGGAAATACGGGGTGAGGAACAGTGCGAAAAAGATCATCGCCAGGTTGAGCAGCGTCGGCACGAACGCCGGCACCGAAAACCGGTTCCAGGTATTGAGGATCGCCCCGGCCAGCGAAGACAGGGAAATCAGCAATATATAAGGAAAGGTCACGCGCAGCAGATCAGAGGTCAGCTGGAATTTTTTCGGCGTGTCGGCAAACCCCGGCGCCGTGGCCCAGATCACCCAGGGCGCGAAGATAATGCCCAGCACGGTGACCAATGCCAGCGCCAGGGTCAGCAAACCGGTGACATAAGCGACAAAGGTGCGGGTCGCCTCCTCCCCCTGCTGGCTTTTGTATTCGGCCAGGATCGGCACGAACGCCTGCGAGAACGCGCCCTCGGCGAAAATCCGACGCAGAAGGTTCGGCAATTTGAAGGCGATGAAGAAGGCATCCGTTGCCATTCCTGCGCCGAAAGCCCGGGCGATGATGGTGTCGCGGATAAAACCCAGAACCCGCGAAAGCATTGTGATAGAGCTGACGGCGGCAAGCGATTTGAGGAGATTCATCTAAAGGTTGTGCGCCCGACCAAAGGAAGCGCCAAAGCGCGTTCCATTTATGCGATACTCCGCGCCGCAAAACAGCACTGAGCCAAAACCCGCGAGTTTACAGGTCGTACGCCGGAAAGAAATATCCTCGGCATCACACGGCGACCACTCAGCGGAACGCATCAACCGCCCTTGACAAGCATCAAACTCATCGGCATGATTCGCGGCCTATTTTGTTAGCTATTTCCCAAGTCTTTCGAGGAGCTCGACGGTGGCCAACTCACCTTCCGCCAAAAAACGTGCAAAACAGGCTGAGAAGCGTCGCAGCCACAACGCCAGCATGCGTTCCATGGTACGTACCTACATCAAGAACGTAGTTAAAGCCATCGACGCAAAAGACGCTGAAAAAGCGCAAGCTGCTTATGTTCTGGCCGTGCCAGTTATCGACCGTATGGCCGATAAAGGCATCATCCACAAGAACAAAGCTGCTCGCCATAAAGGTCGCCTGAATGGCCACATCAAGGCTCTGAACCTTGCTGCTGCTGCCTAAGCGATCTGCTTGTTAAAAAACCGACCTCAGGGTCGGTTTTTTATTGCCTGCGATTCGGGATTTGGCGCTGCATGATCGGCAGAAGACAACTGTGGGACTGAGCTTGCTCACGAAGACTGACTTTCAGGCGCCAAAGCTGTTGTGAATTTATCGAAGCATCGTGAGCAAGCTCACTCCCACAGGTGCGAGATCCAGCTACCTCACGGAGAAGGCGCCGGCGCCCACGGTAAAATCGGGATCGCTGTCACCGCATTCTGCGGACTGCCTTCTATGATCCGATCGCTGTAGACCAGATACACCAGCGTGTTGCGTTTCTTGTCGAGAAAGCGAACCACCTGCATGGTCTTGAACACCAGCGAGGTGCGCTCCTTGAACACCTCGTCGCCATCCTTGAGCTCTTCCTTGAAATGGATCGGCCCTACCTGGCGACACGCAATGGACGCCTCGGCACGATCCTCGGCCAAGCCCAGACCACCTTTCACGCCACCCGTTTTGGCACGCGACAGATAGCAGGTCACACCATCGACCTTCGGATCATCGAACGCCTCGACCACGATCCGGTCGTTGGGGCCGACGAACTTGAACACCGTCGACACCTGGCCAATCTCTTCAGCCGATGCCAGCAAAGGCAGCAACAGCAGCGCACCCAGCATTCCCTTCATGACTCGCATTACAACTTCCTTATCAAGGGACCCCCGATTCAGACCAGAATCAGGTTGTCACGATGAACCAGCTCAGGCTCGGCCATATAACCCAACACCTTGACGATGGAGTCGGATGGCTGACCAATGATCTTTTGCGCTTCAAGCGCGCTGTAGTTACTGAGGCCACGGGCAATCTCGCGACCATCGGCGGCAACACACACCACCATTTCGCCGCGACGGAAACTGCCCTGTACCAGCTTCACCCCCACCGGCAGCAAGCTCTTGTTGCTTTCGGCAAGCGCCTTGACCGCACCATCGTCCAGCACCAGCGTGCCACGGGTCTGCAGATGTCCCGCCAGCCACTGCTTGCGTGCCGCCAGCATGCCGCGTTCAGGCGACAGCAGCGTGCCCAGGCGCTCACCGGCCTTCAGACGCGCCAGCACGCGCTCGATGCGACCCCCGACGATCACCGTGTGCGCCCCCGAGCGCGCAGCCAGACGCGCCGCACGCAGCTTGGTCTGCATACCGCCACGCCCCAACGCGCCGCCAGTGCCACCCGCAACGGCATCCAGCGCAGGATCGTCGGCGCGAGCCTCAAAGATCAATTGCGCTTCAGGGTTGTTGCGCGGATCGGCATCGAACATGCCGTCGCGGTCGGTAAGGATGACCAGCAGATCGGCCTCGACCAGATTCGCCACCAGCGCAGCCAGCGTGTCGTTGTCGCCAAAACGAATCTCGTCCGTGACGACGGTATCGTTTTCGTTGATCACTGGCACCACGCCCAGCTCCACCAGCGTACGCAGGGTACTGCGGGCATTCAGGTAGCGCTTGCGGTCGGAAAGGTCATCGTGGGTCAGCAGGATTTGCGCAGTATGGCGGCCGTGCTCGGCAAAGCTGGATTCCCAGGCCTGCACCAGCCCCATCTGGCCGATCGCTGCCGCCGCCTGAAGCTCATGCATGGCACTCGGTCGCGCAGCCCAGCCCAGGCGACTCATACCGGCAGCCACCGCGCCGGACGAAACCAGGACCAGTTCGACGCCCGCCTTATGCAGCGCCACCATCTGCTCGACCCAAACACCCATCGCGTTGCGATCAAGACCTTTGCCGTCCGCTGTCAGCAGCGCACTTCCGATCTTCACAACCCAACGCTGGGCACCTGTCACCTTGCTCCGCATGATCTTTAACCTTAAGCCAGAGAGTACGAATTCGACATACTAAAACGCCGCGATTAAGCGGCGTTGTAGTTTACTTCACTGAGTCACTCGCGGACGTAAATGATTTCCGGACCATCTTCGTCGTCCACATCTTCTTCGTCCCAGTCATCATCACCGATGTCATGCACGCTCTTCACGCCGCTGCGGCGCAGGGCGCGCTGATCGTCCAGCGCCTGCAACTGAGCACGCGCCTCGTCTTCGATGCGCTGATCCAGCTCGGCCAGCTCTTCGGCGTATGCCGGGTCGTTGGCCAGACGATCGGCGCGATCTTCGAGGTAACGCATGATGTCGTGGCTCAGGCGATCGGTGCCCTCTTTGGCAATCGCCGAGATCACGTACACAGGACCGGTCCAGCCCAGGCGATCGATGATCTCCTGCTTGCGCTCTTCGTGCTCTTCTTCGAGGATCTGGTCGCACTTGTTCAGCACCAACCAACGATCACGATCCGCCAGCGCCGGGCTGAATTTGATCAGCTCATTGACGATGACTTCTGCCGCGTCAGGCGCGCTGCTTTCATCCAGCGGCGCCATGTCGACCAGATGCAACAACAGACGGGTACGCGCCAGGTGCTTGAGAAAGCGAATGCCAAGGCCAGCACCGTCCGACGCACCTTCGATCAGACCCGGAATGTCGGCAATAACGAAGCTCTTCCAGCGATCGACACTGACCACGCCCAGGTTCGGTACCAGCGTGGTGAATGGGTAGTCAGCCACCTTCGGCTTGGCGGCCGAAACCGAGCGAATGAACGTACTTTTGCCAGCATTCGGCAAACCGAGCAGGCCAACGTCAGCCAACACCTTCAGCTCCAGCTTCAGATCACGCTGGTCGCCCGGCTTGCCCGGCGTGGTTTGACGTGGCGCGCGATTGGTACTGGATTTGAAGCGGGTATTGCCCAGACCATGCCAACCACCGTGAGCCACCAGCAGACGCTGACCGGCCTTGGTCAGATCGCCGATGATTTCCTGGGTACTGGCATCGATCACAGTGGTACCGACCGGGACGCGCAGAACCAGATCCTCACCTTTGCGACCGGTGCAATCGGTGCTGCCGCCATTGGAGCCGCGTTCGGCGTCAAAGTGGCGGGTATAGCGGTAGTCGACCAGGGTGTTGAGGTTTTCGTCGGCGATCATGTAGATCGAGCCGCCATCACCACCGTCGCCGCCGTTGGGACCGCCGTTCTCGATGAATTTTTCGCGACGGAAGCTCATGCAACCGTTGCCGCCGTCACCGGCCTTCACCCGAATGGATACTTCATCAACAAATTTCATAACGCACGCCTCCCGTCACAAAGACGAGCAAACAACATAAATTCATAAGGCTCTTGCAAAGATGAGCGTTGCGATACCGATCAAAAACCAGCGACTTCACACCACAACGGCCCACACAAACAGCTTTGCAAGAGACTCACCAAAACCAGAGCTTCTACAAACAAAAAAGCCCTGTCGCGAGACAGGGCTTTTTCTGCTGACGCAAGATTATGCCGCGACTTCAGTCTTCGGCACGATGCTTACATAGCGACGACCGAAGGCGCCTTTAACCTGGAACTTGATCACGCCTTCGACTTTAGCGAACAGGGTGTGATCCTTGCCCATACCAACGCCGTAGCCAGCGTGGAATTGGGTACCGCGCTGACGCACGATGATGTTGCCCGGAACGATTACCTGGCCGCCGTACATCTTGACGCCAAGGCGTTTGGCTTCTGAGTCGCGACCGTTACGGGTACTACCACCAGCTTTTTTGTGTGCCATGAGTTCAATACTCCTATTAGGGTATCAGGCTGAAATTCAGGCCTGGATACCGGTGATTTTGATCTCGGTGAACCACTGGCGGTGGCCCATACGCTTCATGTGGTGCTTACGACGACGGAACTTGATGATGCGGACTTTATCGTGACGACCCTGGGAGATCACTTCAGCCACAACGGTAGCGCCTGCAACAACTGGAGCGCCGATATTGACGTCGTCGCCGTTGGCAACGAGCAATACGCGGTCAAAAGTAACGGATTCGCCAGTGGCGACTTCCAGTTTTTCGATTTTCAGGTATTCACCTGGGGCGACTTTGTACTGCTTGCCACCGGTAACGATTACTGCGTACGACATGGTATTTCTCCGAAAATCCTGCTCACCCAGCGCTTTATAAGAAGAGTATCGGCTGGCATGGCTGCATGAGGCTGGAAAGGCCCGACATGCAATTGCGTAAGGCAGGTGCTGCCCAGGAAAGTTAGGGTGCGCGATTGTACGCAAGCCGTGAGCACCTTGCAAGCGGCCCTACGTCACGCCTTGACAGGGTGGGGCCTGCAACCTAGCATGCCGCGCAACCCTTCTGGAGCACGTCTCGCTGATGCAACCCCAAGCCTTCTACCGCGCTGTGGCGGACGACTTTACAGCCGTCGACCACATTATCAAGAAGCAGCTGACATCGCGCGTGCCGCTGGTCTCGAAAATCGGCGACTACATTACCTCCGCCGGCGGCAAACGCCTGCGTCCATTGCTGGTGCTCCTGTGCGGCAAGGCACTGGGCAGCGGCGGTGATAACCTGCGCCTGCTGGCGGCCACCATCGAATTCCTGCACACCGCGACCCTGCTGCACGACGACGTCGTCGACATGTCCGGCATGCGTCGTGGCCGTTCGACCGCCAACGCAATGTGGGGCAACGCGCCAAGCGTTCTGGTCGGTGACTTCCTCTATTCGCGCTCATTCGAAATGATGGTCGAGCTGGGTTCGATGCCGGTGATGCAGATCCTCTCCAAGGCGACGCGCGTCATCGCCGAGGGCGAAGTACTGCAGTTGTCCAAGGTTCGCGATGCCAGCACCACCGAAGAAACCTACATGGAAGTGATTCGCGGCAAGACAGCCATGCTGTTCGAAGCCTCGACCCACAGCGCCGCGGCCCTGGCCAATGCCAGCCACGACCAGAGCGAAGCGCTGCGCACCTTCGGCGATCACCTGGGCGTCGCGTTCCAACTGGTCGACGATCTGCTCGACTATCGCGGCGATGCCGAGACCATGGGCAAGAACATCGGTGATGACCTGGCAGAAGGCAAGCCAACCCTGCCGCTGATTTACACCATGCGCGAAGGCACGCCGGAACAGGCGGCGCTGGTACGCAAGGCTATTCAGAAAGGTGGCCTGGAAGACCTCGACAGCATCCGTGAAGCGGTCGAGAACTCCGGCTCGCTGGATTACACCGCCAAGCTGGCCCGCGATTATGTCGCCCGCGCCATCGCCTGCCTGGACGTCCTGCCCGCCAGCGAGTATCGCGATGCTCTGATCGAGCTCAGCGAGTTTGCGGTAGCCCGTACGCACTGATAGCGCCCTGCTCTACCAAAAAGCCCGTTCATGTGACGGGCTTTTTTTGGCCATATGTCCCGTCCTGAATAAGGTTTACACCTTCTGACCTTTCCTCAGGAGGAACCAATGGATTCGGGAAAAAGGCGCAGTCA
>NZ_NKHL01000060.1 GCF_002934685.1 Pseudomonas bohemica
TTGCTTCATCATCGAAAAGCTCGGCGATTGGTGTCCGGGGATTCTGCCAAATCAGGAAGTCTTTTTCAGATTTTCCCTAGATGTATTAATTGCGTTTGTTACCGCAGCACTGAGGGACAGCAGTGCCGTCAGTACGCCCGTATCTATCGAGACGAGAACTTGAGCTTCGTCGTCGGATTTCAATCGATTGGTGGACGTTTGATGCGCTGCAGACTTGAGATAGTCTGGGTTTTGCAGATGCTCGGGAATCTCTCGAAGCGCGTGGTTTGTCAGGAAATCATGAAGTTCATTCATGTCTGTGAAGCGGGTAGCTTCTAGCAGGCGCGGACTGCCCTTCATTGCACAGCAGATGATTCCGCGCTGGAAGAGCCGGATCCACCGAGTTTGAAAAAATGCCAGAATGGGCTCTGGGAGGTATCTGCTCAGCAATGCGTGGGTATATCGCTTATGGCCTAGTACTCTTGCCATTTCTTCTACATCATAGTCGCGCAGAAAAACTTCTACTCCTGCAGAAGCCCTGAATGCCGTAACTGAAAGCTGAGTGATGAAGCGCTGAGTCGCGCTCTCGCCGCGATTACCCAGCAGCATGAATTCTTCCACCATTCGTTGGTAGAATTTGATTCTTGTATTGTTCAGCCTCATCGATCCTGGCCTGGATGGGGTGGAGATCGCACCACCTGTGTGCAAAAACAAATAACGCCACTGATCGTTACCTGCTCCTTTGAGTTCCTTTCGTAAAATGTCAGTCATGGAGATCATCAGTTGAACCCATTCAGCTTCTTCATCTGACAGAAGGACTTTCCTTTCACTGCTCGGGCCTCCTGCTCGGTCTTTGTATCCAATCAGTTGATATGCTCCTGACTCAGTCTTATTAAAGCCAGTCAGTTGACCTTTTTTATTGAAAAGTTCATAGGAGCAAAGGAATGAATCTGTGATAGTAGGATGTGCATGCGTGAGTAGCATTTGCAGCGCAAATACAGTGTCCATAGTGGGAATGCCTAAAAGATTGAAGGCTTTAACTTTGGAGGCGTCACCGAAAATATCCTTTTTTTTTAGCTTTAGGTATGTGATTCCTCTTTGTACATATGTGCAGCAAATGTTTTCTGGCTCAATCTGCTTAATTGTTGTCGCCGAGCGTCTACCGTCTCTGATTAATGTCCCGTGCTTTGCCATTTCTAGGCAGGCTTCATGACTTTCTTTAGCTAAACTTAGACGATATCGTGCCCACTTCAGAACTAACTCATTATCCTCACGGATTTTTTTAAATAATACCTCAATAGCTTCGCTATCGGTCATATTTAGCGGTACTTCAGTAATCAACTTGACCTTTACAACGGTTCCATCTGATCTTACTCTTGTATTGGTATTGGCACCTGGGCCAGTCTTCGCAATTGGTCTAGGCAGCGCGCCAGAAAAAGGCCGCGCCCAGACACCGGGCTGTAGAAAAGCTTCGTCGATTGAGTAGATGAATTGCGAGTATGCTCGCGTTTTGACATTTATATCGACCTTGTTCTTCACAGCTTGCAGGAAGTCCTGAATCATAAATGCAATGAACAGCCGATTAACTTCCAGCGGATCTTCAAAAGCCGAAACCGGCCATCGTTCGTTATTCGCTGATAGGTAATACAGAAAGCTGTTTAGATGCGCATGGCTTGGATTCAGTTTCTTAGCTGCGTTGTTGCTGTAAAGGTCGTAAATGAGCTCGGCAAATTTGTATCCATGCGAGTTCCACACATGGGCAATGGGAAGGTAAGAGTTATTTCCATTGCGCCCTTGGATCCCCCATCCATTCCAGTAGCGGAGGGCTACAGGATTTAGATCCGGTTTCATTGCATTCCAAATGTGGCCATAGAGCCCCGGCTTCGAATCGGCGCTAGTGAGTTCCGGCAGCAAGGGAATCTCTCGGCGCATTTGGAGAACCAGCTTAACGATGCTTCGTTGGTATTCCCTTCTGGTTGGCAACTCCGCACGCAAGAGCGATGTGTCATCGAAAGCACCGAGAAAACCGTGGATGACCTTCTTAAATTCTGGGCTGGAAAGGAGCAGGTAGCTGATTGGAGTAGCGGTTACGTGGCAGTACACGTCAAAGAGTTGAATGAGATTCTGCGCTTTAGCAACGCGTGAGCCTTTCAAAACCTCAAAGGATCGTTGCATTAGGTCATGCACATCAGGTGGAAGGGCCGTGATGGGGTAGCAGGACAAATACTGCGTCGTCTTGATAATTGTCAAACCGTTTTCCATCGCTTATAGCTCTCGAATACCTTTGATAGCGGTAGTTTTGACATGCCTGACAAGATAATGCAAGTGGCAATCTCATCGAGCGTAGTCTGGATGCCGATCTGGCGCTGGCGTTGAGCCTCAATGGTCGCGCACTGTTTCGCGACGAGCAGCCGCTGAAGATCCTGCTGATGTCGGCGACGCTGGAGGGCGAGCGGCTGTCTAGTCTGCTCGACGAGGCGCCCGTGGTCAGCAGCGAAGGGCGCATGTTTCCGGTAAAGATGCAGTGGGGGCGACCGTTTCAGCCGGGCGAGTTCATCGAACCGCGCGTGGTGCAGACGGTGCTCGATGCCTTGGGCAACGAAAGCGGAAGCCTGCTGGTGTTTCTGCCGGGGCAGGCAGAGATTCGTCGGGTCAACCAACAGTTGGCTGATGCCTTGGGCGAGCGCAGTGACGTGATGCTGTGTCCGCTGCATGGCGAGCTGGATTTGAGTGCTCAGCGCGCGGCCATCGAACCGGCCCCCGCGGGCAAGCGCAAGGTGGTGCTGGCGACCAACATCGCCGAGACCAGCCTGACCATCGATGGCGTACGCGTGGTGATCGACGCCGGGTTGGCGCGGGTGCCGCGTTTCGATCCGGGCAGTGGCATGACGCGGCTCGACACCCAGCGCATCTCCCGCGCCAGCGCCACACAGCGTGCCGGTCGGGCAGGGCGCCTTGAGCCGGGTGTGTGTTATCGCCTGTGGTCCGAAGCGCAGCATGACCAGCTTGCGGCCCATGGCACGGCAGAAATCCTGCAGGCCGACCTCGCGGGGCTGGCGTTGCAGCTGGCGCGGTGGGGCGTTGAGCCTGCGCAACTTGTCTGGCTGGACGCACCACCCGCCGCGGTCTACGCACAGGCGCAGGATCTGCTCGCTCGACTCGGTGCGCTGAGCCGCAAGCCGGGCGAAGCCTGTAAGCTCACACCCCACGGGCAGGCGATGGCAGAAGTGCCAGCCCACCCGCGTATCGCCCATTTGCTGTTGCGCGGTCAGGAGTTGGGACTTGGCGCCCTGGCCTGTGACGTCGCGGCATTGCTGGGCGAACGCGACATTTTGCGCGGCGCGGGCGCGGATCTGCACAGCCGTCTGACGTTACTGGCAGGCACCGAACGCGCAGCCCGTGGCGCCCAGGGCGGGGTACAGCGGGCCAAACAGCTGGCCCGACAATACCGAAGTTATCTGAAAGGCGCGGCAAAGCAGCCGGTGGCCGATCCCGACCATCCACGCTGGCTTGGTGCCTTGCTGGCCCTGGCATACCCCGATCGCGTCGCCCAACGGCGCAAGGCCGGCGGCGCGGAATACCGGCTGGCCAACGGTCGCGCGGCGTTGTTCGCTGAACCCGATGCGCTGATGAAAGAGTCGTGGCTGGTCATCGCCGATCTTGGCAGTCGTCAGGGCCAGCGCGAGGAACGTATTTATCTGGCAGCCGAACTCGATCCGGCGCTGTTCGATTCGGTCCTTGCCGACCAGGTCACGCGGTTCGATCAACTGGACTGGGACGAGCGCGAGGGCGTGTTTCGCGCCGAACGTCAGCGCAAGGCGGGCGAGCTGATCATTAGTCGTGAGCCGCTCTCCGGCCTGGATGACTCTGCTCGCAGTCAGGCGTTGCTGACGCTGGTGCGGCGCAAAGGGCTGGAGCTGCTGCCCTGGACGCCGGAGTTGCGGCAGTGGCAGGCGCGGGTCGGGCTGTTGCGTCAGCTGGATCTACAAAAGCAGGACAGCAGCGAATGGCCGGATGTCAGCAATGACGCCTTGCTCGCCAGCCTTGAACATTGGTTGCTGCCGTATCTGGGCAAGGTCACGCGGCTGAGTCATTTCAGCAATCTGGACCTGTCCTCGATCCTGCACAACCTGCTGCCCTGGCCGCTGCCGCAACGGCTGGATGAACAGGCACCTCATCACTTGAGCGTGCCGTCGGGGTCTTCGGTGCGTCTGGATTACAGCGAACACCCGCCGATTCTGGCGGTTCGCCTGCAGGAGCTGTTCGGCTTGTCCGACACCCCGCGTATCGCGGGCGGGCGGCAGATCGTCAAGCTACACCTGTTGTCTCCTGCGCGCCGGCCGGTGCAGGTGACGCAGGATCTGGCCAATTTCTGGCGCAGCACCTATGCAGAGGTGAAGAAGGATCTCAAGGGGCGCTACCCGAAACACTACTGGCCGGATGATCCGCTGATTGCAGAGCCGACGGCGCGGGTGAAACCTCGTAAATAGCGATGTGTTCGTCTGTAGGGGCGCGCTTGCCCGCGATATTGATCCGGCGGCTACATCATTGTCGTCTGATGGACCCCAATCGTCGGTTTCGGCGCAGAGCAAGCACGCTACTACAGGATTGACCCCTTGCCGCCGCGTCAAGGCGCACTTGGCAACAAAAACCGCGCGATTACCGGCAAATGATCGGAAATCAACAGCGTATCGGCCCGTCGCACCTGCGCATCGACCCGCTTCAACCTTGGGCTGTAGAACAGATAATCCAGCGTGCGATCCGGCCCGTTTACCCGTGGGTCGTTGGGGAAGCGGGTGTACCACTTGCGACGATCCTCACCATTGACGTCGTCGTTGCTGGGGATCATCGGGTATTTTTCCCACAGCGTGTGCAGTTCGCTTTCTGGGGCGTATTGCTCACGTTGTTCGGCAGGCAAGCGCTCATATTGCCCCTGAGGCAGCAGATTGAAATCTCCGCCGCTGATCCACGGCGTTCCGCCTTGCTCGAAGGCGTCGAGCAGTCGTGTCGTCGTAGCCACCTGACGCTGCAAGGTATCGTCGCGGGGACGAAAATCCCCCAGATGTGTGTTCACCACCGCCAGGTGTCCGCCGCCGCGCAGCGGCAAGTAACTCACCAGCAACGCTCGTTTTGGCTCGAATTGGCGGCCGATCAGATTGCCGTCGGGGGAGGGCAGTTGCAGGCGTTCGGCGTTGTCCAGTCGATAGCGACTCAACGTCGCCAGCTTGGTGCCGACGCTGCCATAGATGTGCCGATTGGGGACAAAATCCGATTTCCAGTAAAACGCTTCGGTGCTGCAGGGATACAGATCAGTCACCCGCTCCTGCAGCAGCGCCAGTTGATTGGTGTAGTCGGTGTTCTTTGCGCCGTCGTCCACCTCCTGCAACAGCACGATGTCCGGCTGCTCATCGCGAATCACCCGCGCCACTTCGTCCAGGTTATAGGCGATGTCTTCAGGGGTGGGGCGCTCGTCCGGGCCGCTGCCGTCGGCCATGTCGTACCAGAAGACGTAGCGCTTGCCCGCCAGATACTGGATGTTCCAGGTCATGACTTTGAGCGCCTGACCGGGCACCAGAAGGGGTGGCGCGGCGTCCTTGGCGTTGCAGTTGATCGGCATCCGTTCATGTCTGGCCGGGTGCCAGGTGATGTCGTAAATCAGCCCCGCCGCCAAGGCAAGCAGCAACCCGAGAGCGACGATGTAGCGCAGTGAACGTTGCATCGGCACTCCTCAGGCCGGTCGCGCGGGCTCGTCGATCAGCATGAACAGACGGAACATCACCACGCTGATGAACAGCTGCAGAAAACTGGAGACACTGTCCACCATCAGCGACAACAGCGGGTTCTGCTGATCGGGCAGCACGTAGTAGCTGAGCGCCTCGAGCACCGAGAGTGGGATGTAAACGAACAGCACGCAAGCCAGAATCCGCACCATATGCCCGCGGGTCATATGGAAACTCTCGCGCATTGCATCCAGCGGCCCCAGACCGCGCAGCACTAGCAGGTACTCGGAGAACACCAGTTTGATCATCACCCACACGCCGGGAACGATGAACAGCGACAACCCGGCCATGATCAGCAAGGTGCTCAGGGCCGTCAGCACGGCGAAGGTTGGCCACATGCGCAAGGCTGCGGCCAGCAGATCGCGCTTGGCGGGTGCCTCGCCGCGGGTCTTGGCGCTCAGGAACAGAATCAGCGCACCGGTGTAGAGCGGGTAGAACAACAGGCCGATCAGCAGCTGCCAGCTCGCCGAGCCATCCGGCCCCGATGCGGTGGCCAACAACTGCTTGGTCAGGGCTTCGAGGATCACCAACGGCAGGCACAGCACGACAATGTTGGCGAAATTACGCCGGAAGAAGTAAAGGGAGTCTTGGATGATCGTCAGCGGATTCATGAAAGGGTCACAGGCTAAAGCAGGCGGACACTTTAACGTAGAGCCGCTGGGCGGACCAAATCAGATGGACGATGAGGAGGTTCTTAACTTTTTCTACACTCTATTGAAACGTCCTTGAAACGCCCCATTACTGTTTGTGTCTGACACTGGTCAGCCACAGAATTCCTACGGCAATCTAACGAGGTCGCCATGAACAGCGAAGAACAAACCCTGATCGACGGCTTGTTTGGCAAACTCAAGCAAGCGCAAACCGATTCGGCCCCACGAGACGCCCAGGCCGAGGCGCTGATCAAGGAGCACCTGACCCGTCAGCCCGCCGCGCCTTATTACATGGCGCAGGCGATTTTGGTTCAGGAAGTCGCGGTCAAACAGCTGGAGGCCCAGAGTCGCCAGCGCGACGAGCAGATTCAACAATTGCAGGCCGAACTTCAGCGCGCCAGGGCTCAGGCGCAGCCCGCTGCGCCGCAAAGCAGCGGTGGGTTCCTGTCGAGCATCTTCGGCGGCGGTTCGCGCGAGCCACAGGCGCAACAGCCAGCATCGTCCTTTTCTCGCCCTGCCAGCCCGCAACCTTCCGCCGGCGGCTGGCGTGACAATGGGCCTTCCAGTCCGCCGCCTTACAACGCGCCGCAGCAAGGCAACTATGCCTCGCCGCAGCAGCAGGCGCCCGCAGCTCCGATTGGCAGTGGCTTCCTGGGTGGCGCCCTGAAAACCGCGGCCGGTGTCGCCGGTGGCGTGATGCTGGCCGAAGGCATCAGCAGCCTGTTTCACCACAACAGCCAGCCTCAGGAAATCGTCGAGATCATCGAGCAACAACCGGGTCAGCCGTCGCAGCCTGCCAGCGACAGCGATTTCGGTAGCAACAGCGGCTGGGGTGACGATCAGCAGCGCGTGACCAGCAATGATGGTTGGGGCAACGACGCTGGCGGCTTCGCCGATACCGATTTTGGCAGCGACGACAGCGGCACGTTTGGCGGCGATGATGACGATTCTTATGTCTGATACGTAACGTCTTGCCAGTATCAAGCCTGTGGGAGCGAGCAAGCTCGCTCCCACAGTTGTGTACGCGCCATTTGCACAAATCCAACGCGTCTCTTCAATCCCCTCCCCAAACTGGCATACTGAGCGCCGGTCCGGTTTTCGGACCATCGTCGCTTGTCAGCGCATCGAGGAATCTTGGTGAGAAGAATTGCGGTGTTCGCCGACGTACAGAATCTGTATTACACCGTGCGTCAGGCACACGGTTGTCACTTCAACTATGCCGCGCTGTGGGCGGACATCAGTCGGCGTGGGCAGATCGTCGAGGCTTATGCCTATGCCATCGACCGTGGTGACAGCAAGCAGCAGCAATTCCAGCAGATCCTGCGCAACTTCGGTTTCACCGTCAAACTCAAACCCTACATTCAGCGCAGCGACGGCTCGGCCAAGGGCGACTGGGACGTGGGCATCACCATCGACATCATGGACGTCGCGCCCCATGTCGACGAAGTCGTACTGGCGTCGGGGGATGGCGATTTCGATCTGCTGCTCGAACGCATCATCAGCAAGCATGCCGTCGAGGCCGTGGCCTATGGCGTTCCCGGGCTTACAGCCAATTCGCTGATCCGCGCGGCGAGCCGGTATGTGCCGATCGAGGGTGGGTTGTTGCTCAAAAACTGAGAGCCTTGCGAGTCAGTGCAACCTCTGTGGGCGTGAGCTTGCTCACGAAGGCTGATCTCCAGAACCAACATCTGCTGTGGATGTACTGGCCCCTTGTGAGCAAGCCCATTCCCACAGAAAATTTTCATCGTCAAAGGTTTTTCCATGCACGAACGCATCGCCGTCATCGACTTCGAAACCACCGGCATATCCCCCGGTAGCGGCTGCCGCGCTACCGAAATCGCCGTGGTGATCATGGAGCAGGGCGTCATCGTCGAGCGCTATCAGAGCCTGATGAACGCAGGTGTGCGCATTCCGTCGTTCATCGAGTCGCTCACCGGCATCAGCAACAGCATGCTGCGCACCGCGCCACCCGCCGAGCGCGTGATGAACGAGGTAGCAGAGTTCGTCGGCCTGACGCCGCTGGTGGCGCACAACGCATCTTTCGACCAGAAGTTCTGGGATTACGAGTTGTCGCGCGTCAAACGCAATCGTCAGCAGAGCTTTGCCTGTTCAATGCTGCTGGCGCGACGGCTGATGCCCAGCGCACCGAATCACAAGCTTGGTACGCTGACTTCCTGGGCAGGGCTGCCGCACACCGGCAAGGCTCACCGAGCGATGGCGGACGCCGAAATGGCCGCCAATCTCACGGTGCATCTGAGTCACGAACTGCGCAATACCCATGGCATTGCCGGGGTTTCTCATCAGTTGCTCTGCACATTGCAGAAGGTCCCGGCAAAAAAGATCGCCGAGGCGATCAGCAAACATCGCGGGACTTGATGCGCTGTCTGCCTCGCCGAAAAAGTGTACGGGTCGAATAAGCCTCATTTGTTACTAATCCTGTGCGCTCGACTTTCCTAGAATAACGCTCCAAAAAATCCGGTTGCCGACCCTGCCAAGGGGCGACCACAGAACAAAAGTCGAGCCTTTCATGCCTGCTTCTCGCCGCTTTCCCCTGCTGCTCATCGGGGCCTTTTTCGCGCTTTACGTAATTTGGGGGTCGACTTACCTGGCCATCCGGATCGGTATCGAAACCTGGCCTCCGCTGATGATGGCGGGGGTTCGCTTCCTCATTGCCGGTGCGATCCTGTTTGCGTTCATGCGTTTTCGCGGGGCGCCAATGCCCAGCTGGCAGCAGTGGAAGGCAGCGGGGATGATCGGCTTCCTGCTGCTGGCCTGTGGCAACGGTGCGGTGACCCTGGCTGAACATGCAGGCGTCGCCTCTGGCGTCGCCGCGCTGGCGGTTGCCGTGGTCCCACTGTTTACCCTCTTGTTCGGTCTGATGTGGGGGCATCGCAATACTCGCCTGGAGTGGGCTGGGATTGTGCTCGGCCTGATCGGCATCGCGCTGCTCAATCTGGGCTCGAACCTGCAAACCAGCCCCATGGGCGCGGTGTTGGTGATCTGCGCAGCGGCAGCCTGGTCATTCGGCTCAGTCTGGAGCCGCTACCTACCGTTGCCACCCGGCCCCATGGCCAGCGCCTGCGAAATGCTGGTGGCCGGGGCGATGATGCTGGTCGGCAGCTATTCAGCGGCGAGCGCATGACGCAATCGCCGGGCCTCTCCGGCTGGCTGGTGATGGCCTATCTGGTGGTGTTCGGCTCCATCGTCGCATTCAGCGCTTATATGTATTTGCTGAAAAACGTGCGCCCCGCAGCGGCCACCAGCTACGCCTACGTCAACCCGGCAGTGGCCGTGATGCTGGGCGTGCTCTTCGCTGACGAACACATCGGCCAGGCAGAAGCAGCGGCCATGGCGGTGATCATCAGTGCCGTGGTGCTGATCGGCCTGCCGCAGTGGCGCAAGCAGAAACCTTTGCAGAAAGGGTAAACTGCGCGCCATCGTCTCTCCACAGACGCTTATGCGCTGACTTTTTTCCAACGGTATCCCCATGACATTCGCCTCTCTCGGCCTGATCGAACCCCTGCTGCGTGCCCTCGAAGCGCTCGGCTACCAGACGCCAACCCCCGTTCAGGCCAAGGCGATCCCGCCTGTGCTGGAAGGTCGCGACCTGATGGCAGCCGCCCAGACCGGCACTGGCAAGACCGCAGGTTTCGCCCTGCCGCTGCTGCAGCGTCTGACCATGGAAGGCCCGAAAGTCGTCGCCAATTCGGTGCGCGCGCTGGTGCTGGTGCCGACCCGCGAGCTGGCGGAGCAGGTTCATGAGGCGATTCGCCAATACGCCGAACACCTGCCACTCACGACCTACGCAGTCTACGGCGGCGTCAGCATCAACCCGCAAATGATGAAGCTGCGTCGTGGCGTCGATGTGCTGGTGGCGACGCCGGGTCGTCTGCTCGACCTGCATCGTCAGAACGCAGTGAAATTTTCCCAGGTCCAGACGCTGATTCTCGACGAAGCGGATCGCATGCTTGATCTGGGTTTTTCCGAAGAGCTGCGCGACATCTATGCTGCGCTGCCGAAGCGTCGTCAGACCCTGCTGTTCTCCGCGACTTTCTCTGACTCGATCCGCGCGCTGGCCGGGCAGATGCTCGACAACCCGCTGAGTATCGAAGTCAGCCCGCGCAACATCGCGGCGTCATCGGTGAAGCAGTGGGTGGTGACGGTCGACAAAAAGCGCAAGAGCGAGTTGTTCATCCATCTGCTGAAAAAGCAGCGCTGGAGCCAGGTCCTGGTATTCGCCAAGACCCGTGTGGGCGTCGATCAGCTCGTGGATCGTCTGCAGGGCCTGAGCATCAACGCCGACGGTATCCACGGCGACAAGCCTCAGGCCACTCGCCAGCGTGCGCTGGATCGTTTCAAGGCCGGAGAGGTGCAGATCCTCGTGGCGACCGACGTCGCGGCTCGCGGCCTGGATATCGACGACCTGCCGACCGTGGTCAACCTTGATCTGCCGATCGTCGCGGAAGATTACGTGCATCGCATCGGTCGCACCGGTCGGGCAGGGCAGACTGGCGAGGCGATTTCGTTGGTGTGTGCCGACGAGGTGGAACTGCTCAGCGCCATCGAGGTGCTGACCCGCCAGACCCTGCAGCGCAGGGAAGAGCCGGACTTCATCCCTGAGCACCGCGTACCAGCCACCGATGCCAGCGGGCAGATTCTGAAGAAACCGAAAAAGCCGAAGAAACAGAAAACCGGCGGCGGTGGAAAGCGCAATCTGGGCAAGTGGGTCGACAGCGGCGAAACCGTGGCCGAAGCGCCAGCCGCGAAGCCGGTGAGAAAAGTCCCCGCGTTCAATACCGGACCGCGCAAGCGCAAGCCTTGAAGGCAACGATTCGTTCGTGATGTCCGGGTGCTCGGACATCACTGGCTTCCTATAGCCGTACGGCTTGCCGGTAGTGGCGATTGAACCGGCGCCGCCGGCAAGCCGTGTTGCTAAAGGTGAAACTCAACGCTTGTTCAAAATGTCCTGATAAAGCGTCGCATAGGACCGCACCATCTTCTCTGCCGTGAACACTTCTTCATAACGCTGAGCGGCCTTGACGCCCATCCGGCTGGCCAGATCCCGATCATTCCACAGCCTGGTCATGGCCGCGGCCAGCGCATTCGAGTCGCGCGGCGGCACGACCAAACCGGTTTCGTCAGCGATATTGATGAACGTCGTGCCGCTGCCCATCTCGCAGGAAATCATCGGCTTGCCGTACATGGCACCTTCCAGCAGCGAAATGCCGAAGGATTCCGAGCGCAGGTGCGACGGGAATACAAAGGCTTCGCAGAGCGTGAGCAGGGCATTCTTGTCTTCGTCGGCCAGGCCGCCGAGGAAGGTCACGTTGTTCAGCCCTAGCGCCCTGGCCTTGGCTTTCAATTGGGGCTCCTCATATCCGCCACCCATGATCACCACCGGCAGTTTCGTCAGGTGCGCGGCTTCGAGCAGGAAGTCCAGGCCCTTGTAGTAGCGCAAAGCGCCGACGAACAGGAAAAAGCGCTCACCCAATTGCTGTTTCCAGTGCGCCAGCTTCGACGGCGATGGAGCAGGATAGGTCGCCCGGTCGAGCCCGTAAGGAATGATCTCGACCTTGTCTTTGAAGCGCGTCAGCACATCACTGCTCGCCGCATAGTTGGGCGACGACGCCACGATCCGGTCGACGCTGCCGAGGAACCGGTTCATCAGCGGCGTGTACGGCTTGAGCAGGGTTTTCTGCTTGACGATGTCCGAGTGGTAGCTCACCAGCGACGGTTTTTTCTGGCGAGTCGCAAAATGCGCCACATCCATGTACGGCCACGGAAAGTGGTAATGCACGATGTCGACCTGGGCGGCGAGCTGCTTGAAATCCCGAATACCGGACAACGACAGCCCGGTCGAGGCGATGTACAGGTCTTGCCGGGAGCGGTGCGTGATGTGGTTGCCCACTGTCTGGTTACGCGCCGAGCCGTTGGCGCTCAGGTACAGCACCTGCGGCTCTATGCCGTATGCCGCGCTGCCTTGGGCCAATTGAAAGATGACTTGCTCGATTCCGCCACCGGGTGTTTCCGGGAAGTAGGTTTTGAAGAAATGTAGAACTTTAATCATCAGGGTTCTCTGACGAAACGATAACGTCCGCTGTTCTCGCGAAATGCGTTGGCGTATTGATCGATGATTTGGGGCGTAAACGATATAGGAAGAACCCGAAAAGCCTATGGGCCTTTCGGGTTGGGTGCGCAGTATCAGACTTCGCTTAGCATCCAGCCAAGCGTTTCCGTCAGGTCAGGCGTCTCCCATCCTGGGACCAGCGACTTCAACCGGCGATTGTCTCCGCAGAGCGTTTTCACTTCGTTGGCACGAACGAAAGCAGGGTTCACTTCCACTGTCAGATCGTGTCCGGTAATAGCGCGGCACATGTCGATCACTTCTCGCAGGGAGTGGGTTTTGCCCGAACTCACATTGACGAATTGACCAAAGGGCTTCGCTTCCAGCAGGCCGCGATAAGCTGCGACCAGCGAGCGAACGTCGCTAAAATCTCGCCAGACATCCAGGTTACCCAACTCGATCTTCTCCGCCCTCTCGCGAAAGTGCTTGACGATTTTGGGCAGCAGGAAGTTGTCTGCCTGTCCAACGCCGGTGTAGTTGAAAGGACGGGCGATGATGATAGGCAGTTTACCGAACCACAGACTTGCCATGTACTCCATGGCAAGCTTACTGGCGGCATAATCGTTGGCGGGCGCAGGAGGCGTGCTTTCATTCAACAGTCCCTCTGACGTATTGCCGTACACGTTTGCGCTGCTGGCGAGCAGAACGCTTTCTGGAGTCTTACCGCAGTTCGCGATCGCCTCCAGCAGATTACGCGTACCGATCAAGTTGACCTGATAGAACGCATCAGCTGCTCCGTGACCCACGAATGCGAGGGCCGCGAGATGCACGACGATGTCGGGCTGAATATTTGCCAGTAGCGAGCTCAGGCCCACCGGATCGGTGAGATCGGCCTGATGGTAATTGGATTCATTGGATGGCTGACTGCCCAAACCAACGACCTCGCAGCCTTGGGCTGCAAGCTCGGCGGCCATGTAACGCCCAGTGAAACCTTGAATCCCCGTTATCAGCGCACGCTTACCGGCAATACTCATCAGAAGGAAAATCCTTTTTCGTTCCGGCGCAGATCGGCTTCGACCATCATGCGGCACAGCTCTTCCAGATTGGTCTTAGGCTCCCAGCCCAGGACTTGCTTGGCCTTCAACGGGTTGCCGATCAGCAGATCAACTTCGGTCGGGCGGTAGAACTTCGGATTCACCGAAACCAGGACCTTGCCGGTGGCGGCGCAAGTACCTTTCTCTTCTTCAGCTTCCCCGCTCCAGTTGATAGTGATATCCACTGCCTTGAATGCCATGGTGACGAAGTCACGAACGGTCTCGGTGCGGTTGGTAGCCAAAACGAAGGTGTCAGGCTCGTCTGCCTGTAGCATGCGCCACATACCTTCGACGTACTCTTTCGCAAAACCCCAGTCACGTTTGGCGTCCATGTTGCCCAGTTCAAGACTGTCCTGCAGACCCAGTTTGATCTTGGCCACAGTGTCGGTGATCTTGCGCGTCACGAACTCACGACCGCGCAATGGCGATTCGTGGTTGAACAGGATGCCACTGGTCGCGAAGATGCCGTAGGACTCGCGATAGTTGATGGTCATCCAGTGCGCATAAAGCTTGGCTACGCCGTAAGGACTACGCGGGTAGAACGGCGTGCTTTCGACTTGCGGGATCGCCTGGACCTTACCGAACATCTCGGAGGTCGACGCCTGATAGAAGCGAACCTTCGGGTTAACGATGCGGATGGCTTCCAGCAGGTTCACTGCGCCCAGACCGGTGATCTCGGCAGTGGTCAGCGGTTGCTCGAAGGAAACACCCACGAAACTCTGTGCTGCCAAATTGTAAACTTCTGTTGCTTCAGTGGTTTGTAGCAGACGAATGCTGGCCGACAGATCGGTCAGGTCGTACTCAACCAGATGCAGGTTAGGGTTGTTTTGGATACCCAGTTCTTCGATCCGCCAGAAATTGACAGAACTGGTACGACGATAGGTGCCATAGACGGTGTAGCCCTTGGTAAGCAGCAATTCAGCTAGGTAGGCGCCGTCTTGACCAGTGATGCCAGTAACGATTGCTTTCATGCGAATCCCTTGAACCCCATATTGGTGCTGCTTCAGCACGTGTTAAGTGAATTACTTTGGCAGGCTGCATGTTACAACGGTGAGGGCGACGCACCAAGCGCTCAGATGTGCCTGTAACGGTGCTGTACCCTCACACCGTCCCTCGCTTCAGGGCGATTGAGGGCTCTGCGACAGACGAAAAACCCCCCGAAATTTTGTCAGCATGCGCGTGAATGCACGCCGATAAAAACTCTTCCTGAACTCGAATGCATGCGCTAATAGCCATACCGTGGCAAGCATAAGTATATATACAATCGCTCTACTAGTGAGGTCGTAGCCGTCAGATGATCGTCCAGCGATAGCGCGGAAAAAAATTATTAATGGGTAATGGAATATGTAAAGGCTAAAAGTATAGCTGGCAAGGAGATTGATTGTGTGGGCCACACGTTCGGTATTCAGGGTTGAGAGCAAGCGGGGTGAATGGTAAGCAGCGTATAGGTGGATAGAAAAAAGAATGGTTAGAATATAACCCCATCCAAAATTTGCGGCGCCTTCCAATCCTTCTCCCCGTAATGATTCTAGCTGACTGCCGATATAATAGTATGACCAATCCCGAGGGGAATTAAGCTGAATTAAAAGATAGGTAATCGCAGGAGCGAAGAATGCTAAGGTCATTACATTAGAGCTAGCGAGGCGTCTATTAGAAAGATGGTAGCAAATTGAGCCAGCGAGCCAAATTGGTAGTAGAATTAGGAGCTTAGGTCCAGCTATCAGCAAGAGTAAGACTACCGAGCTGGTTCTATACCAGCCTCTGCAGAAATAAATTATTCCAAAGAAGACATAGCACCACACCTCAAATGTGAGACTCCAGTATGGGCCATTTCCGAATGGCGTTATATGAAGCCACCACACCTCACCCAAAAACATAAAAGACATTGCGGCATGGAGTAGGATTGAATCCAGTTGAAAAGCATCTGGGTAGAGGTCTGGCCGTAACCACGCTCCCAATAACATTAGAAGCAAAGAAAGTATTACTGAAGCCATGCCAGTTGGAAGTATTCTCGCTGCTCTGCTAGATATAAAAGAGACAGGGTTGGATTCTCGTTCAGCAGTTGCATATGTGATCACGTAGCCTGAGAGTACAAAGAACACTATGACGGCATCGTAGGCGATATTGAATCGGTTGGTTATGTCACCCTGCCAAGATGCGATGGGGTAATGCGATAACACCACCACGGCGGCTATAACCCGTATCAGATCAAGATAAACCGAGAAGTGATTCGGAAAGGGGGGCTTCATGGCGCTCATACCTGTCTTTATTATATAAATGGCGACTTTATTTTGCGCAGTCTAGACCCACCGCCCGCGCGGGGTCAGCATTTATTATTCGTCGCTAGCCGAAGGGCGTTTCGTAGGCAGTAGCCCACTTAAAGCGACAGGTCAGCGGAGTGGCTCAGTGCTGCTAGGTTTTGTACGAAAAGTATTGCCGCATACAACGTAGGCTGCAGGCCAGCGTGACCATGGCTGCGTAGCTCTTGGC
>NZ_NKHL01000105.1:0-36108 GCF_002934685.1 Pseudomonas bohemica
ATCAGGCCGACCTGGTAAAAGCACGGCCTGCCTGACGGCAGGCCGTTACCGGCCCGCACACAAAAAATCTGACAGTCCCCGGCAGCCGCGAAAACGAGTGCCAGACGATAGATGTACAACTGACCCAGCGCATTCGCTGCCGTCGTAACCTGCGGCGTATCGAGGTCGCACGCACACAATTCCCCAGCACAATTTCCTATAGGAGCCCGGCGTGCCAGCGACATGTCTGTTGGCTCGGCACCGAGGCTGTCGAGCGCAAGCCAGAGCGGCTGAGCCTGCCTGCACCGACGGTTTCAACCAGCGTCAAAAACGACGGAACCTTTTATTTGCGATGATGTTAGCTTGACACCAAGCAGCCGGCAGGGTATTTCGTCGCATCCGCTCTCTCTCTAACCAAAAGCGCTTTGTATTTAACAAGTTAGGAACACTCCGGCACCGGCCGCCGTTCCTGACCTTATTTCTTGTGTCTGGCCTCGTCGCGTCTTCAATCCCAGCACCGGCAAGCAAAACCTCAGGAGCCAAATCTCATGGCAGTACTGCAGCAAACCACCGTGGACTCTCTCAAACGTTCCGAAGCCCAGCTCTCCGCACGCTGGCTCGCGGACCTGGAAGCCAGTGGTGCCACGCGCAATCTAAAAGCCGAAGACCTCAGCCAGCAGACCGGCGAGTTTCTGCGTCTGCTGACCTCCACCCTCGAGAAAGGTGGCTCGCAAAGCGTTACCGCCAGCGATTGGGAAGAAGTGCGGCAATTCCTTGAAAAGCTCTCGCACCAACGCGCGTTGGCGGGTCAGGACTCGCAGCAGACCGCCCATTTCATCTTCTCCCTAAAAGGCCCGCTGTTCAGCCTGCTGCAAGAAGAGCTGGCTGATCGCCCGGCCGTGCTCGCCGAGCAGCTGTGGGAGATCTCTCAGTTGCTGGACGGGCTGGGTATGCACACCATCCGCACCTATCAGAAGTCCCGCGAGTCGGTGATCAAGCGTCAGCAGGAAGAGCTGCTGGAACTGTCCACTCCGGTGGTCAAGCTGTGGGACGGCGTGCTGGCATTACCGATGATCGGCACCCTGGACTCCCAGCGCACTCAAGTGGTCATGGAGTCACTGCTGCAGCGCATCGTCGACACCGGTTCTGAAATCGCCATCATCGACATCACCGGCGTGCCGACCGTGGACACATTGGTAGCGCAGCATCTGCTCAAGACCGTCACCGCCATTCGCCTGATGGGTGCCGATTGCATCATCAGTGGCGTACGGCCGCAGATCGCCCAGACCATCGTGCACCTGGGGCTGGACCTGCAGGGCGTGGTCACCAAGGCCAATCTGGCCGACGCCCTGGCATTGGCCCTGCGTCGCCTGGGTCTGACCGTCGCCAAGGCGGTATAAGCCCATGGAGCGGATTCCGATTCTGCAGATGGGTGACTTTCTGCTCGTCACTATTCAGGTAGACATGCACGACCAGTTGGCGCTGACGCTGCAGGACGATCTGTCCGAGCGCATCAGCAAGACCTCGGCCCGTGGCGTGCTGATCGACATCTCGGCGCTGGACATGGTCGATTCCTTCATCGGCCGTATGATCGGCATGATTTCCGGGCTGTCGCGGATCATGGACGCCGAAACCGTGCTGGTGGGCATGCAGCCTGCCGTGGCGATCACCCTGGTGGAGCTGGGCATGACACTTCCGGGGGTGAGCACTGCGCTCAACGTCGAGCGTGGCATGGCGCTGTTGCGCGAGCGGGCCTATTCACAATGAACGTGTGCAGCAGCGGCACTCAGGGCATTCATATCGAGCAGGATGTAGTGCTGGCCCGGCAAATGGCGCGCAAGCTGGCCCAGGACCGCGGCATGCGCCTGATCGACCTGACCAAGCTGGTGACCGCAGTCAGCGAGCTGGCGCGCAACACCATGGTCTATGGCGGTGGCGGCGACATGGACTGGGAAATCATCGAAGACGGTGCACGCACCGGTCTGAAGCTGACCTTCCGTGATGAAGGCCCCGGTATTCCTGACCTGAAACTGGCCATGACCGACGGCTGGACTTCCGGCGGCGGGCTGGGACTGGGCCTGACCGGAGCCAAGCGTCTGGTCGATGATTTCGAGCTGGACACTGCGCCGGGCGCGGGCACCCGGGTGACGATCTACAAATGGACCTGAGACTGCACAGCAGCCTGACGCAAGTATTGGCCATTGAGGACACCAGTCAGGTCGGACATGCGCGGCGCGTCGCCCAGAAGCTCGCCGAGCAATTGGGCTTCGATGCCATCGACTCCGGCCGTGTGGCGTTGGTGGTTACGGAATTGGCCAGCAACATCCTCAAGCACGCCGGTAACGGGGAGTTGCACCTGCGTTCGTTAGCGGGATCCGTTGCGGGGCTTGAAGTCATTGCCATCGACCGCGGCCAGGGCTTTGACCTGAACGATTGCATGGCCGATGGCTTTTCCACCCGTGGCACCCAGGGCATCGGTCTGGGTTCGATCCTGCGTCAGGCACAGGTGTTCGACGTGTACACCGACAATCGCGGAACGGTACTGCTGACGCGCTTTCATCCGCGTTCGGCAGTGGTCAAGGACTTGCGCCTGGGGGTGACCCAGCACTCGTTGCACAACGACCCGGCCTGCGGCGATGCCTGGGAAGTGGCAATCGCAGGGCAGCAAGTGAGCCTGCTGATGATCGATGGCCTGGGCCACGGTCCTGATGCCAAAGAAGCCGCGCAGGCGGGCGCCGTGGCGTTCAACCGTGATCCCTTCGGCGATTCAGGCTTGTTGCTCGACGACATTCACCGCGAGATGCACGGCACTCGCGGTGGCGCTGTGGCCATCGCGCAATTCGATGCGGCGCAGGATCACTTGCGCTTCATCGGCATCGGCAATATCGGCGCGACGCTGATCGGCGAGGGCAAATCCCGGGGCCTGGCGTCGCACCCCGGTATCGTCGGGCTGCAATACCGCAGGATCCCGGCCGCAGGCTACCCTCAGTGCGTCGGGCAGCTTTTGATCCTTTACAGCGACGGCCTGCAATCGCGTTGGAATCTTCGCGACTATCCGGGTCTGATGTATCGACACCCGGCCATTATCGCGGCCGTGCTGCATCGCGATTATTGTCGGGGCAGGGATGACGTAACGGTATTGGTGACTGCTCTGGAGACGTTCGATGACTGACAACCCCGCCCACGTCGCCCTTGAGGAGTCAGCAGAGCTGCGGCAATTGCGTGACCAGGCCGACGCCCTGCGCGCCGAACTGGATGAGACCAATCAGGGCGTGCTGGCGCTGTATGCTGAACTCGATACTCAGGCCCAGCAATTGCGCCAGGCGTCTGACCTGAAAAGCCGTTTCCTTTCCTACATGAGTCACGAGTTCCGCACGCCGCTGGGTTCGATCCTCAGCATTGCCAGCCTGCTCAGTGACGAACTCGACGGTCCGCTCAGCCCCGAACAGCACAAGCAGGTGGCATTTGTCAGCACAGCCGCTCGTGAACTGAGCGACATGGTCGATGACCTGCTGGATCTGGCCAAGATCGAGGCAGGGCGCATCAGCATTTCGCCGGCCTGGTTCGACATGTTCGACCTGTTCTCGGCCTTGCGCGGCATGTTCCGGCCGATTGTCGATACCTCGGCGGTGGACCTGATCTTCGAAGAGCCCGTCGGTTTGCCGAGGCTGTACACCGACGACAAGAAACTCGCGCAGATCCTGCGTAACTTCATCTCCAATTCGCTGAAATTCACGCAGCGTGGCGAAGTCCGCGTATCGGCCAGCCTCGCGGGCGAGCGCGAAGTGCGCTTCGCCGTGACCGACACGGGCATCGGCATCCCGCCGCAGTTGCACGGCGCGTTGTTCGAGGATTTCACTCAAGTTGACTCACCCCTGCAGAAACGTCTGCGCGGTACGGGCCTGGGACTGTCGCTGTGCAAACGTTTCGCCGAGTTGCTGGGCGGCCGCGTCGGGCTGGAAAGTCGGCCGGGCGTCGGGTCGACCTTTTATGTGGTGATTCCGCTGGCGCTGGCGCAGGAGCACGGCGATGAAAGCTGATACGCGGCTGCTGATCGTCGATGACAACCAGGCAACCCGCTACGCCTTGCGTCGGCGTATGGAGCGTCAGGGATTCATCGTGCTGGAAGCCGGTACCGGCACCGAAGGCCTGGCGCTGATAGCCGCACAGATCCCCGATGCACTGATCCTCGACGTCAACCTGCCGGACATGAGTGGCTTCGATATCGTGCGGCAGTTGCGCAGCGAACCGCGCACCGCGTTGCTGCCGGTGGTGCACGTGTCGGCGGCGTCGATCCAGACCGGCGATATCGTCACAGGCCTTGAGGCCGGTGCCGATGCTTATCTGGTTCATCCAGTGGACCCAGACGTGCTGTTGGCGACCCTGCGCACGCTGCTGCGGGTGCGCGATACCGAGTTTGCGCTGCGCGACAGTGAAGACCGTTTCCGCGAGATTTTCGCCAACGTTTCGGCACCGATCGCGGTCATGGACAGCGAGCTGAAAGTCCATGAATGCAACCACGCCTTTTCCCGGCTGATCGCCCAGGGCTCGGGCGAAAATGCGGTGTTGCAATGCTTCAGCGACGATCAGGCGCCTGCCATTGCCGGCCTGCGTGAAGCGCTGGTAGCGGGCGAGCGCTGGAAGGGCATCCTGGGCATGCTGGTCCAGGGCGATCTGCGCGAGACCGAATGGCAAGTGTCGCCTTATCGGGTCGATGGCCTGAGTCTGGTGTTCGTCGAAGACGTCACTGAGCATCGACGTCGCGAGCAGTCGCATCTTCAGCAGCTCGATACCGTCAACACGCAACTGGCCCACGAAGTGGCCGAGCGTGCCAGGACCGAAGCGCAGCTGTTGCAGGCGCAGAAGATGGATGCGATCGGTAAGCTGACCGGTGGCATTGCGCACGACTTCAACAACCTGCTGACGGGCATCGTCACCGGCCTTGAGCTTATCAAGAAGCGCACCGAGGACGGCCGCCTCGAGAAAGTCCTGGTCTATGCCGATGCGGCACTGGCATCGGCGAAAAGCGCCGCCACGCTGACCCACCGCCTGTTGGCCTTCGCCCGCCAGCAGCCCCTGGACACGCGTCCTGCGGACGTCAATCAATACGTGCTCTCCCTCGAGAATCTGCTTAGCCGAACCATCGGCAAACGCATCGGGCTCACCCTCGAATTGACCTCGCGCAGCGCCGTGGCGATGGTCGACGCCGGACAGCTGGAAAGCGCGGTGCTCAATCTGGTGATCAATGCCCGGGATGCATTGCCTCAGGGCGGCAATATCTGGATCAGCACCTACGAAGCCTATTCCCAGGGCAATTCGCGCCTGGCCGATGGGCCGTACATCGCCCTGACCGTGCGCGATGACGGGGTGGGCATCGAACACCACCTGATCGACAAGGTGTTCGACCCGTTCTTTACGACCAAACCCATCGGCGAAGGCACCGGGCTGGGTTTGTCGACCGTCTATGGCTTCGCCCGGCAATCCGGCGGCGACGTGCACATTCGCAGCGTCGTGGGCCACGGCACGGAGGTGACCCTGATGCTGCCCGCCGCGCTGGAGCAGACTGTCGCGCCGCAACCGGTGCTGGAAACCACCGGCCTGGGCGCAGGCGAGCACGTGCTGATCGTCGAAGACACCGCCTCCGTGCGCATGTTCGTCAACGAAATTCTCACCGACGCCGGATATCGCTGCACCCAGGCCGCCGACGTAAGCACCGCACTGAGGCTGCTCGAGCATGATCCCTCGATCGATCTGTTGCTGACTGATGTGGGTATGCCGCAGATGAACGGCCGCGAACTGGCACAGCGGATGCGAGTGTGGCGACCTAGCGCGCCGGTGCTGTTCATGACCGGCTACGCGGAAAACGCCCTGAACCGCCAGAGTTTTCTGGGCAAGGGCATGGATATGATCACTAAAGCGTTCCAGCTCGCCGAGTTTCTCAACAAAGTGAGAGCGATGCTGGATGCATGACGATTACCCATTTGTGCAGTGATATCAGTGGGCAATCATCCACGGGCTCGCAAATTTTGTTACTGTTTACGCCAATTCAACTTAGTGCCAACCTTAGGGCACCCACCTTTGACGAAAGTCCGTGGGACGCGTCGGGGGTGAAGGAGATCCAGTTTTGACCCCCAGCGAGGACCCACTCCAAAGCGCAATCGACAACTGCGCTCGCGAGCCGATCCAGATTCCCGGCAGTATTCAGCCCCAGGGTTTCCTGCTGGTCATCGACGAGGCGACGATGACCATCGGCCAGGTCAGCGCCAACGTTTTCAGTTGGCTGGGCCTGCCGCCAGAAGCATTGATCGGTGCTGCATTGCTGTGTGTTGTCGACGATTGCCAGCGTTTGCTGGATCGTCTGGCAGTGCTGCCTGAAGATGACCCCAACCCGTTCCATGTCGGCGACGTGCGTTTTCTCGAGGGCACCCGCGCCGGCATGCCGATGGCGATGATGGTGCATCGACACGATCAGGTGCTGATTGCCGAATTCGAGCCGGCCAGCGACATGAGCTCGGCCTACGGCAACGTCTATCCGCTGATGCGCACCTTCATCAGCCAGATGGAAGAAACCGAGACCATCGAGGCGTTGAGTCAGCGTTCGGTCTCGGAGGTCAAGCGCATCACTGGTTTCGGGCGGGTCAAGGCCTATCGTTTCGACGCCGAAGGCAATGGCCTGGTCAACGCCGAGGTGGCCGATGAGGGCTATCCGAGCTATCTGGGGTTGAGCTTCCCGGCCAGCGATATTCCCGCGCAGGCCAGGGCCTTGTACCTGGCCAACCGCATTCGCGTCATCGAGGATGCCGACTACCAGCCTTCGCCGCTGGTGCCGCCCAACAACCCGATGACTGGCGCGCCGCTGGACTTGAGTTTCGCGACGCTGCGCAGCGTATCGCCGGTGCATTTGCAGTACATGCGCAACATGCAGACCCTGGCGTCGATGTCGATTTCCATCGTCGTGCGCGGTGAGTTGTGGGGGCTGATTTCCTGCCACCATGCGACCCCGCGGCCGGTGAGTTTCCAGACCCGGACCGCCTGCGAACTGCTGGGCAGCGTATTGTCCCTGCAGATCGAAACCAAGGAAGCCCAGGCCAGGACCCAGCGCATGCTCAGCCTGCGTCGGCAAATCGTGCAGATGCTCGCGTCAATGGCCGATCTGGACAACGTGATGGACGGCTTGCGGGCGATGCCTGAGGTGCTGTTGTCGTTCGTCGAGGCGTCGGGGGCGGCAGTGATCTCCGAATCGACGCTGGATGTCTACGGCCAGACGCCGGATCGCGAGCAGATTCAGGCGCTGACTCAATGGTTGAGTCAGCGCGACGCTCATGAGGTGTTTCAGTCGGACAATGTCGGCCGCGATATCCCTGAGTTGCCAGAACTGAGCCAATCGGTCAGCGGTGTTCTGGCGATGGCCATTTCCGAGCTGCATTCGAACTACATCATCTGGTTCCGCACCGAGCAGGCTCGCGTGGTCAACTGGGCCGGCAAACCGGAAAAAGTCGTCAGCGACAGCGGTTCACTTAGCCCGCGCCACAGTTTCGCGCTCTGGCAGCAAACCATGCGTGGTTTCTCCCGCCCCTGGGATGAGCTGGACACCGAAGGCGTGGTGGAATTGCGGACCGCAGTACTGGGCATCGTGCTGCGCAAGGCCGAGGAAATGGCTGCGCTGGCCGAGGAGTTGAAGAAGTCCAACAAGGAACTCGAAGCGTTCTCCTACAGCGTGTCCCACGACCTGCGCGCGCCGCTGCGCCACATCGCCGGCTACGCCGAGTTGCTGAGCGACATCGAAGGCAGCAAGCTCTCCGAGCGGGGTATGCGCTTTCTGGACAACATCTGTGAGTCGGCACGCTTCGCCGGTACGCTGGTGGACAACCTCTTGAGCTTCTCGCAAATGGGCCGCTCGGCCATGCGTTATTCGGAGGTCGACCTGAATGCCATGGTCGAGTCCATCCGCCGGGAAATGCTGCCGGACTACGAAGGCCGCGACTTGCAATGGCGCATCCCGGAGCCACTGCCAGTGGTGATCGCCGACGCCGCGTTCCTGCACCTGGCGATGCGCAATCTGCTGTCCAATGCCATCAAGTACAGCCGCACGCAACAGGCCGCCGTGATCGAGATCGGCAGTTACGAGGAAGAAGGCAAAGTCGTGGTGTATATCCGCGATAACGGCGTGGGCTTCGACATGCAGTACGCCAGCAAGCTGTTCGGCGTGTTCCAGCGCCTGCACCGGATGGAAGAATTCGAAGGCACCGGGATAGGGCTGGCCAGCGTACGCCGGATCATCGAACGCCAGGACGGTTCGGTGTGGGCGCATAGCGCGTTGGGGCAGGGAGCCACATTTTATTTTGCGCTGCCCAAGCGCAGTCTCACTGTAACCCTTTGAGTGTTCGAGGAGACGCCCAATGCTCAAGCCCATTCTTCTGGTGGAAGATAATCCCAACGATCTGGAGCTGACCCTCGTCGCTCTGGAGCGTAGCCAGTTGGCCAACGAAGTGATCGTATTGCGTGACGGCGCCGAGGCGCTGGACTATCTCTTCCGGCGAAACCATTATCATGACCGCGCGGCGGGTAACCCGACGGTGCTGTTACTTGACTTGAAACTGCCGAAAATCGATGGTCTGGAAGTGCTCAAGGCCATCCGCGACAACGATGATTTACGCAGCATTCCTGTGGTGATGCTGACCTCTTCTCGCGAGGAGCCGGATTTGCAACGCGCGTACGCGTTGGGAGTGAACGCTTACGTGGTCAAGCCGGTCGAATTCAAGGAGTTCGTCTCGGCAATCTCCGATCTGGGGATTTTCTGGGCCGTTCTCAACGAGCCGCCGCCAGGTTCATTGCGACTGACACGCCGTCCGGGCTCCTGAGCTGTCTGGACTCATGGCCTGATCTGTCCCGCGACATGCTGGCGGCGAAGGCCTTCGCGCAATAAATGACGACTATTCATGCCGCTATCGCTACTCAAGTTGCTTCTGGTTGAAGACAGTCCGCATGACGCTGAACTGACGCTGCTCGTGCTGGAGAACAGTGGGCTCAAAATCGACGCCACCCTGGTCTATAACCATCAGGACGTGGAGCGGGAGCTGCTGGCCCGGCGTTTCGACCTTATTCTCAGCGATTATCTCCTGCCCGGTTCGTCCGGCCCCGAGGTCCTCAACACGGCGTTGCGACTTGCCCCGCAAACGCCGTTCATTTTCCTTTCAGGTATTTTCGGTGAGCAGCACGCGGTCGAAATGATGCGCATGGGCGCCATCGACTACGTGCTCAAGCAAAACCTGAAAATGCTGCCCAAGGCTGTGGTTCGCGCCGTTTCCGAGGTTCGTGAGCGGGAGAAGCGTCAGTACGCCGAAGCGACCCTGCAAGACGCCGAGGTGCGCGCGCACCTGGCGATCGAGGCCGCGGAAATGGGTGTCTGGACCTACGATCCGCGCACCGAAACCCTGCTCTGGGACGAACGCTGCAAAACCCTTTACGGTTTGCCGGCCGACGCGCCGGTGAGCATGGCCTTCATGTTTTCCCGCTGCCACCCGGACGACCGCGATCTGCTGCAAAGCAAGGTCATGGCGGCGCTGGCGGCTGACACCGGATTCCAGATCGAACACCGGCTGCTGGTGGATGGCGACGCCGAGCGTTGGGTGTTCTCCAATGGCCGCTCGCTGTTCGAAGACGGCAAGTGCGTGCGCTTCACTGGAGTGATGCAAGACATCAGCGAGCGTAAACAGGCGACACAGGCGCTGCATCAACTCAACGAGATTCTCGGTGAGCGAGTGGTGCAGCGAACCCGGGAACGGGACCGCACGTGGGAGCTGTCACGGGAATTGCTCGGCGTGCTGCGCTTTGACATGACCCCGATTGCCCTCAACCCGGCCTGGGAAGCAACGCTTGGCTGGACCCGTGCGGATTTCGACGCACAGTCGCTGGGCGAGCTGATCCACCTTGATGACCTGGAAGCCACGCTGCGCGAGACCGCCAGCGTCGCCCAAGGCAACGTGACGACGCGTTTCGTCAACCGCATGCGCCACGCCGACGGAGGGTTCCGCTGGCTGTCCTGGACCATCGTGCCAGACGAGGGCCTGATGTACGCTGCCGTGCGCGACATCACCAGCGAGCGCGCGGTGGTCGATGAACTGGCGGCGACCAACAAGCGTTTGCGCGATCAGATCAAAGAACGCGAGCGGGTCGAAGCCGCCTTGCAGCAGATGCAAAGACTGGAGGTGGTCGGGCAGCTGACCGCCGGGGTTGCCCACGACTTCAACAATTTGCTGACGGTTATCCTGACCAGCGCTAACTTCCTGGCACGGGACCTGGAAAAAGGCGTGTTCACCAAATCACCCCAGCGCTTGCAGAATATTCGCTCGGCAGGCGAGCGCGGCGCCAAGTTGACCAGCCAGTTGCTGTCGTTCTCTCGACGTCAGCGGCTGGAGCCGGTGGCGCTCAATCTCAACGACACCATTGGCGGCATGCGCGAGCTGTTGGGACGGGCACTGGGCGGCAGCGTCTGGGTGGAAACGGAAATGGCTGATGATCTGTGGAGCGCGCTGGTGGATCCGACGCAGACCGAGATGATCATCCTCAACCTGGCGATCAACGCCCGCGATGCCATGGCCCAGGGTGGTCAGCTGCGTCTGAGCACCGGGAACGAGATCGTCTATCGCTTGCCGCAACGACCTGAAGACCCGGATCCCGGCGCTTACGTGGTGCTCTCGGTCAGTGACTCGGGCTGCGGCATGAGCGAGCAGGTTTTGGCCAAGGCATTCGAGCCGTTCTTCACCACCAAGGCGGTGGGCAAGGGCTCGGGACTGGGGCTGGCGCAAGTCTTCGGCTTCGCCAAACAGTCCGGCGGTGGGGTGAGTATCGACACCGCCGAAAACGCCGGAACCACGATTAAGGTGTTCCTGCCCAGTATCGCCCGGATCGCCAACCCGGTGATAAGCCTTTCGGACATGCCTGGCCATGCCAACCCGGACGATCTGCATCGCACTGTTCTGCTGGTGGACGACGACCCGGACGTGCGCTCGGTGACGGCGATGATGCTCAGTTCATTGGGCTATTCAGTGGTAGAAGCGGAGAACGGCGACGACGCGCTGAAGAAGATCGACACCGGCATCGACCTGGTCCTCACCGATTTCGCCATGCCCAACATGACCGGAGCCGAATTGGCGGAGATTGTCAGACGCGACCATCCGGAGTTGCCGATCATGTTCATCACCGGTTTTGCCGACATCGATATTCTCGATGTCGACCAGCAGTTGATCGTGCAGAAGCCCTACAAGGAAGAGGAACTGGCGCGCAAGCTGGCGAATGTATTGATGAAGGCGGGGGCGGGGGTCGCTTCGTAAGCGGTCTGCGCCGCTCCGTGCAACAGTCCGGCGTGCTGCCAGCGGCGGCATTGAAATCGCTGCCGCCGGCGGCCTTGCTACACGATGAGCCGTTGCGTCGTGCTCTGTTCAATCCTCTCGCGTCAGCACTTCCAACAGTTCGATTTCGAAAATCAGGTTTGAATGCGGCTTGATGCGGGTGCCCATGCTGCGTTCGCCATAGGCCAGGTGTGAGGGCACCAGCAGTTTGCGTTTGCCGCCAACCTTCATGCCCATCAGGCCCTGATCCCAACCCTTGATCACCCGACCGGTGCCAATCACGCATTGAAACGGCTTGCCGCGCTCCGAGGATGAATCGAACACCGTGCCGTCTTCCAGTGTGCCGGTGTATTGCGTGGTGATCAGCGCGCCCTTGACCGCCGCTTTGCCGGTGCCTTCCAGCAGCTCGATGATCTGTAGTTCGTCGTTCATGTCATGTCCGTAACGGGGTAAATAAGCTGGCGGCGATGCTAATGGCCCGCGTCGCCGCTGGCAATGCCTGCTGCGGGCATAAAAAAACGGCGCGTCCTGTGCGGGACGCGCCGTTTTTCGTTTAGCGGATCAAGCGCGCATCAAGCGATGACGTCGCTGCTCCACTCGCCATTGACCAAGCGTTTCAAGCCCAGCGGGTTGGCGTTTTGCAGCGCCGCGGGCAGCAGGCTGTCCGGGTAGTTCTGATAGCAGACCGGACGCAGGAAGCGGTCGATCGCCAAGGTGCCGACGGACGTGCCGCGAGCGTCTGAGGTCGCTGGATACGGACCGCCGTGGACCATGGCGTCGGACACTTCCACGCCAGTCGGGTAGCCGTTGACCAGAATACGACCGACCTTCTCTTCCAGCACCGGCACCAGCCATTGGTACTTCTGCAAATCGGCGGTTTCACCGATCAGCGTGGCCGTCAGTTGACCGCGCAAGGCCAGCAGGGCGGCTTTCAGTTCAGCGTCGTCGGCGACTTCGATCAGCAGCGTGGTCGGGCCGAAGACTTCTTCCTGCAGCAATTCGTCGCCATTGAGCAGCATGCTCACATCAGCCTTGAATAGTTGCGCCTGGGCCTGACGGCCTTCCTGCGGTTTGCCCGCCAGGTGGGTGACGCTTGGGTGGTCCAGCAGCTTCTGCACGCCCTTGCTGTAGCTGCGCAGGCCGCCCTCGTTGAGCATGGTCTGCGCCGCCTGTCCACCCATGTGGTCTTTGAGCTGCTCGGTGAACGCGGTCAGGGCAGGGGAACGAATACCGATCACCACGCCGGGGTTGGTGCAGAACTGGCCGGCGCCCATGACCACGGAGCCTGCCAGTTCGCCAGCGATGGTCGCGCCACGGGCGGCCAGTGCGCCTGGCAGCAGGACTACCGGGTTAATGCTCGACATCTCGGCGAACACCGGGATCGGTTGCGCACGTTCCGCCGCCAGCTTGCACAGGGCGTTACCGCCGTGCAGGGAACCGGTGAAGCCGACGCCTTGAATGGCCGGGTGCTTGACCAGCCCTTCGCCCACTCCGCTGCCGAAGATCATGTTGAACACGCCCTTGGGCATGCCGGTTTTCTCGGCGGCGCGGACGATCGCCTGGCCCACCAGATCGGCGGTCGCCATGTGGCCGCTGTGGGCCTTGACCACCACCGGGCAACCGGCGGCCAGTGCAGAGGCGGTGTCGCCCCCGGCTGTGGAGAATGCCAGCGGGAAGTTACTGGCGCCGAACACTGCGATAGGGCCTACCCCAATGCGGTACTGACGCAGGTCGACCCGTGGCAGTGGCTTGCGATCCGGCAGCGCCTGATCGATGCGCGCGCCGAGGAAGTCGCCGCGACGCAGCACTTTGGCGAACAGGCGCATCTGGCCGCTGGTGCGACCACGCTCACCTTGGATACGACCGGCAGGCAATGCAGTTTCCTGACAAACCAGCGCAACGAAGTCATCGCCCAGCGCGTCCAGTTCGTCGGCAATGGCGTCGAGGAACTCCGCGCGGCGAGCCGGGCTCAGCTGGCGGTATTGGAGGAAAGCTTCTTTGGCAGCCAGGGCCGCGGCGTCGATTTCGCCGTCGGTGGCTTGATGGAAGGTGTAGGGCAGGGCTTGGCCAGTGGTGGCATCCAGACTCTTGTGGCGCGCTTCACCGAGGCCGCTACGGGCGCCACCGATGAAGTTCTGGCCGAGAACATTAGGCATCTGCTTCTCCTGTTATTTTTGGGTCGAAACGATCAGGCGGTGCGCCTGACAGGGAATCCGTGAGGTTGCATGAAGCGTGAAGACGAAAAGGCCCGAAGGGTCATCGAAAGTTAACAGACATCATATAACTGCAATTTTATACCCGCAAGGTGTGCACATTCGGCACGCACCACGGGTCGGCGCCAAGCGCACGCCTTGTAGGCGCGGGCTTAGCCGCGCTGCGCAATGTATGACACCGCGAAGGTGACCGACAGTACACCATCGCGGGTAAGTTGCTCTACAGATTGCAAGCCGGAGTCAGGCGTTTGGCTCGTCGGTATTGATGTATGGCGGCACCTTGGCCAACGGCAGCCTGCGCGCCTGCTCGATGCTGATGCCGGGACGCTGCGGCAGCGGCTCCAGCTTCTGTGGCTGTCCGGTGGTCAACGCGCGTTCCACGGCAGCAACGATACGCACATCGCGCCAACCTTCATCGCCATCCGGCTCAGGCTCGCGATCCTGCAGGATGCAACCGGAAAAATACTGAGTCTCGCCGCCGAACTGGTCGACCACCGGATGACTGTGTTCGGTGGTCGTGCCGTCGATGGTCGCCCTGTACGCAATCGCCACGCCTTCACCAAAGCCAAAACACGGCGAGGCCTCGAATTCACCTTTGGTGCCGATCAACTGGAAGCGCTCGCTGGAAGGCAGGCTGTAGCTGACGGTAAAGGTCGCCAGCCGTTCTTCGGCGAAGCGCAGGGTTATGTTCACGGTGTCGAAGGTATTGATATCCCGCCCTGGCGTCTTGACCCCGACGGCGTGCACCTCCAGAGGTTCTGCACCGAACAGGCTGCGCACGGCATTGATCGGATACGGCCCCATATCGGCGACCGGACCGGCAGCAAAGCCGCTTTGCATGCGGTGGTTGGCAGGGTCGGTGGTCTGGGCGAACGTCGCAGTGAACAGGCGCGGCTCACCGATATCTCCGGACCTCACGCGGTTGACCATTTCCAAGGTACCGGGCTCGAAATGCAGGCGGTAGGCGACCATCAACTTGGCGCCCGAACGCTTCGCGGCTTCGGCGATGGCCAGGCAGTCCTCTTCGCTGGCAGCCATTGGCTTTTCCAGCAGAACGTGGATGCCGGCCTCCAAGGCCGGAACGGCGAATTCGCGGTGGCGGAAGTTGGGCGTTGCCAGGTAGATCGCGTCGATTTCGCCCGAGCCCAGCAGGGTGGGGAAATCGTCGTAGTGATAACTCTTGAGGTCGTAGAGGGCCGCAAGCTCGTCGGCTTTGACCGGATCCCCAGTGACCAGCGCAGTCATCACCGAGTTGTCGGTTTGCTCCAGTCCTGGCATGAAAGCGCCTTGGGAAATCCAGCCGCCTGCGACGACTGCGTAACGAACCTTGCCGTTTGAATCAGGCATGAGAGGGCCTCCATTGTCAGCGGACGGTGTGTCCGGTGCCTTTCTAGTCGGCAGGCTCGAGGTCTGGAAGTTCCATCGAATGCCGCTGGGTGGCTACCCGGCCAGCCGCGAGATTGCCTATTTGCGGGATACGTCTACGCGCATGAGCACAATCACTGTACGAGCTTGCTGGTGCATTCAGCGTATCAGGCGCCGATGTAAGCCGCGTTCTCCAGCAAGTCGGCATCTGCAGGTTTTGCGGTGTTTACCGTCAAGCGATCTGAATCAACAACGCGCGCAACCGATCCAGCGCAGGATCGATGTCAAGCGTCTCTATCGCGCCGAATCCCAGAATCAGCCCGTTACGGGGCTGCACGTTGTGGTAGAACCCGGTCAACGGGTACAACCCGATTTCAACCTTGCGCGCCAGTTCGACCAGCAACCCCAGGTTGATCGGCACTTTGAACATCACCGCCATATGAAAGCCTGCGGTGGACGGAATCGCTTCCATCCACGGCGAAAGATCCCCGGTAAAGCGCGCCAGGATCCGCTCGCGGCGCCCGGCGTAAATGCTGTGGCAGCGGCGGATGTGTTTGTTCAATAGACCTGCACTGATGAACTTGGTCAGCGCCCACTGCGGCAGCGTGCAGGTGTGCCAGTCCGTCAGCTGTTTGGCTTTGGTCACCGCTTCGAGGATGACCTTGGGCAGTACTGCGTAACCGAGTCGCAGTTCCGGCAGCAAGGTTTTTGAAAAGGTCCCGACGTACGCCACCACGCCAAACGGGTCCATGCTCTGCAGCGAGTCGGTTGGACGTCCTTCGTAGCGGAATTCGCTGTCGTAGTCGTCCTCGATGATGATCGCGCCGATCCTGCTGGCCTTCTCTAATAACGCCTGACGCCGCGCTACGCTCATGGGCATGCCCAGCGGCATTTGATGGGACGGCGTGACGTAGATCGCATGCGCGTTCTCGGGGATCTGCTCGACGATAATGCCTTCGCTGTCCACCGCCACTCCGACCACGTTCGCGCCCTGCGCGGCGAATAGTAGCCGCGCCGGGGTGTAGCCCGGATCTTCCATCGCCACGGTGCAGCCAGGCTCGATCAAGACCCGGGCAATCAGGTCCAGCGCCTGCTGCGCGCCGTTGCACACCACCACATCCTCGGCCGTACATTTGACCCCGCGGGCGAAGGCGATGTGACCGGCGATCGCGCTACGCAACGGCGCCAAGCCTTCCGGCTGGCTGTAAAAGCCTCGCGCCTGGGCCATCTGCCGCAGCGCGTATTGGGTACAGCGTCGCCAGTCGTCGTGGGGGAATTGGGTCTTGGCCGTGGCGCCACCGACGAAATCACAGCGCAGCGTGTCTTCCAGCGTCGGGTGGCGCAGGGGCAGGGTGATGTCCTGCCATTTTTTCACCGATTTCTGGCTGGCCAGCGCCGAGCTGATCCGAGTACGCGGGGTGTGGGCGCTTACGCTGTTGACGAAGGTGCCGCTGCCGATTTTGCCGATCAGATAGTTTTCGTAGGTCAGGCGGCTGTAGGTGTCGGAAATGGTCTTGCGTGACAGTCCCAATTGCGCCGCGAGCAGGCGGCTGGGGGGCAATTGCACGCCCGCGGCCAGACGCCCGGACTCGATATTGTCACGCAATTGGTCATACAGCTGATTCGCAAGGTCCTTACGGCCTTGAATGACAATGTGAAGTTCCACGCCAACGGCTCCCAAGCTCAGCGTTCACGATTTGGAATTCTACTCAGCGCTCGCGCAATCGGCATAGCTGCGCGAGGAAAAATGCGTCTGTTTGCCAGAGCGCTGCCGATCCGGGCGGGCGCTCTGTCTGCACCCATTGTGGCGGCGGACACACCGCGTTCGCCAGCAAGCCGGCTGCTGCAGAGCGTCACGGTTCTTGACCCTTGCGACAACGTCGCCATCGGCAAACCTGTCCAATCCCGCTATCCTGCGCGCTGTCTTTTTCACCTCCTCTTTTCACTGCGGCCGGACGGATATCAAAAATGGAGTTCACCAGCGGTTTTTTGCTGAGCCTTTCCCTGTGCCTGGACATTGGCGTGGCCAACATCGCAATGATTACGCTGGCCATGCAACGCGGGTATCTGCAGGGTTTCTGGCTAGGGCTGGGAACCTGCTTCGGCGACCTGTTCTACGCGATTCTGGCGCTGGCCGGCATGACCGTGCTGTTGCAATACGAATGGGTGCGCTGGGCGCTGTGGATCGGCGGTTCGCTGTTACTGATTGGCTTTGCGATGAAGATGGTGCTGTCTGCCCTGAGCAGCCACAGCGGATTGGCGATTGCCGGTGATGCGGACAACCGCTCGGGTTTGCGCGAATTTTCCCGAGGCGTGTTTCTGGCGGTGTCTTCACCCACCGCAATTCTCTGGTTCGCGGCGGTTGGCGGCGCGCTGATTTCGCGAGCGGGGGGACATGGCAGCTTGAGCACTGCCTTCTTCCTTTGCGGATTTTTCAGTGCGGGCGTGGCTTGGTGCGTGTTCATCTGTTTCGCCGCGAGCCACGGCGGGCGTCTGTTGGGCGACAGGCTGCTCAAGTATTCCTATTGGGTATCGGCGGCGATCTTTTGCTACTTCGCGGTGTACGTGATTGTGTCGGGGTATCAGGAGTTCATCGTCAACGCCGCGCGGGTTTGATCGGCATCGGTGCAGCCCGGGTTCAGTTTCGATGCAACGTTTACGTCCATGAACGCTCATAGACATAAGCAACGGCGTAGACAGGATCGTCCCGAATCGCGCGCATAAGCGCCTTGGGCGTCCTCTCCAATCTATTTGAAGGCGGAACCCTGGACCCTATGACCACACCGGACAAGCAATACGTGGAATGGCTGGTTGAGCAGTCGATGCTCCACGCCGCACAGCAACGCGCCAAACTCTATGGCGGCCAGGGCCGACTCTGGCAACGCCCCTACGCCCAGGCCCGTCCTCGTGACGCGTCGGCAATTGCCTCGGTATGGTTCACCGCTTACCCGGCATCGATCATCACCCGCGAAGGCGGTTCGGTTCTGGAAGCCCTGGGCGACGAAAAGCTCTGGCATGCCCTGTCGGAAATCGGTATTCAAGGTATCCACAACGGCCCGCTGAAAGCCTCCGGTGGCCTGAAAGGTCGGCAGAAAACGCCCAGCATCGACGGCAATTTCGACCGGATCAGCTTCGAAGTCGACGCCGAACTGGGGACCGATGCGCAATTTCTCAACCTCAGCCGTATCGCTGCCGCGCACAACGCGGTGATCGTCGATGACGTGATTCCTTCCCACACCGGCAAGGGCGCGGATTTTCGCCTGGCCGAATTGGCTTACGAGGAATACCCGGGCCTCTACCACATGGTCGAGATCAAGGAAGAGGACTGGCCGCTGCTGCCGGAAGTGCCTGCCGGCCGCGACGCGGTGAACCTGCCGCCCGCCATCGTCGATGCACTGCGGGACAAGCATTACATCGTCGGCCAGCTGCAGCGGGTAATCTTCTTCGAACCGGGCGTCAAGGAAACCGACTGGAGCGCCACACCGGTCATCACTGGCGTCGACGGCAAGGCCCGGCGCTGGGTCTATCTGCACTATTTCAAGGAAGGCCAGCCATCGCTGAACTGGCTGGACCCAAGCTTCGCCGCGCAGCAGATGATCATCGGCGATGCGCTGCATGCGATCGACGTGATGGGCGCGCGGGTGCTGCGTCTGGACGCCAACGGCTTCCTCGGTGTCGAGCGCAAGGCCGAAGGCACGGCCTGGTCGGAAAGTCACCCGCTGTCGATTACCGGCAACCAGCTATTGGCGGGCGCGATTCGCAAGGCGGGCGGCTTCAGTTTTCAAGAGTTGAACCTGACCATCGACGACATCGCCGCGATGTCCCACGGTGGCGCCGACCTGTCCTATGATTTCATCACCCGGCCTGCTTACCAGCACGCGCTGTTGACCGGCAGAACCGAATTCCTGCGCCTGATGCTGCGTCAAGTGCATGACTTCGGCATCGACCCGGCGTCACTGATCCACGCCTTGCAGAACCACGACGAACTGACCCTCGAACTGGTGCATTTCTGGACCCTGCACGCCCACGATCAGTACCTGTATCAAGGCCAGACTTTCCCCGGCAACATCCTGCGCGAGCACATTCGCGAAGAGATGTACGAGCATCTGGCCGGTGAGCATGCACCGTACAACCTCAAGTTCGTGACCAACGGCGTATCCTGCACCACCGCGAGCATCATCACCGCCGCGCTCGGCATTCGCGATCTGGACAGCATCACCGATGCCGACGTCGAGAAAATCAAGCACATCCACTTGCTGTTGGTGATGTTCAACGCCATGCAGCCGGGGGTGTTTGCCTTGTCGGGCTGGGATCTGGTGGGGGCCTTGCCACTGCCGGCCGAGCAGGTCGCGCACCTGATGGGTGATGGCGACACGCGCTGGATTCATCGCGGCGCCTACGATCTGGTGGACCTGGACCCGGACGCCGACATTTCTGCCGGTGGCATGCCACGCCCCAAGACGCTGTATGGCAGCTTGCCGGATCAACTCCAGCGGTCGGATTCCTTCGCCTCGCAGCTGAAGAAAATCCTCGCCGTGCGCCGCGCCTATGACATCGCTGCCAGCCGCCAGATCCTGATTCCGGACGTTGAGCATCCGGGCCTGTTGATCATGGTTCATGAGCTGCCGGCCGGGAAGGGCACGCAGATTACCGCGCTCAATTTCAGTGCCGAATCCATCGTCGAAACACTGCACCTGCCGGGTATCGCGCCGGGGCCCGTAGTGGACATTATCAACGAGCGTGTCGAGGGCGATCTGACCGAGGCGGGCGAGTTCACTATCACCCTGGACGCCTATGAAGGATTGGCATTGCGTGTCGTCAGCATGGCTGCGCCGATGATGTAACGGCTCTGCATGCATTGTTTGACGCCAATGGGCGCAACCCCGCTGTACGTGTGGGGGACGTCGAAGGTTAAGACGTCTCCCACACAGTTTTGTGTCGATCCGAAGCTCTGCGGCGCAATCACATCCTTTTAAACCTTGAATTTCGGATTGATACCCCTTGTCCATCGCCCAACCCCTCAAAACTCCCACGCTCATTCACCTGTTGAGCTATCGCCTGACCTTTCTGCTGTCCGGCATGGCGCTCGGCGCATGGGCCCCGCTGGTACCGTTCGCCCGGGAGCGAGCAGGGCTTGAGGAGGCGCAGTTGGGCCTGCTGCTGTTGTGCTTCGGCCTGGGTTCGATGCTGGCCATGCCGCTGGCCGGGGCGATGACCACCCGCAAGGGCTGTCGTTTTGTCGCGGTGGTGGGTGGGCTGCTGATCTGCGCGATGTTGCCGCTGCTGGCCACGCTCTCGTCATTCAGCACTTTGGCCGTGAGCCTGGCTGTGTTTGGCGCGGGCCTGGGCAGCATCGATGTGTCGATGAACGTGCAGGGGTTGATGGTGGAGCGCGATCACGGCCGCCCGCTGATGTCGGGCTTTCATGGCTTGTTCAGCCTGGGCGGCATCGCCAGCGCGCTGCTCATGAGCCTGCTGTTATGGGCGGGTGCATCGCCCTTGCTGGCAGTGTCTGTGGTAGTCATGATCGTCGCTGCCACTTTGCTCTGGCATGCCCCGCGTCTGGTGCCTCATGGTGCCGATGATCCCGCCGCCCCGTTCGCCTGGCCATCGGTCAGGGTGCTTATCATTGGGGTGCTGTGTTTTATCGCGCTGCTGGTCGAGGGGGCCATCCTTGACTGGAGCGCCGTGTTCCTCAACCGCGCCCATCAGATCGATCTGGCGGTTGCCGGAGGAGCATACGCGGTGTTCTCCCTGGCGATGGCCGCTGGCCGATTTTCCGGCGATTACCTGAGAAAGCGTTTTGGCGCGGTGAAGCTGCTGATCGGCGGTGGCCTGCTGGTCATGCTCGGGTTCGCCATGGCGGTGCTGCTGCAGCCGTGGCCGCTGTTTTTTTCGGGCTTCGCCTTGATCGGGCTGGGGCTGTCCAACACCTTCCCGGTGTACTGTTCCGTCGTTGGGGCGCAGAAGGCGATGCCCGCAGGCTTGGCCATCGCGGTCATCACCGGCATCGGCTACTGCGGCATTTTGCTCGGCCCGGCATTGATCGGCTTCGCGGCCCACGCCATCGGTCTGCGGGACGCACTGCTCTGCGTGGGGGCGCTGCTGCTGGCGCAAGTGCTGAGCGCGAGGGCGATGGCCCGCGGCTAAGCTCACTATTGCTTTGATCAATGTTCATCATTGATCGAGTCGAGTTCTGCTTTTTTCATCGAAGGCTCACGATGGCCCCACGCCTTGAGCCCCCTTTGGAGAAAGCCCGATGAAACTTCGAATTACTGCCCTGTTTGCGTTAATCGCCGTGCTGGCGGGTTGTGCCGTGCCTGGAGCACCGCGTTATTCCGACGAGCAGGACGCCCAACTTCGTGGGTCGGCTCCGGCCTCCAGCGTGACCCTCAAGCACACCCAGACCGTTGGCGTGATCTTCACCCAGAACACCGTCGCCAGCCTGGCTTACATGGAGCGCTACAACGCCGCGGTACGCACCGGCGTCGTCGCCAGCCTGACGGATAGCCGGATCACCGACGCCTACGTCAACAGCTCCGATCCCCAGCTTGCAATCAACGGGTTCGCCGAATCCCTGGAGAAGCAGTTCGCGTCGGTGGCATTCTACGAGAATCTGGATGCCGTGCTGGCTGCGCGCCCTGACGTGATCGTGCTGCTCGACACCCGCAACAAGCTGATCACCGAGCGCAGTTCGGACGTGCAGGCGAGCATCTCGGCTGAATTCTTCGACAGCGATTTCAAGTTTATTGGTAAGGCCGAGGGCAGCGACGCCAAGTCCATGTCGCCGATCTGGGCCCACACCAAACGCGCGCCGCAAATCGCCGCGCAGATCAATGAACAGCGGAATGTGCAGGTCAATGCCTTGCAGAAATTCGATGCCTCGTTGCAGGCGTTGATCAAGGCCCAGTCCTAAGCTTCGATGGCACACCTGTAGGAGCGCGCTTGCCCGCGATTGAGATGTGTCCAATGACGAACATGTCATAGAGATATCGCGATCATGGGCAAGCGAACACCTACATGCCGAGGGTGGCCATCGGCCGAATGGACCTCAGCATTACCGTCCAAACACCAGCCCCGACGCCTTCAACAATTCCTGGGTATACGCCTGTTGCGGATTGGCGAAAATCTTGCGCGACGCCCCTTGTTCGACCACCTTGCCATCCTTGATCACGATCAGGTCGTGGGCCAGTGCGTGGACCACCGCCAGATCATGGCTGATGAACAGATAGGTCAGGCCGTGGCGGATCTGCAGGTCACGCAGCAGGGCGACGATCTGTTTCTGCACAGTGCGGTCCAACGCCGACGTCGGTTCGTCGAGCAGGATCAGATCCGGCTCCAGCACCAACGCCCTGGCAATCGAGATGCGTTGACGCTGGCCGCCGGAAAACTCGTGCGGGTAGCGATGCCGGCTCTGCGGATCCAGGCCAACTTCGCGCAATACCCGGATGACGGTCTGCTCGCGTTCCTGCGAGGTGCCGATGCCGTGGGTCAGCAAGCCTTCGGCGATGATCTGCTGTACGGTCATGCGCGGGCTGAGGCTGCCGAACGGATCCTGAAACACCACCTGCATGCGTTTGCGCAGCGGGCGCATCAATTGCTGGCTGCGCAGGCTCAGCTCTTTGTTGCCAAAACGGATGCTGCCTTCGGAGTCGATCAGCCGCAGGATCGCCTGACCCAAGGTCGATTTACCCGACCCGGACTCGCCGACGATTCCCAGCGTCTTGCCCTTGAGTAACTCGAAACTCACCCCGTCCACTGCCTTGATGTACTGCCTTTCCCGGCTGAACAGCGGTTTGGGCAGGGCAAACCAGACTTTCAGCGCGTCCACCGATAGCAAGGTCTGCGGATGCACGCTGGGTACCGGTTCACCGTCGGGTTCGGCGTTGATCAGCAGGCGGCTGTAGGGGTGCTGTGGGGTGGTGAACAGGGTTTGACAGTCGGCCTGCTCGACGATCTCCCCGCCGCGCATCACGCAAACCCGTTGCGCAATGCGTCGTACCAGATTGAGGTCATGACTGATCAACAACAGCGACATGCCCAGACGGGCCTGCAGGGATTTGAGCAGTTCGAGGATCTTCACCTGTACCGTCACATCCAGCGCTGTGGTCGGTTCGTCGGCGATCAACAGATCCGGTTCGTTGGCCAGGGCCATGGCGATCATCACCCGTTGCCGTTGGCCACCAGACAGTTGATGGGGATAGGCCTTCAGCCGGTGCAGCGGGTTATGGATGCCTACCAGCTCCAGCAATTGCAGCGTGCGCTCGCGAGCAGCCTTGCCCTTGAGGCCCTTATGCATCGCCAGGATTTCTCCGATCTGCTTTTCAACGGTATGCAGTGGATTGAGCGAAGTCATCGGCTCCTGAAAGATCATGGCGATGCGGTTGCCGCGCAGTTGGCGCAACTGGGCGTCGCTGGCGTGCAGCAGATCGACGCCGTCGTAAAGGATATGGCCTTGCGTGCTAACGCTTCGGGCAGGCAGCAGGCGCAAGATCGAATGCGCGGTCACCGACTTGCCCGAGCCGGATTCGCCCACCAGCGCCAGGCACTCGCCACGGCGGATGGTCAGGTCTATGCCGTGCACCACTTCGCTGCCGTTGAAGGCAACCCGCAGCCCGCGGATGTCGATCAATGTGTCATTCATGGCGCATCCTCAGCTTCGCGGGTCGAAGGCATCACGGCAGGCTTCGCCGATGAACACCAACAGGGAAAGAATCAGCGCCAAGGCGCAAAACGCGGTCAGGCCCAGCCAGGGGGCTTGCAGGTTGCGCTTGGCCTGGCCGATCAGTTCGCCCAGGGAAGCGCTGCCCGCGGGCATGCCGAAACCGAGGAAATCCAGCGCCGTCAGGGTGGCGATGGCGCCGGTCACAATGAACGGCAAATAGGTAAGGGTGCTGGTCATGGCATTGGGCAGGATATGGCGCACCATCAGCGCGCTGTCGGTCAAGCCCAGGGCGCGGGCGGCCTTGACGTACTCCAGATTGCGCCCGCGCAGGAACTCGGCACGCACCACGTCCACCAGAGCCAGCCAGGAGAACAGCGCCATGATCCCCAACAGCCACCAGAAATTCGGCTCGACGAAACCGGAGAGAATGATCAGCAGATACAGCACCGGAAGCCCCGACCAGATTTCCTGCAGGCGCTGACCGATCAAATCCGCCAGCCCGCCGTAGTAGCCCTGTATCGCCCCGGCGAACACGCCGATCACAGTGCTGATGGCGGTCAACAGCAAGGCGAACAGGATCGACACCCGGGTGCCGAACAGCACCCGCGCCATCACGTCCCGCGCCTGATCGTCGGTGCCCAGCCAGTTGCGCGCGCTGGGCGGGCTGGGCGACGGCTCCTTAAGGTCGTAGTTGACGGTGTCGTAGCTGAAGGGAATGGGCGCGAACAGTATCCAGCCGCCCTTGGACTCGATCAGTCTGTGCACGTAGTCGCTGGCGTAGTCCGGCTCGAACGGCAGCTCACCGCCAAAATCGGTTTCCAGATATTGATGCAAGGTCGGGTAATACAGGTTGCCCTGATAACTGACCAATAGCGGCCGATCGTTGGCGATCAGCTCGCCGCACAGGCAGATCGACAGCAGCGCGAGAAAAATCCACAGCGACCACCAACCTCGTCGGTTCGCCCTGAAATGGGCCATGCGCCGTTTGCTTTGCGGTGAAAACTCAAACATCAGGCGCTCCTCGCGGAAAAGTCGATGCGCGGGTCGACCAGGGTGTAGCAGAGGTCGCCCACCAGCTTGATCAGCAGGCCGAACAGGGTGAACAGAAACAGCGTGCCGAACACTACCGGGTAGTCGCGCGATACCGCCGCTTCGTAGCTCATGCGGCCGATGCCGTCCAGGCCGAAGATGGTCTCGATCAACAGCGAGCCGGCGAAAAACACCTCGATCAGCGCCTGAGGTATGCCTGCGACCACCAGCAACATCGCATTGCGAAACACATGGCCGTACAACACGCGACGTTCACTCAGGCCCTTGGCCCTGGCGGTGACCACGTACTGGCGGCTGATCTCGTTGAGAAAGCTGTTTTTGGTGAGGATCGTCAGGGTGGCGAACCCGCCGAGCACCAGCGCACTGACCGGCAGCACCAGATGCCACAGGTAATCGCGCACCTTGCCCAGGCTCGAGAGGCTGTCGAAGTCATCCGAGATCAGCCCCTGCGCCGGAAACCAGCTCAGATAGCTGCCCCCGGCGAACACCACGATCAGCAGGATGGCGAACAGAAACGCGGGCACCGCGTAGCCGACGATGATCAGCGTGCTGCTCCAGACATCGAAGCGGCTGCCATGATGAACGGCTTTGCGAATGCCCAGCGGGATCGAGACCAAGTAGGTGATCAGCGTCGCCCAAAGCCCCAGCGAGAGGGTGACCGGCAGCTTCTGGGCGATCAAACCAGTGACCGTCGCGCCGCGAAAGAAGCTGCTGCCGAAATCCAGCTGCGCGTAGTGGGTCAGCATCAGCCACAGCCGTTCGTGCATCGGCTTGTCGAAACCGTACTGATGCTTGATCGCTTCGACCAACTCAGGGTCCAGCCCCTGCGAACTGCGGCTGGCACTGCCGGACGCCGCGACTTCTGCGCCGCCACCCCCGACACCCGCGTTCGGGCTCAGGCCCTGTACTCGGGCAATCGCCTGTTCGACGGGACCGCCGGGCGCCGCCTGCACGATGAGAAAGTTGACCACCAGAATGCACAACAGGGTGGGGACGATCAGCAGCAGACGCCGCAATGCATACGCCAGCATCTCAGCGAGCCTCCGAGGTTATAGCGGGCTGTGCGGTGGATTGCGCACTGGTTTGCGGCGCCAGGCGCGCGGCCATCTGCTCATTGGTCAAGGGCGTCGGGCTGACCTGCCACCAGCTTTCCAGGCCTACGTCGTAGATCGGCTCGACCTTCGGTTTGCCGAAACGGTTGGCGTACACCACCGGGGTGCCTTGCGAGTAGTAATTCGGAATCATGTAGAAACCCCACAGCAGCACCCGGTCCAGCGCATGGGCGTAATGCAGCATGTCATTGCGGCTGTTGGCCGCCACCAGGCCATCGATCAGCGAATCCACCGCAGGGTCGCGCAGCACCATGGCGTTGGAACTGCCGATCTGCCGCGCGCTCTGGGAACCGAACAGGTTGTACAGCTCCCGCCCCGGCGACAGGATCGGATTGCCGTTGTTGGGCAGGGTGACCACGATCATGTCGTAGTCACGGGCGTTGAGCCGGTTCATGTACTGCGCCGAATCGACCCTGCGGAAATTCAACGTGATGCCGATCTGCGCCAGCACCCGTTTGTACGGCAGGACCAGCCGCTCGAAACCACCCTGGCCGTCGAGGAAGGTGAACTCCAGTGGCTGGCCTGAAGCATTGACCAGCCGATTGTTTTTCGCCTGCCAACCGGCGTCGGCCAGCAGCTTCAGCGCCTTGAGCTGCTTGTCGCGAATGTAGCCGCTGCCATCGGTTTTCGGCGCGTGCCAGACCTGGCTGAACACTTCATCGGGGATCTTGCCGAGCAGCGGCTCGAGAATCTTCAACTCCTGAGCGTCCGGCGGCTCGGTGGCGGCCATTTCGCTCTTGGGGAAGTAGCTCTCTTCGCGCACATAGAAGTTGCGCATGATCTGGCCGTTGATCCACTCGAAATCCCAGAGCATGGCCAGCGCCTCGCGCACGCGACGGTCCTGAAACATCGGCTTGTCGAGGTTGAACACAAAACCCTGTCCCGCCACCGGGCGCTTTTTCGCCAGAATGGTCTTTTGCAGTCGCCCATCCTGCAGCGTCGGCGCGGTGTAGCCGACCACGTATCCGGCCGACGAAAACTCGCGGTTATAGTCGAAGCTGCCCGCCTGAACCAGCTGCCGGGCGACGTCGACATCACCGTAGAAATTCACCGTTAGCGTGTCGAAGTTGTACAACCCGCGACTGACCGACAGGTCTTTGGCCCACCAGTCCTTGACCCGCTGAAAACTCACGCTGCGCCCGGCATCCACCCGGGAAACCCGATACGGCCCGCTGCCCAGCGGGGGCTCGAAACCGCCGCCCTTGGCGAAGTCGCGGTTTCTCCACCAGTGCTCCGGCAGCACCCGCATGCTCGCCAGATCCAGCGCCAGGGTGCGATTGAGATTGCTCTTGAAGTCGAAGCGAATCTGCCCCGGTGCTTCGATGACCACGTCCTTGACGTCGCCATACAACGGCCGATAGCTGAAGCTGCCCTGAGTGATCAGGGTCTGGTAGGTGTAGCGCACGTCTTCGGCGGTGATCGGGGTGCCGTCGTCGAAACGTGCCTTGGGGTTGAGGTAAAAGCGCACCCACATATTGTCTGGATCGCGTTCCAGTTTTTCCGCGACCAGCCCGTAGACGGTGTAAGGCTCGTCCAGTGAACGATAGGCCAGTGGCGAATAGACCCAGGTGTCGATCTGGCTCACTGATATGCCCTGATCGACATAGGGCGACAGGTAGTTGTACTGACCGATTTCCTCGGCCGCGCGGCTCAGGGATCCGCCTTTGGGCGCATAGGGGTCGACGTAATCGAAGTGCTTGAAATCGGCCGGGTATTTGGGCGGCTCGCCGTACACGGTCAGCGCATGCAAAGGCGCGGCAATCGCCAGCGGCACCCCGGACAGGAACGAGATGAAAAACGCCACCGTATACAGCAGTGCGATGCCGGGGAGCAGGCGTCGCAACGAAAGAGGGGAAACGCACATGTTCGGGCAATCCTTGGTTTGCAGGGCTGCGCACTCAAAGCGCTGGGAAAAATCCCCCGGCCGGAGAAAGGTGGACGAGACCTTGAAGCCGGGGGCGCGATTTCGCAGAAGGACTTCGTTACGCCGGAGCAGGAGCGCAACGAAGGATGTCGCTTAGAAGTGGTACGTGGCCTTGGCGAACAGGGTGCGGCCCAGTGGATCGGCATAACGCGGGTCATAGCCGGACTGGAAGTTGTAGGCCTGGTTGGTGAACGGCGGATCGCGGTCGAACAGGTTCTTCACTCCAGCGTCGACATCCAGCACTTTCTCGAAGGTGTGACCTACCGACAGGTCCCACAACGAATACGAAGGCACGTTGCCGTTGGTGGCCCGGTCGTAATCGTTGTAACCGCTGGTGAAGCGGTTGGTCAGCGATGCCCGGCTGTCGCCCAGTGTCCAGCTGCCGATCAACACATGTTTCCAGCGCGCAATCACGCCGTCGCCCTGGAAGTCCCCGACCTTGTCTGTGTACGGTCCGTTGATGGTGTTCTGGAAGTCATAGCGGTCGACATAGGTGCCGGTCAGACCCACGCCGAACTGGCCATAGGGTGTGTTCGGGAAGCGGTAATCCAGGGTGACGTCGACACCGCTGGTCTTGACGATGCCCAGGTTCGAGTTGCCGGTCACGATGTTGGCGATCGAGCCGTCGGCATTGCGGATGATGCGATCACCGTAGAGGTCCGACTGGTTGAACACCGTGGATTCGGGGAACGACTGGATCTGGTTGGAGATGTGAATCCACCAGAAATCCAGACCCATCGACAGGTTGTTGATCGGCTGATAAACGAAGCCCAATGTCACGTTGCGAGCTTTTTCCGGCGCCAGGTTGGCGTTGCCACCACTGAGGTTGAGGAACTGCTGGTTACAGTCGCGACCGGCCTGACCGCCAGGCTGTACCGTGCCACCGGCGCAGAGGGTAGGGTCGTCGTAATAGCCCTGGCTGTAACTCAGGCTCTGTGGGGCGTAGAGTTCATACAGCGATGGTGCGCGGAAACCTTCACTGTAGGCGCCGCGCATCACCAGTTCCTTGAACGGCTGGAAGCGGAACGAGTATTTCGGGTTGGTGGTACTGCCGAAGTCGCTGTATTTGTCGTGACGCACGGCGGCGGACAGTTCCAGGCTGTCGAGCACCGGTACGTTCAGCTCGGCGTACTGGGCCTTGACGCTGCGATCACCGGACACGGTGCCGGCCGAGTCCAGCCCCAGGCTGCTGATGTCGTCGACAAAGGTTTCGTAGTTCTGGTGAAGCTTCTCCTTGCGGTATTCGCCGCCCAGTGCCAGACCCGCCTCACCGGCGCCGAACCAGTCACCGATCTCGCGGCTTATTTTCCCATCGAAACCATACACACGGCCGACAGCGGTTGAGTATTCGCCGTGGTAGGCGGCGTTTTCGATGTATTGCTGACCGGCTGCCGACTGCGCCCCGAACGGGTTGAGCAGGCCGCTGGCAAGACCGGCCTTGAGCGCCGAATCGCTGACGTAGCCGGAGGTGACCGAGGAAATCACTTTGTTCTGGTTGTAGGACGCGCCGACGTTGTAGTCCCAACCGCCGACGGTGCCGTCGAAGGTCAGCAGCAGCCGCTGGCTGGTGTTCTCGTCCTTGCTGCCACGAGCGCCCGCCGCGGTTTCACGCCAGGCGGTATCCACCGGTTGAGTCGGGTCGAGGTCGAAGCTGGTCGGGCCAGGGGTGATGCCGTTGCCCGGGTAGTACGGCGAGGAGGGGTCGATGCTCAGCCCGGTGAGCGGTGCAGGACCAATGCTGGTGGCGTTATTGTTGCGAGCCCAGAAGTATTCCAGGCTGACGTTGTGGTCTTCGGCGAGCTTGCCGGTGGCTCTGCCGAAGAATGAGGTTTTCTCGGTCTGCGGAACCAGATCGATGTACTCGCGGGTGCTGAACCGGCACACTCCGTTAACGCCGACCAGGCTGGGGCCTGCGCAGTTCGGGCCGAGTGGGTTGGCGCTGTTGTTGCCCTGATAGTAGTTGCCGGGAAACGCGGTGCCCGAGGTCTGGTCGAGGCCGCGTCCGGGCGCGTAATCCTTCGCGAAGCCGCGATCATTGGCGTCCAGGTTCTGCTGCTTGTTGTAGTTAAAGACGCCCATCACGTTGAAGCGGTCTTCGTCCAGGTCACCGAAGCCCCAACTGGCGCTTGCGTCTTTGCTGGCGCCGCCACCGCTTGCCGTCGGCGTGTCGCCGCCCAAGCTCAGGGTGCCGTCGGTCAAGGACTTCTTGGTGATGAAGTTGATCACACCGCCGATAGCGTCGGTGCCATAGAGCGCTGATGCGCCGTCACGCAGCACTTCGATACGGTCGATGGCGGCGAACGGGATCATGTTCAGGTCGATGGCGCTGCCATTGGGTGTGCCGACGCCGGACAGGGCGTTGTTGGCCAGACGGCGGCCATTGAGCAGGACCAGGGTCTTGTTGGCGCCGATGCCGCGCATGTCGGCGTACGACGCGCCGCCTGTGGAGGCGCCCACCGAGCCTGAACTGTTGTACATCGACTGGCTGCCGGTAATTCGCTGAACCATCTGTTCGGTGGTGGTCACGCCCTGCTTTTTAAGCTCTTCGGCGCGCAGGATCGTCACCGGCACCGCGGTTTCCGCGTCGGCCCGGCGTATGGCCGAACCGGTCACTTCAACCCGTTGCAACTGGGTTGTGGCCGGCACTGCCGCCGCGGCCACCGGCACCGCGGCTTCGCTGGCCGGGGCCACGTCATTGCCGCCAGTGGCGTCGGCGCTGTCGGCGGCATACGCCGATCCCATGCCCATCGCCAAGGCACAAATCAGGGCCCGTGGATGGCGTTGTACCGCGATAGCCAGTGGCTTGAGGGTAAAACCAGGAAAACTCATCAGCATGGTAATTTCCGATTTATTCCAGACGTTATTGAAATGGCCTTGTGAGCCCTCGTTGCTCCGACGCGGTTGTGGCGGTCGGGAAATCCGTTTTTCAAGCAAGCCGCTCCCCTCCATGGCAAATCCACGGACGGCCGGTACATCGGGAGTTGGGTGTGCAGGGCCGCGTCTGGCGCAGCCCTCAGTTCATGCGCGCGTCATTTGGAGGTCATCACCGAAATCTTCGTGATCCCCGAGCGCTCGATGGACGCCATCGCCTTGGCCACCTGGCCATAGTTGACGCTGGTGTCGGCCTGCAATTGCACCCGAACTTCCGGGTCCTTGGCCTTGACGTCCTTGAGGCTGACTTCCAGCGACTCCGGGGCGATCTCGGACTTGGCAAGGTAAAACTTGCCGTCCTGATCGACGCTGACCACCACCGGGTCTTTCTTCTCGGCGGGGGCGACGGCGTCGGTTTTCGGCAGGTTGACCTTGATCGCGTTGGTCATCAGCGGCGCGGTGACGATGAACACCACCAGCAGCACGAGCATCACGTCCACCAGCGGCGTGACGTTCATTTCGCTGAGTACTTCGTCGCTGTCTTGAGTAGAGAAAGACATCAGCTCGCCTCCCGAACGGTCTGGCCATTCTTTTGGGCGATCGGCTGACGGTTGATTGCGAAGGCGCTGCGCTGGGCCAGGGCGTCGAAGTCATGGGCGAAGTCGTCCATGTCGGCCACGGCCAGCTTCAGGCGGCGCAGGAAGAAGTTGTAAATCAGCACCGCCGGTACCGCGACCGCGATCCCCACGCCGGTGGCGATCAGGGCATGACCGATAGGGCCTGCCACGGTTTCAAGACTGGCCGAGCCGCTGGCACCGATGCTCTGCAGCGCCTCCATGATCCCCCAGACGGTGCCGAACAGACCGATGAAAGGCGCGGTACTGCCGATACTGGCGAGGATGGCTTGCCCGGCTTCCAGCGAGCGGCGTTCTTTCTGGATCTGCTGGCGCAGGTTGCGCTCCAGACGGTCCGAGCGGTTGATGGTGTGGGCCAGCTGCTGAGTGGTGCGTGGGGTTTCTTCCACGGACATCGCCTCGAAACCGCTATTGGCGATGCGCGCCAGGGCGCCGGGGTATTGCGTGGCGTGTTCGGCGGCGGTGAGCAGATCTGGCGCGGTCCAGAAGGCCTTGGTGAACTGTCTGTTCTGGTTCTTCTGGCGCAGGTATTGCGCGGACTTGATCAGCAACAGTGCCCAACTGAGCACCGAAAACAGCACCAGCGCCCAGAGCACGCCAGGGACAATCATGGAAGAGAGAGATTCGTTCATGGTTTCACCTCACCAGCTATATAAGAGTTGTCTGTGGTTTGCCTGCCGGTCATTCCGGCAACTTGAAATCGATGGTCTGGGTCGCGAAGCCCTCGATCGGCGTGTCGCCGCGCTTGGCCGGAATGAACTTCCAGTTGCGCACCGTTTCCACTGCCGCGTCGTCCAGCACCTGTTTGCCGCTGGATTTGGTCACCTCGACGCTCCCTGCGCGGCCGTTGGGCAAGACCTTGATGCGCAGGATCACTCGACCTTCCATGCCTTTGCGCAAAGCAGCGCCGGGGTACTCCGGTGGCGGATTGCCCAGGCTCGCCAGCCCCGAGATCGCAGCCGATTCCTTGACCGGTGCAGCAGGTGCGGGGGCTGCCGGAGCAGGCGCTGGGGCAGGGGTCGGCGCGGGCGCAGGCGTGCTCGGTGCGGCGGGCACGGGCGGCGCAGGCGGGGTCGGTTTCTTCACCGGCTCCGGTTTCTTGACCGGTTTGGGCTTCTCGACCTTGGGTTTGTCCACCGGTTTGGGCGGCGGTTTGACGGCGTCCGGGTCCTCCACCGGTTGTTCCGGTTCTGGAGGCGGCGGAGGAGGTGGGGGCGGTGGCGGTGGCGGCGGCTCGGGAGGTGGTGGTTCCGGCGTCGGCGGCGTCGGGCTGGTCAGCTCGACCGTCATCTCAGGCACTTGCGGGGCAACTTCCGGTACTTCGGATTTTGCTGTTTGCATGTACCACCAGATGGCGCCATGAATAAGGACCGAAGCGGCAATCAATATCAACACTTGCGGCCTGTTCAACCCGCCAGGACGTGAAGTGTTTTCCTTGAAAGGAATGCTCGGCCACACCCTGGAAAGTTCATCCGGGGACGGTTCTGGCATTGCTTTCGTCTTTACCGCGTCGTTCATTAAAGCTCCCTCGGGTAGTTGAAGGGCAATAAGAGTCCGTTCAAACATTGGGTAAATGTTCGAATGCCTGATGCTTGCACTTTCATAAGGCGCAAAACACCTGCAAGCAGACAGGGTAGTGTCAGCTTTATATCGGAAGAGATGTTGCTGTAATGGCTATGGAGACGGCATCGCTAATCCTTGGTTTGTTGTCGTGTACGGTTATGTACGGCGGTGTAGCTGCGTGGGTACATAGCCACTCTTAGCAACCGCTATGCCATGCAGGCCCTCTGGCGCGTAGTTTTGCGCAGTCCGGGTGCTGATGTCGCATTCCTGTAACTTTTTATCGAATCGCAGATTAGTTCCGATGTGAGTTGACAGGAACCATTGGAACCAATTGAAAAAATCCAGGGTGATCGCGCCCTTCGACATCGCGCAAGATACTTCGCCAAGGTCGATATATTCACGGCTTATAAACGGCGCACCAAACTCGCGAACGGAGCGTCGAATTGGTGCATGAGGTACTAACTTCGCATGGGGCGCTTCCTGTGAAAGTGTGGCTGCAGGGTCGTAGAGTTGTAATGCCTTTGTTTGGGTCGAGCGGGTTCCACCAACTAATAAATGATGGCGATTTACTATGTGCGCTGTTTCTATACGGGAATGTCCCGTTTATATAAATTGCGTGATTGTTGTCTTTCCGTCAGAACCCATAAACAAAAAAGCGACATGTCGCTGAACGCAAAAAATAAAAGAGCAGACAAACGCCAGTCCTGGCGTTGAAGATCTCGAATACGTGGAAATCAGAAAGTCAGACGCAAGAACGTGCCGGGTCGATGGTTTATACGGAGGGGGTCAAGCGAGCGGCGCCAAGCGGACGAGTCACCGACGTTGGCGAATGGGCGGCGCGAGGCGTGATGCAGTTTTGGTACCGATAGCATAGACATGTGAGACACGTATCGAATTCCTTCTCGATGGACGCCAGACTTTTGGTTCGCGTCCTGCACTATTATTGGACGGGGTAATGTCCGTTTCCTGCACCTTGGTGCGTGTTGCGCACCGGTGGGCAGCGTAGACTCACGATTTTCAGCCTGAATGGGGCGTGCTCTCGTGGTACGTCCGTTCCACTTGAAATAAATGTGCCAAAAAGCTGTGCTTTTGTAACATTTTTGATGCGTCGGCCGCGTGACTGTGCCCAGAGCCTGCGGGGACGGTTGTTTTGCCTTTATCCATGAGGGTTTTGATGAGCCAGTTTTTCCCCGAAAAGCCCGGTTATCGCCGGCTGCGCGAGCGCTTTCTAAAGGCGGCAACGCAGGCGGGCGCGATCCTGAGCGAATATCCGCATCCGACGGCCGGCCCATTTGGCGAAGCGTTGTTCACCGATGTCGCCTGGTTGGGCGCGCCCGATGCCAAGCGTGTGCTGGTGGCGCTGAGCGGCACCCACGGTGTGGAGGGCTATTACGGCTCGGACTGCCAGAGTCGCTGGCTGGAAAGCCTAAAGGACCGCGCACTGCCCGAGGGCGTCGCGATAATGATGATTCATCTGATCAACCCTTGGGGTACTGCGTGGATGCGTCGGGTCAACGAAGACAATCTCGACCAGAATCGCAATTACCTGGATTTCAGCAAGCCGCTGCCCGACAACCGGGCGTATCACGATGTGCATGCCATCTATGCCTGTGAGCAGTTGCAGGGGCCGCAGCGGGACAAGGCCGATGCGCTTTTCAACGCGGCCATCGCCGAGCAGGGCTGGTCAGGATTGATGTCGGTGGTGGAGGCGGGGCAATACGCGTATGCCGATGGGCTGTTCTACGGCGGGAAGGCCCCGAGCTGGTCGAACCGCACGTTGCGCAGCATCGTCGAGAAGCACCTGAGCGATGTCGAGGTGGCGGCATGTTTCGATCTGCACACTGGCGCCGGGGATTATGGACACCCGATGCTGATGAGCATCGTCCAATCGGCGTATCTGGCACTGGAGGATGCCAAAGCGTTGTTCGGGCCGTGGCTATTCACCCTGATCACCGGGGCCAACAAGGTCAGCGCGACCGGTGTGGCGGCGACGTCTACCGGCTACACCTCGCAGATGCTGCTGGACACCTTGCCCGGCGTGCATCTGATGCCGTTTGTCATTGAGTGCGGCACGTATGCGGGCGACCAGGTGCACGGGCATCTGCGCGACGACCATTGGCTGCATCTGTATGGCGACCCGCTGGATGAAACCGGACGCAGGATCAAACAGGGGCTGCTGGAGCAGTTCTACCCAGCGGATCCGGATTGGCAGGAGGTGGTGTGGGTCAGAACGCGGCAAGTGTGGGAGCGGGCGCTGGCCGCGCTGCCGGGGATCAAGCGCTAACGCGAATCCTGCATCGGCTAGCCAACCCTGCGCGGGTGACCCTGCTCACGAACGCCCTGAAATCCACGATATATCCTGCGTCCGGAAGTCAGCGTTCGTGAGCAAGCTCACTCCCACAGTGGTTTTGCGTGGTGTCAGTAATCCGTTTCAGACTTCGATCAGCCGCCGCGCCAACTCCGGCAACAACACCTCACAGGGCCCACCGATCTTCAGATCCAGCAACTCATCGGCCCGCGTCTTGCCCAGGTTGATCGCGATCAGCGGCTTGCCCTGATCGACAACCCTGCGGCACAGGCGAAATGCCGAAAAGGCCATTATCGACGAACCCACCACCAGCAACCCGTCAGCCTCTTCGACCCGGGTCATGGCCTTGACGGCAGTCGGCGGCGCGACGTTTTCACCGAAGAACACCACGTCCGGCTTCATCCGCCCACCGCCGCAATGGGGGCAGTGGGGTACTTGAAAACGCTCCTCGAAAGCCGGATCGAGCAGCGTGTCGCCATCGGGCGCCTGCACCGCATCGACCCCTGCCAGATACGGGTTCTGCTCAATGAGCGTGAGTTGAATCACATCGCGCTCGGTACGCTGATGGCAATCCAGGCACAGCACCCAGTGCAGGCTGCCGTGCAACTCGATCACATCGCGACTACCGGCCTGATCGTGCAGGGTGTCAACGTTCTGTGTGATCACGCCGCTGATGACGCCGTGGTTTTGCAGCGCCGCCAGCGCTTCATGAGCTGCGTTGGGTTGCGCCGCGCGAACCCTGAGCCAGCCCAGCATCGCCCGCGCCCAATAGCGCCGCCGCGCCTGCGGGTCATTGAGGAATTCTTGAAACATCATCGGCTGCCGCCCCCGACGCACGCCCTCGCTGTCGCGGTAATCAGGAATCCCCGAAGACGTGCTGATACCCGCACCGGTGAGCACCACGAACGAACGCTGGTTCATCCAATACAGCAGGGATTCGACGTTGGAATGGGCAGCGGTATCGAGCATCTACAGGTCCTCGTGTGCGTGGCGGTGGCGGGTGGAGGAATGGCGTGATACTAAACGAGGTAGATCAAGGCGGTACATCTGTGGCGCCACGGCTTGCCGGCGG
>NZ_NKHL01000105.1:36118-50589 GCF_002934685.1 Pseudomonas bohemica
GGCGCTGTTGCTGGTGCTGTTCGCCTTGTTCGTGCGTCCGGTCGGTTTCGACTACCGCAGCAAGCTGGAAAACACCCGCTGGCGGCAAAGCTGGGACTGGGGCCTGTTCGTCGGCGGTCTGGTGCCTTCGCTGGTGTTCGGCGTGGCCTTCGGCAACCTGCTGCTGGGTGTGCCGTTCCAGTTCGATGACACCCTGCGCTCCAGTTACCACGGCAACTTCTGGCAACTGCTCAGCCCGTTCGGTCTGCTGGCCGGGGTGGTCAGCCTGAGCATGCTCGGGCTGCATGGCGGCACTTGGCTGATGATGCGTACCGAGGGCGCGATTGCCCGTCGTTCGCGGCGCGCGGCGCAATGGCTGGCGCTGCTTTTTCTGCTGTCGTTCGTTGGTGCAGGCGTGTGGCTGTTGCTTGGCGGGATTCAAGGCCTGGCCATCACCTCGGCGTTCGATGCAGGCGCTGCGCTCAATCCACTGGCGAAAACGGTCGAGGCTTCGAATCACGGCTGGATGTCCAACTATCACCAGCATCCTTTGACCGTCATCGCGCCGCTGCTGGGCATCTTCGGTGGCCTGCTGGCACTGCTCGGCGCCAGCGCGGGGCACGGCAGGATGGCGTTCCTGGGCAGCAGCCTGACCATCGTCGGCGCACTGTGCACGGCAGGTTTTTCGATGTTCCCGTTCGTCATGCCGTCGAGCCTGGATCCGGCGTCGAGCCTGACCGTGTGGGACGCCGTCTCCAGTCACAAGACCCTGATCATCATGCTGATCGCAGCCGCCATCTTCGTGCCGTTGATCCTCTGCTACACGCTGTGGTGCTACGCCAAGATGTGGGGCAAGGTCACCACCGCGCACATCGACCATAACCCGCACGGCCTGTACTGAGCCGAGGAGAGAACATCATGTGGTATTTCGCCTGGATCCTTGGCGTATTGCTGGCCTGCAGCTTCGGCATCATCAACGCCCTGTGGCTGGAATCTTCGGACGTCATGGCCGTGGAGAACGGTCGTGACCGCTGAGGCGCTGAACGCACCGTTCAGGCATGCCATCGGTCGGGCACTGTCCTGGCTGATGGCGGTGCCCCTGAGTCTGGTGCTGCTGATTCACCCGGCGTCGATGCTCGACGCCAACGGTCACTACTCCCACAGCCTGCTGATGCTGATCATGTGGGGCGTGGCTGGTGGCTTCGTCCACGGCGTCGGTTTCGAACCCCGGGCGCTGGCCTGGCGGGTGGTGTTTCATCCGCTGCTGGCATGGGCCCTGATGGCCCTGGGTTTCGGGATGTGGTTGATGGCTCGTCAATGGCTCTGAGCGCCTTCGCGAGCTGATTCTCGGTTGAACGACACCGTATCCATGGGAGATGCCGAAGGCTTCTCCCATGGGGATCGAGCCGATCCGGGATGTCGAGCGCATTCCAGGAGCGCGCTTGCCCGCGATTGGCTCTTTCTGACCTTCGAAGTGTATTGAATGTACCTCTCCACCGCGGGCCATCGTAGGCAAGCGCGCTCCTACCGTTGAACCTGCCTGGTCCGCAACTCAGATCAACAAGCCGGTGCCTGTGGTGCCAGCTCGTTGGCGAACGCTGAGTGGCAGACATCTCTTCTGCCACTGACCCAGCGCTTTCCAGATCGAAACGCTACTATCCTATCCCCCTCTCAAAAGTCCGCCGTACAGCCGAGCCCGTTCATGGACAGATTTCAGGAAATGCAGGTCTTCATCGCGGTTTGCGAAGAGCGCAGCTTCGCCACCGCCGCGCGACGTCTTGAGATGTCCGCTCCCAGCGTTACTCGGGCGGTGGCGGCGCTGGAGAAACGGATCGGCACGCTGCTGTTGTCGCGTACCACCCGCAGCGTGCACCTGAGCGAGGCCGGGCAGCGTTACCTCAGCGACTGTCGGCGCATTCTCAGCGAACTCGAGGAGGCGGAAGATTCCGCCGGCGGCAGCATCGCCGCGCCGGTCGGGCAATTGACGGTCACCGCGTCGCTGCTGTTCGGCGAGCTGTTCGTCATGCCGCTGGTGGTGGGTTATCTGCAGCAACACCCCGGCGTCAGCATCAACGCGCTGTTGCTGGACCGGGTCACGCACATGGTCGAGGAAGGCATCGACGTAGCGGTGCGCATTGGGCATCTGATGGACAGCAGCCAGCACGGCATCAAGGTCGGCGAGGTGCGCCGCGTACTCTGCGCATCGCCGGCCTATCTCGCCGCCCACGGCAGCCCTCGACATCCCGCCGACTTGAAACACCATCGTCTGGTGGTGTCGTCGGCCAGCACGCTGGTTCGGCGCTGGGAATTCAGGGAGGACGGCAAACCTCTGCAAGTGGATCTGCAGTCGCGGCTGACCGTCTCTGCCAATCAGGCTGCGATCACCGCCGCGACCATGGGCTGGGGCGTGACGCGAGTCTTGTCGTATCAGGTCGCCAGCCAGGTCGGGAGTGGCGAACTGGCGCTGATCCTCGAGGATTTCGAAGAGCCGCCGTTGCCGGTACATGTCTGTTACCAGGCCGAGCGCAAGGTGTCGGCCAAGGTTCGCACCTTCGTCGATTATTGCGTCGAGCGCATGCGGCAAGACCCTGCCATCAAGGCCGCCGGGCGGAGCCGCGCCTGATGGAGCGTCATCGGCAGATGACGATTTTCGACGCGGTGGCCAGCGAATCCGGGCTGGCCGCGGCGTCGCGTCGTCTGGGCATCTCCGAAGCCACGGTGAGCCGCGCGTTGGCCGCCCTGGAGCAGCGGCTGGGTCAGCAGTTGCTCAAACGCAGCACCCGCGGCGTGACCCTGACCGAGACCGGGCGACAGTTTGCCGCTGATTGCGCGCGCCTGCTGCGGGCGGTAGACGAGGCCGAGGCGTCCGCCAACGGGTTGCATGTGGAGCCCCGGGGGCTGTTGACGCTGGTCACGCCGTTGCTGTTCGGCGATCGGCTGCTGATGCCCGTGGTTCTGGATTATCTGCATGCCTGGCCGGGGATACAGATGTCCGTGACTTACCTGGATCGCTTTCCCAATCTGCACGAAGAGGGCGTCGACGTCGCTGTTCTGATCGGCGATCTGCCCGATGGTTACCTGGTGGCGCGCAGGGTGGGCAGCGTCCGCCAGATGATCTGCGCCAGTGCGGATTATCTTCTGCGTCATGGCCAGCCTATGGCGCCTGGCGAGCTGGCGGCCCACGCACGGGTGCTTTGCACTGCCGGCAGCCGCGCGCTTGACTGGCGCTTTCAGGTCCAGGCTACGACGTGCAATGCGGCTCCGAAACCGATCCTGCGCTGCACGACCCAACTGGCGGCGATCAATGCCGCCGTCAGCGGCACCGGGCTGGCGTCGTGCTTGAGCTACGAGGTTCAGGAGCACCTTGAGGCAGGCCGCCTGCAACCGGTGCTCGAGGAATTCGAGCAGAGTCCACTGCCGGTGCATCTGGTTTATCGCGAAGGCCTGCGCGCATCGGCGCGGGTGCGCAGTTTCGTCGACTTCGCGGTTGAGCGTCTGCGTCAGCATCCGGTGCTGAGCCTCTAGCATTCCACGCCCGTCTCCGATCATTTCATTTACTGAAATGCTGGATTGCTTTTACTGGTGATTCTGCTCTGGTGGTGTGGTGGCCGATGATTGAACCCATCAGCGAGGTGAACCGACTCCCGCGCTGACCGCAATTCACCACCGCCTCAGGAGCCATCCCATGAACGCCATCAAGCTCTACCACTTCCCTTTGTCCGGCCACTCCCATCGCGCGCAGTTGATGCTGTCGCTGTTGGGGCTCGAGCCGGACATCCACTTTGTCGACCTGGCCAACGGCGCGCAGAAGTCCGCAGAATTCCTGTCCATCAACGCTTTCGGCCAAGTGCCGGTCATTGACGATAACGGCACGATCGTCGCCGACTCCACCGCGATTCTGGTGTATCTGGCCAAAGCCCATGATCCATCCGGCCAATGGCTGCCGGCCGATGCCGATGGTGCCGCGCAGGTGCAACGCTGGCTGTCGGTGGCCTCGGGGCAGATCAACAACGGCCCGTGCCGTGCGCGCCTGATCACCGTCTTCGGCGCGGACTTCGACCCCAAAGACACCATCGAGCGGGCCCACGCCGTGTTGCAGGTGATCGAGAAGCACCTCGTCGGGCGCCAGTTCCTGGTCGCCGATCACCCAACCATCGCCGACGTCGCCGCCTACAGCTACATCGCCCATGCGCCCGAGGGCAATGTCTCGCTCGAGGATTACCCGAACGTGCGCGCATGGCTGGCGCGTATCGAGGGCCTCAAAGGCTTCGTGCCGATGCCTGCGACGAAGGCCGGTTTGGTGGTGTGAGGGCAGAAGCGAGGCCGCGATAGCCCTCTGGTCACCGCCAAACCCGTGTCCTCACACTATGGGAGTTCGCAACATGAACGAAATACCTTCCGCAACTCCGACGCCCTGGCACCCGGGAGAAATCCAGATGCAGGTCCACGCTGGCGTCGCCGAACGCATGGACTTCATGGGCAGGAAGGTCATTCGCGACTACATGCCCGACCAGCATCGCGAGTTCTACGCGCACCTGCCGTATCTGTTCATCGGCGCGGTGGATGAGCAGGGCTGGCCCTGGGCGAGCCTGATGGACGCGCAGGCCGGCTTCATCGCCTCGCCCGATCCCCGGCAACTGGACATCGCCCGGCTACCCGATGCCGATGATCCGATTGGCGGCCGGATCATGCCGGGCGCAGCGGTGGGTATGTTGGGCATCGACCTGCATACCCGTCGGCGCAACCGCATCAATGGGCAGGTCCGGGAAGTCAGCGAGCATGGCTTCTCGGTGGTCGTCGAGCAATCGTTCGGCAACTGCCCACAGTACATTCAACTGCGTGAACTCAAACAGGTGGATTTGCCTCACGTCGATCAGCGCCTGGTTGCTGAGCGCATGAGTGCGCTGGACGAGGCCGCCGCGGCAACCATTCGGGCTTCCGACACCTTTTTCGTCGCCAGCTACGTCGACCTCGAAGGCGATCGGCCGCGTCGCTCGGTGGACGTTTCTCATCGCGGTGGGCAGGCGGGCTTCGTGCGAGTCGAAGGCGATGTGCTGACCATCCCGGATTTTGCCGGCAACCTGCATTTCAATACGCTGGGCAATTTTCTGCTCAATCCGAAGGCCGGTCTGGTGTTCATCGATTTTACCCGCGGGGATCTGCTGCAGTTGGCCGGGACCGTCACACTGATTCTCGAAGGCCCGGAAATCGCGGCATTTCAGGGGGCCGAGCGGCTGTGGCAAGTCAAGGTCGAAGCCGTGGTGCGACGTCGTTCGGCATTGCGATCGCGCTGGGAGTTCCAGGGCTTTTCACCCAACAGCCTGATGACCGGCGACTGGGAGCAAACCGCGGCGCGCTTGCAGACCGATGCCTTGCGCGATCAGTGGCGGCCGCTGCGGGTGGCGCGCATTGCCGACGAAAGCGCAGGCATTCGTTCGTTCTATTTCGAAGCGACCGACGGCGCCGGTCTTCCTGCGTTCAAGGCCGGGCAGCATCTGCCAGTGCGTCTTGCGGTTAAAGGACAGACCAAGCCGGTCATTCGCAGCTATAGCCTGTCGAGCGCCCCATCCGATGATTTTTTTCGTATCAGCGTCAAACGTGACGGCCTGGTTTCGGGGTATCTGCATGACGAACTCAAGGTGGGGGACCTGATCGAAACGCGGGCGCCGCAAGGCAGCTTCGTGGTGAATACACAGGAGCGCCGACCCCTGGTGCTGTTGGGTGCCGGAATTGGCGTCACACCCATGCTGTCGATGCTGCGTGAGGTCGTTTATCAGGGCGAACGCACACGGCGGATGCGGTCGACCTGGTTCATTCAAAGTGCACGTCGTCTGGTGGATCTGGCTTTTCGCGAAGAATTGGACACACTGATTGCCAACGCCGGAGATCAACTGAAGGCCGTCCGCCTGCTGAGTCAGCCCGAGAGCCCGGCCCGCCCAGGCCAGGACGCTCACCTTGCAGGTCGCATTGACCTGAATCTGCTCAAGACGTTGTTGCCGTTCGACGATTTCGATTTTTATGTCTGTGGCCCGGCAAGCTTCACCCAGGGGCTGTATGACGAACTGAGGGCAATGCACATCCGTGATGAGCGGATTCATGCCGAGACCTTCGGCCCGTCGACCCTCAAGCGCACGGGCAATGAACAGCCGGTCGCCGTGCAACAGCTGCCCGCTGCCACGACGTCCGTGCCAGTGGTGTTCGAGCGGTCTGCCAAGGAGGCGCGCTGGGAGCCTGGCGGCGGCACCCTGTTGGAACTGGCCGAGAGCCGCGGCCTGGAACCCGAATACAGCTGCCGCGGCGGTTCGTGCGGCACTTGCAAGACTCGGCTCGTCAGTGGTCAGGTGCATTACCCGGTTCCACCTGCCGACATGCCGGCGGCCGACCACGTGCTGATCTGCTGCGCAGTCCCGGCCTCAGGGCCGTTGGTGCTCGATCTGTAAACATCCATGTACGCGAGACATGATTTACGGGAGTAGCTGCGATGAGTGAATGGCCTGCGTTCGAGAAAGAGGACCATCCCAATCTGTTCCATGCGACCGAGCAGGAGCTTTCCTGGCTGCTGCCGCAGTCGCTGGCATCACTGGCCGGGGAACTGGCGGCCAGTCATGAGGAACAGGAAAACCCCGCGACGTTGCGCCTTATCACCTGGATGCGTTCGGTTTCCACATTCAGCCGTCACCGGTGATTGCCCAGTGCTATGGCTATGTAGTAAACAACATGGCGATATCACAGCAGGCAACATCGGGGAACGACATGAATGCAGCGGCGAAAGAAGCGGTTGGGGCGATCTATGACATCGAGGCCATGCGTCATGCCCAGGCCATGACCTGGAAAGCGATCGAGCTGGTGTCCCAGCGCATCAAGCCGGGCATGCTGGAATCCGAAGCAGTGGCCCTGGGCAAACAGGCGCTGGCCGAGCTGGATACCCAGCGCATCTGGCATCCGATGCTGATCCGCTTCGGTGCCAACACCCTGAAAACCTTCAAGCAGCGCTCCGATGGCGACCCGGTGCTGGGTGCCGACGACATCTATTTCATCGACATGGGCGCGGTCTGGCAGGGGCACGAGGGGGACGCTGGGGCCACCTTCACCACGGGCGACGATCCGGATATGCAGGCCTGCGCTGCCGCGGCGAAAACCCTGTTCGACGTGGTCGAGCAGCGCTGGAAAACCGGGGCGGTCGAAGGCATCGAGCTGTATCGCTTCGCCGAGGAACAGGCCGGTGCGATGGGCTGGAACCTCAACCTGGAGATCAAGGGTCATCGCGTCTGCGACTTCCCCCACGCGATCTATCGGGGCGGCAACCTTGGCGATTTCGATGCGGTGCCCAATCCCGGCCTATGGATACTGGAAATCCAGATCGCCCACCCGACCAAGCCCTATGGCGCGTTTTATGAGGACTTGCTGGCCTGACTTTTTGGTCAGCATTCGCGGCGCTATGGTTGTAATGACACGACGCCAACCCTGAACATGAGCAGCTATTTTTGCTCATCACTCATCATTCATCACTCATCATTCATAACTGGGAATCACGGCATGAAAGTCAGCGCCCGCAACGTTTTCAAAGGCATCGTCAAACAGATCCAGGAAGGCGCGGTCAACGCCGAAGTCGTCCTGACCCTGCCGGGCGGCGAAGAGCTGGTGGCCGTGGTTACCCTGCAAAGCGTCAAGAGCCTGGGCCTGGCCGTCGGCAAAGAGGCGGTGGCGTTGATCAAGGCGCCGTGGGTCATGCTCATGACCGACTCCAGCGGTTTCCGTCTCTCCGCGCGCAACTGCCTGGAAGGCAAGGTCACCCGCGTCAGCGATGGCGCGGTCAACGCCGAAGTCGTGGTCACGTTGACCGGCGGTGCCGAGGTCTACTCCATCGTGACCCGCGAAGCCGTGACCGAGCTGGGTCTGGCGCCGGGTGTCAGCGCGACGGCCGTGATCAAGGCGTCGCATATCATTCTGGGCGTGCCTGCCTGATTGCATTGATCGCCGCATGGTAACAACCGCCGTGGCAGACGGTTGTTTACGGCGATCAAGTTGTTCAACTGCCACAACAAGGAAGTGTATTTTGATTACACGCAGAACCCTGATCGGCGCTTCGCTCATGGCGATCCCTGCGCTCTGGGCCATCAAATCGCTGGCGGCTGATCCCGCCACTCCCTCCGACAGCTTCATCAAGCAAAAACTGGCTGAACTGGAACTGCGTCACGGCGGGCGCCTGGGCGTCGCCATTCTCGACACCGCCAGCCAGCGTCTGATCGACCATCGCGGTAATGAGCGCTTTGCCCTGTGCAGCACTTTCAAGGCGTTGGCCGTCGCCCATGTCCTGGCCCGGGTCGATCGCAAGGAGGAGGACCTCTCCCGAATGATCGTTTACGGCCAGGAGCAACTGGTCACCTATTCGCCGATCACCGAAAAACACACGGGCGAGGGCGGGTTGAGCGTCGGCTCGATCTGCGAAGCGGCGATTACCCTGAGTGACAACACTGCCGCCAACCTGCTGCTGGACAGTTTCGGGGGGCCAGAAAGTCTGACCGACTGGCTGCGCTCGACGGGGGATGAGGTCACCCACCTGGACCACCGCGAACCCAAGCTGAACGAAAACCGCCCGGGGGATCCGCGAGACACCACCACTCCCGTCGCGATGCTGCACAGCTTGCGTAGGTTGGCACTGGGCGATGCATTGTCGGATGCCTCCCGGGATCAGCTGATTGCCTGGCTGGTCAGCAACAAGACCGGCGACCAGAAACTGCGCGCCGGTCTGCCGAAGGGTTGGCGGGTAGGGGACAAAACAGGGTCGGGCAGCAATAACGCCGGCAACGACGTTGCTGTCATCTGGCCGCCCAATCGCCCGCCGCTGATCGTCACGGTTTATTACACCGATTCGAAGGCCAGCAGCGAGCAGATCAATGGGGTGATGGCCGAAATCGGCAAGTGGGTGGCGTCGGTTCAGGCGTTAACGGCAGTCAGCTGACAAACCCTGATTCTGGAGCAGTGCCCGTCCATCGGCGTCAGATGACTTTCGTCGTCAGTCAGCCGAGGGGGCAAAGTGCCGTTGGTCACGGAATCAACTTACGCGCCCGGAGCTCGTCGAACACGTCGAAAAACGCCTGATCGCTGGCCTGGAATTCCTTGAAACCCAGCGCGCGGCTTTTCGACATGTCGGTAACCACTTCGATCGGCCGTCCAAGGTCGGCGTCGGTATGCCACGGCGAGATCAGGCGGTTGATATCGGCCTCCTTCAAGCCCCGCTCGCGAACGATGTCATCCCAAAGCTTCTGGTCCTCCGCCATCTGTGTTTCCAGCGGTGAGAGGCTCGGTGGATAGGCCGCCGGGTGCAGCCCGAAATAGTCGGCGATGCGGCCCCACATCCATTTCCAGCGGAATACGTCGCCGTTGGTAACGTTGAACGCCTGATCCGCCGCCGCTGGAGTCGTCGCCGCCCACAGCTGCTGTTTGGCCAGCTGCCGGGCATCGGTCATGTCGGTGAGGCTGTCCCACTGCACGCGCGAACCGGGGAACACGAATGGCCGGCCCGTGGCCTTGCAGATCGAGGCATACACCGCCAGGGTGGTCGCCATGTTCATCGCATTGCCCACTGCAACCCCGGTGACCGTGTGCGGGCGGTGCACGCTCCAGGTGAAGCCGTCCCGCTCTGCGGCGGCGAACACTTCGTCCTCCTGGGCGTAATAGAAGTTCTCGATCTCCAGACGACCCTGCTCTTCGCGAAACGGCGTCTGTGGCAACGAACCTTTGCCATACGCTTCGAACGGGCCGAGATAATGCTTGAGACCGGTGACCAGCGTGACATGCCGTACGCTTTTCGCCGGGCTCAGCGCATCGAGAACGTTGCGCACCATGGCCGCATTGACCCTGATGTTTTCGGCCTCGGTGGTTTGCCGCGACCAGGTGGTGATGAATACGTGAGTTGGCTTCAGACCGTCGAGGGCCTGTGTCACTGATGCAGGATTCTGCAGATCTGCGGCCACCGGAATGACCCCGTCAGCCTCGCAAGGATGGCGGGAGAGGGCGGCAACGTGCCAGCCGTTGTCCAGCAGCAGTTGCGTGGTGGCGCTGCCGACGATGCCGCTGGCACCGACGACCAATGCGGTCCGGGTCATGAGAGTCTCCGTCGTAAAGTGGGAGTGATCAGCCGTGACGGCCCTGAAGACTCAGAGCCGGTGGGTCGTGAAGAGGTTCAGCTTAACCGGGTGAGACAGCGCGATCGCTTCAGCCCACCAGCAGCGCAGTGCCATACATGCCGATAGCAAATACCACATGACCGATAATGTTTTGCAGGCGAGCCACGGTCGGATTCGGCGCTTTGTTGCATGCGACGCCCACGCCCATCCCCGGTTGCAGAATGAACCAGCCTGCGCCGACCGTGACCAGCCCGACCACCAGCGCCGGATAGAACGTCGGGTAGTGCGCCCACTGCACACCCCAGATCAACAGCAACGCTGCGGCGAAGACGACGCCGACCACGTAGTGCATGGTCCAGCCGATTTTCAGCTCGTTGGGGATTTCAGGCGAATTGCCAATGCCATCGCGGTGTACGAACTGGCCGTTGCTCATGCCTGCGAACCAGCGACCGACCAGATGCCAGGGCGGTGTCGGCAAGCCCAGAGCGGCCTTGAGCAATTGCGCCCAGAGGTCCAGCGACGCCGTACCGCCGATGCCGATGAGCAGAGCGAGGAAGAAGAATTCAAACATGGCTTTCCTTGGGAATTGTCAGTTATCAACGGATGTGCGGTGGCGGGACACGTTAGCAGCTGGATGAATTTGTTGTGAAGGTGCATCCATTTATTTCCTGCCAACGTAAGCCCGGTAGCTGAGCAACCGGCGTTATGGAACAAGACTGCGGGCATCACTGGAGGGCAGGGTAGAAGCGCACACCGTGCGAAGAACTCGCGCATGTTCTTTACGACACCGCTGGAGATTTGCAGACATTGGCGCGTCAGTTGATGGCGTTATCGATGGAACTGGCCGAAGGCGCGGATGAGCGCGCCGCACAAACCACCATCAGGAGGACTATGACCCTTCAGGAACGTCAGGCGGGGCTGAGCAAACATGTAGATCGATCGACCAAGACAGGCAACTTCGGCAACGCTACTGGCAGCTTTGCCCTCAAGCTGACTTCCATTGCACATGGGTAAGACCCAGCAACTCGGCCTGGCGCTGGGTCAGGCGCGGAACTTTATCGGAGCGATATTTGGGGATCTGGCCGATTCCGGCATCCACGGTCGCCCAATGCCAAGCCTCGTTCTTGTTCATGGCAGGGGAATGAATGTAGAACGTTTTGTAGTTGCCATGGATCAGGTAATCGATTCGGAAGTGGGTGCTGGCCATCTCGGTTCTCTCTAAAAAGTGCTTATTAAAAATGTGCATGCTTAAACGGGCGCGCAAGTGGGCGTACCAAAACATCTGCATGTAGGAGAGATCGCTTGTTATCGAGATAATTCAGCCATTTTGCAGTACGGGCGCTGAAGGGTGGCACCGCTGTTGAAACGTTTTGCAACATTCCCCGGTGGCCATCGGTCTACAGTGCTTCTCCCCTTAAAGATGCTTTCATGAAAACCCCTCGTCCCGCCGCACGTCGGCAACCGCTCGATCAACTTCGCAACCTGAAAATGGCCCGATCCGCTCACGCTTATGTGCGCGGCAGCACCGTGCAGTTTTATGAGTGGCTGCATTCCCAGTCCGGTCGGCGCTTGCCCAGCGGTCCACCGGTGTGGATCTGTGGCGACTGTCACGCTGGGAATCTAGGCCCAACCGGGGATCTGAAAGGGCGCATCGACATTCATATCCGCGATCTGGATCAGACCGTCATCGGCAACCCTGTCCATGATCTTGTCCGGCTGGCGTTGTCGCTGGCCACCGCCGCCCGAGGCTCGGACCTGCCGGGTGTCGCGACCGCGCGCATGCTCGAAGAAATGATGGTGGGCTACGAGCAGGCATTCGAAAACACCGGCGACGAAGAACCGCAGCGGCCCGCGCAGGTCAAGGCCGGCATGCGCAGCGCGGTGCAGCGGACCTGGAAGCATCTGGCGCAGGAACGCATCGAGGACATGCGACCAACGATTCCGTTGGGCAAACACTTTTGGTCGCTTTCGAAGGCGGAACGCAGCGCCCTCAAAGCGCTGTGCGCCAGCGACGAAATCCATGCCCTGGTGACGTCACTCAAGGGGCGCTCGAAAGACGACAGCGTCGAACTGCTGGATTCGGCGTATTGGGTCAAGGGCTGTAGTTCGCTGGGCCTGCTGCGCTATGCCGTGCTGCTGGGTGTCGGCGACGATGACGATCAGGAGTTCTGTCTGCTGGACATCAAGGAAGCCGTGGCCGCCGCCGCCCCACGCACAGCCAGGGCCAGCATGCCACGCGATAACGCTCGGCGGGTGGTGGAGGGCGCTCGCCACCTGTCGCCGAGCCTGGGCGATCGCATGTTGGCCACGCGAATGCTTGATCACGGCTTCTTCATTCGCGAATTGCTGCCGCAGGACATGAAACTGGAACTCGATCAGTTGAGCCAACCCGAAGCCATGCGCGCCGCGGGGTATCTGGCCAGGATCGTCGGCATCGCCCACGCGCGACAGATGGATCTGGCTACCCGTGCCGCGTGGATTCGCGAGCTGCAGGCCAACCGCTCGCAGACCCTGGACGCGCCGTCCTGGCTGTGGTCCAGCGTGGTGCAACTGGTGGGCAGTCATGAGCAGGGGTATCTGGAGCATTGCCGGCGGTATGCGTTGCAGAGTTGAGGGGTGAACAACGCCGCAGGTTCGCTTGCTCGCGATAAGGTGATTCCTGTCGCCGCGAACGAGATGGCCACGCTGCGCCATCGCGAGCAAGGCCTTGCGATGTGGGTTCGCGTATCCATGCGTTTGGTTAATTAAGCTTTGAGCAACTAACGCTCCCGCTTTTGTTGAATAGCAATTCAATAAAACTCGTTTTGTTTCTTTATAGCCGCTGGTCGGTTAGTGCGCATTAAACATCACGGGCGTACTCGGCTCCTTCCGTCGCAAGTCCAAACGTTGCTTCGAATTACCACATCGCATCTGTATCCCATATCAGGAGCGAGATAGCTCGGATTGGCGAACCCGGACGTGGACGATTGTTTCTCTAGCGCCCTGGCAGTTCGTCAAATAGACAGCAATAGCCTGATTGGGAGATACACCATGTTTCTTCACAACAAACGACTTCAATACACCGTGCGCGTTGCTGAACCTAACCCGGGTCTGGCCAATTTACTCCTTGAGCAATTCGGCGGTGCGCAAGGCGAACTTGCCGCCGCTACCCGTTACTTCACCCAGGCGTTGGCTGAAGAGGATCCGGGTCGCAAGGACCTGTTGCTCGACATCGCCACCGAAGAGTTGAGCCACCTGGAAATCATCGGCTCGATCATCGTAATGCTCAACAAAGGCGCCAAAGGCAAGCTGGCCGAGGGCGTGCAGGCAGAGGGTGAGCTTTACCGGGATATCAACGGCGCGGGCAACGACTCGCACATCACCAGCCTGCTTTACGGGGGCGGTGCGCCGCTGTGTAACTCGGCTGGCGTCCCATGGACCGCGGCTTACATCGACACCATCGGCGAGCCGACCGCGGATTTCCGCTCCAACATCGCGGCTGAAGCGCGGGCCAAGATCGTGTATGAGCGTTTGATGAACGTCACCACCGACCCGGGCATCAAGGACGCGCTGGGTTTTCTGATGACCCGTGAAATCGCACACCAGCTATCGTTCGAGAAAGCGCTGCATTCGATCAAGCCGAACTTTCCGCAGGGCAAACTACCGGGCATGCCGGAGTTCGATCGGACTTACTTCAGCATGTCCAACGGCGAGCCGAACGTACGTGGGCCATGGAACAGCGATCAAGATTTCCAGTACGTCGAAAACCCGCACCCAGCGGTCGATGGTGGTGACGGCACGGCCTCCGTGACCTTGAGCGAAGAGGATTCGGTGACCTTGACGATGATGAAAGAGCGTACCAAGTCCGACTTGTCCGTCAATCCTGAGACAGGTGCTGAACTGGGCTCGGGGAAGGCGCCGGACGAAGTGCCTAAGACTGAACGCTGATCGATGACACAGGTCGCGGCTTTTTAAGAGCGCGACCGACTACTTTATTTTTTGTCGAGGGCTGGCTCATGGCTTCGTTCAACCGCAAGCGGACACCGGGGCATTTCCCGGCAGATGAAGTGGAAGGCGTCGGGAAGTTTGCTGGAACCGTTATTGGAGAGTTCGGCCGCACGGCACGACGTTATGAGGTTCAGGCGGCGATGCTGACGCGAGGACTGCATACGGCGTTGTTGGTGGAGCGTTTCAAGAAAGGTTTACTGACCGTTCGAGGACGAGGGTAGCTCCTCGAGGACTCGGCTACTTTTGCCCGTGCTTTGCGCGGGTTTTTTTGGTGGGTATAGGCGACGGGATGTGTGAGGGTGTCAGAAATTTTGTGTTCGGGCATAACATGAGCAAGAGGTGCATGTATGCCAACCAAAAAGAAACCTGCGTTAC
>NZ_NKHL01000105.1:50599-135642 GCF_002934685.1 Pseudomonas bohemica
CACTCATAAAAAAGCCCCCGTCCACCCTCTGCGGATGGGGAATACGCAGAGGGTGGGCGAGGGCGCTACAGCAGGTTTCAGCGTTGGGTCAGCGAGCGATGGTTTGGGTTCTCACACCGGCTTCAATGCCAGGAGTGGAGCGGCCATAGACGTCTTCGAAGCGTTCGATGTCGTCTTCGCCCAGGTAGCTGCCCGATTGCACTTCGATGATTTCCAGCGGGATCTTGCCCGGGTTGCGCAGGCGATGGACCGAGGCGATCGGGATGTAGGTCGACTGGTTTTCGGTGAGCAGGAACACGTTTTCGTCACAGGTGACCTGTGCGGTACCCGAGACGACGATCCAGTGTTCGGCGCGGTGGTGGTGCATCTGCAGCGACAGGCTGGCGCCCGGTTTGACCGAAATGCGCTTGACCTGGAAGCGGCCGCCCATGTCCACCGAGTCGTACGAGCCCCACGGGCGATAGACTTCCAGATGGTTCTGGGTCTCGGTGCGGCCCTGCTCGTTGAGGGTGTTGACCATCTGCTTGACGCCCTGAACCTTGTCCTTGTGGGCAATCATCATGGCGTCCTTGGTTTCGACGACGACGATGTTGTCCAGACCGATCACGGTGACCAGTTTGCCGTTGCCCTGGATCATGCAGTTACGGCTGTCCTGAACCACCACGTCGCCTTTGGTGACGTTGCCGTTTTCGTCTTTCTGATGCACGTCCCACAGCGATGACCAGCAACCCACATCGCTCCAGCCGGCTTCCAGTGGCACCACGCAGGCGCGCTGGGTTTTTTCCATGACGGCGTAGTCGATGGAGTTGTCCGGGCAGCAGGCGAAGCTGGCCTGATCCAGTTCGATGTTGTCGCCGTCATGCTTGCTGCGCTCAAGAGTCAGCAGGCAGTTGTCGTAGATGTCCGGATCGTGCTTTTTCAGCTCTTCCAGATAACGGCTGGCGCGGAACAGGAACATGCCGCTGTTCCAGTAGTAGCCGCCTGCTTCGACGAATTCGCTGGCGCGTTTTTCGTCCGGCTTTTCGACGAACTGGGCGACGCGGCTGACGCCTTCCGGCAGCAGGGCATCGGCAGTGGATTTGATGTAGCCATAGCCGGTTTCAGGTTTGGTCGCGGGCACGCCGAACAGCACCATTTCGCCACGCTCGGCGGCGACGGTCGCCAATGCCAGTGCGCGTTGCAGGGATTTCTGATCGTCGATGACGTGGTCCGCCGGCAGCACCAGCATCAGTTCGTCACGGCCTTCGTTGGCCAGCATCATCGCGGTGATGGCCACTGCAGGCGCGGTGTTGCGACCGAACGGCTCCATGATGATGCCCTGAGTTTCCAGGCCCAACGCATCGAGCTGCTCGCCAACGATGAAGCGATGGTCCTTGTTGCACACCACCACCGGGTGCTGCATGCCTTCGAACTGCAGGCGCTCGAGGGTCTGCTGGAAGAGGGTATGTTCGCCGGTCAGTGCCAGGAATTGTTTTGGAAACTGTTTACGCGAAAGAGGCCAGAGTCGGGAACCGCTGCCACCTGACAAGATCACTGGAATCATTTTAATTCTCCAAATAGCAATAGCGTTTGAATGGGCTATACGTCGGTTGTTCTGTCGTTTCGTCTGTCTTGTTGTTGTATCGCTGCGGTCGGCGCCCTCATGGTGTGTTGCTCCGCATCACCTGGCACCGACTGCTTGAACCATCCTGTGGGAGCGAGCTTGCGCGTGAATACGACGCGTCGGCCGCCAAAAAAGATCGGATGTACCGACCTCTTCGCGAGCAAGCTCGCTCCCACAGGGCTATTCAAATCGGCTTACTGCGTCGAAGTCGGGCGCTTGACCCAGACTGGCGACAGGTTGTTGCCATTGCCGGTGATGTACAGCACGGCCGCTTCACCGCGTTCAAGCGCTACAGGCTTGAGGTCGCTGACCTTTTTGTCGCCGTCGAACAGGGCAAAGCTGACTTTCACCGGATTGATTTCGCGCTCGCCGGTGCCTTTGGCGGAGACTGCCTTGACCACGTCGGTCTTGCCGTCTGCGGTCTTCAGCGTCAGTGGCTTGTCGCTGAGGTTCTGCACGCGTACCAGGGACTTCTGCTTGTTCTTGAACGGCGGCTCTTCAACCAGCTGCGGTGCGCCGGAGGTGTTGTTGACGATGGTGTAGTAGTGATCGCCCGCCAGTTTCACCGGCAACGTATTGCTGCCGATCTTGGCGCTGTAGTCGCCCTGCGGCATGAAGCTGAAATCACTGCTGGCCAGCGGGCCGACTTCATTGAGGCTGGTATTGCCGACGCTGGCGCTGACTTCGGCGTTGCTGGCGTTATAGACACGCACGAATGCCGAGCCTTTCGGTGCGGTCGGGCCGTACAGGGCCGCGTCGCCACCGGCGAAGGCCGAGAGGGAAACCAAGCCAAGGCTGGCGGCCAAAACGCAGGTTTTCAGCAGGCCGGATTGGGTCGAACGAGTTGGCATACGAGTTGGGTTCTGCAAGGTCATTTGAGTAGTCCTCTTTAGTTTTGCGCCCGGTGGGGCGGCTCGGATGTCACGAAGCTGGAGTTGTTGGCGTTCTGAGCCAGATTTTGTTGAGGGTCGCGAGCCTTCTTGAGTTCGGCGATCCACTGTGGATCGAACTCGGTCAGGTCGTTGTGAGCGGGCAGGTAGCGTTCAGGGAATTCCCAAATAAGCACTTGCGGCGGGCTGCTCTTGAAGGCGTCGGTCTGCAGATACTTGAGCATCGGCAGGATCGGGCCATGGCCGTCTTCGGCGTAATTCACCACATCGCTGTGCAGCGCCTGTTTCAGGGCGCCGGCGAAGTTCCAGTTGGGGTTGGCGCTGTAGCTGGTGCCGACCAGACCAACCGCTACCGAGTTATCGGCGAACAGCGCGTCGCCGCCGTCACCATCCGCCTGGGCCGGGTTGGTGCTGCGCTGCTGCAGGTCGTCCGGTTTAGGCAGCAGGTTGCTGAACAGCGGATCCAGCGGCAGGAAGTTGGTCAGGTCGCCCTTGTATGGCGCGCTGGACTTGGCTTCGGTAACGAATGTCTGCGGATCGCCACTGAGTGGCGTCTCTTTGGAGATTGCTTCGCCCAACTGCTGAGCCACGACTTCGGCACCCATCGGCGTCCAGTGGGTGTCGGTGCGCAGGAAGACCTGGCCCTTGTCCTTGGCGCTTTGCAGTGGGGCCAGCAGATCAGGCGCGAAGATGCCGGCCTGACTCACCTGAGCGTGGAACTGCTGATACAGATCTGTGTGCAGCGCCGCTGGCTTGTTGTCGCCGACATGTTCCGGATACAGACGGGTCTTGGCCGGAACGATTGCCAGCACCAGCTGGGTGCCCTGTTTCTTCAGGGTGTCGCGCACGCCCTGGATGATCGCCAGGTTGTCGGCTTCGTTCTGCTCGCCATTGGCGACGGCGTCGAACTCTTCGTCGGTGTACAGCCACTGGTCCTTGCCCAGGATCACGCCCGGACGGCCTTCGTTGAACACCTTGTAATCCAGCGCCGCCCAGAGGTTGGTGCCCAGGCGCTTGATCGGGAACTCCTCGTCGTAACGGGTTTCCACGGCCTTGGTCCAGTGACCGTTGAGCACCGTGGTTTCCTTGGACGTGGAGAAACCGATGAAGCTGCGCAGCGACCACAGGCCCAGCACCAGCAGGATCGCCAGGAACAGGAAAATGTAGAGGAAACGTAATGAACGGGTCATGTCAGGGTCCTCAGAACTGGAAGTACAGGAACGGCGAGAAGCTGGCTGCCGAGAGTTTGAGAATCGAGGCGACGAACATCAGCAGGATCAGGGCGCGCATGACGTAGCGCGACCAGTCGGCAGTCCAGTAGGCAGGCTGGACCTGCGCTTCGGTCCCGACGATGTAACCCGGTTGATGGATGCTGCCCGGCTTGTCGCCCGGCACCGCCTTGATCAGACCTGGCTCTGCAGAGGCAGGGCCGTCCGCTTGAACAGGCTGATCACTTTTGGGCTTGGCGGGCGCGCGGTTCTGATAGAAATCACGCAGGCCGAAGAACGCCAGGGTGATGTACGCCACGATCAGCGTCGCCACTTGCAGGCCGGTGAGGCTGGCGCGGTTCAGATCCGACAATTGCCATTCGCTGAAGCTGAACATGGCGCCATACATACGAGCGGCGACGTGCAGGTTCTCGGCACGGAAGATCACCCAGCCCATCACCACCAGCAGGAAGGTGAAGGCCCAGCGCACCACATTGAAGGTGCGTGGCGTGGTGTTGATGCCCAATGCTTTTTCGATCGCCAGCCACACGCCGTGCCAGGCGCCCCAGACGATGTAGGTGATGTTCGCGCCGTGCCACAGACCGCCCAGCAGCATGGTCAGGAACAGGTTGCGATAGGTCGCCACCTTGCCGCGACGGTTGCCGCCCAGGGTGATGTACAGGTAGTCACGCAGCCAGGTCGACAGGCTGATGTGCCAGCGACGCCAGAACTCGGTGATCGACTGGCTGACGTAAGGCTGCTTGAAGTTTTCCATGAAGCGGAAACCCATCATTAAGCCCAGGCCGATAGCCATGTCGCTGTAGCCGGAGAAGTCGAAGTACAGCTGCGCGGTGTAGGCCAGCGCGCCGAGCCAGGCATCGCCCGTCGTCGGGTTCTGCAGGGCGAAGCAGTGATCGACCACCACGGCCAGGGTGTCGGCGATGAAGACCTTCTTGATGAAGCCCTGCATGAACCGGGTCACGCCTTCGGAGAACTTGTCCAGCGTATGGGTGCGGTTGTTGAACTGGTCCACCAGGTCGCGGAACCGCAGCACGGGGCCGGCGATCAGGTGCGGGAAGATCGCGACGAACGCCGCAAAATCGATCAGGTTGCGCGTGGCAGGCGTGTCGCCACGGTAGACGTCGATGATGTAGCTGATGGACTCGAAGATGTAGAACGAGATCCCGATCGGCAACAGCACGTGGGTCAGGATGAACGGCTCAAGGCCGAACGAGGTCATGATCGCGTTGATGCTGTCCACGCCGAAATTGGCATATTTGAAATAGCCCAGGATGCACAGGTCGACCGCCACGCCCAGCAACAGCCAGCGCTGTGCGGGTTTGGTCCTGACCCCGGCTTTACCTACGCGCAGGCCGATCCAGTAGTTCCACAGCGTCACACCTGCGAACAGTGCCAGGAAGTCCACTCGCCACCACGCATAGAACACGTAGCTGGCCACCAGCAGCAGCAGGTTGCGATAGCGTTGCCCGCTCAAGTAGTACAAGCCGAGAAACACCGGCAAGAACAGGAACAGGAACACGTTGGATGAGAAAACCATCCTTATCTCTCCGTTTGTCCAACATCAAGGGCCGAAGCCCCCCCAAACCCCCCATGGAAATGGAGGGGTAAAACGTCCAACTCTCCGCGTCCCTGTAGGGGCGTGCCTGGCCGCGATGGGCCAGTAAGTCCGATACACATGTGCCTCTGACACATTGCAATCGCGGGCAAGCGCGCGCCTACAGTTGGCAATCGTCGTGCTTACGAACCGCCTTTCTCGCCTTTCTCATGAGTCGGGTCATAAGTACGGGTCAGGTCGCCGCCGAGGCGGAAGTTCTTGAACGGCTGCATCTTGTGCTTCTGATCCAGTACGTCCGGACCGCAGTCGTAGAGCGAGCAGTAGGGTTCCAGCCAGGCGAATTTCATGTCGGTTTTCAGGTCCGTCATGTCTTGCTTCTGGCCATCGCGGGCCTGGAATTCGTTGCCCGAATCCTTGACCCCGGCCAGCACCCGATCACCCAGACGCTTCAGCGCGCCGTTGTTTTCAGGACGCAGATCGACACCGTTGGCCTGGGCGAAACTGGCGATCATCGCCAGCGGCGGCAGGGCGTAGTTGTGGTACGCCAGCGCACGCTGCTTGCGTTTGAGTTCGTTAGGCAGGAAGCCCTGCGGGTCAACCTGATTGGCCGCGACCTTGAATTCCTTCACGGACCAATCGAACAAATCCTTGCGGTTGGTCGCCACAGCCGTGGACATCACCGACCACGCTGCCCAGTACGAGTGGTTGTTGGTCTTGTCCAGCGGCAGGTTGTCCCAGTCGCTGACCACTTGATCGCCGAGCTTGCTGAACCAGGCCTCGATGACCTGCGCATCCTGCTGACGCGTTGCCAGCGGATGCGATTCGGAAAACTTCAGGCGCAGATACGACGAGGACATGCTGCCCAGCGCCCATTTGCGCATCGACTTGCCGGTGTGGTTGAAGTCCTTGGACTCCAGCGCATCGGCCTTGGCCCAGGTGGTGAGCATGCCCAGCGCGCAATCGAGCTGTTCGGGACGACCATCACGCATGTACTGCATCACCACTTTGCTGGTGTTGCGCTCCATGGTGGTGATGTCCTTGGTGGTATCTCGGAAGGCTTTTTCCGAGGCCTCGTTCAGCGTGGCGCGAGCCTTGTCCGAGCCCTCGTACTTGCTGCGAAACTGCAGCGAGCCGGTATAGGGCTGCGGTGTGGCGTCACAGCTGAACTTGCCTTCGCCGCTCTTGAATTTCTCGACGCCTTCGTAGTAACCCTTCGGCGGCACGAGTGTCGACGCAGCGCTGGCACTGGCGGTGAACGCTGCCGAAGACAGCATTGCCAGCGAGAGAAGGGTGGGGAGCATCAGTTTTGGAGTGTGCATAAGAGCCTCATAACCCGGCTTGCGCGGTTTGATGCGCGACATTCGGGAACACGTTGCGTTTGCATACTTTCGCTTCGACCTGCTGAGGCGCAGTGCCCGCATCCGGACCCTGCACTTCCAGCGCGAGCAGTTGCTGGTCGGCCCAGTCTTTGTCATCGCGCAGTTCGAAGGAGAAGCGCCCGTCGGTTTCAGATGTTTCAGGTTTTTCGATCTTCAGGTCTTCATGGCGGCCGTTCATGTACCAGAGGCGCGCCTGAAGGGTTTTCACCGAGGTGTCGGCGAACTTGATGTCGATCTGATTGCTGCCGTTGCGCACATCCTTGATGCCGTTTTTGCCGTTGACCAACAGTTCGTTGGTGCCTGGCTTGAGAGTGGTGCTGGTGGTCATCAGCGCCGGTTTGCCCTCACAACCGTTGTCCAGTAGCGACATCATCTGGCGATAGATGGTCTCCTGATCCAGGCGGTACAGAGGCGAGAATTCCCAGATGAGAATTTTCGGAGGGTGTTTCTGGAAGTCGTCGCTGCCCAGGTACTGCAGCATCGACCCTTCAAGGCCGCCGCCCGGGAAGGCAACGTTCAGCACGTCAGCACCAATGTATTCCTGTAGAAAGCCGGCGAAGTTGTAGTTCTTGCCGCTGTGACTGGTACCGACCAGGGTGATTTCCGGGTTGCCGGAATCGCCGAACAGATCGCCGTCACCCGCTTCGCCCTTGGGTTCGGTCTCGAACTGATCCATGTACTGGATCGCGTAGCTGGTGCCGCACAATTGACCGGCCATGTTATGCAGAGTGCCTTTCTTGCCCATGCGACCTGATAGATGGGTCTCGAATTCGCGCTTGGGAATGCTCGCGTACTCGGGCATTTTCTTCACCGACTCGGCGACGATTTTCGCCGTGCGCTGGGCACCGTATGGCGTCCAGTGCTGGTCGCCGCGGAAGTAGAAATCGTGCGCCTGTTGCTCGTTGGTCAGCGGCGACAGGTCAGGTACGGTGTAGCCCATTTTCGCGAAGCGACCGAGCATGGCCTGGTAGTTGCGCAGCGCCGTGTTGTAGTCGAACTTGTCGCGGTCGGCCGGGAACAGTTTGTTGCGATCGACCAGCCCGCGAGTTGGCTGATACACCACGACAAGCTCGACGCCCTTGCTCTTGAACGCGTCGTGCAGCTGTTGCATGCGACGGTAGCCTTCGGGCGTGGTATCGAACTCGGTGCGCAGGTCTTCACGTGTACGGAACAGCCAGTCGCCCTGCGCCTGGACCAGCGTGGTGAAATTCTGCTGGTAGCGGGTGACGTAGTTCTTTTCGTCATGCGCCTCAGGGCACAGGCTGCAGCAAGGCTCGGCGGTGAAGCTCGGCGCTGCGGCATCGTCGGCATTGGCGGCGTTGCTGGCAGCGAACAGGGCAACAGTCAGGCTCGAGAGGCTGAGCAATTTGATCAAATGTGCGTGCATAGAAATGGCTTCCTCAGTCCCGGAGTTGTTTCTGGCTTTCGACCGGGTCGATCAACACGGCTTTTTGTTGGCGCACCAGCAGATCAAGGATTTCGTCCTGACGATCTCCGAGTATCCCGTTGAAGCTGATCCCGCTGCTCTTGGTCGGTGCCAGCATCGACACGTTGTACAGCTCCACGCTGAGCGGCGAGTCGATGGACAGCGGGCCGGAACCGTTGGAGGTCAGTTCGCCGCCGACCAGAATCAGCGACACCTCGGCATCGAACGGATCGAGCTTGATGTCGCGATCGGTGTCGGAAAGGTCCTTGATGTGGCCATAGACGCCCATCAGACCGTTACCAATTGCCAGGTTTTCGTACAGCTTGATGTTGGTGCTGTTGCGAACTCGAATACCGTGGCGTTTGTTGGCGAACACGCGGTTGCCCCACAGCAGGTTGTCGGCGCTTTCATACAAGGTGATGCCGTCGGTGTGGTTGCGGTAGATCTGGTTGTAGGCCACCAGATTGTTCACGCTGTTACGGTCGAGCACGATGCCGGAAAGGTGGTTCTCGTAGCTCTTGTTATTGATGATGAAGCTGTCGTTCACCTCACGGGAAATGATGATCCCGTGCTTCTTCTTGGTCCCGTACACCGTGTTCTCGGCAATGATCAGACCGTGCGAGCGGTCGTGGGGGTCGATGCCGTAGATGATGTTGTCGTGGTAGGTGTTGCTCTTGACCACGAAGTCACGGGTTTCATAGCAGTAAAACCCGTACCACATATCCGAGAACTCGGAGTTGACGATCCAGCCGGTCGGATCCGGGCGGTTCATCTGCGCCTTCATGTTCGGCGTGTACTGGGAAATACTGATGCCGTACGACTTGCTGTTGTTGTAACCCAGGCTCGCGACCTTGGTGTTGAACATGTAGGTCTGGGTGCCGCCCCAGGACAGCAGGAACGGACGGAATTCCTTCGGCGCCTTGAAGGTAGATGGGCCGTTGGCCTTCTCGCTCCAGCCGGTCAGCTTGGTGTCGGCCATGAACAGCTGGTTGTCGTTGACCAGAAACGCACCGGCTTCCTGAGACAGGCGAAGCTCGGCGGTTTTCTTGTCGACTTCGAGAATGCCTTTCTTGCCGACCACAATCGGCAGACGCGCCAGGAACACGCCCGGCGAGGTCTCGCTCAGGTATTGTTTAGGCACCTTTTTCGCCAGATCCTGCAACGTGATGTAGCCGTCTTCGATGAAGATCGCCTGCGGGATACCGTGCTGACGGGCTACCCATTCCTCCATCTTGTTATCGCCGCCGATGAATTCCTTCAGCGAGTCTTCCTGCATCATGCGGCGAATCGAGACCTTGCCCGCTTTGCTGCGCACGATCTTCTTCTGCATGGCCTGCTGGGTGTACCCCGAGAGGTCCGGCAATTTGGGCTTGTCCATCATCAACGGCGCGGCGTCCGGGCTGCTGATGGCGTAAGTCTTGGCCTGATGCAGGCCCTTGACCACTTGCTCGTCAGCCGCAGGTTGTGCTGCAGCCGCAGGTGCCGCCGGAGCGGTATTGGCCATGGCCGAGGCGCTCGCCAACAGCAAGGCGCTGCTGAGCACTGCGCTTTCAAGCAGAGCATGGGGCCAGGCCCTATGCCGCGGATTGTTTGCTTGGCTGTTCATCTCACTGCACTCCTATAGCGGCTTGCATCAGAAGCGCCAGATGACGTCGACGATGGCGCGGTGCATGTAGTCGTCGACACCGCTGTGGTACGCATCGCCTGGCTTGAACACGCCTGCGCGCAGACGAATCAGCGCCGACGGTTCGTCGAAGGACTGGCTGACCGAAGCGGGCAGCAGGCCTTGTTTGAAGTACTTGGTGACCACCAGGTCCATCTCCTGACCCAGATCCTTGCGGCCGTCTTCCAGCGGCAGGGAGTCGAAGGTGCTGATGCCATCGGAATCGACATTCTCGCGCGCCGGGTTGATGCCCGCGCCACCGATACCGGCGTGGCCATCGACGCGACGGAATTTGTGGTAGATCAGCGAGGCGTCGTATTCGTCCTGCATCTGCCAGGAGGCGAACAGCGATCCGGATTCCACATTGGCCATTTCGCCCTGGAAGGCTTCACCGAAGCGATGCACGCGCGAGCGGGTACCGGTCCAGTTCGAGCGGTTGCTCTCAAGGCCGTTCTGTTCGTAGTTCTTGCTGGCGCGGGAATAGGCGCCGCCCACTTGCCACATCGGGTCGAGACGCAAACGCAGCCCCAGGTCGGTTGCCCAGCCGTTGACGTTTTCGTTGTTTTTCTGACCCGCGACATACTGATCGCTCGGGACGTCGTAGGAGGTGCCGAGCCGGTCACGGTCGCCCGTCAGCCAGGTCAGGCTGCCCCAGTAATTGACGGTATTCAGATTGCGATAGTTGTAGGCGTCGCTGTTGGCCTGAATGCCCAGCCAGGTCAGATCGCCACGGGACGTCTTGTCCAGATCGTCGATGGCTTCGCCCTGATGTTTCAGGCTGCCGCCGTCATGACTGTAATGGGCGCGTACTCCAGCCCATTGGCCAGGCGTCCACTGGTAAGCCACGTCACCGAACACGTGCTGGCGATCCTTGTCTTCGGCCGACAGTTCAGTCAGGTCGGTGCGGTATTCGCTGAAGCGTTGAGCGGCGCCGACTTCCGCTTTGAGCAGCGTGGTGTCGAAGGTCCAGTTCAGCGCCTCGATGTTGGTGTCGTGCCATTGGCCGTCGTCATTGCGCAGGCGCTGACGCCCGAACTTGAGGATCTCGCCGGGGTAGGGCGTGAATCCGCTGTAGCCGACCCAGAATTCACGCAGGGCCGCGTAGCTATCGTCCACTTCACGACTGCTGGAGGTTTTGCGGGCATGCTGGCTGGCCTGGCCAGTTGCGTCGTTCACTTGCTGATCCAGCGGGTCGGTCTGGATGGTGTCGGTGGCGGTCACCACCTGGCCCATCGCATAGCCGCTCCAGTTGCCCCATTGACCGTACATCCAAGGCCGCAGGTCCAGACCGATACCGTTGACGTCGCCACCGCCACGGGTGCCGAGGTCACGGTCGTCTTCCATCTGGCCGGTGGCTTTGACTTCGATGCCGAAATTCTTTTCTTCGGTCAAGGCAGCCAATGTCGGCGTGGCCCAGATCAGGGTGAAGCCCAGACCGAGCCCGGCCGCCATCAGAGGGTTCAACTTAAGCTTCATAGAGGTGCGTCCTCGCCGTCTTTTTCTTCTTGCAGGGTCTGCAAGGCCAGCGCGTTCTGCGCAGTGGTGCCTCGGACCTGCTGTTCGCGTTGGAGAAGACTCTGCGCCTGGGCACGCTTCTCAGGCGGCAGTTGATCGTTGAGTTGCTGCATCAGGTCCGCTGCCTGCGGAGTGCCTTGGGCCTGTGCCAACTGGCCGAATACCCAGGCGTTGACCGGGTCGGGCTTGATGCCTTTGCCTTGCGAGAACAACTGCGCGAGGGCGAAGTCGGCGCTGTTCTGCCCGCCGCGGGCAGAGGTCAGCAACTCGTCGACGGCTTTTTGCGCGTCCGGGTGGCCAAGGTAGCCACGGCGATACAACTGGCCCAGGTAGTAGTGGGCGGAAATCTGCGTCGGAGCGGCCTTGGTCAGGTGCTCCTCGGCTTTTTTCGCATCGGGCAACACCAGCTTGCCTTCGTAGTACAGCTTGCCCAGCAGCAGTTCAGCGCGCGGTTGGTCCGCGGCACGGCCGTTGTCCAGGTATTCCATCATCTTGTTGACGTCACCCAGCTCGGGATAGTCGTAGAGCAGTTGCGCCAGGCTCACCCAGGAAGCGGGGTAACCAGGGGCGACCTTTTCGAGCAACTGCTGAGCAGTCTTCTCATCCGGCTTGCCGAGGGTCGAGTCCGCCAGCACGCGAGCGACGGTGTCGACCCGCATCGCCGGGACGCTGCCCGAGGAATAGCCGCTTTGCATCTGCGCGAGCAGCGCCGCCTGCTTGTCGGCTTCGCCACGTTTCTGATAGACCGTGGCCAGTTCCATGTAGCAGACGTCGTTGGTGCGCAGTGCCTGTTTGCAGATGCTTTCTACGTCAGCCAGATGCTGGTCGTAGGTGCCTTGAGTGCGATACAGCAACACTTGGGCAAGACCGGCTTCGGGATAACCCTGCGCGCGCCAATCGTTGATCTTCTGCTGCGCGTTCACGTTGGGAAACGTGTGCGGGTATTGCAGATAGAGCATCGCCAGCGGAATCAGGGTGCCGGTTTCGCCGTTGGCAAAGGCTTTCTTCAACAGACCTTCGGCTTCGCGCTGCTCGGCCTCGGTGGAGTTGGGTTTGACCGCCAACAGCTTGCCCAGACGCGATTGCGCCCTTGGCGATGTTTCGGCTGCGGCGCGATAAGTCGCTTCGGCCTGCTTGATCAGCTCCGGATCCCGGGTGCCGACCTGAATGTCCGCAAGACCGACCTGTGCATCGCTATAACCCAGGTCCGCCAGTTGCCGATAGTTCTGCTCCGCCAGCGCGGTATCGCCGCGCTGCAAGGCTTCATTGGCCAGGCGTTGATCGGGCAGGCCGGCACAGCCGCCAAGACCGATTGCGATCGCCAGGCTCAACAACGTAGGGGCTGACAAGCTTCGTAGTGGGCTAGCCATGTTTAGAGACCCGCGGCCGTGGCTTTATCGATCAGCCAGTTCAGCGACGGGCCGCGATCGCTGACCACTTCCACCGGACGGCCTGCCAGGCTGCTGCTGAGGGACTCGTCAGGCTGGATCTGCACGCGAAGGTCCGAAGACAGGTCGGCCGGGCTCAGCGCCGTGGAGCTGACGATTTTGCCGCTGTGAGTACCTTCTTCGCCGGCTACCTGGAAGTTGACGCGAGCGCCCGGCTGGACGTCGGCGAACTGACGATAGGTGAAGCGAGCATCGACGGTGGCCGCAATATTGCGTGGGATCATCTGGAAGATCACATCGCCTTTGGCGGCGTACTGACCGTTGGCGACCAGTTGCTTGCCGATCACACAGTCGCATGGGCTGGTCAGCGTGCCGGCGAGTTGGCGACCGAAGAGTTCTTCGATCTTCGCAGGCTGCATTTCATCCGGGTCCAGGTTGCCCTTGAGCACGTCCAGCATGCTGGTGTTGAACGAAGCCAGCGGCGCGCCTTTGGATACTTGGCCGTTCGGTGCGACCAGGCTGGTCACGGTGCCGTCACGCGGCATGGTCACATCCATGGTTGGTACGCTGACCAGACCGGAAGTGGAGTGGCTGACGAAGTACATGCCGTATACCGATTTGGCCACGAAACCGAACGCCACCAGGCCGACGACGAAGATACCCGCGCTGAACGTGACCGCACGCAGACGACCGAACGCGCTCATGCCACTGCCGCTGTCCTTGACCTTGCGCGCCTTGGTGAAGTTGTCGCGCTGCAGGGTGGCGAGCACTTCGCCCATGCTGACGATGTCGCCGGACAGGTGAGAAGTGATCAGGTGGCGCAGGGTGGCAATGTCCTGAGCTTCCAGGTGTTGGAACTGGCAGCCGATGCGGCCGCTGGCCGAGTCCACGCTACGAACCTGTAGGGCGACGTCCATCGCCAGGCCAAGATTGTCGATCAGGAACTGCAGGCGGCCCCTGACGATTTCACCCACGGCGGGGCGCTGGTTGCTGGGTGCAACGTAGCTCAGACCACCAGCGGAAAGGTCTTCGACGCGCACCAGCGGAGCGTTCGGCTGGCCATTGAGCAGGCGCAGCTTGGCTGGGATCCTGACCCGTGCATGTTGACGCTGGGCTTCGGATTCATGGACGACGTTTGCATTCACGGCTGTATTCATGGCGGTAATTCCTGATTAATCAAGTTGATCCATTGGTGCGGTCAAAGACCCCGTCAGACCATTGTCAGCAGCACGGCAACGAAGATGCTGCCAGCCGAGAACGTCATGGTTCGAGACGACCAGGTGTTGAACCAACCCTGGAAGCTGGCCATGTCGCGGCTCAGTTTGGTGTCCTGGCGTGTCCAGGACTGGCGGTCGAGGCGGAAGAAGACGTAGATCTTCATCAGCGCGCCGACGATCTGGTTGTAATAAAGAATCACGGGGTAGGCCGGACCGATGCTGTGCCCCGAGCAGGACAGCAGCAGCGTCAGAATCAGGCGTGTGATGCCGATCCACAGCAGGTAAGCCAACAGAACACCCATGCCGAATTTGAAACTGGCGAGTGCGGCAACGGTCAGGCCCAGGATCGAGGTCCACATCGACACGCGCTGGTCGAACAGTACGATGCTGGTGAAGATGCCCAGGCGGCGCACGCCCAGACCCAACGCGCGGGAGTTCTGGCGCAGGTTATTGCCGTACCAGCGATACATCAGCTTGCGGCTGGCTTTGAGGAAGCTCTTCTCCGGTGGGTGCTCGACCGTGTTGATCGCGGCATCCGGAACGTAGAAGGTGTCGTAGCCCAGGCGCATCAAGCTGAACCAGCTGGACTTGTCGTCGCCGGTCAGGAACTTGAAACGGCCCAGACGCCAGTGCTGCAGCGAATCGCTTTCGACGTCGGCGATGAAGTCAGGGTCGGTGACCACGGCGGCGCGGAATACCGACATGCGCCCGGTCATGGTCAGGACGCGCTTGGACAGGGCCATCGAGCACATGTTGATGTGGCGTTGAGCGAAGCGCAGCTTGTGCCACTCGCTCATGATGTAACCCCCGCGCACTTCACAGAATTCGTTGGTGGTCAGACCGCCGACGTTGCCGAACAACTGGAACCACGGCACGGTTTTCCTCACCACGCCTTCGGCCAGGACGGTGTCGCCATCGATCACGGCAACCACGGCGCGATCGTCCGGCATGTGGCGCGAGATGGCGCGGAAGCCGAAGGCCAGACCGTCACGTTTGCCGGTACCGGCGATGCGCACGAAGTCCAGGGTGACGTGCTTGGGCGGGTTGTGTTTGGCCCACAATGCCTTGACCAGCAGCTCGTCGGACATTTCGACGAGTGAGCAGACCACGGTAGTCGGGTAACCGCAGGCGATCGCTTCCTCAATGACAGAGCTGTATACCTGGGCGGTGGTCAGCGCATCGATCCGAAAGCTGGTAACCATCAGGAATACATGGGACGGATCGGCCGCCTTGCCCAACTTGCGTACTTTGCGGCGCAAGTGTGGATAAACGATGTAGAGAAAGATCATGCCGCGCACAAAGTGCGTTGCGCCCATGGAGTAACGCCAGATTCCGACGATACCCACGAGGAAGATAAAGTCTTTGGACTGCGAGTCGAACAGAGTTGCCGGCAGCGCCATGGCAATGGCAGCCAGCAAACTTAAATAAAACAGCCAACCGGCGGCCTGAAGAAGGCCATGTCTGAGCCTGTGCATAGTCGGATCCTTAAAATCAGTTGCAAGCCGCGAGCTTCAAGCCGCAAGTCCACGCGAAACGCTTTGGACCTGGGCCTGAGGCTGGCTTTGAACTTGTCGCTTGTCGCTTGAAGCTGGCAGCTTGCCGCTGCTTTACCAGCAGATGCCTTCGGTCTGACCGTTCTCGCTGGTGGTGCCGGTCATGAAGCCGACGAGGTCGATGACCTTCTTGCCCGCCGGCGCATTGTTGGCCAGAGAGCGGAAGCGCTCGTCGCGGTTACCGAGAATGATCACGTCGGAGTTGTCGATCACGGCGTCGAAGTCCGAGTTGAGCAGGGACGAAACGTGCGGGATCTTGGACTCGATGTAATCCTTGTTGGCACCGTGAACACGGGCGTATTCGACGTTGCTGTCGTAGATGCTCAGGTCGAAACCTTTACCGATCAGCATCTCGGCCAGTTCGACCAGCGGGCTTTCACGCAGGTCATCGGTACCAGCCTTGAAGCTCAGGCCCAGCAGCGCGACCTTGCGTGTATCGCTGGCGGCAACGATGTCGAAGGCGTTCTGCACCTGGGACACGTTGCTGCGCATCAGGGAGTTGAGCAGCGGTGCTTCGACATCCAGGAAGCTGGCACGGTAGGTGAGAGCGCGCACGTCCTTGGGCAGGCAAGAGCCGCCGAATGCGAAGCCTGGGCGCATGTAGTACTGCGACAGGTTCAGGGACTTGTCCTGGCAGACCACGTCCATCACTTCACGACCGTCGACGCCGACCGCCTTGGCGATGTTGCCGATTTCATTGGCGAAGGTGACCTTGGTCGCGTGCCAGACGTTGCAGGTGTACTTGATCATCTCGGCAACGGCGATGTCCTTGCGGATGACCGGAGCGTCGAGTTCTTCATACAGCGATTGCAGAACGTCACCGGAGGCCTTGTCGAACTCGCCGATCACGGTCATCGGAGGATGGTCGTAGTCTTTGATCGCGGTGCTTTCACGCAGGAACTCAGGGTTCACTGCAACGCCGAAGTCGACGCCGGCTTTCTTGCCCGAGCAGTCTTCCAGAATCGGGATGACCACGTTGGCGACGGTGCCCGGCAGCACGGTGCTGCGCACGACGATGGTGTGGCGCGAGGTTTTTTCACGCAGTACGAAACCGATTTCGCGGCATACGGACTCGATGAAATCCAGTTCCAGGTCGCCGTTTTTCTTGCTTGGCGTGCCGACGCAGATCATCGACAAGTCAGTGGCGCGAATTGCCTCGGAGAAGTCGGTGGTACCGCGCAATTTTCCGGTCTTGATGCCTTTGTCCAGAAGTTCGCCCAGACCCGGTTCCACGATTGGAGACTTGCCCTGATTGATCAGATCGATCTTGGCGCTGGAAATATCCACACCGACCACATCATGACCACGTGCCGAGAGGCAACCAGCACATACTGCACCGACATAGCCCAAACCAAAGATGCTGATATGCATCGTAATCTCCTTGAGTTTCACGCCATAACTTGGCTGGATATAGGAACTTTCTTTTTCAACTTTCGCGCACTCGTCCGCACAACAAGTTAATGTCGTGACACAAGCGCAGGCAGAATTTAACAGGAGCGGCCTTAATGCATCAGGCGGGCTCGAATGTCACAAGTTTCAAGCGTCGGGTAGCTCATATATATGTACATGAGTTCCCGATCTGGGATATGGCATAACACTCCACGGAATCGCTTTGAGTCGCTGCCGCGCCTCTGGCTCAGGGCTTTTGGCCATGATTCAGTATTGTCCTGCTCGTCAGTGGCTTTGAGCACCCGATTGGTGCTTGCTCAATCTACTTCAACTAGTTTGGTGCGTTCTCTCCTACACGTACCACACAGACCTGTCCGGCCTTACTACGTTGATTAGTAACTTCCAGATCTGTCCTTATGCCATGTAAGAGATGTCTCACACGGTGGACGAGAATTGTTACGGGATGTAGGAGCGTGAGGTTTCCCCATAAGTTCCTGGCCGCTCGTCCTCTTTTCGAGAATTTTCGGTACAGCTTGGTTTTTGGATGTGATTGCAAAGTGATAGCACTTCCTGCTTGGTCCTTTATATTAAAGGGGTTGGGCGTAGTTCATGTTAGTTGGCCACCTATGCGAAAAGGTATGCATCGCTTTAAAAAAATGTTGTTAAGTTTTTGAGAAAAAAGTTCCGAGGTTGGGGAGTGTCTGGTTATTGGCGCCAAGGCTTTGGCTTGGATGCCGTTCGTCTGCCAAATAGGGAGTTGGGGAACTTGGAAAGTTGCGAAGAGGGCGGTGATAGTTGGGAGTGGTTTTGGTGCGCGCGCAGGTTAGCGGCTATCTAGAAGGGTTGGTTGAGGTGTTTGGGAGCGTGGGGGGAGGTGAACATCCGTCATCTGAGTGGCGCGTTCGAAAGTGTGGAGATATCGCGCAAAAGTGTCCGTAGCAGCCTGGCTTGCCGAGTGGCGTTCTTGAGATCACTGCCGCCGGCAAACCGGACCGCTATGGAGAGTGGCGTATCTGGGCGCTGGCCTCAGGCGTGGGCCTCATCCCGCAGGAAAACCAGCTTGTCCGCAGTCGAGAGGTCGTTGCTGAACCGGTATCCCTGCACGTCGAACTGTTTCAGGTGTTCTGGCTTGCCGATGCGCTCGGAGATGACGAATCGGCTCATCATGCCGCGCGCTTTTTTGGCGTAGAAGCTGATGATTTTATATTGGCCGTTTTTCTGGTCTCGGAATTCGGTGTCGATAACGCGGGCTTTCAACGCAGGGCGTTTGACGGCCGAGAAGTATTCATTGGATGCGAGGTTTAGCAGGATATCGTCGCCTTGCTCAGCCAGGGCTTCGTTGAGCCATTCGCTGATGCGATTGCCCCAGAATGCATAGAGATCCTTGCCGCGGGCGTTGGCCAGTTTGGTGCCCATTTCCAGGCGATAGGGCTGCATCAGGTCCAGCGGGCGCAACAGGCCGTAGAGGCCGGAGAGCATGCGCAGGTGTTGCTGGGCGTAATCCAGGTCGGTGTCGCCAAGGGTTTGCGCGTCCAGGCCGGTGTATACGTCACCCTTGAATGCCAGGATGGCCTGCTTGGCATTTTTCGGCGTGAAGGCCGGAGTCCAGCTCCCGAAACGGGCGGCGTTCAGGCCGCTGAGTTTGTCGGAAAGGTGCATCAACTCGCCGATCTGCGCCGGACTCAGTTCGCGCAGCTGAGTGATCAGCTCCTGGGAATGATCCAGATATTGCGGCTGAGTGAAGCGCTCAATGGTCGGCGGTGTTTCGAAATCGAGGGTTTTCGCTGGGGATATCACCATCAGCATGCGGTCGTCTCCTTTAATCGTGAGGGCGATTCTAGGGGTTGCGCGCTGAGGACTCCAGCTATGGTGGTGATAGGGTGTACCGCGGATGATGGCTACCTTTCCAGAAGCGCGCTTGCCCGCGATCGCGGTGCGTCAGATATCGTTTCTGCGCAGGCTCGTCGCGATCGCGGACAAGCGCACGCCTACGGGATCGAGCTTGCATTCGGGCTCTGAGTACGACAGTTAATCCGCTATAGTGCCTCGCCGGTTTCGGCCTCTTTGTTCAAGGTTTGGGAGCACATCGTTTTGCGCATGTTGTTATTGATCGGTGCCTGTCTGCTGGGGCTTAACGCCCAGGCGGCGACCGGGGATATCGCGACGATCGATCGCAGTGTCTGGCCGGAGGTTCTGGAGAGCCCGCAGTTGTTCGATGTGGCCTCCCGCGCTGAGATCCTGAGCTTCGCCCACCAGTTGCTGGAGAGTGAGAACCTCAGCGATGTCCAGTTGGCCGACAGGTTGGGATTGCGCCAGCTGAATATGGCCACGGTGAACCTCATTCGCACTCGTTTATGGGCGCGTCTGTTCGATAACTGGCAAGCCGCCGAGCGCTCCTGTGAAGCCGATGCTTCATTCTGTGTGCTGGTTGACGACGTACCCATGCTGCGTCAGCGTGCGGCGGAGTACAAAGTCGCCGAAGATTCCTTTTATGCGCGCTGGGCGGCGCATGGCGATGCTTTCAATCAGCGTTATCTGAACGAACTGCTGCGCATGGCAGCATTGTTCCCACAGACCAGCAGTGAGGTCGAACGCTTTAACTCGGATGAGCTGAGCGGCGACGAAATGCCGGATCGCACCTTCCTGCTCAATTTCGAGAGCGGTCCGACGGTTGCTGATGGTGCGACCGACTGGTTGGCCGATTTCATGCGCCAGCAGAAGATCAACGCGACTTTCTTCGTCCTCGGCAAGAACCTGCAAGCTCGCATCGACAGCACCTCGCCCCAGGCCCTGCAGACGCTCTACCGTAAGCAGTGCGTGGGTATTCAGGGTTGGGAATATCGCTCCCATGCGCACTGGAACGATTGGCAGGACTCCATTGAACGCACTGCAGCGCTGACCCAGCAGATGCTCCCAGACAATTTCGTCCCGCTGTTCCGCCCACCTTACGGGCATCGTCGGGCCGACAGCGCCCAGTTTTTCCGTGATCAACAGCTGCGCGTCTCGCTCTGGAACATCGACTCCCAGGACGGCACCGGACGCATCAGCGCCGAGCAGACCGCGCACCGTGTGCTGACCCTGATGCTGCTGTGGCGTCGCGGCAACATCGTTTTCCACGACACCACCGACAAGGCGCAACAGGCCGTGCCGTGGCTGATGGCCAATACCGCTCAGAGCGGAATTTCCTGGGAAGACTGTCATATTTATCCACAGCAACTGTCGGACGAAACCGATCAGGATGCGCCTGAGGATGAAGACAGCGGCGAGCCCGCCGATGAGCAGCCAGCCGATCAGACGCAGCAGTCCACGGATCAGGCGCAAACGCCCGGAAATCAAGGGGAATAGGGAGATAAGAGGCAGGAACGGTCGGAATTTCACCAGGCTTTCTCGCCGACCGGACTTCCGACTGTAAACGCGTGGCAGGCATCCGCCAAGGGCTATTCGTCATGCGGTGAAATAAACTTCAAATTCCAATCAAAACGCTTTTTTATGTCATCGGTTTTGCGGTATTACGACAACAGACCGCCGAACCCTGCAACACAGGTGGCGTCACCCAGACCCCACTTTGCGCAATTTTCTCCTGCCATAAGGGGAAAGCCTCGGCGGCCTTTTCGTAGCGCAGCATCGCTGTGTGTTGCGTTATCTGGCTTCTACAAAGGTGAGCGAGTATGGATGACCACGGACGCACCCCTTCCTCTAACCAGCCAATCCTCTATGTGCTCGATACCAACGTTCTGATTCACGATCCAAACGCACTGCTGAATTTCGAAGAACACTACGTCGCAATCCCCATGACCGTCCTGGAAGAATTGGACAAGCTCAAGGCGGGCAAGCACTCGGTCGCCGCGGAATGCCGCCAGGCTATCCGGCTGATCGACAAGACACTCGGCGAAGCGACCCCGGAGGAGGTTGAACAAGGTGTACCGATTGATCGCGGTACAGGCGTTTTAAAGGGTTATCTGTCCATCCTGATGAGCAAGCGCGAAGAGCCCAACAGCCTTCTGCCAGAACACCTGAACGACAACATCATCATCAATCAGCTGATCGACATGCACGCGCGCAAGAAGGAAGTGCGCATCGTGCTGGTCACCAAAGACATCAACATGCGCCTCAAGGCGCGCGCTTGCGGCATCGAAGCCGAGGACTACAGCACCGATCAGCTGGTCGACGACGTGTCGATGCTTTCGCGCGGCTACCACACCATGACCGGTTCCTTCTGGGACCGCGTGAGCAAGGTCGATACCCGTCAGGATCACGGCCGCACCTGGCATAAGGTGCAGATGACCGAGCAGATCCCAGCGGTGCACATCAATGAGTTCATCATCGATGAGCAGGGCTTCGTCGGTTGGGTCAAGGGCGTCAAGCCTGATGAGTTGCTGCTACTGGACATGCACCAGGAGCCGTTGCTGCATCAGGAAGCCTGGGGCCTGAAACCACGCGACATCTACCAAGGGTTGGCGTTGTTCGCGCTGCTCGACCCCGACATCCACCTGGTCAACCTGTCTGGCGCCGCGGGCTCGGGCAAGACCATCCTGGCGCTGGCCGCTGCCATCGAGCAGACCATGGTCAGCAAGCGTTATCGCCGCATCATCGCCACTCGCAGCGTGCAGGGCCTGGATCAGGAGATCGGCTTCCTGCCCGGCACCGAAGCGGAGAAGATGGAGCCGTGGCTCGGCGCGATCACCGACAACCTGGAAGCGCTGCACATGGATGACGAAAACACCCATGGCAGTGTCGATTACATCCTCAGCAAAGTGCCTTTGCAGTTCAAATCACTCAATTACATTCGAGGCCGCAGTTTCCAGCAAAGCCTGATCCTGATAGACGAATGCCAGAACCTCACGCCGCACCAGATGAAAACCATCATCACCCGTGCCGGCGCCGGTTCCAAGGTGGTCTGCCTGGGTAACCTGGCGCAGATCGACACCCCTTACCTGTCGGCCACCAGTTCTGGCCTGACCTACCTGACGGAGCGCTTCAAGGATTTCCCCAACGGCGTGCACATTACCTTGCAAGGGGTGCCGCGCTCGATCCTGGCCGAGTACGCGGAGAGTCATTTGTAAAAGGTTGCTACTCAATGTCGTGGGCGCCGACGTGTCGGCGCCTATTTTTTCTCAACCCCTACAGGGGAATCGCTGTAGGTCACTTGTAGGAGCGCGCTTGCCCGCGATTGCGGTGGATCAGTTACTCGCGAGGTGGCTGAACTGACCCAATCGCGGGCAAGCGCGCTTCTACAGTTCGATCCGTACAAGCGCTACACTCCCGGCTCCTGTCCAGGAGTCATCCCGTGCTTACTCATCTCGATTCCCAAGGTCGCGCCAACATGGTCGACGTCACCGAAAAAGCCGTGACGTCCCGTGAAGCCGTGGCCGAAGCGCGCGTGCGCATGCTTCCCGAAACCCTGCAAATGATCGTTGCCGGCGGCCACCCGAAAGGCGATGTGTTCGCCGTGGCGCGTATCGCCGGGATTCAGGCCGCGAAGAAAACCAGCGATCTGATCCCCCTGTGCCATCCGTTGATGCTGACCAGCGTCAAGGTCGAGCTCAACGCCGAAGGCACTGACACCGTACACATCGTCGCCCGCTGCAAACTCTCCGGCCAGACCGGGGTGGAAATGGAAGCGCTGACCGCTGCCAGCGTCGCGGCGCTGACGATCTATGACATGTGCAAGGCGGTGGACCGTGGCATGGTCATCGAGCACGTGCGACTGCTTGAAAAAGCCGGCGGCAAGAGCGGGCATTTCGTGGCCGACAACAAGGTGGATGCCTCATGACCATTCATGTTCAGGTGCAATTTTTCGCCCGTTTTCGCGAGACGCTGGGCATTGAGAGCGAAAATCTCGAAGGCAGCTTCGCCACCGTCGACGCCGTGCGTCAGTATTTGCTGCAGCGCGGCGGTGTGTGGGAGGTGCTGAGCGAGCAGAGCATCATGTGCGCCCGTAATCAGGAACTCTGCTCGTTGAGCGAGCCTGTCGAGCCTGGGGACGAAGTGGCGTTCTTTCCAACCGTTACCGGAGGTTGAGCATGGCCATTCGTGTGCAGGCCACTGCGTTCGATCCAGGGGCTGAAGTCAATGCAATGCACGATGCCAATGTCGGTGTCGGCGCGGTGGTGAGCTTTGTCGGTTACGTGCGCGATTTCAACGACGGGCGGGAAGTGTCGGGGATGTTTCTTGAGCACTATCCGGGCATGACCGAAAAGGCGCTGGGCAAGATCGTTGACGAGGCGCAACAGCGCTGGCCGCTGCTCAAGGTCGAGGTGCTGCACCGTGTCGGCGCGCTTGAGCCGGCAGAGCCGATCGTGTTTGTCGGCGTGGCCAGCGCTCATCGGCAGGCGGCATTCGAGGCCTGCGACTTTGTGATGGATTATCTGAAGACCCGTGCGCCGTTCTGGAAAAAAGAAACCACCTCAGAGGGGCCGCGCTGGGTGGAAGGGCGGGAGAGCGATCACAAGGCCGCGGATCGCTGGAAATAGGCCGGTTGGGGATCTGAGTGGCGGTGAAATGCCTGTGGGAGTGAGCTTGCTCACGAAGGCGCTCTGTCAGCTACATCAAGGTAACTGAGCGGCCGCTTTCATGAGCTGGCTCACTCCCACAGTTTTGTGTCCGACGTTAGACGCAGTGTCAGTCCGATTCCGGCGCAGGCTGCACCTTCGGCTGTCGCACCACCGCTCGCAGCAACTCGGTCGGCGGCATTTCACAGCTGATCTTGCGGCCCAGCTTTTCCTCAATGGAAGGCAGCTGATACGAGTCGTCTTCCCCCGCAAAACTGATCGACACCCCATCGGCGCCGGCGCGACCGGTACGGCCGATGCGGTGCACGTAGTCGTCCGGCACTTCCGGCAGAGTGAAGTTGATCACATGGCTGATGCCGTCGATGTGAATCCCGCGCCCGGCAACGTCTGTGGCTACCAGCACGCGGATCTTGCCTTCGCGGAAACCTTCCAGCGTCTTGATGCGTTTATGCTGCGGGACATCGCCGGACAACTGCGCCGCGTTGACGCCATCGCGCACCAAACGCTCTTCAATGCGTCGCACTTCGTCCTTGCGGTTGGCAAAGACCATCACCCGCGACCAGCCGTTGTCGTTGATCAGGTTGAAGAGCAATTTGTATTTATCCGCCGCCGCCACTGCATAGATGTGCTGCTCGACGTTATCGCTGGCAACGTTTTCCGACTCGATCTCAACGATTGCAGGATCGGTGGTCCACTGCTTGGCAAGGTTCATGACGTCCTCGGTGAAGGTCGCCGAGAACAACAGCGTCTGGCGCTCGCCCTTGTGCGGAGTCTGCCGAATGATCGAGCGCACCTGAGGGATAAAGCCCATGTCCAGCATGCGGTCTGCTTCGTCCAGCACCATCACTTCGACCATATCCAAGTGCACTTCGCCGCGCTGGTTGAAATCCAGCAGACGGCCCGGGGTGGCGACCAGAATGTCGCAATGACGGGCCTCGAGCTGCTTGAGCTGTTTATCGAAGTCCATGCCGCCAACGAACGTCATGACGTTGAGGTTGGTGTATTTGGTCAGCGCCGCGGCGTCCTTGGCGATTTGCACCACCAGCTCGCGGGTCGGCGCGATGATCAGCGCACGGGGTTCGCCCATGTAGCGTTCTTTCGGCGGCGGAGTCTGGGTCAGCTGAGTGATGATCGAGATCAGAAAGGCGGCGGTTTTGCCGGTGCCGGTCTGCGCGCGACCGATCGCATCCTTGCCCTTGAGGGTGAAGCCCAGGACGCCCGCCTGAATCGGTGTGCAATACGGGAAACCCAGATCCTGGATGGCATGCATCAGTTCCGGGGCGAGCGGGAAATCATGAAAGCGGGTTTTGCCTTCCTGAGGCTCGACCACGAAGTCATCGACACTCCACGGCGCAACGACAGGCTTGGGCGCGCGTTCGCGGCGTGGGCGTTCGGCCCTGGGGCGCGCGGGCGTAGCCGGGCTGACGACCTCTGGTTCTGCTGTTGGCGCAACAGGTGGGACGGTTTCTCGGGAAGTGCCTTCGGTCGGACTCTTGGAAACAGGGAGAGAAGCAGCTGGCGCGAGCTGCTCAGCCTCGCTTTTACCGAACATTTTTTTAAGTGCTTTGAGCACGGTCATCTCATCGATTGATTAAGGAATATACGCCGGGCAGTGTAAAGCAAGAACCCGGCGCGGCGTAGTGCCATACCAAATCCGCCAGACAAAAGAAAGAAACAAATGCGCTGTTTAACGCAGCCGATCCCCGAGCCAGACGCCTATGTCGGCAATTTCCTGCGGTAACACTTCGTGGCCCATTGGGTATTCCTGCCATGTCACGGTGACGCCCTGGGCTTTCAGATGCTCGTAGGCGGTCCTGCCCATCGCGTTGTGCACCACTTCGTCGTAACTGCCATGCAAGCAACACACCGCAATGCGCTGCTGACTGGCCGACAGGCTCATCTCGTCGCTGAATGTCGGTGCATAGGTGGACAGCGCCAACACCCCGCCCAGCGGACCTTCCCAGCGCAGAAACGCGGTGTGCAGAACCACCGCGCCCCCCTGAGAAAACCCTGCCAGAAAGATTCTCGCCGGGTCGATGCCGCTGTCCCGTTGCCCTTCGATCAGCGACAGAACGCGCTGCGCAGAGCCTTCCAGCTGATCGCGGTCGATGGCGCGGGCCGGGCTCATGGCCTTGATGTCGTACCAGCTGGGCATTTCATAGCCACCATTGACGGTAACCGCGCGGGTCGGCGCCTGCGGAAGAATGAAGCGGGTGGTGAGCAAGGTTTGCTGTAGCGCTTCGGCCACGGGCAGGAAGTCGTAACGGTCTGCACCCAGGCCGTGCAGCCAGATAACGCAGGCGTCGGCTGTTTTTTCAGGCTCGATGATCAAGGGTTCGCTCATGTGCGCTCCATTTGTGTGCGATGGATTTGGCGCGCTGCTTCAAGGCGGTGCACCAAGGTATTCAGATTTGAAAGAAGATGTCGCAAGGTTACAAGTTTTGATCTTGACCTGTCGCTAATTCGAGTTTGCCACCATGGTGGTACGGGCTTTGCTACTAATCAGTCGGAGTGAAGGCGCTCACCTTGGCGGTAACACTACTGCGCTATCAGTCACGAATGACGCGGGCAAATTGTTACGCCGAGGCAGCATGGAGTCCATCGACAGGATCTCCGGCACGATTCGCCTTGAGCCCTTTGGGCTCAGGGACATCATGGGGCTTCAGTCCATTTGACCCGGACAATCCGATTTAACGGTGGACGAGATGCCAGATGCCGCTCTCGGATCCGGGTCTTGCGTCGCATGACCCAAAAACAAGCCAGCACGGGTCATGAATGCCTCACAAGGGTGCGACGGGCTAAAGCTCCCACACAACAAAGAGCAAACTGGAGGTTTGAATGAAGATGTTGAAATCCACCCTGGCTGTAGTAGCTGCCGCAGCAGCGCTCGGTATGACCGGTTTCGCTCAAGCGGGCGCGAAACTGGATGCCATTCAAAAGAAAGGCTTCATCCAGTGTGGCGTGAGCGACGGCTTGCCAGGCTTCTCGGTACCTGACAAAAGCGGCACCATCCAGGGTATCGACGCGGACTTCTGCCGCGCTGTCGCGGCTGCCGTTTTTGGCGACGCCAAGAAGGTCAAGTTCAGCCAGCTGAACGCCAAGGAGCGTTTCACTGCGCTGCAGTCCGGCGAAATCGACATCCTGTCGCGTAACACCACCTGGACCAGCTCCCGCGATGCGAGCATGGGGCTGGAATTCCCGGGCTTTGTCACTTACTACGACGGCGTTGGCTTCCTGGCCAACAACAAGCTGGGCGTGAAAAGTGCCAAGGAACTGGACGGCGCGACCATCTGTATTCAGGCCGGTACCACTACCGAACTGAACGTGTCCGACTACTTCCGCGCCAACAACCTCAAATACACCCCGATCACCTTCGACACCTCCGATGAAAGCGCCAAGTCGCTGGAATCCGGTCGTTGCGACGTGCTGACCTCCGACAAATCGCAGCTCTACGCACAACGCTCCAAACTGGCCTCGCCGAAAGACTACGTCGTTCTGCCTGAAACCATCTCCAAAGAGCCTCTGGCGCCGGTTGTTGCCCGTGGCGATGACGAGTGGACCTCCATCGTTCGCTGGGTTGGCTATGCGCTGCTGAACACTGAAGAGGCTGGCGTGACGTCGAAAAACGTCGAAGCCGAAGCCAAATCCACCAAGAACCCTGACGTTGCCCGACTGCTGGGTGCCGACGGGGACTACGGTCCGCAGCTGAAACTGCCGAAGGACTGGGTCGTCAAGATCGTTGCACAAGTCGGTAACTACGGCGAAATCTTCGAGAAGAACCTGGGTAAAGGCACTCCTCTGGAAATCGACCGTGGTCAGAACGCTCTGTGGACCAACGGCGGCATTCAATACGCGCCACCAGTGCGTTGATTGACCTGCGCCCGGCCGCGTGATCCGCAGCCGGGTGCTTCGTTGCATTTCTTCTGGGGCACTCCATGCAAAATCAAATCAGCGCACCCAAGCAGAGGCTAACCCTCAGCGATCCCAAAGTGCGTGCGTGGCTATTTCAGATAATCACGGTTATCGCAGTAGTCGCGATGGGTTGGTATCTGTTCGATAACACTCAAACCAACCTGCAACACCGGGGCATCACTTCAGGTTTCGGGTTCCTTGAAAACAGTGCCGGCTTCGGCATCGCGCAGCACCTGATTCCCTTCAAGGAGTCAGACTCGTATTCGCGTGTTTTCCTCATCGGCTTACTCAACACGCTGCTGGTGACGTTCATCGGCGTGATTCTCGCGACCCTGCTCGGCTTCATCGTCGGCGTGGCGCGTCTGTCCAACAACTGGATCATCAACAAGCTGGCGACGGTTTACGTCGAAGTGTTCCGTAACATTCCGCCACTGCTGCAGATCCTGTTCTGGTACTTCGCAGTGTTCCTGACCCTGCCTGGCCCACGGGCCGCTCACGGCTTCCTGGGTTCGTCTTATGTCAGCAGTCGCGGCCTGAACATGCCGGCAGCGATCGCGACCGACGCTGCCTGGCCATTCGTAATCAGCATCGTGCTGGCCATCGTCGCCATCGTGTTCATGGCCAAGTGGGCGAACAAACGCTTTGAAGCCACTGGCGTTCCGTTCCACAAATTCTGGGCCGGCCTTGCGCTGTTCATCGTCATCCCGGCGCTGTGCGCGCTGGTCTTCGGTGCGCCGGTGCATTGGGAATTCCCTGAACTCAAGGGGTTCAACTTCGTCGGTGGTTGGGTGTTGATTCCCGAACTGTTGGCCCTGACCCTTGCATTGACGGTGTATACCGCGGCGTTCATCGCTGAAATCGTGCGTTCGGGCATCAAGTCGGTCAGCCACGGCCAGACCGAAGCCGCGCGCTCGCTGGGCCTGCGCCCGGGTCCTACCCTGCGCAAGGTCATCATCCCGCAAGCGCTGCGGGTGATCATTCCACCATTGACCAGCCAATACCTGAACCTGGCGAAGAACTCTTCGCTGGCCGCCGGTATCGGTTATCCGGAAATGGTTTCGCTGTTCGCCGGTACCGTGCTGAACCAGACCGGTCAGGCCATTGAAGTCATTGCCATCACCATGAGCGTGTACCTGGCGATCAGTATCAGCATTTCCCTGCTGATGAACTGGTACAACAAGCGCATTGCGCTGATCGAGCGGTGAGGAAACGCGCATGACATCCCATACTTTCAAACCCGACATGCCGCCGCCGAGCAAAGTCTTCGGCCCGGTGGCCTGGATGCGCCAGAACCTGTTCTCAAACTGGATCAACACGCTGTTGACCCTGTTCGCGATCTATCTGATCTGGCTGGTGGTTCCACCGTTGCTGAGCTGGACGCTGTTCGACGCCAACTGGGTCGGCAGCACCCGCGCCGATTGCACCAAGGCCGGCGCCTGCTGGGTCTTCATCGAGCAGCGTTTCGGCCAGTTCATGTACGGCTACTACCCGCAGGAATTGCGCTGGAGGGTCGACCTGACCGTTTGGTTGGCGATCATCGGCGTAGCGCCGCTGTTTATCAAAGCCATGCCCCGCAAAGCGATCTACGGCCTGAGCTTTCTGGTGATCTACCCGATCGTCGCGTTCTTCCTGCTGCATGGCGGCATCTTCGGCATGACCGAAGTGGCAACCAGCCAGTGGGGCGGTCTGATGCTGACGCTGGTCATCGCCACGGTCGGTATCGCCGGTGCGCTGCCGCTGGGCGTCGTTCTGGCGCTGGGGCGTCGCTCCGACATGCCGGCCATTCGCGTGCTCTGCGTGACCTTCATCGAGTTCTGGCGCGGGGTTCCGCTGATCACCGTACTGTTCATGTCCTCGGTGATGCTGCCGCTGTTCCTGCCTGAAGGCATGAACTTCGACAAGCTGCTGCGCGCCCTGATCGGGGTGATCATGTTCCAGTCGGCGTATGTCGCCGAAGTGGTCCGTGGCGGCATGCAGGCCATTCCCAAGGGTCAGTATGAAGCGGCCGCGGCCATGGGCCTGGGCTACTGGCGTCGCATGGGCCTGGTGATTCTGCCGCAAGCCCTGAAGCTGGTGATTCCCGGTCTGGTGAACACGGTGATTGCGTTGTTCAAGGACACCAGTCTTGTGATCATCATCGGCCTGTTCGATCTGCTCAACAGCGTCAAGCAAGCTGCCGCCGACCCGAACTGGCTCGGCATGGCGACCGAGGGTTACGTCTTCGCGGCCCTGGTGTTCTGGATCTTCTGTTTCGGCATGTCCCGCTACTCCATGCATTTGGAGCGTAAGTTGGACACAGGCCACAAGCGTTAGGAGTTATGTGATGAGTGAAGCTATCAGCAAGCCTCTGGGCGCCGAAGGCATGATCCGGATGGAGGGCGTACACAAGTGGTACGGCCAGTTCCACGTGTTGAAAGACATCAACCTGAACGTTCGTCAGGGCGAGCGTATCGTTCTGTGCGGCCCGTCGGGCTCGGGCAAGTCGACCACCATTCGCTGCCTCAACCGCCTGGAAGAGCATCAGCAAGGTCGTATCGTCGTCGATGGCACCGAACTGACTTCGGACCTTAAGCAGATCGAAACCATTCGCCGCGAAGTCGGCATGGTGTTCCAGCACTTCAACCTGTTCCCGCACTTGACCATCCTGCAGAACTGCACGCTGGCGCCGATGTGGGTACGCAAGATGCCGAAGAAAAAGGCTGAAGAAATCGCCATGCACTACCTGGAGCGCGTACGCATTCCAGAGCAGGCGCACAAATTTCCGGGCCAGCTCTCCGGTGGCCAGCAGCAGCGTGTGGCCATCGCCCGCGCGCTGTGCATGAAGCCGAAAATCATGCTGTTCGACGAACCGACCTCGGCACTCGATCCGGAAATGGTCAAAGAGGTGCTGGACACCATGGTCGGTCTGGCTGAAGAAGGCATGACCATGCTCTGCGTGACCCACGAAATGGGCTTCGCCCGCACCGTGGCCAACCGCGTGATCTTCATGGACAAAGGCGAGATCGTCGAACAGGCCGCCCCCAACGACTTCTTCGACAACCCGCAAAGCGACCGCACCCGACTGTTCCTCAGCCAGATTTTGCACTGAGTTAATAGCCGCTGTACCCAGAAACCCGGGCCTTGTGCCCGGGTTTTTGTCGCGAAATCATTAGTGTTCCAATCGGTTAAAACTGTACCCAATCCCCGCAAAACTTGTGTTCTTTGCCGTTCTCCAACAGGATTGCACCTTTGCGCAATGCGCTGTTACACATCCTGCCCTCACGAGAACCCCATGACGACCAAGGCGCCACCGACGAGCGACACGCCACCCCTTTCCCCCAAGCATCATGAAATCGACGAGCTGCTGATCGACGCGGAGGCTGACGACGAGCAGGTTCAACAGCATCGGCCGGTGCTGAAACGCCCGTGGTTTCTGCTGTTCGGATTGGTGCTGGTGGCGTTGAACCTGCGCCCGGCGCTGTCGAGCATGGCGCCGTTGCTCAGTGAAGTGTCGACCAGCCTTGGATTGTCCGCGGCCAAAGCCGGGCTTCTGACGACTTTGCCTGTTTTGTGCCTTGGGCTTTTCGCACCATTGGCACCGATTCTGGCGAGGCGCTTCGGCAGTGAGCGCGTGGTGCTGGGCATTCTGATGACCCTGACGTGCGGGATCCTGCTGCGCAGTTCGTTTGGCCAGGTGGGTCTGTTCGCGGGCAGCATCATGGCCGGTGCGAGCATCGGCATCATCGGTGTGCTGCTGCCGGGCATCGTCAAACGCGATTTCGCCAAACAGGCGGGCACCATGACCGGTGTCTACACCATGGCGCTGTGTCTGGGCGCGGCGGTGGCAGCGGGCTCGACCGTGCCGTTGAGCCAAGCCCTGGGGAACGGCGCCGGCGACAGCTGGACCATTGGCCTGGGTTTCTGGATCGTCCCGGCGCTGCTCGCTGCCGTTTTCTGGTGGCCGCAGACACGTCAAAGCCACGGCCAACACCAGGCGGCCTATCGCGTGCGCGGCCTGTTTCGTGATCGGCTCGCTCGGCAGGTCACGCTGTACATGGGGCTGCAATCTTCGTTGGCGTACATCGTGTTTGGCTGGCTGCCTTCAATTCTCATCGGTCGCGGCCTGACGCCCACCGAAGCGGGCCTGCTGCTGTCAGGCTCGATCATGGTTCAGCTGATCAGCTCGCTCACCGCTCCATGGCTCGCCACCCGTGGCAAGGATCAACGGCTGGCGATTCTGGTGGTCATGCTGCTGACCCTCGGCGGTCTCTACGGCTGTCTGTATGCGCCGGTCAATCAGCTGTGGTTTTGGGCCGTCGTGCTGGGCCTGGGGCAGGGCGGCACATTCAGTCTGGCGCTGACCCTGATCGTCCTGCGCTCGCGGGATTCCCACGTCGCCGCCAACCTGTCGAGCATGGCTCAGGGCGTGGGTTATACCCTGGCATCGCTGGGGCCGTTCGCGGTCGGCGTGGTGCACGACTGGACCGGCAACTGGAGCGCCGTGGGCTGGATTTTCGGCGTGATCGGCGTGGCCGCGATCCTCGCGGGTATGGGCGCGGGGCGTGCGCTTTATGTGGATGTCACCAGCGAAAAAGTCTGAGTCGGGGTATTTGTCCGGCGAATGTCCGTGGCAAAACACTGAATTGCCGCTTATCGTGCAGGCGTCTTTTTTCCTGGATGCCAGCCGCATGAGCGAAAACCACCAGAGTGAGCACAACCAAGCGCTGATCACCCGGTTTTATGCAGCGTTCAATCGCCTCGACGCCGAAACCATGGCCGCTTGTTACACCGACGATGTGCTGTTCAGCGACCCGGTATTCGGCCAGTTGCGCGGTCGTGAGGTCGGCGACATGTGGCGGATGCTGGCGTCGCATGCGAAGGCCTTCTCGCTGCGGTTCGATACCGTGCGGGCAGACGAACGTACCGGTGGCGCGCATTGGGTTGCGACTTATCTGTTCAGCCAGACCGGTCGCACCGTGATCAACGATATTCAGGCGCGCTTCGTCTTTCGTGACGGCAAGATCTGCGAGCATCACGACAGCTTCGATTTGTGGCGCTGGTCACGACAGGCACTCGGTGCAAAGGGCGCGCTGTTGGGCTGGACACCTTTCGTGCAGGGCGCGATCCGTGCTCAGGCGCAGAAGGGGTTGAAGGCATTTCAGGCCGGCCGGTAATGCTCTGCTAGAATCGCCGCTCCCTTGCGTTAAATCTCGATGCCTTATGACTGACACCGCCATCGCTGCTGCTCCGATAGCCATAATCCCCACGCCGAAGCCCTGGTTTGTGTATCTGGTGCGCGCCGCGAACGGCTCGTTATATTGCGGGATCAGCGACGACCCGCATAAGCGCTTCGCCAAGCACCAGAGCGGCAAGGGCGCGCGGTTCTTCCATTCCAGTCCGGCGGTGGCATTGGTGTATATCCAGGCTCTGGAAAGCAAGGGTGCGGCGCTGCGTCAGGAACTGGCGATCAAGAAACTCAGTAAGGCGGCCAAAGAAAAGCTGGCCGCCGTTGGCGGCGCCGCGCTGCAGGTGAGCGAAATCAAGGCGCAGCTGTGACTTGATCTTCCTGGTGGAACGAAAACGGCTGAGCCGATGACAGATCCAGGCGCACGATAGGGGCGTAACTGCCATTGGCGACGAGCTTGCGCTGAAAGTTTCGTGCCGGCTCCAGCCCCTGGTCGTAGCTGGCGGCATTCAAGAAAACGGCGGAAATCTGATCCTTCAAGGGATAGCCGTCATCCACGGTTGCCATGAGCAACTCATTCCAAAGGAAATCGTACTCGGGGTAATGGGCCTGCATGGCGATCGAATTGCGCCAGCCATTCTGGCTGTCCGCGTTCCATGAACACTGGGTTTCGGTGTAGTAGTTACCCGACATATCCCCGGCATAGTCCATCCACTGTTGCAGCGTCGTGATACCCAGGTCTTCGCAGGACCCCCAGGCAAACTCCGCGTTGCGATGAGGTACGTCCGGTTGCGGATGTGCCTGGTGTACAACCGGTTTGCCAAACCGGCTTATGCAGCCATTGTGCAGAGGGTTGCCGGTAGTGGAAGCGTCCTTTGGAAACAGGCAGATGAAACCTGCGTCAAAGGCCGGCAATCCCAGGCGATTGCCCTCCACCGCGTTGCGCAGGATGAAGCCAGAAGGTTGAAGCATCAGCTCCGGATGGTCGTCTTTTCGAAACCAGGAAAATGACGCTGATCCTCGCTCGATAGAGCCAGGGCTATGCGTCCAGGGCAGATAATCGCCATCGGCGGTCGCGCGGATGATGATGCCGCTGCAATAGTAAAAGCCGCGTGGGAGGTTGCTGCCGATCTCTCTGCAGTCCTGTTGCTCATCGTTGTACAGGCGATTAAGGGACGCTACCAGATCATCGAATGATTGAGCTGTATGTGTCGGATTATGCGCCGTGGTCACGGGCGGGGTGGGACGCTGCGGTGTGACGGATTCGCAGCCGGTCAGCAGCAAGCTGGAAATGGTCAGGCATTTTACGAACATCTTCATGATGAGAGCTCCTTCCCTGGTACTCACTCAAGGGTAGGCGCCTGCATTCGGATCATGAGATTCACGTTGGAACATCTTGCGATAAGTCGAGTGTGGATTATTGCGAGCATCTGTTTTGGCAGTGTCGTCACTCGACGCACTTTCACAGACCCACTAGTCTGACCCCTCCCCAGACGAGGCTTCGAGAGCACATGTCAGAACTGATCCTGCATCACTACCCAACATCCCTGTTCTCCGAAAAAGCGCGCCTGATGCTCGGCTTCAAAGGGCTCTCATGGCGCTCGGTGATCATCCCGTCGATCCTGCCAAAGCCTGATGTCACGGCGCTTACTGGCGGTTATCGCAAGACGCCGGTGCTGCAGGTTGGTGCTGATATCTACTGCGATACTGCATTGATCGCTCGTCGTCTCGAGGCTGAAAAGTCCGCGCCGACCTTCTACCCGGAAGGCCAGGAGTTCACCGCCGCGAGCCTGGCCAACTGGGCGGATTCGGTGCTGTTTCTGCACTCGGTCAGCCTGGTGTTCCAGCCGGCGTCACTGGCCGTACGCTTCGCCAAGGTGCCGCCTGAGGCCGTGAAGGCTTTCGTGGCCGACCGTTCGATGTTCTTTGACGGAGGTAGCGCAACCCGCCTGCCACTGGAACTGGCGCAGCATCAGTGGCCGACCTTGATGAGTCGCCTCGACACTCAGCTGGAGCGCAATGGCGATTTCCTGCTGGGCGTACCGTCGATTGCCGACTTCTCGGTGGCGCACACCCTGTGGTTTTTGAAACAAACGCCGGTCACCGCGCCGCTGGTCGATGACTACCCGGCCGTGTTGGCCTGGTACCAACGGGTTATCGGTTTCGGCCATGGGGCGGCCAGCGAGTTGAGCCCGGCCGATGCCATCGAGATCGCGCACAGCGCGACCCCGGCGCAGTTGCCCGAGGAGGCGTTCACTGATCCAAACGGATTCAACGTGGGCGACCAGGTCAGCGTGTCAGCCGTGGACTACGGCGTGGACCCGGTGGAGGGCGAGCTGGTATTCAACGGCCGCGAGGAAATCATTGTGCGTCGCGAGGACGGACGTGCAGGCACGTTGCATGTGCACTTTCCGCGTTATGGATTTCGTATCGCCAAGCGCTGAGTCACTTCAACGCAGCCAATATCTCATCCGGCGAAAACCCTCTGATCAGCGTGCCGTTGACGTCGATCAGAGGAATGCCGCGCCCACCCAGCGCCTCATAAGCCTTGCGGCCTTCCTTGGACTTCTCGATGTCAAACTCGGTGTAGGGGATGCCCTTGCTATCGAGGAAGCGCCGCGTCTGTTTGCAGTAGCCACACCAGTCGGTGGCGTACAGCACCACTTTGGCCTGCGCCTGAGCCTGCGTGGACACAGCCTGGGACGGGTTGACGAAATGTTCGATCTTGCCCCAGTTCTGATAGACCACGACCACCAGCATGATCAGGACGAACTTCTTGAGCGTGCGCCAGAGCATTGAAATCAGCGCCTCTTCAACTGGTCGGTCAGTTGGGTTGGCAGGCCCTTGATGATTAGCGTGCCTTTCTCTTCGTCGTACTCGATCTTGTCGCCCAGCAGATGCGCTTCGAAGCTGATCGAAAGCCCTTCGGCGCGGCCAGTAAAACGACGGAACTGGTTGAGCGTGCGTTTATCGGCGGGGATTTCCGGCGACAGGCCATAGTCCTTGTTGCGGATGTGCTCGTAGAAGGCGCGCGGGCGGTCTTCGTCGATCAGGCCGGAGAGCTCTTCCAGGGCGATAGGCTCGCCCATCTTGCTCTGGCTGCTGGCGTAGTCGACCAGAGCCTTGGTTTTCTCGCGGGTGGACTCTTCCGGCAGGTCTTCGCTTTCGACGAAATCGCTGAAGGCCTTGAGCAGGGTGCGGGTTTCGCCGGGTCCGTCCACGCCTTCCTGACAACCGATGAAGTCGCGGAAATACTCGGAGACCTTCTTGCCGTTCTTGCCCTTGATGAACGAGATGTATTGCTTGGACGCCTTGTTGTTCTGCCATTCGGAAATGTTGATCCGTGCGGCCAGATGCAGCTGACCCAGGTCCAGATGGCGCGACGGCGTGACATCCAGCGCTTCGTTCACCGCCACGCCTTCGCTGTGGTGCAGCAGGGCGATGGCCAGGTATTCGGTCATGCCTTGCTGGTAGTGGGCGAAAAGCACGTGGCCGCCCACCGACAGGTTGGACTCCTCCATCAGCTTCTGCAGGTGCTCGACCGCTACGCGGCTGAAGGCGGTGAAGTCCTTGCCCTCGTCGACGTATTCCTTCAGCCAGCCGCTGAAGGGGTGCGCGCCGGACTCCGGATGAAACAACCCCCAGGCTTTGCCTTGCTTGGCGTTATAGCTCTCGTTGAGGTCGGCCAGCATGTTCTCGATGGCCTGGGACTCCGCGAGTTCGGAATCTCGGGCGTGGAGGACTGCGGGCGTACCGTCGGGTTTCTTGTCGATCAGGTGAACGATGGCATGACGGATCGGCATGGATTTCTCGGCTGCTGAAGTGGAACTGAACGGGGGCAAGCTAGACCCGTGCGAAAGTCGGCAAGTGTACCGCAGACTCGGCTTGGAGCGCGCTGGCGGGGCCTGAAACAGGGTTCCAAGCCCATTAATATGACTTTTTTGGGTTTCAACCGTGATAAAGCTGACCAAATGGCTAGGTAGGTGCGGATATTTGCGTGGCTCTGTGCTAGTTTTGCCCGGTCTTGCGCACTGATGCGCGCCAAGCACGCAGTTTGTGGGCGTTCGGCCGAACCAAAGGCCGATTTCAGTATCTACATTTCGCGTCTGTACACACTCTGCAAACCATATGAATTTGATAGGGAAGGAACACCACCATGGCTCTGAGTAAAGACCAATTGATCGCCGATATCGCAGAAGCTATCGACGCGCCTAAAACCACCGCGCGCAACGCTCTCGACCAATTGGGTCAAATCGTCGCTGACCAACTGGAAAATGGCGGCGAGATCACCCTGCCTGGCATTGGCAAGCTGAAAGTGACCGAGCGTCCTGCCCGCACCGGCCGCAACCCTTCGACTGGCGCTGCCATCGAAATCGCTGCCAAGAAAGTGATCAAGCTGGTTGTGGCTAAAGGCCTGACCGACGCAGTCAACAAGTAAGCGAAAACGCTGCTTGCTGGAAAAACCGTGTGATGGAGCGATCCGGGCACGGTTTTTTTGTGCCTGGGATTGGGTAATGGATAGTGGCTTCTGTAGGCGCGCGCTTGCCCGCGATGGGCCGTGTCGGGCGATGATGAATGGCAGGTCAATTGCAATCGCGGCCAGGCGCGCTCCTACAGCACGCTATGTTAGGACCCCCAACGTTCCGCCCGCCAGGCCGCCTGCTGCGCTTTGTCATGAAAGGTCCAGGCAACGAACCGGCTCTGCTTCTGCCCCTGCGACATTTCTACGACCCTACTCTCGAAGGTCCCGGCTTTCTTCAGCGCGCTCTGAATCAGTGGCAGATTCGAGGCCTTGGACACCAGCGTGCTGAACCACAACACCTGCATCGGCACCCGTGCGCTCTCGGCGATCAGTTGCGAGACGAAACGCGCTTCACCTCCTTCACACCACAATTCGGCCGCCTGGCCACCGAAGTTCAGTACCGGCAGTTTGCGCTTGGGATCGGCCTTGCCCAGCGCACGCCATTTGCGCTGGCTGCCGCGCACGGCTTCCTCCGCGGAGGCGTGAAAGGGCGGGTTGCACAGGCTGATGTCGAAGCGCTCATCGGCCAGCAGCAGATCGACGAGGATGTGCTTGCGGTTGTTCTGTTGGCGCAGGCTGATGGCCTTGCCCAGGCTGTTGGCCTTGACAATGGTGGTGGCCGATGCCAGGGCGACGTTGTCGATGTCCGACCCCAGGAAGTGCCAGCCATATTCGCTGTGACCAATCAGCGGATAGATGCAGTTGGCACCGGTGCCGACGTCCAGCGCTTTGACCGACGCACCGCGCGGGATAACGCGGTCGTTGTGCTCGGCCAGCAGGTCGGCAAGAAAATGCAGGTAGTCTGCACGGCCGGGGATCGGCGGGCACAAGTAATCCGCCGGAATGTCCCAATGGACGATGCCGTAGAACGCCTTGAGCAACGCACGGTTGAACACCCGCACCGCCGCCGGATTGGCAAAGTCGATGCTCTCCTTGCCATAGGGGTTGGTGATCACGAACTTGCCCAGCTCGGGGCTGCTCTTGATCAGGCGTGGGAAGTCGTAATGGCCCTGATGGCGATTGCGCGGGTGCAGGCTGGCCTTTTCACGCGGCTCGGCAGGCTGAGCCTGTTGAGCGGGTCCGGGCTTCTTGCGGGGTGCTTTGGGGGGGCGGGCAATGGTCATGGAAATCGGTTCTATTGACAGGCACCGCGCCCGGTAGGAGCGCGATTGGTCTGGGCCGCATTCGGACGATGACGTCGGATTGAGCACCGCACCCTGTTCCCAGAATGGCGGTGTCCGGGCTGGCCTCATCGCAGGCAAGCGCGCTCCTACAGGATTCGTGGTCAGCAGCCAGCCTGTCTCCAGGCTGGCTGCTTGGGGTCACTTACAAACTGGCAATCCGCACATGCTGCTCGGCCAATTTGCCCAGCGCCTGTTCGGCTTCGGTCAGCTTGGCGCGTTCCTTGGCGATGACTTCAGGCGGCGCCTTGTCGACGAATGACGCATTGGACAGCTTGCCGCCGACACGTTGCACTTCGCCTTGCAGACGCTGGATTTCCTTGTCCAGACGGGCCAGCTCGGCGCCTTTGTCGATCAACCCGGCCATGGGCACCAGCACTTCCATCTCGCCCACCAGTGCGGTCGCCGACAGCGGCGCTTCTGCCCCTTCAGCCAGCACGGTGAACGATTCGAGCTTGGCCAGCTTCTTGAGCAGGTGCTCGTTCTCGTTCAGACGGCGCTGGTCTTCGGCGCTGACGTTCTTGAGGAACAATTGCAGCGGCTTGCCCGGACCGATGTTCATCTCGCCGCGGATGTTACGCACGCCGAGCATCAGGCCCTTGAGCCATTCGATGTCGCCTTCGGCAGCCGCGTCGATACGTGCTTCGTTCGCCACCGGCCACGGTTGCAGCATGATGGTTTTGCCTTGCACGCCGGCCAGCGGCGCCAGGCGCTGCCAGATTTCTTCGGTGATGAACGGCATGAACGGGTGAGCCAAGCGCATTGCCACCTCCAGCACGCGAACCAGCGTGCGACGGGTGCCACGCTGACGCTCGATCGGCGCGTTCTCGTCCCACAATACCGGCTTGGACAGCTCCAGGTACCAGTCGCAGTACTGGTTCCAGATGAACTCGTACAGCGCCTGCGCCGCCAGGTCGAAACGGAACTGATCCAACTGGCGGGTCACTTCGGCTTCGGTACGTTGCAATTGCGAGATGATCCAGCGATCCGGCAGCGACAGTTCGACCTCCTCACCGTTCTGGCCGCAGTCCTCACCCTTGTCCAGCACGTAGCGCGCAGCGTTCCAGATCTTGTTGCAGAAGTTGCGATAGCCTTCGACGCGGCCCATGTCGAACTTGATGTCGCGACCGGTGGACGCCAGCGAGCAGAAGGTGAAGCGCAGGGCGTCTGTGCCGTAGCTGGCAATACCGTCAGGGAACTCATCACGGGTCTGCTTTTCGATCTTCTTCGCCAGCTTCGGCTGCATAAGGCCCGAGGTGCGCTTCTGCACCAGCGTCTCGAGGTCGATACCGTCGATGATATCCAGTGGGTCCAGGACGTTGCCCTTGGACTTGGACATTTTCTGACCCTGACCGTCGCGCACCAGACCATGCATGTAAACGGTCTTGAATGGGACCTGCGGGGTGCCGTCTTCATTCTTCACCAGGTGCATGGTGAGCATGATCATCCGGGCGACCCAGAAGAAGATGATGTCGAAGCCCGAGACCAGCACGTCGGTGGGGTGGAAGGTCTTCAGGAAGTCGGTCTGCTCAGGCCAGCCGAGTGTGGAGAAGGTCCACAGGCCGGAACTGAACCAGGTGTCGAGCACGTCGTTGTCCTGTTGCAGCGCAACGTCAGGTCCGAGGTTGTGCTTGGCACGTACTTCAGCTTCGTCGCGACCGACATAGACCTTGCCCGAGGCGTCGTACCAGGCCGGGATGCGATGGCCCCACCAGAGCTGACGGCTGATGCACCAGTCCTGAATGTCGCGCATCCAGGAGAAGTACATGTTCTCGTACTGCTTGGGCACGAAGGCGATGCGGCCGTCCTCGACAGCGGCGATGGCAGGCTCGGCCAGCGGCTTGGTCGACACGTACCACTGGTCAGTCAGCCACGGTTCGATGATGGTGCCGGAGCGATCGCCTTTCGGCACTTTCAGGGCGTGGTCGTCAACGCTGACCAACAGACCCGCGGCGTCGAACGCGGCGACGATCTGCTTGCGCGCTTCGAAGCGATCAAGGCCTGCGTATTCGGCAGGCAGCGTGCCGTCGATGGACTCGTTCAGAGTGCCGTCGAGGTTGAACACCTGAGCTGTGGGCAAAACGGCAGCGTTCTTGTCGAAGATGTTCAGCAGCGGCAGGTTGTGGCGCTTGCCGACTTCGTAGTCGTTGAAGTCGTGGGCCGGGGTGATCTTCACACAGCCGGTGCCGAACTCAGGGTCGCAGTAGTCGTCGGCGATGATCGGAATGCGACGACCCACCAGTGGCAGCTCGACGAATTTGCCGATCAAAGCCTTGTAGCGCTCGTCGTTCGGGTTCACGGCAACGGCGGCGTCGCCGAGCATGGTTTCCGGACGCGTGGTGGCGACGATCAGGTAATCCAGACCTTCAGCGGTCCTCGCACCGTCGGCCAGAGGGTAGCGCAGGTTCCACAGGCTGCCTTTCTCGTCGTGGCTTTCCACTTCGAGGTCGGAGATGGCGGTGTGCAGCTTGGTGTCCCAGTTGACCAGGCGCTTGCCGCGATAGATCAGGCCGTCTTCATGCAGGCGCACGAAGGCTTCTTTAACGGCTTCGGACAGGCCGTCGTCCATGGTGAAGCGCTCGCGGCTCCAGTCCACGGACGAGCCCAGGCGGCGGATTTGACGGCTGATGTTGCCGCCGGACTGACCCTTCCACTCCCAGACTTTTTCGAGGAATTTCTCACGGCCCAGATCATGACGGTTCTGGCCCTGCGCTTCGAGCTGACGCTCGACCAGCATCTGGGTGGCGATACCGGCGTGGTCGGTGCCGGGCTGCCACAGGGTATTGCGACCCTGCATGCGGCGGAAACGGATCAGGGCGTCCATGATCGCGTTGTTGAAACCGTGGCCCATGTGCAGGCTGCCGGTGACGTTCGGCGGCGGAATCATGATGGTGTACGAGTCGCCCGCGCCTTGCGGAGCGAAATGATTTTCGGACTCCCAGGTCTGGTACCAGGAAGTTTCGATGGCGTGCGGCTGGTAGGTCTTGTCCATGCGCGGCGGGAACCTGATCTGCTTTGAGTCGGAAAAGCCGGGAAGTATAGCTTTTCAAGGCCGCTGCAAGCTACAAGCGGTAACCCAAGCTCTCGGCCAGCGAGCCTTGGTGTGCGAGCACCTTGTAGGAGCGCACTCGCCCGCGAATGGCCTTGACACACAATAAAGATGCATCGGATGTACGAACGCCATCGCGGGCGAGCGCTCTAGCAGCTAGTCGTCGGCGTCAATCCTGATACTGACTCAACAATCGCTCCATCCGCGCATCCAGACGGCGTTTGATTTCGTTCTCGATGTGCGGGGCGAAATCGTCGATCACCTCTTGCATGATCAATTGCGCGGCGGCGCGCAGTTCGCTGTCCAGGTGCAGTAGGTCGTCCGGGCCCGGCGTGCGGCCTTGTGGTGCTGGCTGTTGCGCAGCGGGCGTATCGAGGGTGGCCTCAGGCTCGGCGGTCAGTACAGGAATGTCGTCAGCATTCGGCTGCTCATCGGCCGCAACCACTTGACCGCTGACCACATCGAACAACAGGGGAATCTGGCCTTCGCCGTGGACCGTGTCGGTCAGCAAGGGCGGTTGCAGGGAATCATCGCCGAGCAGTTGGCGGATCGACTCGAGGTCGTCCAGCAAGTGCGCGGAGTCTTTCAGGTTTTTAGAATTATTCATCGTATGCTCAAAGCCGCTGCAGTCGGTGATCCTGCAGAGGATAGCCCTGTTCACGGTAGAAGCGGAAACTCTCGCGCGCTGCCAGCCGGATGGACGGATCTTCCACGACGATCTCCGCCACGCGGGCGAATCGTTTGAAGAATTCGGGGATGCGCAGGTCGAGATTGACCAGCAGATCCTGATGAGAGCCGGGATCGGCGCCAATGCCCAATGCTATGGGGGCGTCCTGATCGTCCTCCACGGGGCCATGAGGCACGAAGGTTTCGCCCTTGAAACGCCACAGGCTGGCGTCCAGCTCAGCACGTTGCTCGGCGTCGCTGCAATGCAGATACACCTTGTGACCGAGGCGCCAGGCCTTGTCGGTCAGTTTGCAGGCGAAGTCCAGGCGCGCGAGCGGGTCGGCGCTGGGCAGGATGTAAAAGTCGACTTGGGTCATGAAGATTCCAGAGCGTCAGCCCTGCCGACCGTGACGGATGTCAGGGCCGGCAGACTCAAGGTGTATTACACGCCCGCGCGGTCGAGCAGGTATTGCGTCAGCAGCGGAACCGGACGGCCAGTGGCGCCCTTGTCCTTGCCGCCGCTCAGCCATGCCGTGCCGGCGATGTCCAGGTGCGCCCACTCGTAGGCCTTGGCGAAGCGCGACAGGAAGCAGGCCGCGGTGATGGTGCCGCCTTTCGGGCCGCCGATGTTGGCGATATCGGCGAACGGGCTGTCCAGCTGTTCCTGGTACTCATCGAACAGCGGCAGTTGCCAGGCGCGGTCGTCGGCGCGCTTGCCAGCGTCCAGCACTTGATTGATCAGCGCATCGCTGTTACCCAGCAGGCCCGAGGTGTGGCCGCCCAGTGCGACGACGCAAGCGCCGGTCAGGGTGGCGATGTCGATCACGGCCTGTGGCTTGAAGCGTTCGGCGTAGGTCAGGGCGTCACACAGCACCAGACGGCCTTCGGCGTCAGTGTTGAGGATTTCCACGGTCTGGCCGCTCATGGTTTTGACGATGTCGCCAGGACGGGTCGCGGTGCCACTCGGCATGTTTTCCGCCGCTGCGATGATGCACACCAGGTTGATCGGCAGTTGCAGTTGCAGCACGGCGTTCAGCGTGCCGAACACGCTGGCAGCGCCACACATGTCGAACTTCATTTCGTCCATGCCCAGACCCGGTTTCAGGCTGATGCCGCCGGTGTCGAAGGTGATGCCTTTACCCACCAGCACGAACGGTTTTTCGCTTTTCTTGCCGTTGGAGTACTGCATGACGATCAGGCGTGGCGGCTGAGCGCTGCCCTGACCGACTGCCAGGAACGACCCCATGCCCAGGTCGGCGATTTTCTTCTCGTCGAAGACTTCGACCTTCAGCCCTTTATTCGCCTTGCCCAGCGCCTTGGCTTGTTCGCCCAGGTAAGTCGGGTGGCAGATGTTCGGCGGCATGTTGCCCAGATCGCGGGCCACCGCCATGCCGGCGGCGATGGCCTGGGCGTGTCTGGCGGCGCGCTCGACGTCGGCGATGGTGGACTTGGCCGTCAGTAGCGTGATTTTCTTCAGGGCGCGCGGGTCGATTTTCTGGCTCTTGAAACGATCGAACACATATTCGCCATCGGCCAGCGTCTCGACCAGCAGGCGGTTCTTGCCATAGATGTCGCGATTCTTGACGTTCAGGTGATCCAGCGCAAAGGCCGCATCGGTGCCGCCCAGGCTTTTCAGGGTGTTGAGTACGCCGCCGATGATCTTGCGGAATTGACGGTCGGAAAGCTCCGGCTCCTTACCGCTGCCCACCAGCAGAACGCGCTCGGCCTTGAGGTTGGGCAGGCTGTGCAGCAGCAGGCTCTGGCCCACTTTGCCAGCCAGGTCGCCGCGCTTGAGCACTGCGCTGATCGCGCCGCCGCTCAGGGTGTCGATACTTTGTGCAACATCGCTCAGGGTACGGCCTTCACCGACGGCAACCACCAATGTGGCGGTCTTAAAGGTTTCTGCTGTGACGCTTTTAACAACCAATTCCATGTCGGGGTCCCCGAATAAACTGTGGGTTATCGCAAAATGAATGTGCGGCTTGGCAGCTGCAAGACCGCAGCGCTGCTGCTCGCGGCAAGGCCCGCAGTTTGACCCCGCCAAAGGACCGATGACAACCCCGTTAAGTACGCCTGCGTCAGCTTGGGTTAAGGAAGTATCCGGCGCGCTCAGTGACAGACACACCCAATCACAGGATAATGCCGCATATTTTTTCGCTGGTTCGCGGTCGCGCGCACCATGATGGACCCATTTCCTTGTCAGGCTGTCTGAGCGTGACGACCCTGGAGTGTCTGGTTTGATTGTCTTCCGTTACCTGTCCCGAGAAGTGCTGGTTACCTTGAGCGCTGTGAGCGCTGTGCTGTTGGTAATCATCATGAGTGGCCGCTTCATCAAATATCTGGCCCAGGCCGCCTCCGGTGCTCTCGATCCCGGTGTGCTGTTTCTGATCATGGGTTTCCGTCTGCCGGGGTTCATGCAACTGATTCTGCCGCTGGGGCTGTTCCTCGGCATTTTGCTGGCGTACGGCCGGTTGTATCTGGAAAGCGAAATGACCGTTCTGGCGGCCACCGGCATGAGCCAGCAACGCCTGTTGTGGATGACTCTGGCGCCTGCCGCGCTGGTGTCCCTGCTCGTGGCCTGGCTGAGCTTCAGCCTGGCACCGCAGGGCGCGACCCAGTTCCAGTTGCTGATCAACAAACAGGACGCGATGACCGAGTTCGACACCCTGGTGCCGGGCCGTTTCCAGTTGCTGCGTGACGGCAGCCGCGTGACCTATACCGAAACCATGACTGACGATCGCATCAATCTCGGTGGCGTCTTCATCTCCGAAAAGAAGCTGGAGGAGAAGAAGGACCACGGCATCACCGTGCTGGTGGCCGAGAAGGGCAAGCAGGAAATCAAGCCCGACGGCAGCCGTTACCTGATTCTGAACAACGGCTACCGCTATGACGGTAATCCGGGCCAGGCCGATTACCGCGCGATCAAGTACGACACCTATGGCGCGCTGCTGCCAAAACCGGACATCAGTGACGAGATCACCGACCGGGATGCGATCCCGACCAGTGAGCTACTGACCGGCGAAGATTCGTTACGCAACAAGGCCGAGCTGCAATGGCGGATCTCGCTGCCGATTCTGGTGTTCATCGTGACGTTGATGGCCGTGCCGCTGGCGCGCGTCAACCCGCGTCAGGGCCGTTTCCTCAAGCTGCTGCCGGCGATCCTGCTGTACATGGCTTACCTGACCATCCTGATTGCCGCTCGCGGTGCGCTGGAGAAAGGCAAGATTCCGGGGCCGCTGGGCTTGTGGTGGGTGCATGCGATCTTCCTTTCCATCGGGCTTGGGCTGCTTTACTGGGAGCCTTTGCGCTTGAAAATGGCGAGCCGCCGTGATGCGGAGGTGACCCATGGCTAAGCTCGACTGGTACATCGGCAAGAGTGTGTTCATGGCCATTCTTGCAGTGCTCGGCATCATTCTCGGTCTGGCTTCGCTGTTCGCGTTCATCGACGAAATGGCCGATATCAGTGACACCTACACGTTCTGGGACGCTGGCAGCTTCGTGTTCATGACTGCGCCGCGCCGTCTCTACGACATGTTGCCGATGGCAGCGTTGATTGGTTGCCTGATCGGTCTGGGCGCCCTGGCGAGCAGCAGCGAACTGACCATCATGCGCGCGGCGGGTGTGTCCATCGGGCGCATCGTCTGGGCGGTCATGAAGCCGATGCTGGTGCTGATGATCGCGGGTCTGCTGATTGGTGAGTACGTCGCGCCGGTCACCGAAGCGCAGGCGCAGGCCGCACGTTCCCTGGTTCAGGGCACGGGCGATGCGCAGAGTGCGCGCCACGGCCTGTGGCATCGCCAGGGTGACGAGTTCATCCACATCAACACCGTGCAGCCGAACGGCTTGTTGTACGGCGTGACCCGCTACCGTTTCGACGACCAGCGTCACATGATCAGCGCCAGTTTCGCCAAGCAGGCGAACTACAAGACCGACTATTGGCAGCTCAAGGACGTCGCCACGACTGTATTCCACGAAGGGCGCACCGAAGTCGTCAACTCCCCGGAAGAGCGCTGGAACATCGCCCTCAGCCCGCAGCTGTTGAGCACCGTAGTACTGCCGCCGGAGTCGCTGTCCATGACCGGGCTTTATGGTTATGCGCACTATCTGGCCGATCAGGGCCTGGCGAACGGTCGTTACTGGCTGGCGTTCTACACCAAGATCCTGCAGCCGTTGGTGACGGTGGCGCTGGTGCTGATGGCGATCTCGTTCATCTTCGGCCCGCTGCGTTCGGTGACTCTGGGTCAGCGGGTGTTTACGGGCGTGTTGGTGGGCTTCACCTTCCGCATTGCGCAGGATTTGCTGGGACCATCGAGCCTGGTATTCGGCTTCTCGCCGCTTTTCGCGGTGCTGGTGCCTGCTGGGATATGCGCACTGGCGGGTATCTGGTTGCTGCGCCGAGCGGGTTGATCGTCAGCCTGTAGTGGAGAAAGCCGACCTCAGCGTCGGCTTTTTTGTGCACGCCCCCGTAGCAGTCCGGTCAGAGCCCAGCCGCAGCCTGAGCCGACTACTTCTTACGCTTTGGAATCCTTACCAACTGCGTCTCGGAATACATGTCATGCCAGCTGCGTTTGCGCTTGTCGAACAGGCTCCAGAAAAACCCAAGCCCTACGCACAGCCAGGAAGCGATCGCCACCACGAACCGCAGCAGCGCCTGCCACAGGCTGATGCCAGTGCCGTCGGCATTCTGCACGCGGATGCCCCAGACCTGCATGCCCAGCGTCTGCCCGGCATGGGTCCAGAACTTGGCGAAGAAGGCAAACAGCGCGAACAGCAGAAGGGTCGAGAGCAGAGGGTCGCCGTCCAGCGCGCCGGATTCGGAAAGCTGACGCAGCCTGGCTTCGCCGACGATGCTCATCCATACCAGCTTATAGATGAAGGTGATCATCATCAGCAGCGCCACGCACAGCAGGGTGTCGTAGCAGATCGCGGCCAGACGCCGACCCAGGCCGACTGGGGGGAAATCACCTTGTGGACGTAGTTGATGTCTGGGCATGCTCAGCGCTCACTCGCCTGGATGCAGGCAGTTTACTGATTCGCAGGCATAAAAAAGCCCCTGATGTCGCCATCAGGGGCTCTTGTGCTTTCAGCTATCAGCCTTCAGGTTGTACTTCGTCAGCCTGCATACCTTTCTGGCCTTGCACGGCGACGAAGGTCACTTTCTGGCCTTCTTTCAGGCTTTTGAAGCCGCTACCCTGAATGGCGCGGAAGTGGACGAACAGATCCGCACCGCTCTCTGGAGTGATAAAACCAAAACCTTTCTCGTCGTTAAACCACTTAACGGTGCCGCTCTGACGTTGAGACATTTTCTTATTCCTTGAAGCATAAATTAATGACAGTCCCTTTCACACGAAAGAGTACTGGGCTGGTTGCAGGAAGAAGAAACGTAGAGCGGGATGTAGCATTGCTTTTGGCGCTACTGCCCAGGTCACGATTCAGCGACCCATGCAAACACAGTCGGGAAACTCTACGCTAACTCTCGCAGAAAAAACAAGCCCCCGGAAAGCCCGGTTTCAGGGGGTTTCGACCACTTTTTGAAAAGTTTAACCAAGCCGTAGGGATCGATAGTTTTTGCTATTGCAGGGCATTTGGAAGTGCAATTTTTTGACAGTTCGATTGCGGTTTATTGCTGTTTTAAGAGGCGCTAGACTGCGGCGTCCGAACAGCTAATGCACTGTTGCGGTGCCGCAGTTTTTTGACGTTGGGAATCAGCCGCGGAAGTAACGTGGCGCAACGAAAGGCATTTTGCTGACCCGCATCGGCACTTTCTTTGCGCGCACAATGGCCCAGACCTGTGTTTCAAGTGCCGTGAAAGCCGCATCCAGGTAGCCCATGGCCAGTGGAGCGCCAAGGGTTGGGCCAAAGCCGCCGCTGCAGACTGTACCGATGACTTGATCATTGGCATCGACGATTTCCGCGCCCTCTCGTACCGGTGTGCGCTCTTGCGGCAGCAGGCCGACACGCTTACGTGCTGCACCGCTTTGGTGCTGGGCGAACACCTGTTCAGCGCCCGGGAAGCCCCCCGCGCGCGCTCCGTCGGCGCGACGCGCTTTGGAAATGGCCCACAGAAGGCTCGCTTGAACTGGCGTGGTCTGGATATTCATGTCGTGGCCATACAGACACAGGCCGGCTTCCAGGCGCAATGAATCTCGCGCACCCAAGCCGATCGGTGCGACTTCCGGCTCGGTCAGCAGGCGACGCGCCAGAGATTCTGCCTGCTCGGCCGGTACGGAAATCTCATAGCCGTCTTCGCCGGTATAGCCCGAGCGGCTGACATAGCAGTCAATGCCGTCGATCTGCAGCGTGGTGTACTGCATGAAGGTCATTTTCGCGACCTCAGGTGCAAGGCGGGCCAGCGTGGTGACGGCTTGCGGACCTTGCAAGGCGAGCAGGGCGCGCTCTTCGAACAGAGGGGTAATCTCGCACTGGTCGCCGATCTGCTGGCGCAGGTGCGCCAGATCTTCATTCTTGCACGCGGCATTGACCACCAGCATCAGTTGGTCATTACCCAGATTGGCGACCATCAGGTCATCGAGAATGCCGCCGGTTTCGTTGGTGAACATGGCGTAGCGCTGCATGCCCACCGGCAGATCGATGATATCTACCGGGACCAACGTCTCCAGCGCCTGGGCGGCGTGCGGGCCACTCAACAGGATCTGGCCCATGTGCGACACGTCGAACAGGCCGGCCTGCTCGCGGGTGTGCAGGTGTTCCTTCATCACGCCAGCCGGATATTGGACGGGCATGTCGTAGCCAGCGAATTCGACCATCTTGGCCCCCAGTTCCCGATGCAGGTCGTTAAGTGGGGTTTTCAGCAATTCTGTGGACATCGATGACTCCTTGAATGCGTTTGCAGGTTCCACACGCGCAGGCGCGGAACACGATGAAAATAGGCTGAGGTCAGCACTCGATAATGTTCACGGCCAGCCCACCACGGGCTGTTTCCTTGTATTTGCTTTTCATGTCGGCGCCGGTCTGGCGCATGGTGCGGATCACTTTGTCCAGCGAGACGAAGTGCTGCCCATCACCGCGCAACGCCATACGCACCGCGTTGATGGCCTTCACCGAGCCCATCGCATTGCGCTCGATGCACGGCACCTGAACCAGGCCGCCGATGGGGTCGCAGGTCAGGCCCAAGTTGTGTTCCATGCCGATTTCGGCAGCGTTCTCGACTTGCTGCACGTTGCCGCCCAGCACTTCGCAAAGCGCACCGGCAGCCATGGAGCAGGCCACGCCAACTTCACCCTGACAGCCGACTTCGGCGCCGGAAATCGACGCGTTCTCTTTATAAAGAATGCCGATGGCGGCCGCAGTGAGCAGAAAACGCACGACGCCGTCTTCGTTCGCACCGGTGATGAAGCGCATGTAGTAATGCAGCACCGCCGGGATGATCCCCGCGGCGCCGTTGGTGGGGGCGGTGACCACGCGGCCGCCGTTGGCGTTTTCCTCGTTGACGGCCAGCGCGTAGAGGTTGACCCAGTCCAGCACGGACAAGGCGTCACGCAGGGCGGCCTCCGGGTTTTTGCACAACTGTCGATGCAGCGCGGCGGCGCGCCGTTTGACCTTCAGACCGCCCGGCAGAATGCCTTCGTTGCGGCAGCCCGCTTCGACACAATCCTGCATGACCTGCCAGATCTTCAGCAGCCCTGCGCGGGTTTCGGCCTCCGGTCGCCAGGCGGCTTCGTTGGTCAGCATCACCTGACTGATCGACAACCCGCTATTCGCGCAGTGGGCCATCAATTCTTTGCCGGTCTTGAACGGGTAGGGCAGAGGCGTGCTGTCCTCGACGATGCGATCGGCCCCGGCTGCATCCTCGTCCACCACGAATCCGCCACCGACCGAGTAGTACTCACGGCTGCGAATCTGTAGGCCAGCGGCATCCAGTGCGCGGAAAATCATGCCGTTGGGATGGTAGGCCAGGGGTTTGCGGATCATCGCCAGATGCTGTTTTTCGATGAATTCGATGCTGTGTTCACCGAGCAGATTGATCTGCCCACTGCTGCGGATTCGCTGCAGGCGCGCGTCGACGTGCTCGGTGTCCACGGTGTCCGGATGTTCTCCTTCCAGGCCCAGCAATACGGCCTTGTCGCTGCCGTGGCCCTTGCCGGTGGCGCCGAGTGAGCCATACAGCTCGACCCGCACGCTGGCGGTATTGGAAAGAAGGTCGTCACGACGCAGGCCTTCGGCGAACCGCGCCGCAGCGCGCATCGGGCCCACGGTATGGGAGCTTGAGGGGCCAATGCCAATCTTGAACAGGTCAAACACGCTCAGGGACATGGTCAGGCTCCGGTTGTTGTTATAGGCGCTGCTGCGAGTTGCGAGCTACAAGCCGCAAGCCAGAGCCGATCGGCGTCTGACTTACCGCTTATGGCTTAAAGCTCGCGGCTGTTCAGGCGTAGTCTTCGATGGACGGGCAGGCGCACACCAGATTGCGATCGCCGAACACATTGTCGACACGGCCGACCGGAGGCCAGTATTTGCCTTCGATCAACGAGGCAACCGGATACACGGCTTGCTCGCGGCTATAGGGATGGCGCCACTCGCCGACCAGTTCCGCTGCCGTGTGCGGAGCGTTTTTCAGTGGGTTGTCTTCCTTGTCCAGCGCGCCGCTTTCGACCGCGCGGATTTCCTCGCGGATCTTGATCATGGCGTCGCAGAAGCGATCCAGCTCTTCCCTGGACTCACTTTCGGTCGGCTCGATCATCAGCGTGCCCGCCACCGGGAACGACATGGTCGGGGCGTGGAAGCCGAAGTCGATCAGGCGCTTGGCCACGTCGTCGACGCTGATGCCGCTGGTTTCTTTCAGCGGACGCAGGTCGAGGATGCATTCATGCGCCACCAGACCGCTGGTGCCGGTGTAGAGCACTGGGTAATGCTCTTCCAGGCGACGGGAGATGTAGTTGGCGTTGAGGATCGCCAGCTGCGAAGCGCGTTTAAGGCCTTCGCCGCCCATCATGCGGATGTACATCCAGGTGATCGGCAGAATACTCGCGCTGCCGAACGGCGCCGCACAGACCGCGCCTTCCTTGCGTTTCATCTTGCCGTGGCCCGGCAGGAATGGCGCCAGGTGCGATTTCACGCCGATCGGGCCGACACCCGGGCCGCCACCGCCGTGGGGAATGCAGAAGGTCTTGTGCAGGTTCAGGTGAGACACGTCGCCGCCGAACTTGCCCGGCGCGCAGAGGCCGACCATAGCGTTCATGTTGGCGCCGTCGATGTACACCTGGCCACCGTTGTCGTGAATGATGCCGCAGATTTCGCGGATGCCTTCCTCGAACACGCCGTGGGTCGACGGATAGGTGATCATCAGTGCGGCGAGGTGTTCGCGGTGCTCGATGGCTTTGGCGCGCAGGTCTTCGATGTCGACGTTGCCGCGAGTGTCGCAAGCCGTTACGACCACGCGCATGCCGGCCATGTTGGCGGTGGCTGGGTTGGTGCCGTGAGCGGACGACGGGATCAGACAGATGTCGCGACGCTCGTCGCCACGGCTCTGGTGATAGGCGCGGATCGCCAAAAGACCTGCGTATTCACCCTGAGAACCGGCGTTCGGTTGCAGGGAAATCGCGTCGTAACCGGTGGCGGCACACAGCATCGCCTCCAGTTCATCGGTCAGTTGCTGATAGCCGGCGCTCTGCTCGGCCGGAGCGAATGGGTGCAGGTTGCCGAATTCGGCCCAGGTCACCGGGATCATTTCGCTGGCGGCGTTGAGCTTCATGGTGCACGAGCCCAGCGGGATCATGGCGCGATCCAGCGCCAGGTCCTTGTCGGCCAAACGACGCAGATAGCGCATCAGTTCGGTTTCGGAATGGTAGCGGTTGAACACCGGGTGGCTGAGGATCGGCGATTGACGCTTCAGTTCAGCGGGCAGACGCGCGTCGACACTGCTGGCCAGTGCGGCGAAATCAGGCAAGGCCTGACCGTCGGCGGCGAACAGTGTCCACAGCACTTCGACATCGCCCTGCTGGGTGGTTTCGTCCAGCGACAGGCCCAGACGCTCGGCGTCTACTTCACGCAAGTTGATCTGCCGAGCGCGTGCCTTGGCGTGCAGCTCGGCTGTCTTGGCGCCCGTGTTCAGGGTGATGCTGTCGAAGAAGAACGCCTGCTCGATGTTAAGTCCCAACTGGCTCAGGCCCTTGGCGAAAATCGCGGTCAGGTGATGCACGCGGTTAGCGATGCGGGTCAGCCCGCGCGGGCCGTGATACACGGCGTACATGCTGGCAATGTTGGCGAGCAGCACCTGTGCGGTGCAAATGTTGCTGGTGGCCTTCTCGCGACGGATGTGTTGCTCGCGGGTCTGCATGGCCAAACGCAGGGCGGTCTTGCCGAAACGGTCGATGGACACGCCGACCAGACGGCCTGGCATGTCGCGCTTGTAGGCATCGCGGGTCGAGAAGTAAGCCGCGTGCGGGCCGCCGAAGCCCAGCGGAACGCCGAAGCGTTGAGCGCTGCCGATGGCCACGTCGGCGCCGAATTCGCCCGGTGGGGTCAGCAGGGTAAGGGCGAGGAGATCGGCTGCGACCGCGACCAGGGCATTAGCGGCGTGGAAGCGCTCGACCAGTTCACGGTAGTCGAACACATCACCATTGCTCGCCGGGTATTGCAGCAGCGCGCCGAAGAATTCGCTGACATCGCTCAGTTGGCTTTCATCCGCCACCACCACGTCGATGCCCAGCGGCTCGGCGCGCGTACGCAGCACGTCCAGGGTCTGTGGGTGGCAATGGGTCGAGGCGAAGAATTTGTGGCTGCCCTTGTTCTTGCTCAGGCGTTTGCAGAAGGTCATGGCTTCGGCAGCGGCAGTGGCTTCGTCGAGCAGCGAAGCGTTGGCGATCGGCAGGCCGGTCAGGTCACTGATCAGGGTCTGGAAGTTCAGCAGCGACTCCAGACGACCCTGGGAAATCTCTGGCTGATACGGGGTGTACGCGGTGTACCAGGCCGGGTTTTCCAGCAGGTTGCGCAGGATCGGCGCCGGCGTGTGGGTGTTGTAGTAGCCCTGGCCGATGAAGGTCTTGAACAACTGGTTCTTGCCAGCGATGGCCTTGATGTCGGCCAGTGCGTCAGCTTCGCTTTGACCCGCGCCAAGGCCCAGTACGCTGGTGCCTTTGATGGGTTCGGGGATGACACTGGCGCTCAAGGCTTCCAGCGAGTCGAAACCCAGAGTAGCGAGCATGGCCTGCTCGTCGTCGGCGCGCGGGCCGATGTGACGGGCAATGAATTCGTTGGCGGTGCTCAATTCGATGCGATCAGTCATTACGCGTTCCTCAGGCTTCGGCGTTGGCTTTGATCAGACGGTCGTAAGCGTGCTGATCCAGCAGACGACCGACAGCAGCAGCGTCGGAAGGGATGAAGCGGAAGAACCAGCCTTGGCCCAGCGGATCTTCGTTGACCAGTTCGGGGTTGGCGTCCAGCGCCGGATTGATCTCTACGATCTCACCATTCAACGGCATGTACACGCCGCTGGCGGCTTTGACCGACTCAACGGTCGCGGCTTCGGCGCCTTTGTCATAGGACGCAAGCTCGGGCAGTTGCACGAAAACCACGTCACCCAGTGCATCCTGGGCGAAAGCCGTGATGCCGACGGTGACACTGCCATCTGCTTCGGCCCGCAGCCACTCGTGATCCTCGGTAAAACGCAACTCGCTCATGGAGACTCCCCTGAATAAATAACTGCTTGTCGTTGGCGCAAGCATGATGGGAATGGTCATAGCAAATTTGCGGCCAACCTTGGCCGAGGCCTGTAGATCAAGGCTTTTAAAGGGATTTGGATTTTTTTGGAGTATGTGGGTGTAGCGAAATCGATACGGATATATGGGGTTTGAAAAGTCTTGTGCGATCAACGCCTTGTGGGCCGGGCATATGGCGCGATTGGAACGTTTTCGTTACGGCGTTATGAAACCGTTCCGCAAACCACCGGATCGAAATAGGAGCGCACAAGCCCGTGATGTGTTGGGTCGGCTGCCATCGATGTGCATGACCCACCGCATTGCGGGCAAGCGCTGCTACTGGTGTTCAGGCTTTTCCGGGAATCCCGTACTTGCGCAGGCGGTGGGCAATCGCGGTGTGCGAAGTCTGCAACCGTGCAGCCAGTTGCCGGGTCGACGGATAGTGGCTGTAGAGCTTTTCCAGCAACGACTTTTCAAAGCCCTCGACGGCGGCTTCCAGGCTTTCGATCTCACCGTCGTTCTGTCGCGCGACCGAGGTGCCAGCGATGTCCAGATCCCCAATGTCTACCAGTGCGCTCTCGCAGATCGCCGCCGCGCGGAAAATGACGTTCTGCAATTGCCGCACGTTGCCCGGCCAGCGGTTGCCGAGCAGTGCCGGGTAGGTGCCTGGCGCAAGACGGCAGACTGGGCGCTGGATCTGGGTGCACGCCTGTTCCATGAAATAGCGCGCCAGCAACAGAATGTCCTGGCCGCGTTCACGCAGCGGTGGGACGTCCAGATTCAGCACGTTCAGGCGATAGAACAGGTCTTCGCGGAAGGTGCCTTCGGCGACCATTTTCTCCAGATTGCGATGGGTGGCGCTAAGGATCCGCACGTTGACCTGCACCTCTTTGTCGCCACCCACGCGGCGGAAGCTGCCGTCATTCAAAAAGCGCAGCAGCTTGGCTTGCAGATAGGGCGACATTTCACCGATCTCGTCGAGAAACACCGTGCCCTGGTTGGCCAGCTCCATCAGGCCGGGCTTGCCACCGCGTTGCGCACCCGTGAAAGCGCCGGGGGCGTACCCGAACAGCTCGCTTTCGGCGAGGCTTTCCGGTAGGGCCGCGCAGTTCAATGCCAAGAACGGCGCGCCGTTGCGCGCACTTACCGCATGACAGGCGCGGGCGACCAGCTCTTTGCCGGTACCGGTTTCGCCCTGGATCAGTAGCGGCGCATCCAGTGCAGCCACGCGCTGGGCGCGAGCCTTGAGAGTTCGAATGGGCGCCGAGTCGCCAAGCAGGGCGTCGAAACCTTCGGCGTGATCATGATGCAGCGCCGACAGCCGCTCGCCGATACGACTGGGCAGATACAGCGTCAGCAGCGCGCCCGCGTCGGTGATCGGGGTGGCGTCCAGCAGCAGTGCCTCGCCATTGAGCGTGACCTCGCGCAGGGGCAGCCGGAAGCCATTTTCCAGCAACGCGGTTTGCAGCGCAGGGTCGGAAAACAGGTCGCCCACCGACTCGCCAGCAGGCTCACGACCGCACAACGCCACCAGCGCCGGGTTCGCCAGCAACACGTGTCCCGCGCTGTCCAGCGCCAGGACCGGGTCGGTCATGGCTGCCAACAGGGCATCGAGCTGAAGGTGACGTCGCTGGCCGGGGAGGATGTCGACGACGGTGATTGCTTCAACGCCGCGCACGCGAAACAGCCGGTCCTTGAGTTCTTCGAGAACTTCGTGGCTCAGCGTCGGAGCGTCGATGTAGACGTTGGGCGGCACCATTTCCACTGCATCGAGGTTCAGATTGCGCCCACCGAGGATCGCCAGCACTTCCTGGGTAATACCGACGCGGTCGATGAACGTAACGTGGATGCGCATGAGCTGGGAGGAGGTTCGGGCGATAGACGGAGGCGATTATGCCAGTAAACGTCGTGTGCGTTGCCACCGCAGTCTGGGGCAGGATTGAGCGTGGGAGCTTCTGTCGCGCATTTCCAGAAGCCCCCAAAGGTGCGCGGTGTTCTTTCTGTTACTGCAAATGCTCCGGTTTTACTGGATCACCGGATTTCATGTGCAACTGGTGGCGGATGTCTTCGAACATTGCGTCGTACTCACCGTGCATGTTGTGCAGATCGGTGGTTTTGGGCAGGCCGTGCTTTTCGAGGATGTGTGAAGCGTCGCTGGCGAAGTTGTAGGCCTTGTCCTTGAGCAGGTCGAAGGTCTCGTCGACGGCCTTGCCGTTGATCTCGCCTTGCAGGGTGAAATGCATCCCAATGCCTGCATCGGTCTGGCTGACTTCGTAACGGATATGAATGTCATAGCCAACATCGTGCGGCTGCAGGGCAAAGTGGGCGATGTGCAGATGGCCGGGCTCGAACATGTGACTGCTCCCCTTTGATAACGATGACGGTAAGCAAGCAGACCGCTCGCTTGTGCCTCGGTTCAGCGTGGGCCGGAAGACTCTGCACCCTTGGCGCCTCTCGCGCAAGGCTCAGGCCGTGACCAGATCCACAGATTGACCAGCAGCATGCCGGTGACCGCGAAATAGATCCACCAGTTGTGCTTGAGCACCACCAGCATCACCACCGCGCAGATCAACATGGTCACTGTGGCGCTGATCTTGGCGCTGCGGGCGATGAGCTTGCCGTTGCGCCAGTTGCTCAGCATCGGGCCGAACAGACGATGATTCTCCAGCCAGGCGCTCAGGCGCGGTGAACTTTTGGTCGCGGCCCAGGCGGCCAGCAGGATGAATTCGGTGGTCGGCAGGCCCGGAATGAAAATCGCGATGATGCCGATGGCGAGGCTGACATAAGCCAGAATGCCGAAAAGGATGCGGGACAGTTTGCTGCCTGGGGGTGTGCTGGTCATGAGTCTCGGGTACGGCAGGGTGAAGATGCTTTGCTCGGATCGTCCCGGCAAAGGCGCCCAGCTTAACAGTGCCGGGCGCCAAACGCTTCGATTCAGGCAAGTTCGGCTTGCGGAGCCGACGTATAGGCGTGGTTCAGCAGCACATTGAACCGCTCGAATGCCGCCACGGCGCCTTTGTCGATTTCGTCCTCCTGCTCCTCGCTGAACGGCAGGTCGTCGAGGATGCTAATGAAGCGTTTCCAGCCTTCGGCGCGGCCCCCGGCCGGCTCACCCAGGTGACGTGCGCCGAAGTTCTCGCTGAGGTTCAGAGCACAGGCGCGCTTGATCAGAAACGCTGCGCCGAGCTTCGAGCCTTCCGAGACGAACAACCATCCCAGCGCTTCGGCGGGCGACGGTTTGTCCACAGCACCGGCCACCGGCTCAGGAATCGCCGTTTGGAGGTCGTTAAGGTCGGCCTTGGCCTGCTCGGCACGGCAACGCTCGGGCAAGTCGGCGATCAGTTCGATTAGTTGAGGATCGGTGTACAGCGCTTTGAGTTCTTGTTGAAACAGGTATTGGGCGGTCAGGAACCTGGTATAGCTGGCCAGGGTTTCGAACGGCGCATTGGCCTTGACTGCCTTGTCCAGATGCTCGTGAGGTGTGTGAGTGATCTGGTTCAGGCGCTGGGATCGACGAATCGGGTCTTGGGGCATGGTGTCTTCCTTGCAAATAGGGCGCTTGTAGACGAGACGAGTGAGCGGGGACAAAGCGTAAAAGTAGCGAGCAGCGCATACCGTGTGTAGGAGCGCGCTTGCCCGCGATTGCGGTGTGTCAGTCGAAAATTACGGGTCTGACAGAAGGCAAGCGCGGGCAAGCGCGCGCCTGCGGTTTCAGTGCGCCGACTCCTAGAGAGGGTGTCAGAAATTTTGTGTTCGGGCATAACATGAGCAAGAGGTGCATGTATGCCAACCAAAAAGAAACCTGCGTTACGCGAGCTACCAAAAATACCTAAAGAGCTGCTCGAGCAGTTCGGCGGCGGGCTGATGACCGCTGAAGCCATCGAAGACGCCTCTGCGGCGTTCAAGAAGGCGTTGATCGAGCGAGCCCTCAATGCCGAGCTCGGTCATCACCTGGGCTATCCGCCGGGCGCGGAGCGCCCAGAGGATGAAACCAATCAGCGCAATGGCAAAAGCGGTAAGACGGTTCTGACCGGGGATGGCCCGATCCGGTTGGATATCCCTCGCGACCGGGACGGCAGTTTTTCGCCCATTCTGATCCCCAAGCACGAGCGCCGTTACACCGGTTTCGACGACAAGATCATCGCCATGTACGCCCGTGGAATGACGGTGAGAGAGATCCGTGCGTTTCTGTCCGAGCAGTACGGTACGGACGTGTCACCTGACTTCATCAGCTCTGTCACCGACGAGGTCATGGCAGAGATCGGTGCGTGGCAACAGCGGCCTCTGGAGCCGATGTATCCGGTGATTTTCTTTGATGCCCTGCGGGTCAAAATTCGCGAAGAGGGGCTGGTTCGCAACAAGGCGATCTACCTAGCCCTGGGTGTTCTGCCTGACGGGACACGCGATATTCTCGGCATCTGGATCGAAAATACTGAGGGCGCCAAGTTCTGGATGAAGGTGTTCAACGATCTGAAGACTCGCGGCGTCGAAGACGTATTGATTGCCGTGACCGATGGCCTCAAAGGCATGCCAGAAGCCCTTGGCGCCGTGTTTCCAGACACGACACTGCAGACCTGCATCGTTCATCTGATCCGCAACAGCCTTGATTACGCGGCCTGGGATAAGCGTCGCGAGCTGGCCAAGGCGCTCAAGCCGATTTACCAGGCAGTCACCGCCGAAGCGGCCGAGCAAGCGCTGGATGCGTTTGGAAGCGGGCCCTGGGGCAAGCAATATCCCACGGTAGTGGCGGCTTGGCGACGGGCTTGGGATCGCGTGATTCCATTCTTCGTTTTCCCGCCTGCGATCCGAAAAGTGATCTACACGACCAACGCCATCGAGAGCATCAACGCTCAGCTACGAAAGATCATCAAGACTCGCGGCCACTTCCCGACCGACGATGCAGCAACCAAACTGATCTGGCTTGGGCTGCGCAATATCACAGCAAACTGGGGCTCTGCGGCCCATGATTGGAAGAATGCGATGAATCAATTCGCGATTCTGTACGGAGATCGATTTATCAGGCCGACCTGGTAAAAGCACGGCCTGCCTGACGGCAGGCCGTTACCGGCCCGCACACAAAAAATCTGACAGTCCCGGATGTGTATGTGTATCCGAGGGGCGTCGTTACGACAAACCAGCGCCAAATCCGCCTCCAAAAAATTCACCGACTCCGCGTAACCGTCAAAACCACCGCCGCAATCCGATCCGCGCTTTCATAAGGCGCCGCTTCCAGCTCCTCACCAAAAACATCCGGATCCATCTCCCGATACGTCCACGCCAACTCCGGCGTGTCGACCACTGCCCGAGCCTGGTCCAGAAAAAGATCGACCCCCTCAACCGATGGCGCGCCGGTATACAGCACCAGACTCCCGCCCACCGTCAGCCGCTCCACCGCTTGCTTGAGGATCCGCACCGAAAGCTCAGAGCCCAATTGCTCCCCGCCGTGACGATAGGCCCGCTGCTGGGTGTCCTGCATGTATGGAGGATTCGCAACAATCAGATCGAACTCACCCGAAGTGCCCGCCAGAATGTCACTGTGGTACGCCGAAACATTCTCCACCCCCGCCAGCGTCGCATTGATCGTCGTGAACCTGAGTGCCGTCGGATTGATATCCACCGCCAACACCTGCGCATCACGCCTGGCCCTGGCAATCAGGATGGCACCGACCCCGCTGCCACATCCGATGTCCACCGCTGTGCGGACCGGATGGCTGGAGGTGCGAAGATGTTCCTCGATCGCCTGAGCGAAGCGATACGTGTCCGGGCCGAAAAACACCGAATCATTGGCCACCGTGGGAAAGCTGGAATGCACGAACAACAGATCATCCAGGGTGGACCAGCGTACGTCGCTGACCCATAGCCCGGCATGGGCGCGCAACACGCCGCTGTCCAGCAACGCCTGCAGTTCCGACTCCGGCAGCAGCTCGCTCTCGAACGGCCGACTCCAGCCAAAAATATCCCGCAGGCTTCGCGCTTTGCGATTTTCCTCACGCTGGTTGACCCGTTGATGAGTCAACGGCGTCACCGTCACGAATCGGTACTGCTCGGCGTTCAAATGCTGACCCAACCGCAGCAGGGCCAGATCGTGATCGGCATCCGCGGATACGTCAGGCGGAGTCGGGTCCAGGGAGTTGAGGTTATTCATCGTGTCAGTATCCAGGGGAAAGTCGCTGTGCGTAGGTTCGAGTAGCACTCAAGCCTTCCGGCGTGGAATGAGAGGCGGGCGCCATCAGCGCAATGAGGTCGTCAACCGTGCGCGAAGCGCTTTCACGGTCCGGTTCTCCATGCGCACGGGAAGCATCGACGGCCGTGAGATTCGCGGTTTTACGAAATCGCGCTCGAAACGGGTTTGCCTGACGCGACGATTCACCCGGCATCCAGTCACCCGCTATCCAGTCGCTCAGCAATTGCATTTCATAACCACTGAACACCCCAAACATGACCGCACCGGCGCCATTGATGAGTTGCCAGAAGCGACTCTGCGCAGGGTCCTGGTGACGCTTGATCCAGCCGCGATTTTCCAGCGCGGCGAGCAGCTGTCGGCTTTGCCCTGGCGTGCCCAGCCATTCATTGATCGTGCGGCCTTCAAGCCGGCAGTAGTCGGAGTGCATGTGCTGGCCGAAGGTACTCTTGTTCTCAAGCATCCTGACCACCTCCCGCTCGAGATCGAACTCACCGACCACATCATTGGAGCTCAGGCCCAGATCATTGAGCAGATAACCGGCGCGCAGACGTCGCAGGAAATCGCTGCGCGAGTCGTCGCTGGGCAGCATATTCATCACTGCCGCGACGGCTTTTTGCGCGTGGCCGGTGCTGGCGTTATCGACCGTCACGTGCAGCGTGAAGTAATAAGGATCGATACCCAGTTCGCTGAGCTCGAAGGCGGTGATCAGCAGATGCAGCGGCAATTGCTCGTAGCCCAGGTTGTAGCCGATGACCTCAGGCAGGAATTCGTCAGACAAATGTCCCAGCGCCAACTGGATAGCGCCTTGCAGATACAGGTCATCCTCGAGCGGCGCATTGGGCGCGCAGTCGTGTTCGGTCAGCAGATTGCGATACAGCAGCACATGATTGAGCGCCGGGTCGCCGTCCCCCAACTCCTCAAGATAAGTGCGGATCAAACCGTGGTATCTCCAATCATCGGCATGGCGGACCGCGCCGTACAGCCATGCTCCGTCTACCAGCTTGCTTGGGGCGACGTGCTGGAGGAAATACAACGCGTGAGCCTTGTTGCTGAAAAAACGTCGGTCGCCGCCCGCATGCCGTTCCTCCAGGTAGGTGCGATAGCGTTCAGCGACGGACTGGCTGTTGCTGGCCACCCATGCGGTCAGTTCGGCCACGTCTTGAGGAAGATTTGACGGCAGGGCCTTGGCGATTTCCAGTTGCTGATGGAGAAAGTCACGGGCGCGCTGGTGATCGCTTTCGGCGGGAGCATGAAGCAACGCTGAATAGAGCGAGAAGTTCGTATCTGATGTGGTGTGTGTAACGGCAGATGGCTGGGAAAGCCGCTGTAAGGATGTCATGTGAAAACCTGCTGACGTTCTTGGTATGTACGTCAGAGAGGGGCATTTACGGATAATTCAAAAGACTTGTGCAGCGATGGATGAGCGACCGGTCAGGAATGAATCGACGTTGTTGTTTGGTATTGGCAAGTGCAATCGGGTCGCAAATCATGCCGGGAGGTGGTTTTACCATCTGTCGTTGAGTCGTATCGATCCGCTGAACGATGGCAAATCGGCAGTAGTCACTTGCAATGTGTCCAGTCGAAAACGCGCGGAACAGCGCCGCCGACGGGCAGATCAACCCGTGACCTATGGCTGATTCCAGCGGAGATAACCTGATGAGTGACTTACCTGTAACGCGCCTGGCCGTGGTGCCTTTGCCTTTTGAGCAGTCGTTTGAAGTGATTCCCGAGGACGAGGCTCAAACCAGCAAAGAACTGGCCGAGACGCTGCATTCGATCCTGGAAACTACCTTCAAGGACGAGGGGCACGCCAACCGCAGTGTTCATGCAAAAGCCCATGGCTTGCTCCGTGGCCGGATCACGGTTCTCGAGAACCTGGCGCCGCAGCTCGCCCAGGGCGCTTTCGCCAAACCGGGCACCCTGCCGGTGGTCATGCGTTTTTCCACCAACCCTGGCGACATCCTCGATGACAAGGTTTCTACCCCACGGGGCCTGGCGCTGAAGATCGTCGGCGTCGAAGGACCGCGTCTGCCGGGTTCCGAGAGTGACGTGACGCAGGACTTCGTGATGCAAAACGCCAAGGCGTTCACCGCGGCAGATCCCAAGGCGTTCCTGAAAACATTGAAGCTGCTGGCGAAAACCACTGACAAGGCAGCGGGGATGAAGAAGGCGTTCTCTGCGCTATTGCGCGGCGTCGAGTCGACCATCGAGGCAATGGGCGGCGAGAGCGGTACCCTGAAGAGTCTGGGCGGCCACCCGCAAACCCATATTCTTGGCGAGACGTTCTACAGCGTGGTGCCGTTTCTCTATGGCCCTTATTACGCCAAATTGGCGGTGGTCCCGGTTGCCGAATCGTTGACTGCGCTGACCGATAAACATGTGGATTTCGAGGGTAATCCGGACGGTTTGCGCAAGGCGGTAAACGACTATTTCGCCCAGCACGGCGGGGTTTGGGAGGTGCGTATCCAGCTGGCTTCGGATCTGGACAAAATGCCGATCGAAGATGCTTCGGTCGTCTGGCCCGAAGACCTGAGTCCTTACGTCAGTGTCGCCCGCATCGAAGTTGATCCGCAGCCAGCCTGGAGTCCTGAAAGCGTTCGGGAGATCGACGACGGCATGGCATTCAGCCCGTGGCATGGCCTGCAGGCGCACCGTCCGCTGGGCGGGGTGATGCGGGTGCGTAAGCCGTCGTACGAGATGTCGTCGGGCTTTCGCGCCGAGCACAATGGTTGCCCGATGCACGAACCACGCCCTACCCAGGGTCAACGCTGAGTCCAGCCTTCGGGCGAGGTTACACCATGCAGCTTCTACACCCCGTTGCGCATTTCAGGCCCTATTCCTCCGCGTCCGGAGGGTGGGGTTCGGCCCATTCGGTGATGAATATCCTTTGGCGTGAACAGGCTTATCGCAAGGCGCCCATCGCATTGTTCCGCCAGAACAAGCCCAAGGGTTTTGCCTGTGTCAGCTGTGCCTGGGCCAAGCCGGGCAACCCTCACGCGCTGGAGTTCTGCGAGAACGGTGCCAAGGCCACGGCCTGGGAATTGACCTCGCTGCGGACCGGGCCGGATTTCTTCGAAAAGCACTCGCTCACTGAGTTGCGGAACTGGGAAGATTACGATCTTGAGCAACATGGACGTCTGACGCATCCGCTGCGTTACGACCCGGCAACCGATCGCTACCAGACCACCACCTGGGAGGAGGCGTACGCGCAAATTGGTGCGCAGTTGCGTCAGCTGGAGCCGGATCAGACGGTGTTCTATGCGTCTGGACGTGCGTCGCTGGAAGCATCGTTCATGTACCAGTTGTTCGCCCGTGCCTATGGCACCAACAACCTGCCCGACAGCTCGAACATGTGCCACGAGAGCACCTCTGTCGGGCTGCAAGAAAGCATCGGCGTGCCGGTGGGTACGGTCACCCTGGCCGACTTCGAGCACACCGACTGCATCTTTTTCTTCGGCCAGAACGTGGGCAGCAACAGCCCACGAATGCTGCACCCGCTGCAAGAGGTGCGCAAAAAAGGGGTGCCGATCATCACCTTCAACCCGATTCGCGAACGCGGACTGGAGCGCTTCGTCAATCCACAGTCGCCGCGTGAAATGCTCGGGCCGGAGTCTACGATCATCAGTACGCAATACCACCAGGTGGCCATTGGCGGCGATACGGCGGCGGTGATGGGCATGGCCAAGGCGTTGCTGGAAATGGATCGGGCGGCCGGCGGCACTGTGCTCGATCACGGGTTTATCGCCGAGCACACCGATGGCTTTGAGGCGTTCATTGCTGAAGTGAACCGCCATAGCTGGGAGGAGCTTGAAAGGCGCTCAGGCCTCGGTCGCAACGCGCTGGAGGCGGCAGCGACGGTCTACGCCCGCAGTGAGCGGGTGATGGTGATCTACGGCATGGGCATGACTCAGCATCGCCACGGCGTGGAGAACGTGCAGATGCTGGTCAATCTTCTGCTGCTGCGCGGCAACATTGGCAAGCTGGGCGCAGGCATCTGCCCGGTGCGCGGCCACTCCAACGTGCAGGGCCAGCGCACGGTGGGTATTACCGAAGACCCGGCCAAGGTACCCAAGGACAAGATCGAATCGTTGTTCGGCTTCAAGGTGCCGCAACGCAAAGGGCTGGCCACGGTCGACGCCTGCATGGGCATTCTCGATGGCAGCGTCAAAGCCTTCATCGGCCTGGGCGGAAACTTTCTGCGCGCAGTCCCCGACACCGATCGCATGGAACCTGCATGGTCGCGCCTCGAACTCAATGTTCAGGTCGCCACCAAGCTTAATCGCACCCACCTGATACCTGGCCAGCGTGCGTGGTTGTTGCCGTGTCTGGGGCGTATCGAGATGGATGTGCAGGACGGTGTCGAGCAGGTCTATAGCACCGAGGACAGCACGGGTTGCATCCACGCCTGGCAGGGCAGAAGTGAGCCGGGTGGCGAACAGCTGCGCGCGGAGGTCGCGATCATCGCCGGGCTGGCGCAGGCGACTCTCGACGGTCGGGAACAGATTCCCTGGGAAGAATGGCGTCGGGATTACGCGAAGATTCGTGCGGCGATTGCTCAGGTTTATCCGGAAATCTTTCATGACATGGAGTCGCGAATGTGGGAGCACGGTGGCTTTCATCGGCCGATCCCCGCTGCACAGCGGCAGTGGAAAACCGAAACCGGCACGGCGCGTTTCGTCTCGCCTCGCAGCCTCGATGAAAATGACGATGTATCTTCGGGCTTCGGGGCGCGTGATGTCATTCAGTTGATGACCCTGCGCAGCAACGATCAATTCAACACCACGATTTACGGCTATGACGACCGTTTTCGCGGCGTGCACGGGACGCGCAGCGTGGTGTTCATGAACCGCAATGACGTGGTGCGGTTGGGGTTCGCGCCTGGGGATTGGGTGACATTGCGCACGGCCATCGAGCCTGAAGTGCTCAGGGAAGTCGGGCCAATGCAAATCATCGCCTACGACATCCCGACCGGTTGCGCGGCCGCTTATTACCCCGAGTGCAATCCCCTCGTTCCGCTCTGGCACCACGCCGAGCGCAGCAAAGTGCCAGCTGCCAAGTCAGTGCCGGTCACCCTGCACAAGGCCCAGGCCGATGCACATACGCAAGAGCGAGCGCTGCCGAGGAAGGATCAGGTGGTGTAGTCAGCAAAAGTGTCAAGGCCATTCATTGTCTGCTTGGCCCACCGCCCGAAAACGGCAGCAGCCTGCCGCAGGCGTCGGAGTAGGTCAGTTGCGATGAGTGTTCCCGACATTGCGTTCGCTGCCGTCGTAACCTGCAGCGTCTGCAACAGGTTCGGCGGCGTACCCGATGGCCGAATTGGGATTGACGCCAGGCGCCCTGAACCGCCTCCGTCAAATCTGCCCCAACAACCAGCCCCGAAACGCCTGCAACGACGGCAGCATTTCGTTGCGGGGCGGGTAGGTCAGGAAGTAGCTGCGCTGGCTGGCGAAAGGCAGGTCGAGGGTGATGAGTTCGGCGCTGGCCAGTTCGTCGGCCACCAGAATGCGCGGCACCAGGCCGATGCCGATCCCGGCTTTCACCGCCTGAATAAGGTGGGAGGTCAGTTCGAAGCTCGGCCCCAGCCGCATCATTCGGTGGGGCAGGTGGTGATGGCTGAACCAGTCGCCCCAGACATTGGGGTTGTTGGCGACGTTGAGCAGCATCTGTTCGGCGATGTGTTCGGGGTTCCAGCGTTCATGCCCTTTCGCGGTCTGTGGGGAGACGATCACCACCAGTTCTTCGGCATGCAGGCGATGGCTGATGAGGCCGGGCAACCCGGCGTGCCCCACGACGATCGCCGCATCGATGCCGCTGGTTTCGAAGTCCACGGCGTCGATCCGCGAGTTGATGTGCACCAGCATGCCGGGGTGGGTCTTGTAGAAGTCATGCAGGCGCGGCAGCAGCCACTTGGAACCGAACGTCGGGAGGGTCGCCAGACGTAAACTGCCGCCCCCGGATTGATACGCCATGGCCTGCAATGTCGCGCTGCGAATGCGCCCCAGGGCCTCGCTCATTTCTCGCTGATACAGGCGTCCGACGTCGGTCAACTGCACTTGCCGGCCTTCCCGGCGAAACAGCGTCAGGCCCAGTTGCTGCTCCAGCGCCTGGACCTGACGACTCACCGCGCTTTGGGTCAGCGACAGTTCGACGGCGGCGCGGGTGTAGCTCTCATGCCGCGCCGCGGCCTCGAAAGCCAGCAGCAAAGACATGGACGGCGTGAGATGGCGGTAATTCATTCGGAAAAGTCATCGATAGCGGCAGGAATATCCATTTGTATAGCACTCAAGCCTGCAGGATCATTGGCGCAAACAAACACCCGAGGCTGACCGATTAATGCTCGGGCGACAAGTATTTTGCTGTTTTCCGTGATCAGACCGACAAGAGGCCATCCCACGATGATCGCCCACCTGCCTACCGCGACGCCTGCTGCCCAGTACCCTGAATTTCTCGATGCGCTGCGCGCCAGCGGTTTCCGCGGCCAGCTCAGCGCCGACTACGCCACCCGCACGGTGCTGGCGACCGACAATTCCATCTATCAGCGCCTGCCGCAAGCGGCGGTGTTTCCACAGGACGCCGATGACGTCGCGCGCATCGCGACGCTGATGGCCGAGCCTCGCTTCCGCCAGATCAAGCTCACCCCGCGGGGCGGCGGCACCGGGACCAACGGCCAGTCGTTGACCGATGGCATCGTGGTCGATCTCTCGCGGCACATGAACCACATCCTCGAAATCAACGTTGCCGAGCGCTGGGTGCGGGTGCAGGCGGGGGTGGTCAAGGACCAGCTCAATGCCGCGCTCAAAGCTCATGGGCTGTTCTTCGCCCCGGAATTGTCGACCTCCAACCGCGCCACGGTCGGCGGCATGATCAACACCGATGCCAGCGGGCAGGGCAGCTGCACCTACGGCAAGACACGTGACCATGTGCTGGAACTGCACAGCGTGCTGCTGGGCGGCGAGCGTCTGCACAGCCAGCCACTGTCCGACGAACAACTGGAGTCAGCCTGTGCCCAGCCCGGTCGTATCGGCGAGGTCTACCGCACCGCACGGCAGATCCAGGAAACCCAGGCCGATCTGATCGAATCGGTGTTTCCCAAACTCAATCGCTGCCTGACCGGCTACGACCTGGCGCACCTGCGAGACGAGCAGGGACGTTTCAACCTCAACAGTGTGCTGTGCGGCGCCGAGGGGTCGTTGGGCTATGTGGTCGAAGCCAAGCTCAATGTGCTGCCGATTCCAAAATATTCGGTGCTGGTGAATGTGCGTTACAGCAGTTTCATGGATGCCCTGCGCGATGCCAACGCGCTGCTGGCGCACAAGCCGCTGTCCATCGAAACCGTGGATTCCAAGGTGCTGATGCTGGCGATGAAAGACATCGTCTGGCACAGCGTCGCCGAATATTTCCCGGAAGATGCCGAGCGCCCGACCCTGGGCATCAACCTCGTGGAGTTCAGCGGCGACGAAGTGGCCGAGGTCAACGCTCGAGTCGCGGCATTCGTCGAGCATCTGCGGGCCGACAAGACGATCGAGCGCCTCGGCCACACCCTGTCCGAAGGCGCTGAAGCGGTGACGCGCGTCTACACCATGCGCAAGCGTTCGGTGGGCCTGCTGGGCAACGTCGAGGGCGAGATTCGTCCGCAGCCATTCGTAGAAGACACGGCCGTGCCGCCGGAAAAACTGGCCGATTACATCGCGCAGTTCCGCGCCTTGCTCGACAGCCACGGCCTTGCCTACGGCATGTTCGGTCATGTCGACGCGGGCGTGCTGCACGTGCGTCCGGCGCTGGACATGAAAGACCCGGCCCAGGCCGCGCTGGTCAAGCCGATTTCCGATGCCGTCGCCGCATTGACTCAACGCTACGGCGGCCTGCTGTGGGGCGAGCATGGCAAGGGCCTGCGCTCGGAATACGTGCCGGCGTTTTTCGGCGAGCTCTACCCGGCGCTGCAGTCGCTCAAGGGCGCGTTCGATCCGCATAACCAGCTCAACCCCGGCAAGATCTGCACCCCACCGGATGCTGTCGAGGGCCTGCTCAAGGTCAACGAAGTCACCTTGCGCGGCGACCTGGACCGGCAGATCGACGAGCGCGTCTGGCAAAGCTTCGGCACCGCCGTGCACTGCAACGGCAACGGCGCCTGCTACAACTTCGACCCGAACGACGCAATGTGCCCATCATGGAAAGCCACACGCGACCGCCAGCACTCGCCCAAAGGTCGTGCATCGTTGATTCGCGAGTGGTTGCGTCTGCAAGGCGCGGCCAATATTGATGTGCTGGAAGCGGCCAAAGGCAAGGCAGCGTGGATCAAAGGCCTGCCGACGCGACTGCGCAATAATCTGGCGCGCTCCCGGGGACAGGCGGACTTTTCCCATGAGGTCTATGACGCCATGGCTGGCTGCCTGGCGTGCAAGTCGTGCGCCGGGCAGTGCCCGATCAAAGTCAACGTGCCGGAGTTTCGCTCGCGGTTTCTCGAGTTGTATCACGGTCGCTATCAGCGTCCGTTGCGCGATTACCTGATCGGCTCGCTGGAGTTCTCGATCCCGTACATGGCCTATGCGCCGGGCCTGTACAACGCGGTGATGGGCTCGAAGTGGGTCAGCGGCCTGCTCGAGCGCCACGTCGGGATGGTCGATAGCCCGCTGATTCATCGCTACAACCTTCAGAGCACACTGACCCGCTGCAACGTGGCGATCGCCAGTGTTCCGGCCCTGCGCGAACTCAGCGATGCGCAGCGTCAGCGCAGTGTGGTGCTGGTGCAGGACGCCTTTACCCGCTACTTCGAAACGCCGTTGCTGGCGTCGCTCATTCAACTGGTGCATCAACTGGGTTATCGGGTGTTCCTGGCGCCGTACAGCGCCAATGGCAAGCCGCTGCACGTTCAGGGTTTCCTCGGCGCGTTCGCCAAGGCCGCCGTGCGTAACGCCACGCAACTCAAGGCATTGGCCGATTGCGGCGTGCCGCTGATGGGCCTGGACCCGGCGATGACCCTGGTCTATCGCCAGGAATACCAGAAAGTGCCGGGGCTGGAGGGTAGCCCGAAAGTTCTGTTGCCTCAGGAATGGCTGATCGACGCGCTGCCTGAAACCACAGGCGCCAACCAGGCCGCTACATTCCGGCTAATGGCCCACTGCACCGAAAAAACCAACGTTCCGGCAAGCACCTCGCAATGGGAGAAAGTCTTCGCCCGCATCGGCCTCAAACTGGTCACTGAAGCCACTGGTTGCTGTGGCATGTCCGGCACCTACGGCCACGAGGCGCGCAATCAGGAAGCCTCGAAGATCATCTTCGAACAGTCCTGGGCGACCAAGCTGGATAAGCCGGGCGAGGCATTGGCGACGGGGTATTCATGCCGCAGCCAGGTCAAGCGTCAGGCGGACCGGGCATTGCGCCATCCGCTGGAAGTGGTATTGGAGCGGTTGTTGACGTAATGAAGGCTGGTGCGTCAGCGAAAGCGGTGGGTCAATTGCTTAATACGCCTGCAGACCCACCGCGTTCGCTGCCGTCATAACCTCCGACGTCTCCTACAGGGTGGACTGCATGGCGGAATATGAAGGGAGCGCGGCGCTGTGGACGCCGGTTGGTTGCCGCAAACCGGCACAATGCGAAGAGGTTATGTCCTTCATCAAAGCCAGACCGCGTCCCACAGCGGATAATCGTGCACCCGCTTTACCAGTCCTGCGCGTATCGGATTGGCGATTATGTAGCGGGCGGTGGACTGTATGTCTTCTTCATGGCGGACAGCGCGGTCATGGAAGCTTCTTTGCCAAAACTGGCCAGACCTGTCCAGATACGCATTCACCTCTCGCGCGGCTCGGGACTTGACCCTGTGCACGATTGCCGACAGCTCGCTCTGTTTGAGTTGGACCAGCCAGTGAAAGTGATCTGGCATCACCACCCAAGCCAGTGACTCTGCCAAGTCATCCTGTTGTACTTTGCGAAACTGATGCACCAGCAGCCGGCCCGCCCGCCAGTCGCTGAAAAACGGCTGGCGGTTATAAGTGACGGCCGTGATCATGTAAATCTGACCTGTTTGAGAGTAACGGCCGAGGCGCAGTCGCCTGGAACTGGCAGGTACGGACATTCCATGTCTTCCTGGTTTTATGCGGGGCGCCAAGGCTACTGTGTTGAGCGAGAAAGCGTGTCCGTTGTCTGCTTCAGAATGTGAACATATGGCTCGCTGGCTTCCACCAAGTCAGGTTCGCCGCCGCTGTTCGGGCTGGCACAATCCCTGTAGGAGACGTCGGAGGTTACGACGGCAGCGAAGGCGGTGGATCAGTTATGGATGTGCTGTCTGGCACTACGCTTTCGCGGCAGTCGCACGGCTCCGGCAGCTCCCACAGGTTCTGCGCCGGGCTTGAGCATCTGCATCTGCTGTCGATCTTGCTCTTCAAACGCGAAGTTCAGACGCCGCCGAACGCGACGATCAAAGGCCGGCCCGGCCGGGCTGCTACTGGGGATCGTGTGTATGCGCATAATTCCGATACGCCGCGTAACTTGTGGAAGACGTCGGAGGTTACGACGGCAGCGAAGGCGGTGTATGCGGCCGACGAATATTTCACTTTCTCCGACGTCGTGAGACGCACTTGCAGCGTCTGAGCGAACAATCAATGCACCATGCGTCTGGACTCCGCCACTCCTTCCTTGAGGATGTCGTTGAGTTCACGCCAGGGGTACCGCGCGCCAGCACCGGATATCGCACAGGCTTCGGTATGCCTGAACGGCTCGTCCGTCGCAGGGCATTGGCTGGCGCCGCACGACCGGCAAACCAGCTTGTGCCCGTGGACGATCCAGTCTTTGTTCCAGCAATCCATGGTGAAAGGGGGACGTCTGTTCGGCATACATACACCTCCCGGCGTTGAGGACGCAGTGGTCGGTTCGATTGAGGTGACGGGGATTGTCGGAGGCGAGCGGACGGCTGGACGTCATCCCCGAGGACTTCACAGGGCAGTGTAGGCGGGTTTATCGAAAGCGTGAGACGGTTTGTCGGGAGGCGGCAGATGGCTTGATTCGCGCCGGTCCAGGCCTCGGTTTCTCGATCCGGAACCGGCGACAACACTAGAGCGCTCGATTCAGTCTACCAATGCGCCCAATGCCGCCAGTGCAATTTCATCGTCGTGGGCGGGGGTGTCGGCGCTGACGCCGATGCCGCCGATCACCTGTCCGTTGCGCGTGACCGGCTGACCGCCTTTCATCATCACCAGGCCTGCGGTGACTGCTGCGAACCGCCCGCCATTGACTGCTTTCTCCAGATCGTCCGAAGGACGCTTGAACAACGCCGCCGTGCGCGCCTTGCCTTGCGCCAGATCGGAACCTGCCACCACCGGCGCGCCATCCATTCGCGCCGACGCCAGGTTCCAGCCGCCGTCATCAACGACCGAAATAGCGCAGGGCCAGTGATGCGCGTCGGCATAGGCGCGAGCGGTCTGTACCAGCTTGATCGCCGAGTCGAGGCCCAGTACCGGCTTCTGTTCAGTGGGTGGGGTGGTTTCAGCTTGTGCACCAGCACCCCATGCAAACGTCATGAGGCTGAAGGTAATGAGCAAGCGATTGGATCTTGACTGCATTGTGTCGGTCACTCTTGAGGAAAAACCCAAGATAAACCGGAAGCAGATGACGAGTATTAGACGAAAACGGCGAAATCGTTACCTTCGGGTAATGATATTCCTTCGGCTGTTTTACCTCGGATCATCTTAACCCTGGCTGCGTAAACGAGCCTCTCGCTCGACGCATGCCACCAGAAAATCCATAACCGCCTTCACGGAAGGCGAGCGACGCAGGTCGGGATACACCGTCAGCCACAGGTCGCGCGCAGGAGCTTCGCTGTCAACGAGCAGGCGCTGGAGCGCAGGGTCGTTATCGCCAACCGTGGTCGGCAGCACCACCGCGCCGACGCCAGACCTAGCGGCCATTTGCTGAGACATCAGGTCGCCGGCAGCGAACACCACCGGACGATGGCGGCGGATCTGGTGAAGCCAGGCCTGCTGGGGCAGATGATCGCGACTGTCGTCGTAGGCGATGAAGGTCCACTGCTCGGCTGGGCGCCTGGAGAACTCGACGCTGCCGTACAAGGCGAAGCGGACGACGCCGATTTTTCGGCGCACCAGCGCGTCTTCTTCCGGGCGAACCGTGCGCAGGGCGATGTCCGCTTCACCTTTGTCCAAAGCGGCCATGGACAGCGACGGCAGCAGGACAACGTTCAGCCCGGGATGCTGCTGGCGCAATCCGGCGATGTGCGGGGCAAGGGTGTGGATCGCCAACGAGGGCGGGGCGCTGACCCGGACGGTTCCCGCCACGTCAATCGACGCTACTCGCGATAGCTGCCGTACCTCACCGGCGATCCTCGGCAGGGGGCAGAGGATGCGGTTCAACGCACGTCCGGCTTCCGTCAATGGGCGGCTTCTGGGCAGCCGATCCACCAATCGAAGGCCCAAGGCTTTTTCCAGCGCGTCGAGGCGACGACCCACGGTGGCGTGCTCGACGCGCAGTTCTCTGGCGGCGGCTGAGAGCGATTGCGTCCGCGCCAGGACAGTGAAGAAATAAAGATCCTGCCAGTCGAGCATCGGTCAATTTCCGATCGGAGGGTGTGAGGGATTTGGGAATTATCGATCTGAGCGCACCGTTCTATCATGGATTCCGTCATTGAGGGACGTGCGCTGCGCACGGCCCTCTGAACATTCTGCGCAAGGAGTCTTCACCTGATGAAAGGCATCATGATCGAAAACTATGGCGGGCCTGAGGTCGTGCAGCTACGCACGGACTTGCCCAAACCTTCGGCGACGCCGGGGCAGGTGGTGGTCAAGGTCGCCTGTGCAGGGATCAATTTCATGGATGTGCACACGCGTCAGGGGAAGTACGCGGCCTCGGTCACTTACCCGGTTCGTGCGCCGTGCACGCTGGGTATGGAAGGTTCGGGGGTGATCGTTGAAGTGGGCGAAGGCGTGCATCATCTTGCGGTCGGTGATCGCGTGGCCTGGTGCATCTCGTGGGGCAGTTATGCTGAATACGCTGCTGTTCCCGCGCAACGAATCGCGAAGATTCCCGACGGTATCGCTTTCGATCTGGCCGCCGCGGCCATCTTCCAGGGCGCTACGGCGCACTATCTGGTGGAGGACATCGCGCACTTGAGTCCGGGCAGCAGTTGTCTGGTTCACGCGGCGTCCGGCAGCATCGGGCAGTTGCTGGTGCAGATGGCCAGGGCGCGAGGGGCGAAGGTGTTCGCCACGGCCAGCACCGAGCAAAAATGTGCGATCGCCGTCGCCCGGGGCGCCGATCACGCCATGCTCTATGACGAAGGTCATTTCGCTGACCGAATCCGCGAAGCGACCCTCGGCAGGGGCGTGGATGTGGTGTTCGATTCGTTGGGTAAAAGTACCTTGCGTGACAGCTTTCGGGCCTGCCGTACCCGTGGCCTGATCGTCAACTACGGCAACGTTTCCGGCTCGGTGACCGACCTGGACCCGATAGAGCTGGGCGAGGCCGGCTCGCTGTTTTTGACCCGCCCGCGGTTGGCCGATCACATGGGTGACGGCCAAACCGTCCAGCGCCGCGCCGATGCGGTATTCGGGGCGATTCTCGAAGGCTCGCTGAACATCGAGATCGAAGGGCGCTACCGGATGGAAGAGGTGCAGGCGATTCATGCGCGCATTGAGGCTCGTGAGCAGATCGGCAAGTCAGTGATGTGCATCGACGGGGCTCATTGAGCGTGGTTTGAAACCTCGTCCCTTCCGTAACCCTGATCGTCGAACGAGTCCTGATAAAACGCCTTTAGCGTTTCAATGAACTCCTCGGCGATTCGGGTGCGTTTCTCCGCGGGCGGCCAGATGACATAAGTGGGGAACAGAATGTCCGGCTTGAACGGGCGGATCACAATCTCGCGGTGCTGATAATCCCGCGCGACCAGGGGATGGGCCAGGGTGACGCCCATGCCCAGCGCCACCATCTCGCAGTTGATCGCGCTGTATTGCGCCTCCACGGCCATGACCCGCTCGACGCCTGCCGTTTCGAACACCCCATCGACCAGAGATCGCGTGCCGTCGCCGTGGCACAGCGAGACAAAGGTTTCGCCTTCCAGGTCGGTGCAGTCGATATGCGCGCGGTCCGCCAATCGGTGTGAGGCAGGCAAGACGCAGACGGCTGCCACCGTCGCCAGCAACTCGATCTGCTGGCTGCTGACGTCGCCCGGGTGAACCACGATGCCCAGGTCGCAGAACTGCGACTTGACCCATTGCTCGACCGTGGGCGAGGAGTTCACGTGCAGCGACACGGTCAGTTCGGGCCGCGAATCGGTGAAGGTTTTCAGCACCCTCGGAATCACGCTCAGGCCGGTCGACGGCACGGCGGCCACCCTTAACCGCCCAGTGCCCAGGTTGCGGATGTTCTTGGCCGAGAGTCTCAGGCTGTCCATGCCGACATAGGCCCGCTCGACCTCCTGAAAGAACGCTTGGCCTTCTTGCGTCGGGATCAGCCGCACGCCTGCACGCTTGAACAAGGTCAGCCCCGTGCTCAATTCCAGCTGGGAAATCAGCCGGCTGACGTTGGGCTGAGAGGTGTACAGCACCTCGGCGGCCGCCGTCATCGATCCCAGACGCATGACGCTGCGAAACGCTTCGATCTGCCGCAAATTCATGCTGACCTCCATATCAAATATGAATAACTAACCCGGATATCCGTATTTGACCATATGGGAGGGCTGTCGCAATACTCGAATCAGCAACCCAAAGCGCACATGAAGATGCGCCACCCCGCGATGGATTCGCCGGGAGCATGCACCGTGCATGCATGGCTTCGGTTCATCCTGAAGCGACTGACGCATTGTTCGATCTGCCCCACGCACTTCGGAGATAGTCTGTGATTAGCCCTAACTCGACCTCAGCAACACAGCCGTTTCGCCCGTTCAACCGTCTCGCGGTTGCCGTTACCCTGACGCTCGCGGGTTTGAGCAGCGCTCCGGCGTTCGCCGAATCGACGCTGTACGTCGCCGGTGTCGGCGGCTCCACCGAGCAGATGTACAAGACCAGGATCATTCCCGCATTCGAGAAGCAGCATGGCGTCAAGGTGGTCTACGTCGCCGGTAACTCCACCGAAACCCTGGCCAAGTTGCAGGCGCAGAAGGGGCGCCAGCAGATCAACGTGGCGATGATGGATGACGGCCCGATGTACCAGGCATTGCAGATGGGGCTGTGTGAAAAGCTCAGCGACGCGCCGGTGTACAAGGACCTTTACCCCCTCGCGCGATTGAGTCCTGAAGCGACCGGGATCGGCGTCGTGGCGACCGGCATCGGCTACAACGAAGAGGCCTTCAAGAAACGGGGCTGGGCGGCGCCCGACTCGTGGGAAAACCTCACTGACCCCCGTTACAAGCAACTGCTGGGTATGCCTCCGGTGACCAACACCTATGGCCTGCACACGCTGGTGGAAATGGCTCGTCTGCGCGGCGGCGGCGAGAAGAATATCGACCCCGGCTTCAAGGCGCTCAAGGATGAAATCGGCCCGAACGTCCTGGCCTGGGTGTCGGCGCCCGGCGAGATGGACGGCATGATGCAGAACGGCGACGTGGTCATGGCGGTGTATGGCAGCGGCCGTGCGGTGGCCCTGCAGGGCACCGGTTTCCCGCTGAAATTCATCTACCCCAAGGAAGGCGGTATCGCGTTGCAGATCGCGGCGTGCAGCGTCACCCCCAATGCGCAATCGGAAATCGCCCAAGCGTTCATCCAATACGTACTGTCGCCCGAAGTCCAGCAAATCCAGGCCCGGGAGAACGGCTTTGCACCGGTCAACCAGACCGTCACCTTGCCGCCGGACATTGCCGCGCGGATGCCCTATGGACCGGACAAGGTCAACGCGTTGATCAAGGTTGACTGGGACACCATCAACCAGCAGCGCGGCGAGTGGACGACCCGCTGGAATCGTACCGTCGAGCGCTGATCGCTGACCTGATCGCACAACGCCCCGATCCTTCCGAAAACCATACTGGAGACGCAGGTTCGCCTGCGTGGCACGCCAATGGCATTTCTCACGCTCGAAGGCATCGTCAAGACCTACGGCAATTTCAAGGCGATTGACGGTTTGAATCTGGAAGTCCGGCATGGCGAGTTCGTCGCCTTGCTCGGTCCGTCCGGCTGCGGTAAGACCACCACCCTGCAATCGATCGCCGGCTTCGTTCAGCCCACTGAAGGGCGGATCATCCTCGACGGTCGCGATATCACCCACGTGCGCCCCGAGCAGCGCGGCCTGGGTATTGTCTTTCAAAGCTACGCGCTGTTCCCGCACATGACCGTGGCGCAGAACATCAGCTTCGGCCTGGAGATGCGCGGCGTGCCCAAGGCCGAGCGCGGCAAGCGCATCGATGAGGCCCTGGATCTAGTGCGCCTGGCTGGCCTCGGCGAGCGCTATCCCAAAGCGTTGTCGGGCGGGCAGCGGCAACGTGTGGCAATTGCCCGGGCGTTGGCCATTCGACCGAATCTGCTGTTGCTCGACGAGCCGATGTCCAACCTCGACGCCAAGCTGCGCGAAGAGATGCACATCGAATTGCGGGCGATTCAACGGGAGTTGGGCATCACCACGATTCTGGTGACCCACGATCAGGTGGAAGCCATGACCATGAGCGACCGGATCGCGGTAATGCAGAAGGGCCGCATCGTGCAGATCGACACCCCGTTCGAAGCCTACGAGCGACCACATTCACCGTTCGCTTCGGCGTTTCTGGGCAAAACCAACGCCTTCGCTGGCGCCGTGCAATTGCGTAATGAACGCTGCTGTCACGTGCAGGTTCACGACACCGTGCTACACGTGCCCCACGAAGACCGCGCGCTGGGCAACGACGTCAACGTCTACATCCGTCCGGAGAAAGTACGCCTCACCGCTGTGGACAACGGCCGTGTCAACGGCCGCATCCGTTTGCGGGTGTTCCTTGGCAATCTGTGGCTGATCGCCGTGGAAAGCCGTTTGGGCCTGGTGCACATGACTCAGCCCAACCTCGGCACGCCGCCGCCAGAGGAGGGCAGCGAGGTGGGGCTGGACTGGTCCGATGACGACTTGCGTCTGCTCGACAGGGAGGTTGCCCATGGCCATGTATGACGCCGAACGCGTCGGTGCCGCCCCGTGGATTCTCAGTGGTCCGGCGCTGCTGGTGTTCATCGCCTTGCTGCTGGCGCCGCTGCTGCTGACCGCTGTGCTGTCGCTGAATCTGTTCAGTGACAGCGAGGGGGTGATGCCGGGTTACAGCCTCGGCAATTACCTTGAGGTGTTCAAGGACAGTTATTTCCACGAGATCTTCCTGCGCACCGGCGGCATGGCCCTGGCGGTAACGGTGCTGTGCGTGCTGCTGGGCATTCCGGAGACCATCATCATTGCGCGCATGGCGCCACGCTGGCGCTCGCTGTTCTTGCTGGTGGTGCTGGGACCTTTGCTGATTTCAGTGGTGGTGCGCACCCTGGGCTGGGCGATCCTGCTGGGCAACAACGGTTTGATCAACGACGCCTTGCAGGCGCTGGGGATCGTCGATCAACCGGTAAAAATGCTCTTCACCCAGGTCGGCGTGATCATCGCCCTGACTCACGTGCTGGTGCCGTTCATGGTCATCGCGGTCTGGGCCACGCTGCAGCGTCTGGACCTGCAGGTCGAGTGGGCGGGGCTGTCCCTCGGTGCTTCGCGGCTGACCGTGTTTCGCCGGATCATCCTGCCGCAGATCATGCCCGGTGTGCTGTCCGGGTCGATCATCGTGTTCGCCCTGGCAGCCTCGGCTTTCGCCACCCCGGCCATCATCGGCGGGCGGCGTTTGAAGGTGGTGGCAACCGCTGCTTATGACGAGTTCCTCGGCACCCTCAACTGGCCCCTTGGCGCGGCCATTGCGATGCTGCTTCTGCTGGCGAACCTGATCATCATTCTGGGTTGCAGCAAGCTGGCCGAGCGCCGCTTCAAGCAAGTCTTCGAGTAGACGACCATGCACAAGAACGGATTTTTCTCGCTGCTGTTTCATGCCGCCTTCGTCGCCTTCATCGTCGCGCCGCTGCTGGTGGTGGTTGCGATGGCGTTCACTGGCAAGGGCTACCTGTCGCTGCCCACTGATGGCCTGTCGCTGCGTTGGTTTGGGGCGTTGCTGGACAATCAGGAAATGCTCGACGCCTTCATGTTATCGATCAAGCTGGGGCTGGCGTCGGCAACCATTGCTGCATTGCTGGCGATCCCGGCGGCCCTGGCCATCAGCCGCTACGACTTTCCCGGACGCGGCGCGGTAACCGGGTTTCTGCTGTCGCCGCTGATGATTCCGTCAGTGGTGCTGGGCATCGCGTTCCTGCGCTTCTTTTCCCTGGCGCACATCGGCGGTTCGCTCTGGGCGCTGACCCTGACCCACGTGATCGTGGTGCTGCCCTATGCGCTGCGCCTGACCCTGGCCTCGACCATTGGCCTGGAGCGCGACATCGAGCAGGCGGCGATGTCGCTCGGCGCCAGTCGCTGGACGGCGTTTTACCGAGTGGTGTTGCCGCGCATCCGCACCGGTGTGGTCGGCGGCTGGATGCTCGCGTTTATCCAGAGTTTCGACGAGCTGACCATGACCGTGTTCGTGGCGACTCCCGGCACCACGACCTTGCCGGTGGCGATGTACAACCAGATATCCCAGACGATCGACCCGTTGATTACGGCGATATCCACGGTGCTGATCATCGGCACTCTGTTGTTGATGCTGATACTCGACCGCATGGTCGGGCTTGACCGGGTATTGATCGGAGAAGGCAAATGAGCCAGCAGATACAGGACGTCACCCAGGCCCAGGTGATCGTTATCGGCGGCGGGCTGGTGGGCACGGCGGTGGCCTATGGGCTGTCGCGCAGCGGTGCCGACACCGTGGTGTTGGACCAGGGCGACGATGCGTTCCGCGCTTCGCGGGGCAATTTCGGGCTGGTCTGGGTACAGGGCAAAGGCCACGACCTGCCGGACTACTCGCGCTGGACCCGCTCATCCGCCAGCCGCTGGCCGGGCTTTGCCGAGGCGTTGATGGCCGACAGCGGCATCGATGTGCAGCTTAAACAACCTGGCGGTTTTCACATGTGCTTCAGTGACGAAGAACTGCTGGAGCGCCAGTCGCGCTTGCAGACCCTGCAGGATGCACTGGGCGACTATCCCTTCCAAATGCTCGACGCCGCTGAGCTGAAGGCACGCCTGCCATTGATCGGTCCCGCCGTGGTCGGCGCCAGTTACACGCCCCAGGATGGCCACGTCAATCCGCTGAAACTGCTGCGCGCCTTGCACACGTCGGCCCAGGCAAACGGCGCGAGGTTCCACGCTGGGGTGCACGTCGATCGCATCGACGGCGCGCCGGGAGAATTCTGCGTCACGGCAGGCCAGCGTCGCTTCGTCGCCCCGCGCGTCGTCCTCGCTGCCGGCTTGGGCAATCCGGGGCTGGCGCGGCAGGTCGGGTTGCATGCGCCGGTCGCGCCCAATCGCGGGCAGGTGCTGATCAGCGAGCGTGTCCGGCCGTTTCTCGATTACCCGACCATCAACGTGCGACAGACCGATGAGGGCACCGTGCAGTTGGGCGACTCGATGGAGGAGGTGGGTTTCGACGACAGCACCTCCACCGAAGTGCTCGCCGCGATTGCCCGGCGCGGTGTGTCAACGTTCCCGCTGTTACGCGACGTTCGGCTGATCCGTGCCTGGGGCGCGTTGCGGGTGATGAGTCCCGATGGTTTCCCGATTTACCAGCAATCGGCCCAGCATCCCGGCGCGTTCGTGGTCACCTGCCACAGCGGCGTCACGTTGGCCGCCGCCCATGCGCTGCGCATCGCGCCGTGGATTCTGGGCGGCGCGATGCCTGACGAACTGGGCGTTTTTTCCGGCGAGCGTTTTCTGACTGACAAGGTGTTTTCCCATGCGCACTGATCCGCTGTTCAAACCGGTCGCCAGCGAAGTCAGCTCGACACGCACCGTGGCCCTGACCTTCAACGACCAACCGCTGAGCGTGCCCGCGGGCAGCAGCGTCGCCGCGGCACTGCTGATGTCCGGTATCAGCCGCTTGCGCGCCACGCCCGTCAGTGAATCGCCCCGCGCACCGTATTGCATGATGGGTGTGTGCTTCGAATGCCTGGTGGAAATCGACGGTGTGCCCAATCGCCAGAGCTGCCTGATCGAGGTCCGTGAAGGCATGCGCATTCGCTCTCAGGAAGGCGCCCGGGATCTGATTTTTCAACCTGTGAATGTGCAGACCCTCGAGGTGCCGTCATGAGCCTTTTGAGTGTCGATGTGGCGGTGATAGGCGCGGGCGCCGCGGGCATGTCGGCCTCGGTTGCGCTGGCAGGCCTGGGCTTGCAGGTGGTCTTGCTCGACGAGCAGGGCAGTCCCGGCGGGCAGATTTACCGGGGCATCACGCTGGCGCCTCTGTCGCGCCGCGACATGCTCGGACCGGATTACGCGCACGGCCACACTTTGGCTCAGGCGCTTGCGGCTTCCACCGTGCGCTACGAGAAAGGCGCCGCAGTGTGGCAGGTGACCCGCGAGCATAAGGTCACTTACCTGCGCGACGGACGCTTGCAGACCGTGCAGGCCAGGGCCGTGCTGTTGGCGACCGGGGCGATGGAACGACCTTTTCCGATCCCCGGCTGGACCCTGCCCGGCGTGATGAGTGCCGGCGCCGCGCAGATTCTGCTGAAAAGCTCAGGCTTGGCGCCCGCCGAGCCGGTGGTACTGGCGGGCTGCGGGCCGTTGCTCTACCTGCTTGGCTGGCAATACCTGCGCGCCGGGGTGCAGATCAAGGCACTGGTCGATACCACGCGCCCTGAAGATTACTGGCGTGCGCGGCGGCATCTGTTCGCGGCGCTGCGCGCCTGGCCGTATCTGCGCAAGGGGCTGGACCTGATGCGCAGCCTGCGCAGTGCGGGTATCGCCCATTACACCGGCGCCGAGCAGTTGGCGGTAGAAGGCAGCGAGGCCGCCAGCGCGCTGACTTTCAGCGTCGGCGGCAAGGCGCAACGGGTGGCGACGCGCTGCGTGCTGCTGCATCAGGGCGTGGTGCCGAACATCCAGTTCAGTCAATCGCTGCGCGCCCGGCATCACTGGGACGAGAACCAGCTGTGTTTCAGCCCGGTGAGCGACGCTTGGGGCCAGCTGGATGTGCCCGGCATCTACGTCGCCGGAGACGGCGCTGGTATTGGTGGCGCTCAGGCGGCAGCGTTGCAGGGCAAGCTGGCAGCGCTGGGGATTGCCTCGCGTCTGGGTAGGCTCAGCGATGCCGAGCGTGAGCGTCAGGCCGCGCCGTTGCGCACTGGCCTTGAGGCCAATCTGCGAATCCGGCCGTTTCTCGATGCGGTTTATCAAGCCAAGGAAGAAAATCGCATTCCCGCAGACGAGGTCATGGTTTGTCGCTGCGAGGAAGTCAGCGCTGGCGAATTGCGCAAGTTCGTGGCCTTGGGATGCGCCGGACCCAATCAGGCCAAAGCCTTCGGCCGTTGCGGCATGGGGCCGTGTCAGGGCCGCATGTGTGGCCTGACCGTGACCGAAGTCATCGCCAAGGCGCGGGGCGTGTCGGCAGGAGAAGTGGGCTATTACCGCATTCGTCCGCCGATCAAGCCGATCACGTTGGGGGAACTCGCCGGTGAATAGGCCCCCGGTGAGAGAGTCGAGCGCGAGGCAGCGCGATGTGCTGGTCATCGGCGGCGGTATTCATGGCCTCAGCACGGCCTTTCATCTGGCTCGGCGCGGGGTCGCGGTCACCGTGCTTGAAGCCGATTATTGCGGGCGCCATGCCTCCGGGGTGAATGCGGGCGGGGTGCGCACCCTCGGGCGTCACATCGAGGAAATTCCTTTGGCCCTGTCGTCGCGAGCCCTTTGGCACGAACTCAAGCACACCGTGGGTGACGACGGTGGTTTCGTGCCCAGCGGTCAGCTGAAACTGGCGGAAAACCCCGCCGAGCTTGAGCAATGCCGCCAGCGAGTGCAGCAGCTTCAGACGCTGGGATTCGAACACGAAGTGCTGATCGATCAGCAAGCGGTCTTCGAGATCATTCCCACGGTCGCCCGGCACGTCGTCGGCGGCATCTGGGTCAAGGACGACGGCTACGCGGTGCCCTACAAAACGGTCACGGCGTTCCGCCTGGCGGCGGAAAAACTTGGCGTGCGGGTGCACGAAAGCGCCCCGGCGCAACGCATCGAACAAAGTGGCAGCCTGTGGAAAGTCACGACGCCTGGCGGTGTATTCAGCGCTGAGCACTTGGTGGTTACCGCAGGCGCATGGGCGCGGGAGCTGGCGGCGCAGGTGGGCGAAGCAGTGCCGGCCCACCCGGAAGGGCTGATGCTGATGGTCACGCACCGCGTCGCGCCGTTCTGCGCGCCGGTATTGGGTGCGACGGGCCGTTCGCTGTCGTTCAAGCAATTTGCCAACGGCACCGTAGTGATCGGCGGCAAGCTGATTGGCTCACTGGACTTTCCCGCGCGTCACGGCGAAGTCGATATGACGCGCCTCGGTACCAGCGCCCGCACGGTGACCGATCTTTTTCCACACTTGAAGCATCTGGGCGTCAATCGCGTCTGGGCCGGAGTCGAGGCATTCACGGCCGACGATCTTCCGGTCATTGGCCCGAGCCGCAAGGCCAGCAACCTGAGCTATTCGTTCGGCTTTTGCGGCAGTGGCTTCCAGATGGGGCCCGGCACCGGAAAACGCCTGGCGCAGCAGATACTCGGCGAACATTCGGAGATCTCCCTGGACGCGTTCGCGGTCGATCGATTCGACGCAGCGAGCCCCGCGCCCACCCCGGTTTTTCAACCCGCTACAACCATCCCGCACCATTGAGGAGTTCACATGCTGGAAATCACCCGTATCGAAACCAATCAGCGCATGAGCCGCGTCGTCCAGTGCAACGGTTTCACTTTTCTCGGCGGCCAGACCGCTACCGACCGCACCCTGGACATCAAAGGCCAGACCGCACAGGTGCTGGAAAAGATCGACAACTTCCTGGCCAAGGCCGGACTGGACAAGACGCGGATCCTCAGTGCGCAGGTGTGGCTGTCGGACATTCAGGCTAACTTCGCCGGCATGAACGAAGTGTGGGACGCCTGGGCGCCGGAAGGACAGGCGCCGGCTCGCGCCACGGTTGAGTCACGCCTGGCCGCGCCGGATCTGCTGGTTGAAATCACGGTCGTTGCTGCAGGCTGAGGCAACTAGATACAGGGCCAGAAGCGTGCTACTGGCCCTGTATGGCGTAAGCGCCTCAGGCGAATCCCACCACGGCATGCGGAACGTACGGCGCTTCCAGCTCGGCGCGTTCGCTGTCGCTGAGCTTGAGCTCGACGGCCGCCAATGCGTCGTCCAGGTGCCCGGTGCGCGAAGCGCCGACAATCGGTGCGCTGATGCCGGGATGCGAGAGCACCCAGGCCAGGGCCACCTGTGCCGGTGCTACACCTCGCGCCTCGGCTACCCTGGCAACGGCTTCGACCACCTTGCGATCGGCGTCCGCGGTGTGGGCGTACAGCGTCTTGCCGAACTCGTCGGACTCGGCCCGTTCACTGCTTTCATTCCAGGGGCGTGTGAGGCGGCCGCGGGCGAGCGGGCTCCAGGGCATGACGCCAATGCCTTGCGCCTGACACAGCGGCAGCATTTCGCGTTCTTCTTCGCGGTACAGCAGGTTTACGTAATTCTGCATGGTCGAAAAACGTGTCCAGCCATTGGCACTTGAGGTATGCAGCATCGTCGCAAATTGCCAGGCGAACATGGATGAGGCACCGATGTAGCGGACCTTCCCGGCCTTGACCAGATCGTGCAATGCCTCCAGCGTTTCCTCGATCGGGGTGTCGTAGTCGAAGCGGTGAATCTGATACAGATCGATGTAGTCAGTGCCCAGCCGGCGAAGTGAATTATCTGCTTCCTGCAAAATGGCCTTGCGACTCAAACCAGCGCCGTTGGGGCCTTCATGCATGCGTCCGTTGACCTTGGTGGCGATGACGATTTCGTCGCGGCGGGCGAAATCCTTGAGCGCTCGTCCAACGATCTCTTCGGAGGTGCCGTCGGAATAGACGTTGGCGGTATCGGAAAAGTTGATCCCGGCCTCGACCGCCTGACGAATGAGTGGGCGACTCTGATCTTCGTCCAACGTCCACGGGTGCGTTCCACGCCCCGGCACGCCATAGGTCATGCAACCCAGGCAGATGGGTGAGACGTCAAGGCCGGTCTTTCCGAGTTTCGAATACTTCATGTGCATTCCTCCAAAGCGCTTTCGATCGGGGTATTGATTGAGCCCGGCGGGAATTTGTTCCGCGCCGCCCTGGGCCGTCGGGTGAGGAGGGCTAGCCATCGCTGCGATCCAATGGTCTCGCCGCAAGCTACCCCGCTTTGCTGAAGCACGATAGTGACCGGACAGGATACCTGTTGGCAAAAAACCCGAACTCATCGCCACGACACAAAGTCCACCTTCAATGCGCACGTTGCGTGTGGACCCTTTGAGGAGAGTGTCATGACGGATTACCCCAAACCGCCTTTTAAACCGCAGCAGCAGCCGGTGCCTGGCGATCAGAGCCGGATGGAGCCGTACCCGGATTGCGGCGAGACCAGCTACAAGGGGTCGGGCCGGCTGGACAACAAGATCGCCCTGATCACTGGTGCCGACAGCGGCATCGGCCGTGCGGTGGCCATCGCCTTCGCGCGTGAAGGTGCTGACGTTGCCATCTCGTATCTGGATGAGCATGAAGACGCCAAGGAGACCGCGCGCTGGGTCGAAGAGGCGGGCAGGCAGTGTCTGTTGCTGCCTGGGGATCTTGCGCAAAAAGAGCATTGTTCTGCCATCGTCAACGACACAGTTGCCAGGTTCGGGCGCATCGATGTACTGGTGAACAACGCCGCCTTCCAGATGAACCACAAGACACTGGAAGAGATTCCCGACGAAGAGTGGGTCAAGACTTTCGATATCAATATCACTGCCATGTTTCGCATCTGCAAGGCGGCGTTGCCGTCGATGGCGGCGGGCGGCTCGATCATCAACACCAGCTCGGTCAACTCAGACACCCCCAAGCCGACATTGCTGCCTTACGCGGCCACCAAGGGTGCGATCGCCAACTTCACCGCCGGGCTTGCGCAGATGCTCGGGCCGCGGGGTATCCGGGTGAACAGCGTAGCGCCGGGGCCGATCTGGACGCCGCTGATCGTATCGACCATGACCGAAGACGACGTGAAAAGCTTCGGCGAGGAAACGCCTTTGGGCAGGCCAGGCCAGCCGGTTGAGGTGGCGCCGATCTACGTCCTTCTCGCCTCGGATGAAGCGAGCTACATCTCCGGAACGCGGTATGGCGTGACCGGCGGTAAGCCGATACTGTGACGCAACACCGCTGCGGGCGGCGATACCACCCGCCGTCCGCACTGCGTTTTTTTCAAACGCGTTTTATCAGGAGAGCTCCTTTGTCAGGGGCTCTTTTCATTCG
>NZ_NKHL01000032.1:0-746 GCF_002934685.1 Pseudomonas bohemica
ACTGTTCCTGATCGAGATGGATCGGGTCGTGCCTTGGAAGGGTTTGATGGCTCTGATCGAACCCCATTACCCGAAGGGCGAAGGCGGTCGTCCGGCGTATCCTTTGATGGCGATGCTGCGGGTTCATCTCATGCAGAACTGGTTTGGTTACAGTGATCCGGCGATGGAAGAGGCGCTGTACGAGACGACGATCTTGCGCCAGTTTTCCGGCCTGAGCCTGGAGCGAATCCCAGACGAAACCACCATTCTCAACTTCCGTCGCCTGCTGGAAAAACACGAGTTGGCCACTGGAATTCTCGGCGTGATCAATGGCTATCTGGGCGAGCGTGGCCTGTCACTGCGACAAGGCACCATCGTCGATGCCACGCTGATTCATGCGCCCACTTCGACCAAGAACAAGGACAGTAAACGCGACCCGGAAATGCACCAAACGAAGAAGGGCAACCAGTATTACTTCGGCGCCAAAGCGCACATTGGTGTCGACGATGACTCGGGGCTGGTGCACAGCGTGGTGGTCACTGCGGCCAACGTGGCGGACGTGACCCAAGTCGACAAACTGCTACACGGTGCTGAAAACGTGGTCTGCGCCGATGCAGACTATACCGGTGTCGAGAAGCGCAAAGAGCATACTGGACGCCAAGTCATCTGGCAGGTTGCAGCCCGGCACAGCACCTACAAGAAGCACGGAAAACGCAGCGTGTTGTACAAAGCAATACGCAAGATCGAGAGAGCCAAGGCTCAGGTTC
>NZ_NKHL01000032.1:756-989 GCF_002934685.1 Pseudomonas bohemica
GCTATACCGGTGTCGAGAAGCGCAAAGAGCATACTGGACGCCAAGTCATCTGGCAGGTTGCAGCCCGGCGCAGCACCTACAAGAAGCACGGAAAACGCAGCGTGTTGTACAAAGCAATACGCAAGATCGAGAGAGCCAAGGCTCAGGTTCGCTCCAAGGTTGAGCATCCATTTCGGGTGATCAAGCGTCAGTTTGGTTATACGAAAGTGCGCTTCCGAGGCTTGGTGAAAAAC
>NZ_NKHL01000032.1:999-1348 GCF_002934685.1 Pseudomonas bohemica
TGCAGCACCTACAAGAAGCACGGAAAACGCAGCGCGCTGTACAAAGCGATGCGCAAGATCGAGAAAGCCAAGGCCCAGGTTCGCGCCAAGGTTGAGCATCCATTTCGGGTGATCAAGCGTCAGTTTGGTTATACGAAAGTGCGCTTCCGAGGCTTGGTGAAAAACACTGCTCAGATGGTGACGTTGTTCGCCCTGTCGAACCTGTGGATGGCACGTCGACATTTGCTTTCTGGCGCGGGAGAGGTGCGCCCGTAATGAGGGAAATAGCCGCTGCAAGGTGGTTGCTGCGGAAAAAATGCATGAAATACGCGGCAGACTTGATCGATTTTGAACGCTGCCGTTTTTTGAA
>NZ_NKHL01000058.1 GCF_002934685.1 Pseudomonas bohemica
CGATTTTGAACGCTGCCGTTTTTTGAAACCGCTATGGCTCAGCAACTGAGAAATAGCTGCCTACTTCAGACCATCCCTAGGATCCTCTATCTTAAAAAATCCTTGCAATTAATGTTCAATGGAAAAATTCCTTCGAATTTCGGTTATTAGATGTCCGCACGATAGTTTTTGTTGGAAGATTTGCACTCGGCTCCTCAGTACGTTACAACAGCGCTCTCCTGGTATTGATCGACTTTGTTCAGAACTACATATGATCCCCGCAATTCAACACGATGAATCTCTCCACTCATATATCCATCGAGTTCTTTACCTCGACTCGATGAGTCCTGCCTCAGCGAAGTTGAGAGGGGTCTTGGCCTTCAACGTCGATTCGCGGGCTAAAGCAGCTGCTTCACTTATGACCTGGCCTGGATGCTACGGGTTTAATCGTGTGCTGCACAGTCATACGTGGTATCCAGTTTTTGGAATATTCAACAATGGCTATGATCGTTCTTACTCTCAACGGCGTTACAGTCCGAGGGCCAATTGCTCTGATATAGGAAAAAAAGAGCATGCTTATTGCCCTGAGTGTGTAAAGGAGGACTTTGTGAATTTAGGATTTCCATACTGGCGGCGTAGCCACAATGGTGATGTAACGGTCTGTGCCAAGCACAACGTTTTGCTGGTCGCTTCCTGCCATTCTTGCGGAGTACCCTTTACCACAACTTCTAACAATAGAGGGCATGGGCTAGAAGTCATGTGGTCCGGCTGCTCGGGAAAACAGATCACTGAGGTCGCCGTTGAATTCAATAAAAATCCTACCGCTTTGAAAGAAGCTAAATTCTACAGTGACGCTTTAGACTACGGCTACCTGATACCCCTTGAGGCCACCATCCGTCTACTGCAGCGGCGATTTAAGTACCTGAAAGCCTCGGGCAAAATTTTTACCTCCGTAGTGGAAGATGGTTTTCGCGCGCAGCGACTATTGATCGACAAGTTAGATTTGATCCAGCCGGGGCATGAACGCTCATTTTCATACGACGGTGATCGGCTCATAAAAGCCGCGATAGCCGTGTATGAAGACTTTAAAGAATTTGTGAATGATGTCCAGTTTGGCAACAATGATTTGCGCCCTGTCCAGTCCCTCTGGACTACCTATATTTCGGGAGGCTACGAATCCATTCAGTATATAGAGGAAGATTATTCTAGTGGCGTTGGCATCTGGTCGTGCCCCTACCCATCCATCAGATCTCTTGACCCATCCAGCCGAGACTCGGCCAAGGCACAGCGTTCACTGAAGTATCCTTGCTGCAACCCAGACAGCCTTGAGTCGTCGGGTTTGAGCGCCTCTGTCAAGGCAAAGGCTGCGGTGCCCAAGATTCCCATTCTCAAGCGCTTTTTGGAGGAGCAGAAAACTGCTACTGCAAATCTTTAGCCGCAATCCGGCCGACGATCCCCGTTGTCTTGGCTGAAATCTACCTGGCCGGGCACAGGCCAATTTTTCAGTGGAAGGCTCAGTTCTAGCCAGCGATTGAGCATCTCCACTCTTCCATCCTTGAAGCCCGCTACCAATCAAGATTCTTCGACGAAGGTGTTACTGGGCGAGGGTCATGATTCGGCTTTCGATTACCTGTTGCTCGCTTGCGTTGCCGCCCCTGAAGCTTGAGGAGCTGAATCGGACTCAATGGTATCTCCTCCATCAAGGGGGCCAGGATCTCGACATCGCCGAGCGCTCGCATGATGGCTATTACGGTGGCTAACGTACCTTTGCCTTGGTTCAACAGCGAGTACAGCGTCTGCCGAGACACCCCGGTCTCCTGACTTAGCTCGTCAAGGCTCATATTTCGGCGTAACCGAAGCTCTTGTAGGCGAAGTCCGATGGCTTTGCCAATTGCACCATCGGACATACTCCGGACGGACATAACGTCTAGCTTCCTTTACCCAAGTGATTGTTATCAGCATTAGCGTACGAAATTCACTACCTTATCCATTGGCTTGCTGATCAGGTGCGAGACACCATTTCGTTCAACCGGTCTTCTAGAAAGCGCAGTGTTGAAGCTTTGCCCAATCCTCTTATTGGGTCGCAGCTGACAAGACGACCTACTGCCGCAACTGACCAACCTTCCGCGTCATCGTCCAACGAAATCCAGCTGCTAAGTTGAGCTCGAGAGGCGTAACGGCTGATTTGTTGATATCTGGTTCGACCATCCCATTTCTCGTCATCCGCCCATTCTTTTGCCATGGAGCTGTGCCAGGTCGCTCCCACTACTCGCGACCCCAGCGCTGGCGGCAGGTACTTTGTTGCTCGCTTGAACCCAAGGTGCCGCACCCAACTGGTGCTGAGCACGAGCGATACAGTTGGAAATTTGATCAAAACCTTCTCCAGATTCGGCGCCCACATGAAGAGCTCACCGTCGCTGCGAAGGATCGGTCCATTACGTGAAAGGTAGACAGCGTCAGGGTGAAGGACGCCATCAAAATCCAGGAAAAGAACGTGATGTTTAGGCGTCAGCATGGGATCGCTACCTCTTCGGATGTGTGCAAGTCCTCAGCGCGGGAGGATTTGCTATTTTTTATCTGGGTATCAGGGAAACGGCTTAGTTACTCGGAGGCGTAAGTCCGTTAATACTGCGCAGCTTCTCCGTTGGAGCCGGTGAGACGCTGATTGAGCCGCCTTCAAGTCAGAAAACCTATAGACCTGCTGGTCCGAAAGGCCTGGCATACTCACGCGAACTCAGGACCGACCCCTTTGATCCTCTTGGCCCTGCTTCAAGCATGCGTCGTCAGGTCGGTAGGAGCCGGACTTTATTTGCTTCAACAACGCTCGCGTCCTTGGGTAGCGTCCTCGCTTTTCGAGCGAGCGAGACAGCGAAGGCACAAGCCTATAGAGGTTCTGCAAAGGGTTGTCTGTGTCATCCAGGTCAATCTTCCGCTCCAGCGTGGAGCTCACCAATTCAAAAAGCACGCAATCCCGGCGCTCCCAATCCACACTCGAATGATTGCCGCGATACCCAGTCGGCAACTGCTGGGCTTGTATGGTCAGCCAGTCTCTATCGTTTCTGTAGAGCCATGCATAAAGGCTTGGGCTGATTGTTCGTATGTCATTGGTGCTTGCGTTGGGGTTTTCTTTAACTGTACGTCTCCACTCTGCACGATGCGTGGCGAGGTTCTCCGTCTGCCGGTATTCGGTCCACATATCTTGAATGCCCGGCTCTGAGCGCACGATACGATTGAGCGTGCAAATCGTTATATCGAATCGCGCACATATCAGGTTTTTGATAACCCCAGCCTTTAGAAGCTGAATAATTCCAGCTCGGATGTGGGGCTTCAGTTTTTTGGGTCTGCGGGACGTCACCCGATTATTGGATGTGACAACGTCCTGCTTCAACCCCACTGGGCTCAGAGCACTGGAAGCCTGCATGCCATGAGGTCTGCTTCGTATAGATCTCAGGTGTTCGTATGCTGCGGTGAAGGATGAGAGTTCGCCAAACAGCCAACTCATGAAGCAAAGGTGCTTCAGCGGATGGCAGTGTCCACGTGGTTTTCGGGTCATCTGCTTGATGAAGACCGATGCACCTTCCGGTGTTAACGGGAGAGAGGTAAATGGAGGGTGCGGCTGTAACGGTGAGATGTGTTCGACAAAAGAGGATGCCGTGTCGATTCCCCTTGAGCCCGACGCTTCCATAAGGTGGAGTCTTTCCCTGTACACCTGGCTGACAAGCGCAGGGTTGAAACTCGTCGACTTGCCAAGCTCTGCAAGTCCCAGAATCATATTGCTGATGGAAACTAATACGCTGGCTGAGGACACTGGCAGCTCAATAGAGTCAAGCCACCTCTCGTCTGGAAGCACCCATCTGAAACGCCCCGACCATTGGCGGTTGATCGGGCACTCGCTCAAGGCGCAGCCATGAGTAGGGCATAGAAGGACACCTGGCCACTGGTGAGTCCGATGCCAATAGGCAACCCCGTGGGTATTTCGATCTTCTGCCATGCAGTAGAGGCATGCCCTGAGCGGATGTTCGGCACGGAAGCGACTGGTCAGCAGTCCCAACTGATATTTGATCGACCCAACCGACGGGCTTCTCATCAATGTTTCCACTGCCGCAATTCGTGATTCTGACTGAAACGGGCAAAACACAGGAAGTATGGTGTGATCATGGATGATGGATTCAACATCGCCCCAGTGGGCAGTGGCTCGTCTATTCAGACTATCCAGATTCCCCGGGAAATCATGCGTGATAGCTCGGCAGCCTGGGCCATATAGCCACGCAAGGGTGCTCCCGGTATCCAGAAGCCCCAACACATGGTGCTGCCTGCTGCAGAGGCTAAAGAACGTCTCATCCTTCAGCCAGCGAAGTATGGGGGCAGACTCTAATTTGCAGAGGAAAGCCATTGACTTATCTCTTTTAGAGCAGCTGTGAGAGTTTGAAAGCCTACATACCTGTAAATAGAGATCTGTAGGCTAGTAAAATATATCTACATGCAGAGATATTTGCTAATCCCTGGCTTCCAAGAGCGACAGCGATCAGTCGATTTGTCCCTGGAAGTTGTCATGATCTCAATGGCTGAAGCCTCAGCCGAGCTCATCTAAAGTTCAGGTATCGACATGCTACGCGCTTTTTGTTGTCACTGAGGAGCACCCAGCGGTAGTATATTTTGTTTATGAAGGCGTGCGTTCCTACCCGATAGACGGAGGGAATCCAACGATATTGCCTGCACTCTCAAAATCATCTGAAACAGAAAGGATCAGCTATGGCTTAACGATAAGGGTAAATCCAAGAAACCAAGTGGAGAAACAGGGGCTCAAGTGCAACCTTGGCCCCTGTGGATAAGTCAGTTTTCTCAGTTCTGACGTCCCCATTCTCTATCTCAACCTGCAAGGCGTCAAGCCTTGCATGACTTCGTTCGTCCACAAGAAACCAAGCGTTATCCACATAGCGCTTACATGCACTTGCCCGAACGGCGCGGGTTACCACCTAAGTCATTGATTTTATCCCCAACTGAGATGGCAGTGTGGTGACCTATAAGATTGGTATGATTTTATGAAACCGCTAGACAAATCTGCACTCAGCTTGAGCCGCCAAAGTTGGCTCGAGTGGCGTGGCGGATACGCTGCCGCATCATTGGCAATGCCACGAAAAGCTCCGAAGGACTGCCAGGTCTGCGGACTTAACAATCGTCGGTTAGGCGGGGCCTTACCCTCACCCTCGACCCGGGCTGAGGTTTTCACACAGTTTGCGCTTCGCAACTGTTTACATGCAGATCTTCACACTGAGCTGGAACAGCGGTATTGCACCACTGCCTCCGTAGGAACAATTCCAGTCTACCGAGCTGAAACCCCGCTCACTGTGATCGCCAAGTTGTGCCCGCCGCCACCGGCTTACGGGGCTGGAATCTGCAGCAGCGCCGAGATGGAGTGCTGGGGATGAATTTCCAGCAGCGCTACATTTTGATGATGCGCCGGCAGCGAGACTTTCGGTGGGGTGATGAATATGTGCCCTCGACCCTTGCCACTGTCCGCGAGGCTCCGAAGGGGTCGCGTGTCAGTCGCCTGAATAGTCGAAAACTAGGTCGTACGCTCCATGCCCTATCTACGCCTGAGCGAGTATTCACGCTGCTGGCCCTCCATCACCCAGGGCTCTTCGATTTCCACGAGCAGAAAATGCTCTCACCCTCGTCAACGATTCATCCTTTATACGGGCATTCACTCACACGCGGAATCGTCTTCGCGCCGATGGTAGGGACATTGGAAATCGCGCAGGAGATTGGGCTGGAGCATAGCCTTGTCCTAGTGAGCGATGATGACGGGAACCGTGGATGGCAGGCCTTTCCATATCAGGGAGATTTGCTGCTATACATCCGGTCCCCTGACGGTGTTGCCTATGCCGTCAACTGGACGATTAAGTATATGCAGGAGGATTTTACGGAGCGTCGTAGATCGGCAGTTAAAACCAGGGCACAGCTGAAAAAGGATAGACTGCATGCAGACTTAAGGCTGCGGCTGGAGGAGGAGTACTACGCCCGAGGGGGCATCAGAACGATACAGCTCACTCCCGACATGCTCGATCCGGTAGCCATTGCAAATCTTAACCTCCTGTGGGGTTGCCATACGCGGGAGCTCACTCTTGAGCCAGCGCTGCTTTCTGATTTCAGCAGCGACCTCAGCGTCGCAGTAAAAGCAGGTACGCCCCCATTTGAAACCGCTCTGCGATATGCCGCTCGGTGGGGATCAGGCGACCAATTTCGCACTCGGATTTACCAGGATATTTGGAACCGTGGCCTCCAGGTCAACTTGCTGAAGCGGTTACATATCGATCATCCACTCGCTATTGAAGGTGGGGACCTTATCGAAGTCTATCGCGACTTTTTTCAGGGTACACCATCGTGATCACGGGTTCCAAGATCACAGCTCCGAACGGGTACAAAGGATTCTCGAAAGAGGACGTCTATTACTTCCTCCAAAATGATGCTGCAAACAATTGTGTCAGGCTCGTTCAATTCACCGAAATATTAGCGACTACTAAAGACAAAAAAAAAGTAAATTCAGGTACGAAGGCGACGACGATGAGGACCAAACTGCTCACCTTGTCGTCGCTAGACTTTGAAGAGGCCATTGAGGACGAGTTATTAGTCGAGAGCCCTGACCGGGAAAACTTTCCGCCATGGCTTTATCGAATCAAAGGCATAAGCATCGCTGCCCTTGAGGACGAGAGAGTTCACAGAAAAGAAAGCTACTTGGAAAAAGTAGACCGCAAATATGCTGCTATCGCCGAGTTAATTCCTCGTGCTCGGGAGATATTATCTGGAGCTGACCCGGATAGGGAAATCGGCGCCCACGGCCGAAAACTGAACGAGAACACTACTAGGGTAAGACTCTGGTTTTACACGTACATCGTATTCGGCCGGAACAAGTGGGCATTAATGGATCGCTCAAAAAATATTGGTCACTGGAACCGAGATGAAAAGATAAGCCCCCAAAAACTTGGGCGCCCTTCAAAGAATGGGTGTAAATCTGGCTTTCACACTACGCCAGAAATGAAAGAGCTAATTCTGAAAGGGTACAAGGCCTACAAGTCAAAGTATAAATCTCAGAATAAAATTTACCGTGCAGTTTTAACCAATATTTTTGGTTGTGTTTCAGATGGCAATCAGTTTTATCATCCCCAAGGTAAGCCTTTTCCTAGCAGGGCTCAGTATCGCCGATGCGTCACAAAACATGTTGATCCTGCGGTCCTACTCGAAGAAGAAAAGGGCTCCTCTAAAGCACGTGACTTATCAGGGGAAATGGGTAGTTTTTCTGCAGGACTTCAAGCAGTCCATCAGCGGGTCGAGTTTGACGGGTACTACGTTAGCGAAAAGCTTACAGGTGTCGCCGAAGGTAGTATTATTAACAGCTTTTGCGTCGTTCGGGCTGTGTGCGTACTGTCTGGCCAAATTACGGGCATAGGATTCGCTCGAGAGAAAGAAACCATGGAGGCATACAGGATGTGCTTATTTTCCATGGCAATGGACAAGGTCAAATTTGCTGAATTTTTCGGGGTGAAGATACACGCCTGGGAGTGGCCGTGCTTAGGGCTGGCCGGGGATATCGTGGTCGACAGAGGCCCTGCCTCTGGGCTCGATTGCCTTCCAGAAATCAAGTGGCTTTCGGCGTTTGAATTGCCGCCACCTTATTCTGGTCAATCTAAAGCAACTGTTGAGTCGTCGCACCCTCGCGATAGAAAAAACCACGATCAGCCAGCTTTTTTCCATAGCTCGCACATATTTACTGAGGTAGTGCATCGCGAAATATTGAGGGTGCTTAAGGATAATAGAAGCTCTAACGCTACAAAGCGCATGGAGGACCTGTATGCGTATGGCGTAGAACCAACGCCGCACGGGGTATGGAGCTACTATTCGAGTGTTGGAAGAGATCTTTCTGTAGAAATGCCTTTTGACGATGCGGTGAGGTCTTTTTTGTCAAAAGAGACCGTAGTAATCAAAAAAGATGCAGTCTATTTATATGGAAGAAAATACAGTTCACAGTCTCTTGTGGGGACTGGTATTTTTAATCGTGTTGCGCGAGGCTCAACTATTAAAGCCGAGGCGTACGTACTGAACATGTGCGTCCGCAGTATCTGGATCGAGCTGCACGGTCAGCTTCATCAACTGTATGCGATGATCCCAATGAGTATGCCAGAAGACAGTTCGTATTTGACCTTGGAGGATTTGAAGAGGCTTAATGAATCTAGAAAAAATTCCAATCGCGCTCAGGAAGATAAAAGTCTTGCGGTTTCACAACACTATGAAGACCGACTCAAACAGGCTATAGGAAAAGATTGGGATGACGGCCGGCTGGTTATCGGGCAACCGAAAAAGAGTGCGGCTTCAATTCGTGATAGTACAGATCAGAAAAAATTAACCGGGGTCAAAAAATGAGCGATACGGTACTGTCTCGGTTTAAAGGCTGTACGGACATCAACGCTATCCGCGACACGATTACTGTCAATCCGCCCCCTGTCGCCGGATTGATTCGTTTGGACAAGTTCATCGCAGGGGCGGTTTTCCGTGATGCGTTGGAAAAGATCTTTGTCCCGACCCAGTTTACCTTAGAATTTATTCAGGAAATGGTGGGTCGGTCGGAGCTTTATTGTCGCCGTATGTTTGGAAGCAATCTGAGCTATAAAAAAAATCTCTACTCTGAAAGTGCCGACGGGGTCATGCCAATTTGTCTGACTGGCCTCGCTGGTATAGGCAAGAGCCAGACCATCGCTGCCCTTTTTAAGGTGATGCCTCAACCCACCGATTTATGTTCGGATCACTTTGTTGAGCCAGTGCCCATCATCTCTCATTGGTTTGCATCCGCGCGAGGCAAAGCTGGTGGAAAACAGCTTCTCATGGATTTCTTGGACATCTCGAGCGCGAAAAACCTCAACCAGGCCAAGCTGTTAGTCGAGTGTAGAAAGCGTGCTAATAAGCTTGCCGTGGCGTTAGTGACCCTGGATGAAATTCAGCATATGAGCACAGGGGACGGTGCCGCGAAGCTCACTGAAGTCCTACTCACCCTTGCGAAATTAGGGCTTCCAATGATCTATGTCTCTAATTACAGCTCGGGTCATAAACTGATGGGGCGCAATAGCGAAGACAGACATCGTCTACTCACCAATCCACGCCTTATGCCATCTGACGCACCTGAAGACGCGGCTTGGCAGGAGTACGTGAACGAGTGCGTACGGGTCAGCAATGGCCTGCTAGACAACATCGAAAGTAGGCAGCTTGCGTATGAGCTGTGGAGGCTGTCGTTCGGTGTCAAACGCCTGGCTGTGCAGATATTGGAGCTTGCCTACGTTGAGGCTCGATCCGCACGGCGCAGCGGAATTACTATTAACGATCTCGATCAAGCCTACGTCTCCACGGCGTATACCGCCAGTCGCCAGGAAGTAGAAGAGCTCAACCTCATTGCGGCCGGGCAGAAGAGTCCCAGAAAAGATCTCGTATGCCCGTTCGAGCTTCCCCCGCAAGCTCGAACGAATGTGGTGAGTATTTCAGCAGAGCGAGATCATCGCGTTCAGACCACGGTACTCAACTCAGTAATGACCAAGGAGGAGAAAGAGGCAGTGGAGGCGCTCAGAGACGAAATACCAGGGCTGGCAAGGACACCTCCGAAACCCAAGAGGCAGCCTCCGATTTCCAAACCAAGCGCTGAGGAGCTGGCTCAGAAGCACCTGCAATTCAAGTTAACGCCGGAGCCACGTACACCACGGAAATGATCAGCCTTCCTTGGTTTGGTTCTGCCCATGGTTGTCTCCATCCACAGCGGCTGCGAGCCGTAACGGGCCGGCGCGTAGCAAGTCCTTCGATGGCGTTGCTCAGCGGACCTCTGACAGTTACACGAGACTCCCAACGTGATGCTGATCATTCGCTACGGACGGACTTTCAATACTTCATTATTGCTAGCGCCATCGGCCAGGCTTGGGGCAACCGCTGTTTGATCTTCCCGCGTGTCTGATCGTACTGGCATGTCTACTGACCGGGGCGCTCCATCTCGCAGTGGGTTCGGCAGCCGTCGCCTGCTTGGCGCCTTTAGAACGATTCTGGCCATGCTTCAAGCCAATCCTCATTTGAGTCCGGCCGCCATAGTCAGTGCAATCGGCAGCGGCGTTATAGGCTTCGCATAGCTCACAGACAGTCTGATCTGGCTGGGTAAGGAGTATTTGGCGCGGAGTCTGACGGACGCGATCAAATGCATCTCCGGCGGAGCCATGATCGCTTCTGTTCCAGGGCTGTGCTGCGTGCGCGTTTTAGATTTTGCGAGGGCACTGAAAGGCTCAAGGAGTGATTCGCCAAGCCGATAACGAGAGGACGGAAACTGTTTCTCGTAGCGGGGCAATTTGTTCATTGGGGAACCCCGTGCAAATTTCCCAGCCTGAGTCTATAGTCCGCGTGAATGCGGTCACTGAAATCTTTGATGAATCAGTGAGTAATAGCCAAAAGCTATTGAAGCAGATCAAATTTTAGGAAGCACTCCGTTCTTCATGAAAATTTCCCCTACGCCCCGCGTTGTTTACGCGAACAATCCGCTGGCCGAAGTCGTATGTCAGATACGTTTTCAGCGCATCGAGTTGGCCGCTTCCGCGCTTGAGGAGCTCGAACGAGACTTGAATGGTCGTGGTTACAGCCACCGTCATGATGAACAGTCATTCAATGTGGTGCTGGAGCCTGGTCAGGACGGATCCCCCTCTATACCAAAAATGGTGCAAGGCGACAGCATCCACCATTTTTCGCATCCCGACGGAAGCGCTAAAGTTTCGATCTCACCCGAGTTTATCGCGTACACGGTGACTAACTACCGCAGCTGGGACGACTACCTTCCTGGGCTGCTTACAGCGGTGACCGAACTCAATGCTCAGATCGGCACGTTAGGTGTTGTCCGAATTGGCTTACGTTACCGTGACGTGATAGAGCGATCAGTACTGGGTCTCGATGGAACACCATGGCATGAGTTGATCAATCCCTTCATGCTCGGCCCTCTCGCTGATAACGCGCTTTGCGAAGCTGGTGGCGTTGACGAGGATGCCTTTGAAAGCCAAGTCTCCCAATCGCTGATGCGTTTAGAAGGGTGTAGCTTGCTTCTTCAGACCTCTTTACTAACATCCGTAACGGACGCTTCAAAAGCGTTCCTTATAGATGCTGATTTCTTTCATGAGATGGATATCAACGAAGAATGCGGTAATGCCGCACAGTCTTCTAAAGAGCTTGTCACACTGCTAGAGATGTTGCACAGCAACGCCGGTGCTTTGTTTCGGCGAGCCATAACGGAGAAGCTCCATAATGCCCTCAGCCCTCAGTAAAACGTGGCTCTCGCCTGAAATCTCGGGCAGGGACACTCACCAACGCTATCGCAGCCAGGTCGACCTTGGTAGTGCTTTTGGTCTACCCGATTTGAACCAGTCTCTCCGTCAGTTTCGAGATGTGGTTTACATGGTAGGCAGCTACCATTCGGCTGCAGAAAAGACATTGAAATCTTATTTCAGGTCGAACCATAAGATCGCTACCTACAATAAGCTGCGCGCACTGATCTCGGTGGAGAACAATTCCACTGACGTGGATAGCTTAACCATCACGGCTGAAACCGCTCTCGAAGCTGTTCTCGAGTTTGGCCCGGCGATCATCCCTACCAAGGATCTGTCAGGCATCCAGATCCAGGGGGAGCAGTTAGCGACCTTGCTGCGCGCAACGTACTCGTGGCGTGAAGAGATCCCGGGATGGGGCGGCGCTTTGGATCTAGCCAAACAGAAATTAGCCAAACAGGGCGTCGACCCTGACGATGCTCTTTATGGCATGGCCTAAGAGTCAGTAAATGGCATTTGGTAATGTAAACAATGTTGCGCTGTCCGAGCATGAAATCGCGATTGCCCTCTTCCACAGTGATTTAGGGGGTGGTCACCTGGGCATCATTTTCAATGAGAAGGGAAATGAGCTGAAGGTGATGGAGCTCGGATGGCATCACACGTTTTACGTTTCCGATATTCCTCATCGAAAATGCGGCATTGCTATACCGCTTGCGCTTCCGCCCAAGGCGGGCAAGTCAGTAGTGGCAGTCGTGCGCGCAATTTCCAGAAAGAAGCCGAAAATCTCTTACGGAATTGACTTCATTGCCTCTAAAGGGTCGTTTGTCGGGTCCGTATATTCCCCACCAAAGGGCAGTGATGGGCTCACATGCTCGTCTTTCGTTCTGGAGGTTCTGAGATCTGCCGCTGTGCTGTTGGCGCCGATGTCGATTTGACCCAGTTGCCGAGATGTCTCTGACCCGGTCTGGTTGCTCGCTAACTCCTGCCTGTATTGGACTTGTACCGATATTGAGTTGGGTCAGCCTTGCGTTGGCACATGGGTCAATTCGGCATCGGCCTCAACAGACAGGGGATCGCAATACGTCAGCATCCGCTATAGCGAACGGCTGGCCGAGGTCGGCATCGAGCCCTCGGTCGGCAGCCGTGGCGACAGCTACGACAACGCATTGGCCGAGACGATCAACGGCCTGTACAAAGCCGAACTGATCCACCGTCGTGCGCCCTGGAAAAGCCGGGAATCCGTCGAGCTGGCCACCCTGGAATGGGTCGCCTGGTTCAACCATCAACACCTGCACTCATCGATCGGCTATATCCTGCCCGCGGAGGCTGAGGCAAACTACTACAACCAACTCGGCAGAACTGCCGAAAAGGCCGTTTTACTTTAACCAAATGCCCTCCGCGAAACCCGGGGCGGTTCAGAGCGTGCCCATAGTGATTCCCTAGAATTTGATTTTCCATTCAATTGGACTTGCTGGTCTTCAGATACACTTTCTGCGCATTACGCATGTACTGGACGGGCTCAGGCGTGGGTGGCTTTTTCCTTAGTCGCGATGCTTGAGGCCCACTGAAAGCCGACAGTTACGTGACTCAATACTCCCCTGCCTGAAAGGCCAGCACGCCCGATCCTTCATGCTGGGAGTTTGCCGGACGATCGTCAGCTTGACCTTCTGCGGAGACTCAGCCCGAGGAGGGATAGAGGGGCTGTGATTAAAGGTGACGATGTTGTGAGCGCCCGTCGGAACAAAGTTCTGATCATTGAAGCGGGTTTGCCGAGGCCCGGGGTTAGGACTCGTGTCCAACGATGTTGGACTCGAGCGTACGACAGAGCCTCTGTCCACCTCTGCGTTCAACACCTGAGCTTTGGACTCCATCGACGCGACTCCTCGGTGGGGCTCCGATCGGGTTGACCACAGCAAAGCGCTTACTCCAATAACACTGCCTATTGCTAGGTACGCGACAAGATTTTGCACGCCACGCCGGGGGCTTCTTCGGGTAATTCGTTCCGGGGCATCACTGAGTTCTGCTTTCATCCATGACCTACCTGTGATCTCTTTTTGCACATCGGCAACATTCTGGAAGCGATCTTCCCGTTGACGCTCGGACGCGAAAGACGCGCCCTGGTACTGCCAAAGGCCTGTGGTGCACAGCGGATTTTTCCTAGATCAGTTGCCATCGTTACCAGCGGATAGATCGATGTCGGATTTCAGTTCTGAATCCCACCAGTTCGATTTTGAAATCACTAAAACCATCCAAACGATGCCGACAATTACGGGAGTAAGAGCCAGGGCAATCGTGGTAGCCGAATAACTGGCGTGCGCCATCGCCGCCCAAATCACTGCGCCAATTACAAACAATGCATTGACGATACGTTTACGGACTTGATTGATCTTCATCGCTACCTTCCTTAAACAGTTTGCTGGTCGCCAGGGACAGCGTTCATAGTGCCCGCCAAGGCCTCCCCAGCCTCGGTAAGCAGGTAGTGACCGAACAGCGTCTGTACCATAAGCCCACGCTTCACCAAGGCATCACAAGTGCGTACACGCGCAGCAAGGGACAGGGGGCCATGAACGCCAAAATCATCGTAGTCATCACCGTTGCCCATGCGCTTGAGGACGTTTTGCATCGAACCGCTGAGCTTCGTTGTCATGGCGTCGAATTCCTGATTACACGGCTCAATGGCTGGCCCATCGGTTTCCCCTGTCAACGCTTCACCCTGCACCTCACGGTGCAACATGCATGACTCGGGGTCTGGTTGATTCGCCGTTTGTTACCAGTATCGAACTTTCATCGACCATCCTCTGCCAGCTTTAACTTGCGCTCTAAGCGTCCGGTTAAATCACGATTGATCTCTGTCACGCTTTGCCAAAGCCAAGCAATGAACGCAACCAGCCTGCCGACTTCCGTTCATAGAAGGGTGCGGTCTCCTTGAGGAAGTAATCGCTAAGGCCGGATTCCCCTTCGTGAACGCGACAGAGGTCAACGGGTTCGTCATCCGGAGCGGTATCTCTGGCTACGATACCGACTTCGCGCATGACCCGTTCAAAATCTCCGCCCGCTTCAATACCAATGATGAGATGAGGCTTTTGATCAATCGATGGGTCATGCATCAACGCCAGAAATGCACGTTTTACGTTGCGATGTTTGGCGAGTAACTGAGTGAGCGAGTTGACCATCCTGGACGGGTATTTCGACGGCTGTCCGAGCAGCACGTTCGTGTCTTTTTCAACCGTACGCTGCATCGGCTTCTGGCCTATCTCGCCGGAGAGCAGATGGCGCACTTCCTCCGGCAAAAACTCTTTCCCGTAAGCAGATTTTGGATTGAGGAAAAGAGGGGCGCCCAGTGTGATTTCAAACAGCGATCTGGCCGGAATCTCTAGGTAGGATTCCTCGCTCTCTATGGATCCTTGCAGGGTTGACAACGAAGAAAAAAACGGAATGACAGCGGAGCCGTCAGCCTTGTGCCAATTCGCGATGCTGATGTTGCTACCTGCTTCGAGTGTGACATGACCTTTGCCAGTCTCAGCTGTGCCAAGCACATAGACAGTGGAGTTCAACAGCGTCTTGAAAAAGTCTGGTCGATGGGCCGGCTCATCCGCCGCCAGCCTGAGTGATTGTTCGAGGGTGTTTTCTTGGTGGGTATGCATGATATCTATCCGTGGCTCCATCAAAACTGACAAAAATTGAGCGCAACAGCGCGTAGTTTTTCCCTTTCCTGTATTCAATGACGCACCGGTACCGGCACACCACCCAGTTGTGCAGTCAAGACTGGATGAGTTAGGTGACCTGCACGAGGCAATCGCCTTACTCGCACGGCCCCTACGTCCCCGACCCCGGTTATTCGGGCCGGGATTTGGGCGTAGCCTCAATCTTCCATGGATTGAATCGCCCCGGATTTTCTAGACACTCTCCAAGCTCAGGAAATAGCGTTTCTCATACTCTACTGGAGACAGCTGCATAG
>NZ_NKHL01000067.1:0-16094 GCF_002934685.1 Pseudomonas bohemica
ACTCAGCAGTGAAACGATGCATCGCCGATGGTAGTGTGGGGTTTCCCCATGTGAGAGTAGGTCATCGTCAAGATTGAATTCCGAAACCCCTGTCTGCTTATGCAGACAGGGGTTTTGTCGTTTCAGGGCCGTGAAAAAGCCAGCTTCCGTTGCCGACAAGCTGGCTGATCAACCGGGACTTCTTAGAACTGGTAGCTCACTGTCGCACTGACATTGCGCTCTTCGCCCATATAGCAAAAGTTCAGGCTGGCACAGGATGCGACGTAGGACTCATTGGTGAGGTTATTGGCGTTAAGCCGGACATCGACGCCTTGCAGACCCACCTTGCCCAAGTCATATCCCATCGACGCGTCCCACAATGTGTAGGAAGGCACCTTCATGGTGTTCTCGGCATCAACCCAGCTTGAGCCGACATATCGTAAACCTGTCCCCAGACGCAGCCCATCCAGCGCGCCGCTGTTGAACTTGTAATCGCCCCACACCGATGCCATGTGTTTCGGTGCCTGAGTCGGAGAGTTGCCCTTGTTGTCCACATCGCTCACGGTGCTTGGCATCGACTTCGAGTAATCGATGTCAGTCAGAGTATAGCTGCCCAACACCTTGAAGTTCTCAGTCAGCCGCATATGCGCTTCAAGCTCCAGACCCTGCGAGCGGACAGCCCCGATCGCACGGTAGAAGTTCTCTTGAGGCAGTTTGGTCGCCAGGTTTTCCTGATCGATGCGGAACACAGATGCCGTGAACAGATTGTCAGTTCCTGGAGGCTGGTACTTGATCCCCGCTTCCCACTGCTTGCCATCGGTAGGTGCAAGAGGATTGCCAGCGCTGTCGGAATATGAGTTCGGGTTAAAAGACTCGGAGTAGCTGATGTATGGCGCAATTCCGTTATCGAACAAATACAGTACGCCGGCGCGACCCGTAGTCTTGCTGCGTTTGTCGCTGATCTCGGTGCCTTCAGGACGACCAAACTCAGCAATGCGGTTCTCGTCGGATGTCTCCACCCAGTCATGACGCAAGCCCAGCGAGAAGCGCCACTTGTCCCACTCAATCAGATCCTGCGCATACACGCCGGTTTGCTCCAGACGCCGCAAATAACTGGTGGGATCGTAGTAGCTGATCTCCGAATTGCCATACACCGGGTTAAATGCATTGATCGGCGCCAGTGAGCCGCTCTGCCAATCCACCACCGTTTTGCGCCGCTGATAGTCCGCGCCGAACAGGGCGGTGTGTTTGACGGGCCCTGTGTAGAAATCAGCCTGCAGCATGTTGTCGACGATGTACGAATGCAGGTGCTCATTGGCACCCGAATAATAGCGGTTGAGCTCGTTGCTCGTCGGTGACGTCCAGCCATAGCTGTAGACCTGATCCAGACTCACCTTCGAGTCCAGATAACGGAAGTTCTGTCGCGCGGTGAAGACATCGTTGAAACGATGTTCGAACTGATAGCCGAACGACTGCTGATCACGGCTATAGCCATCGATACCAGGTTCGCCTTCAAAGAAGTGTTCGGAGATGCGCTGGCCGTTGCGCGGGTGCAGTGCGCCGTCTGCAGGGTTGCCGCCGTGGTAGCCGCCTTCAGGGTCGTGTTGCAGGTACGCCTGGAGCGTGAGCGAAGTGTCCTCAGTGAAGTCGATGCTCAGCGTAGGGGCCAGCGCGTAGCGTTTCTCTTCGGCATGATCGAATTGGGTGTCGGATTTGTCGGCCAGACCCACCAATCGATAGGCAATGCGTTTGTCGTCATCCACAGGGCCGCTGAAGTCGAACCCCATCCCACGCTGACCGTTGGAGCCCACTGTTGCCTGAATCTGGTGATAGGGCTCGTACAGCGGTTTCTTGCTGGTCAGCGCAACCAGCCCGCCCGGCGAACTACGCCCATAAAGTACCGATGACGGGCCTTTGAGAATGTCCACGCGTTCGAGGAAATACGGATCGACTTGCATCGTGCTGTAAGTGCCGCTGTCGCCCATGGACTTCAGGCCGTCGAGGTAGATGTTGTCCACCGAACCGTCGTTGAAGCCACGCATCGCCACATAGTCGTAGCGGTGAGTCGCGCCGTAGGGGTTGGTCAGCACCCCCGGCGTATAGCGCATCGCCTGAGCGACGGTCTGCGAGCCTTGGTCATCCATTTGTTCACGCGTCACCACCGACACCGACTGCGAGGTTTCCAGCAGCGCGGTACTGGTCTTGGTCGCGACCTGGCTGTGAGTTGCGTTGTAGCCTTCCATGCTCCCCAGCGCGTTGCCCAGCGCGAAACCCCGAACGTCAGTGCTCGGCAGTGCCATCGCCTGATCATCGGCGCTGCGCAGCACATAGCTGCTGCCGTCCTGGCTGACAGCCTGCAGACCGCTGCTACCCAAAAGTATGGCCAACGCCTGATCGGTCGAGTAATTGCCCTGCAGCCCAGGCGATCGAAGCCCCGAAGTCTGCTCGGGAGTGGCCGACAGCATGATTCCGGCCTGACGCGCGAACTGGTTCAACACGTCTCCCAAGGGACCTGGGGGAATCGAGTAGCTGCGCGCTGGATTGACCATCACCGAAGACTCCGCAGCCAGTGCATGCAATGGCACGGCACAGACGGACAGCGTGGTGGAGATCAGTGCGGCGCGAATAGCCAAACCGAGCAGGGAAGGCGTGGCGGCGTCTGGGCCCAGACGCAGAAACCGATCGGGATGAGGTTGATGTGTATGTTGAAGCCGGGTCATTGCATATTCCGTCGAGGTCGGTAAAGAGGAGGGGTACTGATCTCTAAGCCGGACGTGCTCGGGAAACCCGCCAAAAAAATTGTTTGTTATACATTGCGCTGCAGCGTCACCCACCAGCGCGTGCGGTATTTGAGGCGCACCGGCAGGGTTTGCGGAAGGATCGCCAGCAGCTTGTCGGTGTCCTCCAGACGAAACACCCCGGACAGACGCAACTGAGCGACATCCTGATCGCAGCCAACGTGACCGCGCCGATACCGTGCGACTTCAGCGATAAAGTCACCCAGGCGCATATTGCGCGAGACGATCAGTCCATCGGCCCAGGCGCCCGGGTCCATATCCAGCTCAGATAGCCGTTCCACCCGCTGCCCGCTGATCGAATAGCTCTGACCGGCGTGCACAGTCAGAAGCGATGAGTCCGGGGAGTGAATCAGTACACGGCCCTCCATGACGCTGAGCCGCGTGTGAGCGTCCGCCTGACGCACCACGAAGCGCGCAGCGAGTCCCTCAACCATGCCGAGCTTGCAGCTGACCAGTAGCGGCCGTGGCGTTGTGCTCTGCGCATCGGCGCCGCAGGTGATCAGAATCTCGCCTTTGCTCAGTTTGATCAGGCGCTGCCTGGCGCTGAAGTTCTGATCCACTGCCGAATCGGTATTGAGCTGCAGACGTGTCCCGTCAGCCAGAACGAAGCCGCTGCGCTGGCCGACTTGGGTCGAGAAATCGGCTGTCCACTGCTGCCAAGGCGCAAGGTCCTTCGCCAAGTACGCACCGGAAGCCGCCGCCAACAATCCCGACAGCAGCTTCAGTGTCTGCCTGCGGCCTAGCCGTTGCGCGCTGGTTTCCAGTGCATCGAAGGCGGCTCCGCTGGCAGGGAGTGCCTGAAAGCGGCTGTGCAAGTCAGCGTTGAGCGACAGCACCCGCTGCCATGCGCATTCATGATCCGGATGGGCTGCGCGCCATTGCTCGCAGCGTTGGCGGACCCTGGGGCTGGCGGCATTGCTGTGCAGACGCATCATCCATTCGATGGCTTGCCGAACCACGACGGGCGAAGGCTGCGGCTGATCGACTAGGTTTGCCTGATTCATGCGCCGAGACTCACGTTGCATACTTGAGCAGATAACAGTGATACAGCGCGTCTGCCACATGACGTTCGACGGAGCGCAGGGAGATGCCCATGTGGTCGGCGATCTGCTTGTAGGGCATGCCTTCGCACTGGGCGAGGAGGAATGCACGGCGCACAGTCGGTTTGAGCCCGTCGAGCATCCTGGCGATGCTCTCCAGCAACTCGAACACCAGCTCACGGGATTCTGGCGAAGGCGTTTCATGCTCGGGCAACTGACTGAGGGCTTCGAGGTACGCACGCTCCAGTTCTTCGCGGCGCCAGTGGTCGATCACCAGACCTCGCGCGACGGTGCGCAGAAATCCCCTCGGCGCTTTCAGCTCCGGCAGTGCGCTGCGATTGAGCAGACGCACGAAAGTGTCCTGGGCCAGGTCCGCGGCATCTGCGGCGTTGCCCAGCTTGCTACGCAGCCAGCCATTGAGCCAGCCATGGTGATCGCTATAAAGAGTGCGCAAGTTTGCGTCGTAAGAAGGCATCGAAACGCGCCGTCCCAGCGCCGCTCAAATGATAATTAGTCGCATTGTGTGAAGGCGCCGGAGAATTTGCAACTGGCGATTGCTAGCGACAAAGCCCGCCCAGGCCGATGCCGGGGCGGGTTACGCGTTTGCGCAGGCGTTATCAGGCGAATAGTTTTTGCACGTTGCTCATCGCGTCATCGGCGAAATCCTGCAGGAACGCCTGAAATTCCTCGGCGCTCGCAGGGTTGCCCTCGGCGGGCTCGGCGATAATCGTCCATGTGGCGATACTGGTACTGCGGTTACCGTCATCACTGCCCACCGTCATCGAAGCCCAGAGCTTACCGACGCCAAGGTTGTTATAGAGGGTCGTCCAGGTCATCGAAAACGCTTTGTCGTTGCGAGAATTGAGTTGTTCGACTACCTCCAGGCCGTTTTCCCTGAATTTCTTGTGGCGGATCGAGCCGACGCCGTTGCCGATGACGTCGATGCTGGCCAGCGCCGGGATGAATTTCGTAAAGCCGCCAAAATCACCAACGACTTGCCATACCTTGCTCGCCGCAGCGGCGACCTCCACCGAAGCCACCACCGGCGTGCCTGACGGGTTACTGACCAGGGTGTCGGGTTTCAGGGTGGCTTGTGTGCCGAGTGTGTTGATTGCGTTCATGTCGTTCTCCATTACGTACGTGAGTGTTGTGTCAGATGAAATCGATTTCTTTCAGGTAATCGCAGCCCTTGCGCAGCAGCGCCGGGGTTTTCTGCGGGTAGCGTTCGCCCATGCGCTGCACACCGGCGAGGGCGTTTGGGTAGGCGATCATCGAGATGTCGCCGATGTCTTCCTCGAAGCCGTCGAGATAGAAGCCGAGCACGCCGAACAACGCGTTCTGGCTGTCGACCCTGTTCAACTGGGTCTGCCAGTGCGCGACGCTGACCATCTCGAATTCGCGTCCGGCCTCGCGGAAGGCATCGACGTAGCCGCTCCAACTCAACGGCTCGGGGTTGTGCAGATTGAATACCGCGCGGGCGGGCTGATAACGGCTGCTGTGGAAGCCGATGAAGCGGGCAAGGAAATCCACCGGCATCAGGTCGAAGGTCATCGAGAAGTCGGGAACCTGCCCCAGTTGCATCGAGCCCTTGAGCATCAGCATCAGCCGGTTCTTATGCGGCTGGCACACGCCGGTAACGCTGTTGAACGCGATATTGCCGGGGCGATAGACGTTGACCCACGCCCCCTGATCGCGCGCCTGCTGCAGGATGCGCTCGGCGACCCATTTGGACAGGTTGTAACCGTTCTTGATGTAGATTGGCGGGGTCTCGGCGGCAGGCGCTTCCAGCACACTGCCGTCGGCGTCCACGGCGCTGGAGGCTGAAAGCGTGGAGACGAAGTTGAACACCTTCTTGCTGCGCCCCTCGCACAGTCGCAGGCATTCGAAAATCGGCGCGACGTTATCCCTGGCCAGTGTCTCGTAATCCTGAACGTGATTGACGTTGGCGGCGTTGTGCACCAAGGCGCCGAACTCCTGATCCAGTCTTTCGTATACCTCGTCACTCAGACCCAACTGCGGCTGGGTGACATCGGCCGCATAAACCCGCACCCGACTCAGGTCCAGATGCTCCAGCCGGTTTTCGCGCAGGGCTTCGACGAAGCGGTCCCGGGCCGTCAGCCCATGGCCTTCGCGCACCAGACAGGCCACTTCGGTCGCGCCCCAGGCCAGCAGCGCCTCGACGATGTGCACGCCGAGAAACCCATTGGCGCCGGTGACAATCACCTTGTGCACATCACCCAGCCGGCCGACCGGCAAAACAGGCAGCTCAAACGCGGAGGTGGCGTCTTTGAGCGCTTGCGCACTGACCGTCCAGGACGACGAGCCATCGCTGTCGATCAACGAGGCCAGGTTGATCAGCGACGGCGCCTCGATGAAGCGGTTGATCGGAATGCTGCGCCCGAAATGCTCACGAATCCCCAGCAACATCTGCGACAGCAGGATCGAGTGGCCGCCCAGATTGAAGAAGCTCTCCTCGGTCGAAATATCCCCCGGCGGCAACTCCAGCAGGTCGGCCCAGAGCGTCAGCAGCAGGCGTTCGTTTTCGGTTTCCGGCTGACGGCGGGGCGCTTGCTCGGCCAGATTGACCGGCAGCTGCAGCAGCGCCTTGCGATCGACCTTGCCGTTGTTCGCGAACGGCATTTTGGCCAGCTCGGTGTATGCCGCCGGACGCATGTAATCGGGTAAAAGACGTTCGACATGAGCTTTGAGCAGATGGCGCGCGGCGTCGGGTTCGACACCGTGCGGCTGAGCGAGAAAGGCCAGAATCCGCCGCTGCTCGTCGACCACCACGGCGACTTGCCGATACAACTGGCTGTCGCGCAGGCAATGCTCGATTTCTTCCGGCTCGACCCTGAACCCGCGGATCTTCACCTGATTGTCGCGCCGACCGGACAGTTCGATGCCTTCGCTGGTCCACTTGCCGATGTCGCCGGTTCGATAGGCACGCAGGCTTTCGCCATCGGCCAGCGCGATCTGCACATAGCGTTCTGCGGTCAGCGTTGGATTGTGGATGTAGCCCAGACACACGCCCGGCCCGACGATGTACAGCTCGCCCGGCGTTTGCTCGGCGACCGGCTGCAGCTGCTCATCGAGGATCAACAGCTGACTGTTGGCGATGGGCCGTCCGAGATTGCGATTGCTGCTGCCCGGCTGGAACTGCCCGGCGGTGATCAGTACAGTCGCTTCGGTAGGGCCGTACAGGTTGTGGAACTGGCATTGCGCGGCCAGGCGCTCGATCACGTAAGGCTCGCAGACATCGCCACCGGTGCACAGATGTTCGAGCGTCAGTGGCCGATCCATCGGCAGAATGCTCAACAGCGCAGGCGGCAGAAAGGCGTGGCTGAGGTTCTGCTCGAGCAGTTGAACCAGTTGCAGTGGATCGCGGCGTTGGTCTTCGCCGGCGACTACCAGCTCGGCGCCGCTGAGCAGGGTCGGGAAGATGTCGATCACTGAAGAGTCGAAACTCAGCGTCGAGAACTGCAATACCCGACTGTGCTCCGACAGATTGACGTAATCGGCGTACCAGGCCGTGAAGTGGCTCAGGTTGCGCTGACTGAGCATTACCCCCTTCGGATGCCCCGTGGTGCCTGATGTGTAGAGCGCCATGCAGGGCGTATCCGGCGCAGGCGAGCGGCGCATCAGCGACTGTGCAGTCGGCCGAGCATCGACGTTGCTGATATCCAGCCCTGGCACACATTGGCCCGCCAACGGGTGCTGACCGTCGTGTAGCAAAAGCGCGGCTTTGGCGTTTTCCAGAATGTACTGCTGGCGCTGCAACGGCTGACTGGGGTCCAGCGGCAGGTAAACCGCGCCGTAACCCAGAATCGCCAGAATCCCCGCGAACAGCTCCGCCGATTTCGGCAAGCAGATACCGATCACCAATGGCTCGTTTGCAGACGCCTCCAGCAGCATCTGAATGCGCGCCTGGATCGCCACGCTGTGGGCGCGCAGAGCATTGTAGGTGATGCGATGACCGTCGATGTTCAACGCGACGCGGTTTGCGAATGTGCTGAAGCTGTGGTCCAGCCGCGCCACCAGAGGCTGCTGCGCAATACTCAGCAAATGCGGCTGCGCGGTGTGATTGAAGCGATGTTCGAAGGCCAGTCGATCCAGTCGCTGCAAGCCTTCCTGCCACTCGCTTTGTGGTGGTTCCATCCGTTCCGCACGCGCAAGGTGCTCAGGATCTCGCGAGAAGCGGCTGACCAGCAGCGCGATGTTGTCAATCAGCGTCGCCGTGGCAGTGTCGCGAAGCATGCGACCGTTACCGGTAGGCTCGGCGGGCACCTTCTCGCGGACGATCAGGCGCTGCGCGGTGGCCGATCCATACCAGCACAGCAGCTCTACCTGCGGTAATCCGGGCTGGGTACTCGGAGTCAGGCCCACTCGCAAACCCAGGTGCACCGGCGTTCTGAACGCTTGCAATCGCGCGCTCGGCAGGTCCAGCGTACCGTCCTCAATGAGTATCGACGCGCTGCTCAGGGTGCTGTCTTGCAGGGTCTGGGCATCGACCAGCCGATGAATCTGGTGCCCGTGGCTGTCGAGCTCCACGCTCAGTTCGCTCAAGGCCCGACTGTGGCCGATGAGCACAATCTCCAGACGTTTCATTGCACGCCTCCTGCCGGCAGATAGTCGGCGAGGGCGCGTTGCACACAGATGGAGTCGAGCATCGAGCTGGTCTTGAAGAAGCGTACGATGTTGCCCACCAGCGGGTGATGACGATTGATCGGGAAGCACATTGCCTGGGTTTCATCCCTGAGCGCCTGCTTGATCGGCTCGGCCACTGCCAGATGCTCGATGAGCACGAAGTCGAAGGACTTCTGGATGTCGTTGGTCAAATATTGAGCAATGAATGCTGGCATGATGCGGGCGATGATTTCGCGGTCTTCTTCAGGCGCAGCGTTCCAGTAGATCCTCACCAGCCGCGCCCAGAACCCCGAATGCCGACCTTCATCGAGCAGGTGATCGGCCATCAACCCCTTGATCGATTGCTTGACGGTGTCGTCCTTGGCGAACGCCGCGACATCATTGGTCACGGTGTTCTCGGCGATGGCTACGCAGATCAGCTCCACTGCGCTGCGCAAACGGTCGGGCGCCAGGGCCAGGGCGGCAGGAATCGCCCGGCTCAGCTCGATTTCCGGTGGCAGCTGGATAGGCTGGATGCCTGTCAGCGCAATGGTCTGCTGCATGAAATCCATGGCCACCAGCGCGTGGTAATCCTCGTCGACCACCACCGTCATGGCGTCGTAGCGGCAGGCGAACGGGAAGCGAATCGCGAAGTTGTCCTTGGCAATGCTGCGGGCGGTTTTGTCGACGATTTCAGTCTCGAAAATCACCACGTCGTTGATGAACTTGTACAGGCTCTGGATCAGCGCGAAATCACGCAAATGCGGGCACTCGCGAGTAAAGGTCTCGCTCAGGACCAGCGGCTGGCGGCTCAACGGATAGATGAGTTTTTCGTCATTTTCGACGATGCGGCGCGGGCGGGTGCGGATCGTCGCACGGCCTTCCCAGGCATCGGCAAAGGACAGATAGTCTTCGGCTTTCATGATGTCGTCCTTGTGTGAAGAGCAAAGGGTTCGCGGACTGGCAAGCGGCTCATGCGCTGACCTCCAGCGCCGGTTCGCGCATGCTGTCGCGAAGGGCATCCCACAGGCGGATACGGCTTTCCACGGCCGCGATGGCGGCCTCGTACACCTGTTGATCGCGTTGCTCGTCGCCATCGATCAGCCGTGCGAGCAGCGACTCGGCCGCCGGGCCGTGATCCTCCGAGTCAACCTCGATATGGCGTTCCAGGTAGTAACGAAACGTCGGCGCCTGCTCGGCGGTGATTTCCCAGTCGTCGAGGATGCGTTGAAACATCTGTGGGATGACGCTTTCACGGCCGTGCAGAAAAGCCGCGGCGACACTGTGGGCAGGGGCGTTGAGTGCGATGTCGAGGGTGTCCCGAACGAAATTGGCTTCGGCGTCGCCAGCATTCACGCGGTTGAGCGCGGTTGCGTAATGCATGCCTTGTTTTTGCAGCTCGACGAAGCGCTCGATCCGTGCGGTACTGGCACCGATCTCCCGCATGGCATCCAGGTACAACTCGAAATGGCTGTAGTGATCGTGACGGTTACCGTGACGTTCGTCGGACTCCTCCCCCAACACAATCTCGTTGATCAGACGTGCAGCCTTCGGATCTTTCGGCGGGAGCCACGGTAGCCGGGTGCATGTCAGCTCCTGTTGCAGGCGTTTGGTTAGGGACATGAAGTCCCAGACCGCGAATACGTGCGCCTCCATGAAGCGTCGCAGCACGTGCAGCGAATCAATTTCCGAGAATATCGGATGAGCGCTTAGTTTCGATTTCTTGAGGTCGAGTAGTTGCTTGTTGATATTCATATTGACGTCCTTGAGTTGAATAAGTGTTGCGCAATCCTGTGCTGTCGTTGCGTCTTGTTGGCGATGAGTTGGACGTACTTCGTCTGGCTCAACTAAGCAAACATGAACAAATGGGCAAGCACGATTGCGAGCGAATACTTCGTTTAATGGTCGTAAGTGTTCGAAGCCAGACACGATGAGCGAACGCCGATTGGGCTGATCGGGGGCCTTGCCACGGGGAGCCGGGCTTCGTTTTCAGTGGCGACGAGAAAACGTTAAAGCACTTTTTAATTGTGGGGCAAACACTTTTTAATAATTTTTAGTTAGTGCGAAAACTGCGCGCGAAGAGTGCTTATAAAACTTTTCGGGAAAGCTTTATTTGGACGAGAGCGACCCTTCCGGCTCATTAGAGTCAGAATTGATAATAATGAACGAATGCCTCGTTCAGAGTCGCGCTTTAACTGAATAATCGATTTTGGAAGAATTTTTGTGGGCGACGCAGTTGGGAGTCCCTCATTACGTCCTTGCCCAGGCACAGCTCCTTTCGTTGCTCCATGAGAATTGCGTTTGCGGAACCGACTGCAGGCGAGTTCGTCAGCCGAGTTTGCCTGAAACACAGCAAAGCGCTGCGTTAGCGCGCAGAGAATCACGCAAGAAAGGGCGCACAAACGGGGGCCGAGGGGGCTCGGTGGGGGATTTTCTTTGGACGAGGGCGCCTGCAGCCGCGTGGCATGCGGCGCTTGCGATATGAAGTGGGGTCACGGCCGGCAAGGCCGCCGCTACAGGAAGGGATGCGTTGGGTCAGACGGGGGTTAAACGTCCAGCAACCTGAAGATATGCAGCAGCCTGTTGCGCTGTCATCTGAGGACGTCGTGCCTCATACGCTGGCCAGCAGCTGACGCAAGCAGGGAGATGCTTGAACCGTGAACAGTGGCGTTTCACGATCGTTGCACCCTCATTGAGCGAGGGCGCGCTTCCTTGAAGCCGTGGTGGTCTTGGCGACTTCCGTTGGACGGCTTTTGAGATAGTTGTTGATCGCCTCGACACCGCGGTTCAAGTGCTGTGCGAGCGCACTCACCGTGGCCTCGATTGCACCTGCCTCTGCCATCTGCAATAACTCCAAATGGTCGTGCTGCGACAACTCACCCAGTTCCATGTGCTTGAGATTGAAGCGCAGGAAGCGCTCTTCTTCGTTGAGCCCATCCTCGACCAGCTTGAGCAGGCGTTTGTTCGGCGCTCGAGAATAAAGCGTCATATGGAACAGCCGATTGAGGGTGCCGATGTTCGTGTAATCGGTTTCAGTCTCAAGCTGAACGATGTAATCCCGCGCCGTGGCAATGTCCTGCGCAGTCAGCAACGGAATCGACTGTCGCAGGGCTTCGGATTCCAAGAGGATGCGCAACGCATAGGCATCGGACGCGTCTTCGTTTATCAGCGGCGCCACAACCGCGCCCTTGTGAGTTTCAACACGCAGCAGCGATTGAGCCTCAAGCTGACGCAAGGCTTCGCGCACAGGCATGCGGCTGACCCCGAACAGCGTCGCCAGCTCTTGCTGGCGCAACGCGATCCCTGCGGGCAGGCGGCCATCGAGAATCGCGCTACGTAATTTCTCTTCGATAACGGCACGCGCCAGGTGCGCGGGCGGCTGTTCATTCCCTAGAATTTCCCGGAGAAATTGCTCTTTCTCAGTCCTGCGCATCGTCGCTTCTTCTTCACTGATCAGATATTGGATCCAATGGAACACTAACGGCCCCACCCAGCCTTGTCAAACATTGCAATATCATTTGACCCGGCTGCGGCGGACGGCATTCTACAAGGCTTTCTGGCATCCATGTGCGTGCCACTATCTATCTTCTGATCGACACGAGGCGTCGGAAACGGTCGCCTGGGCACGGAATTTCACAGCGCGCGCCCACAGACAATCGAAGTCACTGCTTCGCAAACCAATGATTGCCAGATGCCATTATTTTGCTCGGTTGGAGGCTCGGCAGCGAGTACCTCCGGTCGCTCTCGCAGACACTGGCGAGCCTTACGAATACCGCCCCGTCACAAAATGCTGGACGTCATTGAAGCCCGGCGTCGAAGCGTGACCCGGCGTCACCAGCGAGTCGATGAAAGCCTCGTCCTCCGCCGTGATCTGCACGCTCAGCGCCTTGGTATAGCTGTCCCATTGCTCTTCGGTACGGGGGCCGACGATGGCCGAGGTCACGGCCTGGTTATTCAGCACCCAGGCAATGGCGAACTCCACCAGTCCGACGCCCTTGTCCCTGGTGTATTGCTGCAACTTCTGCGCGATGTGCAACGACTCGGAGCGCCACTCGGTTTCCAGAATCCGCTTGTCCTGACGCCCCGCACGGGTGCTGCTATCCGGGGTGACATCCGGTGCGTATTTACCACTGAGCACGCCGCGCGCCAACGGGCTGTAAGGCACCACGCCCAGGCCGTAGAACTTGGCGGCGGTGATCTGCTCCAGCTCCGCCTGGCGGTTGACGATGTTGTACAGCGGCTGGCTGATCACCGGTCTGTCGACGCCCAGACGCTCGGCGACATTGACTACTTCGGCGATACGCCAGCCACGGAAGTTGGACACACCCCAGTAACGGATCTTGCCCTCGCGAATCAGATCGCCAATGGCCGAAACCGTCACTTCCAGTGGCGTGCTGTGGTCTTCCTTGTGCAGGTAATGGATGTCGATGTAATCGGTGTCCAGACGACGCAGGCTGGATTCTATCTCGTTGAAGATGTGCTTGCGGTTCAGGCCGCTGGTGTTCGGCGCGGTGTTGCCCGAACTACTGCCCACCTTGGTCGCCAGTACCCATTCGCTGCGGCGTGAGGCGATGGCTTCGCCGACGATTTCTTCGGAGCGACCGGCGTTGTAGACGTTGGCGGTGTCGATGAAATTCACGCCTTCATCCCAGGCCTTGTCGATGATGCGCAGTGATTCTTCGGTGCTGGTCTGCACGCCGAACATCATGGAGCCCAGCGTCAGCGTCGAAACCTTGAGGCCGGATTGGCCAAGAATGCGGTATTTCATTGCTCGATATCCTGTTCGTCAGGGAAATGGAAATCAGAACAGTCTGTGGCAGGCTTGCAAGATGTCTCGTAAAGTCCTTCAGACCGACAGCTCCAGGCCGGACATACTCGCCTGTTTGTGACGGATTTGAACAGTGACAATTGAGCGCCACTGCGCGCGAGCACGATGCGCTCTGCATCACTTGGTTACATCAAATTGGTAAAACCCCTGCATTTGTCGGATTGAGCTGCAGCCGTCATGCCCGGATAATCCCGCCCCGAGCCTAAGAACTCTATAAAGCGTCACCCGCCACGATAGACCGCGGTACTTTTGCGCCTGCGACAAACGTCAGTTTTTCGCAGGCGCTACACTCTGCACGTCTGTCATGTCGGGAGTCGGCTAATACAAGACCCTTCGGGGGAATATGTCGGCACTCCTTTATGGTGTTCTTAGCTCCCGACACCCTTATTCCAAGGGCCAGTAAGGACAGACGCCGCATGGAATCGCATTACGAACCTGTCGTTTTCACCCGCCACGAACTCAAACTTCACGCTCTGATTCTCGAACGCCAGGCCTGGTTCTGCCTGCGCGATCTTGGGCACTTCCTGGGCATGTTTTTCGAAGAGCGCATCGCCCGCAAACTGGCTCCCGACCAGCGCCGCCATGTCCAGCTGCGCTACTACGGCGAAATCAACGATGTGCTGATGGTCAGCGAATCCGCCGCTTACGCGTTGCTGATTTATCACGGCAAGGCCACCCACGACTCGATTCGCAAATGGCTGACCTATCAGGTATTGCCTGTGCTGCACGACCAGCGCATTCCTGCGTTCAACAATGCGCCTACACCGGCGTTGCTGGAGTGGCAGCGGGGAACGATGAGCGTACTGCATTGGCAGGACGAGCCATGGATTCGCCTGAGAGATATGCCGTGTCTGTTGCAGTTGCGCCACAAGGTCGACTGGTGGGCAAAGATCAAGAAAACACTCAAAGGCGCGTGACCGTTGCGGGACATGCTTTGCCTTACAAGACGGAATCTGTATTCGTGAGCTTGGCCCGGCGTCCGGCGAAAAAGCACAGCGTACCGCCCAGGGTTGTCAGGCCAGCCAGCACATAGAACATTGTTGGCGCCGGTGTGTTGATCAATAAATAGCCACAAATCACCGGACTCATCGCACCGCCGAATGCCGCCAGATTCTGCGCTCCCAGATAGCTGCCGCGCAGGCGTTCCGGAGCGATGGTATCGACGAACAGATATTCGGCCGGGTAGATGATCATCTCGCCCAGGGTGAACACGAACATCGCGGCGCACCAGGCCAACGTTGTCTCGGCGAAGCTGAAACCGAACAGGCCGACAGCGAACAGCGCAGAGCCCAGGCAAATCCAGTAAGGCAGCTGTTCGCGTTTCAGAAAACGGCCGATCTGGTACTGCATCAGAATCACGGTCACCGCATTGCAGGCCAGAACCGCCGAGAGAATTTTCAGCGCCTGTCCTGCGGTGTGGGTGACCAGCAAGAACTGCGAGAGATACAACGTATAGCGACCATGCACGACGGTGCTCAGCAGGCTGCCGCCGGTGAACAGAATCAGGGTGCGATCGCTCTTGAGCGTGGAGAGGGTGTCGAGAAAACTGCGCGGCTGGTTTTCGCTATCAGCCACGGTGGGCGGGATACCAATCATCAAAAACATACTGCCGAAGGCAATGGCACTGGCGATCAAAAACGGCGCCAGCGGCAGATGCCCGGCAATCAGCACGCCGAGCATGGGGCCGGTGGCGTAGCCGATGTTGGTCAGCGTGTAGCGCAGGGAGAACACCTTGGCGCGCTGGCCGACTGGCAGGTTCTCGCTGATGATGGCCTTGGAACCGATCAGGAACAGCGCCGAGGCGGTCTCGGTGATCACCAGGGTCAGGGTGGTCAGGTAAACATTCTGGGCGAAGGTCAGCAGGGTGAAACCGATGGCACTGGACAGCATCGCCAGGATAAGCAGCTTGCGCTTCTCCAGCCGGTCGATGATGTAACCGCCATACAACCCCAGCAGCGTCGCCAGGAACACTGCGATTCCCATCAGCAGCCCGACATCCTGCTGGTTCAGGCCCAGTTTGGTGCTCAAGAACAGCGTTAATAACGGGCTGGTCATCGCCCGGCTCATGACAATGGTCAACGAGCAGACCATCAAGCGGCGGATCACGAGGGAGTAAGTGGCCACTGTTGTTTTTATCCTTTGTCAGGCGCAAACCCCTTGTAGGAGCACGCTTGCCCGCGAATGCGATTTGTCTGTGTAAGAGGTAGCCAATGACACAACGCTGTCGCGGGCAAGCACGCTCCTACAGGTTCAGCGTCGTTCGCATCTCTTTGGCCCGACGCAATCCCGGTGGGAGACGTCGGAGGTTACGACGGCAGCGAACGCGGCCAACTCAACGTCGCCTGACCCATTGCTTCGCCACTGTCACACAGCTCCGGTAGCTCCCACAGGTTCAGCGTCGTTCGCATCCCTTTCGCCCGACGCAATCCCGGTGGGAAACGTCGGAGCTTATGACGGCAGCGAACGCGGCCAACTCAACGTCGCCTGGCCCATTGCTTCGCCACTGTCGCACAGCTCCGGTAGCTCCCACAGGTTCGGTGCCGTTCGCACCTCTACAGATTCGGCGTCGTTCGCATCCCTTTGGCCCGACGCAATCTTGGTGGGAGACGTCGGAGGTTACGACGGCAGCGAACGGGGCCAACTCAACGTCGCCTGGCCTATTGCTTCGCCACTGTCACACAGCTCCGGTAGCTCCCACAGGTTCAGCGTCGTTCGCATCTCCACAGATTCGGCGTCGTTCGCATCCCTTTGGCCCGACGCAATCCCGGTGGGAGACGTCGGAGGTTACGACGGCAGCGAACGCGGCCAACTCAACGTCGCCTGACC
>NZ_NKHL01000067.1:16104-28316 GCF_002934685.1 Pseudomonas bohemica
CGGAGTATCAGCCATCCTCGATGTGTCTGAACTAACGCGTTCGCCAGCAAGCCGGTTTGTGCGCTGTCGCGCTTACTTCCCCTGGTCCATCCCGATCTTGGCCACTGCACCTTGCTCCAGCTCCCACTTCTTGAGGATCTTGCCGTAGGTGCCGTCATCGACCATGACCTGCATCGCCTCTGCGATGGCCTTGGCCAGCTCCGGATTGGATTTGCTCACACCAAGCCCCGTGAACTGCTTGGAGATTGCCAGGCCGATGGGCTTGTAGGTGTCTTTCTCCTGCGACATCAGGTACGGAATGGTTTCGCTGCCTTGCATGGCCGCGTCCAGACGACCCTGACGCAGCTGCGCGCGGGCATCGGCCGAACCTTCGGAACCGGTGACCTCTATGGCCGGTTTTCCCGCCGCTTCGCAGTTCTGCTTGCTCCACGCGGTGATTTCCGCAGGCCAGGTGGTGCGGCGGCTGGTGCCGACTTTCTTGCCGCACAGATCGGTCAGCTCATTGAGTTGGGTGTTCTTGGTCAACGTGTACAGCTGCGGGCCGCTGGTGAAATAGTCGATGAAGGTCACCGACTTCTGCCGCTCGGCGGTGTCGGTCATGCCTGACAGAATGATGTCGAAGCGCTTGGTGACCAGGCCGCTGACCATCTGCTCGAATGCGGTTTCCTGCCATTTGATTTTCACGCCCAGACGCTCGGCCAGCGCGTTGCCCAGATCGACATCCAGACCGGTCAGGGTGTTGGTGCTGGTGTCCTTGAAATCCATCGGCGGATAGTTCGGCACGATGGCCGCGCTGATTTCGCCTTTTTCCTTGAGGCTGGCGGGCACGTCAGCGAAGGCCGAAACGGAGGCCATCAGGCCTGCGAGCAAGCTGGGGAGGATGATTTTTTTCATGGTCGTTCTCGTTTGTTCTGGTTTAAGTGCGAACGGCAGAAATGAAGCTTTGGGTTCTTGGATTTTGTGGGCTTATTAGAATGTCTTCGGGGCTACCGGCCTCCACAATCTGGCCGCCGTCCATGAACACCATGCGGTTGGACACCTCGCGCGCGAAGCCCAGCTCATGGGTCACAACGATCATGGTCATGCCGGAGTGCGCGAGATCACGCATCACCGACAACACTTCGCCCACCAGCTCCGGGTCGAGGGCGGAAGTGGGTTCGTCGAACAGCATCAGCTTGGGCCGCATGGCCAGCGCGCGCGCAATCGCCACACGCTGTTGCTGGCCGCCGGACAGCTCGACGGGATAGGAATGACGCTTGTCCGCAAGGCCGACGCGGGCCAGCAGTTCGACGGCTTCTTCGTTGGCTTCCTTCGGCGAACGCTTGAGCACCTGAATCGGGCCTTCGATGACGTTCTGCAGCGCGGTCATGTGCGGGAACAGGTTGAAGCGCTGGAACACCATGCCGGTGCTCAAGCGCTGGCGGGCAATCTGCGCGTCGTTGAGTTCGTGCAGCTTGTTGCCAACGATGCGATACCCCACCAATTCGCCATCGACCCACAGGCCCCCCTTGTCGATCTTTTCCAGCTGATTGACGCAGCGCAGCAGGGTGCTCTTGCCCGAGCCCGAGGGGCCGATGATGCACAGCACTTCGCCTTGCTCGACCTCAATGCTGACGTCCTTGAGGGCGTGGAACTGGTCGTAGTATTTGTTCAGGCCGACGGCTTTGACGATGCTTCTCATGCTTGTTCTCCTGGGCCTGACTTACGAACGCTTGCCAGCGCCGCGAGCGAAGCGCAGCTCCAGACGGCTTTGACCGAACGACAACACGGTGACCACGGCCAGGTACCAGATCCCGGCGACGATCAGCAGCTCCATCACCCGGGCGTTGGCGTAATAAATGTTCTGCGCGTTATGCAGGATCTCGGAGTACTGGATCACGCTGGCCAGACTGGTCATCTTCACCATGCCGATGAATTCGTTACCGACCGGCGGAATGATCACACGCATCGCCTGCGGCAGGATCACCCGACGCAGCGCCTGCAGACGCGGCATGCCGATCGACTTGGCGGCCTCATACTGCCCGGTGTCCACCGACAGCAGGCCGGCTCGCACGACTTCGGCGGTGTAGGCGCCCTGGTTGATGCTCAGGCCCAGCAGCGCAGCGACGAAGGGCGTCATCAGGCTCACGGTATCGAGCTGGAACAGGCCGGGAATGCCAATCACCGGGAAGATCAGCGCCAGGTTGAACCACAGCAGCAATTGCAGAATCAGCGGCGTACCGCGAAACAGCCACGTGTAGGTGATCGCCACATAGCGCAGGATCGGGTTGGCCGACATGCGCATGATCGCTGTGATCACGCCGATCACCACCCCCAGCAGCATCGCCAGAATCGACATGATGATGGTATTGAGCAGACCCCAGAGAATCGCTTCGGAGGTCAGAAACTGGGCGATGTAATTCCACTCGATCTGCCCATTTGCGAAAGCCCGGGCCAGCCCCGCCAGGGCGATGACGATCAGCGTGGCGAAGAAGATTCGGCCGTAGTAGCGGCGCGGCACGTGCTCGTACTGAGTGATGTCGAACTCGTTTTCGATCTTCTTGCGTTCGGCTTGCAGACGCTCTGCCTGGTTCTGGTTCATGGTGTTTCTCCGAAGCTGCGTTCAGGCCGCGCGTAACCGGTCACAGCGAGTTCATCATCCGGCCAGTCGATGGGTATTCGGGCACGCATCCGAGGCTGGGTTTTTGCTGAGAGTGGAGGGCAGATTCAAGTACAAAGTCCTGATCGAAGTGTCAGGTTTTATCGTCTCTCATCAGCGACCGGGTCAATGATCAGGGTGTCGTGCAGACGGTTGCCAATCGCCATTTTCTGTGTTCATTATTATCAATCGGGCATGTTTTCGTTGTGGGGCAAAGCCTGTTGAATATGACAGGCGAGGTAAATAAGCATTATGGAAACTCCACTTTCCACTTCTGGAAACGTGCCGCCCAAACCGGGAGTCCGCCCTCCTTTATCGCTCAGTGGGATGGACTTCAAGCTGTTACGCGTGTTTCAGGCAGTTGTCGAGGCCGGAGGCTTCAGCGCCGCGCAGAACGAGCTGAACGTGGGACTCGCGGCGATCAGCAAGCAGATCTCGGACCTGGAAATCCGCATTGGCATGCGCTTGTGTACCCGGGGTCGAGAAGGTTTTCATCTGACCGAAGAAGGCAAACTTGTCTATCAGGCAACCATCGAATTATTTGCCTCGGTCGACTCTTTCCGAGACCGGATTAGTTCTGCGCAAAATGAATTGATCGGCGATCTGAGTATTGGCGTTATCGACAACACGATGCCCGATAAAAGTTCGCCCTTAATTGCTTCACTCAGAACAATGCACGATGAAGCGCCCAAAGTAAGACTGCGACTGCACGCCTCACAACTCGATGAGATAGAGCGCGGCGTCGTCGAAGGACGCTTGAGCCTGGGTATCGTGCCGGTCTATCAGCGTCGCGAAGAGTTCGACTATTTTGAGCTGTACGAAGAGCCATCCCACGCGTATTGCGCCGTCGGGCACCCGTTGTTCGACCTGGATGACAAGGCGCTGGACGTCGACAGCCTGCGGCATTGCCAGGTCATCAATCATCGCTACGCGATTCATCGCGACAAGGCCAGTTTCGTCAATTACGACAGCCAGTCGGCGTCGGCGTCACAGGTCGAGGCTGTGGCAATCCTGATTCTCACTGGCCGCTTCGTCGGCTTTCTGCCTGCACACTACGCCCACCACCTGGTACGCGACGGCCAATTGCGCGCCCTGCGCCCCGATCTCATTCACCTGAACACCCCGTTCAACCTCATCCTGCGCCACAACGCCCCGCGAAGCCCCTTGGTTAAGGCATTCGCGCAGGCGCTGGGGGTGGATTTGAAGCGGGTGGTTTAGCTTGCGGCACGACTGCAGTGTAAGGGCGGGCAAGCGCGCTCCTACAAAAGAATCTCGTCAATCGTGATACCCCGGCAACCCCCAATCCTGCGGCACAAACTCAGCCAGCGAGCCCAATATCAGGTCGGCATGAGCGTATTGCTCCACCGGCATGTGGGAGTCCGGCACCGCCACGGCGTACATGCCGGCTGTCTTGGCGGCGGTCACGCCGAAGGGCGAATCCTCGAACACCAGGCAGTCTTTCGGATCGACACCGAGATTGCGCGCCGCCACCAGGAAAATATCCGGCGCAGGCTTGGCCGCAGTCACATCCTCATGGTCGGCAGTCACCACGTGCCGGAACAGCTCGAACCAGGAACCGTGATTGCTCGTCTTAACGCCGAAGTAATGCAACGAAGAACTGGTCCCCACGGCGATAGGGATGTTGTGTCTGGCCAGATGGCGTACCAGCGCCTCGGCGCCTGGCATCGGCTGCGCATGGGGGAAACGTTCGTCGAGCATTGGCTGGCGGACGGTCAGAAATTCCTCGGCGGACATCGGTAACTGCAATGCGCTGATCACATAGTCGGCGAAATCCTGCGAGCCGCGGCCGATGGAATGCTGCTTCACAGCCCAGTCGAAGGTCTTGCCGTGGCGTTTGGCGATAGCGTCGGTCACTTCGGTATAGATGCCCTCGGTGTCCAGCAACAGGCCGTCCATGTCGAAAATCACCGCTTTGATCGGGCCCTTTGGCTTTTGCGCGTCGCTCATCTCATCGATCCCGTTTACAGATTGGCGTCCAGCCTAACGCCTCGGCAAAGGCTGTGGCTATACGCGACTGACGCTCCTGCGCAAACGGCGTCGAGGCGCAACGGCTGCAAAAGGCGCTCGCCAAGTGCTAATCTCGCCGGGCTCTGGGCAGCGCGAGGTGTTGCTCGGTGCCTCTGTCATGGCGCCGAAACCCTGCGGCGTCAGGGAAGACATCACCCCTCTTCAAGAACGGACATCTTCGAGTCGACACATGAAAAAATCAGTCAACATTGCCGTAGGCGTAGTCATCGTTGCAGGCGCTCTCATCAGCGCAGGTGCCTGGTACACCGGGACTCGTCTGGAAGGCGTGCTCGGTGATGCAGTTCAGCAAGGCAATCAGCAGATCCAGGCGGCATTCGCCGGTCACGATGGTAGTGCGAGCGTCGAGCTGTTGTCGCTGGATCGGCACTTCTTCACCAGCACAGCGCATTACAAGTTCAAGCTCCAGAACCCCAAACTCAACGACGGCCAGCCCGTCGAACTGCTGTTCGTGGATAACATCGAGCACGGCCCGTTTCCCTGGAGCCGAGTGAAAACCTTGAACCTGGTGCCGGTCATGGCTGCCAGCAACATGGAACTTGAAAAGAACGTCTACTCCGAGAAGTGGTTCGCCATGACCAACGGGCAGGCTCCGCTGACCGGGCATTTCAGCATGGGCTACGACCGTGCGGCGCAGGGCCGGGTCGAACTCCTGCCGTTCCAGTTCAACGATCAGAACGGCTCGTTCGCCTTCTCGGGCTTTACCCTCAACGCATCGGGCAGCGCCAATGGCGAAAAGCTTGAAGCCAACGGCGTGCTCGGCAGCCTTGACGTGACCGCCACCTCCGAAGAGGGCCCGGTGCACCTGATTCTCAGGGACCTGACCTTCAACACCGGTGGCACCAAGGGCAAGTCCGGCTTCTATCTGGGTCACAGCGACGCCAAGGTGACTTCGGCTACCTTCCAGGGCGCCGGTCAGCCGCCGGTGCAGTTCAAGGACTTCGTCAACACCAGCCTGTTGCAGGAAGTGGAAGGCAACCTCAATGCGCAGGTGACCTACGACATCGGCAACATCAGCTTCGACGGCAAGGACATTGGTTCTTCGCAGATGCTGTGGAAATTCTCCAACTTCGACATTGCATCAACCAAGAACCTGCTGCAGATCTATCAGGAAAAAATCCAGCCTCAGGCCCAGGCGGCAGCGGCGGTGGGTGAATCCTATACACCGCAGTTGAGCGCAGCGGATCGGGCGCTGGTGCAGGAGCAAGTCGGCAAACTGCTGGCGGCCCAGCCCCACATCGAACTGGAAAAACTCTCGCTGAAAACCGCCAGCGGCGAAAGCCATTTCAGTCTGTCGATGGACTTGGGTAACCCGACGAGTCTCGATCAGCCAGGCTCTGCTTTGCTCAAGCAACTGCTGACTCAGGCAGACGCCAAACTGGTGCTGTCCAAGGCGATGATTGGTGATCTCGCGACCCTGCAAGCCCAATCTGCCGGTCTGACCGACCCTGCTGCCATTGCGCAACAGGCCCAGGACGCTGCCGAGACGGTGGGCGGGATGGCGATCATGCTGCAAGTGGGCAAGGTGGAGGGCGACAACATCGTCGCAAGCCTGCACTACACCGATGACGTGGTGGACTTCAACGGCGAGAATATGACCGCCCAACAATTCGCCGCCGCGATGATGGGCAAAGTGGTGATGTTCAAACGCGGGTATTGAAACCCTGTAGCACGGCGTGTTGGCGGTGGCGTTCGAAAGACCGCTGCCGTCGGCGAGCCGGACTGCTGCAGATGAGGCTCAAACCGGCGGCTGGCGCGCGATTTCGGTTGGCGCCTCGTGATTGTCGCGCTCGGGCTGTGCGGTGCGCGACGACACCTCCGCCCGCAGTTGCGGCAAGCACTGCGGGTGCTGCTTGGCGACAAAACTGATCAGCCGTTCGCGCATGTGGCATCGCGCATCCCAGCTGCGTGATGAGTCCGCCGAACTCAGCAATACCCGCAACTGCATCGCTTTGTCGGTCGTATCGGTGACCTGCAACACGCAGACCCGGCCGTCCCACAGGTGCGGAATATCCTTGCAGATACGCTCGGCCTCCTCGCGAAGCTCTTCCAGCGGCAACGCATAATCGACCCACAGGAACACCGAACCGATCAGGCTCGAGGTGCTGCGTGTCCAGTTCTGGAAAGGCTTCTCGATGAAGTACTGCAGTGGAATCACCATTCGCCGTTCATCCCAGATCTTCACCACCACATAGGTGCCGCTGATTTCCTCGATACGCCCCCATTCGCCCTCGACGATCACCACATCGTCCAGGCGAATCGGTTGTGAAATTGCAATCTGCAAACCCGCGATCAGATTCCCCAGCACCGGCTTTGCCGCAAAGCCCGCCGCCAGGCCCGCAAGACCGGCAGACGCCAACAGGCTCGTGCCGACCTGCCGCACCGGCGGAAAACTTATCAGGATCAACCCGGTGCCGAACAGCAACACCAGCACAGTGAGACAACGTACCAGCACCCGCACCTGCGTCTGAATGCGTCGGGCCTGCAGGTTGTCCTCGATGTCGAGCGGGTTGCGGATCGCCACCGCTTCGCCAATCGCCTTCACGCAACTGAGGGCCAGCCAGGTGAACCCGGCCACCACCAACATGCCGTTGAGATGCCGCACACCCCTGATCAACATCAAGTCGTCGGGCGCGGAGGTCCAGACGGTTTGCAGGGCCAATAGCGGAATCAGCCACAGCGTCGGCGCTTCGGCGCGATAAATCAGTTGTTGGGCGAAGACAAAGGATCGGGCGATGCGCCGCAGACCCGCCAGCGCAATCCACCGCCCCAACAATGCGATGCATACGGCGGCGATGGCGGCGATCAGGGTGTTTAGCCAGGGTAACGGCAGGGCATTGAGCCAGGCGTCCGGGAGTACGTGTTCCATAGAGTTCGCTCGCGAGGAAGACGGTTCAAAGACAAGACGTGTGAACCCCCAAACCTGCCAATCGTTCCCCCGCGTTTGGACATTCGCCGAAATGCCGATGGTCTGTAATCAGCGTGCCAGAGCGTGCGAGCCGGTAAATGCCTGATATACACCACCTCGCGGTCGGGTTTCGAGTAACTGTGAGAGCAGCTGATCGATAAGCAGGCTGCCGCAATCAACGCTGGTATCGACCACGTACTCTGGCTCGATCGGCGGTTCATACGGGCTGTCGATTCCGGTGAAGTTGCGTATCCGCCCCTCGCGCACGGCGCGGTACAACCCCTTGGCATCGCGGCGCATGCACTCGCGCAACGGCGTGCTGACGTGGACCTCGATGAACTGTCCTTCGGCGAAATGCTGTCGACAAGCGTCGCGGTCCTCCCGGTAGGGTGAAATCGCCGCGACAATTACGATCAACCCGGCATCCACCATCAACTTGGCGACTTCGCCGATGCGCCTGACATTCTCGCGTCGGCTTTGCTCGCTCATGCCCAGGTCCTGACACAGCCCCCGACGCAGCCGGTCGCCGTCAAGCAGATAACTGTGCAACCCGTGGGCGACCAAAGTCTGATCCAGCCGATTGCCCAGCGTGGTTTTCCCCGCGCCGGACAACCCGGTGAACCAGATGCAACAGGCGTGCTGGCGCTTGAGCGATTCGCGCTCCGATTGCCCGACCGCCAGCGGTGAGTCGATGATCACCGGGCGCGCTTCGGATGGTGAGTCAGTCATAGGAAAACAACTCATAGTCGCGGGCATAGACTTCGCGGATACGCTTGCGCGTGATATCGGAGCACAGCCCCGCGGTTTGATAGCGCGGACCGGGCGAGCGATTGAGGTGACGCAACGGGACACTGATGCCGAGGTGTTCACACAGCGCTGCGAAATCCGACTCCAGATGCTCCTGCCGGCCGATGAAATCCACGGCAATCTGGCCCATGCCGTTTTGCAGAAATTGATATTGAGGCGCGAAATGTATTTGCTTCGATACATTCTCCGCGTGCAGCCAGCCGTCGACGAACGTATCGAAGCGAGAATAACGACTGACCAATTCGAAAGCCGCTCTGTCCCGCGGCTGCGGGTTCTGTAATAAGTAACGATAAGCCGACAGTGCTCTATGTAATGGATCACGTACAAAGCCAAACTTGAAGTATTGCTCATAACGCTCTTTGAACTGCTTCTCGTACCAATAGAGCGGCAAGTGACCGGTGGGCGTGTCGCCGAATATCGACATCGCCACACTGCTGCCCGCGCACTTGGGGACATGAATGAAAATGCATTCGAAATGGTCGAACACCTCGGGAAACCGGGCCTTGCGCGACAATGTCTTGTTGACCACCTGACGGTCTACGACAGAAAGCCGCTCTAGCAAAAACTCACGCTGGGTCTTTGGAAACAACTTCCAGAGTAAATGATTCATGGCGATGACCTGTAGCGGGGTGTGGAGCGTGACTCAGGGTACAGCGAGTTAAAAGCAGGGCGATGAACTTTGCAAATACTTTACGTTGACGGACTTTAATGTAGTGGCCTGTAAGTGTTTGTATGAAAGCAGGTACTTTTAGGTAATTTATTTAGTTCGTATTCAAAGGCGTTAGTTACCGCCTGTGCGCAGTTGGGTTGATGAGCACTTCTTCAGCCTGCGCTGACGAATTGATCGAACGCAGCCCGCGGGGTTTCCGCCAATCTTCTGTTAGTGTGGACCTGCATCTATTTTATGTGGGATAAAACTCACTGAGGTAAGCATTAGCTATTTAACATTCCATGTTAATGCGTGCTAGGGTAGCTCTTATGTGCCTTAAACCTCATGGCGGTGAGTATTATGGATGGATTTTTCCCGGTGATCTGCGCGGATAACCTCAGCAGGATAGGGCTGTTGGTGAAGGCCAGACGCCTTTCATTGGGACTGCGTCAGGCAGACATCACTAAGGCAATCGGGGTTTCTGCGCATACATTGCGTAAAATCGAGAACGGCTCGGAACTCGTCGATCTCCGATCCTTCATGTTGGTGCTTTGGCGTTTGGGTATCACCGAGACTGTGTTCGCTCCTTTGGACGGTATCGAAAGCACATCGGAAATCCTGCGCCATGCAGGTGATGCGGCCTCGCCCCAAAGCATCGCATCGAAGCGCGTCAGGTTGACCAAACCCAAACCGGAGGATTTCTGATGTCTCGGGCATACATCTATATGGAGCATCCAGAATCCGGAGAGCTGCTAACGCTTGGCAGGCTGTCGCTTACCGGTAGGCTGGGCGAGTTCGTTTATGCCCGGATTACGTAAAACGGGGAGGCTGGGTGCCTGATCCCATAAGCTACCCGCTGCGTGCCGAAGCCTACACCGGCATTACAAAGAACCGTGGCATACCGGGCTTCATCAATGACGCCATGCCCGATGGTTGGGGGGAGCGACTGCTTCATCGCGCGTATGGACAAACGCTTGCGCCAATCGAGTATCTGCTCAAGTCGCCAAACAATGACCGCATCGGCAGCCTGATGGCTGGCACTTCCCCGGTCCCCCCTGCCGGGCTTGGAGAGAGTCCCGTTCCCTCGCTCAAAGGGCTGGCAAAGTTTGTCGAAGCCTGCGAGGCGGTGTACGACAACCAACTGGATGAGGAGGCCATCAGGGTGCTTAATCTGCGCCAGCAACGGTCGTCGTTGGGGGGAGCACGACCGAAGCGAACTTTACAGGATAACGGGATGCTGATCCTGGCCAAGCCAAGGGATGGTCGCTACGACGAATACGATTTTCCAGCGATCGAATTTGCGTGCATGACCTTTGCGGCGTCCAAAGGATTGAGCGTTGCCCATACCGCCTTGCACGCCGACGATCCTCGAGCCTTGCTCGTCGAGCGCTTTGATCGCACCCCTTTGGCTGATGGCGCCAAACGTATCCCGATGCTCAGCGCATTGACTCTGCTGGATTCGGAATGGGACGACCAATACCACCACGATTGGCGTTATGCGGCCGTGGCAGATGAAATGCGTCGCCGCGGCGTGCCCGATAAAGACCTGCAAGAGCTATTCAGGCGCATGTGTTACAACGCGTTGGTCGGCAATGGCGATGACCACCCGCGAAATCACGCAGTCATCTGGATTGGTGGACGCTGGCGCCTGTCGCCCATGTACGACGTGCTACCGATCCTAGGGGAGGGGCCAGCGCAGACGCTGGCCATGGCAGTCGGCAAGGAAGGTCGGAAAATCAGCCGAGCCAACCTGCTCAGCCATCACGCGCACTTCGCGCTGCCCCGTGATGAGGCGCAGGCCTTGCTGGAAGAGGTCGCAGGTTGGGCAGATGAACTGAAGGCGTACTACGGTAAGTGGCTTGTGGGGGCAGATCTGCATATGGCATGCGATGCCGTAAGCTCGGTACGTATGTGCAGTTAACCTGCTACTGCTCAGCCATCGGCTAGCCACTGACCAGGCAGCTGCCGCTGGCTCGACGCTAGCCTTGATTGTTAATGGCAATTACTCGAAAATTTCGGCGTCTTCGAGTCACTCACCTACACGGAAAGTATCCCGCCCAATGACTCTCTACCGCATCCAAGAAGCTGACCTCGAAATCCCTGAAGCCTGGCAGGACCAGAGCATCAATATCTTCAAACTTCCCGCCGTGGGCAGCGCCAAAGAAGCCAGCTTCGTCATCAGTCGAGATGCGGGTCAAGGCGATGCCTCCTTTCCCGACTACGTTGCCAGCCAGCTAAAAAACGCCGAGCAGCAATTGCCGGGATTCAAGCTGATCCAGACCTGGGATTTCGCCCTGCATGGCCACGCCGCTACCTTGCTTGACTACAGCTGGCAGCGGGAAGGGCGCGAGTTGATGCTGCGGCAGGTGTTCATCGAGCGTAAGCCTGCGGTGCTGATTACCACGCTGACCACCACCCTCGGCGATCTGGTCCATCATGAGCCCGCCTGGAAGCAAGCCATGGCGACCCTTGTGCCGAGGTCGAAAGCCGTCTGAAGCTGTCGAGTGATCGGTAACGGGAGCTCAAACATAGTGGATGCACAGGCAGCGGCACGTCTAGGCGATGAAATAGCCCACGGCTTCGGTCTCGCGGCGATGATTGGAGGTGCCGTAGCGGGTGCCCTGATCGGCGCTGCGGTCGTTGCTGCAACTGTCGCCACCGGCGGCGTGGCGCTGGCGATCATGGCCGGCTCGATCGCAGCTGGCGGCTTGTCGATGTTCCAGATCGTCAAAGGTCTGAGCACGATTTTCAAACTTCCGGAGCCCACGACCGGGGTGCTCATACACGGCAGTTTCGACGTCTACGTTAACAGCCGCAAAGCGATGCGAGCGGGCGAAGATGTGTCTTCCTCATGTAGCGGCCTGCCGCTCAATCACCCGATGTGGCCTTTCCCGGTGCTCATCGCCGAAGGCAGTGCGACCGTTTATATCAATGGCAAGCCTGCTGCACGGTTGCACAGCAAAATGGTGTGTGGCGCGCATATAAAAAGTGGCAGCGAAAACACCTTCATTGGCGGCCCCACGATTGCGGTGGCGTTCGTGCTAGACATCGAAGGCTGGATGCACACGGGGCTTGAAGCGTTGGGGCTGATCGCTGCGGGCGCAGGACTCGTGTTGGCAGCGATGGCAGGTGTGGCTGCACTGGCCGGATTCGGGGTGGTTGGC
>NZ_NKHL01000004.1 GCF_002934685.1 Pseudomonas bohemica
GACGGATATGACTGCTACCAGAACGCGTTGGCAGAGCGGGTGAACGGCATACTGAAGACCGAGTTTTTGCTACATCGCCCGAAAGACCTGGCCGAAGCCACGCGTATGGTCGACGAATCGGTAGATATTTATAACCGCAAGCGGCCACATCAGGCCTTGAAATACAAAACGCCCGATGCGGTGCATCGGGCGTTTTGAGGGTAAAACAGGTGTAAACCTATTTCAGGACTAGACA
>NZ_NKHL01000095.1:0-7412 GCF_002934685.1 Pseudomonas bohemica
GGCCAAGAGCTACGCAGCCATGGTCACGCTGGCCTGCAGCCTACGTTGTATGCGGCAATACTTTTCGTACAAAACCTAGTGCCCAGATTCGCGGCTTGCTGATGATAGTCCAACGCCAATGCACGAATGTCAGGATGGGTCGCATCGAGCAACGTCTTGCGACTGACCCGCAAAAAGTTAAGGTTGCCATTTTGCAGGGCTGTCCTGAGCCAAACGACCGCTTCATCGATACGGTGGTGATCGGCCAGCACAGCGGCATGGCTGAACTGTCCGCGAAAATCCCCACCTTCGGCCGAGCGTCGATACCAGTCGTGCGCCGCTGCTAAATCCTGCTCGCAGCACACGCCCTCTTCCAGATAGCGGCCTAGCAAGTTCATTGATTTGGCATGGCCCAGTTGTGCCGCCTTGCGATAACAGGCCAGCGCCCGGGCCTGGTCCTTGTTCACGCCACGGCCTGTCGCCAGCAGGTTGCCGTAGTTGTAGAAGCCCCAGTCCAGCCCGGCTTCGGCGGCTTGCCGATAGTACTCGGCGGCCTTGGCGGCGTCAGGTTCGCAGCCCCAGCCGTGTTCGTGACAACGGCCGGCCATGTTGCTGGCCATGGCGTGGCCGTTGCGCGCGGCGATCTGGAACCAGGTCAGTGCAAGGGCTGCATCCTGTTCGATGCCGGTGCCGTCGAGCAGAATCTGCCCCAATAGTGCCTGGGCATCGAGCATGTTCTGCTGCGCGGCGACGAGGATCGCACGTGCGGCGCTGGCAGGGTTGTCTTGGAGCATGGCGCGTAATTGTTCGCCATCGAGCACTTCCTGGCGTCGCAGATTCCAGCTCATGTCAGACCTCGACCCACTGGCGCAGCAGGTTGTGATAGGTGCCGGTGAGTTGAATCAGCGAAGGGTGGTCGGGGACGTCGCGGCTCAATTGTTGAATCGCGGTGTCCATTTCGAACAGCAAGGTGCGGTGGCCGTCATCGCGCACCAGGCTCTGGGTCCAGAAGAACGACGCGTAGCGTGCCCCGCGGGTGACGGCATTGACCTTGTGCAGGCTGGTGGCGGGGTAGAGCAGCATGTCGCCCGCCGGCAGCTTGACCGCACGGGTACCGAAGGTGTCCTGAATCACCAGTTCACCGCCGACGTAATCGTCGGGATCGCTGAAGAACAGCGTCGATGAAAGGTCGGTTCGTACCCGTTCGACGCTGCCCTTGGCCTGACGCACCGAATTGTCGATGTGGAAATCGAAACTGCCGCCACCGGTATAGCAGTTCAGCAACGGCGCAAATACCTTGTGCGGCAGCGCGGCGGACATGAAAAGCGGGTTTTGCCACAGGCGCTCGAGCATGGCGGCGCCGATTTCTTTCGCCAGTGGATGGCCTTCGGGCAGTTGCAGGTTGTGCTTGGCCTTCGCCGACTGGTGCCCGGCCGTGATCTTGCCGTCCGCCCACTCGGTCTGCTCAAGGGCTTCGCGGATGCGCAGCACTTCCTCACGGGTAAAGAGGCCGGGAATGTGTAGGAGCATGGCGTTGCCACTCGGTATCGAAACGGTAGCGAATGGTAGTGATTCTTATTGGCCGTGTAAAACCCTCTGAACGCGCGCGGACGAACGACGCGCGCAAATCCATAAAGAGAAATTGTAAAGAATGTAAGTTTTATGCGAATACAAATGATTCCCAACTATATTTCGCGACCTCAGCATTCCTTGGGGAAGGAAATCATATATGTCGCGCCTCTCGTTGCAACCAGCTGTCAGCTCACCACGACTCCTCGCTTCGGCGATCGGCATGGCCGTCACTGCCATGTCCGCATCGCAGATGGCTCATGCCGCCGAGGAGTCTGAAAAGGTCAATGGCAGCGCGATCTCGCTGGGCGCGACCAGCATTACCGGTGAAGCTCAAGAGCCCACCGACTACAAGACTGAAAAGGGTTCCTCTCCCAAGTACACCGCGCCGCTGGTCGACACCGCCCGGTCGATCACCGTTGTGCCTCAGCAGGTGCTCAAAGACACCGCTTCCGTCTCGCTGCAAGACGCGCTGCGCACTGTGCCCGGCATCACTTTCGGTGCGGGCGAAGGCGGTAACCCACAGGGCGACCGGCCGTTCATTCGCGGTTTCGACGCCCAGGGTGACACCTATATCGACGGCGTGCGTGACACCGGCGCACAGACGCGCGAGATCTTCGACATCGAATCGATCGAAGTCAGCAAAGGCCCTAACTCGGCCATGGGCGGTCGGGGCTCGGCCGGTGGCAGCCTGAACCTGGTTACCAAGTTGCCCAAGGCCAACGATTTCACCGACGGCAGCTTCACTTACGGTACCGATCAGACGCGCCGCTACACCCTCGACGTCAACCGCAAGTTCCTCGATGACGCGGCCTTCCGTTTGAACCTGATGAGCCACGAGCAGAACGTCGCTGGTCGTGACGCGATCAACTACGACCGTTGGGGCGTGGCGCCGTCGGTGACCTTCGGCCTGGGCACTGAAAACCGCTTGAACCTGAGCTACTACCATATGCAGAGCGACGATCTGCCGGATTCGGGGATTCCTTACGGTTACTCCTCGCCGACCGCGACCGCTCACGTGCATGACAAGCCGGATGATGGCGGCAACAGCAATAACTTCTACGGCCTGAAGGATCGGGATTTCCGCAAGACCCGCACCGACATTGCCACCATCAGCTTCGAGCATGACTTCAACGAAGACATGACGCTGAAGAACACTTTCCGTCACGGCAACTCGGGTCAGGACTACATCCTCACTCAGCCGGACGACAGCCAGCGCAACGTCAACCGCTACGGCACTGTGTGGCGCCGGGCGAATACTCGTGTGTCGAACACGGACACCACGACCAACCAGACCGATCTGTTTGGTTCGTTCCAGGCTCTGGGCTTCAAGAACAACTACTCCACCGGTATCGAGCTGACCCGCGAGAAGAGCCGCGTCAACGGCTACACCTACAGCACCAGTTCGATGCAGAACTGTTCGCCGACCGGTATCGGCAACAGCGTGTCGGGCAACTGCACCTCGTTGGCCAATCCGAACCCGGATGATTTCTATGGCGGCACTGTGAGCCGCAACTACACCACCACTGAGACCGCGGCCAATACGCGTTCGATCTACGCGTTCGACACCCTGGAGCTGACGCCGCAGTGGCTGATCAACGGCGGCGTGCGTTACGACAGCTTCGACGTCACCGCCAATTCGCCGACCGTGCACGCCAGCAGCGACAACAATTTCTGGAACTGGCAGGCGGGCATCACCTACAAGCCGGCTGAAAACGGCAGCATCTATGCCTCGTTCGCCACCTCGGCCACCCCGCCGGGCGGTCTGGTCGGCGAAGGCCAGGACGGCAACCCGCTGACCGCCGGCACCGCGACCAGCGACCTGGAGCCGGAAACCACCAAGAACTATGAAATCGGCACCAAGTGGGATCTGCTCAACGAGCGCCTGTCGCTGACCGCCGCGGTATTCCGCACCGAGAAAGACAACACTCGCGTACTGGTCAGCAGCGGCACCTACCAGAACGCCGGCAAGTCTCGCGTGGACGGTGTCGAGCTGTCTGCCAGCGGCAAGCTCACCGACAAATGGCAAGTGTTCGCCGGTTACAGCTATCTGGATAGCGAGCTGGTCAGCTCCGGTCTGGCCGGCCGTAACGGTGCGGTCACGGTGGGCGCAGCATCCCAGGATGGTAACGAAATGCCGAACACGCCGAAACACAGCGCCAGCTTATGGACGACGTATCAGCTGCTGCCGAAGCTGACCGTCGGTGGTGGTGCGTTCTATGTCGACGATGTCTGGGGTGATACCGGCAACACGGTGTATGTCCCGTCCTACACCCGTTACGACGCTATGGCCGCCTACAAGCTGACCAAGAACATCGACCTGCAACTGAACGTGCAGAACCTGACCGACAAGACTTACTACGACAAAGCCTATGCCGCGCACTTCGCCACCCAGGCAGCCGGTCGTACGGCACTGCTGACCACCAGCTTGCACTTCTAATAGAGAAGCGAAGCTCAAAGCCCCGCTTGCCACAGGTGAGTGGGGCTTTTGTGTGTAGGGCCGGTCTGGTTTTGATTCTGGCCGGACGCCGTGGGGGCCGCAGCAAGCTGGACTTCCACGGCTTGCGGGCAGAATCAGAAGTCCAGTCGTCGTTCACGAGGGCGCGTTTCGGCTCCTGGCTGTTACCGAAGAAAGAATCAGACACGGATGAGAATGCATTCCGTTTGTGCGCATAATGCGCGTCGCGGTGGGTTATCGAGGTGATCGAGGGTGTTGAAGAAGGTCCTGTTTCAAGTGCATTGGTTCTTCGGGATCACGGGGGGTCTGGTGTTGGCCTTGATGGGCATCACGGGCGCGCTGTATTCGTTCGAAGACGAAATCACGGATGCGCTCAATCCCCAGACGCAGTTCGTGCAACCCCGCGATCATCAGCTGTCTCTGGCGCAAATGGTCAGCAAGCTCGAGGCGCAAGGCCGCGACACGGTCTCGATGTTCCGCGTCGAAGTCGATAGCAACCGGGTCGCGCAGGTCTGGTTCAAACCGCCGCCTGGCGAGCGTCGTGGCCAGATGCACAACTTTGATCCGTACACCGGCGATTTCACGCAAGACGCTATCGGGCAGGATTTCTTTGGCTTCGTCCTCACTCTGCACCGATTCCTGGCGGCAGGTGAGTATGGCAAGCAGGTCACTGCGGCCTGCACGCTGATTCTGGTGTTCTTCTGCCTCTCCGGCCTGTACTTGCGCTGGCCTCGTCAGGCGCTGAACTGGCGAGTGTGGCTGACTCTGGACTGGGCGAAGAAGGGGCGCAGTTTCAACTGGGATTTGCACTCGGTGTTCGGCACCTGGTGCCTGATCGTCTACCTGCTGCTGGCCGTCACCGGGCTGACGTGGTCCTACGACTGGTTCAGCAACGGCATGAACAAGTTAATCGGCGACCCGCCCGCTGCTGGCGAGCAGCGCCGTGGTGGCGGTGGCCCGCGTCCGGGACCTGGCCCCAAGGATGCCGCACCTGTCGAGGCGGCCACTGCCGATTACGTGGCCATCTGGGACACCATCCAGAAAGCCGCAGGTCCCGACCTCAAAGCCTACAACCTGCGCATGCCGCAGGCGCCGGGGCAGATGGCGACGGTCTATTACCTGCTCAAGACCGCACCTCACCCTCGCGCGCTGAACCAGATGACCCTCGATCCGGCCAACGGTCAGCTCAAGGCCAACTCACGCTACAGCGACAAGGGTTATGGCGCGCAACTGCTGGTCAGCAACTATGCGCTGCACACCGGCAGCTACTGGGGCCTTCCCGGGCGGATCGTGATCACGGTCGCGGCGTTGATGATGCCGCTGTTCTTCATCACCGGCTGGCTGCTGTACCTGGATCGGCGGCGCAAGAAGCGCGAGGTCCGCGCTGCCCGTGGTGAGGTCGCGACGACTTCCAGCGTTTATGGCAGTCAGGGCCCGGCGTGGCTGATCGGCTTCGCCAGCCAGAGCGGATTTGCCGAGCAACTGGCCTGGCAGACGGCAGGTCAATTGCAGTCGGCGGGTTTGCCGGTGCGCGTGCAGCGTCTGGCCGACATGACCGCACAGGATCTGAATCAAAGCCGCAACGCGTTGTTCGTCGTCAGCACCTTCGGCGACGGAGAGGCGCCGGACAGCGCCCGTGGTTTCGAGCGAAAATTGCTGGGCCGCCCGCTGTCGCTGGGCAACCTCAACTACGCCGTGCTGGGACTGGGTGATCGTCAGTATCAGCATTTCTGCGGTTTCGCCCAGCGTCTGCATGGCTGGCTGACGGAGCGCGGCGGCAGCACTTTGTTCGCGCCGGTCGAAGTGGACAGTGGCGACAGCGCCGCGCTGCAGCACTGGCAGCAGCAATTGGGCGAACTGACCGGTTCGACACCGGCCAGCCCGTGGAGAGCCTCTGATTATGAAAACTGGACATTGAGCCAGCGCCAGTGGCTTAACGAAGGTAGCGTCGGGTCGAAAGTGTTTTTGCTGAGCCTGAGTTCGGCGTCCGATGCGCGTTGGGAGGCAGGGGATCTGATCGAGGTGTTGCCGCGTAATGCCGGGCAGACGGTCGAAAAATTTCTCGTCGGCTTGGGGATTGCAGCGGATACGCAGGTGGCGGTCGGTGGGCTGAATGAAAGCCTGGGGCAGGCGCTACGCAGTCGTCAGTTGCCGGCAAATCGTAGCCATCTGGTCGGCCTGCATGCGCAGGCGCTGGTCGATGCGCTGGTGCCGTTGGCGATGCGTGAATATTCGATTGCATCGATTCCCGAGGATGGCTCGCTGCAACTGATCGTGCGTCAGGAATTGCACCCGGATGGCAGTCTGGGATTGGGATCCGGCTGGCTGACGGAGCATGCTGCGGTGGGCGATACGATCAGCCTGCGGGTTCGGCGTAACAGCAGTTTTCACCTGCCAGGCGAGCCGTTGCCAATGATTCTGATTGGCAACGGGACGGGGCTGGCGGGTCTGCGGAGTCTGCTGAAGGCACGAATCGCTCGAGGCGAGCAGCGTAACTGGCTGTTGTTTGGCGAGCGCAATGCGGGCCACGATTTCCATTGTGCTGATGAGCTTCAGGGCTGGTTGACGTCGGGTAATCTGGCGCGCATGGACCTGGCGTTTTCACGGGATCAGGCGCAGAAGGTTTATGTGCAGGATCGGTTGCGCGAAGCGGCTGATGAACTGCATCGCTGGCTGGCGAATGGGGCAGCGATTTATATCTGCGGCAGCCTGGAAGGTATGGCGAGTGGTGTGGATGAGACGTTGAAGGCGCTGTTGGGTGAGGCGGGGGTTGAGGCGTTGATTGAGCAAGGGCGGTATCGCAGGGATGTTTATTGAGGCAGTAGATTGCATGGAACTCGTGATTTTTTGACGCTGGTCTCTGAGTGCATATCCGTTATTGAACGTGGCGCTGATGTTGGTTCTGCCAACGGCAGAAGCGTTTCGCCTTCGGCGGTGTCTGAACTTGCGCGGATGAAGAGCAGCAGCAAGACCAAGAGCAAACGCAGAAGCTACGATATCTCGGGCGATCAAGGCAAAGCAGGATCAGGACCTGAAGATTGGCGCTGTACCTGTGGGAGCTGCTGGAGCTGTGCGACAGCCGCGAAGGCGGCGGCTCAGACAACTCACCTTTCACAGCCCCACCGCGTTCGCTGCCGTCGTAACCTCCGACGTCTCCTACAGGTTTAGACGTCCCAGATCGCGACGGTGTCTGGGCTTGCGCGGAGGAAGAGCAACAGCAAGAGCAAACGCAGAAGCTACAGGTTGACGCGATCCTGTGCGAGACGTCGGAGGTTACGGCGGCAGCGAATGCGGTGGGTCAACTGCGGATCAGTTGCCTGAAACTTCGCTTTCGCCACTGTCGTAACCTCCAGAAGCTCCCACAGGTACAGCGCTGATCTTCAAATTCTGCTGTTCCTGCTCTGCT
>NZ_NKHL01000095.1:7422-7691 GCF_002934685.1 Pseudomonas bohemica
ACTGCGGATCAGTTGCCTGAAACTCCGCTTTCGCCACTGTCGTAACCTCCAGAAGCTCCCACAGGTACAGCGCTGATCTTCAAATTCTGCTGTTCCTGCTCTGCTTTTAATCTTGATCATCTCCCACGCAAGTTCAGACGTTCCAGATCGCGACGGTGTCTGGGCTTGCGCGGAGGAAGAGCAACAGCAACAGCAAGAGCAAACGCAGAAGCTACAGGTTGACGCGATGCTGTGGGAGACGTCGGAGGTTACGACGGCAGCGAATGCGG
>NZ_NKHL01000095.1:7701-70730 GCF_002934685.1 Pseudomonas bohemica
TTCTCCCACGCAAGTTCAGACGTCCCAGATCGCGACGGTGTCTGGGTTTGCGCGGAGGAAGAGCAACAGCAAGAGCAAACGCAGAAGCTACAGGTGACGCGATCCTGTGCGAGACGTCGGAGGTTACGACGGCAGCGAATGCGGTGGGTCAGCTGCAGATCAGTTGCCTGAAACTCCGCTTTCGCCACTGTCGTAACCTCCAGAAGCTCCCACAGGTACAGCGCTGATCCTCAAATCCTGCTGTTCCTGCTCTGCTTTTAATCTTGATCTTCTCTCACGCAAGTTCAGACGTTCCAGATCGCGACGGTGTCTGGGCTTGCGCGGAGGAAGAGCGACAGCAAGAGCAAACGCAGAAGCTACAGGTTGACGCGATGCTGTGGGAGACGTCGGAGGTTACGACGGCAGCGAATGCGGTGGGTCAGCTGCGGATCAGTTGCCTGAAACTTCGCTTTCCCCACTGTCGTAACCTCCAGAAGCTCCCACAGGTACAGCGCTGATCTTCAAATTCTGCTGTTCCTGCTCTGCTTTTAAACTTGATCTTCTCTCACGCAAGTTAAGACGCCATAGATCGAAAGTGGTCCGCTGTAAAAGCGAAATCGTGATAAGAGCCACGTTCGATAACGGATATTCACCCAATCCCTAAACCGACAATCCCCGCAAATCCAAAAAGGCCGTCACGCTTACACGCAACGGCCTTTTTCCCCCGCAGTCAGGCCCGAATCAAACCACAAACTGCTCCGCGTAATGACAGGCAACCTGCCGGTTATCCACAGTACGCAACTCCGGCACCTGCGCGACACAACGCTCCGTTGCATACGGGCAACGCTTGTGGAAAGCACAGCCTGACGGCGGATTCAGCGGGTTAGGCAGCTCGCCGACGATCTTGATCTTCGGCTTCGACGGATCCGGATGGATCGTCGGAGTCGCCGACAGCAACGCCTGCGTATACGGATGCAACGGACGGTTGTAGATCTCCTCCTTCGGACCCATTTCCGCTGGCCGCCCCAGATACATCACCAACACCGTATCCGCAACATGGCGCACCACCGCCAGGTTGTGCGAAATGAATACATAACCGGTGTTGAACTCCTGCTGCAGATCCATGAACAGGTTCAACACCTGCGCTTGAATCGACACGTCCAGCGCCGACGTCGGTTCATCCGCGACCAGAACTTTGGGTTGCAACATCATCGCGCGGGCCAGGGCGATACGCTGACGCTGGCCGCCGGAGAACATGTGTGGATAGCGCTGATAGTGCTCAGGTCGCAGGCCGACCTGCTTCATCATCGCCTGCACTTTCTCGCGACGCTCGGCCGCAGAAAGCTTGGTGTTGATCAGCAGCGGCTCGCCCAGCTGATCACCGATTTTCTGACGCGGGTTCAGCGAGGCATACGGGCTTTGGAAAACCATCTGCACGTCCTTGCGCAGTTGCTTGCGTTGATCCTTGGTCGCGCCGGTCACTTCCTGCCCGGCGATTTTCAGGGAGCCCGATGATGGCTCCTCGATCAGGGTCAGGGCGCGGGCGAGGGTGGATTTGCCGCAGCCGGATTCACCGACCACAGCCAGAGTCTTGCCAGCTTCCAGTTCGAACGACACACCGTTGAGGGCGCGAACCGTGGCGTGGGGTTTGAACAGACCCTGGGATACATCGTAGTGACGGGTCAGGTCACGGGCGGTCAAGACGATTTCGCTCATTACGCCACCTCCTGATTCAGCGGAAAGAAGCAACGCGCCAGGCTTTGGGTCTTAGGGTCCAGCGCCGGGCGTTGCTGGCGGCATTTTTCCTGCACATACGGGCAGCGCGGCGACAGCAGGCAACCGCTTGGACGGTCGTAGCGACCGGGAACGATACCTGGCAGGGTCGACAGTCGGGCAGCGCCCATACTGTGCTCCGGGATCGCCGCCAACAGGGCTTCGCTGTATGGGTGTGCAGGCACGTCGAACAGGCCAGGGACCTGACCGACTTCCACCGCTTGACCGGCGTACATCACGCAGACGCGCTGAGCGGTTTCGGCGACGACGGCCAAGTCATGGGTGATCAGCACCAGTGCCATGTCCTGCTCTTTTTGCAGGGCCAGCAGCAGGTCCATGATCTGCGCCTGAATGGTTACGTCGAGCGCGGTGGTCGGTTCGTCGGCGATCAGCAGTTTCGGCTCGCCGGCAATCGCCATGGCAATCGCGACACGCTGGCTCATGCCACCGGAGAGCTGGTGCGGGTAGGCGTCCAGACGCTGTTCGGCGCCCGGAATCTCCACCTTCTTCAGCAGCTCGAGTGCACGTTGACGCGCCGCGCGGCCAGACATGCCCAGGTGCGCGCGCAGCACTTCCTGGATCTGGAAGCCCACGGTGTAGCTGGGGTTGAGCGCGGTCATTGGGTCCTGGAAGACCATCGACAGGTCCTTGCCGACGATCTGCCGACGCTGACGCGAGCTCAGCTTGAGCATGTCCTTGCCGTCGAAATTCAGGGAGTCGGCGGTGACGATGCCGGGGTGATCGATCAGGCCCATCAGCGCCATCATGGTCACGGATTTACCCGAGCCCGATTCGCCGACGATCGCCAGGACTTCGCCTTTGTCCACAGCCAGGTCCAGGCCATCGACGACCGGGGTGGCTGTGGCGTCGCCGAAGCGAACGTTGAGGTTGTTGATTTCTAGAAGTGGCATTCGGACGTCCTCAGGCGGCGTTCTTGAGTTTCGGGTCCAGCGCATCGCGCAGACCGTCGCCCATCAGGTTGATTGCCAGCACGCTGAGCAAAATGGTCAGGCCCGGGAGGCTCACCACCCACCAGGCGCGTTCGATGTAGTCGCGGGCCGAAGCGAGCATGGTGCCCCACTCAGGCGTCGGCGGTTGTACACCCAGACCCAGGAAGCCCAGCGCCGCGGCGTCGAGGATGGCCGAGGAAAAACTCAGGGTTGCCTGAACGATCAGCGGTGCCATGCAGTTCGGCAGCACGGTGATGAACATCAGGCGCGGCAGGGTGGCGCCGGCCAGACGGGCCGCGGTCACGTAGTCGCGGTTCAGCTCGCCCATGACTGCGGCACGGGTCAGGCGCACGTAGGACGGCAGCGAGACGATGGCGATGGCGATCACGGTGTTGATCAGGCCAGGGCCGAGGATCGCGACAATGGCAACGGCCAGCAGCAGCGAAGGCAGGGCCAGCATGATGTCCATCAGACGCATGATGGTGGGCCCAAGGATTTTCGGGAAGAAACCGGCCAGCAGACCCATGAGGATCCCCGGTATCAACGACATCACCACCGACGACAGGCCGATCAACAGCGACAGGCGCGAGCCCTGGATCAGACGCGACAGCAAATCGCGGCCCAGCTCGTCGGTGCCCAGCAGGAACTGCCATTGGCCGCCTTCGAGCCAGACCGGCGGGGTCAACAGGAAGTCCCGGTATTGCTCGCTCGGATCATGGGGGGCGACCCACGGGGCGAAGAGGGCGCAGAAAACGATCAGCAGCATGAACGCCAGGCCTGCGACGGCGCCTTTGTTCTTGGAAAAATGCTGCCAGAACTCTTTGTAGACGGACGGGTAGAGCAGGCTTTGATCGACTGCTACTACGGAAGTAGATGTGCTCATAGAAAGTGATCTCAGCGCTGGTGACGAATGCGTGGGTTGGCAAAGCCGTAGAGGATGTCCACCACGAAGTTGACCAGAATCACCAGGCAGGCGATTAACAGGATGCCGTTCTGCACGACAGGATAGTCACGGGCGCCAATGGCTTCGATCAGCCATTTGCCGATACCCGGCCAGGAGAAGATCGTTTCGGTCAGTACGGCACCGGCGAGCAGCGTGCCTACTTGAAGGCCGAACACGGTCAGGACCGGAATCAGCGCGTTGCGCAGGCCATGAACGAAAACCACGCGAGCTGGCGACAGCCCTTTGGCCCGTGCGGTGCGCACGTAGTCTTCACGCAGCACTTCAAGCATCGAGGAGCGGGTCATCCGCGCGATCACCGCCAGCGGGATGGTGCCGAGCACGATGGCCGGCAGGATCAGGTGACGCAGTGCGTCGATGAACGAACCTTCTTCATCGCTGAGCAGGGTGTCGATCAGCATGAAGCCGGTTTTCGGAGGAATGTCGTAAAGCAGGTCGATACGTCCCGATACCGGGGTCCAGCCCAACGATACCGAGAAAAACATGATCAGGATCAGGCCCCACCAGAAGATCGGCATCGAGTATCCCGCAAGCGAAATACCCATCACCCCATGGTCGAACAGGGATCCTCGTCGCAATGCCGCGATGACACCGGCCAGAAGCCCGAGGATGCCAGCGAATATCAGCGCCGCAATCGACAGTTCCAGTGTTGCCGGAAACAGTGAAGTGAATTCGGTCCACACGCTCGTACGCGTCCGCAGCGATTCGCCCAGGTCGCCATGGGCGAGCTTGCCGACGTAATCGATGTATTGCGCATAAAGGGGTTTGTTCAGGCCAAGACGTTCCATGGCTTGGGCGTGCATTTCCGGATCGACCCGGCGTTCACCCATCATGACTTCGACCGGGTCGCCCGGAATCAGGCGGATCAGTGCGAAGGTCAGCAATGTGATGCCGAAGAAGGTGGGTATCAGTAACCCCACTCGGCGAGCGATAAAACTAAACATCTTCTCGTGTACCTCATCTGCCGGTTAGGCGTGTACTGGCGTGGCTCTAGGTAGAGCCCGCCAGATTTTTCTTCTTACTTCACTTGGGTGGTAGCGAAGTTATTAGTGGTGAGAGGGCTAATGTGATAACCCTCTACGTTGTTGCGCATTGCAGTGAACATCTTGGTGTGCGCCATGCTGATCCATGGCTGATCCTGATTGAAGATCGCCTGTGCCTGCTCGTAGAGCGAAGCACGTTCGGCCGGGTCGGTTTTTTCCCGAGCCTGATCGATCAACGTCTGGAACTTCTGATTGCACCAGCGGGCGTAGTTTTCGCCGTTTTTGGCGGCCTCGCAGCTAAGCAGTGGCGTGAGGAAGTTATCAGGGTCACCATTGTCACCTGCCCAGCCAGCGGACACCATGTCGTGCTCACCGTTTTTCGCACGTTTGAGCATTTCGCCCCATTCCATGACGCGAATATCTAACTTAATGCCGACTTTCGCCAAATCGGCCTGCATCATTTGCGCACCCAGCATCGGGTTCGGGTTGGTGGGGCCACCGCCATTACGGGTGAACAGGCTGAACACGGTGCCATCCGGCACGCCCGCTTCCTTAAGCAAGGCACGTGCCTTGTCCAGATCGTGCGCTGGATTCTTCAATTCTTTGTTATAGCCCAGCAGCGTGTCCGGGTACGGGTTGACGCCGACGGTGGCGTTGCCCTTGCCGAACAGTGCGTTGACGTAGGCTTCCTTGTCGAAGGCGATTTCGATGGCCTTACGCACACGCACGTCACTCATGTACTGGCGCGTGGTATTCATCGCGATGTAGGCGGTGGTCATCGCGTTCAACTCGTCGACCTTAAGGTTCGGGTCTTTCTTGATGCTCGGGATGTCATCAGGTTTCGGATACAGCGCGATCTGACATTCGTTGGCCTTGAGCTTTTGCAGCCGGACGTTGTTGTCAGTGGATATCGCCAGAATCAGCGTGTCAGCCGGCGGCTTGCCACGGAAGTAATCCGGGTTGGCCTTGAAGCGCACCTGTGCGTCCTTGGCGTAGCGCTGGAAGACGAACGGGCCGGTGCCGATGGGCTGACTGTTCAGGCCTTCGGTCTTGTTGGTTTTGAGCAACTGATCGGCGTATTCGGCCGAGTAGATCGAAGCGAACGCCATGGCCACGTCGGCAAGGAATGGCGCTTCGCGGCGGGTCAGAGTGAACTTGACGGTGTTGTCGTCAACCTTTTCGACGTTCTTGAGCAGCTCCTTGAAGCCCATGCTCTCGAAGTACGGGAAACCCACGGTCGATTGTTTGTGCCACGGATGGTTCGGGTCCAGCTGCCGCTGGAAGCTCCAGACCACGTCGTCGGCGTTCATGTCGCGCGTCGGTTTGAAGTAATCGGTGGTGTGGAATTTGACGCCTTTGCGCAGATGAAACGTGTAATTGAGCCCGTCGTCGCTGATTTCCCAGGACTCGGCCAGCGCAGGCTCGATCTCGGTGGTGCCGGGCTTGAAATCCACCAGACGGTTGTAAATGGTTTCCGCTGCCGCATCGGCGGTGACGGCGGTGGTGTACAGCGCCGTGTCGAACCCCTCCGGGCTGGCTTCGGTGCAGACCACCAGTGGCTTGGCCGAGACGCCGATCGCGACGCTGAACAGTGCCAGTGCGACTGCGTTGCGCAATGTTGCGAGTTTGAATGTCGATTTCAAGAAAACGCCCTCCGCAAGTGATGAAGCCATTACTGAGTGGGTGTTTCGGGGCCTTAAGTTCTGTCTTGGAACGGCCCCGAAACTGCCCACGGTTTGATTACAGGATGTTGAACGGAATCGTGGTCACCAGACGGAACTCGTTGATGTTGCCGTCAGCCTGGTTGGCGCTCGCACGGTGAGTGGTGTAGGTGCCGCGCATGGTCGAAGCCTTCAGCGGGCCGGACTGCATGGTGTACGAAGCACCGATGCCGTATTCGTAGTGGGTTTCGCCGTCCATGCCGCGTACGTCATAGGCGGTGCCCTTGTAGTGGGTGCCGTCGATGTCGAAACCACGTGCCTGATAGATGTTGAACTTCAGGCCCGGCACGCCGTAGTCGGCCATGTTCAGCAGGTAACCCAGCTGTACCGACTTCTCGTTCGGTCCGTTGAAGTCCGAGAGCAGGGAGTTGGCCAGGAAGATGGCGTTGCTGTCGTGGACGTAGTCGAAGTAGGTGTCACCCTCGACTTCCTGATACGAGATGCTGAAGCTGTGCGCCTTGTGGGTCGCCGTCAATGACAGGGAGTAGGTGTCGTTGTCGATGGGGCCCATCTTTTTCTGGCCCGAATCTTTGGTTTTGTAGTAGTTCAGGTTGGTCGACAGGCCCAGCACGTCCGTATCGCCCATTTCGTGCAGGAACGAGAAGTAGTACTGGTGCCAGAAGTCCTCGACGTTGGAGGCGTAAAAGCTCGTGGTCAGGCTCTTGAGCGGTTTGTAGTCCACGCCGGCGATGTCCACGCGATCGGCTTCGATGTTCGCGTTGGCGGTGTACTCGGAACGGAACTTGGTCAGGCTCTGCTCGGAACGCGGCGAAACGCGGTCGAAGCTGCCTGCGGTGAACGACAGGTTATTGAATTCTTCGCTGAGCACGCTCACGCCTTCGAAGCTCGACGGCAGCGCGCGGTTGCCGATGTAAGCCAGCACCGGAGTGTTGAGCGACTGGCGGCCTGCGGTCAGCGTAGTGTTGGAAATGCGCGCCTTGATGTTGCCCAGCCCCAGTTTGCTCCACTGGCCGACCGCTTCACCGTTGTTCCTGGTGAGGGTACGGTTGGCGCCGCCCATCAAATCGTCCTTGTCGCGGTCCAGCGCGACGGCGTTGTAGACCGCCATCTGGGTGGCGAAACCGATAGGGCCCTGAGTGAAGCCCGAAGTGTAGTCAACGATGGTGCCCTGTACCCAGTTGATACGGCGTGGGTCGCGATCGACCACAACGCCGTCTTCGCTGCGGCTGAAATTGCCGCCGCGACGCAACAGTTCGTTGGAATACCAGTTTCTGGTCGAACCGGTCAGTTTCGAATCTTCCAGAAAGCCTTTGGCTTCGCTCTGGGCGTTGCTTGTGGCCAGGGTAGTCGGAACGAATTCCTGGCTGGTTGGCTCTGCCTGCGCCGCGACGCTCAAGGCGAGTGCGGACAAGGCGAATACAGCTGTGCTGACTTTTTTCACGTTTTAAAGCTCCCTATTACATCTTATAGAGGCCGGTTTTTATGAGTGGACCGGCTTTGATGAAACGGCCTTGTGGGCCTTTTTTTGCTCGTTCCGCGGATTGCGGATAAAGCAGTGCCATAGGCGAAACTCACCTGTGGCACGAGTTGCCCGGGGTTATTCGGCGATGCTGACGCCCGAGAAGTTGTTGCGGTTGAACGGGCTGACCAAAAAACCCTGGACTTCAGCCCGCAACGGCTGAATGACAGTCGAGTGGGCGATCGGCGTGATCGGCACCTGACTCTTGAGATAATGCTGGGCCTGCTTGTAGAGGCTGATGCGCTGGTCCTTGTCCGCCGTGGAAACGGCTGCCTTGATCAACGCGTCGTATTTTTCGTCGCACCACATCGAGTAGTTGTTGCCGCCGATGGAGGCGCAGCTGTACAGCGTGCCCATCCAGTTGTCCGGGTCACCGTTGTCTCCGGTCCAGCCGATCAGCGAGATATCGTGCTCACCATTCTTGCTGCGCTTGAGGTACTCGCCCCACTCGTAACTGACGATGGTGGCCTTGATGCCGACCCTGGCCCAATCCGCCTGAAGCATTTGCGCCATCAGCTTGGCGTTGGGGTTGTAGGGGCGTTGCACGGGCATGGCCCAGAGTGTCAGTTCGGTGCCTTCCTTGACGCCGGCGGCGCGCAGCATTTCCCGGGCCTTGTCGGGGTTGTAAGGGGCGTCCTTGACCGTTTCATCGTACGACCATTGCGTCGGCGGCATGGCGTTCTGCGCCAGTTGGCCGGCGCCCTGATACACCGCATCGATAATGGCCTTCTTGTCGACCGCCATATCCAGCGCTCGGCGCACTTGCAGGTTATCCAGCGGCGAATGACGAACGTTGTAGGAGATGTAGCCAAGGTTGAAGCCGGGCTTCTCGATCACTTTCAGTTGTTTGTCGGCCTTGATCGACTCGATGTCGGCCGGGCGTGGATTGAGTGTGACCTGGCATTCGTTTTTCTTGAGTTTCTGCACCCGTACCGAGGCATCGGTATTGATGGCGTAGATCAGTTGGTCGATCTTCACCCGGCTGGGGTCCCAAAACTGTTTATTGGCGACATACCGAATCTGGGAATCTTTTTGATAACGCTGAAAGACAAATGGTCCGGTGCCAATAGGGGATTGGTTTATCTCGCGAACATTGCCGGATGCCATCAATTTGTCAGCATATTCGGCGGACAGAATCGAAGCGAAGTTCATCGCTATATTCTGAATGAATGCCGCATCCACTTTATTCAGAACAAATACGACCGTCATGGGTCCGGTCTTTTCGACAGACTTGATGTTCTTGTCCAGGCCCATGCTGGTGAAGTAGGGGAATTCCGTCGGATATGCAACCCGGAAAGGATGATCTTTCTGCAGCATGCGGTTGAAGGTGAACAGCACGTCATCAGCATTGAAATCCCGAGTCGGCGTGAACAGCTTGTTGCTGTGGAATTTCACCCCCTCACGCAGGTGAAAGGTGTAGCTCAGGCCGTCCGGGGATATGTCCCAACGGGTCGCCAGGGCAGGCACCACGCTGGTCTGGCCACGCTCGAACTCGGCCAAGCGGTTATAGATCGGCTCTGCCGCGTCGTTATCCGTGCCCGAAGTGTATTGAGCGATATCGAAACCTGCAGGGCTGCCTTCGGAACAGAAGACCAGGCTTTTGGTCGCGGCTTGGGTAGCCGGACTTGTGGCTAACAGCACGGCAGTTAACAGCGAACTCATCACAATATGTTTACGCATGACAATCCTTATCGTCTGGAGCGTGAATCACCCTGGAATGACCGGAGAAGCCCGTAGCAATCGTTTGCGCAAACAGACTTTCCGATCAGGACACCCGACCGACAGATAAACGGCAAATATCAGCTGCGGGAACTTGAGACGGTATGTCCGCCAAGCCGCACAGTAAATACTTCTGATTACTTAAAACGTTGTAGGAAAAGTACATATCGTTAGTAGGCAAATTCTCTGTGTTGCGAATTACGCATCTAACGATATTCATTTTCATTTATGAATCACGCATATAACGACACGATCGCGATACCCGAAGGTACCGCGACCGTGAAGTCATATAGAGGAGTTACTTACCGCTGACGCTCACGCCGTAGAACGAATTCAGACCGAATGGGCTGATCTTGAAGTCCTGAACTTCCTTACGCATTGGCTGGTAAACAGTCGAGTGCGCGATCGGAGTCATCGGAACGGCGTCCTTGAGCAAGTGCTGAGCCTGTTTGTACAGCTCGATGCGCTTGGCCTGGTCGGTAGTTTCCTTGGCTTCGTGGATCAGCTTGTCGAACGGCTTGTCACACCACTTGGCGAAGTTGTTGCCGTTGATTGCGTCGCAACCGAACAGGGTGCCCAGCCAGTTGTCCGGGTCACCGTTGTCACCGCTCCAGCCAATCAGCATCGCGCCGTTTTCACCGTTCTTGGCGCGCTTGATGTACTCGCCCCACTCGTAGGAAACGATCTTGGCGTTGATGCCGATCTTCTTCCAGTCGTTCTGAAGCATCTCGGCCATCAGCTTGGCGTTAGGGTTGTACGGACGCTGAACCGGCATCGCCCACAGGGTGATTTCGGTGCCTTGCGCCACGCCTGCCTTTTTCAGCAGTTCCTTGGCTTTGGCGATGTCGTACGGTGCGTCCTTGATGGTGGTGTCATAAGACCACTGGGTCGGTGGCATGGCATTGACGGCCAGTTGGCCCGCGCCCTGATACACCGCGTCGATGATGGCTTTCTTGTCGACAGCCATGTCCAGCGCCTGTCGCACTTCCAGCTTGGCCAATGGGTTGGGTTTGTTGTCGTCCTTGATCTTGTCCATCGTGTTGTAGGCGATGTAACCCAGGTTGAAGCCCGCCTGATCGGGCATCTTCAGATTAGCGTCGGCCTTCAGCGGAGCAATGTCGGCTGGACGCGGGTAAGCAATGATCTGGCATTCGTTTTTCTTCAGCTTCTGTGCACGAACCGAAGCGTCAGTGGTGATGGCGAAAATCAGGTTGTCGACCTTGACGTCTTCAGGCTTCCAGTAGTCCTTGTTTGCGGTGAAACGGATGTTGGAGTCTTTCTGGTAACTCTTGAATACGAAAGGACCGGTGCCGATTGGCTTCTGGTTGATCTCCTCCGGCTTGCCTTGCTTGAGCAGCTGAGCTGCGTATTCAGCGGACTGAATGGACGCGAAGCTCATCGCCAGGTTCTGAATGAACGCAGCGTCGACTGTGCCCAAAGTCATCTTGACGGTGTGATCGTCAACCTTCTCGACCTTAGTGATGTTGGTGTCCATCGCCATGTCGGTGAAGTATGGGAATTCGGTCGGGTACGCCTTACGGTACGGATCGTCCTTGTTGATCATGCGGTTGAACGTGAACAGCACGTCGTCGGCATTGAAGGTACGAGTCGGTTTGAAGTACGGCGTGGTGTGGAACTTGACACCTTCACGCAGGTGGAAGGTATAGGTCAGGCCGTCCGGAGTGACGTCCCAGCTGGTAGCCAGACCTGGAATTACGGCGGTACCGCCACGTTCGAACTGGCTCAGACGGTTGAAAACAGTCTCGGCCGAAGCGTCGAAGTCGGTGCCGGTGGTGTATTGACCTGGGTCGAAACCAGCGGGGCTGCCTTCGGAGCAGAACACCAGGTTCGATGCTGCATGAGCGAAGGGAGCGCTGGCGATCAAACCTGCGCCGAGTAGAAACGGAATGACCGCTTTTTTGAGCATGGTGGCCTCAGTTGTTGTCATTTTTTGGTTGAGGGTACGACCTTGTGGGTCGGTCCCGCGGATACTTATGCAGGCGCCATACCCAAAGCAAGATGCTGGCGCCAATCAAGTGTCAAAGAGTGGCACGAACGTACACGAATGTCGCAAAAGTATAATTTCTGGCGCGGTTAAACGTTTGCGTGTCGCATATCGGTATCTTTGTTGCACTTTTTGGGTGCGTTTGCGCGTGGCAAATGCACCCGTTTGTATCGTAAGTGTTACTTCGATGTTGCTGGTTGATAGTGCTATTTGGCCACGCTCACCCCATAAAAGGGCGTTAGACCGAATGGGCTGAGTTTGAAGTCCTGCACCTCCTTGCGCATGGGCTGAAACACTTTTGAGTTGGCGATCGGGGTGATGGGCACGTCGTTTTTCAGAATGTTCTGCGCCTGCTGGTACAGCTTGATCCGCTCGGCGCGGTTGCTGGTCAGCTTGGCCTGAGTCACCAGCTTGTCGTAGCTCGGGTTACACCATTTCGCATAGTTGCTGCCCTTGACCGCCGCGCAGCTGTAGAGCACGCCGAGCCAGTTGTCGGGGTCACCGTTGTCACCTGTCCAGCCGTAGATCATCACATCGTGCTCACCAGCCTTGGCGCGCTTGATGTACTCGCCCCATTCGTAGCTGACGATGTTGGCCTTGATGCCGATTTTCGCCCAGTCGGACTGAATCATCTGCGCCGACATTCGTGCGTTCGGATTGGAGGCGCGTTGCACGGTCATGGCCCAGAGGTTGATCTGCGTGCCCGGCGCGACGCCGGCCTCCTTGAGCAGCTGTCTGGCTTTTTCGGGATCGTGGGGCGCGTCCTTGATGTTCGGGTCATAGCCCCATTGCGCAGGGGGCAGGGCGTTTTGCGCCAGCTGTCCGGCGCCTTGATAAACCGCTTTGATGATCGCGGGCTTGTCGATGGCCATGTCCAGCGCCTGACGTACCTTGAGCTGGTCCAGCGGCGCATGGGTCACGTTGTAGGCGAGAAAGCCCAGGTTGAAACCGGCCTGACTCAACACTTTCAGATTCGGGTCTTTCTCGGCTTGCGCGATGTCCTCCGGCCGTGGGTAGCCGCTGATCTGGCACTCGTTGGCCTTGAGTTTCTGCAGGCGCGTGGCCGCGTCGGTGTTGATCGAGAAGATCAGATTGTCGAGCTTCACATCCTCTGGCTTCCAGTAGTCCTTGTTGCCGACGAAACGGATCTGCGCGTCTTTCTGATAGCGCTTGAACACGAATGGGCCGGTGCCGATCGGCTTCTGGTTGATGTCTTCGGCTTTGCCTTCCTTGAGCAGTTTGGCGGCGTATTCCGCAGATTGGATCGAGGCGAAGCTCATGGCCAGGTTCTGGATGAACGCAGCATCGATGTTGTTCAGGTGGAACCTGACAGTCTGCGGGTCGACCTTCTCCACCTGCTTGATGGTCTTGTTCATGTCCATGTCGGTGAAGTAGGGCGACTCGGACGGGTAGGCCTTGCGGAACGGATCGTCGGCGTTGAGCAGGCGGTTGAAGGTGAACAGCACATCGTCAGCGTTGAGTTCGCGCGTCGGTTTGAAGTAATCGGTGGTATGGAATTTCACGCCCTGGCGCAGATGAAAGGTGTAGGTCAGACCATCGTCGGAAACGTCCCATTGCGTGGCCAACCCCGGTTCCACTTCAGTGCCGCCACGCTTGAATTGGGTCAGGCGGTTGAACACGGTTTCGGCCGAGGCATCGAACTCGGTGCCGCTGGTGTACTGACTCGGATCGAAGCCCGCGGGGCTCGCTTCGGAGCAGTACACCAACGTGCTGGCGGCCTGCACCGACGGCACACACAGCGCCATCGCTGCAGCCAGAAGCAAGGGGTTGAAGGTTTTCTCCATGTGAACCTCATACAAGTGCGGCATTCGTGCCTGAAAATCATCGAGTGATGACCGACAGCGCAGGATGCCGTACCGATGAGAGGGCGTACAAGAAGCCTCTCGGATCTATTTAATGATGCGCAGTAACTGAAGAAGCGTTTTTATTGTGGTGCCTCCTGGTGACAAGGTGAACAGCGCCCAGAGTGGGGAGTCTTTGTCGAGAAATTCACCACGCATGAAGTTCAGGTAAGCGATGCTGTCTTTCCTCATTTGCTCCAGTGTGTTGCTTCCTGTCTCGGCCAACTGTTTGCGCAGTTCGAGCAGCTCGGTTGTCGAGCTGCTCCGCTGAACTTCCTGCGAATTTTCTGCTGCCCAGGTGGCCACCATTGCGTCCTGCCAGTCAGTGTCTTGAGGGTGCGCGAAGTACGATTTGGCGACGGCCACGGGGTCGGCCTCTACATCGCCAGCCCAGTAGGCCGCCATGGCATCGCCAACATGTCTGACGGCGTGGGCGGCCAGCGAAGCCGCCAGCAAATGCAAGGGGTGTTCGGCATGGTCCTTGGCCAGTTGCGAATGGGTTGGGTCGGTCGAGCCGTTGCCGTGCGGGTCTTGTCCGTAGCGGGTCTGCCAGTCGCCAACGTGGTTGCCGAACAGTGTGAGCACGTCCTTCATGACGACGGCGACGGCGTTACCCGGCACCGCCGCTGCGCCCTGCAGGTAAGCGGCGCAGCGTTGCAGAAATTCGGCGAAAGGCAGGCCGACCCAGGCATCGCGGGCGCTCAGGAATTCCTCGAACTTTTTTAGGTAGAGTGGGTTGTGATGTTCCTGCAGCAGAATCAGCAGCAGTTGCTCGCGGGGGCTGCGGTCACCCGGCTTCAGTGGCATGTAGGTGACATCGTCGGTCGAGAACAGAATCTTGCCCAGCGGGCCGAGTAGACTCCCCAGAACGTCCGTCGACCCGAACATCCCGGTCACCAGCGGCAGCCCGGCCTTGCAGTCGGCAGGAGAAGTCCAGGGCAGCACCTGGGAATAGCCGTTTTTGATCAGGGCCAGCTCCACGAAGTTGGAGTGGGCGAAAAAGTCTTCCAGTACATGCAGTGCTGAACCGAACGCCCGCAGGCCGCCAGGACTGAATGTTTTTTTGAGGGTCGTCTGCAATTCGCGCTCCATGAAATCCACGGAGCGCGCGATGTAGCGCTTCATCGATGTTTCGTAATCGACTTCCAGCAGCGGATCACCTTCCAGCACCTTCGGTTCGAAGTCCATGTCGCGCGTGGTGGGGTCCGGGGCATTCGAATCCGTGCTTTTCGGATTGTCGATGTGCTCGCTCGGACGGTAAACCCCGAGAATTTCGGGCGTCACGGTGAATAGCTCCGGAGCGCTTACACGCATGTCACCGAACCGCTTGATCGAGAGGATATCGACAATCTTGGTCAGTGCTTCACGAGACAAGACGTCGGGGAAGTCTTTGGGCGTATCGGCGGCACGAACGATCTTGGGGTCTACTACCTGCGAATAGTCCCTCAACCAATTGCCGAAATAGACCGCTTTACGTTCCTGTTCCGAAAAGCTGCTTCTGCTTAGAACTTCCTCGATCTCCATGTGGGTCATGTGGCCGTCGTCACCGTCACCCGCTTCGAAGGCTTCACGGTCGGCGTGGCCGTGATAATGCCCGGCGTTGTTCAGCCCCGCGTCGTAGCGCTTGATGATGGTTTTGTGCGCGCTTTCCCAATTTGCCGTGATGTTCAGCTCCGGCTCCTGCGGCAGATACTGCAAGGTTGCGATGCGGATATAGGTGCTGTCGAACTTGCCCAGCAACGCCATCCAATACGAAAAGCGTGCCCCTTCCTCGCCTGGCGCGTCCTCGGCCAGTGGTGTCGACTCGTCGTCAAGATAATCGCCGAAATCATGGCGCAGTACGTTGTCGATGTGATGGCCGAACTCATGCAGAAGAATGTTCAGAAATTCGGCGATGCGAACATTGCGGACGACGTTTTCAATGACCGAAGAGTGGATACGAATCAGGCGTTCACGATTGTCGTAATCGGCAAGATAGTCACTGTCTTCGATCAGGATGGCCGGGTTTTCGATATCACCCGCAATCAATCGCTCTTGTAACGCGCAATAGACGCGGTCGGGAATAGTCTCCCCAAAAATACGCGCCATGCTTTGAGTGAAGTCGACAGCCGAAAGACTCGTGGCGATCTGCGTCAGCAGATCCAGAGCGAAGGTGCTCTGCACCTCTTCTGGCAGGTTATAAGAGCGTGTTATCGCGGGTTGAAAAGCCATGATGGATTCTTCCTTGAATCATTGATAAGCCCTGGTCCGGCGTCGCCCATAAGCAGAAGCCTGAGCATGGCGACGCTCCAGATGCAGTGGTCGATGGGTGCTACGAGTGTCGATTCTATGCATTACGCAGGACGTGAATATCAGACACGGATTTGCTAGACGTAGGACTCGGTATCCAGTCAGGAAAGAAGGTGCGACGGGCGAGGTCAGGAAGGGGAGGCGGGGGGAGCGGGCAGCGGCAGTCTCGGCTTGACTGCCGCTGGCTTCGATCAGGGAATGGCGACTTCGATCACGCCATCGGCGGTGACGCTGACCTGGCTAGTGCCAGCCTCGACTTCAGGCGTCGGTGCAGCATCGGCACGGGCGGCTTTCATCATCATGACCGGCGCACGCATATAAGGCTGCGGGTAGCCCGATGTGTTCAGGTTGAGGTTGACGAGTTTGTAGCCGCTGCCGCCAAGCGCATCGGTGACCAGTTGCGCGCGGGCCTTGAAGGCGGTGACGGCGTCTTTGAGCAGGGTGTCTTCGCTGGCCTTGCGTGCCGGGTTGGAGATGGAAAAGTCCATACCGCCCATTTTCATGTCACTGCCCAGCAGTTCGCCGGTCAGCTTCGACAGGGCTGCGAAATCGGGGCTTTCCAGACGCAGCTCGGCGCGCTCGCGCCAACCGGTGATCGTCTGACCCTTGTCGTCGTAGATCGGATAGCTGTTGCGGCTACCCTGACGAATGGTTACCTCCTTGACCTGGCGGGCTTCGCCGAGGGCCTTGTTCAGGGTTTCGGTGACCCCGGCGGCCAGTTTGGCGGGATCGGTATTCTGCGATTCGGTGTACACGGTGACCGTCATCAGGTCGCGCTGGACTTGCTGATTGACCTCGGCGCGCACGGAGACCTGATTGTAATGAACGTCTTCGGCCATGACGCAGGCGCTGGCAAGCGTAGCGGCGCCAAGGGTGAGCAATGTGGCAGTGGGGCGAAGGCTGAACATGTAAAACTCCTTGTTGGCGAACCGTCCATGGTGGCTCCATGAGGCATGCCGGACGGATGCCCATCAGACTGTCATCCGGGGATCTTGTTCCTATCACGACTATGTCTGCCTCATCCGGCCCATGGCTGCACGGTTTGTCGTCGGTGGCGTCGGTGAAATTGCTGCCGCCGGCAAGCCGGACTGCTACAACGTTATGAGGCGATACCGCTGTGGCGCTTTGACGCACTTTGACGGAAAGCCGCGCCGCATTGGTTATACTCGCTCCGATCCGCCTGGAGCGCTCATCAGGAGAGCTCATGCTCGCCCCCGTACAATTACTCTCCGCCACCCGCCAGAACCTCTGGCGACTGACGTTCGTCCGCATTCTGGTGCTGGGTGCCCAAGCCGGCTCGGTCGGTTTTGCCTATCTCTTCAACCTGCTGCCGCTGCCCTGGCTGCAACTGGACATCACGCTCGGTTTTTCCGCCATCGTCTGCCTGCTGACGGCCATCAGGCTGCGCACTTCATGGCCGGTCACCGAACTTGAATACGCCGTGCAACTGGCATTCGACCTGTTTATCCACAGCGCGCTGCTGTATTTCTCGGGCGGATCGACCAACCCCTTCGTTTCCTATTATCTGGTGCCGCTGACCATCGCCGCGGTGACGTTGCCCTGGCGCTATTCGCTGATCCTCTCCGGCATCGCCCTGGCGCTGTACACCCTGATGCTCGCCAACTTCTATCCCGTGGAGGCTTTCGCCATCGCCCGCGAGAAGATGCAGATCTACGGCATGTGGCTCAGTTTCGCCCTGGCTGCCGGGGTGATCACCTTCTTCGCCGCGCGCATGGCCGAGGAGCTGCGGCGTCAGGAGCAGATGCGCGCCTTGCGCCGGGAAGAGGGCGCCCGGGATCAGCAATTGCTGGCCGTGGCCACCGAAGCCGCAGGTGCTGCTCACGAACTGGGCACGCCGCTGGCGACCATGAGCGTGCTGCTCAAGGAGATGCAGCAGGACCACAAGGACCCTGCGCTGCAGGAAGACCTGTCGGTGCTCCAGGATCAGGTCAAGCTGTGCAAGGAAACGCTGCAGCAACTGGTCCGCGCCGCAGAAGCCAATCGCCGTCTCAGCGTGCAAGAGCAGACCGCCACTCACTGGCTCGATCAAGCGCTCAATCGCTGGCACCTGATGCGCCCGGAGGCCAGCTACCGCTTCCAGCGTCTGGGCCAGGGCGAGATGCCGATGGTCGCGCCGCCACCCGATCTGACCCAGGCCCTGCTGAACTTGCTGAACAATGCCGCCGATGCCTGCCCGGAAGGTCTGGAAGTGAATCTGGACTGGAGCCTTGCGGAGATCAACATCACCATCCGCGACCACGGGGCAGGGGTCCCGCTGGCCGTGGCCGAACAGATCGGCAAACCGTTCTTTACCACCAAGGGCAAAGGCTTCGGCCTGGGCCTGTTTCTGAGCAAGGCCAGCGTGACCCGCGCGGGCGGCTCGGTGAGACTCTATCCTCACGAGGAAGGCGGCACGCTCACCGAACTGCGCCTGCCCCGTAATGCACCAGGAGAAGAAGCATGACTGATGAGATCCAGGTCCAAGGCGAAGAGCTGCCGCACCTGCTGCTGGTGGACGATGACGCCACCTTCACTCGCGTGATGGCGCGCGCCATGGCCCGCCGTGGCTTTCGGGTCAGCACCGCAAGCTCCGCCGAAGAAGGATTGAAGCTGGCCCAGGACGATCTTCCTGACTACGCCACCGTCGATCTGAAAATGGAAGGCGACTCCGGACTGGTGCTGTTGCCCAAGCTGCTGGAACTGGACCCGGAAATGCGTGTCCTGATACTGACCGGTTATTCGAGCATCGCCACTGCGGTCGAAGCCATCAAGCGCGGCGCCTGCAACTACCTGTGCAAGCCGGCCGACGCTGACGATGTGCTGGCCGCGCTGCTGTCCGAGCACGCCGATCTGGACACCCTGGTGCCGGAAAACCCGATGTCCGTGGACCGCTTGCAGTGGGAGCACATTCAGCGGGTGCTGACCGAGCACGAGGGCAATATTTCGGCAACTGCTCGAGCGCTGGGGATGCACCGACGCACATTGCAGCGCAAGTTGCAGAAGCGACCGGTCCGTCGTTAAGCAAGGATTGCCATATAAAGATTTCTTCATGGAAGACCGTGCGTGGCGTCTGGCACATTGGTGCCAACGCCATTAAATGCCTGCCGTCGAGCCTTCACCATGAATTTTGATATCGATGAATCCAGGGTCAATGACGCTGTGGCCGGGAGCTTTTTCTCCCGGGTCTGGAAGCTGGTCACACCCTACTGGCGCAGCGAAGAAAAGGGCATGGCCTGGGTGCTGCTGATTGCCGTGATCGCGCTTTCGCTGTTCAGCGTTTTCATCTCCGTACTGGTCAACAGCTGGTACCGGGACTTTTACAACGCCCTGCAAAACAAGGATCTGGGCGCCTTCACCCACCTGATCCTGTATTTCTGCGGAATCGCCGCCATTGCCATTCTCGGCGCGGTGTATCGGCTTTACCTGACGCAGATGCTGACCATCCGCTGGCGTCGCTGGCTCACTGAAAAGCATTTCACCAAGTGGCTCGCGCACAAGAACTACTACCGGCTGGAACAAGGCGGTTACACCGATAACCCTGACCAGCGGCTGTCCGAAGACCTCAATAATTTCACCTCCGACACGCTGAGCCTGAGCCTTGGCCTGTTGCGCACGGTGGTGAGCCTGGTGTCGTTCTCGGTGATTTTGTGGGGCGTGTCCGGCAGCATCGAGCTGTATGGCATCACCATCCCCGGCTACATGTTCTGGGCCGCGCTGCTGTACGCCGCCGTTGGCAGCTGGCTGACCCACCTGATCGGCAAACGCCTGATCCTGCTCAGCAACCAGCAACAGCGCTATGAAGCGGACATGCGTTTTTCCTTGGTCCGGGTTCGCGAAAACGCCGAAAGCATTGCCCTGTCCGAGGGCGAGGCCAACGAGAACCAGCGCCTGAGCGCGCGTTTCGACATGGTCTGGAGTAACTTCTGGACCATCATGAAAGTGCAGAAGCGTCTGACGTTCTTCACCGCAGGCTATTCGCAGATCGCCATCGTCTTCGCCTTCGTCGTCGCCGCACCGCGCTACTTCGCGGGCAAGATCGAGCTCGGCGAGCTGATGCAGATCAACTCGGCGTTCGGCAATGTTCAGGAAAACTTCAGCTGGTTTATCGACGCGTACACCCAGTTGGCGTCGTGGCGGGCAACCTGTGATCGTCTGCTCAGCTTCCGCCAGGCCATGGACGAGAACGAAGCCCGCGTGCCTGCGATCAAGGTCAGCCATGAAAGCAATGCGCTGCATGTGCAGGGGCTGGATCTGTCGCTGATCGGCGGTCGTCAATTGCTGAACAACGCCAGCATCGACATCGCGGCAGGCGAGAAAGTCATGCTCAGCGGCCGTTCCGGCAGCGGCAAGAGTACCCTGCTGCGGGCGCTGGGCGGGCTGTGGAACGAAGGGCAGGGCGCGGTGAAATTACCGGCCAAACGTGCCTTCTTTTTGCCGCAGAAACCCTATCTGCCCATCGGCACGCTGCGCGAAGCCTTGAGCTACCCACAGGCGCCCGAGGTGTACCCGGCCGAGCGTTTCGCCCAGGTACTGGAAACCTGTCGACTCGGCCACCTGGTGCCGCGTCTGGATGAGAGCAATCACTGGCAGCGCATGCTGTCGCCGGGCGAGCAGCAGCGGGTGGCGTTTGCCCGAGCGCTCCTGTTCGCGCCGGACTGGTTGTACCTGGACGAAGCCACGTCGGCGATGGACGAGGAAGACGAAGCAGCGCTGTATCAGGCCCTGCTCGACGAACTGCCCGGCGTGACCCTGCTCAGCATTGGTCATCGCAGCAGCCTCAAGCGCTTCCATCGCCGTCATCTGCGCATCGAGGGCGGACAGTTACAGGAGCAGCCGCATCCCGAAACGGTGATTTGAGGATCAATCGGGCAAAGTGCCGCAAAAACCTACGAACTCGCCGGGTTTGTTATGTGATCGTACAACCCGGTGAGCTATGATTAGCCTTTCACCGTATTTAGAGATACCTGTTGGATATGGAAAATCAGAGTGCTCCGCCTCGCGCACGCCGAAAGCACCGCAGCCTCGCGCAGGAACTGGTAACCGAACTCTCCGAGCGCATTCGCAACGGCGAGCTCAAGCGCGGCGACAAGCTACCCACCGAGTCGGCGATCATGGAAGAGCAGGGCGTAAGCCGCACGGTGGTGCGTGAAGCCATCTCGCGCCTGCAAGCGTCCGGCCTGGTCGAGACGCGCCATGGTATCGGCACCTTCGTACTCGATACACCGAGCCCGAGCGGGTTTCGCATCGATCCGGCGACCATCGTTACACTGCGTGATGTGCTGGCGATTCTGGAGCTGCGGATCAGCCTTGAGGTCGAGTCGGCGGGTCTGGCAGCACAGCGCCGCTCGCCGGAGCAACTGGCCGACATGCGCGCTGCTCTGGACGCCCTCAATGAAGGAGCGTCCCACGCCAGCGATGCCGTCGGCGCGGACTTCCAGTTCCACATGGCCATCGCGCTGTCCACCGGCAACCGCTATTTCACTGACATCATGAATCACCTGGGCACCAGCATCATCCCGCGCACCCGTTTGAACTCCGCGCGGTTGGCCCATGACGATCATCAGCACTACATGAATCGCCTGAGCCGCGAGCATGAAGAAATCTACGACGCCATTGCCCGCCAGGATTCCGATGCTGCGCGCGCCGCCATGCGCCTGCACCTGACCAACAGCCGCGAGCGGTTGCGTCATGCCCACGAAGAGGCGGAGTCGCAGCGGGCTTGAGGTCGTATGACCTGATCATGCGGTGGGCCAGCACGCCTTGTTCCAAATGTAGGAGCGCGCTTGCCCGCGAATTCTCGGGGCCGGCAGCAACTTAGACACCTGATTTTGGCAGGTCTTCCCGTATTCGCTGCTCTTCGAGGCGGATAGCGGGCAAGCGCGCTACTGAAGGTTGGGCGTTAAGAACAGTTGGATCACGCCCAAACCGCCACTCATCCCCTCCTAACATAAATAATTCACACCCCCTATTGAGAGATGTCATTCCTAGTTGTACGATGACTTACGACATCGGCTCAGGTCTGATGATCCATTCATACAATTAGCTTCCCAGGGTGTTCGAATAATGAATCCACAAGAACTGAAGTCCATCCTCTCCCACGGTCTGCTGTCCTTCCCGGTAACCGACTTCAATGCCCAAGGCGATTTCCACCGCGCGGGCTACATCAAGCGTTTGGAGTGGCTGGCCCCGTACGGCGCTTCGGCACTGTTCGCGGCGGGCGGTACAGGTGAGTTCTTCTCCCTGACCGGCCGCGAATACTCCGAAATCATCAAGACTGCCGTCGACACTTGTGAAAAGACCGTGCCGATTCTGGCGGGCGTGGGTGGTCCGACTCGCCAGGCCATCGAGATGGCTCAGGAAGCCGAACGTCTGGGTGCCAAGGGCCTGCTGCTGTTGCCGCACTACCTGACCGAAGCCAGCCAGGACGGCGTTGCCGCCCACGTTGAAGCGGTCTGCAAATCGGTCAAGATCGGCGTGGTCGTCTACAACCGCAACGTTTGCCGCCTGACCCCGGCCCTGCTGGAACAACTGGCCGAGCGTTGCCCGAACCTGATCGGCTACAAGGATGGCCTAGGCGATATCGAGCTGATGGTTTCGATTCGTCGCCGTCTGGGCGATCGCTTCTCCTACCTGGGTGGTCTGCCAACCGCTGAAGTCTACGCCGCAGCCTACAAGGCGCTGGGCGTACCGGTTTACTCCTCGGCGGTCTTCAACTTCGTACCGAAGCTGGCGATGGACTTCTACCACGCGATCGCCAAAGACGATCACGCCACCGTCGGCAAGCTGATCGACGACTTCTTTCTGCCCTACCTGGACATCCGTAACCGCAAAGCCGGCTATGCCGTCAGCATCGTTAAAGCGGGCGCGAAGATCGCTGGCTACGACGCAGGCCCGGTTCGCGCGCCACTGACCGACCTGACTGCAGAAGAGTTCGAAATGCTTGCTGCACTGATGGACAAGCAAGGTCAGCAGTAACCGCCGACCTGCCGCAAAGCCGCTGAGAGATCAGCGGTTTTTTTGCGGTGGGGCTTTGTTCTTCTGCAGGTTGGCAAGCGTCATCATTTTCCGTTTCAAGCAATTCGCCCTGGCAAGGCTGCCGGCGCGTGAGTTTTACCCCAGGCGTCACAGCGACAAATGCTTCAATCGCATCTGAATTTAGGGGCAGAGGCGAGCAGCACACACACATAAAGATCGTTTAACCCGCGCAAAAAAATAATTAGTGGGAGTTTTCGAACATGCAAAAAACCAAGCCGACCCACGTCCGCTATTTGATTTTGCTCATGCTGTTTCTGGTGACCACGATCAACTATGCCGACCGTGCAACCATCGCCATCGCTGGCTCCAGTCTACAAAAAAGCCTTGGCATCGACGCCGTCACCCTCGGTTATATCTTCTCCGCCTTCGGCTGGGCCTACGTGGCCGGTCAGATCCCAGGCGGCTGGCTGCTCGATCGCTTCGGTTCGAAGAAGATCTATGCACTGAGCATCTTTACCTGGTCGCTGTTCACCGTGCTGCAAGGCTATGTCGGTGAGTTCGGCCTCTCTACCGCCATCGTCGCGCTGTTCATGCTGCGCTTTCTGGTGGGCTTGGCTGAAGCGCCTTCCTTCCCCGGCAACGCGCGCATCGTCGCCGCCTGGTTCCCGACCTCCGAGCGCGGTACTGCCTCGGCGATCTTCAACTCCGCGCAATACTTCGCCACCGTTCTGTTCGCCCCGATCATGGGCTGGATCGTCTTCACCTACGGCTGGCAGCATGTGTTCGTGGTCATGGGTGGCGTCGGCGTCGTGTTTTCGCTGATCTGGCTGAAGATCATCCACAGCCCGCGCAACCATCCGATGATCAATAAGGCCGAACTTGATCACATCGCCAATAACGGCGGCATGGTCGACATGGACCAGGACAAGGGCAAAGGCTCTGCGGGCGGCCCGAAATGGGACTACGTCCGTCAATTGCTGACCAATCGCATGATGCTTGGCATCTATCTGGCCCAGTACTGCATCAACGGCATCACCTATTTCTTCTTGACCTGGTTCCCGGTGTACCTGGTGCAAGAACGCGGCATGACCATCCTCAAGGCCGGTTTCATTGCCTCATTGCCCGCCATCTGCGGCTTCGTTGGCGGCGTGTTGGGCGGCGTCATATCCGACTACCTGCTGCGTCGCGGCCACTCGCTGACCTTCTCGCGCAAAGCGCCGATTATTGGCGGTCTGCTGCTGTCGACCTCCATCGTCACCTGCAACTACGTCGACATCGAATGGATAGTGGTGGGCTTCATGGCACTGGCCTTCTTCGGCAAAGGCGTGGGCGCGCTTGGCTGGGCCGTAATGTCCGACGCGTCGCCGAAGCAAATCGCCGGTTTGAGCGGTGCTTTGTTCAACATGTTCGGTAACATCGCCTCGATCACTACCCCGATTGTCATCGGCTACATCATCAGCTCCACCGGCTCGTTCAAATGGGCGCTGGTGTTCGTCGGCGCCAACGCGCTGGTAGCGGTGATCAGCTACGTATTCATCGTAGGCGAGATCAAACGAGTGGAGTTGAAAGACACCCCAACGCAGGGTGATTTGCGGGCCAGGGAAGTCGGCGAAGTTTCTCAAGCCAAGACCTGAGCTCAAGCGAAAACTGAGGAAAAACCGTGATGAACTTGATTCAACATGCCGACTCGCCACGTTACATCCGCCTGCATGAGCGCGATAACGTTGTCGTCGTGGTCAATGACCAGGGCGTACCGGCGGGAACAGAGTTCGACAATGGTCTGGTGACCATCGATAACGTGCCGCAGAGCCACAAGGTCAACACCGTGGATATCCCCGAAGGTGGGGCGGTGATTCGTTACGGGCAGACCATCGGGTATGCCCTGCAACCGATTCCCCGCGGTAGTTGGGTCAAGGAAGATCAATTGCGTATGCCAAGCGCTCCGCCGCTGGACAGCCTGCCGCTGTCCACCGAAGTGCCGGGCAAGGGCGAGCCGCTGGAAGGCTTCACCTTCGAGGGTTATCGCAACGCCGACGGCACGGTCGGTACGCGCAACATCCTCGGCATCACCACCACCGTGCAGTGCGTCACCGGCGTGCTGGATTTTGCGGTCAAGCGGATTCGCGAAGAGCTGCTGCCCAAATACCCGAATGTCGATGACGTTGTGGCAATTACCCACACTTACGGCTGCGGCGTCGCCATTACGGCCAAGGATGCGTACATCCCCATCCGCACCGTGCGCAATCTGGCGCGCAACCCGAACCTGGGCGGCGAAGCGCTGGTGATCAGTCTGGGCTGCGAGAAATTGCAAGCCGGGCAGGTGATGCACGAAGACGATCCGTCGGTAGACCTGAGCGACCCTTGGCTGTACCGGCTGCAGGATTCCAGCCACGGCTTCAACGAAATGATCGAGCAGATCATGGAACTGGCCGAAGCCCGTCTGAAGAAACTCGATCAACGTCGTCGCGAAACCGTGCCGGCGTCCGAGCTGATTCTGGGCATGCAATGCGGCGGCAGCGATGCGTTTTCCGGCATCACCGCCAACCCTGCATTGGGCTATGCGTCGGACCTGTTGCTGCGCGCAGGCGCGACGGTGATGTTTTCCGAAGTCACCGAAGTGCGCGATGCGATCTACCTGCTGACCTCCCGCGCCGAGACCACGCAAGTGGCCGAGGAACTGGTGCGCGAGATGGACTGGTATGACCGCTATCTGGCCAAGGGCGAAGCAGACCGCAGCGCCAACACCACGCCTGGCAACAAGAAGGGCGGGTTGTCGAACATTGTCGAAAAGTCCCTGGGTTCGATCGTCAAATCCGGCAACAGCGCGATCAACGGGGTGCTGGGCCCTGGCGAGCGGGTCAATCGCAAAGGGCTGATCTTCTGCGCGACGCCGGCCAGCGATTTCGTTTGTGGCACGTTGCAGCTCGCGGCCGGGATGAACCTGCATGTGTTCACCACCGGTCGCGGCACGCCTTACGGGCTGGCAATGTCACCAGTGGTCAAAGTCTCGACCCGGACCGAGCTGGCGCACCGCTGGCCGGACCTGATCGATATTGATGCCGGACGCATCGCTACCGGTCGCGCCAGCATCGAGGACCTGGGTTGGGAGCTTTTCCATTTCTATCTCGATGTCGCCAGCGGCAAAAAGAAGACCTGGACCGAGCATTATCGTTTGCACAACGACATCACCCTGTTCAATCCGGCGCCGATTACGTAACCCGGACGACGTTGTGAACACCCTCCTGTAGGAGCGTGTTTGTACGCGATGGCGGCGTGTCAGCATTCGATATGTTGACCGACGAAACGCCATCGCCGGCAAGCGCTCCGACAGGGTTTTGGGCGACTCCACTGGTCACTTGTACGCCCAGCCCCTGAACTTCATCCCGCCCTGACCTATCCTTATTGAGTGTTTATCGAGAAGCCGTCTACCCCGGCGGTTTGCCTGCAATACAAGGAGACGTTCATGCGCGCACTGACTTATCACGGCGCCCACGATGTGCGAGTGGAAACCGTTGCCGACCCCATCATTCAGGACGCCGATGATGTGCTGCTCAAGGTCACCGCCACCGCTATCTGCGGCTCGGACCTGCACCTGTATCGCGGCAAGATCCCGGCCACCGAGCACGGCGATATTTTCGGTCATGAATTCATGGGCATCGTCGAAGAAGTCGGGCCAGAGGTGACTGCAGTCAAACCGGGCGATCGAGTGGTGATTCCTTTCGTGATTGCCTGCGGCAGCTGTTTCTTCTGTCAGATGGACGCCTTTGCCGCTTGCGAATCCACCAATACCGGTCGCGGGGCGATTTTGAATAAAAAGTCGATCGCGCCGGGTGCGGCGTTGTTTGGCTACAGCCATCTGTACGGGGGCGTGCCAGGTGGGCAGGCGGAATATGTACGCGTGCCGAAGGGCAACGTCGGGCCATTCAAAGTGCCGGGCACCCTGGCGGACGAGAAGGTGTTGTTCCTCTCGGACATCCTGCCTACCGCCTGGCAAGCAGTGCTCAACGCAGGGGTCAAGGCCGGCTCGAGCGTCGCGATCTATGGCGCAGGGCCTGTAGGACTTTTAAGTGCGGCCTGCGCGAAAATGCTGGGCGCCGAGAAGATCTTCATGGTCGACCATCACGCCTATCGTCTGGCATACGCGCAATTCACCTATAGCGTGGTGCCGATCAATTTCGATGAAGATGACGACCCGGCTGACACCATCATTCGTCAGACCTCGGGTATGCGCGGCGTTGACGCAGTGATCGATGCGGTGGGTTTCGAAGCCAAGGGCAGCACCACCGAAACCATCCTGGCGTCGCTCAAGCTTGAAGGCAGCAGCGGCAAGGCCTTGCGCCAATGCATCGCGGCGGTGCGACGCGGTGGAACGGTCAGCGTGCCGGGCGTGTATGCGGGGTTCATTCACGGCTTCCTGTTTGGCGACGCATTCGACAAGGGCCTGACTTTCAAGATGGGCCAGACCCACGTGCACCGTTATCTGCCCGAACTGTTAAGCCTGATCGAAGAGGGCAAACTGGCTCCGGAGGCGATCATTACCCACAGGCTTTCCCTCGAAGAAGCGGCCGATGGCTACCGGATTTTCGACAAGCGCGAAGAGGATTGCCGAAAGATCATCCTCACGCCGGGGTTCGATAGTCGGGTGGATGCGTCGGCCAATGATGCGCACTTGTAGAGCATCGCAACATCGGTAGGAGCGCGCTTGCCCGCGAATGCGTCGTGTCAGCCAACGCATCGGATTCAGACGCATCGGTATCGCGGGCGAACGCGCTGCTACAGGGGGAGCCTCATGAATACGCCGCCGAATGATGCGGATAATCCACTAGCCGCGAGCCGATGACCATTTCACTGATCCAGTCGGTCAGCAATTTCGTGTAGGCGTGCTGACTGGTGTCGGTACTCAGCCCGTGATCGGCGCCGTCCAGCAAACGATAAGTCAGCGAATGCGCCAGGTCGAATGCCGTGCGATAACTCATCAGCGTGGCATGGGGCACATAGTCGTCCTGCTCGGACTCGACCAGCAACACATCCCCCTGAAAATCCTTGCACGCCGCCAACGCGCGGTTATCGGCAGCTGTCACGGCCGAGCGCCTGTAGTGCGCCAGTTTGTCCCGGTCCAGCGCCTGCTTGGGCATGTCCCAGTCGGCGTCCCAGTACAGTGCAGGCACCCTCAACGCCAGCCAGCGTACCGGCCGTATGCCACTCAAGATCGTCGCCAGATAGCCACCGTAACTGCTGCCGATCACCGCGATCGCGTTGTTATCCACAGCCGGATGGCTCGCCAGCCTGTCGTACGCGGCGAGCAAGTCCTCCATGCTGTGTTCGCGGGAGACCGAGGCGCGCATTTCGTGGGTTCGCTCATGGCCGCGCAAATCAAAGGTCAGGCACACACAGCCCAAGCCGGTAATATTCTTCGCCCGCGCCAGGTCACGCTGCTGACTGCCGCCCCAACCATGAACGAAGAGGATGCCGGGCATTTTCGAGCCGGGGGCGAGGATGGTGCCGGAGATGGTTTCATCGCTGACGTTAATGTCGATGGTTTCACTGCGTACCGTCATAAGGCTGGACCTGTGTGAATTTGCTGATAAGGCCGACCTCTGGATCGTCGCCCTCATAGAGAACATGGGCGTCGGCGGGCAGAGTGGTCGGCCCGTAGATTTCATGGCTGGAAGCGCCGATGCGTTGCAGCAGGGGATCGGCGGCGAATGCCATCAACGCTTCGACCTCGGCGGGGCTGGCGCCACCGATTCGCCAGGACTGCTCCAGCACGCCGGAACGAACCTGGCCGCGAGCGTTGGTGCCGTGAGCGATATCGTAGTTTCGTCGCGACGCCAGGAAATTCGGAAAGCAGGCCAGCGCGGCCTTTTCGTAGCTCATGGCCTGAGTCACCGAGCGTCGCACGTCATCGTCAAGCTCGAGCTTGAGCAGTTCATCGTAGTCACCGCGCACCAGCCACAGCGACGAGCCGCCGTAAACGATCTCGCCATCGTTGTCCTCGGTCAGGCTCTGCGTGCCGTGGTAACTGACCACAATGCCAGCGACCTGGATCTGGCCGACGCTGTAGGTGATGACATCCTGCAAATCCTCCTCCAGCACCAGACCCCATTGTTCGACCTCGGCCATGTTCTGCTGCGCAAGAGCCTTATCCAGTTCGCGTTCCGACGCGACCACAACTTGACCGCGGCCTGCGGTCGCCAACACGGGTTTGACCCGAACAGGGCCATCCTTGAGCAACTGCGAACCCGCGCGCTTGGCATCATCTACATTGAATACGCTGAAGCCCTTCAACACCGCGTCGGCGGCGCTTTCGAAAAAGCGCTCCGACCAACCTGCGGGTTTGGCTGTCGCGCCTTTGAGGAGGGGGTGAGAAATGGCCTTGGTTGCCATGAAGGGGTAATCGATCAGCCCGCCGAAGAAATCGTCGACGCTGCGAACATTCAGCTGTTCGCCTGCCTGCTTGCCGATCAGAGTGTCGGATGGAATGTAATACAGGGCATGCCCCATGTGCAGCGCCGGATCATAGGCGCCGACGAACTCTGCTCCCAGTAAGCTGGCGATTTTTTCGGCCAGAACCTGCTGCACCACCGTCTCATGGATTGCCAGTTTCTTGTGGGTAGCCAGCAGAACGACTTCAGACTTTGCAAAGCTGCGTGATCCGCTCATGGGCTAACTCCCTGTGCAATGCGCGGCGACCTTGCGTAGCGGCGCGGCTTGTCGGTGATGGCGATTTTGAATCCATCACCACCGGCAAGCCGGATTGCTACAACGGGAAGGTGGACGGTCGATTGGCTCTCTCATGCCGCCTTGCGAATCGCACTGATCAACTCCTGCTTGCTCATGGTGGAGCGGCCAGAGATGTTCAGTCCGCGTGCCCGTTGCATCAGATCGACCTTGGTCTGCGCATCCAGCGACTGCCCGCCCTTATTGCGTGGCGCGCCGTGTTTGGTGGCGGCGGCGCGCTTGGCCGAGTCCTTACGGTCGTGGGACTTGGCGCTCGCAGGCTTTTTGGTGCCCGAGCCACCTTTTTTCTCACCGCCGCCGGACTGCTTATTGACGGTCGCCCAGGCGCGGGATTCGGCCTCGCCCTTGGACACGCCCTTGGACTCGTAACTGTCTTCGATATGCGCCGCTTTTTTCTTTTGCTCGGCGGTGTACTTGTCTTTGTTTTGAGTGGGCATTTTCAGTCTCCCGATTGCATGCTCAATGAGCCCCGCCTCGCGGGGCTTATCAGGTAAGAAGAGTGCAAATCGGCGTAGTTCCTCGTTGGCTGATCAGTGGTCAGCGGTCTGGCTTGAGGCTTTGCGGGTTTCGTCGGCTTCGCATTCGGGAAAGGGCTGGGTGTGATCGGCCGCTTCCTTGTCCCCCATGGCCTTGTATTTCTTGCGCAGGTCGTGCAGCTCTTTCTGATCCAGGTTGTCCAGACTGAGCACGGCGTTCTGCGCATCCTTGGTTACGCGCAACAATTCGTCGATCTTGATGTGCAACTGGTCGGTATCGCGGTTCTGGGTGTTCTGGATCAGAAACACCATAAGGAAGGTGATGATGGTAGTAGAGGTATTGATGATCAGCTGCCAGGTGTCGTTGTAATGGAACATTGGACCCGTTGCGGCCCACGCGCAAATCAACAGAATCGCGACCAGAAAGGTCCGGGGGCTGCCGGTCCATTTCGACAGCGCTTGTGCGAATTTGGAGAATTTCATTGCCGGTGTCCTTAGCTATCGGGGGTAGATATGCAAGGGACCGCTGGGAGTGGTCGAAATTTCTTTTTACAAAATTAATTCTGGCGGATGGCGTTTTAATTCCAGCCGAAGACTTCACAGGCGTTTTCGCTGCTGACCTGCGCCAGTCGCTCGGCAGATACGTTCATCAGGCCAGCCAGCGCTGCGCAGATCTGCGGCAGATGTTCCGGGCTATTGCGCTGGCCGGGAAACATCGCAGGGGCCATATCGGGCGAATCGGTTTCCAGCACCACGCTGCTCAGTGGCAGCTCGGCGAGCACCCGGTGCATGCGCAGCGCCTGGGGCCAGGTCGCTGCCCCGCCGAGCCCTAGCTTGAATCCCAACTTGATGTACTCCTTGGCCTCTTCGCGACTACCCGCGAACGCATGAACGATCCCCCTTCGCTTGAGCTTGAAACGCTTGAGCGTGGCGATGGTGTCGGCGTGGCTGCGACGGACATGGAGCAGGACAGGAAGATTGAAGTCGGCGGCCATCTGCAACTGGCTGTCGAACAGCGCTTGCTGCTGCATCCTGTCCAGCGACTCAACGTAATAATCCAGGCCGATTTCGCCCACCGCACACAGCTTGGGATGACCCGCCAGCCGGGCAAGCTGCTCGCGCAAATCGTGCATGTGTTCAAGAAGATGTTCATCCAGATAAATCGGGTGCAGGCCCAGCGCGGCGTAAACGGAGGGCTCGCTGAGCGCCAGATCCCACACCCGTTGCAGATTGCGCTGATAGACCCCCAGCACCACGATCCGTTCTACTTGCAGCGCTCGACAATGACTGAGCACGACTTGGCGATCGACGTCGAAATCATCGAAATCCAGATGCGTATGGGTGTCGATCAACGTCACGTTCAAGCCTCGTGAATGCGCTTTTTGAAGGTGCGCACGATGGCGTTGACACCGGGTTCGTATTGGTCCTGCTCAACGGCCGAAAGCGCCAGGGCCAGGGCTTTCTCGGCGATCAGCTGATGCTGCTGAGCCATGGCATTGACCGGCAGCGGCAGGAAATCGAGCAGTTGTGTGTCGCCGAACGTGCCCAGGTGCAGCTGGTCCGGGTTCAAGCCGCGGGCATGCAGCAGGTCGAACACACCCTGCAACAAGACATAGGAGGTGGTGATCAACGCATCGGGGAAGTAGCCCAGCCGATCGAGCATTTCACCGGCGATGCGCAGCCCGCATTCACGGCTGAAGGATTCACCGTGCTCGACGATGACCGAGCCTTTGAAGTCGTTCAATGCATCTTCGAAACCGCTGGCACGGGCCTTACTCACGCTAAGCTCAGGACGGGCGCCGATCAGCGCGATATGCCGTGGCCGGATTTCCAGCAGGCTGCGGGTCAGTTGCTGGCTGGCATCGTGGTCGTCGCTGACCACCGAGCAAAAGTGCGTCGGGTCCATCTCGCGATCGATGGCGATGACCGGAACACCGTGCTTTTGCAGCTCGCGATAGCTGTCATCGCTGGCGGGCAGGCAACTGGCGACAAACAGTGCATCACAGCGACGGGCGCGGAACAGCTGCAACAACTGCAACTCGCTGATGGGATCATCGTCGGAGCTGGCAATGAGCAACTGATAACCGCGGGCGCGGGCGCCTTGTTCGAGCTGCTTGGCGATGCGCGCGTAACTGGGGTTTTCCAGGTCTGGCAGGATGAAGCCCAGTGTGCGGGTGTGCCGACTGCGCAGGCCGGCGGCTTGCGGGTTCGGCCGAAAACCATGGGCCTCGACCACTGCACGCACGCGCTCGACCGTCGCGTTGCTGATGCGCTGTTGTTCGGCCTTGCCGTTGATCACGTAGCTGGCAGTGGTAACGGATACACCGGCCAAACGCGCAATATCACTGAGTTTCAAGCGGACGTTCCTTTTATTTTTGGCTCGGAGGGACTGCGGGCGAGATTTTCACCGATTCATGGACATCATTACAGCAGACCCTTGTCACTTTGGGTTTTTCGGACGCTTCCTGAATCAATCGACCGGCAGTGCTTCAATCGGCCAACAATATCGAGTAACGTGCCCGCCGATCTAGATTAAACGATTCAGCAGACCATTTTATTGCTGCTGTCTAGCCAAAATGGTGGTCTGACATCAAACGTTGGTACTGCAGCCTTGGCCACTTACAGCCTTACAACAAGAATCAGGAGAAAGCGATGCTCGAGCTGACCGTTGAGCAAATTTGCATGGACCAATCGGCTGTGGATAAACCCGCCGCGCTGCAATTGCTCGCCGACATGCTGGTGACTGACGGTTTGGTGGCCCCCGGTTATCTGCAAGGCCTGCAGGCCCGCGAGCAGCAGGGCTCGACCTTTCTGGGGCAGGGCATCGCGATTCCCCACGGTACGCCGCAAACCCGCGATCAGGTGTATGCCACCGGCGTGCGCTTGATGCAGTTTCCGCAGGGCGTGGATTGGGGCGATGGGCAGATGGTGTATCTGGCCATCGGTATTGCGGCCAAGTCCGACGAACACCTGCGCCTCTTGCAGCTGCTGACCCGCGCCCTCGGCGAGGCCGATCTGGGCCTGGCATTGCGGCAGGCGAACACCCCCGAGGCGCTGCTCAAGTTGCTACAAGGCGCGCCGCAAGAGTTGGCGCTGGACGCGCAGATGATCAGCCTCGGCGCGTCGGTCGATGATTTCGAAGAGCTGGTCTGGCGTGGCGCGCGCTTGCTGCGCCGCGCCGAATGCGTGAACAACGGTTTTGCCGCTGTACTGCAACAGGTCGAGCCGCTGCCGCTGGGCGATGGGCTGTGGTGGCTGCACAGCGAGCAGATGGTCAATAAACCGGGCCTGGCATTCGTCACCCCGGATAAACCGATGCGCCATCTGGGGCAGCCGCTCAACGGCCTGTTCTGCCTCGCCAGTCTGGGTGAATCCCATGAAGCGCTGCTCGAGCGTCTGTGCGCGCTGCTGATCGAGGGGCGTGGCCAGGAGCTTGGGCAGGCCACCAGCAGCCGCGCCGTATTGCAGGCGTTGGGGGGTGACGTGCCGCCTGACTGGCCGAGCGAACGTGTCCCGCTCGGCAACGCCCACGGGCTGCATGCGCGTCCCGCAAAAGTCTTGGCGCAACTGGCGAAGAATTTCGAAGGCGAAGTCCGCGTGCGCATCGTCGATAGCGCCGAAAACCCCGTGTCGGTCAAAAGTCTGAGCAAGCTGCTGAGCCTGGGCGTGCGGCGTGGTCAGGTGCTGGAATTCATTGCCGAGCCGACCGTCGCCAGTGACGTCTTGCCCGCGCTCGTCGCGGCTGTGCTCGATGGTCTGGGCGAAGAGATCGAACCACTGCCGACCGAAGCGGCGCCAACACCCATTGCCGCGGCCGTGGAAAGACATTTGAGTGCGCCCGCTGCCGGCTCGCAGATCCAGGCCGTACCTGCCGCGCCTGGGATCGCCACTGGCCCCGCCCATGTCCACGTGCTGCCGGTGTTCGACTATCCGTTGCTGGGCGAGTCCCATCACGCCGAGCACGAGCGTCTGCAGGGGGCGCTGGCACAGGTGCGCGAGGACATCGAGGGGCTGATCCAGCGCAGCACGGCCAAGGCCATTCGCGAGATTTTCATCACCCATCAGGAAATGCTCGACGATCCCGAGCTCGTCGACGAGGTGGTGCTGCGCCTCAAGCAAGGCGAGAGCGCCGCCGCCGCGTGGGCGCATGTGATCGACACCGCCGCCCGGCAACAGGAGCAACTCAAGGACGCACTGCTGGCGGAGCGCGCCGCGGACCTGCGTGACATCGGTCGTCGCGTGCTGGCGCATATCTGCGGCGTCGACGACCTGGTCGAGCCGACAGAACCCTACATTCTGGTGATGGATGAAGTCGGCCCCTCCGACGTCGCGCGGCTCGACCCCGTGCGCGTGGCCGGGATTCTCACCGCTCGCGGCGGCGCGACGGCCCACAGCGCTATCGTTGCGCGGGCGCTGGGTATTCCGGCGCTGGTGGGGGCCGGTGATGCGGTGCTGTTGATCAAGTCCGGCACTGTGTTGTTGATCGATGGTCAGCGCGGCCGACTCGATGTCGCGCCGGACGAGCCGACCCTGCAACGCGCCTTGCTCGATCGCGATACACGCGAGCATCGCCTGAAAGCGGCTGCTGCCTTGCGCATGGAGCCGGCGATTACCAGGGACGGCCACGCGGTCGAGGTGTTCGCCAACATCGGCGACAGCGCCGGGACCCCGGCAGCGGTCGAGCAGGGCGCTGAAGGCATCGGCCTGTTGCGCACCGAATTGCTGTTCATGGCGCACAGTTCGGCTCCTGACGAAAACACGCAAGAGGCCGAATACCGCCGCGTGCTGGATGACCTTCAAGGCCGCCCGCTGGTGGTGCGAACCCTCGATGTGGGCGGCGATAAACCCCTGCCGTACTGGCCGATCGACAAGGAGGAAAACCCTTTCCTCGGCGTGCGCGGCATTCGCCTGACCCTGCAACGTCCCGAGGTGATGGAGAGCCAATTGCGCGCGTTGCTGCGTGCGGCGGACAACCGGCCGTTGCGGATCATGTTTCCCATGGTCGGCACCGTCGAAGAATGGCGTCTGGCGCGGGACATGACCGAGCGCCTGCGTGCGGAAATCCCGGTCGCCGACCTGCAACTGGGGATCATGATCGAAGTGCCGTCAGCGGCGTTGCTGGCGCCGGTGCTGGCTAAAGAGGTGGACTTCTTCAGTGTCGGCACCAACGACCTGACGCAATACACCCTGGCCATCGACCGTGGTCATCCGACTTTGTCGGCCCAGGCCGATGGCTTGCACCCGGCGGTTCTGCAACTGATCGACATCACCGTGCGCGCCGCCCATGCCCACGGCAAATGGGTTGGTGTTTGCGGCGAGTTGGCGGCCGACCCTTTGGCTGTGCCGGTGCTGGTGGGGTTGGATGTGGATGAATTGAGCGTCGCGGCGCGCAGTGTGGGTGAAGTCAAAGCCTGCGTGCGCGAATTGAATGTGGTCGGTGCTCGACAGCTCGCGCAAGCCGCGCTGGCTGTGGGAAGCGCCGCTGAAGTGCGTGCCCTCGTGGAGGGGCTGTAATGGCGAAAATTCTGACATTGACCACCAACCCGGCGCTGGACCTGACCGTGCAGTTGGGGCCGTTGCACGTAGGGCAGGTCAACCGCAGCGAAGCGATGCTCAGCCATGCGGCAGGCAAGGGCATCAACGTTGCCCAGGTGCTGGCGGATCTTGGGCATACCCTGACCGTGGCGGGCTTTCTCGGCGTCGATAATCAGAAGCCGTTCGAGTCGTTGTTCGCCAAGCGCGGCTTTATCGATGAGTTCGTCCGCGTGCCAGGGGAGACCCGCAGCAACATCAAGCTGGCGGAAAGCAGTGGTCGCATCACTGATCTGAACGGCCCCGGTCCTCAGGTCAGCCTCCAGGCGCAGCAGGCGCTGGCGACCCGCATCGAACAGATCGCTGGCGACTTCGATGCCGTGATCGTGGCGGGCAGCTTGCCCCGCGGGGTCGATGCGCAATGGCTCAAGACGCTGCTGCAACGATTCGACGCCATGGGCCTGAAGGTCGCGCTGGACACCAGTGGCGAAGCCCTGCGCGCTGGCCTTGAAGCCTCGCCCTGGCTGATCAAACCCAACACCGAAGAATTGGCCGATGCGCTGAATGCGCCGATCATTTCCATCGCCGCTCAAGCGCAGGCCGCCGCGAACCTGCGTCAGCGTGGGATCGAGCATGTAGTGATCTCCCAAGGTTCGGAAGGCGTGCATTGGTTCAGCGCCGACGTGGCGTTGCAGGCACTGCCACCCAAGGTCAGCGTGGCAAGCACGGTAGGCGCGGGGGATTCGTTATTGGCGGGGATGGTTCACGGTCTGCTCAGCGGGCACACACCCGAGCAGACCCTGCGCACGGCCACCGCGATTGCCGCCATGGCGGTGACCCAGATTGGCTTTGGCATCAATGACACTGTGCAACTCAAACGGCTGGAAGGCGGCGTCAATGTACGCCCCATGACCCAATAGCGCCGACCGAACAAGAAGAGAGGAAGTGTGATGAAGTTAGCCATTGTCACGGCATGCCCGAACGGCAAGATCAGCAGTGTCCTCAGCGCCCGCTTGCTCGATGCGGCGGCGCAGCGTCAGGGTTGGGCCACCAGCGTCGAAGTGCATGACCCGCGTGATCCGCAAAAGCAGCTTTCTGCCCAAGACATCGCCAGCGCCGACTGGGTGCTGGTGGTCAATACCGGGCCGCTGGATCTGACGCGGTTCTCGGGCAAGCGTCTGTATCAGGCGACACCTTCCCGGGCGTTGCAGGATATCGACGGTTTCATGCGTTCGGCGAACGAACTGGCGAAACCTTATGTGGCCAGTGAAAGCGTAGCACCGGCCCCCGACGCAATCGTCGCCAAGGCTCCCCGTCTGGTGGCGGTGACCGCCTGCCCGACGGGCGTTGCGCACACCTTCATGGCCGCAGAAGCGATCCAGCAGGCGGCGAAAAAACTCGGCTATGACTTGCACGTGGAAACCCAAGGCTCGGTCGGCGCGCGCAACCCGCTCAGTGCCCAGGCCATTGCCGATGCCGATGTGGTGTTGCTGGCCGCCGATATCGAGGTTGCCACCGAGCGTTTCGCCGGTAAGCGTATCTATCGCTGCGGCACCGGGATTGCCCTCAAGCAGTCCGAAACGACGCTGAGGAAAGCCTTGGCTGAAGCTGAGGTCGAGTCTGCTGCAACGGCCCCCAACGCCCCGGCGAACAAAGAGAAGACCGGCGTTTACAAACACCTGCTCACTGGCGTGTCGTTCATGCTGCCGATGGTGGTGGCAGGCGGGCTGCTGATCGCGCTGTCGTTCGTGTTCGGCATCAACGCGGCGAAGGACAATCCGGGTTCGCTGGCCGCCGCATTGATGCAGATTGGAGGCGATGCAGCATTCAAATTGATGGTGCCGTTGCTGGCCGGTTACATCGCTTATTCAATCGCTGATCGGCCGGGGCTCGCGCCGGGGATGATCGGCGGGCTGTTGGCCAGCACATTGGGCGCGGGGTTTATCGGCGGTATCGTCGCGGGCTTTCTCGCCGGCTACAGCGCGGCTGCGATCAATCGCTACGCGAAGTTGCCGGCCAGTGTCGAGGCGCTGAAACCGATTCTCATCATTCCGCTGCTGGCGAGTCTGTTCACGGGTCTGGTGATGATCTACGTGGTCGGCAAGCCGGTGGCCGGGATGCTCGAAGGGCTGACCCACTTCCTCGACAGCATGGGCACCACCAACGCGATTCTGTTGGGCGTGCTGCTCGGGGCGATGATGTGCGTGGATCTCGGCGGGCCGATCAACAAGGCGTCCTATGCGTTCTCGGTGGGGTTGCTGGCGTCGCAGAGTTACGCGCCGATGGCGGCGACCATGGCGGCGGGGATGGTGCCGCCTATCGGCATGGGCATCGCCGCGATGATCGCTCGCCGCAAGTTCGCCCAAAGCGAACGCGAAGCGGGCAAGGCAGCGTTCGTGCTGGGCCTGTGCTTCATCTCCGAAGGCGCGATCCCGTTTGCCGCGAAAGACCCGCTGCGCGTGATCCCCGCCAGCATCGTAGGCGGCGCACTGACCGGCGCCTTGTCGATGTTCTTCGGCTGCAAACTCATGGCGCCTCACGGCGGGCTGTTCGTGTTGCTCATCCCGAACGCCATCAACCACGCGTTGTTGTACCTGTTGGCAATCGTCGTCGGCAGTGTGGTGACCGGAGTGTTGTATGCGCTGTTGAAGCGACCTGAGGCGGTCGAGCTGGATGCGGTACCAGCAGGGGCTTGATTCGACAGGCGCTCAGTACCCTCTGGGAGCGCGCTTGTTCACGAAGGAGCCTGTGCATACATGAAAGATGCAGGGTCCGGAATTCCACCTTCGTGAGCAAGTTCACTCCCACACAAGCTGTGTGAAAACCTCAGCCTCAATGACTGGTTAAAAAAATGAACTGCCAATTGCGCTGCTACGTAAATTCCAAGTCCGCACACCGGCCGATCTTTTCAGAATTTACATAGGAACGCGCAGTTCAATCGTTCGTCGGCGTTTTCACACAGTCTGCGCAGGTCCTGTGTTCACCTGCCTTTGTCACATTCCCCCAACAATCCGTTGGTAGTTTTCCTTCTTTGGCATTCGCTTGAGGGGGAATAAAAATGACTCAGTTCGACCTGACACGCCGCCGCATCATTCAGGCCGCTGGCGCCGGATTGCTCTTGCCGGGCCTTGCGCCTGCGGTCATCGCCTCGGTCAAGGATCGCCCGAAAATGACCGACGGCGTGCAGTCCGGCGACCTGCTAGGGGATCGCGCGATGGTCTGGAGCCGCAGCGATCGGCCTTCGCGCATGGTGGTGGAATGGGACACTCGCAGCATGTTCAGCAATCCGCGCCGCACGGTTTCGCTGCTCGCCGATCAACGCACGGACTTCACCGCGCGCGTCGAACTGACCGGGCTGCCCAGCGATCAGGCCATCTTCTACCGGGTGTTCTTCGAAGATGCGCAAACCGGTGTTGCCAGCGAGCCCTGGTTTGGCCATCTGCGCAGCGTGCCGCAAACCCGTCGTGATATCCGCTTCGTCTGGAGTGGCGACACGGTCGGGCAGGGCTTCGGCATCAATCCGGACATTGGCGGCATGCGCATCTACGAAGCCATGCGTCTGCGTCTGCCGGATTTCTTCGTCCATAGCGGCGACACCATTTACGCTGACGGCCCAGTGCCGGCCGAAGTGGTCACCGAAGGCGGCCGCATCTGGCGCAACATCACCACCGAAGAGAAGAGCAAAGTCGCCGAAACCCTCGACGAATACCGCGGCGCCTATCGCTACAACCTGATGGACGAGAACCTGCGCCGCTTCAACGCCGAGGTCCCGCAGATCTGGCAGTGGGACGACCATGAAGTGAGTAACAACTGGTCGCCCGGCAAGCAGCTGGACGAGCGCTACAAGGTCAAAGACATCCAGCTGTTGGCCTCCCGTGGGCGCCAGGCGTTTCTGGAATACGCGCCGATGCGCTTGCAGAGCGCGGACAATGGCGGTCGGGTGTATCGCAAACTCGGCTACGGGCCGATGCTGGATGTGTTCGTGCTCGACATGCGCAGCTATCGCGATGGCAACGATGCCAACCTGGCCGACAAGCCGGGGCCGACCACGGCGTTTCTCGGGCGTGAACAGCTGGATTGGCTCAAGCGTGAATTGCGGGCGTCGGACGCGCAGTGGAAGGTCATCGCTGCGGATATGCCGATCAGCCTTGGCGTTCCCGATGGTGAAATCAGCCCAGGGGTGATGCGCTGGGAGGCCATCGCCAATACCGACAATGGCGCGCCGAAAGGCCGTGAGCTGGAAGTCGCTGAGTTACTCGGGTTCCTGCGTCAGCACAAGGTTCGCGACACGGTATGGCTGACCGCCGACGTGCATTACTGCGCCGCCCATCACTATCATCCGGATCAGGCGGTTTTCCAGGATTTCGACCCGTTCTGGGAGTTCGTTGCAGGGCCTTTGAATGCGGGCAGCTTCGGTCCCAACACGCTGGACAAGACCTTCGGCCCGGAACTGGTATTCCAGAAAGCCCCGCCTGCACAGAACACCTCGCCCTTTGCCGGGTTTCAGTTTTTTGGTGAGGTGAATATCGATGGCCAGAGCGGCGAAATGACGGTGACCCTGCGGGATCTGGACGGAGTTTCGGTGTTTGAGAAGAAGCTGGTGCCGTCGGATCATACCGCGTGATCCTGTAGGAGCTTGTCCGCGAATACGGTTGGTCAGTCAACAAATCCGTCGCCGACCTACCGCCATCGCGGGCAAGCGCGCTCCTACAAGGCCGATACTCCGACGGTTGTACGATAACTACGCAATTCCCGATAACACTTAGCCCGCCGCTGGCCTATCATTAGCCACCTAACGACGGCTCAGGGTTTGGCGTGCATGCTGGCAATTTTTTGGGAAACCCTGAACATCACCGCACCGGTGTTCGCCATGTTATTTCTGGGTGTGGTGCTCAAACGTGTCGGCTGGATCAACGACAGCTTCATTCACACCGCATCCTCGCTGGTGTTCAATTGCACCATGCCCGCGCTGCTGTTCCTGGGCATCATCCATGCCGACCTGCATGCGGCGCTGCAACCGGCGGTGCTGATCTACTTCATCATTGCCACGCTGGTGGGCTTTGCGCTGGTCTGGGGCTGGGCGATCTATCGCGTGCCTTTCGTCGAGCGCGGCATCTATGTCCAGGGCGCATTTCGCGGCAATAACGGGGTCATCGGGCTGGCGCTGGCGGCGAGCATGTACGGCGACTACGGCATTTCGCTCGGTGCGATCCTCGCCGCGCTGGTAATCCTGTTCTACAACACCCTCTCGACCATCGTGCTGGCGGTCTACAGCCCGGTGATCAAGTCCGACCCGTGGAGCATCTGCAAAAGCGTGGTGGCCAACCCCTTGATCATCAGCATCGTCGCGGCCACTCCGTTCGCCTACTTCGGCATCGGTCTGCCGAAATGGCTCGACACGTCCGGCAGCTATCTGGCGCAGATGACCCTGCCGCTGGCCTTGATGTGCATTGGCGGCACGCTGTCGTTGAAGTCCTTGCGAGAAAGTGGCGGGCTGGCAATCAGCGCGAGCATGATGAAGATGGTCTGGTTGCCTCTGGTCTGCACCCTGGGCGCGTGGTTGCTGGGCTTTCGTCACGCCGAACTGGGCATCCTGTTCCTGTACTTCGGCGCGCCCACCGCATCGGCCAGCTTCGTCATGGCCCGCGCCGCCGAAGGGAATCACGAGCTGGCGGCGTCGATCATCGTCATGACCACGCTGGCAGCGGCAGTGACCACCAATATCGGGATTTTCATTCTGCAGTGGGGCGGGTGGATTTAGAGCGTGGCATCACACCAACTGTAGGAGCGCGCTTGCCCGCGAATGCGTAGTGTCAGTCAGCGTATGCATATCTGATACACCGATTTCGCGGGCAAGCGTGCTCCCACAGGGAAAAGGTTCCTCATAAGGTTTGGCGAACCAAGGCGCTCTCAATGCTGCCTGCGCCAAGCCCTTACCGTACTGATCAAAACCCCCGCCCCCAATACCGGCAACGCATAGTGAATCATCAGCCGTTCCAGCCGCTCCGCCAGGGGCATGCCGGTGGTGAACGAGACGATGTGCAGTGCGTACACCGCGTACAGCCCTAATAACAGCAACCCCTCCAGCCGGGTAATTCGATACCCCGAATAGAACAGCGGCAGACACAACACTGCGACGCCGAGCATCACCGGCAGGTCGAAGTCCAGCGCGTTGGGTGAGATCGACAGCGGCCCCGAGGCGATCAGCGATGTGATCCCGAGCACCCCCAGCAGATTGAACAGGTTGCTGCCGATGATGTTGCCCACAGCGATATCCCGTTCCCCGCGCAGGGCGGCGATCAGCGAGGTCATCAAGGCGGGGAGGGAGGTGGCGCCCGCGATCACGGTCAGCCCGATCACGCGTTCCGACAGCCCCAGATCCTGCGCGATCACCACCGCTGCAGCGACCAGAAGATGGCTGCCGAAAATCAACAGCGCCAATCCACAGACCATCAACGCCAAACGAGCGAGAATGGGCCAGGCCTTACGCCGCGGGGTTTCAGCATTGGCGCTGAAGTGCCGCGCGCCATGAGCGAACTGCCGCACCACGACAGCCAGATAGCAGGCCATGGCGATCAGCAGAATCACCCCGTCCAGCACACTCAACACGCCATTCCAGGCCAGTCCGGCCACCAGCGCGGTAGCGCCGATCATCAACGGCAGGTCGACGCGCACCAGTTGCCTTGCCACGCGCAGAGGGATGATCAGCGCCGAGAGGCCGAGGGTCACCAGAATATTGAAGATATTGCTGCCGATGACGCTGCCCACGGCGATGTCAGTGCTGTCGGTCAATGCCGCCTGCAGACCGACGGCCATCTGTGGCGCGCTGCTGCCAAGGGCGACGACCGTCAGCCCGAGAAACAGCGGGCGGGTTTTCAGTAGGATAGCCAGGGCCACGGCGGCACGCACCGACAGTTCGGCACCGATGATCATCAGCAACAGACCACCGATCAGCTCGATCAGCGTGGGCAGTGGAAGGGTCGATAAGGCGAGAATTCAGGGCACCTTTGGATCGGTCAGGATCAGTCGTCGAGAGCTTGCACCCGCACTTGGGCGGTTCCGCTGCGCAGCATACCCAATTGCTCGGCGGCTGCACGGGATACGTCGATCAATCGTCCGCGCGTATGCGGGCCGCGATCGTTGATACGGACGATGACCTCGCGATCATTGTCCAGGTTGGTGACTTGCACGCGGGTGCCGAAAGGCAGTTGGCGATGGGCGGCAGTCAGGGATCCCTGGTCGAAGCGTTCGCCGCTGGCGGTGCGCGTGCCCTGATGGCGCGAGCCGTAATACGAGGCCCCGCCGGTGGCGTTGTAACCGTGTGGATCGATGATGCCTTCGCTGGCGCAACCGGCCAGCAGGGAGAGTAGGGCGCAAGCGCCGAGGAGCCGCCGCATGGGTTGCAGTCCTTTGAGTCGGTAGAACATCACCTGTGGGAGCGCGCTTGCCCGCGGCTGCAATTGCGCTGACAACTCATCGTTGTCCGACGCAACGCATCGCGGGCAGGCGCGCTTCTACAGGTTCGGCGAGGCTATTAACCTTCCAGCTTGCGCTTCAACAATTCGTTGACCTGCCCTGGGTTGGCCTTGCCTCTGGACGCTTTCATGGCCTGCCCGACGAAGAAGCCGAACATCTTGCCGCGCTTGGCTTCATCGGCCGCGCGGTACTGTTCGACCTGTTCGGCATTGGCCGCCAGCATGTCGTCGAGAATCGACTCGATGGCGCCGCTGTCAGTCACTTGCTTGAGGCCGCGTTGCTCAATGATTTCATCCGCGCTGCCAATACCGATCTCTACGCATTCTCCAGCAAGCATTGCCTCCAAAATCTCTTTAGCGATTTTGCCAGAAATAGTCTTATCAACGATTCGCAACAGCATGCCGCCCAGTTGCTCTGCAGAGATAGGAGGCTTGGTCATATCTGAGTTGGTTTTGTTCAGCAACGAACCCAGCTCAACCATGACCCAGTTGGCCGCCAGCTTGGCATCGCCCACGATACCCACAACCTGCTCAAAGTACTCTGCTTGTTCGCGGCTGGAAGCCAGGACGCTGGCATCGTAAAGCGACAAGCCGAATTGCGACTGGAAGCGCTCGCGTTTCTGCGGCGGCAATTCCGGCAGGGTGGCGCGGGTTTGCTCCAGGAACGAATCCTCGATGATCACCGGCAGCAGGTCAGGGTCGGGGAAGTAACGGTAGTCGTTGGCTTCTTCCTTGCTGCGCATGGCGCGGGTTTCGTTGGTGTTCGGGTCGTACAGGCGCGTCTGCTGAATGACTTTGCCACCGTCTTCGATCAGGTCGATCTGACGCTGGATCTCGCTGTTGATCGCCTTCTCGATGAAACGGAACGAGTTGACGTTCTTGATCTCGCAGCGGGTGCCGAACTCGACCTGGCCTTTGGGGCGAATAGACACGTTGCAGTCGCAACGCAGCGAGCCTTCGGCCATGTTGCCGTCGCAGATGCCCAGGTAGCGCACGAGCGCGTGCATGGCCTTGACGTAGGCGACCGCTTCCTTGGCCGAACGCATGTCCGGTTCGGAAACGATTTCGAGCAATGGTGTGCCGGCGCGGTTCAGGTCGATGCCGGTCATGCCGCTGTAGTCTTCGTGCAGGCTCTTGCCGGCGTCTTCCTCAAGGTGAGCACGAGTCACGCCAATACGCTTGATGGTGCCGTCTTCCAGGGTGATGTCCAGGTGGCCCTTGCCAACGATCGGCAACTCCATCTGGCTGATCTGGTAGCCCTTGGGCAGGTCGGGGTAGAAGTAGTTCTTGCGAGCGAACACGTTGTGCTGGCCGATCTCGGCGTCGATGGCCAGGCCGAATTTGACCGCCATCTGCACGGCTTCCTTATTCAGCACCGGCAGCGTACCGGGCATGCCGAGGTCTACGAGGCTGGCCTGAGTGTTGGGCTCGGAGCCGAACGTGGTGGCGCTACCGGAGAAAATCTTCGATTGGGTGGTGAGCTGAGTGTGAATCTCCAGCCCGATGACGACTTCCCATTGCATGTGTTTTCTCCTTAGAAGCCGGCCGGCGAGCGGGTGTGCCAGTCGGTTACCAACTGATATTGGTGAGCGACATTAAGCAGGCGGCCTTCCTCGAAGTACGGCGCGAGCAGTTGCACGCCCACTGGCAAGCCGTCGGCGAAGCCGGCTGGCATCGACAGGCCCGGCAAGCCCGCGAGGTTGGCAGTGATGGTGTAGAAGTCTTCCAGGTACGCGGAAATCGGGTCGGCGTTCTTGGCACCGATTTTCCAGGCCGGGTTCGGCGTGGTCGGGCCGAGGATCACATCGACGTCCTTGAAGGCATTCATGAAGTCGTTCTTGATCAGGCGACGAATCTTCTGCGCTTGCAGGTAGTAAGCGTCGTAGTAACCTGCAGACAGCGCATAGGCACCGACCATGATCCGGCGCTGCACTTCAGGGCCGAAGCCTTCGCCACGGGAGCGCTTGTACAGGTCGGTCAGGTCTTTCGGGTCTTCACAGCGATAGCCGAAGCGCACGCCGTCGAAACGCGACAGGTTCGAGGATGCCTCTGCCGGCGCGATCACATAATAAGCAGGGATCGCATGTTGCAGGTTCGGCAGGCTGACTTCGTTGACCACCGCGCCGAGCTTCTTCAGCTCTTCGACGCTGGCCATGACCAGGTCGGCGATGCGTGGGTCAAGACCGGCGCTGAAGTATTCCTTTGGTACGCCGATGCGCAGACCCTGCAGCGAATCGTTGAGGCTGGCGCTGTAATCAGGCACGGGTTCGTCGATGCTGGTGGAGTCGTTGATATCGAAACCGGCCATGCCCTGCAGCAGCAGCGCGCAGTCTTCGGCGGTGCGTGCCATCGGGCCGGCCTGATCCAGGCTCGATGCGTAGGCGATCATGCCCCAGCGCGAGACGCGACCGTAGGTCGGTTTCAGGCCGGTGAGGTTGGTCAGTGCGGCAGGCTGGCGAATCGAGCCGCCGGTGTCGGTGCCGGTGGCGGCAGGCAACAGACGAGCGGCAACCGCGGCAGCTGAGCCACCGGACGAACCGCCCGGTACGTGTTCCAGGTTCCACGGGTTCTTCACCGCGCCATAGTGGCTGGACTCGTTGGCCGAGCCCATGGCGAATTCGTCCATGTTGGTCTTGCCCAGAGTCACGGTGCCAGCGGCGGCCAGTTTGGCGACGACCGTGGCGTCATACGGGGCCTTGAAGTTGTCGAGCATCTTCGAGGCGCAGCTGGTGCGGATGCCCTTGGTGCAGAACAGGTCCTTGTGCGCCAGCGGGGCGCCCAGCAGTGCGCCATTCTCGCCTGCCGCGCGACGAGCGTCGGCGGCCTGGGCCTGAGTGATGGCCAGGTCTTCGGTGACGGAAATGAAGCTGTTGACCTGCGGGTCCAGCTGCGCGATGCGCGCCAGCAAGGTGCGGGTCAGTTCTTCAGAGGAAAACTTCTTGTCGGCGAGTCCGCGAGCGATCTCTGCCAGAGTCATTTGATGCATTGCAGGCTCATTCCCTTAGTCGATGACTTTCGGAACCAGATAAAGGCCGTCTTCGACCGCTGGTGCGATGGCTTGATAGGAATCGCGATGATTGGCTTCGCTGACCACGTCTTCACGCAGGCGTTGCGAGGCTTCAAGCGGGTGCGCGAGGGGTTCGATGCCGGCGGTGTCGACCGCCTGCATTTGGTCAACCAGCCCGAGAATGCTGTTCAGTGCTTCAGTAGTACGCGGGATATCGGCGTCATTGAGCCCCAGTCGGGCCAGATGAGCGATTTTTTCCACGTCGGAGCGATCAAGCGCCATGGGGTTCTCCAGTGGAATGCGTACGGAATGCACCGTACGTCAGATTGCGGAACACTACGCGATTTAGGCGGTCATAAGGCCGCGATCGTCGAAGGTAGTGCTCGGAAAACAGCCAATTTAGCATATTGGCTCCTTGCCCAAAATCCCTGTCGTTGTTAGAGTTTGCCGCACTTTTTTACCCACGCGTTCCCTAGGGTCCCTTTCCCATGTTCAAGAAACTGCGTGGCATGTTTTCCAGCGATCTTTCCATCGACCTGGGCACTGCCAACACCCTTATTTACGTGCGTGAGCGCGGTATTGTCCTGAACGAGCCATCGGTTGTGGCCATTCGGACCCACGGAAATCAGAAGAGCGTCGTTGCTGTCGGGATGGAAGCCAAGCGTATGCTGGGCCGTACCCCGGGCAACATCGCTGCCATTCGTCCGATGAAAGACGGCGTGATCGCCGATTTCAGCGTGTGCGAAAAGATGCTCCAGTACTTCATCAACAAAGTGCACGAAAACAGCTTCCTTCAGCCAAGCCCTCGCGTGTTGATCTGCGTACCTTGCAAGTCCACCCAGGTTGAGCGTCGCGCCATTCGCGAGTCGGCCCTGGGCGCCGGCGCACGTGAAGTATTCCTGATCGAAGAGCCAATGGCCGCTGCCATCGGTGCCGGCTTGCCGGTCGAAGAAGCCCGCGGCTCGATGGTCGTCGATATCGGTGGTGGTACCACTGAAATCGCCCTGATCTCGCTCAACGGCGTGGTTTACGCCGAATCCGTACGTGTGGGTGGCGACCGTTTCGACGAAGCGATCATCACCTATGTGCGTCGCAACTACGGCAGCCTTATCGGTGAATCCACCGCCGAGCGCATCAAGCAGGAGATCGGCACTGCCTACCCGGGCGGCGAAGTGCGTGAAGTCGACGTACGCGGTCGTAACCTGGCCGAGGGCGTGCCACGTGCGTTCACCCTGAACTCCAACGAAGTGTTGGAAGCGTTGCAGGAATCCCTGGCTACCATCGTTCAGGCGGTCAAGAGCGCCCTGGAGCAATCCCCTCCGGAACTGGCTTCGGACATCGCTGAGCGCGGTCTGGTGCTGACCGGAGGTGGTGCGTTGTTGCGTGACCTGGACAAGCTGCTGGCTCAGGAAACCGGTCTGCCGGTGATCGTCGCCGAAGACCCGCTGACCTGCGTCGCTCGTGGCGGTGGTCGTGCGCTGGAAATGATGGACAAGCACACCATGGACCTGCTCTCCAGCGAATAAGTCGCCGGATTGCTACTGTGTTGAGCTGAACGGGCGGCACTTCTCGGTGCTGCCTGTTCGTGTCTGATCTGCTGACGTCCTGCTGTTGTATTGAAAGCTCGATGCTGCAAGTCTGGCACTCCATATTTCCATCAATCCGCACCAGGCCGGTTTCATGTCGCATGAATAAGCACAGCCAAACACAAGCATCCCTGGAAGGAGCGGCCCATTAAACCGCTTTTCTCAAAGGGCCCGTCGCTGGGCGTTCGTCTGTTGGTGCTGGTCGTCCTCTCCGTGGCAGTCATGGTTGTGGACGCACGCTTCACGCTGCTCAAGCCTGTCCGCAGTCAGATGTCGCTGGTGCTGATGCAGTCCTACTGGATCGCCGATCTGCCCGAGCGTTTGTATCAGGGTGTTGCCAGCCAGTTCGGGAGCCGCACCGAACTTGCCGCCGATAACGAAAAACTCAAGACCGAGAACCTGCTGCTGCAAGGACGCCTGCAAAAGCTGGCTGCCCTGACCGAGCAGAACGTTCGGCTGCGCGAATTGCTCAATTCCTCCGCGCTGGTCAACGAGAAGGTCGAAGTCGCCGAGCTGATCGGCATGGACCCCAACCCTTTCACCCATCGCATCATCATCAACAAGGGCGAGCGCGACGGCGTGGTGCTGGGTCAGCCGGTGCTCGATGCGCGCGGGTTGATGGGGCAGGTGGTCGAACTGATGCCGTACACCTCCCGTGTGCTGCTGCTCACCGACGCCACCCACAGCATTCCGGTGCAGGTGAACCGTAACGGCCTGCGCGCGATCGCCAGCGGCACCGGCAACCCGGAGCGTTTGGAGTTGCGCCATGTGGCCGATACCGCCGACATCAAGGAAGGCGATCTGCTGGTGAGTTCCGGTCTGGGCCAGCGTTTCCCGGCAGGTTATCCAGTGGCGACGGTCAAGGAAGTGATTCACGATTCCGGCCAACCATTTGCCATCGTGCGTGCCGTGCCGACTGCCGCGCTGAACCGCAGCCGTTATCTGCTGCTGGTGTTCTCCGACGGCCGCTCGCCTGAAGAGCGCGCCGCCGATGCCGCGCAGCAACAGGAATCGCTGGACCGCCAGGCCGCCGATCCGTCCGCCGTGCCTTCAGCGACGGTACCGGGCGCAACGCCTGCGGCAACCCCCAACAAACCCGTGGTTCCGGCCACCGTGCCCAAGCCTGCCGCGACCGGCCACAGCACCTCATCGGCTCCGGCGGCTGCACCTGTTGCCACCCCGGCCGCTATGCCTGCCAAGCCCGCGGCAAGCAAACCCGCCGCCAAGCCACAGGCCAGGCCCGCCGCGACCAAACCGGCCACCCCGGCTGCCGCTCCCGCGGCGCCGCGCGCGAGGGAAGAATAATGGCTCGTCATGCTCCCGCACGGAACGGCTGGGTGGTCTGGTTGACCTTCGCCATCGGCCTGCTGCTCAGCGTCTCTCCGCTTCCGCAATTCATGGAAATCTTCCGCCCGCTTTGGCTCGCGCTGCTGCTGGCATTCTGGGCGCTGGCGCTGCCACACAAGATCGGCATGGTCACCGCGTGGATGCTGGGTCTGGCCGAAGATGTGCTCTACGGCACGCTCCTGGGACAGAACGCGTTGATCCTGACGCTGATCACCTTCCTGGTCCTGTCTCTGCAACAGCGGTTACGCATGTTCCCGATGTGGCAGCAATGCCTGGTGATTCTGGTGATCTTCGGCCTCGCGCAGTTGGTCCAGTTGTGGCTCAGCGCCTTGACTGGCAACCGCCAGCCGACCCTGGCCCTTGTATTGCCGGCGTTGGTCAGCGCCCTGCTCTGGCCTTGGGTCAGCTACGGGCTGCGCGGGTTGCGCTTGCGTTTGAAGGTCAATTGACGGGTTGCTTCTGGACTGCTTTTGATTCTGGCCGCAGGCCGTAGGAGCAAGCTTGCTTGCGATCTGGTGCGCAGCGACAGCAAAACCTGACAACCTTGTTGTATCAGACAGACCGCGTTCGCCGGTTTTACTGCCGGTTCCCGGCAGATCGCGAGCAAGCCTGCTTCCACGCCCTCCGGGCAGAAGCGGGGTCTGCGACAGAAACGAGAGCAAGCGTCACCCGTTTTCACCCAACGCCTAAGCTTGTGATCACTGACACGGAGACGTCCCATGCCCCAACTGCTTCTCGCCTCCGGCTCCCCGCGCCGTCGTGAATTGCTGACTCAGATCGGTGTGCCGTTCACCACGCTCAACGCGGATATCGACGAAACTGCGCTGCAGAACGAAACTCCGGCCGCATATGTCGAGCGTCTGGCCCGTGCCAAGGCCGATGCCGGTCTGCTGCAGTTGGCCAACGACCCCGCTTACCCCACCGCCTGCGTACTTGGTGCCGACACCGCCGTGGTGCTCGATGGCCGCATTCTCGGCAAGCCTGCCGACGAGGCCGAATCCCTGGCCATGCTCGCCGCCCTGTCCCACCGTGAACATGAAGTGCTGACCGCCATCGCCGTGGTGGACGAACAGCATTGTGAAACCCGCGTGGTCAGCAGTCGCGTGCATTTGCGCGCGATCTCTGCCGAAGAAGCCCGCGCTTATTGGGCCAGTGGCGAGCCGCAGGACAAGGCGGGCAGTTACGGCATTCAAGGGCTGGGCGCCGTCTTCGTGGAAAACCTCAGCGGCAGTTATTCCGCCGTCGTCGGCTTGCCGTTGTGCGAAACCGCAGAAATTCTCCAGCGTTTCGGCATACCCTGTTGGCAATGCCTGGAAGGTGACAAGCCATGAGTGAAGAGATTCTGATCAACATCACGCCGATGGAGTCGCGCGTGGCCGTCGTTGAGAACGGGGTTTTGCAGGAAGTACATGTCGAACGGACCCAGCGTCGCGGGATCGTCGGCAACATCTACAAAGGCAAGGTCGTGCGCGTGCTGCCTGGCATGCAGGCAGCGTTCATCGACATCGGCCTGGATCGCGCCGCCTTCATCCACGCCTCGGAAATTTCCATGCGCGAAGGGCCAGCGGTGGAAACCATCAGCTCGCTGGTGCACGAAGGCCAGAGCCTGGTGGTGCAGGTCACCAAGGACCCGATCGGCAGCAAAGGCGCACGTTTGACCACGCAGCTGTCGATTCCTTCGCGCTATCTGGTCTATATGCCACGTACGGCTCACGTTGGGATCTCCTTGAAGATCGAGGACGAAGCCGAGCGTGAACGGCTCAAGCAGGTCGTCAGCGATTGCGTGGCCAAGGAAGGGATCAAGGAGAAAGGCGGTTTCATCCTGCGCACGGCCGCCGAGGGCGCGGGCGCCGACGAGATCATGATGGATATCCGCTACCTGCGCCGCCTCTGGGATCAGATCGGCGAGCAGATCAAGACCATCAACCCAGCCAGTGTCATCTACGAAGACCTGGGCCTGGCGCTGCGCACCTTGCGTGATCTGGTCAGCCCGCGCATCGAGAAAATCCGCATCGACTCCCGGGAAACCTTCCAGAAAACCACCCAGTTCGTCGGCGAGCTGATGCCGGAAATCGCCGATCGTCTTGAGCATTATCCCGGCGAGCGGCCAATTTTTGATCTGTATGGCGTCGAAGACGAGATCCAGAAGGCGCTGGAGCGCAAGGTGCCGCTCAAGTCGGGCGGCTATTTGGTGATCGATCCAGCCGAAGCGATGACCACCATCGACGTCAACACCGGCGCATTCGTCGGTCATCGCAACCTCGAAGAGACCATCTTCAAGACCAACCTGGAAGCGGCGACCGCCATCGCCCGGCAGATGCGCCTGCGCAATCTGGGCGGGATCATCATCATCGATTTCATCGACATGGAAGATGGCGAGCACCAGCGTCAGGTGCTGCGTACGCTGGAGAAGCAGCTGGAGCGCGATCACGCCAAGACCAACATCATCGGCATCACTGAGTTGGGCCTGGTGCAGATGACCCGCAAGCGTACCCGTGAAAGCCTTGAGCAGGTGTTGTGCGAGCCGTGCAGCAGTTGTCAGGGCCGCGGCAAGCTGAAGACTCCTGAAACCATCTGCTACGAGATATTCCGCGAGATCCTGCGCGAGGCGCGCGCCTATCAGGCGGTGGGGTATCGGGTGCTGGCCAACCAGAAAGTGGTCGACCGGCTGCTCGATGAAGAATCCGGCAACGTGGCCGAACTTGAGGTGTTCATCGGGCGGACCATTCGTTTTCAGGTCGAAACCATGTATTCCCAGGAACAATACGACGTCGTGCTGCTCTGATTCTGCTCGAAACGTTGCTTGAACGCAGCGCTCCGAGCATCGTGCGGTTATTGAACCGATAGACATGAGCCCAAGGGCCGACGGCAGGGATGCCCTTTACAGAGAATTTTGCGTGGCGAACGAGCTTTTCCAGGACTTTCCCCCAACCGCACGATTGAGCCGGATGCCGTTTGCAGGCTCGCTGCCTGGAGGCTTGGCGCCATGGAGCGTCTGACGCGTTGGCTCGCCGCTCTGACACGTTGGGGCCTGAGCCTGTGTGCGCTGGTTTTGGTGTTGATAGCGTTATACGTCAGCATCGGGCGTCAGTTGGCGCCGATGGTTGCCGAATACCGTGCGGACGTCGAAAGCAAGGCACAGGCAGCCGTCGGCATGCCGGTCAGTATCGGTCGTCTTGAAGGCAGCTGGAGCGGCTTTGCGCCAATCTTCGTTGCACGTGACGTGATGGTCGGCCAGGGCTCGGCCTCGGTGCGTCTGGATCACGTACGCGCGGTGCCTGATCTGTGGGGCAGTATCAAGGCCCGACAAGTGCGCATCGCCCGGCTCGAACTCGATGGCCTGCAACTGGGCCTCAAGGAAGACAAGGACGGTCATTGGGCGCTGCAAGGCCTGCCGGTTCAGGACGACAAACCGTTCGATCCCGAACAGGTGCTGACCCAGATGCAAATGATCTCGACGCTGTCGTTGTTCGACAGCCAGATCACCTTGCAGCCCTACGAGCAATCGCCGCTGACCCTGACCTACGCGAGCATGACCCTCAAGACCGGGCGTTTCCATCAGCGCCTGGATGCGCGGCTGACCCTGCCTGACGGCCAGCCACTGTCGCTGAACGTTCGCTCCCGAATCCGCGCGAACGCCTGGCGCGATGCCGAGGCTGAGGCCTATTTGAGCCTGCCGCAAAGCGAGTGGTCCAGGTGGCTGCCGAAAAGCCTGACCCATGACTGGAAAATCAACAACCTCAAGGCCGGCGGCGAGTTCTGGCTGACCTGGGACAAGGGCAATCTGCAATCGGCAGTGGGCCGGCTCAACGCGCCGCATTTCGAGGGCGCCTACGCCGACCGCAACGCCGCGAAGATCGACAATCTGGCGCTCAACGCCTGGTTTCAGCGCGATGACGCCGGGTTCACCCTGACGCTGAATTCTGTGGCCATGGACATCGCCAACAAGCGTTGGGAAAGCAGCCTTCAGCTCAGACAGACCTTAGCGACTTCAGACACTGAAGAGTTGTGGCACGTACAGGCTGATCGGCTGGATCTGACGCCCGTGACGCCATTGCTCGACTCCCTGGCGCCGCTGCCGGACAAACTGATGGTGGCCCTCGATCACCTGAAGGTCACCGGTGCCATGCGCAACGTTCTGGTCGACTACCGCCCGCAAGCCGAAGGCGCCAAGCGTCTGAGCTTTGCCGCCAATCTGGACAAGGTCGGATTCAACGCCTACCACGGTGCGCCTGCGGCCGGAAATGTCAGCGGCGCGATCAGTGGCGATCTTGGGCAGGGTGAACTGCGTCTGAACACTGACGATTTCATGTTGCACCTGGACCCGATCTTCAAGAATGCCTGGAATTATCGCCACGCCGATGCGCGTTTGACCTGGGCTCTGGATGACAATGGTTTTACCCTGGTCGCCCCTTACATCAAGGTGGTCGGCGACGAGGGCAAGATTGCCAGCGATTTCTTGATCCGCCTGCACTTCGATCAAAGCCAGGAGGACTACATGGACCTTCGCGTCGGGCTGGTCGATGCCGACGGTCGCTACACCTCCAAATACCTGCCTGCGGTACTCAGTCCGGCGCTGGACCAGTGGCTGCGCACTGCGATACTCAGCGGCGACGTCGATCAGAGTTTTTTCCAGTATCAAGGCTCGCTCAACCACGATGCGCCGGATGTGGCCCGGGTCATCAGCCTGTTTTTCAAAGTGCGCAATGCCAATCTGGCATTCCAGCCGGGGTGGCCGCAGCTGACCGGCGTGGACGGCAATGTGTTCGTCGAAAACAGCGGCGTGCGCATCCGCGCCACCAAGGGGCAGTTGCAGGGCACTCAAGTGCGTAATGTCGCGGTGGATGTGCCTCATGTAGCGACCGGGCAGACCAGTCATCTGCTGGTGGACGGCGACTTCGATGGCAGCCTGCACGATGGCATGAAAATTTTGCAGGAGGCTCCGATCGGTACCGCGCAGACCTTCGCCGGCTGGCAGGCCGAGGGGCCGCTGCAGGGGCATATCAATCTGGACATTCCGCTGGTCAAGGGCCAGGAGCCGAAGGTCGCGGTGGACTTCAATACCGACAACGCACACCTGAAGCTGGCGGATCCGGTGCTCGACCTGACCCAGCTCAAGGGCAACTTTCGCTTCGATTACGCCAAGGGCCTGAGCGGCAAGAACATCAAGGCCACGGCTTTCGACAAACCGGTCAATGCCGAGATCTTCGCCGAAGGCAAACCGGGGGCGCCGGTGACGCGCATCACGGCCAGTAGTCAGATCGCTGCAAAGCGCCTGACCGACTGGCTGAATGTCACCCAGCCACTGCCGGTTTCGGGCGACCTGCCGTATCAACTGCAATTGACCCTCAACAGTGGCGACAGCCCGTTGCAGATCAATTCCAACCTCAAAGGCGTGGCAGTGGATCTGCCTGCACCTTTCGGCAAAACCGCCGATGACACCCGCGACACCGATTTTCGCATGAATCTGCAAGGACCCGAGCGGCGCATCACGGTGGGTTACGGCGGTCTCGCGAATCTGGCTTTCGCGGCGCCGGCCGGCAAGATAGGCGACGGACGCGGAGAACTGTTCCTCGGGCAGGGCGGGGCGATCGTTCCTGATGGAAAAGGGCTGCGTATCCGTGGCTCGCTCTCTGAGCTGGATATTGCTCCATGGCAGGCAATGGTCGAGCGTTATGCCGGCAATGATCCGGGCGGCAGCACCCAACAGCTGGTCAACAGCCTCGATCTGCAGATCGGCAAGCTGACCGCGATGGGCACAACGCTGGATCAGGTCAATGTCCAGCTAAAGCGCAGTGACGCCAGTTGGGGCCTGTCGCTGGACAGCGCGAAGCTCAAAGGCACTGCGACCCTGCCGGACAACAAGGCTATGCCTGCCGATATTGACCTGCTCTATGTGCGTCTGCCGGCAGCGGACCCCAAACCCGTCGTTATCGAAAACGCCCCTGATCCGTTGGCTGACGTTGACCCGCGTAATATTCCGGCGCTGAACATCAAAATCACTCAGCTGTTCCAGGGCGATCAACTGATGGGCGCGTGGTCGCTCAAGGTAAGACCGACGCCCAAAGGCATTCAGTTGACTGACATGGATCTGGGCCTCAAAGGCATATCGCTGGTTGGCAACGGCGGCTGGGAAGGCGCGCCGGGTTCGACCAGCAGCTGGTTCAAGGGCCAGGTGGCTGGCAAGAATCTGGCGGACGTGTTGAAGGCGTGGGGTTTTGCGCCGACGGTAACCAGTCAGGAATTCGAGATGAACGCCGATGGCCGCTGGCCGGGTTCGCCAGCCTGGGTCGGCCTCAAGCGTTATTCCGGCAGCCTCGATGCGACGCTCAAGAACGGCCAGTTCGTTGAAGTGGAGGGCGGCGCCCAGGCCCTTCGCGTATTCGGGCTGCTCAACTTCAACTCCATCGGCCGTCGTCTGCGCCTGGATTTCTCGGACTTGCTGAGCAAAGGGCTGAGCTATGACAGGGTCAAAGGGCTGTTAGTGGCCAGTGACGGTGTGTATGTCACCCGTGATCCAATCACTATGATCGGCCCGTCGAGCAATCTGGAGCTCAACGGCACGCTGGATATGGTCCGCGACCGGGTCGATGCCAAGTTGCTGGTGACCCTGCCGGTGACCAACAACTTGCCGATTGCCGCGCTGATCGTCGGCGCACCGGCGATTGGCGGCGCGCTGTTTCTGGTCGACAAACTGCTGGGCGATCGCGTGGCGCGTTTTGCCAGCGTGCAATACAAGGTCGAAGGCCCGTGGAAAGAACCTAAAATCACTTTCGACAAGCCGTTCGAAAAGCCGCAGTAGCCAAATGCATGGCCTGCGTCGGTGGTTGGGCTGATGCAGATCCGTTGAAGTGAGCTTGCTCACGAAAGGGCGGTACATCCACCTCATCTGCCGAGGCTGTGATGCCGCATTCGTGAGCAAGCTCACTCCCACAGATGTTCTCATCTGCTGCACCTTCTGGAGTAGAGTACAGAGCCTGTCGATCAAGGAGCACTTATGTCCTTCGCTGTGATTCAGATGGTCAGTCAGAGCGATGTCCTGGGCAATCTGGCTCAGGCTCGTGCGTTGCTGGAACAGGCCGCGGCGTCCGGCGCGAAGCTTGCGGTCTTGCCGGAAAACTTCGCTGCGATGGGCCGTCGCGACATCGCGGCCATCGGCCGTGCTGAAGCTTTCGGCGAAGGACCGATCCTGCCGTGGTTGAAACTCGCCGCTCGCGACCTCAAGTTATGGGTTGTCGCCGGAACATTGCCGCTGCCACCTCGAGGTCGGCCGCAAGGCAAAGTCACGGCGTGTTCGCTATTGGTCGACGATCACGGCGAACAGGTGGCGCGCTACGACAAGCTGCACCTGTTCGACGTAGACGTGGCCGATGCGCGCGGGCGTTATCGTGAGTCCGACGACTATGCTCATGGCAGCAACGTGGTAGTGGCCGATACGCCTGTGGGAAAACTGGGGCTGACCGTGTGTTACGACCTGCGCTTCCCGGAGCTGTACACCGCCCTGCGTGAAGCCGGGGCCGAACTGATTACCGCGCCGTCGGCCTTTACCGCCGTGACTGGCGCGGCGCACTGGGAGATCCTGCTGCGCGCGCGTGCCATCGAAACCCAGTGCTACGTGCTGGCGGCCGCGCAGGGCGGCGTTCATCCAGGGCCAAGGGAAACATTTGGACACGCGGCGATCATAGATCCATGGGGCCGCGTGTTGGCCGAACAGGCACAGGGTGAAGCCGTGCTGCTGGCCGAACGAGACAGTGAAGAACAAGCGTCCATACGGGCGCGAATGCCGGTCACCAACCACCGGCGATTTTTTTTGCAGGACGCCTTGCGGCCTGCCAATACCCCGGAGTGAATATGAGCGACTTGTCCTCTGTCAGCGAACACCTTCTGGCGCCAGGCGGCCTGAGCATCGACAGCCTGCAATCGGTGCTGGGAGAGCTTGCCGGGCCCGGGATCGACGCGGCTGATCTGTATTTCCAGGGCCAGATTTCCGAGTCCTGGGCGCTGGAAGACGGCATCGTCAAGGAAGGCAGTTTCAATCTCGACCAAGGCGTTGGCGTGCGCGCGCAGTCTGGCGAAAAAACCGGCTTCGCCTACAGCAACGCCATCACCCCCGAGGCCCTGAGCCAGGCGGCGCGTGCAGCCCGTTCGATTTCGCGCGCCGGGCAGAATGGCCGCGTGCAAGCGTTCACCACTCAAGACGTCACCCAGCTGTACGCGCCGGATAATCCGCTGGAAGTCATGACCCGTGCCGAAAAAGTCGAGCTGCTCAAACGTGTCGACACGGCCACCCGCGCGCTGGACCCACGTATTCAGCAGGTCACCGTGAGCATGGCCGGTGTCTGGGAACGCATTCTGGTGGCTTCCACCGACGGTGGCCTCGCTGCCGACACTCGCCCGTTGGTGCGCTTCAACGTCAGCGTGATCGTCGAGCAGAACGGCCGTCGCGAGCGTGGCGGTCATGGCGGCGGCGGACGTACCGATTACCGTTATTTCCTCAGCGAAGACCGCGCCATGGGCTATGCCCGCGAGGCACTGCGTCAGGCGCTGGTCAACCTTGAAGCGATCCCCGCGCCTGCTGGCACGCTGCCGGTGGTACTCGGTTCGGGCTGGTCCGGCGTGCTGCTGCACGAAGCGGTCGGGCATGGCCTGGAAGGCGACTTCAACCGCAAGGGCAGTTCGGCCTACAGCGGTCGCATGGGCGAAATGGTCGCCTCCAGGCTATGCACCATCGTCGATGACGGCACCCTGGCCGGTCGTCGTGGCTCGCTGAGTGTCGACGATGAAGGCACCCGGACCGAATGCACCACGCTGATCGAGAATGGCGTGCTCAAGGGCTACATGCAGGACAAGCTCAACGCGCGGCTAATGGGCGTCGCCCGCACCGGCAACGGTCGTCGCGAGTCCTACGCGCACCTGCCGATGCCGCGCATGACCAACACCTACATGCTCGGCGGTCAGAGCGATCCGGCGGAAATCATCGCCTCGGTGAAGAAGGGCATCTACTGCGCCAACCTGGGCGGCGGTCAGGTCGATATCACTAGCGGCAAGTTCGTCTTTTCCACCAGCGAAGCCTATTTGATCGAGGACGGCAAAATCACCACGCCGGTCAAAGGCGCGACGCTGATTGGCAACGGTCCTGAATGCATGAGCCGGGTGTCGATGGTCGGCAACGACCTATCGCTGGACAGCGGCGTGGGTACCTGTGGCAAGGATGGGCAGTCGGTGCCGGTGGGTGTGGGTCAGCCGACCCTGAAGATCGATGCGATCACCGTGGGCGGCACAGGCGCTTGATGCTGGGGTCTTGACGAGCGTTGCGCCGGGTGAAGTGTCACTCGGCGCAGCAGGTTCAACGCAGTCCGCGCTTGGTTTCGTCCAGTTCGCGGATGTATTTGAAGATTTTGCGGGTTGCGGTAGGGGCCTTGTTTTGTCTGGCCTCGTGCTGGGCGTGACGGATCAGCGAGCGCAGGTGCTGACGATCGGCTTCCGGGTATTCGCTGACGAATTGTTCGAGCACATCGTCAGTACCGGTCACCAGTCGATCGCGCCAGCGTTCCAGATTGTGGAAGCGCTCGTTGTATTGGCGCGTGGAGGCATCGAGCTGATCGAGCAGCACCAGGATCTCGTCCAGGTTTTGATCGCGCATCAGCCGGCCGATGAATGAAATATGGCGTTTGCGCGCGATATGCGCGGTGTGCTTGGGAGCATCGGCCAGTGCCCGACGCAACTCGTCGGTCAGTGGCAGCTTGGCCAGCACATCGGGTTTGAATGTCGTCAAGCGTTCGCCCAGATCCACCAGAGCGTGTAGCTCTTTTTTGACCTGGGTTTTGCTTTTCTCTCCGTCGAAGGAGTCGTCGTAAGAATCAACCATGGGGGCAGTCCGCAAATAAACGCCGCCATGATAACCAGTCAGGGGCCAATTGTCCGGCCCGGCTGCCGAAATCGGAATTTGATGGAGTAAGTCATGAGTGCATCAGAAAGCGTCGGCCCACAGGCCCTGCCGGCACTGCAACAGCAGGTTGAGCAAATCGTCGCCGAAGCCAGGCGTCAGGGCGCGACGGCCTGCGAAGTCGCGGTGTCCGTGGATCAGGGGCTGTCGACCTCGGTGCGTCAGCGTGAAGTCGAAACCGTCGAGTTCAACCGCGACCACGGTTTCGGCATCACCTTGTACGTCGGGCAGCGCAAAGGCTCGGCCAGCACCTCGGCCAGCGGTCCTGACGCGATTCGTGAAACCGTCGCCGCTGCACTGGCCATCGCCAAACACACCTCCGAAGACGAAAGCTCGGGCCTCGCCGACGCTGCGCTGATGGCCAAGGAACAACCGGATTTCGATCTGTTCCACCCCTGGAATATCAGCCCGGAAGAAGCCATCGAGCGTGCGCTGATCTGTGAAGCGGCGGCATTCGATGCCGACAGCCGGATCAAGAATGCCGACGGCACCACGCTGAATGTGCATCAGGGGTGCCGGGTCTACGGCAACAGCCACGGCTTCATCGGCGGCTACGCTTCGACCCGTCACAGCCTCAGCTGCGTGATGATCGCCGAGAAAGACGGCCAGATGCAGCGCGATTACTGGTACGACGTCAGCCGCCAGGGAGAGCTGTTGATGGACGGCAGACTGATCGGGCAGAAAGCCGCCGAGCGCGCTGCGAGCCGCCTGGGTGCGCGTCCGGTCCCGACCTGCGAAGTGCCGGTGCTGTTTTCGGCTGAGCTGGCGGGTGGTCTGTTCGGCAGCTTCCTGGGTGCGATCTCCGGCGGCAATCTGTATCGCAAGTCGTCGTTCCTCGAAGGCGCTATTGGTCAGCGGCTGTTCCCGGAATGGATGACCATCGACGAGCGCCCGCATCTGATGCGCGCCATGGGTAGCTCGGCGTTTGACGGTGACGGGCTGGCGACCTATGCCAAACCGTTCGTCGAAAACGGCGATCTGGTGTCCTACATCCTCAGCACCTACTCGGGCCGCAAGCTAGGCCTGCCTAGCACGGCAAACGCGGGCGGCGTGCACAACCTGTTCGTCTCCCATGGCACCGAAGACCAGGCAGCGCTGATCCGGCGCATGGGCCGTGGCCTGCTGGTCACTGAGCTGATGGGCAGCGGGTTGAATATGGTGACCGGCGATTATTCCCGCGGCGCGGCAGGTTTCTGGGTGGAGAACGGCGAAATTAAGTTCCCGGTCCAGGAAGTCACCATTGCCGGCAACATGCGCGACATGTTCAAGCAGATCGTTGCCGTTGGCAGCGATCTGGAGCTGCGCAGCAATATCCGCACCGGTTCGGTGTTGATTGAAAAGATGATGGTGGCGGGGAGCTGAGTGTTCCCACCGTCAACGCATTCCCGCAAAGGCCTGCACTGGTTTCGGTGCAGGCCTTTTTATTGCGCGCAAGCGCCCACAGGTGAGTCTCATCATTGCGGATAACCAGTCCCAAGAATGATTCCAAGCCTGGTTCAACACGCCATAACAATCTCCCCTCAAAATGCCGGGTTGTTTTGATTCTTAAACTCATTTAATAATGACTATCATTCGCTAAATGAGCCTGAGGTCATGGGTACTGTCCTGCACGAGTCGCCTTATCTGGAAAACTGGCGTGCGCTGAGTCTGCGGATTCGCTGTGCCCTCGATCCCGACGAGCCGCGTGTCATCGAGCATTACCTGGCCGAGGGTCGTTATCTCGCACGTTTCACCGCCACCCCGCAGGTGTTGATCGCCGAAAGCACCTTTCGCCTGCTGATCGATACCGCCCGCGACACCGCTTTGCCCTGGCACTGGCGCTGCCTCTGTCTGGACCAGGCATGGCGCCCCTTGCGCGACCTGCAGGCTCTCGCGCAGTCCGCGTCGCAATGTCAGCGCTGGCAGGATTTCTCCCATCAGCTGGCAACCTGCGTGTTGCAACCCTCAGTGTCTCTCGCTGAGCTGACACAAGGATCTGTCGATGAGCAATACCCGTACTAAACGCGGCGGCATGGTGAGTTGCATGGCCTTGCGTCCGACTGCCTGCTACCGACCACGTCACAGGAGACACGCCATGGAGCATTGGAAAAGCACCATTCTGAAAGGCAATAGCTGCTTCAACCGTGGCGACCTGGTCGACGCCCGCGAGCTGTATCTGCAGGCGCTGGCCCTGGCGCAGGTGCTGCTGGAACGTTGGTCCGACCCCGACGAAGCGGTAGCGGCGTTCGTGATTTCCCACCACAACCTGGCGGACCTGCACCTGAGCCTGAATCAGCCGGAGGAGAGCGCCGAGTACCTGTGTTCGGCGCATCAACGCCTGCTGCAAGTGCTCCAGACCCCGCGCCTGACGCCTGCATTGCGTCAGGCCGCGTTCCGTCACAGCAACAAAACCTACAGCGAACTGTTGGGCTTCATCAGTGAACACGGTGAATACCCAAGCACCCGCCGCCTGCTCAACAGCAGCGGCGAACACTCACGTTCGGCGCTACAGCGCAATGCCGCTGCCGCCGGCACTTTGTCCTTTGGAGTCCATTGATATGCCGTATACCTTGCCTGCCTTGCCATACGCCTACGATGCCCTTGAGCCGCACATCGATGCGCAAACCATGGAAATCCACTACACCAAGCACCACCAGACCTACATCAACAACCTCAACGCTGCCGTCGATGGCACTGAATACGCCGAATGGCCGATCGAAAAACTGGTCGCAAGCGTCGGTCAGTTGCCGGAAAAACTGCGTCCGGCGGTGATCAACCAGGGCGGCGGTCACGCCAACCACTCGCTGTTCTGGGAAGTCATGAGCCCTAAGGGCGGCGGTCTTCCGACGGGCGACCTGGCCAAAGCCATCGACGAGCAACTGGGCGGGATCGAGGCCTTCAAAGAGGCGTTCACCAAAGCCGCGCTGACCCGTTTCGGCAGCGGCTGGGCCTGGCTGAGCGTGACCCCAGAGAAGAAGCTGGTGGTCGAGAGCAGCGGCAATCAGGACAGCCCGCTGATGAACGGCAACACGCCGATCCTTGGTCTGGATGTTTGGGAGCACGCCTACTACTTGCGCTACCAGAACCGTCGCCCGGAATACATCGCCGCGTTCTATAACGTTGTGAACTGGGACGAAGTCGCAAAGCGCTATCAAGTAGCGGTCGCCTGACCTACCGATAACGAGAAGTAAGGCGGTCTATGCGCTCGGAGTTTCTAACAATCAGCAGCGGACGGTTGCTTCGTCTGGCCGTGGGTTCGATTCTGTTAATGGCCGGCACGGGGTTGCTGATCGCTCAGGGGTTGTCGTGGTTCAGTCTTGAACCACGAATGTTGCGAGCGCTGGAAGGCGGCGCGATTTGCGCGCTGGGTACAGCCCTGGGGGCGGTGCCTGTGTTGGTGATTCGCGGAATGCCGGTGGCAGTGTCCGACGGATTGCTGGGTTTCGGCGCGGGGATCATGCTCGCCGCGACCGCTTTCTCCTTGATCGTGCCGGGTTTGAGCGCGGCTCAAGGTCTGGGCTTCTCGCAATGGGGCGCTGGCGCTCTGATCAGCCTCGGCATTCTGGCCGGGGCGGCCGGGCTGTTCATGGTCGACGCGCTGGTCTCGCAAGGTCCGCATCTGGCGGATGTTGCAGAAAAACCGGCGATCCCTTCGAATATTTGGCTGTTCGTCATTGCGATCATCGCCCATAACATCCCGGAAGGTATGGCAGTGGGTGTCTCGGCCGGAGGTGGGCTGGCCCATGCCGACAGTCTGGCGATGGGGATCGCCATGCAGGATGTGCCGGAAGGGCTGGTGATCGCGCTGGTTCTCGCAGCGGCGGGTATGTCCCGGCTCAACGCCTTTCTGATCGGTGCAGCTTCGGGACTGGTCGAGCCGGTATTCGCCGTGCTTTGCGCCTGGCTGGTGGAAATCGCGGCGTGGCTGCTGCCAATCGGTCTGGCCCTGGCGGCGGGGGCGATGCTGCTGGTGGTAACCCACGAAATCATCCCCGAGTCGCGCCGCAGCGGGCACGACAAGATCGCCAGCCTCGCGCTGCTTGTCGGGTTTTGCCTGATGATGCTGATGGATACGGCGTTGGCGTGAGTTCGGTGAGCTTTGGGAAGTGAGCTTGCTCACGAAGAGGGGGTCAGACGCTGAAGCTGTTGAAAAATGTACCGGCGTCTTCGTGAGCAAGCTCACTCCCACAAAGGCTCATGCGGTTGTCGAAAAAATTCAATTTTGCCCCAGTCTCGAAACGGT
>NZ_NKHL01000043.1 GCF_002934685.1 Pseudomonas bohemica
TTGAAATACAAAACGCCCGATGCGGTGCATCGGGCGTTTTGAGGGTAAAACAGGTGTAAACCTATTTCAGGACTAGACAGACTCGCTGAAAACCAGGGTGGCCTGATTCTCCAACGACTGGCTATCAACCGGGCGTCAGGCTACCGGATTGATTGGCTTTTCCGGATACCAGGCGTCCAGCAACGGGCTGACTTCGACCTTGGTCAACTCGCTGCGGGCCTTGAGCCAGGCTTCCACGGTGGCGCGCTGTTCTTCGGTGACCGAGCCACGGTCGGCCAGGCAGACCAGACCGTAGTCATCGCCGCCGACATAGTCCAGCCCGTTACCGTCCATTGCATCTGTCAGGAACGCGTCGAGGAAGGCGTCGATTGCCTCGTCATCCAGGCCTTCCTTGAATTCCAGGTTCAGCTCGAAGCCCAATTCCTGGAACTCGTCCACACAGAGCTTTTTGCGTAGACGACGGGAGCGGTTAGTGGCCATGAAGCAATCCTCTTAGGTAAATTCGGGGCGCAGTCTACCAGCTAAAGGCCACTCGCGCGTCCGGCGCGTCGGATATCCGGCTTTTCAGACGCGCCAGGGGGGCGAGCGCCGGAACGAGCCCAGCAGATGGCGCGTGAATTTACGTGTGCGCTCCGGCAGTCCTTTATCGGCGGATCAGGGCCACGACATCGGCGTCCGGTCATTTCAGGCCGGCAGCAGGCGCGCCCCTGTCGCGTTGGCCAAGGCGTCGGCGACGTCCCTTCAGATCGCCCAAGTTAGCCAAATAGGGCTGATGCGGGCGTCGTGGATTCCGTGTTTCTGCACTATCCGTTTGCGCAGATCGTGCAGTACGCCCGAAGGCCTGATTCATAATTGAATCTAACCCTATGAATTTAATGGTTATTGTTTTGCAGCGTCAGATGGCACGCGCTCTGCAACTGTCCTCGGGTAACAGCAGGGCTGGCAGTTCAGACCGGTCCACTGATCGTGATACCAGAGGAAAAGACATGAATGCAATCGACCTTCTCAAAGCAGACCATGAACGCGTCAAGGCAATTCTGACGCAGCTTAGCGAGTCCACCGAGCGCGCCGTGAAAAAACGTACCGAGCTGCTCGGTAAGCTTGAAATGGAAATCACCCTCCACACCAAGCTGGAAGAGGAAATCCTTTACCCCGCTTTCAAGGAAGCCGGGTCCAAGGAGCAGGACATCATGTATTACGAAGCCAAGGAAGAGCACCGTACGGTGGATTCCCTGGTGCTGCCAGACCTGAAAAATACCGACCCGGCTACCCCGGAGTTCTCTGGTCGCGTGAAAGTTGTGAAAGAGCTGCTCGAGCACCACATTGAGGAAGAGGAATCAGAGATGTTTCCCCAAGCGAAGAAGTTGCTCGGAAACGCCAAACTCAACGAGCTGGGTGCACAGATGGAAGCGATGAAAGCTGATTACAAAAAGTCCTCGCTGACAGGGCTGGCTGCTTAATTTCCAGATCGAGAAAAGCCCGGCCCGAAGCCGGGTTTTTTATGTCCGTATTACCGGGGATGGCACACTTGAATCACTACCGCCGATACGCCGGACGCCTACAGCGGTACCCTGGTACGCCAAATCCCGGCACGCTGCTGGACGCGTGTGAGCGGTGTCGTTCAAGCGAACCCTAAAACCGCCGATGGGACAGAAGCGCGCGCTCCAGCGCCTCCATTGCTACCTTCAATGCTTGTGCATGGTCCTTCACTGCCGTCAGCGGCCCATCCCCATCACAGGCCCCTTCCAGGCGCTCGCATAAGTCGATCACTTTATTGGCACTGATAATTCGCGCCGCGCCCTTGATCTTGTGGGCAACGTCATGGATTTCTCGCCTGTCATCCCCGACAAGCCTCTCACCCAACTCCCTGGCATCTTCCCGGCAACTGCTGATCAACTGGTTGATCAAATGCTCGATCATCTCCGGCCGATCACCGGTCAAGGCCACGATACTGCCCATATCGAATGGCGGCGCTTCTGCTTGCCCATCTCGGTACCTGCGTCCCACACTGATCCGCGAAAGTCGTTCATTCAACGCCGTCAGGCTGATCGGCTTGAACAGACAATCGTCCATCCCGGCGCTCCGACAACGCTGTATTTCCTCCGGTTGGGCATTGGCGGTGAAGCCCACCACCATGCAGGGGTCCTGCGCATGCTCCCGCTCGTGAGCGCGTATGGCGCGTGTCAGGTCGTAGCCATTCAATACCGGCATGTTGCAGTCGACCATCACCAGATCGAAATGCCGCGCCAGCCACAACTCCAGCCCCTGCGCACCCTGCTCGGCGACATTGCAGCGATGGCCGAGAAATTCCAGCTGCTGACACAAGAGAAGTCGATTGGCGGGATGATCGTCCACTACCAGAATATCCAGCGTCGCCGCGCTCTGCTCGCTGCTGTCCCGCGGGACCGGCAGAATGGCCAGCGGGTCCAATGACGTCAGTTCGAAAAACATCTGTAGCCGGGTTCCGCGGCCAGGCTCACTGTCGAGGGTCAGGGTTCCCCCCATCATCTCGCACAGGCTACGACAGATGACCAGGCCAAGCCCGGCACCGGTCCTGGCCAGTTGCCCGCTGTTGTCGGCCTGAGCGAAAGGTTCGAACAGCCGCGCCTGATCCTCCGGGCTGATGCCGATGCCACTGTCCTGAATCACGACCTGCAGGCGGATCTGCTGTTCGTTGAGGGAGTCTTCGGCCTGCAAACTGATGCGGATCTGGCCCTGCTGGGTGAACTTGATCGCATTGCTGATCAGGTTGGAGAGAATCTGTTTGAAGCGCAGTGGATCGATCAGCACATCGATGTTGATCCGGCTGTCCAGGTCCAGTTGCAGGGCCAGACTCTTCTGCCGGGCGAGGCCATCGAACACCCTGACCACCGACTCCACCAACTGCCGTAGATTGGCCCGCTCGGGGCTGAGGGTCAGGCGCCCCGATTCGATGCGGGCGATATCGAGGATGTCGCCGATCAGGTCCAACAGGTCCTTGGCCGAGCTGTAGGCCACCTCGATGGCCGGGCGGTCCAACTGCCCTTGGTCCGCGCGCTTGAGGGCCAGTTCAAGCATGCCGATGACCGCATTCATCGGCGTGCGTATCTCATGGCTCATGGTGGCCAGGAAGGTGCTTTTGGCTCGGTTGGCATCATCGGCCTGTTGCTTGGCGGTCTGCAGGTCCTCGATGAGCTGACGTCGTTCGCTGATGTCGATCCAGCCGCCAATGATGCCCTGGACCTTACCCAGCGAATCACGGAAGGGCAGGATCCAGTGATAGATGGTCAGCGATTGCTCGCCAATGTGCAGTGAGCGATCGAGAATCAGCGGCGTGTCATCGGCCATTACACACTGCTTACATAAGTGGTTGATTTTAAAGGCTGAAAAATCCTCCCCAAAACCTCCCCAATATTCCCCCAAAACTCGACGGCAGCTATGCGACGTCGATCCACTCTGTACCGCGGCTGTCCTTGTATATATCCGTCATTGCTGCGCTTCTATGACCAAGCAGTTTCTGAGGATCTCGTCCCTCCGCAGCGTGCAGCCGGGCAGCCAGCGACCGCATTTCGTGAAACGTGGGGGGGTTGTCGCTGAGAGTGACACCAATTTTTGCTGCGGCCCGGTCTCTTAACTCGGCAAACGCGCGTGTCAGCGTATCCAATTTGATAGGAGCTCCCGCCTTCATTCCTCCAATGCTCCTCGAGTGATGGAGAAGATGCTTGGATAGTACTCTATCCCTGCATTGCTTGATGACGGTTTTCAGATCGAGTCCTATCGCCTCAAGGCGCAGTGAGGTGCTGATCCTCAGTCGAGCATTGGTTTTGGATTGAATCACGTGCAAATGGCCGTCATTGTCATCTGCGAACTTCATAGATCTGACGTCCTCACGCCGTTGTCCGGTCAGCAGCCCGAGCTCCAGCGCGCGCTGGAGCCATGGCCGGTCCGCTTCTTCATGCATCGCCTTCCATAGCGCTAGGCTCAGGCGTTCGCGCTTGACCTTGGTCCGGGCTGCCTTGGTCGCGTCCACAGGATTGAGATCGCACCAGCCGGCTGCAATGGCCTCAGTGAACACGTCGCGCAGCATTGATCGAAGGACCTTCGACATATGAGCCTTTCCTTCCTTGGTAATACCGTTGAGGAAGGTGGCCACGTCCATGGTACGAATAAGTTTAATCTCGATATGCCCAAAGGCATCCTCGAGACGCTGCTTGCGACTTTTGAAGCTTCGGACGGTATGAATACTCAAGTCCTTCGCTGCATACAGGGCCTCATACTCGCTCAGCCATTCTGAGAAAGTTTTACCTTTCTCTCTTACTGGCTCGGCCATTCGAGAGACAAGGTTCGGCTTGAGAACATCAGCATAGTTAGCCGCTACAGCTTCGCGGATTGCCGCGTCTTTATCCTTTCCCAAGCCAAACATTCGGCCGGTCACTGGGTCGCGATAGGTGTAATAAGTGACACCGTTGCGGCGATCGGTCTTGCGGTACAGGTTCGGAGGCAGGTCTTTTGACCCTTGGTTACGCGGCCTTGGTACCATGTCGGGCGCTCTCTATACGGCTGATCAGGCTTCCGCCCAAAGGGATTCTTTCTTGCTTTTCCGGTTCACGGTAGCAGGCGTCAGATTCAACGTAGTACCGTTTTCCGTGCTTGATCGGGGCAGGAAAAATTCGACCCTCGCGTGCCCAGGTCCGAAGTGTATTCAAGCTGGGCGGCGTCTTGAATTGGTCGGTCGCCCATTCTTCAAGCGTCATCTTTGCCATATTGGCTACCTCCGTCCGGGGTCTATGCGGGGTTGAGTGGTTGAGCCATCAGGGCGGCGGCGCGGCAGATGGCACGGCGGGCAGCCTGACGAATGTCTTCGGCGTATTCCCAAATCTGACCATCACACCCGTCCAGGGGCTCTGCGTAGGCAGCGCCATTCAGGAAGCGAACTTCCATCTTCAGCTTTGCCGCGATCTTGAATGCATCGCCGTCGCTGATTAGGGGATTCCAGTGGCCGCGAGTGCTGATGCCGCCCTTCACACGGAATGGCCAATCCGGGTTGCTGCAGGTGCAGGGCTCGATCTCAACACCCGCAGCGCGTGCGGCGAGAATCTGAAGCTCTCTGTCTTTCTGACGCTGAATCTCTTCATCTTTTTCGGACACGTGCGAATTCCTCGCCCGCCGTACACCGGCAGGCATGTGGTTAAATGGAATTGATCACTTGAAGGAGGGGTTATGAAAAATGCTTTCAAGCAACCACTGTTCGTCATCGGGCTTCCCCTGATGATTTTCGGATTTGCATC
>NZ_NKHL01000054.1 GCF_002934685.1 Pseudomonas bohemica
CCCCCCCCCCCAATGGTGTGCACTTTCATGTCCAGCACCATCCCGTCTTCGGGGGCGCGGATAACGATGCGCGACAGCCTGTCCCTGAGCGCGCTGGCTTTCTCTTGCAAGTCGAAGACCTGCGCCTGCACGTCGCTCAAAGCCTTGGCCACATCAGAGCTGAATTTCTGGTTGGTCTGAACAATCTGCATCTCGGTTTCGTTGATTTGCAGCCGCGTTTTGGTGATCGTCGACTGATGTCAGCAACCTCTGACTTCAGCATGTCCAGCTTACGTTCCTGTTCAAGCAAGCGCTGCATGTCAACGAAGCCCTGACGAAGCAAGTCCTTCAGCTCGGTGATCTCACCAGCGTAGGATTTTTCAAGACTGACCTTTGTCGCGATCATGTCGTCAAGGCCGACGATTTGCTGCTTCAATTGACCGACACGCTCTTTCTGCACGGATATCTCGCCCAGGCGCGCGTCGTGCCGCGACCTGAACACCTGAGCTTCACCATCAATGGCTTCGCGAGCTCGATCACTTTCGACGCCGTCGATTTGCAACGCCGGGATCGATGGCAAATCGTCACGTTCGGCACGAAGCCTCGCCTCTTTGGCGCGGGCAGTGATTAGCTGGTTGCGGGTGGATTCGTACTCTGAACTGAGCTGGCCATCGTCAAGGATGATCAATGGATCACCTTTGTGCACCGTATCGCCATCACGGGCGCGTAGCTCTTTGACAATCCCGCCCTCAAGGTGCTGAACGGTTTTGCGGTAGCTCTGCACGGTGACAACACCGGAACCGTAAACCGCGTTGCCCAGCGGGGCGACGGCCGCCCAGGTGCCGAACAAGCCGAAAGTCACCAAAACAATGGTCATCCCGACACGGCGAATGCCCCGGTCGGAAGTCGGCATGTCTTCCGAATGCTCATCGAGCATAGTAATCGGGTCGTTGGTCATTCAAAAATTCCTGTCAGGCGCTGGGCTGAATGCCGCCGCTCGATTCCGGAGCGACCCTGGGCGGGGTTTGACCCTGTGCCTGGGCTTGAGCTCTGGCCTGTTGCTGAGCCAGTTCGGCAATCACCTGATCACGGGGGCCGTACATCGTCATTGCGCCGCCGTTCAACACCATGATCCGGTCCAGTCGTGAAAGGACATTGGGACGGTGAGAAATGATAAACACTGTCGCGCCGGTCTGTTCATCTTCTGCAACGCGACGCCGAGCGCGCGCTCGCACACTTCATCAAGGTTGGAGTTAGGCTCATCCAGCACAATCAACCGAGGGCTACCGTACACCGCACGGGCCAGACCAACGCGCTGACGCTGACCGCCGGACAGGTTGACGCCCTCGCTGCCGATCACCGTGTCGTAGCCATCCGGCAGTCGCAGGATCATCTCGTGGACGCCCGCAATACGGGCCGCCACCACGACCTTCTCGGGGTCGACATTGGCAAAGCGGGCGATGTTGTCGCTGATTCTGCCTTCGAATAGCTCGATGTCCTGAGGAAGGTAGCCCAAGTGCGGCCCGAGCTTTTGTTTGTCCCAGGCGCTAATGTCAGCGCCATCGAGCCTCACCACGCCATGCTGCGGCGGCCAGATGCCGAGTAGGGCGCGCGCCAAGGTCGACTTGCCTGCCGCGCTGGGCCCGACAATGCCGACGATGCTGCCGGCGGGGGTCACGACACTGATGTTTTTAACCACCGCTGCTTTCGCACCCGGGGGGCGCCACGAACAGGCTTTCAACCTGCACGTGCCCTTCCGGATCGGGCAGCGACATGCGCTCGGGCTCGGCATGGAGTTTGTCCAGGGTTTCATTCAAACGCTGGTACTGCACGCGCGCAGCGACGAAGCCTTTCCAGCTGCCGATCATCCGATCGATAGGCGAAAGCGCACGGCCCAGCAGGATAGAGCCGGCCATCATCAAACCGGGATTGATTTCGTGGGTGATCGCCAGATAAGCGCCCGCCGCCAGCATCATCGACTGCGCCCACGCCCGGAACGTTTTCGAAATGGAGGTGAGCACGCCACTCTTGTCGCTAGCCCCGGACTGCAACACCAGCACGCGCCGCTGCCGAACCGCCCAGCGCCTCATCAGGGTGTCGAGCATACCCATCGACTCGATGACTTCGGCGTTGCGCAAGCTTTTGGTGGTTTGCAAGGGTGGCAGTGAGGCTTTGTTTGTTGGCCTCAGCCAGCGCGCCGCCGGTGCAGCGGTGATTGACGTAAGCCAGCACCACCAACACAACCGCCGAAACAACCGTCATCCAGCCAAACCAGGGGTGAAACAGAAACATCACCGCGGTGTACACCGGAAGCCACGGCGCATCGAAAAACGCAAACAGACCGTTGCGGTGAGAAATTGCCGCAGCGAGGTCAGGTCATTCAGCGATTGCGCTGACGCGTCCATACCACCGCTGTTCAGCGCTTTCCGGAAACTTGCGCGGTACACGTCGCGACTCAGCAACACATCCAGCCGATTGCTGATGCGCACCATGATGCGCGACCGCACCCACTCCAGCGCCCCCAGCGTCAGCATCAGGATGGTGAGAATAAGGGTGAGCATGATCAGCGTGGACGTGCTGCTGCTCGGCACCACCCGTCCCGAGACCTGAATCATGTAAAAAGTCGGAACGAGCATCAACGTATTGACGAAAAGACTGAAGAACCCGACCGAGAGGAAACTCCCGCGACAAGCCTTGAGCGCCGCTTGCAGGTTATTTTGGTGTGAGCGATTCATATAGTCCATGACTTAAGACAGAGGGCTGCGAAGCCGAGGAAGTCGGCAATGGCTAAGGCCGGCGGCAATAAGAGCCGTCAACCGACGTAGCGTCCCGCGCTCAGATTCATTTCCTGCTATCTCGACAGTGGGCAACCGGTGTTATTCGCCACCATGCGCAATCCGACGGACTGCTGACCCGAAATACATCCCGATCAAGCATGGCTAATGCTGGTTTGATGTTGCAGCGGTTGGGGGGTGGCGTGCCACTACCGTTGCTCGCATGAACCTCATCTGTAGTGGTCAACTGATCCCGGACACGACGTTAAGTTTTTCCTCGGCCTGAGCCGGTGGCAGCCCACCATTAAATTGGTGCGGTCGAATCCAGTTGTACCGGTGCATCAAAAAATGGCTGATATCCCGCTGAGCTTGTTGGACCGTCGGTGGGGTGCAGTTCTTTGGCTAGGTTTAGCGCGCGGATAGGGCTGTAGAATTTGCCTACGGTCCGCAATCAGATTCGGGGGCCCGCATCTCCGCCCCACTCTGATATTCTTGCCACCTTAACGCATAGACGGTTATCGGTTGGAGGGACACACGCCTGTGCCTATCGTATCCGTCAACGGCAGGCTAGACGTAAATAGTCTGGCGTACACGCACCTCGCCACTTAGCTACGCGAAAGGATTTACCATATGGATTTAATACCCGTAATTATGTCTGGCGGCGTAGGCAGCAGACTGTGGCCTGTATCTCGGGAGACCCATCCCAAGCCATTCATGACGCTTCCGGACGGACAAAATCTCATTCAAAAAACATTTCTGCGAGCGTCTGCTCTGGAGGGAGTATCAGAGATCCTTACCGTGACGAACAAAGAGCTCTTGTTCAAAACGGAAGATGAATATCGCAAGGTCACTGCATCCGGACCTACTCAAGCCTTCATTCTTGAGCCATTCGGCCGTAATACGGCCGCCGCAGTCGCAATGGCCGCGCTTCAGCTCAAAGACGCACACGGATCTGAAGCTTTTATGCTGGTTCTTGCTGCTGACCACCTTATTCAGAACGAGACGGCTTTCGCCGAGGCTGTTGCTAAAGCAGTTCGGCTCGCAGGAGAGGGCTGGCTCGTAACCTTCGGCATCAAGCCACAGTACCCAGAGACAGGGTTTGGATACATCGAAGCTGGTGCTCCGATCCCAAGCGAAAGCGGCCTTAAGGTGGCGCGTTTTGTCGAAAAGCCCGACTTGGCGACAGCCCAGTCCTACGTCGCAGCTGGCAATTATTTCTGGAACTCCGGGATGTTCTGCTTCCAGGTGGGTGCGGTCCTGGAAGAGCTCTCAAAGCATGCACCCGACGTTCTGGCCGCCGCAGCAGAATCGATCAGCTTTTCCCGGGAGACAAAAGGCGAAGGTTATCGTTGCCTGAACGTCGATGCGGACTCCTTCGCCGGGGTCCCGGATATCTCAGTTGACTACGCGCTTATGGAACGTTCAAGCAGGGTAGCAACCGTCCCATGTAACATTGGCTGGAGCGACATCGGCTCATGGAATGCCGTGAGCGAACTCACGACTGCAGACGCTGACGGCAACCGATTCGAGGGCGAAGTTCTGTCCCACGGCGCGCGCAACAACTACGTCAACAGTGAGGAGCGACTCACCGCGCTTGTTGGAGTTGAAGATCTGTTGGTAATCGACACCGCCGACGCGCTCATGATCACCCATAAGGATCATGCGCAAGACGTCAAGCACATCGTTACTCAACTGAAAAAATCCGGGCATACGCTGCACCAGCTTCACCAGACGGTCCATCGCCCGTGGGGTACCTACACGACGCTCGAAAATGGCGAGCGCTTCAAAATCAAGCGCATCGTCGTCAAGCCGAAGGCATCGCTTTCACTGCAGATGCATCATCATCGCAGCGAGCACTGGATCGTTGTCAGTGGCATGGCGGTCGTAGTAAATGATGACCAAGAACTTATGCTCAACACAAATGAGTCAACCTTCATCCGTGCAGGGCATCAGCACCGCCTTACAAATCCAGGGGTCATCGACCTGGTGCTGATCGAAGTGCAGAGCGGCGATTACCTTGGTGAGGATGACATTGTGCGATATGAAGACAAGTACGGCCGGGTGAATTAAAAGTCTACTCCGCGTAAAGTCATCACTGCAGGCATATAGACGCTGCTGAAACGGGATGACTTAGGCAACGGATCCTCAGCACTCCACCAATAGGATTAGCTGAGGAGCCACACAAGAAATGTTTAAATTGAGAGGTAATGGTGGGAATTTTAGACTTTCTCTACAGAGAATTAACTACTTTCAGGGGAGGTTGGCACGCGTGGTATCTACTTGCACTCCAAGACGTAAAGGGCCGCTATCGACGATCTGTAATTGGTCCATTCTGGATCACGTTAACGTCGATGTTCTTTGTGTTGGGGCTCGGCCTTGTATATTCTCGCCTACTCAACCTGGACCTTAAGGAGTATTTGCCATTCCTTGCATGCGGGATCATCGTCTGGACCTTCATTGTAACGCTTGTTACGGAGGGGGCTAGCGCAATCATTGGATCCGGGCACATCATCAAACAAGTTAACATGCCCATATTCGTCCATCTGATGAGGGTAGTGTTCAGGAACATAATAATCTTCCTTCACAGCTACATAATCTTAGTCCCGCTATTGATGTGGTATGGGTACCTCACGCTGTATGGCTTTGCAGTTTCAGTGTTAGGTATCGGTATGATCGTCTTCTCCCTAACGCCACTGGTTGCACTGCTGGCTATATTATGCGCTCGGTATCGTGACGTGCTCCCAATGATATCAAGCGGTATGCAGTTACTGTTTTTTGTCACGCCCGTTATGTGGCATCCGAACCAGGTTGCTGGCCTCGAATCCGTCATTAAATACAATTTCTTTGTGTACTTGATTGACCTGGTACGGAAACCAATGCTGAATGGTTATTGGCCAATGAACTCGGCAATACTGGTTGCGGTAATCGGCGTTGCACTATGGATATGTGCATTTTTCGCGCTGTACCTCAATCGTAAAAATATTCCATACTGGCTCTAACAATGAATTATATAACTGCAGAATCTGTGACAGTCGATTACCCTATTCTTGATTTAGCACGGCGGTCGTTTAAAAAGGATGCACTGTCTTGGGTAACCGGTGGCCGAGTCGGCCAGGATTCCAAAAACCACCTGAGCATTCGGGCATTGGACTGTATCGATCTCGAGGTCAAGGCGGGCGACAAGCTTGGTCTCCTAGGCCATAACGGTTCGGGTAAAAGCACACTGTTGAAGGTAATGGCTCAAGTCTATTGGCCAACCTCCGGGGTGCTCAAAGCACGCGGCAAGGTCACGTCACTGCTGGATCTGACCTTGGGTATGGAAATGGAAGCCACAGGCTATGAAAACATATTCCTGCGGGGCGCCATACTCGGCGTCAAGCCAAATGAGATAAAGAAAACCGTCAGCGATATTGCTGAGTTCTCAGGCCTTGGCGACTATCTGCGTTTGCCAATCCGAACATACTCGTCTGGCATGCTCGTAAGACTAGGCTTCTCCATCTCCACAGCTTTTCCTGCAGACATCATTCTCATGGATGAGTGGCTCGGAGTGGGCGATGCGCAGTTCCAAGAAGAAGCTAACAATCGCCTGAATGAAATGACCTCTAAGGCCTCGATATTAGTCCTAGCGTCCCACTCGCCGGAGCTCATAAAAAAAGCATGTAATAGATGTGTTCGACTTGAGCATGGCAAAATTATTGAAGACTTTCTAATCGGTGAGCAGTCATGAAGATCGCTATTGTTTCGTCCTACAACCTTGAATGCGGGATCGCAAGATTTTCGGAAATTCTATACAAGAATTTTTCTAAAGAAAATGAAGTCACCGTATTTGAGCTTCCTCGCCAGGAGCTGAAAAAAACCTTTGGAGCCACGGAGGCGGCAGGTGAGCGCTTCGTCGACAACCTCTGCCGCGAACTCAAGAACTTCGATGCCGTCACAGTCCAATGTGAATACAGTCTGTTTTCAGACTCCATCGATGTTGCGATTTCTCGAATCAAGCGCATTCTCTCGGCCAATGCCAACTCGACCATTACATTACACACAGTGGTTAGCCGGGCATCTTCCGCAGAGACTGTATTTCCCTCCTGGTTTAAATGGGTATTGCGCCCTAGATCTACGGCGCTGGGCTACATTAACGACCTTCGAAACTCCAAGCTGGCCAAGTCCGAACTCAACCTCCTGCAGTTTATAAAAAAAAATAAAGTGAAAGTGATTGTACACACCGACACAACAAAAGCGATTCTCCAACAGCGGTTTAAAATTACAAATGTTGACTGCCATCCTCTATGTTATACAACCGAAGAAGAGAAGGTACAATTTAATCACAATGATTGTCGGGATGAACTTCTCAACAAGCTCAACCTAGATGAATCAAGCAAAATCATAGGAGTGTTTGGATTCTTCGGCTGGTATAAGGGTTTCGATTTTGCGATAAAGTGCGCAGCCCGCTTGCCCGAAGACTATAAACTTTTAATTTTTTCGGGCTTGCACCCAAACTCAATTAAAGGTTCAGATAACTCGCAAATTGATCACCTCATTGATCTTGCAAAGAAGAACAAGGTGCTGGGTCGCACCTATTTCATGGGCAGCGTTGATGATAACGCAATGTACAGAGCCATCGCGGGCGTCGATTGTGCCTGGTTGCCTTATCGCGAAGTAGGTCAGGAAGCGTCGGCAATTTGCAGCGAGGTGGCCGAGCTATCGCAAAGGATGATCGTATCTCGGAACTTTGCGTTCTTAGACTACATGAAGTTTAAGCTACGAGATAACTTCGAGTTTTTTGAAATCGGAAATATCGAGGAACTCCGTATCAAAACAATAAACTATGATCGCTATCATCCGACTAACGACGTGCCAACAACTGTAGATCACGCTACTCTTCAGACCAATTTTTATCTAAACTTCTTGGCTAAACCAGCAAGCTGACAGACTCGGAGAGAGACTGGAGGGTGGGGGGATGCCCCCCTCTGATCTAATTCTAGTTCGCGCGTCTCTGGGACGTCCGGCATAGCTAACAACCGCAGCGATACATCTAATTACCCGATACCTCTTAGCTTCGGGATGAGACGATCCAACCCAGCCTCAACCCATCGCCTGTATGTATATTTTTTATGCTCTACGAGATTACCTACAACATATACGCATATGAAGGTCAGTGCGTAGCATATGAGCTCATAGCTCAAAATGTAATCTGATCGCGTAAAGCCCATGATACTCATAAAAAACTTAATGAGCGGCATGTGAAGTAAGTATAGCGTGAACGTATAGCCTGCCAAAAATCTGATTGACCTCACCGCAAAGTTGCCCTCAGGCAAACTCATCGTTTGAGCGACAGCCGCAACCCCGAATAAATGGAGGCTGAACAAAATCGCAAGGATGTACCCCCACCCAAAGTTAGCAGCTCCATCAAGGCCGAACCCTATCAATGCCTCGACATGACTTCCGACATAAGCGTATGACCAATCACGAGGCATGGGTATCTGTATAAAACCGTAAACGACGACTGGCAGCAACACCAGTAACCAGGCAGATACTCTTTTCGGCTCGACCCTTGACGACAAATGATACGCCATTGATCCAGCAAGCCACATAGGCAAGATAATTACTTGCTTGGACCCCAAAAGAACAGCCAAGAGCAAAATTGCTATTACTCGCGAACCACCGCGGCAAAATACGATTAATGCGTAGAACGCATAGCACCAGACTTCAAACGCCAATGACCAATACGGCCCATTCCCAAATGGCACAACGTTGTTAGTCCATGCCTGGTTAGTGAACGAAAGCGCATAAAGAAACATCTCTGGCCAGCGTGCTCGAAGAGCAGGATCGCCGTACAGGTCTACCCTTTCGGCGCCGACCGCCCAATAGAATGCGGCAGAAAGGAGCACCGCTGCAATTGCCACCGGCATAATCCTGGCAATTCGATTGATGGTGAACTGCTTCAAACTACGCTCCAACGTGGTAGCCGCGTAGCTTATGACGTAACCAGATAAGACAAAAAAAACAACGACAGCATCATATGCAAAGTTTGTTGACGTCAGAAACTTTTCAGTCGCCGAAGTGAGGGGATAATGTGAAACCATCACTAGGAGTGCGGCAAAGACTCTAAGAAGGTCGAGGTAAACTGACAATGAGGCTGGAAGCTTGCTATTACCAATTTTATCCACGCGGGACACTCCAACAGGCTAATTGCTTTCCCACACGCTGGCTGTGGTATTCGCGCGGCATCTTAACATCGCCTCTTTAGTAAAATGATGCTTCCTTGAGCAATATTAGATGCCAACGCTTACCAAGCTAACGCATGCGCCACCCATATGAGTCAAAGCAAAATGTCCGGTGACGCTCATCCAGGCCAGGGGAGGTGACAGAGTGATTGGCGGTTATCTCAAGCCTGACGAATGGCCGCTGGGTTTTCAACCTTCCTGTGAGCACTTCCAGAGCACCGGCGGCCGGTGAATAGAAATGTTCAACGGGTACGCCGTCCACAGCGAGTTTGAGATTCTCTCTGATAGTTTCGTCAGCATACCCACGTATCCACAGCATAATTTCGATTTCGGCGTCGGGTGCTACTGGCATGTAGAGCACTGTGTTCAAGCCAGGTCCACCCCAGAGAGCACAGTTTGAGCCGCCAGGCGCGTCTCGCGAATGAAAACCTTCTCCATACACGGCGTCACGAACAGAGAAGGCGATACCAGCGTCTCGCGGATATCCCGCCATTTTTGCTAAAACTCTTTCTGCATCACGCGTCTCGAATCTTGCGAAATCGTATTTTTCCGCACCTCTCAGGCTGGACTCAAATAGCCGGCGCGCCTCATCGTAAAGCACTACGTCAAATTTTGTACATCTCTCAATTGTCAGCCCTGCCATGGTGACTTGCTGAGTAAAACCAGGGTCGGCGGCGGCAACGTTAAGATTAGCAAGCTTTTCGACAGGGGGAACTGTGAGCTGACTTGCTAAAAAGGTTCTTGACTCAAAATGACGCTCGGCAAGCCCTACAAAATTAAAATTTTCATTCAAAGCCAAGAGCGCAATATCCAGTAACTGACTCATATCGCTTATAGAGTAAGCTTCAAGACCGATACTCGAGGCCGCTATCGCCTTTACCTGATAGTTATCCAACAGCGCCCCGATTGGTGAGTGATGATATCGGATCAAAAAATCGTTGATCGATAGCTCGCTTGCGTCTGTTATACACTCACTCAAATCCGGATCAATTGCACTAATTTGTTCCACACGAAGCCGCCGCCAATCTTTGATCTGAGACAACAACCTTTGCACGGGCTCCCTTAGAAAAGTAAATGAGTATGTCGACTCATTCAAATGTTTCGACAGCGGATAGTGATCGTATATTACGTCAGCACAAAACGGCGCGATTGCGGCTTTTACCTCCAATTCACGGAGATAATCACCATTCATTGAGCCTGGTATTATTTCACGTGCCGCAAGAGGCTGCCACATACGCTGATCTGGCACTAGCATACCTAACCAAGAGTTAAGAGTCGTGCCTCCAGTTTTTTTCAGATGATAGTGGTATATTTTCATTTTACTGGGATTCCGATAGGCATACTTTATACTTCGTAGGGCTACACTACCATGATGCGCCATCCGAAGCCTAGATCGCCTCGACGGCCGGATGATAAGATAGACCTAACTCCCGACCTTTAGCCGTTGCGTCGCAGCGCATCCAATGTGGAGAATATGAAGTAGAAAAACCTTTCAAGCAATCCTGACTGGACGGACAACTCCGTACCAAATCGCAATATCAAGGCACTTCTTAAATTATAATGCTACGATCTGTCAAAAATTAATCACCAGAGGGCGCTCATGACTACTCAGTCCAGCAATCAGCCTCAAAAATTAACGACCGACCGTATTGACCGGTCCAAAATGAAGAGTCAAATCCCGGTTACGATCTGGCTCACCGGACTCAGTGGCGCGGGAAAGTCAACGTTGGCTAACGCGTTGGAGATCGCCCTAATAGCACAAGGGCATCACACGTTCGTGCTGGATGGTGACAATTTGAGGTCCGGGCTATGTCGGGATTTAGGTTTCAGCGATAAGGACAGGCAGGAAAATATAAGAAGGGCTACGGAAGTCGCTAAATTGCTTTTGGATGCTGGACTTATCGTCATCACGGCCTTTATTTCCCCTTTTACCACAGACAGACAGACTGCTAGAGAAGCTATCGGGAGCGAGCATTTTATTGAAGTGTACGTAGACACTGCGTTAGATATATGCGAACGCCGAGATCCAAAAGGCCTTTATCGAGCCGCTAGGAGCGGCGCCATAAAAGACTTTACGGGCATTCATTCTCCATACGAACCGCCAGAGCACCCGGACATCAGGATCGACACGTCGCTTGTGGCCCCAGAAAGTGCTGTTGAATTGGTTCTTATGCACCTGGCTGCCCGCCAATCAAAAATACTCAGCTAGACTTTGGGTCCGAACCGACCTAGCCGTTTGCTTACATGGCCCACCGCTGGTTTTGGCGCCTGCTTAGGTTTTGTACGAAAAGTCGGCAGGGTAGAATTGCCGCCATGATTGGCTGGAGGCCCGCATGGCAAAGCGTTACGAAC
>NZ_NKHL01000107.1 GCF_002934685.1 Pseudomonas bohemica
TCGATTTTGAACGCTGCCGTTTTTTGAAACCGCTATGGCTCAGCAACTGAGAAATAGCTGCCTACTTCAGACCATCCTTAAAGATTGGTCATTGCATGGATCGCACTTGAAGACATGGAAATAACATCACCCTCGCTTCCTGCTTTCAAATCGTTTTTTCGCCTGACACCAGACACGATGCCTCTGATCACGGTGTTCAAAGGCGCTCTAAATTTCAGCAAGCGTCTATCAACATGGGCACCGACTCGAACAGATCCGCGACCAGACCATAATCGGCGACCTGGAAGATCGGCGCTTCTTCATCCTTGTTGATCGCCACGATCACTTTGGAATCCTTCATCCCGGCCAAGTGCTGGATCGCGCCGGAGATACCGACGGCGATGTACAGCTGTGGCGCAACGATCTTGCCAGTCTGACCGACCTGCATGTCGTTGGGGACGAAACCTGCGTCGACGGCCGCGCGGGAAGCGCCAACCGCAGCGCCCAGCTTGTCGGCCAGCGCGTACAGGTGCTTGAAGTTGTCGCCGTTCTGCATGCCGCGACCGCCGGAGACGACGATCTTGGCGGCAGTCAGTTCAGGACGATCGGACTTGGCCAATTCTTCGCTGACGAAGGACGATTTGCCTGCGTCGTGAGCAGCCGAGACCGCTTCAACCGCAGCAGAACCACCTTCGGCGGCAACGGCGTCGAAACCGGTGGCACGTACAGTGATGACCTTGATGGCGGCCGACGACTGCACGGTCGCAATGGCGTTACCGGCGTAGATTGGACGCTTGAAGGTGTCAGCGCTTTCGACCGAGATGATCTCGGAGATCTGGTCGACGTCCAGCTGCGCGGCAACGCGCGGCAGGATGTTCTTGCCGTTGGAAGTCGCGGCGGCCAGCACGTGGCTGTAACCGGAAGCCAGCTCAGCGACTAAAGGAGCAACGTTTTCCGGCAGTTGATGCGCGTAGGCAGCGTTGTCAGCGAGCAGGACTTTGGCCACGCCCGCGATTTTCGCGGCGGCTTCGCCAACGGCGCCCACGCTCTGGCCAGCGACCAGCACGTGAATGTCGCCACCGATCTTGGCGGCAGCGGCAACGGTGTTCAGGGTGGCGGGAGCGATCGCGCCGTTTTCGTGCTCAGCGAGTACCAGGATAGTCATGATCAGATTACCTTCGCTTCGTTTTTCAGTTTCTCGACCAGTTCTGCAACCGACTTGACCTTGATGCCTGCGCTGCGTGCGGCAGGCGCTTCGACTTTCAGAGTCTTGTTGGTGGAAGACGTGGAAACACCCAGCGCGTCTGGGGTCAGCACTTCGAGAGGCTTCTTCTTGGCTTTCATGATGTTCGGCAGCGACGCGTAGCGTGGCTCATTCAGACGCAAGTCGGTGGTGACGATGGCCGGCAGCTTCAACGAAACGGTCTGTGCGCCGGCGTCGATTTCGCGGGTGACATTGACGCTGTCGCCAGAGACTTCGACTTTGGATGCGAAGGTACCTTGCGCATAACCGCTCAACGCAGCCAGCATCTGGCCGGTCTGGTTGTTGTCGCTGTCGATCGCCTGCTTGCCGAGGATGACCAGTTGCGGCTGCTCTTTATCGACAACGGCCTTGAGCAGCTTGGCCACGGCCAGGGAGGTCAGCTCGTCAGCGGATTCAACGAGGATGGCGCGATCGGCACCCAGCGCCAGAGCGGTACGCAGTTGCTCCTGAGCGGTGGTTGGGCCAATGGAAACGACGACGATCTCGGTCGCAACGCGCCCCTCTTTAACAGAGAGTTCTTTCAAGCGTACGGCTTCTTCCACGGCGATTTCGCAGAAGGGGTTCATCGACATTTTTACGTTAGCGAGATCGACGCCGGAGTTGTCCGCTTTGACGCGAACTTTCACGTTGTAGTCGACCACTCGCTTTACTGCTACCAGCACCTTCATCCCGGTTCTCCAGACATTCTCAGCCTTGGAGCTAACCATCACAGTGCCATGGCAGACCAATAGTTTTAACCGTTGAACCCATTCGATAAACCACTGGACACGTGTGCATAACCCCATTGAGACAACCATAACCAGCCACACTCAAGTGATCGTTATTTCATATTGGCCTGGCACCCGGCTCGGCACTATGGTTCAAATCACAACAACACCGCTGCACGTCATTGACGTCATGCAGCTTAAGGTCAGAGAGACTCATCATGCTTAAGGTGTGCATTTTTGGAGGGGGCGCCATTGGCAGTCATATCGCCGGTCATCTGGCCCGCGCCGGTCTGTGTGAGATCAGCCTTGTCGCCCGTGGCGCGAATCTGCAAGCGATGCAAAAAAACGGCTTGCGCGTGATTACCCCTGATAGTGATTTCACCGTTGAGGTCAAAGCCACTGAAGACAGCCGCACCCTGGGCGTGCAGGACTATGTGTTCCTGGCCCTCAAGGCCCACCAGCTAGAGGACGCACTGGCGCAGATTTCACCCCTGATAGGCCCACATACCACCATCATCCCGCCGACAACGGCAATTCCTTATTACTTCTTTCATCGCTGGCCTGGCGTGCTGAACGACCGGCAACTGCCCCTCTTGGACCCTAACGGCAAACAATGGCAGGGCTTGCCCCCTTCCCAGGTAGTCGGTTGCGTTTATTGGATTGGTGCCCATCTGGTCGAGCCAGGCGTGGTTTCCCAGGATGGCGCCAAGGCCGGCTGCCCGGTCGGCGAACTGGACGGCAGCCATTCATCACGGATCGTCGAACTCAGTGAGCTGCTCAGCCGCAGCGGTATTGCCTCGCGGGTCAACGGCAACATTCGCGCAGCCATCTGGGTAAAGTTCGTCAACAGCCTGTGCTGGAACCCGGTCGCCGTGTTGACCTTGGCAACCCTTGGGCAGATGCAGGATGCCGGTGACGTGGTGCCAATAGTGACGGCGCTGATGGGCGAAGTGGACGCTATTGCAGAGCAGATTGGGCTGCAGGTCTCTCCCGGGCCAGAAAAGCGTATCGCCCTGACACTCTCCGCCGGCGCGCACAAGATGTCGATGCTCCAAGACCTGGAGGCCGGCCGCCCGCTGGAGCTGGCGGCGCTAGCGCAATCACTGCGTGCCATACGCGAACTCACCGACCTGCAAACGCCACTGCTCGACTCCGTACTGGCGCTAGCCAGCCTGCGCGCGCAAATGGCCAATTAATCAGGAGATTTGTAAGAGCGAGCTTGCCTGCGATTAACGCGAAGATGAAGCGGCCATTCAGAATGCACGCGTCATCGTTAACGACCTTCGCCAGCAACCGCGCTCCGACAGTGGAGTGGCATCAGCCTCAACCATCCCCTTTCCGCACCAGGAGCTGTACCGATGACATCATCCCCCCTGACTAACCAGACCCACGTTTCGCCCCGCCCGCTGGACGGTATCCGCGTGGTCGAGGCGTGCAGTTATATTTCCGGTCCCTTCTGCGCCCAGATGCTCGGAGATCTGGGCGCGGAAGTGATCAAGGTCGAGCCGCGCACGGGCGACCCCTACCGCAACTTCGGCCACGCCCGTGAAGGCGTTGGCGTGGTTTGGACCAATGCCAACCGTGGCAAGCAAAGCGTCGCGCTTGATCTCAAGGACGCAACGGATCTGGAACACCTCAAAACGCTGATCACAGGAGCCGACCTGTATATCGAAAACTGGCGCCCCCACGTGTCCGCATCCCTGGGGCTGACGTTCGAGCAACTGCGTCTGATCAATCCACGTCTGGTGCAACTGTCCATCACCGGCTATGGCCCTGATGGCCCACTTGCCAGCGAACCGGCGTTCGATGCCCTTATCCAGGGCCGTACCGGTTTGCTCAGCTATGAGGCCGACAGCTCGGCACCACGGACCACCAATACGTTTCTGGCCGACAAGGTGGCGGCGGTGTTTGCCGCGCAAATCGCCCTGTCGGGCCTGATTGAGCGCGACAGAAGCCAACAGGCTGTGCACTTGCAGACGTCGATGCTGGACATCATGACGTACTACAACTTCCCCGACATGCTGCATAACCAGACCTACCTTGACGATGACTCCGCGGTCACCCTCGCGCCGCAGCCGGTGCTGGCGACGGCAGATGGCTATCTGGTGCTGTCGCCGGTGTCCGGTAAGCAGCTGAGCCGCACGCTGGAAGCCGTCGGCCATCCCGAATGGAAAGAAGAGCTGCGCAATATTGCTGATCGCAAGCAAATGACCCATACCTTCTTCCAACGCATCGCAGCCCCGCTTAAGCAACGCAACACCGCGACCTGGTTGGAGATTTTCCGCGAACTGGACGTACCGGCCGGCCCGGTCAATCCGCCTAGCGCCCATTTGCAAGACTCACAGGTGGCCCACAACCAACTTTACTGGCCGCTGGAGACGCCCTTGGGCACCGTCCGGGCGGTTCGTTATCCCGCCAGCTTCAATGGCCATTTGCTGCGACCGCGCGGACCCGCCCCCGCGCTGGGTGAAAGCAACGAAAGCTTGCTGAACCGCTGACTCAAGGAGAACACCCGTGCCCATCATGTTGAGAGGGATAGAAGGGATCAAAGCCCATGTCGGCTTCAATCTCGGCAAGAGCTGCTGGCTGGAGGTCAATCAAGAGATGATTGACAGCTTTGCCCGGGAAACCGACGACCGTCAATGGATTCACGTCGACCAACAGAAGGCACGGTTGGGCCCGTTTGGCACCCCCGTTGCCCAAGGCTACCTGACCCTGAATCTGGTGGTAGCCATGCTGCAAGACATCTACGTGCTGGAAGATATTGGTATTGGCCTGCACTACGGCATCGACAACATGCGGTTCCCGCTGCCGGTACCGGTCAACACCAGTATTCGCCTGCAAGCGATGCTCAAATCGGTGACGGCACTGGAGGAAGGCGGCGAAATGGTCCTGGCTTGTACGGTGGAATGCGACGCTACCCAGGCGCCGGTGATGCACGGCGACATCATCTACCGCTTCTGGCCGGAACACGCCGATGCCCTGCGCTCGCTAATGGACACTCCAGGGATTCGATAGCAGAGCACTTCGTCGGGCAAATACCTTGCCTGTGCGTGCGCGACGCGCTCGTTGTATGGTCGGCACTTAAAGAAATATAAGATCGCAGAAGGAATACCCAGACCATGAACATGCGTCAGCTCCAGTATTTTCTGGCCGTCGCCCATGAACTCAACTTCACCCGTGCGTCCGAGCGGGTGAACATTGCGCAACCAGCCTTGAGCCAGCAGATCATTTCCCTCGAAGAAGAATTGGGCACCCCTCTGTTTACCCGGGAAAAACGCAAAGTCCTACTCACCCCTGCCGGGGAAATCCTGGTGGAGCACGCCCAACGCGTACTCAACACCGCTTCGGCGGCCATGGCCGCCGTGCGCGCCGCCGAACGCGGGGCCCAGGCGCATTTGATGGTTGGGGCCATCTATACCGCCATCTATTCGTTTCTGCCCAACACCCTTCGCCTGTTCAAGACCCTGGCGCCAAGCTCGGATGTCAGCCTGCAAGAAATGACCATTTCCCAGCAGATCACCGGGCTCAAGGAAGGCACCATTGAGGTTGGCCTGGTGCGTGGGCATATCTACGACAGCAACATCATCACCGAGCTGCTGTACCGAGAACTGCTGGTAGTCGCGGTACCTCGCGGCAGTGAGTACGACCAACCGGGTGCCGTGGAACTCGGCGAACTGGCCCGCTGGCCGCTGATTGCCGTGGCCCGGGGCACCGCACGGGGTTATGCCGACCGCATCCTGGATATCTTCGAAGACGAGAACTATAAGCCGACCATCGCCAAGGAGGTTTACGACATGCACACCTCCGCGTGCCTGGTCGCGGCGGGTATGGGCGTAGCGGTCGTGCCGGCGATCATGCAGATCATGCAGCCTATGGGCATTGCCTATCGAGCATTGAAAGCGCAGACACCCGGGGTATCGTTTTCGCTCGCATGGCACAAGGATACCGTCCCCCCCCTGCTGGAGCCCTTCCGCGAGGCGGCCCGCCATAATGCGAACCAATTGATGCAAGCGCATCCGCACCTGTTCCTCGACAACACCGCATAGGGCCGCTACCAGCTCGAATGATCAGCCAGCCAGCTACTCACTTGCTCTGTGTGCTCGCCCAATAACGGCGCCGCGCTCACCGGTTCGGCTTGGGCGCCCGAGAAGCGTACAGGTGAGCGCATTTCCAGGTAGCGTCCTTCGCTGGGATGTTCGCGTTCACGGAAGAACGCCGTGGCCGCGAGGTGCGGATCATTGAACAGGTCCTCAAGGTCATTGACCCGGCACGCCGGAATATCATGCCGCGCCAGCAGCTCAAGCCAGTATTCCGAACTGTGTTCAGCCACCATCCGCGCCATTTTTGCCTGCATCAGGTCCAGCCCGCGAAAGCGCTCGCGGGGACTGGTCAAGCCTTCGCGCTGCAAAAAATCGCGGTGCCCGGTAATTTCGAAGAAACGTACCCAGCGCTCATCGGTATAAGGCGCGATGGATAGGTAACCATCCAGACTCTTGATCGGCTGGCGGTGCGGGTCCAATTGCCGGGGATAACCCACCGACTCCTGGGAAGGCACGAAGGCCCGTCCGTAGAGATGGTCTTGCAGCAGGAAGTGGGTAAAGCATTCGAACATCGGCACTTCCACCGCCTGGCCCCGGCCCGTGCGTTGACGGTGCAGCACAGCGCCCAGCACAGCATATACGGCATGCAGTCCCGACACCTTATCCGCCATTGCCATGGGCAGAAAGCGCGGTTGGGGGTTGCCGTCGGTGCGTGAAAGCAGACTGGCCGCCCCGGAGGCAGCCTGAATGATGTCGTCGTAGGCTGCACGCCCGGCGTAAGGCCCGTCGGAGCCAAACCCGGTGCAGTGGACAACCACCATGTCCTCGCGCACCGCCTTTACCGATTCGTAGTCTAGGCCCAGGCGCGCCAAGGCGTCGCTGCGCAGGTTATGAATAAACACATCACAGCGACTCAACAGTCGTCGCAACCTCTCCTGCCCGTCAGCGCTCTTGAGATCCCAGACCACCGAGCGCTTGCCCCGGTTAAGCGTCATGTGCGCCGGGCCCATACCACGGGTAAAGCGCGGCTTGCCTACGCGGCGGATTTCATCGCCCGTGCCGGGTTCGATCTTGATCACCTCAGCCCCCATCTCGGCCAACGTGGCCGTGCAGTAGGGGCCGAAAATTACGCTGGTCATGTCCAGGACACGAATGCCTTGCAGTATCGCCGTGTTAGTCATGACTGACCTCCAGGTCATGGAACGCTAGTTTTTATGCTTGCAGGGCTGCTGCCGAGGCCAACCAGGTGCGCAGATCGAACCCCGGCTGGCGCGCCTCCTCAAGGGCAGGGCTGAGGCCTCGAAGTAACAGCTTGCGCGCCGCCATGTGGTCCGCGGGACGGTTCAAGGACTCAACCCCGACCAGCCGAGCGTCCCGGTAACGCAATACCGAAAACCCTTCGCTGTGAGCATCGCCACACGGCACTTCCAGATCGTCGCCCGCGGCCACGCCGGCCATTTGCAGACGGCAACCGGCCTGCTCACTCCAGAAAATCGGGACTTGGCGGTACGGCTCCTCGCGTCCCATCAGCCGCCCGGCGATGTAGCGGCCTTGATCGACCGCGTTCTGTACCGACTCAAGACGCCAGCGCGCGCCCTCATCAAACCCATGGGTGAAACAGGCACAGTCGCCAATAGCGGAAACCGAGGCGTCCGCAGTTTGCAAAAAGGCGTCGACCACTACCCCGTTATCGGTCGCCAGATCAGCTTGCACCGCCAGCTCGGCATTAGCCTGGACGCCGATGGCCACCAACACCAGGTCGGCGGCCAACTGTTGGCCGTCGTCCAGCTGTACAGCGCTCGCGCGACCTTGGGCATGGGTGATGCCCACCACGCGTCGGTTGAAGTGAAAACAGATGCCTTGGAGCTGATGCCGTGCGTACAACGCCAGACCCATCTGTTCGCCCAAGGCCCGGGACATCACCCGGCCCGTGGCCTCGACCACCTGGACATCGATGCCCGACGCCCGTATGACCGTAGCGACCTCAAGGCCGAGAAAGCCGGCGCCGACGATCACCACCTGACGCGCTCCGGCCAGTTGGGTCTGGAGCGCGGTGGCATCGGCTAGACTGCGCAGGGACAGTACCCCGGCGATGCCTTCGAGGGCCAGGGGCAAAGGGCGATTGCGCGCTCCGGTAGCCAGGATAAGATGGTCATAACCCAGGGTTTCGCCACCGCCCGTGGTCAACCGGCGCGCAGCGCGATCAAGGCCGACTACCCGCTCGCCGCGCCAGTGGTCGATGTGATTGACCGCGAACCAATCCTCGGTTTCCAGGTGCACATCGCCGTCATTCAGCCCGCCCGCCAGCCAGGCCTTGGACAGCGGCGGCCGCTGATACGGCAACTGCGGCTCCTCGCCGACCAACGTGATTCGGCCGACGTAACCCTCGTCACGCAACGAACTGGCCGCCTGATGCCCGGCCTGCCCGCCACCGACGATGACCACATGTTCAGGCACCACGCTCATGGCGCATCACCGTTTACCTGTTCGACCTTGATCGCCTTGGACGGACATTTGCGCGCAGCACCCAGCACTTTTTCGTAGGATGCCTGATCCGGGTATTCCTGCAGCAGCTTGACCACGCCATCCTCGTCGCGCTGATCGAAAACATCACTGCTAGACAGCACGCATAGGCCGGCGCCTACACAGAGATTCTCATCGACGGTGACACGCAGGATGTAATTATTGTTGGACATGCCTGACTCTCCTCATTCATCAAAACCACTTCCGCACAGTGCTCTACCAAGTCACCGGCAGAGTCTCCAGACCTTGGACGAAATGATCGCCCTTCCCCTCGATTTGCTCCTGGGGCACGGCAAACCGCAAGGTCGGGATACGCTCGAACAGCGTGGCAAATACAACCTGTAACTCAACTCGGGCCAGTGGCTGGCCGAGACACTGGTGAATGCCATAGCTGAAGGCGACGTGGTGGTCAGCCTTGCGAGTAATGTCGAATTTCTGCGGCTGCTCGAAGGCCTCGGGGTCATGATTGGCCCCAGCGATCAGCGCAATCACGCCTTCGCCCTTGCGGATCAATTGCCCGGCCACTTCCACATCCTCAAGCGCTACGCGAAAGGCGTTGTAATGGACGATGGTGTGGTAACGCAGCATTTCCTCAACAGCATTGCGCAGCAGCGACGGGTCGTTGCGCAGCAGGGCCAGTTGGTCCTGGTTGCTGAGGAAACTGTGGACCCCTAGTGCCATCTGGTTAGCAGTGGTTTCGTGGCCGGCCATCAGCAGCAGTTCGGCCATGATCACCAACTCGCGATGGGACAGGTGGCCGGGGCGCACTTGCTCTATGATCAAGCGGCTGATCAAGTCTTCCTTGCCTTCAGGGGCTTTGGCGCGCTCCGTCACCAGTGCATCCAGATAGTTGAGGATGCGCTCGGAGGCGGCCTTGGGAATCGACGGATCGACATCGAGCAAGACCTTGAGCCGGCTTTGCTCCTGGAAAAAACCGTGATCCTTGTTTGGCACATCGAGCAAACCTGCGATCACCTCGGAGGTCAGTGGCAGGAACAGGTCCTCCACCAGGTTTGCTGGCGGGCCTTTGTGCAGCATTTCATCGAGCAATCGATTGAAGATCGATTCGATCCGGGGCCGCATGGCGCCGACCCGCTTGATCATGAATTCCTTAGTAAGCATGCGCCGATGCCGGCCATGGTCCGGCGGGTCCATGCGAATGAACGCCGGCTCCAGGTCCAGCACCGCATTGCGCGCGGCGGAAAGGCTCGGAAAGCCTGGAATGCTCGGGTTGCCACTGAAGCGGTTGTCGCCCAGCACTGCGCGTACATCGTCATAGCGGGTAAACAGCCAGGCGCTCGAACCATCCCACATGCGCACTTGCGCCGCGCCGGGTTGCTGTTGAAATTGCTGATATTCCTGCGGCGGTAAAAAGGGGCATTGCCTGGGCATGGGGAACGAGGCTTTGCTGAAAGGGCATGCAGACATGCTTGTTCTCCGATCAGTTTGAATTTCGACGCAGGGGCCCGCGCCGGTCGGGTGGCGGGCCCCTGAACCCGTTATAGGCCGCCGTTGACGTCCAGGGTCGCGCCGGTCACGTAGCGGGCATCGTCGCTCACCAGAAAGCCAACCACCGAAGCGATCTCTTCCGGCTCCGCGGCGCGTTGCAAACCGGTGCTGGCGATCAGTTTGTCGCGAAGCTCCTTGGGCACCTTCTCGCCCATCGCGGTATTAATGGTCCCAGGCGACACCGCCGCCACCCGTATACCGTGGGGCCCGAGGGGCTTGGCCAGGCTTTTGGTCAGATTGATGATCGCGGCTTTCGAACCGCCGTAGTCGGTCACGCCACTGCCGATAGTGCCGACAATGGAGGCCAGGTTGACGATTACGCCACCGCCGCCGGCCTCGATCAGGCGCTTGGCGACTTCCTGGCTGAGGAAGAACGGCGCTCGGGTATTTACCCCATAGGTAAAGTCATAGTCACTGGGGGCGATATCGAAAAACGTCTTGCCGTGCCATACGCCTGCGTTGTTGACCAGTACGCGGATAGTGCCGTACTCGGTATCGATGGCCTGGACGGATGCCTTGATCTGCTCATAGTCGGTCACGTCGCACTTGCGATAGGCGTAACCGCCCTTGCCCGCGTCGGCGATGTCCAGGCCTACCACGGTATAGCCCCGTTGCTGAAGATTCTGGCAAATGGCTTGCCCGGTCAGGCCGTTGGATCCTGTAACAACTGCCACTTTATCGGTCATACCTACCTCGTCTCACCGTTAGTTATTGAAATTGTTTTGAGCGGTCAATGGTGCCCAGCCAGTGGCTTGGGCCTGGTGCCAGATTCGGGGCAAACAGGCGCCAGGTCCAATAGGATTTAGAGAGGCTCTGAGAGTGGTTTCCTCTTGTTGAAGAGACTCAGAGCTTTAGCGCGGGATGATCAGGCCGGCCGCTTCGCGGTCCCAGCAGTCTGGGGTGACGCCCTCGTCGCGCAGCAGGTATTTTTCCACCCGCTCGCTGGGTGTCTTGGGCAACTGCTGGCGCACGGCGATGTAGCGCGGGATGGCGAAGTAGGCAATGCGGGACTCACACCAGCGAATCAGCTCGACCTCGGTAATGCTGTGTTCGTCCTTGAGCACAATGACCGCCTTCACATCGTCCTCGCCCAACTCCGAAGGCACCCCCACCACGCAGGATTCGAGCACCGCCGGATGGGCATTGAGCACTGCCTCGACCTCGAACGAGGAGATGTTTTCGCCGCGCCTGCGCAAGGCTTGTTTCTTGCGATCCACGTAATAGAAATACTCATCGGCATCGCGGGTCGCCAAGTCGCCGGTATGAATCCACAGGTTCTGGAACAGCTCCAGTGTGGCTTCGGGTTTCTTGTAATAACCATTCGTGCCCAAGTACATGCGCTGCGGCCGCACCACCAACTCACCGACCTGTCCCACGGCCACGTCGTTGCCACGCTCGTCCACCAGCTTGACGTCGTAGCCGCTGATGGCCTTGCCACAAGAGCCGGCTCGCCGCTCGTACATCGGGTTGACCAGGCAGCTGTTGCACTCGGTCATTCCATAGAGTTCCAGCAGGCGGGTATTGAAGCGCTGTTCGAAGCCATGCCACAGATGCTTGGGCGCAGCCGCCCCGACCATCAGGCGCAAAGGATTGTCGGCGTCCTCGGGCCGGGGTTCCTGCTTCATCAGAATCGACAGGATGCCACCGATGTACTTTGCCGAGGTGCACTGCCAGGTACGGCAGTCATCCATCATTCGGCTGGCGGAAAATCGCTCCACCAGCACCGCCTTGGCGCCGGTAAGGATGGCCGGGCCGGTGGTGCCATGGGCACTGGTGTGAAAGAACGGCAAGCCGGTGTACAGCACGTCGTCATCGGTGTATTGCGAGTATTTGACCGCCTGGGCCCATATTTCATACCAGTAATGATGACTGATCATCACACCCTTGGACTGCCCGGTGGTGCCGGAGGTGTAGGAAATCGTCGCCAGGTCGCGGAAGTCCACGACAATAGCGGGCGCCGTCTCGGCCTGGTCGGCTAGCGCTTCGAAGTCCAGGCTCTGCACGCCCGGCCAGGTGCTGTGAACGACAGACAGCCCAGTGGCGACCATGACGCAATGACGCAATTTAGGCAGTTGGTCGGCGATGGCGTCCAGGACTGGCAGATAGGCGTCACTGGCCACCAGAGCGACGCAATCGGCCTGGTCGATCTGATAGGCCAGGCCGGCGCCCTTAAGGGCCACGTTAATCGGCACGCTGACCGCGCCGATACGGTTCAGGCCGAACCAGCTTGTCAGGAATTGCGGACAGTTGGGCAACATCAACGCTACCTTGTCGCCCGGCTTGATTCCCAGGGCGAGCAAGCCGTTGGCCACTCGATTAATCTGTTGATTGAGCTGCTCATAGGTAATGGCGTGGTCACGAAACTGGAACACTTCGCGATACGGATGTTCACGCGCCTTGTCTTCGATGATGCGGCCCAGCACTCGGTCGCTCTGGGCGTATTCGGGGAGTCGAAAGCTCGCCCATTGACGAGCCGCGCGCTCGAACTTGTCATCCCATTGACCCATGGTCTGGCTCACTCACTTTGTTTTGATTGTTGGGCGCAAACACTAACCACTCTGGCTCTCGCGCAACAGGCCTTCCTGCATCGCAGTGGCAACCAGCACCCCGTCCTGATACAGCGATCCGCTCCCCAAGCCCCGGTTGTTCACAGCGCCCGGCCCAGCGAGGTCGTAGTAAAACCAGCGGTCCGGTTGCACGGCGGCATGAAACCACATGGCATGATCGAGACTGGCCGCGTGCGCCGAAGGATCAAGGGCTCCTACCCCCCGTGGGCGCATGGCGGTGTTCATCAGGTCCATGTCACAGACGTACGCCAGCAGCGCCTGACACAGCAGCGGATCGTCGCCACAGGGTTCACGCAACCGGCACCAGATACCGTTGACCGGGTCGCGAGGTCCAGGCCTGACCCACGAACGCCAATGCTCGCTGCGCCGTTCGAAAAGGCTCATCAGCAAGGGCGTGTGAGAGTGACAGCCAGCGAGTAAGGGCAGTTCGTCAGCGTAGTACTCGGCCTCTGAGATCATCCCCAAGGGGGGCGTCACACTAGGCATTGGGCTCAGGCGCCGATGCACGCCCTCCGCATGCTGGAACGATGCGGCGCCGCTGAAAATAGGCCGGCCCTCCTGACATGCCAGCAGCAAGCGCGTGCTGAAATTGCGCCCATCACGTATCGGCTGGACGTTGAAACTGATGGTTTTTTGCACATCACCGGGCTGGAGAAAATAGCCTTGCATGGAATGCAGGTGATGGGCCTCGGGCACGGTTTGGCCCATGGCCATGATCGACTGGCCAAGCATTTGTCCGCCGTATACCCGTTGCGCGCCAGAGGTCAGCGAAGAACCGTTGAACAGCCATTGATCCTGGCGTTCAAGCCGCAGCAGGCACAGCAAGTCACTTACCGTAACCGCCATGCCTCTATCAACCCGGCATCGAGACGATTAGGCCATGTAGCTCCGGGGTGATTTCGATCTGGCAACTGAGCCGGCTATTGCTGCGCACGTCGCTGGCGGCGCTGAGCATGTCTTGCTCGAAATCGCAGGCAGGCCCGACGATCTCCATCCACGCTGGGTCTACGTACACCTGGCAGGTAGCGCAGCTGCAAGCACCGCCGCATTCGGCGACGATACCTTCGACCATGTTGTCCATGGCTCCCTGCATCACCGAACTGCCCAAGGGCACCTCGAATTCGACTGCCTGGCCATTGGGTTGGATGTATTTGATGACGGGCATGATGACTACCTTTTGTTTTTAGTTGAGTGGTAACGCTGCGTCGACAGGGACCAGCAACGATTTGAGCTGGATGTCTTCATCGGCCAACTGTTGGGCGTTGACCTCAATGTTCTCGGTAATCAGGCGCTTGCTGAACATGAATTCCTGCGGGCGATTGACACAGTCGGCGGCAATCAACTTGCCCTGCTTGAGGTAGAACGCACAAAAACTGCGCCCAACCTCACGGTCGCCCCGCACCACCACTTGATCGTAACCCTGATTGAGGCCGGCGATCTGCAGTTTCACGTCGTACTGATCGGACCAGAACCAGGGAAGTGCGGCGTAGGGTTTGTCCTTGCCACACAGGGCGGCGGCTGCGCTTTTTGCCTGTTCGGTTGCGTTAGGGACCGATTCGAGGCGGATGAACCCGTAATAGGGCGATGGGTGCAGGGTGCAGTCGCCCACGGCGACGATATCCGGGTCGGCCGTGCGGGCACAGGCATCCACCAGAATGCCGTTGTCAGTGGCCAACCCAGCCTGGGCGGCCAGTTCCACATTGGGAACCACGCCCACGCCGATGATCACCAGGTCAGCGGCGAACAGTCGGCCATCGGCGCACAATACCCGCTCGACCCGGCCGTCACCGGCAAAACCACTGACAGCCACCGCCGTCTGAATGCTTACCCCTTCCTGCTCGTGCACCCGTTGGAAAAATGCCGAGACCTGTGGCGCAGTCACCCGGGCGAGCACGCGGTCGGCCATTTCCAGCACCGTGACCTGCATGCCCAGTTGATTGAGCACCGCGGCGGTCTCCAGGCCGATGTAGCCACCGCCGACAATCACTGCGCGGCCTTGGGGCCGCACCACCTGACGGATACGGTCGATATCTTCGATATTGCGCAGGTAGTGAACCCCCGCCAGTTCAGAGCCGGGCAAGTTGACGGTCCTCACCCGCGTGCCGGTGCAAATCGCCAATTTGGCGTACGCGAGTTCTTCGCCGCTCGCCAGGGTCAGCGTCTTGGCCTGGCGGTCGATGGACTCGACGCGCACTCCCAAGCGAAATTCGATGCCATGCCGCCCATAAGCGTCGGCGGGGCGAATCAATAGCTCATCGACCGTCTTCTCGCCCAGCAGATAAGCCTTGGACAGCGGCGGGCGATGGTAGGGAATGAAAGATTCGTCGCCGACAACCAGGATTGGGCCGTCCCAGCCCTCTTGACGCAAGCTGGGCGCCAGTTGCGCGGCGGCATGGCTGGCGCCGATGATGATGCAGGGAAGTTGCGGCATGGACGATCCTCTTCTTCGCCTTTGCGGCAGATCCTGACACGCGGCGTTTTTTGTTGGTTTGGGCCGATATTTGCGCGGCCCTGGCTGCCAATATCCGAATTGGCGGGACGCAGGTCCAATAGTTTTTGACTCTGTAGTGAGAGCGAAGCGCTCTGGCTCGCACCCTCAGCGGTCAGAACCGTGTCAGGCAGGTTGCCGCAGGCCTCGCCAGGCCAGCGTCCCGCCATCCACCGGAAACACTGCACCGGTCAGAAACGACGCCTCGTCACTGGCCAGAAAGCACACCAGGTTGGCTACTTCCAAAGCGGTGCCCAGGCGCGGGATCAGGTGCGAACCGGACATGCGTGCCATTGCAGTCGCGCGGTCGGCAAAGCTGGACACACTGGCTTCGAACATCGGCGTGGCGATGCCGCCGGGCGCATAGCCGACGCAGCGGATACCATCTTCGGCCAGGTCCTGCGCAATGGCCTTGGTCAACAGTTTCACCCCGCCTTTGCTGGCGCTATAGGCCGGTCGCCCTGGGTAGGCAACGGTGCTCGCGACTGACGCACCGTTGATGATCACCGGCCCATGGCGAGAACGGCGCAAGTGCGGCGTGGCGAACTTGGCGGCCAACCAGATGGCCTTGAGGTTGATGTCCATGATGGCGTCCCAGGTTTCTTCGCCAAGTTCCTCGATGCGCTGGGGTTTGCCGGTCAGGCTGGTTTCGGTGACCCCGGCGTTATTGATCAACACATCGATACCGCCGGCCTGGCGCGCCGTATCGTCGATCATCCGGCGAATGTCCGCACTGCTACGCAGGTCAACCCTTGCCTCGAGGACTTGTGCCCCCAAATTGCGGATCTGGCTGGCCACTTCGGCGCAGCTCTGGATATCGGCCAATGTGACCCAGGCGGCACCACGGCGCGCCGCTTCAAGGGCAATGGTGCGACCCATGCCCTGTGACGCTCCGGTGACGATTAGGGTTTTTCCGTCGAGTCGACTCATGATGGCTCCTTGGAGGTGTTTATTTCGCGGAAGGGTTCATTGCACTGGACTCAAGCCCTGCGCCAACCGCAGGACACGCCCGTAGTGACGATGGAAGCACTAGAGCATCGCTGGAGTGTCGGGGCCAATAGGATTATCCGCTCAACTCAGAGGGCTTAACGATTAGTAAAAATCCACCAGCCCTTTACCCTCAAGCAGCACCCCGCCCCTGACAAAAAACAGAAGACTCGCCAAACTCATGGATCTCCTAACCTCGCGCTACACGATTATTTTCTTCGCGATGATCATGGCCCTGGCGCCCCTGGCCAGTGCCACTTACATTCCCGCCTTCCCGGCCATTGGCCTGGCACTGAACGCCAGCGCCAGCGACGTGCAACTGACCCTCAGCGCCTACATGCTGGGCATGGCCCTGGCGCAACCGATCTACGGGCCGCTAGCCGACCGCTGGGGACGAAAATCGATGATTGTGCTGGGCACCTCGGTGTTTGCTTTCGCCAGCCTGGGCTGCCTGATCAGCCCCAGCATTGAACTGCTGATTGTCTGCCGCTTCCTCCAGGCCTTTGGTGCCGCCGGCGGGTTGGTGTTGTCCCAGGCCATGGTGCGCGACCTGTTCCAGCCGCTCCAGGCGGCGCGGATGCTGGCCTACATCGGCGGGGTCCAGGCCATGGCACCCGCCGTCGGGCCACTACTGGGCGGGGCTATTTTGCTTGGCCTGGGCTGGCGGGCGATCTTCGCGGTGTTCCTGGTATTGGCCGCCGTCGTGCTGTTCACGGTCATTACCCAACTGCCAGAAACCCTCGACCCTGCACGTCGGCAACGAATGTCGCCAGCTACCATCTTGCGCAATTATCGCAGCGTACTGGGCAATCGACTGTTCCTCGGCCACAGCCTGACCCTGGGCTTCATGACCGGCGGTTTCTACAGTTTCATGTCCGGAGCCCCCTTCGTGCTGATCGAGTTGCGCGGTATGCCAGCCGGCCAGTTTGGTGGTTATTACCTGCTGACGATCCTGGGTTTCATCAGTGGCAGCTTTCTCACGGTGCGCTTGAGCCGCAGCCTTTCCAGCCATGGGGTGGTGATACTCGGTGGGTTACTGCTGGCCGGTGGCGGGGCATTGATGATGGTGCTGGAACTGGCGGGGGTTCGCACTGCATGGGCGGTCCTTGGACCACAGGTGGTTTTCACCCTGGGCTCCGGGATCATGATGGCACACCTCATCAGTGGTGCCCTGCTGCCCTTCCCCGGCATGGCCGCAACAGCGGCGGCAGCCATGGGCTTCATTCAGATGTCGGCCGGCGCGCTGACCAGCGCCCTGGTCTCTAGGGCCTACGACGGCACCGCGCTACCGATGACCTTGCTGAGCGCCGCTTGCGGTGTCTTCGCCCTGCTCGGCTACCTGCTGCTGGTCGGCCAGCAGGCGGCACGAACCCTGCGCTGCACACCTTGAGCATCGGGTGGGAAGCGTTCATTGCGCCTTAAAGCGGATCGGCAATGACTTCAGCCCGCTGATGAAATTGGACTGCAGCAACCGCGGCTCCCCAGCAAGCTCCACTGATCTGAGGCGGGGCAACAAGGCGTCGAACAGGATACCCATGTCAAGCTTGGCCAGGTGCTGGCCAATGCACATGTGCGGGCCATTGCCAAAAGCGAGATGGTTATTGGGCGTACGCATGATGCTGAAATCATCTGGCCGCTCGAATACTCGTGGGTCGCGGTTGGCTGATGGAACCTATTGGCTGGACCTTGCCGCGAGCCTTGCTCATACCCTACTTGTTATTTGGCATAAAAAACCATCAAGCCTCCACTAACAAAAACCGCCTTCTGTTAGCGATCACAACCGCCAACTGGGGAAAAGGGAGACAACAATGAGTACACTTATATTGACGACTCGGACAGGTAATGAGCTGACGATCAACGGTGAAATCGGTATTCGGTGATGGAAGTCATTCGTAATGCTGACGTAGAAGAACTCTCGGCATTGTGCGGCGGAAGTTGCTCATGTGCCACGTGCCATGTGTATGTCGCCAGCGCATTTCATGACCGCCTGCCGGCCATGAATGAATATGAAAATGACCTGTTGGAGACCAGCGAATATCGTACGCAAGAGTCGCGACTGTCCTGCCAGTTACTGTTCGATGTCACGCTGGACGGACTGGCGGTGACTATCGCTCCGCAGGAATGAAGTATTGAAGCCGGCGGCTAATAGCCGCCGTCTCTGTCAGAGGGCAACCTGGCCAGACCGTTCGTGCAGGGCGCAGCCACTCGCCGCATTGCTCGGAGCCTGGGCGCAAAGAATCATTCGAGCGCCTTTCTCACCGATAACCATCGTCGCAGCCGCAGTGTTGGCGGAGGTCAGGTTGGGCATGATCGAGGCATCAATCACCCGCAATCCCTCTAGGCCGTGTACCCGCAAGGTATCGTCGACAACACTGTAGGGATCGGTCGCTGGCCCCATCCGTGCGGTCCCGACCGGGTGGAATACCGTCGAGCCAGTCTTGCAGGCAAAATCCAGCCATTGCTCATCACTGGATATCTCGACGCCGGGTATCATTTCAGCTTCGAAGTAAGGGCGCATAGCTTGGCTGGCCAAGATCGCGCGAACCTTTCTGCAAGCCTCCAGCAGAACCCGGCGGTCGTGCTCGTGAGCCAGGTAATTGGGCTGAACCAGCGGCGCGTCATGCATGCTCGCCGAGACTGCTGCGACAAAGCCACGACTTATGGGCCGGTGCTGCCATACCGCGCAGGTCATCCCGGCACACTGATCGAGCTGGCCGTCGCTGCCGGTCATGTGGCTGGCCGGGGTAAAAATGCCTTGGATGTCCGCATCGCCCTGGCTCAGGCCGGACCTCATAAAGTAGTGCACCAGCGCCACCGGCAATCCCAACAGGCTTGGCTTTTTCAAGCTCCAGCGCAGCCCTTGCCACAGCAGTCCAGGGCCCCTGGCCAACTGGTTGATGGACGTGAAGTTCTTGCCCCGCGCCACGATCTGCACCATGTAGTGGTCTTGCAGGTTCTGGCCAACACCTGGCAGATGATGAACGCGCTTTACACCAATGTTCTCCAGCAAGGCCGTGTCGCCGATGCCGGATACCTGGAGCAGACGTGGGGTATTAATCGCCCCGGCGCTGAGGATCACCTCGCGCCTGGCCATCATGGAAAAACTCCGCACGTCTTGCTGCACGCTGACCCCACGGGCTTTTTTGCCTTCCATCAGTACACGGGTCGCCAGGGTATCGGTCATCACCTGCAGGTTTTTGCGATGCAGCACCGGTTGCAAAAAGGCCGAGGAGGAACTGACCCGGCGTCCGTCCTTGATACTGACCTGGGAAAAACTCACACCCTCCTGGCGCTGGCCATTGGTATCGGAATTACGCGGTGTGCCGCACTCGACCACGCCGTCGATAAATGCGCTGCACAACGTGTCCTCCCAACACACATCGGTAATGGCCAACGGGCCTTTGCTGCCGCGCACCAACGGGTCACCGCCCTGGCGGTTTTCCATGTCCATAAACAAGGGCAGCAAATCCTTATAACCCCAGCCCGCATTGCCGGCGGCGGCCCACTCGTCGAAGTCGTGGGCCTGGCCTCTGTTGTAGGCCATGCCATTGACCGAAGTACCGCCGCCCAAGGTGCGGCCCTGGAGCAGGTTGACCGCTCGATCACCGGTCAGCGCCGTGGGTTGGGTCTGGAAATTCCAGGTGTAGCGCGGGTTGCCGACCATCTTGATAAAGCCGGCCGGCATCTTGATAAACAGGTTGTGGTCCGGCGGACCGGCTTCAATCAGGCAGACGCTGACCGCCGGGTCTTCGCTCAACCGATTGGCGACGACACAACCCGCCGCGCCAGCGCCGACAATAATGTAATCAAACACCGCAATATCTTCATTCAAGGCTTGAGTACCAGGCATGACAACTCCGCATAACTGAGTGATGGAAGAACGTTGCGCATCAGCAATCAAAAAACATGGATGTAACGGAACTTGAGTTCGGCATCGGTCTTGAAGCCGTTTTCCACGACAATATCCCGGCTGATTCCCAGCAGAACTTGATCTTGGGCGGTGAAGAAACTACTGACTTCCATAAATACCGCTGTGGACGATGCGCGATCATCCAAGGCCTGGCCGTCGATATGGCTTTCCCCACCCCAGCGATGAGAAACACCGCCACCGACCAAATTGTTAAGTCGCTGGCCGAACATATAAGAAACCGCCGCGTTAACTTGATACATCGGGTCCTGACTCAAGCTGCCGTTATCCGGGCCAGACTTGTCGTTATTGGTAAAAAAATTCGCTTCGCCCATCAACTCAATGTTGTAGTTACCAACTAATTGCCGCTGATAACCCAGTTGCAGAGCAGTGTGCCACCGATTTTCACCGGTGTTCATACTTTGATCATGGTCGTAGCGCCCTACCGGGAAAAATACGAAAGGTGCTGCTACGAAATATTCGCGATGCTCCGCGTCTAGCGTGAAAAAAAAGGGCACTGTAAAAAACGGATCGGATAAACCGGCGGTGTCATTGAGGCCCGATGGACGATTACTATCGATGCTCGCGGCAATCACGCCAAACTGCGGGTTAGCGACCACACCGTCGGCAACCCGAACGGGATAGGTATAGCGCACCAGCGTCGAAGTAATATTCATCCGAGCCTTGTCATTAACGACTTTATTGTCTTGGTAGGTCTTGTGATTATTGGTCTGCACCACATGCCAAGCGAATATAGGGTGTCCCGGCGAGGGAGAAACCCAATCGCCCAGACTGATACCCAGGGCGTGAGCTGGCATAAGCGGTGAAAACCCGCTGATCGTTAGTAACATGCCGGCAGCATGTTTAAGACTAAGGACCTTTCTGTTCATTCCATTCACCTATTTTTATTGTTATGAAGCGCCATCCAACGAACATGAGGGGAACCGCATCCGGGTTATGGATTACCCGTTTCTATTCAGGCATTTGTAACTTATGTGTTCTGATGTTTCGCGCGTCAATCCGACATTGACGTGTTATGGGAGAAGTCAGGCATTACTGGACTCATCACTAAGGGCAGCAGAATCTAATTTATGGCTGTGATCAAATCTTCACAGTCAAACTGGTTCGTATACAACGGCAAACATCTTGGGATCCAAGGCCTCGCTCATCACCATTGCTTCCCCGCCCACCCGAAGCAGGACTTCATCAAGCACCGCTACTGGGTCAGCGGCATCAATTTCGTACAGCGCCAAATAACGCCACAGTGGCGTTGACACCATAGGGTCGTGCACCATGCGAAAACGGCGTGCGCTGATAAAACCGGGCACTGCAAGCACATCAGGCAGGTGCTGTTGATCGTACCAATGGTTATATTCGTGCTCCTGCCCCTGAACAGGATTGGTCAAAACCACAAAGGTGTAATGGGTCATTGCTGTGCTCCTGGTGAAATGTTCCGCAAACGGGCGCTCAACTCCTGGCTGCGCTCGATCACGTACTGATGAATCAGCTCGATTTGCTCTGGTTGCAGCTTGCGGCTGAAATTGGGCATACCCAGCGGCGCCAAAGCTCCTCCAACGATCGCCGTGAAGAAGTCGTGCTTGTCACTCGTTAAATAACGCAGGTCAGGCACGACGCCGCCGCCAATTGCATTCAGACCGTGGCAGGCCGCGCAGTGAGTTTGATACAAGACGTAGCCCTGCTGCAGTGCAGACGGTTCTGCGGTTAAGGCAGGAGTGGGAGGAGGTGGTCCGGACACGGTTGGCACCTTGTCGGGGAGCTTGGCCTGCCCTCCTATTTTGAAAGCCAACAAACGGCCCTGAGTCGACACGTTGTCACCTGCGGTCATCAAGGCTGTCGTCAAGCGCATTCCCCCACCCGCGCCGGCCATCACGGCAATGTACTGCTCACCGTCCACTTCGTAACTTATCGGCGCTGCCATAACAGCGTTGTCCAGTTGCACCGTCCACAGCGGCTCGCCAGTGCGCGCTTGGTACGCGATGAACTGGCCATCACCCGTTCCCTGGAAAACCAGCCCACCGGCCGTGGCAAGCGTGCCGCCATTCCATATTGAACGGTGATCTTGATGCCAGGCTTCCTGCTGAGTCACCGGATCCCAGGCGACCAAACGTCCCTTCCAGCTGTCACGAAGACGCCTGGCATCCTCATCCTTGGAGGGGTCGGGCATGTCAGTCAGCTTTAACGTTCGCGCTGGTGCCGCCGCATCACGGGTTAACGCAAGCCCAACCATGGGACCAAAGTGAAAGGTCCCTAACTCTTTGGGCATCGGTGTGTCGATGCCGCCTTTGAAATACCAGGCCACCTCCATAGCGGGTATATAAACCAAACGGGTTATTGGGCTGTAAGCCATCGATTGCCAGTTATGGCCACCAAAACCCGATGGGGACACAACCTTTAATTCCCCGCTGCTATAGTCGGCTTGTTCAGGGTTGGGGACCGGCCTTCCGGTCTTTGGGTCGATGCCTTTGGTCCAGTTGACGGGCACGTAATTATTGGCAGATATGAACTGGCCAGTGCGTCGGTCTAGTACGTAAAAGAAACCGTTCTTGGGCGCCTGCATCAGCACTTTGCGTGTTTGGCCCTGGATCATCAGGTCTGCCAAGACCATTTGTTGCGTCGCAGTGTGGTCCCACATCTCGCCCGGCGATGTCTGGTAGTGCCAGACATATTTCCCGGTATCGGCGTTAAGCGCGACGATTGAGGCGATGAACAAATTGTCGCCTTTGCCCTCGCTGCGCAATTTGCGGTCCCAGGTCGATCCGTTACCAACGCCGATATAAAGCAAATTCAATTCGGGATCATAAGACATCGAATCCCAAACGGTACCGCCGCCACCTTGTTCGCCGTATCGATTGCCATACCAAGTCCTGCGGGCCATAGCCATGGCAGCATTTTCTGGCGGCTTTGCAGGGTCGCCTGGCACGGTATAAAAGCGCCATGCGAGTGCACCTGACTCAGAATCGTAGGCTGAGACGTAGCCCCGTACGCCGTACTCGGCCCCCCCGTTGCCTATCAGCACCCGGCCGTTGACCACCCGCGGAGCGCCGGTGATCGTATAGTTACGCGAGTGGTCAATGAAGGTGTCAGTGCTCCAGACCGGTTTGCCAGTTGCAGCGTCGATAGCAATCAGCCGTCCATCGAACGCTCCAACAAATACTTTACCCTTCCAGACCGCAACGCCTCGATTGACCGGCCCGCAACAGCCGCGATCCGCGATACTCCGATCAACTTGAGGATCATATTGCCAAATGAGTTTGCCGGAACGCGCATCCAGCGCATAAACAATGCTGAACGGCCCGGTGGCGTACATCACTCCGTCCACAACAATGGGTGTTGCTTCCAGCCCACGGTCCGGCTCTATCTTGTAAGTCCACGCCAGCCCCAGATCGCTGACGCTATGCTCGTTGATACGGGCGAGCGGACTGAAGCGCTCTTCAGCATAGGTACGGCCATGAGAAACCCAATTGGCACCTTCACGGCCAGCCCCCGTGATTCGGACGGCATCGACATCGGCGGCCCCTTGGGCATGCCCAAGGGAAGCAACCAATAGCAATCCATAGCATGATCGACGTAAATGCTGACTTGCCGCCTGTTTGGTTCGAAAGACTCGAATGTGCATTCCCGCATCCATTTTTATAATTATTAAGGTGCCGACTGCCAGGCGCGTCAGAGATCACGAGCTCATGAATGAATCGGTCGTTTTTAAGGCGAGTAATAAGAGGTTGCCGGGGTGTAACCTCTTTAGTGTTTGGCTCTGTTAATGATCTTTAACTGAGTGAGTTCGGCGAGACCTTCCGCTGCATATTCAACTCCCAAGCCGGACATTTTTGCGCCGCCAAACGGGACATTGGGCCCCACGTCACCGTGCTGATTTATCCAGACCGTGCCGGAATCCAGTTGTTGGGCTACCCCATAAGCACGATCAGCATCGTCGGACCAGACCGAATTTCCGAGGCCGAAAGAGGTGTCATTAGCCCAGGCAACGGCTTGTTCGATCGTGCTGTAGCGAATAATCGGCAGCACTGGGCCGAATTGCTCCTCGTCCACCAACGGCGAACCGTTGCCGATATCGCGGATCAGCGTCGGCCGAACGAAATAGCCAGGACGTTCCAGCGCGTTACCGCCGGCAATAATCTTACCCTGTTGGCTGGCCGAATCTATCAGCGACAGCACCCGCTCGTATTGAGCCTGATTCTGTATTGGCCCCAACTGGCTATCAGGTTCAACGCCTGGGCCCACCACCGTGGCCTCCGCGATTTCGACCATTGCTTCACAGACAGCCTCGTACAACGCATCGGGGACGTACAAGCGCTTAAGCGCCACGCAAATCTGCCCGTTGTTGGTGAATGCTGCCTTGAACAGCTTGGCAGCGACGACCTTGGGATCGCAGTCTTCAAGGACGATGCCCGCATCGTTGCCCCCTAGCTCCAAGGTCAGGCGCTTGAGGGTTGGCACCACCGACCCCATGACCTTAAGACCGGTCTGAGTGGAGCCAGTGAAGCCAATCTTACGTATGCCCGGGTGCGCGGTGATCAGTGGCCCCAGGTCATTGAAATCGGCAATCAGGTTGAGCACCCCAGGTGGTACCAGGTCCTTGATGAGCGCGCCTAGATGCAAGGTTGTCAGAGGGGTGCTGGGTGCGGGTTTGAGTATCAAAGTGTTGCCCGCCAGCAGGGTCGGAGCGATTTTCGCGGCAGCCATAAACAGCGGAAAATTCCACGGCAGGATCGCGCCGACCACACCCAATGGCATCTGATGCTGCTCAACCCGGCGTTGCGGCGAATCTTCCAACACCTGCACGGGAATATCCACGCCCGCGTAATAACGGAAGATATACGCGGCGCCATTGACCTCCCATACGGAGTCGGCTAACGGCTTTCCCTGCTCGCGGGTAAGCAGGTTGGCCAGAGGTTGAACATTGTTTTCAATCACCTCGGCAATCGCCGTTAACAAGGCCTGCCGCGCGGCCAGTGGCTCTTGGCTCCAGCTGGCGAAGGCGCGCGAGGCGGCCGCGACGGCTAAGTCCAGATGTTCTGGCAAGGCCCGCGCGCAGTGTTCGAACACCTCGCCGCTCGCCGGGTCTATCACCTCGATCGACCCCCCGCCAGGGTTCAGTTGCCCATCAATCAACAGTTCATAACGCATGACATGTCTCCCAGATACGTACGTTTATCCAGTGCCAGACCGACTGCTTTACTAGCACGGCCACACGATCCCTTCTGCCGTCAGCACCTCGCTGTCGTGCTGTCCCTTCAAAGGTGGGGAGCGATAGATGGAATTGGGCGTCGCAGAAAAATGCAGCGGGTTATTGATGACCTTGAAGCTACCACCCAGAGGATGTTCAAGGGTCTTGAGCAGGTTTTCCACGGTATGCCGGTCGCTGAAGACTTCCGGCCAGGTCTTGACCGGGCCATAAATCGCCCCGGCCGCTGATAACGCTGCGTCCCACTCTGCCAGAGTGCGAGTGGCGAAAATCTCCGACAGGGTACTGTTGACCGCATCACGGTTGGCCAGGCGTGCCGCCTTGTTGACGAACCTCGGATCAGTCTTCAGTTCGCTGGCATCCAGCGCGTCGCAGAGGATGTGCCAGAATTTTTCGTTGATGGTGATGATCATAATGTCGCGACCATCACTGGTGCGGTAGGTGTTGTTCGGCACAATGTCCCAATGCTCGTTGCCCATGCGGCCCGGGGTCTGGCCGGTCACGTCGAAGTACACGTCGCGCGGCACAAGGCTGAAGATTGTCGCGTCGAGCATCGACAAATCGACCCGCTGGCCGAGCCCGGTGGTCTGGCGCGCCTGCAACGCGGTGAGAATTCCGACATTGGCGAGCAAAGCGGTGACCAGGTCAGCGAACGGAAAACCGGTCTTGATCGGTCCGGACTCCTGAGTCCCGGTGATCTGCATGATCCCGGACATGGCCTGGATGATCATGTCGAGCGCTGGCCGATCGCGGTCCGGGCCGCTCTGGCCGAAACCGGTGATGGAGCAATACACCAGGCGCGGATTGATCTTGCTTAGTGCCTCGTAACCCAATCCGGCCTTTTCGGCGAAACCGGGTCGAAAGTTCTCGACGAACACATCGGCTTCGGCAGCCAGGGCCTGGGCGGCCGCCTGGCCCTCGGTGGTCTTGAGGTCAAGCACGATGCCGCGCTTGTTGCGGTTGATCGCCAGGAAAAATACCCCGTCGTCGTTGATGGTGGTCTCGCCGGACTTGCGAAACGGGTCGCCGTCGGGCTGCTCGACCTTGAGCACGTCGGCGCCTGAGTCCGCCAGCATCATGGTTGCGAAGGGGCCGGTCATCATTTGCGTGAAGTCCAGTACCTTGAGGCCTTTCAATGCAGTCATGAGCCTTACTCCTGTTCTTTCTTGTCGTAGAAGGCTTCGCGGTCATGGTTGGACGAGCGCACGCCCTTGTCCCGACGCTGCTTCATGAAATTGTATTCGTCAGCCTCGTAACGCACGTTGGTCGCCAGGGTGTGCAAGATATGGCCGTAGGCGAACTGACTGGAGATGCCCAGAGAATCCATCGCCAGGTTGGTTGCGGCCTTACCCATGACGATACCGTCACGGGGCAGGCGCACGATACGCTCGGCCCATTCCTCTCCCGCCTCTTGCAGGTCAGCGAGCGGCACCACCTTGTTCACCAGGCCGTTGGCCAAGCACGTTTGCGCATCCCATACTTGCGCCAGCAGCAACAATTCTCGGGCCTTGCGCGGACCCAAAGCCATCATTTCCCAGGCCGCGAAGTACGCCGCGCCGCTGAGGCCGAGCTTTTGCTCGGGATGGCCCATCTTCGCGGTATCGGCGGCGATCACCAGGTCCGATGCCTCTGCCAGATACAGACCGCCGCCCAGGCAGTAACCCTTGACCAGAGAAAGCGTGGGCTTGAGAAATTTGAACACCCGCTCGAAGCGCTCGATATAGCGTTTGTCGTGCAGCAAGCGGGCCCGTTGGCTGGGCTTACGCGGACGGCCTTTGGCGTCCAGGGTAGTTTCGCCATATTCGGTGCCGACTTCAGCCAGGTCGTGTCCGGTGGTGAAATCATCACCGGCGCCCTGCAACACCACTACCCGCACGTCATCGTCGGCTTCGGCGCGATCATAGCCGTCCATCAGCTGATCGAGCATGGCGTTGCTCATCGCATTTTTCTTGTCCGGGCGGTTGATGGTGATGTAGGCCCGACCGTCCCGTGCGAGGTAATCAATACTGCCGTTAGCTGCCATGGTTTTTTGTCCTTCTTCTTGCGGCATTCGGTTCAGGCGCGCGGGCGGATTAGCCTCTGCGCCGTTCAGTGATGGGTGGCTCTACGTCAGTTGAGGTTGACGGCCACGGCCTTGACTTCGGTGTACAGCTTGATCGCGTCGAAACCGCGCTCGCGGCCCCAGCCCGACTGTTTGTAGCCACCGTACGGCAGAGTGGCATCGGGAGAAGACAGTGCGTTGACGTTGACGATCCCGGCTTGCAGCCGCCGCGCCATCTTGTGGGCGATGCTCAAATCGCGGGTCCAGACGCTGGCAGCCAGACCGTACGGCGAGGCGTTGGCGGTGGCGCTGATGCGGTCCAGATCATCGTCGTTGAACGACATGGCGCAGAGCACCGGGCCGAAGATTTCTTCATCGTGCACGGCCATACCAGGCTTGACCCCAGTCAGCACCGTAGGCTGAACGAAAAAGCCCTGCTCGCCGATACGCTCTCCGCCCGCCAACAGGGATGCGCCCTGCTCCTGGCCGCTGCGGATGTAGCCAAGCACGCGGTCCAGTTGACGTTGGGAAACCACCGGGCCCATTTCGGTGCTCTCATCCATGCCGTGGCCGACGCGGATTTCCCGCGCCCGGCGAGCCACCGCGTCGAGTACTTCGTCGAACACTCGTTCATGCACATATAAACGCGAGCCGGCGGCACACACCTGGCCTGCGTGGAAGAAGATCGACGAGCAAACCCCGGCTGCCGCCGCTTGTAGATTGGCGTCCGGGAACACGATCACGGGGGACTTGCCGCCCAGTTCCAGGGAAACCTTTTTCAGGTTGCCGGTGGCCGCCTGGGCGATGCGCCGACCAACCTCGGTGGAACCGGTGAAGGCAACCTTATCGATCCCCGGATGCGCCGCGATTGACGCTCCCACCGGGTTACCGAAACCAGTCACGATGTTCAGCACGCCGGGCGGGATTCCCGCTTCCAGTGCCAGTTCGCCGAGGCGCAAGGCGGTCAGCGGGGTCTGTTCGGACGGTTTGAGCACGATGGTGCAACCGGCGGCAATGGCCGGAGCGATTTTCCACATGGTCATGTTCAGCGGGAAATTCCACGGCACGATCTGCCCCACCACGCCCACAGGCTCAAGCAAGGTATAGGCATGCCATTCGCCGGGCAGCGAAACATTGGGTGTTTCCCCGCCCATCTTGGTGGTCCAACCGGACATGTAGCGAAGCATTTCGACGATGCCGACCACGTCGCCATTGCGGCAGAACATCAGCGGCTTACCACTGTTGATACATTCCAGCTCGGCCAACTCCTCGGCATTGGCTTCGATCAGGCTGGCGAAACGCAGCATCATCTGGGTGCGCTGGGTAGGTGTGGTTTTGCGCCACGGGCCTTCGAAGGCACGTCGCGCCGCCTCGACTGCACGGTCGACATCAGCCGCCGTACCTTGAGCGGCAGTGGCGATGACGCCGCCGGTGGCTGGGTCGATCAGCTCGGTGCGGGCTTCGGAGCTGGCCTCGACCCACTGGCCGTCAATCAGCAGTTGGTGTTGGCGATTGAGAAAAGCCTTGGCGGCGGCGCCGACTGCGGGATGGCAGTTCATCATGGGGTTTTCCTTTAGTTTTTATTGGAAAAATGGCCGTTCACTTGCCCAGCAACTGTCGGGCAATGATCACGTGATGAATCTCGTTGGTACCTTCCAGTATCTGGTTCAGCTTCGCATCGCGCATGAAGCGCTCCACCGGATATTCAGTGGAATAGCCATAAGAGCCGTGAATCTGCACCGCTTCCAGGGCCGCCTCCATGGCGACATCGGTGACGTAGCATTTGACCATCGATGACAGTAGGGTCAGGCGACTGGTGTCACCGCTGTCGATCTCTTGCGCACTGGTGTAGAGCAAGGTGCGCGCCGCTTCGATTTTCATCGCCATATTGGCGATCTTGAACTGGATCGCCTGGAAATCGGCGATCCGCTTGCCGAACTGTCGCCGCTCGCGGGCGTAACTGATCGACTCGTCCAGCGCCGCTTGGGCCAGGCCCAGGGAGGAGGCCGCCACCGAGGGACGGTTCAGGTCGAGGATTTTCATGCAGGCCTTGAATCCGGTGCCCTCCTCGCCCAACAGGCAATCGGCGTCGATGCGCATGTTCTCGAAGAACACCGAATACGACGGCGAGCCATGCCGGCCCATCTTCACTTCCTTGCGCCCGATGGTCAGGCCGGGGGTCTTGGTGTCGACCAGAAACACACTGATGCCATCGTGGCCGCGGCCTTCACTGGTACGGGCAAACAGCAGCATGTAATGAGCCTGGGCGGCCCAGGTGATCCAGCTTTTCTGGCCATTGATCACGTAACTGTCGCCGGCGCGGCGCGCGGTGGTGCGAATGGCCGAGACGTCCGAGCCGGCGTCGGGCTCGGTGATCGCCACGCAGGACAGCGTGCGGCCAAGGGCCGCTAACGGCAGGTAGTGATCTTTCTGCGCCTGAGTGCCGAAGTGCAGCAAAGGCAAGATCAAACCAATGGAGTTGTTCGCGCACAGCGTTGAAGCCGCTAGGGAGACCTTGCCGATTTCTTCCTTGGCGATACACACCGAGGTCAGGTCGCCGCCTGGGCCACCGTACTCTTCAGGCACCCACATCTGCAGCAGGCCCAGGTCACCAAAGACCTCGACCAGGGATTCGGGGAACTCGCGGGTCTCCTCCATTTCTGCAACCAGCGGCCTGACTTGCTCTTCGGCAACCCGGCGGACCATGTCGCGAAGCATTTGTTGTTCTTCGGTGAACTTCACGGTTTTTCCCTCTAAGGATATTCAGAGCCGGGTGACATCGACGAAGCCCAAGGCACGCATCACCGGCTCATCGGTCACCCGGATCAATTGAGCCCAGGCCGAACGCCCCTCGATGGAATAGGCATTCCACGTGGGAACGACGATCACATCCCCACGGCACAGATCTACCACACCCAGCCCTTCGACATTCATCCGAACCTCACCGGCTGTCACTGTATAGATGTTGTTTTCGAGGCGCTTTTCGTAGCTCAGTCGTTCTCCCTGCTTGAGCCCGACCCCGTGTAAGCCAATGGTGTTCAAAGCACTGGATTCGATTGCCAGGCTGCTCTCGGTGCGCAGCTGGGCGCTGATATCCGCGCCTTTGTTGCGCATGGGCGAATCCGGGGCGTGGGCGGTGGGTTGCTCGTTGCGCGAGGGGTGATCCTCGAAAAACATGCAGTCCAGATTCTGCACCAGCGGTACGTCGAGAAAGTCGATCCAGAACGCCGGTTCATTGCCGAAGTTGCTATGTCCGTGCCAGTGCCAGGACGGCGTCAGTACCACATCGCCTTCGGCCACATCAATTTTCACACCGTTGACAATAGTGAACGTCTCGCCGCCAGCATCGAGAATCAGCCGGAGCGCGTTGGGCGAATGACGATGGGAACGCGCAGTTTCACCCGGTAACACCAACTGGTAAGCCGCCACCAGGTTCTGGCAGGTTGGGTACAGGTTGTCCGGTACCGGGTTGACCATGATCAGGTTGCGCCGCTCGGCCTGTTCCGGCGAGACGAACTCGCAGGCCAGGTCGAGTGCCGCGCGAGCATCGGCATAGCGCCACACTGCCGGTACATAACGCGGACGGGGCTGTGGCCACATCTGCGGCTTCTTCTTGGCCCAACCGGGCGACAAACCCTGCTCGGCCAATTGTTCGAAATAGCCCTGAGGAGCGGCGCTTGCAGATAACGGAGTCATAGGTCGCTTCCTTATACCGCCAGATGAGCCTTGGCGGCGTTCCATACCGAGTGTTCGCCCTGGGTGCCGCGCACCACCGGCAGACGCATGGAGCCGATGCCGTCAATGGTGATTTCCACCACATCGCCTTCCTGGACCGGACCGACGCCGGCTGGCGTGCCGGTGGCGATAATATCGCCGGGCTCCAGAGTCATGACCGCCGAGGCCATGGCGATCATTTCCGGGATGTTCACGATCAGGTCGCGGGTGCAGGCCGATTGCCGCTCCTGGCCATTGACGGTCAGGCGCATGTTGATATTGCTGAAGTCCGGAACTTCATCGGCGGTGACGATCCATGGCCCGGTGGGGCAGAAGGTGTCGAAGGACTTACGCATGACCCGCTCTTCAACGCCCCGCACCACCATGTCCAGCAGGCAGGTGAAACCAAACACGTATTCTTGGCTGTCTTGGGCGGTGATGCCACGGCCGCGTTTGCCGATGACAATGCCCAGTTCACATTCGTGATGAATTTCCCGGTCATCCAGAGGCGGCAGCACGATTGCGTCCGCGGGACCACTGAGGCTGGAGTTGGACTTGAGGAAAAAACCCTGGCCACTGGCCTTGAAGGTAGAAATCACGCCGCTGCCACTGCCGCCCTTCATCTCATCGATGTGGGCGTGGTAATTGGCCGGAAACGCGATCACCTTGTTCGGCCAGCGAATCGGCGCGTCCAGCCTTACCTGGGACAGCGGCACTGCGGGGCGCGAATTCAGCGCATCACGCAGACCCGCGCCGAGGGTGTCAAATTGTTCAACCAAGCGCACCATGCCTACGGGTGGCCAGAAGTGCGCGTCGATCCCCGAAAGATCCGTGATGTCGATGACACCCTCAGGCGTTACCACTCCGAGGTGGCCGTTATCGAAGCTGATCAGTTTCATGAGGCGATGACCTCTTCGGTAGCCTGAGGGGAATGGACTTTGGCACGGGCGCCGCGCACCGTGTCGATGATGCTCGCGCCATCCTCCGGCTGACGGTCGTCGCGCCAGGCAACATGACCATCGGGACGCACCAGGACCAGGGCGTTTTCGTATAGCTCGCGAACCTCAGGGCTATCCACGTCCACCACGGTCAGTGGCACCCCTGCCTTTTCGGCTGCGGACACCAGGCGGTCGACCGGCTGGGCAGGGTCGAAACGCAGCAGTACAAAGTCACGACCGAACAAGTCCAGGGTCGACTTGCCCGGCTCAAGCCAGGCATGGGGCGCGCGGTGGCCCGGCCGGGCGGTCTGCACGTAAGTGCTGACGGTGTCTTCGGGTTCGGGCGTGCCATCAGCAACGATCAGCTGCGAACCTTCGTAGCGGAAACCCAGGTGGATGCCAATGGTATACCACTCGCGTTTCATCATTTTGGTGTAGGCGTCACCGAATTCCTGGCGTGCTCGGTCGCCCTCGACACCGGGTTCGAACACGGCCGGGCTTAGGCTGTCCCTCGGGGTGAGCATCAACTTGAGGTTATTGGTGGCCTCGTTGACGTTGCGAATCGCTACTGGGCGCCGCTCGTCTTCATAGGTCTGCATCAAGTGCGGACCACCCCAACCCTGCACCAGTGCCTGGAGCTTCCAGCCCAGATCCACCGCATCCTGGATACCCATGTTCATGCCAAAGCCGCCGGTAGGCGAAGTCAGGTGCGCCGCATCGCCAGCGATTACCACACGCTCGGTGCCGTAGTCGTCGGCAACCAACTGTCGGCGGATCCAGGGCATGACCGAAATTATCTTGAACTCGAAATCATCACGCCCCACCGCGCGCCGGAACGCCTTTGCCACGTCCTCTTCGCTAAGGGTACGCATGGTGCCGTCGCCTACAATGGAGAAGCGCCACCAGTCACGGCCATTAATCGCCACGACGGTGCTCCAGGTCCCCTCGGGGCCAATGAAGATGTAGCGGTAGCCGGGCTTCTTGTCGTGCAGTTGCTCCAGCTGCGCGCACTCGATGATGGCATTGGTGGTGTAGGTGAGTGTCGGGGTCCCGGTCATCTTAATCCCGAGGCATTCCTTCACCCGACTCGCACCGCCATCGCAACCGACCAAGTATTGACATTTCACGGTCTGCACGTCGCCGCTGACGGTGTCGCGCAGCTGCACCGTAACGCCGTCGGCGTGTTCTTCATGGGACAGGTATTCGGTGTTATAGCGGATGTCCGCCAGCCCGCTGCGCTGGGCGAAACGGGTCAGCACCGGGTCGAAAAAATTCTGTGGGCAGCGTTCACGCTTTTGCGGGCTTTGCGCAGGCTTGGGTTCATCACGAACCGTGGGGAATGATTCGCGACCGAATTCATAGCCGCCAGCCAGTTGCGATACCCAGGCGTAGTCCTGAGAATAATCGCGGTTGTATCCGGCGTTCTCGACATCTTCAACGATGCCCCAGCGACGGCAAAACTCCATGGTGCGGATACCGACCATGTCCATCCGCGGTTGAAACACTTGGCCGTCGCTCTTCTCGACCAGAATACATGGGATGCCACGCCACCCCAGATCACCGGCCAAGGCCAGCCCGACCGGGCCTGCGCCGATAATCATGACCGGGGTACGGCCTCCCGCATCGTTTTGCGCCATATTGAAGAACTCCTCACCAGATAAGCACGTTTAATGCCTTGAAATGCGCCGGCTTTTTCTGCCGCCGTCAATCGCTACGTGACTTAACTTAGCCAAGTTAAAAGTTAATTGACCAATACTCTTTAACGATCCATTGAGAGGTAAAGGTTCTTGCTCTACGCAGTTCGCCGCCAATCGCCGGCAATGCTCTGGCGTGATCATTAGAATAAGGTCTAGCCCACGTCCAATAGGCTTTGGCACTGGATTAAGAGGAGAAAAGTCTGGTTTCAGGACAGAAGTTTAAGCTCTCAATGGATTGGTAAATCGTATTGGACGATCGATAAGCCGTTGCCGCTATTAATAGTGGGCGGACGTTGGCAAATGAATGAGGTCCTTCAACTTAAGAACTTCCGCACATTGCCCTTTGCACACAACAATAATAATGAGGCGCCCCATGTGCTTTGTATCCTCAACTTTGGCTCCAGCACACCGCCAATGGCTCAGCCTGTCATGGCTGTGCTGTTCGCTGATAAGTCTGTCGCCCTGCGCATTCGCCGACAGTCAGCAGAACCAGGCCACCGGTCTGATCGACGGTAGCCATCTGAACCTGATCCTGCGCAATTTCTATTTCAACCGCGATTACCGCGACGGTGCCTCCAACAGCCTCGGTACCAACGCATACAAACCCCTGTCGGAACGCAACGGCTATCGCGGCGAGTGGGCGCAGGGCTTCATTGCCAAGTTCAATACCGGATTCACCCAAGGCCCAGTGGGCTTTGGCCTGGAAGGGTATGGCGCGTTGGGCCTGAAACTGGACAGCGGCGGCGGCCGCACTGGCAACAGCCTCTTGCCCTGGAGTGATTCCGGACATCCCGAGGACGATTATTCCAAGGCCGGCATGGCCCTGGCGATACAAGCCTCCAACACCGTGATCAAGTATGGGGAACAGATGCCCCAGGTACCGGTGCTGACCTACTCGGATGTGCGTCTGTTGCCCAGTAGTGCGCGCGGACTGAGCATCAACAGCAACGAGTTCAGCCATATTAATATTCAGGCCGGGCGCTTCACCGCCGTCACCAGCAACGATTCCACCAATGGCGACGGCGAGATCACCACCGACTACGAGGTGCTGCCCGAAGGCCGCAGCCTCAGTTACGCGGGCGGGACTTATAAAGCCGACAACAGCTTTACCGCGACCTTCTACGGTTCGGAATACAAGGACATCTGGCACCAGTATTACGGCGGGGCCAGCTACGTCTTGCCGTTGAACAAGCACCAGGCGCTGTCCTTTGAATTCAACGGTTATGACACCCACGACTACGGCGCCTCCAAGGGCGGCCCGATTGATACGTTTGCCTGGTCGGTGCTGGGGGCCTATCAATTCGACAGCCATAAAATCTCAGTCGCGTACCAGTATATCGATGGCGACGAACCGTTCGATTATATCGCCTTCGATCGCACCCAAAGCGGCATCCCCTACCTCAACAACGTGAGCAGCGTGTTCCCATTCTCGGAACCCCATGAACGCTCTTGGCAACTGCGCTATGACCTTAACTTCGCGGGCTATGGCGTTCCCGGTTTGACCTTCATGACCCGTTATATTCGCGGCCAGGGCATGGATAACAGCCATAGCGAAAACACCTTTTACAAGAAAATCGGCACTTACGACTCCAATCCCGATGACAACAAACATTGGGAGCGCGATATAGACCTGGGTTACGTCGTGCAATCGGGCAAAGCCAAGAACTTGAGCGTTCGCCTGCGCAACGCCAAACACCGCTCAAGCACGGGGACCCGCTGGCCGGACTTCGATGAATTCAGGATCATCATTGAGATGCCGATCAAACTGCTCTGACCGCGGTTTGCATACCGATATATCCAATAAAAAACAGGTACACCACTATGACGATCGAACGCCCCTGGTACCGCTGGTATGTATTGCTTGTACTGACCGTGATCTATGCCTTCAGTTACATTGACCGGCAAATCGTGTCGATACTTGCCCCTTACATCAAGGCCGACCTTGGTATATCCGACGCGCAACTGGGCCTGCTTTATGGCACGTCCTTTGCGCTTTTTTACTGCGTTTTCGGTATTCCTTTGGCGCGCCTGGCCGATGGCTGGAGTCGCGTGCGGACCTTGGCCCTAGGTCTCTCCTTCTGGTCGCTGATGACCACTCTTTCCGGCGCCGCGCGGCATTTCACCGACTTGGGGCTGGCCAGAGTCGGCGTGGGCATCGGCGAGGCGAGCTCTTCACCGGCGGCGATCTCGTTACTGGGTGATTATTTCGAACCGGCCCGACGCGGGACCGTGCTGGCACTGTATTCAGTGGGTGTGTATCTGGGAGCCGGGACCTCGCTGATGATTGGCGGTTCGATCGTTACTGCCTGGCAAAGCGCGTATGGCCAGAGCGGCCTGGCGGCGCCGTTCGGGCTTTCCGGTTGGCAAGCCTCGTTCATTGGGGTCGGGCTGCCAGGGCTGTTGTTTGCCCTGGTAGTGATATTGACTATCCGTGAACCGGTTCGCGGTCGCCTCGACGCCGCCCCCGCCAGACCGACACCACATCCTTTCCGCGATGCCATTCGCGACTTGGCGGCGATGTTCCCGCCATGGAGCTGGATGCGCCTGAGGGCGAACCAGGCCGCACCAATCGAATACGTGCGCAATAGCGTCAACCTAGGGTTGGCCATCGTGATGGTAATCGGCGCGACCTGGGCTACCAACGCCGTATTATCGACGGCTCGCAAGGCTGAACTGGGCTCGGTAGCCGGCTTTTCCATTACCAGCAACCTGGTGCAATGGCTGGCCATGGGCATTGCCTTTTACGCCTGCGCCAACTGGTTTCAATCGGCCCGGTTGGGCGACCCGGTCATCCACCGTTTGATCACCGGGTCGAAAACCTTTCGCATGCTCATGGTGGCGGGTGCCTTTCTGGCGTTCACCATGAACGCGGTCAACGGTTTTGTATTCGTCTATGCGACACGCAGCCTGGGCTTCACTTCCGAGGCAGGCCTGCACCTGGGCGTCATCGCCGTCATTGCCGGCGGACTGGGCATCGCCCTAAGCGGCTGGCTGTGCGACAAGGCCCGGCGCCGGCATCCGTCCGGCCGCCTGTACTTCGTGTGTTTTACGGTATGCAGCTTTACCGCGGCCAGCGTCGTGCAGTACGTGACCGACAGTGTCGCGGTGTTTTACGTGGCCTATTCGATCGCCACATTCTTCGTGCCCATGTGGTTCGGCCCGTTGCAGGCCACGACCCAGGACATGGTGGTGCCACGACTGCGGGGTACGGCGTTCGCCGCTTTCTCCCTGGGCCCGAATATATTTGGTCTTGGCATGGGGCCCTACTGCGTGGGGCTGATCAGCGATGCCACCGGTGACCTGCGCTTCGCGATTCTGTGTTCCCTCGCTGTCCTACCGATTACCCTTACTGCGCTACTTTATGCAGCACGCACATTGAAGCAGGCGGAAGCGCAGGCACATGAAGAAATTGCGAAGGAACCTCAGGCGATGAAAACCGCCCCCGGCACCACGTTCCCTAAGGAACTAGAAGCTCCCGGTTCTCAAGGATAATCATGGAAAGGCCCGCGAAAATAGCTTGGCCAGATTTTTATCGGCAGGTTATCTAAGCGACTTACCGCCACCGTCGGGTAACGCTGATGGATAATGACTCATCCTGCCAATTGAAATTTGGATGTGAGCCCTGTCAGCCTAAGCGCAACTGCGGACAGAGGGTAGCGCTGGCCAGCTGAGCATTTGACCTACGCCGGGCTTATTAGAAAATCCGATGCCAGAGTTCTGTCATCGGATTTAGCCGTCTATTCAACAGAGCCTGCTCGTCCTCGATAATCTTTCAAACTCTGACCTGAGCACCGTCACCCAAAACATCCCCGTCGAATGGATGGCATCTGTACTGGATCTCTACTACCCGGGCCACCATCAGACGACGTTGCTTCGCCATCCAGTTTTCGAGCCAAATCCTATCGTGGCCCACAAGCCGGCTTTTTAATTGCTCGAAATAACCCAGTTACGTTTTTTAGATCTCCTGGTAGCTCAGCATTGCAAGACAGCACACTAGCGCTTTTCAAATACTTCAATTCTTTCCTGCCGCAGCGAAACCCAAAACGCGAGTTGAGCCAGCGTCACCGCACCCAGCAGGACGGTAGCAGCTGATAACGCGGGATCGGAGCCTATGGAAACGAAAGAGGTGCTGATCGCCCCAGCGGTCATCTGCAAAAACCCATATAACCCTGCCGCAGAACCGGTCAAATGTGGATTGACGCTCAGCGATTTGGTCAGCGCGGAAGGACTGGTAAGTCCCAGCCCGCAGGTGAATAAAAACATCAATACCAGCACTGCTGCCAGGTTCAAATGGCCGCTGACGGTGATGGCTACCAGCAGTAACGCGCTGATCACGCTCAGCGTATTGCCCCCCAACATCAGACGATTGATGGGCACGCTGCGAATCAGTCGACCGGTCAGCGCATTACCTAACGACATTCCGGCGATCATCAGCCCCAGATACAGACCAACTTCATGCAGCGGCCGATGAAGTTCGGTAACGAAGATGAACGGAGCAGCGGCGATGAAAGCGTAAATCGACGTGGTTGCCATACCCCCGCCCAAAGCAAAACCGACGAATCGGACAGAGCTGAACAGGCATTTGTAGTCGGTGAGCATGATTCGACCACTGAAGCGTCCGCTGGGCTTACCCGTTTCAGGCAGCAACCACCAGGTGGATATCAACGCGATTGAGCCGAGCCCGGCGAGCACCCAGAAGATCGCCCGCCATCCCAGCGTGGCGGCGATGCCGCTCCCCAGAATGGGTGCAAGCCCTGGGCCGATCATCATCATAAGGTTTAGCAGTGCGAGCCGACTGACCACGGTTTTCGAGTCGGAGGTGTCACGAACGATGGCACGGCCCAGCGCCAATCCTGCACATCCTCCCAAAGCCTGCACCAGCCGCGCTGCTACCAGCATGTGCAGGTTAGTGGTCAACGCCGCCGTGATGCCTCCCAGCAGATAGAGCGTCAATCCCAGCATCAACGCGGGCCTACGCCCCAGGGAGTCGGACAAAGGCCCGTAGATCAACTGCCCCACCGCCAGACCAATGATGTACATGCTGATGGTCATCTGCGTCTGCGCGACTGTCGCGTGCAGTTCTGCTGCTGAGTAAGGCAACGCTGGCACGAACATATGCATGGCCAGCGTGCCGCTCATCGTCACCAACACCAATAGCCACAACGGAGGAGAGGCCTTGCGCTCGACGGCGATATTCATTGAATCATCCAGCATCGTTGGACGAGCCTCCTACTGCTTGCTTTCATTAGGTTCGTAATGCCGGGCCCTATCATCAAAAGATGCTGATGGGGTATTCGACGATCACCCGTACTTCATCATGATCCGGCCAGCGTGTTCCGCTGCTCGCGCGGTGAGTGGATTGCCTGACGCGAAAGCTCAGGTTTTTTGCCTTGCCCGACTGCACAACGTAGCCCACATCAATGTTGCGCTCCCATTCTTTATTGTTCTTGGCGTCAGGGTCGTAGGTACCGATACGCCGGTAATATGGATTGTTGCTGTGGGAGTTATCCATCCCGTCACCGCGAATATAGCGCGTCATGAACGTCAAGCCGGGCACGCCAAAGGGCGCCATGTCCAGATCGTAGCGCAGCTGCCAGGATTGTTCATTAGGTTCGCTGAATGGCACCACGGCTCCCGCGTTGCTCAGGTAAACCGCCCCACTCTGCGTGCCTTCATAGGCGGCCCAGTCGAACGGTTCATCGCCATCGATCTTCTGATACCCCACCGATATTTTGTGCGGACCAAAGCTGTAGCCGGTCATGAACGACCACGAGGTGTTATCGATTTCGCCGCCCCGGGCCTTCCCATAGTCGTGGGTGTCGAAGATGTTGAAGGCGAAGGACAACGAGGTGGTGGCCGTCAATGGCATCAGATAAGTCGCGTTACCGTAATACTGGCGCCAGATGTCTTTGAGTTGGGACCCGTACAGCACGAAACTCAGCTGGTCATTGACCTTGTAATTGCCCCCCAGGTAGTCGATGGCACGCGCCGAAGGCAACACCGTATAGTCCGTGGTGATTTCACCGTCATTGTGGCTGGAATCAGTACTGCTGGCGGCGGTAAAGTGCCCGGCCTGAATGGTCAACTTGTCGACCTCGTTGCTGATCAGGCTGAACCCGGTGGCGGTGCTTGGCAGCAGCCGGAACTGGTTCGACGAGAACACCGGCACGTTAGGAATCTGCTCACCATACTTGAGTACCGTCTTGGAGAACTGCATCTTGATCGCGCCGCCCAACTTGGAAAACTCTCGTTCCGGATGGCCGTCGGCGCCCCATGGTACGAGACTGGTACCGGTAGTACCGCCGCCGCCGTCGAGTTTTACGCCCACCATGGCAAACGCATCGAGACCGAATCCGACGGTGCCCTGCGTAAATCCCGAGCGGTAGTAAGTCATCAAACCCTGCGCCCATTCCGAGCGATAACCGTTGCGGTCCGAGACAGGCTTGCGCGAGTTGGCACCCAGATTGTTCGTCGCCCCATTGCGCATATCGCGATAGAAGTAAAAATTACGGTTGAGCAAATCGAGATGGCTGTCTTCGATAAAGCCTGCCGAGTCACTTTGACTCGCGGCCATGCCCAGGCCACTGGCGCAAACGCCCAGAAGCAACCCACAAACTTGCAAACCCATCACGCGACAAGCGCGCGCGGTTTGGCGAACGTCGATCTTTTGCATGTGCTTATTCACTCTTATTGTTGTTAGAAAAAGCCTTGCACGCGATAAAACGGTTTTGCCTTACGCAGTGACGTTCGCAACTGAAGATGAACGCGGCAGGCACCGCGCGCCGGTCATCCCCAGGACACAGCGCCAGAGCAACGCAATCAGATGCCGTGAGTCGACAGCGCTTTGCTCTGCCTGTACGCACATGTTGATCATTAGCCCGACGAACAATCGGGCAGTGGTAGCAACATCCTCAATAACCATTAGGCCCTTGCGCTGGCCCGCCTGCAGCGGTGCAACCAATTCGCTGCAGTATTCATCCATGAGCATTTCCACGCGCAGACGAGCTGCCGAGTCCAACGAGCGCAAATCCCAATGCAGGATCCGTTGTTCGTCGCGACGTGCCGACTGAAAGTCCACGTACACGTCGATGAACATCTGCAATTGCTTGACCGGCGACCTCATGCCGCGCTTGCGCAATCGCCAGTGCTGCAATAAATCCTCCAGGTATTCCGCCACCACCTCGACCAGCAACTGCTGCTTGCTGCGATAGTGGGTGTAGATCGACCCCGGCTGCAGCCCGCAAGCACTGGCCAGGGCTCTGAGCGACATGCCCTCGAATCCATCGCTGGCGATCATGCGCACCGCATGGGTCCTGATCGTCTCGGTCCGGGACATCAATGGCTCCTTGTTGCGCTGACGATCACGGCCAGGCTCACGGATGTAATCTCAGTAGGCGCGGGGTGCGCGGGCATCGGCCTGGATCACGCTCAGGGACATTTCACCGATGGACTCAATGGCGATCCTGACCCGATCACCGGGCGCAAACGGACCTACTCCTTCAGGTGTGCCGGTGGCGATCACGTCGCCAGGGTTGAGGGTCAATACCGAGGAGATCAATTCGATCAATTCGGGAATGTCGACAATCATGTCCTTGGTGTTGGCGTCCTGTTTAAGCTCGTCGTTGACCCACAGACGGTTACTCAGATTCTGCGGATCAGGAACTTCGTCCGCCGTCACCAGATACGGCCCCAGGGGCGTGAACGTGGCGAACGACTTGCGCATGGAGCGCTCCTCTTCGGCCACGCCAGGCTCGATGCGCATGGTGGCGTCGATCAGGCAGCTGTAACCGAACACGTACTGCATCGCCTCAGCCCTTGGGACGTTGCGCGCGCGCTTGCCAATGATCACGGCCAGTTCCGACTCATGATCGAAGCGACGATCGGAACCATGGGGCAGGATGATGTTGCTCCCCGCCCCTACCAGCGAACCTGGCGCTTTAAGAAAGAACCCCTGCTCGCGAGCCGTACGCCCCTTGCTGACCGAACGCACGCCCAGTTCACCGACATGCTTGCGGTAGTTGGCCGGCGCGGCGAAAACGTGCGACGGATAAGGACTTGGCGGCATCAATTGAACGTCGGCCAACGCCTGTGGCCGGGTGTCGCGTTGCAAGGCCTGAACCTGCTCACGGACCTCCTGCCAATGACGGATCAACCAGTTCATGCGCTGTTCAGGCATGTCGTCCAGCGCAGCAGGCACCACCGCCGTAATGTCGAACACTTGGTCATCCGCGATGACACCCAATCGATACTCACCGAACACTGCCAGCTTCATTATTGTGTCGCTCCCATGATTTGACGGCCTTCGCCCTGCTCCAGCCCTTCTTCTCGGTAATACCCCAGTGCTTTCATGGCCGGCGTATCGTCGACCTCGAACAGCACCGCTTCCTGGGCGGTTTGATTGTTGTGTTGGTGCCAGGACCACGGCGCGATAGCCAGGAAGTCACCCGGTGCCCAGTCATACTGCTGTCCATCAACGATGGTCGTGCCATGTCCGCGCAGCACGCAGTACAGCTTGCTGCCGGTGTGCCGCCGAGGCTGTCCTTGGAATCCGGGACGCAGCTTGAGCAGGCTCATACCCATGGTTTTCATCGCCGAACCACCGTTCACCGGATCCTGGTATTCAAGGACCACGTCCTCGTAAGGATCGGTCTCCAACCCTTCGGCCAGCGTAAGCGCCGCTTGCGCCTGCTGCCGCGGGTACACCAGCAACGGGTTGATGGTCGTAGACCGGGCCGCGCGCGGACTGCGCATGATGCCGCTGCCAAACGCACGCCAGGAGTGCTCAGGGACCGCGCCGACGGGCTGCATCTGTTGGTCATAGGGTTCGAAAAAGGTGGCGTGCAGCGAACGTGAAAGGCTGATGTCCAGCACATCGAGCCAGATCATCGGCTCATCGCCATGATGCACATGGTCGTGCCAGGCCATACTCGGCGTCAGAACCAGATCCCCCTCGTGCATCGAATACATCTCGCCATCCACGGTGGTGGTGCAGCCGCTGCCCTTGAGAATGAAACGAAAAGCGTTGGCCGTGTGGCGATGCGCCTCGGCGACTTCGCCCGGCAGGATGTATTGGATCGATGCCCAGAACGTGTGGGTGGTGCCGAACGGTAATCCGGGGTTGGCCAGGCGCAGCGTCCGGCGCTGTCCGCCTGAGCCAATGGCAATCGCCTGCCCCACGCGCTCCAGCAACGGTTCCAGATCCGTCCAGCGCCAATGCACGGTTCGCATCTCGGAGCGAGGTTCGCGAGTGAACAGCGGCGGGTCGTCAGGCTGGTGAATACGGCAGTCAAAACGCGCCAGGTCCTCTTTCAACGCTTTGCGTGCCTGACCATCGACCATGGAGGATTCAGTAGTGGATCCGGTTGCGGGTGCGCTCATTATTGTTATCCTTTTATTCACTTGTAAAAGGTTGAACCATTATAAAAAGGCCGACAGATCATGCAAGGCCCTTTCAGAAATATTCGAATTTTTTAGCTGCGTAGCCGATACCAGCAGACGCCCTGATCATCGGAATTCACGCTGAGTTCGCCGCGGTGCAGCAAAAGGTTCAGGTGCGAGGTCGCTTCGCCGGTGGCCATGCGGTACTGCGCCGGATTGCTTTGATCAATCGGTCGGTGGAACAGCACTTCGAACAGGTCGATCACCCGCGCGGGAGTTCGCAGGGCCTTGCGCAGGTCGGCAAGCCCCTGCCCCACGGATTCACGCAACGCTTCGATACGCGGATGAAGGCCATGGAAGCATTCGTTGTGCGAGGGCAGCACCATCACCTCATCTGGCACCTGCAAGGCAATACGCCCCAGTGAGCTGTACCAGTCATCCAACGGATTGGCGTCCGGCTCGTAGGGATAGGTCGATACGTTCGAGGAGATCCGTGGCAGCACCTGGTCGCCCGAGATGTACAACTTGAGGTCGGCGCAATAAAGCGAAGCGTGTTCGGGCGAATGGCCGCCCGTCAGCAGAATCTTCCACTGATGCCCACCTATCGCGATGTGTTCACCGTCGCGAAGGCGGCGGTAGCTGCTTGGCAAGGGGTGAAACTTGCGTACATATTTGGCCGCGCCCGCGGCGAAGGCGTCGATGGCCTGGTCATTCCAGCCCGCTCGTACGTAGAACTGCCGCCAGGCGTGTGGCAACGGTTGATTGGCGTCGGCTAGGGTCAACCGCGCCTGCAGATATTCCTGCCGCGCCATCCACAACGAACAGCCGAAACGCTCGCTGAACCAGCCCGCCATGCCGACATGATCGACATGCATGTGGGTGACAATTACGCGCTTTATAGGGCGTGCGTCGGGCCAGTTATCCAGAAGGCTCTGCCAGCTTTCGATGCTGGCACCGGAGTACACGCCGGTGTCCACCAACGTCCAGCCATCATCGTCCTCCAGCGCCCACAAATTGATGTGATCGAGCACGAACGGCAGTGGCATACGAATCCAGTAAACGCCCGGCGCGACTTGCCGCATCTGCCCTGGCACCGGTAACTGAGCAAACGGATAGCTCAGGCCCTGAGCGATGGAGCGCTCACGGTCACGCTGCCATTTTTCAAGCGCGGCGCTCACTGTGAACGCTCCCGAAGCCACTGCGCCAATACGGTTTTCTGCACCTTGAGGGATGCACTGCGTGGAAATTGGTCAAACACGGCAACGCGCTCTGGCCAGGAATAGCGGGCAACTCCTCGGGTTTGCAGCCAATCACAGAGTTCTTCAAGGGATATTTCAAGCTTGTCGTGAGTGATCACGCATGCACAGGCTCGTTCACCCAGGCGTTGATCGGGATAGCCGACCAGCGCCACGTGTTCGATGCGCGGATGACCGACCAGGATGGCCTCAGTGTCACCGGGGTAGATGTTCACCCCTCCTCGGCGGATGACGTCCTTTTCGCGGGCGACATAGGCAATCTCGCCATCAGCGGTCAAACGTCCCAAGTCGCCTGTTCGCAGCCAGCCTTCTCGATCCAGACATTTGCTCGTCAACGAAGGATTGCCGTAGTAGCCGAGGAAGCAGCACGGACCTCGGACCAGGATTTCACCGACATCACCCACGGCCATATCCGCACCCTGCGCATCAACAATACGCACTTCGTTGCCCGGTAAAGGAACGCCGTCGGACTCAAGCTGACTACGCAAGCTGTCCTGTGGGCGGGAACTGGCAAGGCCCAGGCATTCCGACATTCCATAGGCCGCGAATGGCAGCGGACAGAGTCGTTCACGGACCGCCAGCCGCTGAGCCCGCGATAAACCACTCATCGCGCAATGCCGAAACGAGGATACGTCGACGTCACCCAGCAATGGCGAATGCAACAGATCATGCACGTGGGTCGGCATGAGCAGCCCGTACGTGATGCGATGGCGAGCGATCAGCGCCAGTGCGTCGTCACCGTTCCAGCTGCGCATCAGAACCGTGGTCACACCCAACACAGCGCAGGCCAGCAGGCCGAAGACGGCACTGCCGACAAATCCGAACTGTGCCGCTACCAGGCACACATCCTCTGTGCCCACATGTTGCGCCTTGGCGCGCTGTTCGATAGCGAAGCGCAGCGTGTTGGCCGAGTGCATCACACCCTTGGGCGTGCCGGTGGTCCCGGAGGAATACACCAATAGCGCGAGCGCCTCGGCATCCACCGGCGAGTGGGACCACTGTGCGTCGCCTGCCACAAGCTGCGACCATGTGCAGGCAGGGCTGGACGTCGCGTAATCGTCGGGTACGACCAGCGTGGTCGCGGTCCCCGCTAACTGAACACCCTCCATGGCCCGAGTGATTTCCTTGGGTTCACCGAGGGCAATCAGCATTCGCGCATTGGCGTTGCCGCAGATCGCCGCGATTTGTGCCGCCGAGAACATGGGCGGAATGGGTGCCATGACTGCACCGAGGCAGGCGCAGGCGAGCATGCTCAAGGCGGCGTCGATGGAATTGCGCGCTTGAATCAGAACCAGGTCGCCCGCCCTCACCCCGTGCCCCTGCATCCCGGCGGCAACTCGACTGGATAATCCGACCATCTGCTCAAAGGTCAGTGACCGGCTTTCCTCGATTAGCGCAACCTTTTGGGGGTGCCGCGCGGCGGACTCGCACACGCTGGACCAAAGATCCCCGGTACGCCAGAAACCCTGCCGGTAATAACTGTCATGACGCACGCTTTGCTCATCTGAATTGACTTCCAGCAGCCTCTCATCGACCTGTTTCATGGGCTTGTGCCTCAGCCTGCCGAGGTTTCAGCGACGGTCTGCCGGGTGATTCCGAACTCGGCGAAGACTTCTTCAGTGTGCTGTCCCAACACTGGCGGTGGGGTTCGGGTGCTTGGCGGGGTTTCGGACAGCTTGATCGGGTTGGTGATCAACTTGAATTTGCCGGAAAGCGGATGATCGACTTCAACCACCAGCTCACGTTGTACCCGCTCGCTCTCGAACACTTCAGGGAAGGTCAGTACCGGCGAATACATCACGCCCGCCGCCAACAATTTTTTGTCCCAATAGGCCATGGGGCGTTTTGCGAACGCATCAGCAATGCCCTGATCGACGATCTCACGGTGCGCCAATCGCCCGTCCTTGGTGGCCAAACGCTGATCAGCCGCAAGTTCCGGCGCTTCCAGTGCTTCGGCCAGCGCCCGCCAGAACTTATCGGTATGGGCGATGATCATGATGAAGCGGTCGTCGGCGGTCTTGTAGGTGTTGTAAGGCACGATCTGCCAATGCGCGTTGCCGATGCGCCCCGGCGTTTCTCCGGTCGTGAAGTAGTAAGCGTCGCGCGGGATCATGCTGAAGATGGTGGCGTCGAGCATCGAAAGGTCGACCAACTGACCGCGGCCGGTCTTGTTGCGCGACTCAAGTGCTGCCATGACACCGATGGTCGACAGCAGCGGTGTGATCAGGTCGCTGTAGGGCATGCCGGTTTTCAGCGGCCCGGTGTGCTCGTCACCGGTCAATTGCATGATGCCGCTCATGGCCTGAACCACTGGGTCCATCCCAGGGCGTTTGGCATCGGGGCCGTCGCGACCGAAGGCCGAGGTGGAGCAGTAGATCATGCGCGGGTTGAGCGGTTTGAGGGTCTCGTAATCGATACCCAGTTTCTTCGCCACACCTGGACGGAAATTCTCCACCACGATATCGACTTGAGCCGCCAGCTGGTGCGCCATGGACTGGCCTTCAACGGTGGTCAGATCGATCACCACGCTGCGCTTGTTGCGATTGAGGGTCAGGAAATACACCGCATCCTCACCGAGGAAGGTCTCCCCGGTCTTGCGCATGGTGTCGCCTTCCGGTGGCTCGACCTTGATTACGTCTGCACCGAAGTCAGCCAGCAGCATGGTCCCGAATGGACCATTCATCATTTGTGTGAAATCCAGGACTCGCAGCCCTTCCAATGCACCTGCCATAACGTTGTATCTCCTTGGACGTTCGATACTATTTTTATAAATGGATCATTGGATGAACCATTGAATTCAGATTCAAACAACACCCGCCATTTGTCAAGCGACAATCAGCCGCGGACTGGCTTATTTCTAAAGAATGGGAAACAGATCGGTCGCGATGCCGGCCGCATCAGCTACCGGCACAGGCTCATGACCGGGTGCGCTCTGCGGCAGGCCGCGGTCAGCAAGCATCAGGTCCGAGATACGCTCTGCGACCATCATGGTCGGAAAGTTGATATTGCCGCTGGGCAGTGTCGGGAAGATCGAAGCATCGACCACTCGCAGTCCGTCCACCCCGCGTACGCGCCCCGCCGCGTCGGTCACCGCCATCGGGTCATCGGCCCGGCCCATTCGACAGGTACAGCCAGGATGCCAGACGCCCACGCAGGCCTTGGCGATAAAGCTACGCAGCAGTTGCTCATCGGCCAGCACAGCGGACAACGTCGGCCCGCCTGCCACGACTTTGGTCATCAGGTATTTTCGCAGCATCGCGGGCCCATCCAGCAACCACGCAAGCACGCTGGTGATGATTTTGTTGCGGGTACTGAGCATGCCGACCTGGCGCACTTTTTCGCTGTAGCTGGCCGGGAACGGCTCGCAGGTAGCTGTGCGCATCGCCTCGCTGTCCTGGATCGACGCCATGCGCCGAAAGCCATCTGCCAAGCGATCCATGTCGCGCTCATCGGCCAGCAGGTTCAACTCGACCTTAGGCGAGGCCTGCCAGTCGTTCGACTCAAGGGTGACCTGACCTGCGGCAGAATACGGTTTGTTGACGTACATCAGCATGGTCCCGACCCGCTCACCCACCGCGTGCCACGACGTCTTGCTGACGCCTGCGACAAACATGTCGCCAGCAGGCGCATCGTGCATGCCTGATGAATAACGCCACCCCAGCATGATGTGTCGCCGAGTGTGCTGATTGATGCGCGCAGGTTTTCGAATGAACGATGCCAGCGCAATCGCCGGATGCTCCATCAGATGCTGACCGACACCTGGCACGTCTGCCACCAAAGGCACGCCATGGGCCTGGAGATGAGCAGCCGGCCCTACGCCCGAGCGCATCAACAAGGCCGGTGAATGAATGGCCCCGGCACTGACAATGACCTCCCGTCCCAACAGCTGCATCGATTGGTCGTTATCCTGGACTTCAACTCCACGGCAGCGCTTGCCATCGAATAACAGCCGGCTCACCTGCGTATTGGCGCGAATGGTCAGATTGGGACGCAGGCGGGTTTGCTCGTCCAGATACGCCATGGCCGCCGAGACCCGGCGTTCGTTTTCGTTGGAAATAGCGATCGGGAAATAACCGTCCTCAAACACGCCGTTCTGGTCCGGCAGGTATTTGTAGCCGGCCTGCTCCAGCGCTTGAGCCAAGGCCAGCGGATGACCCGGCCAGGCTTTTGGAAGAATCCGCCGCACGGGGATCCGCCCTTCTTTGCCATGCAGTGGCCCATCGAAGTCCAGATCGCGTTCGACCTTCTTGAAATACGGCAATACCTGTTCCCAGCTCCAACCCTCAGCCCCAAGCGCCTGCCATTCGTCATAGTCGCTCGGACCGCCGCGGTTGAAGAACTGGCCGTTGATCGACGACCCGCCGCCCATGATCCGCGCCTGCTCATACTTGCGCAGCGCTACCGGCGGTCCACCACGAAAGATCTGGGTGGTGACGCGCAACTTGTCCCAGAGAAAGCCGGGATTGAGGTATGCCGTGCCGGGATAGCTGTCCAGAATCGCAGCGGGCACCTGACCTTCGGGCGTGTCCATACCTGCCTCGCAGAGCAGTACACTGATCTGCGGGTCGGTGCTGAGGCGGTGGGCCAGGACCGAACCTGCCGAACCGCCGCCGATAATGATGTAGTCATACACAGTCGCGACTCCTGCTTCAGTCGTCATCGTCAATCCTGCCCCAGGTTGATGGCGACGCTTTTGAGTTCCGAATAGAGCTCAAGGGCTTCACGACCGCGCTCGCGCCCCCAACCCGATTGCTTGAAACCTCCGAAGGGCAACGCAGGGTCGTTGACCATGTGCGCATTGACCGACACTGAACCTGCACGAATACGCTTGGCCAGTTTGTGGGCCTTGCCGATGTCCTGGGTCCAGACGCCGGCAAACAGGCCGTACTCGGTGTCATTGGCCAGCGCTGCAACGCTGGCCAGGTCATCGTCGTCAAACGGCATCGCGCACAGCACCGGGCCAAAAATCTCCTCACGTACGACGCTCATCCTCGCGTCGGTATCGGCCAGCACGGTGGGCGCTACAAAATATCCGCCGTCGATTGCGGGACGCTGGCTGGACACCAGGGTCGCGCCGCTTTCACGACCCGCGTCGATGTAATTCTGCACGCGGTCCATCTGCACCTTCGAAATCAGCGGCCCCAGGTCGTTACCCGCTTCCATTCCGTGCCCAAGCTGCAAACGGTCGCCGTAGGCGGCGATGTTTGCGACCACTTGTTCGTAGATCTTCTTGTGGACGTACAGACGGGAACCGGCCGAACACACCTGGCCGCTGTTGAAGAAGATCGCGTTGGCCGCCCCAGGTATAGCAACGCTCAAGTCGGCGTCCGGGAAGATGAACACCGGCGATTTGCCGCCCAGCTCCAGGGTGACTTTTTTCAGGTTGCCCAGGGCTGACTGAACGATGCGCTTACCGGTCGCTGTCGAGCCGGTAAAGGCGACCTTGTCAACGCCGGGATGGGCCGCAAGTGCCGCACCTGCATCGGCGCCAAAACCGGTGATGATGTTCACCACGCCGGGTGGAAAGCCAGCCTCCATGATCAGCTCGCCCAGACGCAGGGCGTTTAGCGGGGTCTGCTCGGCAGGCTTGAGCACCACCGTGCAACCCGCCGCCAGGGCGGGGGCCAGTTTCCAGATTGCCATCGACAAGGGGAAATTCCACGGAATGATCTGTCCCACTACGCCGACCGCTTCGCGCACGGTGTAGGCGTGCCAGTTGCCCGGCATCGACAGCGGCACCGCCTCCCCGGTGAGCTTGGTCACCCACCCCGCCATGTAGCGCACCATCTCGGCGGTGCCAGTGATACCGCGCCGGGCGAACGCCAGAGGTTTGCCGTTATCCATGACTTCCAGTTCGGCCAATTCGTCGCCGTTTTCCTCGATCAGATCGGCCAGACGCAGCAACAACCGAGTCCGATCAGCGGGCGTGCAGCGTGACCACTCACCGCTCTCGAACGCACGACGCGCTGCGTTGACCGCCAGATCGATATCCACGGCCTGACCTTCGGCGACACGGGCGATCAGCAGCCCGGTACCAGGGTCCTCGACGTCGAAGTGTTTGCCTGCGCTTGGGGCGACCCATTGCCCGTCGATCAACAAGCGGTGTTCACGCTGGATGAACCGGGCAGCTGTCTGGCCCAGTCTCGGATGCAGGTTGGACATGAATGCATTCCTTATTCTTGTAAAAAAGGCACTAGAAGGCTTGGCCGAAACTCACACCGGATGCGCCGCCAAAGGCTCGGCCAGCGGCAGAAGGCTTTTCAGATCGACATCCAGGTCCTGTGCCTGCTGCGGCTGGACCTGGACGCCGGCGTTCAGCAATCGTCGGGCGGCCATGTGATCGGCTGGCCTTGCAACCGACTCGACGGCCACCAGACGTCCAGCGCGAAACAAGTACGCGGAAAAACCAAAGCTGTGCGCATCGCCGCGGATCACGCATTGATCAGCGCCGTGGGACAACCCGACGATCTGCAACTTCAAACCACCTTGATCGCTCCAGAACCACGGCGCCGCGTCGTAAGGCGCGCGATTGCCGGTCAATGTGCGGGCAAGGCAACGCGCCTGATCCATCGCGTTCTGTACCGACTCGATGCGGCACAAGCCCAGTGAGAAACGTGACTCGAAGGCCGCGCAGTCACCAATCGCTGAAATTGCCGGGTCATCAGTGCTGAGGAAGGCGTCGACGACAATGCCGTTGTCACAGCGCAACCCGGCTTCCTGAGCCAGTTCCACGTTAGGCAGGACGCCGATGCTGCTGACCAGCAAATCTGCCTCGATGACCTCACCCTCGCTGGTCACCACACGGCAACGCTCGGGTGCGGCTTCATCGAGTGCGGCCACGGTTACCCCCAACAGGAAGCGTACGCCCAAGGCTTCATGATGACGGCGAAACGCAGCCGCCACCGGCGCGCTGATTGCCCGGCCCATCAGCGTTTGTCCCGCCTCGATGACGGTCACCGTCAAACCTTTTTTCGCGGCCACCGCTGCGAACTCCAGTCCCAGAAAGCCGGCACCGATGACAATTACTTCGCGGGCACCACTCAGACGCTCGCGCATGTGGCCAGCGTCATCCAGGCCCCGCAGGTTGACCAGCCAAGGGTACGCCTTGCTCAGTCCAGGAAGATTGCGATTGCGGGCGCCGGTCGCCAATACCAGATGCGCATAAGGCAAGCGCAGCCCGTTAGCCGTTTCGACGTATTTGCCAACGCGATCGATGCGGGTCACTTTCGCGCCCAGATGCAACTCGACTTCGCGCTTTTGAAAATGCTCGCGTGACTGAAAAAACAGGCTGTCGATTTCACAGTCGCCGTTCATGAACGCTTTGGACAACGGTGGTCGCTGATAGGGCAAATGGGTCTCATCGCCCACCAGGCGAATGATTCCGGCGTATCCTTCATCACGAAGAAAGCCCACCAGTTGAAACGCAGCCTGGCCCGTGCCCACCACCAAAATTCCATCATCTGCCATGACATCACTCCCCGGCGCCACGCGTGCGCCTCGATTACTTGTCGACATGGATGCAAAGGGCGGGACACAGCCGTGCGGCCTCACGGATGTTTTCGTGCTCTTCTGGCGGCGGGTTGTCGTCGAGAACGATGACCAGGCCATCGTCTTCGTTCTGCGCGAACACTTTGGGCGCGGCCATGACGCACAGACCACCACCTACACACCGCGAATAATCGACGCTGAAGAACTTTTGCATTTTCGGCTCCCACTTCAATGGCAGGGATTTGATCCCGTAGACAAAGGCATCGCTGTTGAATTTCAGCTCATCGACCGGCACCGCCAGCGCAAGGCTTGGCAGACGCTTGAACAGCGTGGTGAAGACAATGCTCAATTCAAGGCGCGCCAACTGCTGACCCAGGCATTGATGAACGCCGTAGCTGAACGCCACGTGGTGCAGGGCTTCACGGCGAATGTCGAACTTGTCAGGATCAGGGAATTTTTCCGGGTCGCGATTGGCCGCACTGATCATTGCCATGACCCCTTCGCCCTTGCGAATCATGTGCCCGGCGACTTCCACGTCCTCCATGGCCACTCGCGGCCCGTTGTAATGGACGATGGTGTGGTAGCGCAGCATTTCTTCGATGGCGTTCTTGACCAGCGACGGGTCGTTGATCAATGCCTCCTTCTGGTCCGGGTTCATCAGCAGCGACAAGGTGCCCAGGGCAATCATGTTGGCCGTGGTTTCATGCCCGCCCATCAACAGCAACTCGATGGTCGCCAGGGTTTCCTCGCGCGACAGATGACCCGGAATCAACTGATTGCCAATCAAACGGCTGATCAGGTCACTGCGGTTGCCGGGGTTCTGCATCTTTTCAGTGATCAGTTTGTCCAGGTAAGCGCGCATCTCCTCGCCCGCCTTGAGCGGCACCGACGGATCGGCCGTCAGGTCCAGCTTGGCTTGAGCGCGCTCCTGGAAGAAATCGCGGTCCTCGTAAGGCACTCCCAGAAGACTGGCGATTACAGCCGTCGGCAGCGCCAGAGCGAACTCTTCTGCGAAGTCGCAGGTGTCACCCTTGGCAATCATTTCGTCGATCAGCGTATCAACCGTTTCTTGAATGAAGGGACGCATGGCCTCCACTTGGGTGATCATGAATTCCTTGGTCAGCATGCGCCGATGCTTGGTGTGCTCAGGCGGATCGAGGCGAATCAGCGTGGCTGGTTTTTCATACTTGAGCAGTGAGGCGCGTGCCGGAGAAATAAACGGATAACCGTCCGTGGCCGGATCAGTCGAAAAGCGGTTGTCGCCCAGCACCGCCTTGACGTCGTCATAACGCGTCAGCAACCAGGCTTGTGTGCCATCGGGCATGGTGACTTTGGACACCGGCGCTTCAGCGCGGATTTGCGCGTACTCCGGCGGCGGAGAAAACGGGCAGCGCTTCATCGGGAAGGCCGGCGCGTTGGCGTGATCGTGGCTCATGAGGTGTCTCCTTATTTTTATTAGCGAGGCCACGGTCGCCGCCATGGCTTGAATAGGTTGCTTGACTCGGTAGGTAATCAGCCTGCCGCGTGATCGAAATGGATGACCGTGCGCAGCGCCGAGCCATTGGCCAGCTTGGCAAAGCCGTCATTGATGTCCTGCAGCGCGATACGATGTGAAATCAGTGACTCGAATGACAGATCGCCCTCCATGAAGCGGTCGACCAGTCGCGGCAATTGCGTGCGTGTCTTGATGTTGCCCAAGTAAGAACCCATCAACCGACGGCCCTCGAGAATCGCCCGGGGGCGCAACTGGATTTGCTGGCTGCCGGGCAGCACGCCCACCATCACCGTCACGCCCCAACCCTTGCGGGTGCATTCTACGGCGTCGGACAGAACCTTCTGATTGCCCACGCATTCGAAGCTGTAATCGGCGCCGCCATCGGTGAGCTCTCGCAGATGGTCGAGCAGGTTTTCAACCTGGGTCGGGTCGACAAAGTGGGTGACTCCTGCCGCTCGCGCTGCCGTTTCACGCAGCGGATTGGTGTCGACGCCGATGATCTTGACTGCGCCAGCCAGCCGGGCGCCCTGCACGGCGTTCATGCCGATACCGCCCAGGCCGAACACCACCACACTCGCACCGGCCTCGACTTTGGCCGTGAACAACGCTGCACCCAGACCGGTAGCCCCAGCGCATCCCAAGCAGCAGATCACGTCCAGTGGCGCGGCTCGGTCGATAGGTGCAACTTGCATCTCACGCACCACAATGGCATCGGCGAATGTGCCGAGGTCACAGAAACCCCGTAGCGCCTGGTCACCCAACAGAAACGGTCGGCTACCGCTGTCGCGGAAATACTCGTCGCACAGATTGGTTTTGCCACTGACACAGGCAGGGCACACGCCGCACTCGGGAATCCCTAACGGAATCACATGGTCGCCCGGCTTCAGGCTGCTGACCTCGCGACCGCATTCAAGTACCACGCCTGCACCTTCATGACCCAGTACCAACGGATAGCTCGCGCCGGATCGCTCGCCGTTGATAAAACTCATGTCGGAATGGCAGATGCCTGCTGCTTTCATTTGAACCAGCACGTCGCGGGGGCCCAATGGCTTTAGCCGCACAGACTCGACAATCACCGCGCCTTGCTGTCCATGGGCAACAGCTGCACGGACAAACTCGCTCATGACCGTGCCTGCGCTGCAGCGGCAATGAAATCCTCGACGTGCTGGTCATGCTCGCCCACCGAGGGCGGGCCAAAGCGTGGCGTCATCAAGCGCCCATCGAAACTGGCGGGATAACGCGCTGCCCGGATCGTCCCGACCGGTGATTCGATCAGATTGTGAACCTGGTTATTGATGACCTGAGCGTCGTTCAGAAACTGGTCAAGGTCGAACACCGGCGCGGCCGGTACGTCCATCTCCAGAAAGCGCTGCAGCCAGAACTCAGTGGTTTTCTGTTTGACCACTGCACCGACGCGACGGAAAAACTCCTCGGCCATCAGCACCGGGTCGGTCATTTGCTTGAACTCGTCCTTCCACTCCGGCCGCTCGATGGCGCTGAGGGTCTTGGACATCTGCGCGCCATTGGCCGGAGAGATCACCAAGTGACCATCAGCGGTTTCCAGCACCTGCGATTGAGGGGGCTTCCAACCGCTGGTATCGCCATCGAATGTGCGATGTTGGAACATGTCCGGGAAGTTGAAATAGCCCATTACGTCGAGCATCGGAAGTTTCACATGCGCGCCAAGGCCGGTTTTTTCACGCTCGTAGAGCGCGGCAATGATCGCCTGGCTGCCAAAAATTCCCGTTACCTTGTCGACCATGTTGTAAGGCGTTACTGCTGGCGAGCCGTTGTTACGCCCTTCGGCCAGCACGATGCCGGTGCGTCCCTGAATCAAGGAGTCGAACGCCGGTGCGTCGGCGAGCGGCCCGGTATCACCGAAACCTGTGATCGACAGCCGGATCAGGCGCGGGTTAAGCGCCGTCAACACGTCTTGCCCCAACCCCAGTGACGTCGCCACACGTGGCCGCCAGTTTTCGATCAGCACATCGGCTTTTTCCAGCAGGCTCTTGAAACGCGCAAGGCCCTCGGCGGATTTGAGATCAATCACGACGCTGCGCTTGCCGCGGTTAGCGTTGGTCCAGGACGCACCGAAACCGCCTCGCGAATGACCAAAACGCCGAAAGCCGTCGCCACCGGGTGGCTCGACCTTTATCACCTCGGCGCCGAGATCGGACAACATCATCGAGGCGAATGGGCCAGTGAGGAAACTCGAGGTTTCGATGATCACCAGACCTTCGAGTGGTCTGCCGCGTGACGATTCACTGCCGTGGGTCGGCGTTTCAAACGTGCTCATAGCGTCCCTCTTTTTATTGTAGTGAGGCTGGTCGAGTGCAAACGATCCTTGGCCTGGCTATTGATTGGCTCATTGGATGAACCTTTGAATAAAAGTTAGACCTTAGAGGTTCGGGTTGTCAAGCGCCTTTTTCATGAACCGCCAGCGCCAACCGAAGGCGTAAAAGGGGTTGGGATAGAGTCAAGACAGCAAGAAAAAATGGGGCTAATATCGCAATGGATTAACCAATTAGAACAATGCCTGGGCTTGAAACTCAGGGAGCACGAGGAAATCAGCTTGGACAAAGACACACAACGCGCTCGGCCTTCCTATCTGCCGATCCAGACCAAGCGCGCATTCGAAGAAGTCGCGGAGCAGATCCGCGAACAGTTGTCTCAAGGCCTGCTCAAGCCAGGCGATCGTCTACCGCCGGAACGTGACCTGGCCGAGCAATTCAATCTGTCGCGCAACACCGTGCGCGAGGCGCTCAGGGCGCTGGAAATGTCCGGCTTGCTGGAGTTCCGCAAAGGCGCTACCGGCGGCGCATTCGTCCGTGAAGGTCAAAGTGATGCCGTGATTTCGGGCTTTTCGGATTTGTATCGATTGGGCTTCATTCTGCCAGGCGATCTTGCAGAAGCACGATTGCTTATCGGCGTCGAAGTCACTCGATTGGCCTGCCAACGCGCCAACGAAGCTGAATACGCCGAGCTGGAAGCCAACCTGGATGCGAGCGAGAAAGCGGTCGCGGACGGTGACGGCACAAAACGCCTGACGCTTAATCTCGAGTACCACATCATCCTGGCAAGGGCTGCGAAGAATCCGGTACTGATCATCCTCATGGAAGCATTGAACGATCTTATCTACAGAAGTCTGTTCAAAGCCCCTGTCCATGCTGAAAACACTAAGATCGTGGCCTCACGCCGCCGCATCCTCAAGCACATGCGCGCCGGGGACGAGGAGAAAGCTGTAACGGAGATGCACAAGCATCTGACGGCTTTGCGCAAGCATTACAAGGCGCAGGAAGAGCAAGGAGCGCAACAGCGTATAGTCGGGCAAGCTTAAACAAAACCCCTCCTTCTTTTGCCTCACCCCCTCGCCCCTATCTTTATTGCAGCCCGATCTTGGGCTGCCTGCAACCCCCCTCGCTGTCACCGTTGACGCTGCAACAACGACCTGTTTGTGCACCTCACTTGCCCTAGCCTGCTGGCGCAATCAGCTTGACCAATGACAATCGTCGACCTAATCTCACAATGGTTCAACCATAGTGCCTTTAGCGTCAGTATGAGCAGGGCAATGTTCAACATCGCATCATAAAAACAAGAAAGGACCCATCTATGGACTCCCTCGCAGGCAGTTTTCGGCCTCTGGCGATCAACAGTGCCGTGGCCAAGGTAAAACGACACGTACTGCCTCTCTTCGTGCTGATGTTCATCGTCAACTACATTGATCGTGTCAACATCGGCTTTGTGCGCAATCACATGGAAGTCGACCTTGGCATCGGAGTCGCAGCCTATGGCCTCGGTGCGGGGCTGTTTTTTCTCGGCTATGCATTATTCGAAGTCCCGTCCAGCGTGCTGATGCAACGGTTCGGCGCGCGCATCTGGCTGACTCGCATCATGCTGACCTGGGGCATTGCCGCCATGGCCATGGCGTTCGTGCGCAACGAGACCGAGTTCTATGTCTGCCGGTTTCTGCTGGGCGCGGCGGAAGCCGGATTTTTCCCTGGGGTCACCTATTACTTCACGCAATGGTTGCCTTCCACGGAACGAGCCAAGGCCATGGCTATCTTCATAGGTGGCTCAGCAGTCGCCTCGGTCATAGCCGGGCCCGTTTCCGGCGCGCTGTTGTTGATTCAAGGTTTCGGTCTGCATGGCTGGCAGTGGATGTTTCTGATCGAGGGCTTCGCTTCCATCCTGCTCTGCGCTGTGGTCTGGAAAGTCTTACGCTCCCACCCGCGGGAGGCAAAATGGCTGACGGAGGACGAAAAACAGGCACTGGCGCAGGTCATCCTGATCGAACAGCAAGAGCGTGAAGCGACCTATGTGGCCCCGCCCTCCGTGTTCAGACTCCTGATGGATCGACAAATCCTGCTGCATTGTTTTCTGTTTTTTACCATTGCCCAAATGGTCTACGCCGTCACGTTCTGGCTGCCCAGCATGATCCGCGAACTGGGAACGCTCAGTGACGTGCAAGTCGGCCTGCTGAACTCTATCCCCTGGTTGATTGCGATTATTGCCATGTATGGGTTTGCCGTGCTGGCAAGCCGCTGGTTGAGTCAAAGGGCCTGGCTCTCGATTACCTTGACCATTGCCGGCGTGGGACTTTTTGCATCAACCCTGGGCGGACCTCTATTCGGCTTCATCGCTACCTGCTTCGCGGCGATTGGCTTCAAATCGGCGACAGCGATGTTCTGGCCGATTCCCCAGCGCTACCTAGACGCACGGATAGCCGCAGGGGTCCTGGCACTGATCAATTCGGTCGGCACCCTGGGCGGATTTATCGGACCGAGTGTGTTCGGCCTGCTGGAGGCCCATACGGGCACTATCGAAGGAGGACTGTACGCCTTGTCCGCCACCTCGATAATCGCTGCCGTGCTGGTCTGTTTCGCCCGCTCGACGCCCCGTGGCGATGCATTCCAGGATGCGCTGCTGGCCGGCCGCAAACAGGCACGGTAGAGCGCGCTTTCACACGCTTCAGGGTTAGCGCCCCTCACCCCTCTGAACTCTGAACAAGATGGCGAGGCTGCCGCGAGGAGCTGGCTCAAGGCGCCATGTTTTTCTACCCGTCCGGCTACCCCCGGGGCACGCTCGGAGTCGGCGTCGAGCTGCATGCCCTCCTCGGATTGCGTCTGGATGGAGGCGGGAGCCGCACAGGCACCAGCCTCATGCCTTAGCGGCACTTAAGCTGCGTTTGTCCAATACCGAATTGACCTGGGGCGAACAGTTCCCCTTGACCCCGGTGTTTGGATTCAATGATTCTCGCTTACTGCCAGGCTCGGCGACCGGTGTCAGCCTGCGCTCCACCTGACGTTGCGGGTCAAGCATTCGCTGCATCGCTCCAGCAGCGAGGGATGCTATCCCGATCACAACGACATCCGGTTTATCGCCGAATACCCGATCAACATTTTCTAACACCGAAAAAAACAGCGCCCATGACCCGAAAGCCATGGGCACTGCGTAAATCGAGATACAGCCCCTTCAGCTCAGCCGATCATGCACCGCGCAGAATATCGATCACCTGAAGCGGATCATTGGGTAACTCATCGCCTCGCCATCCCACCTGACCATCCGGCCGCACCAGGACAAAACGACGCTCATAAAGCTGCGCGGCTTCCTGATTATTGATGTCCACGACTTTGAACGGCACGGCGCGTTCGTGCGCGGCGGCCTCAAGCTCACGGGTCTCGCCCCCATCGAACCGCAACAGCACGAACTCGCGGCCAAACAGGTCCAGCGTCGATTCGCCGGGCTTGAGCCAGACATGCGGCGCCCTGGAGCCCGGCCGCGCGGTTTGCACATAGGTTGAGACCGAATCTTCAGGACGAGGCGAACCATCCGGCACAAGGATCGGCGATCCCTCGAACACGTAGCCCAAGTGGATACCGATGGAAAACCACTCGCGCTTCATTTGCTCGGTGTAAGCGTCGCCGAAGGCCTTGCGCGCTTCATCGCTGCCGGGGCCGTCCTCGAACACCGCCGGTGACGGCGAACTGACACGCGGCGAGAGCATGCGTTTCAGGTTGCCGGTGGCCTCTGCCACGTTGCGCAGCGCCACCGGACGCATTTCAGTTTCGTAGGAATCGAGCAGCGTGCGCCCGCCCCAACCCTGCAGGTAACCGGCGAGTTTCCAGGACAGGTTGACGGCGTCCTGAATGCCGGTGTTCATGCCAAATCCGCCGGTCGGCGAGGTCAAGTGCGCGGCATCGCCCGCCAGGAATACCCGCTTGGTGCTGTAGGTATCGGCCACCAACTGGCGCCTGATCCACGGCAGCATCGAGAGTATTTCGAAATCGAATTCGCGCCCTACCGCACGTTGGATGGCGGCACGCATGTGCGCTTCGTCATGGGTTGCCTTGTTGTCATCGCCCACCAGTGAGAAGCGCCACTGATCACGACCATTGATGGCCACCAGTGTCGCCCAGGTGCCTTCAGGCCCGATGAAAATGTAGCGATAGGCCTTGGGCTTGTTGTGCAGCGCTTCAAGGTTATCGGTGCGGAAAACCACGTTGGTGGTGTAGGTCAGGGTCGGTTCACCAGCCATCTGGATGCCCAGGCCCTGGCGTACGGCGCTGGCGCCGCCATCGGTGCCCACCAGAAACTGCGCCTCGATCTCCCGGGTTTCGCCGCTGATGACGTCACGAACCGTCGCCGTGACGCCCTCCTCATGTTCAATGAACGACACCAACTCAGTGTTGTACGCCAGGGTCACTTCAGGGTACTGGCTGGCAAAACGTCGCAGCACCGGATCGAAGAAGTTCTGCGGGCAGCGTTCACGCTTTTGCGGACTTTGCGGCGGGTATTTTTCCTCCTTGGGGGAGGCAAACACTTCGCGGCCAAACTCGTGCCCGCTCAAGGTGGTGACCCAGGCGCAATCCTGCGGGTAATCGCGATTGTAGCCAGCACTTTCGACCCACGGCACGATGCCCCAGCGGCGGCAGAATTCCATGGTACGGACGCCAACCATGTCCATCCGCGGTTGCTGAACCTGGCCATCGGTACGTTCCAGCAGGGTGCATTGAGCCCCCCTGAAACCCAGATCCCCCGCCAATGCCAGGCCAACAGGGCCGGCGCCAACAATCAATACAGGCGTTTTCATTTTGTTGTTCTCCATCATGCGCGGACGAAGCGCCATGTGATTTCACTTTTGCCGTCGAGCGGCCGGGTAGTTACCGGATTGCGCCGGCATCGCACAAAGAGCCGTGCCGGCTTAGGCAAGCAAGCGCCGACCGATGATCATTCGGTGAATTTCATTGGTGCCTTCGATGATCTGGTTGACCTTGGCATCACGCATCATGCGTTCCACCGGAAACTCCTTCGAATAGCCATAGGCGCCCAGCACCTGTACCGCTTCGGTGGTCACGGTCATCGCCATGTCGGTGACGAAACACTTGGTCATCGACGACAGAATGGTCATGCGACTGTGATCCCCGGAATCGATTTCCTCGGTGCAGGTGCGCAGCAACGAACGCGCCGCCTCGATCTGGATCGCCATGTCGGCCAGCTTGAATTGCATGCCCTGGAAGTGGCCCACCGGTTTGCCGAACTGCTGGCGTTCCTTGCAATACTCGATGGCGACGTCCAGCGCACCTTGCGCCAGCCCAAGGGAGGTGGCGGCGATGGTCGGGCGATTGAGGTCCAGCACCTTCATGCAGGCCTTGAACCCCTCGCCCTCCTTGCCGAGCAGACAATCGGCGGGGACGCGCATGTTTTCAAAAAACAACTCGTGACTGGGAGAACCGTGGCGACCCATTTTGTGTTCCTGGCGCCCAACGACGAAGCCGGGCGTCTTGGTGTCGACCATGAAAGCGCTGATACCGTCGGACCCCGGCGCATCGCTGGTTCGGGCGAACAGGAGCAAAAAGTGCGCGTTGCCACCCCAGGTGATCCAGCTTTTCTGGCCATTGATCACGTAGCTGTCGCCATCGAGTACCGCACGTGTGCGCAAGGACGACACGTCGGAACCGGTCTGCGGCTCGGTAATGCCGATCGCCGAGACCAGCCGGCCCTCGGCGGCCAGAGGCAACCAGCGTTGTTTTTGCTCTTCGGTGCCGTAATGCAGGATGGGCAGTACAAAGGAGATCGAGTTGTTGCCACACAGGGTGGCGGCGGCCAGGGATACCTTGGCGATCTCTTCCTTGGCGATGCACACAGTGGTCAAATCGCCACCAGGTCCGCCGTATTCCTCGGGCAGCCACAACTGCAGCAATCCCATGTCACCAAAGATGGGTACCAGCTCGTGAGGAAAACGATCGGTGCCCTCCATCGACGGCACCAGCGGTGCGATGTCCCTGGCGACCATGCGCCGTATCGACTCACGGAGCATCTGGTGTTCTTCATTGACGGGCATGGCGTGCCCTCCTCTTATTGTTATTGGATGGCCCGGTTTCAGTAGCTGGGGAATGACAGCCCGCCGTTGATGCTTAAGGTAGAACCGGAGACCTGATCCGAATCCGGGCTTGCAAGAAACAGGATGTACTGCGCAAGGTCCTGGGCGGTGTTGAGACGAAACTTCACCCGCTGCTCGGCCTTGGTGAATGCCTTGACGATCACTTCCTGCGAGCCTTGATCCCGGGCCGTAAGGAACCGGTCGTGGGCCGGGGTTCCGGTGGTCAACGTGGTGGCCACGGCATTGACGCGGATACCCAGACTCGCCAGTTCAGCCGCGAGCGAGCGCGTCAAAAACATGATCGAGGCACCGGCAGCGCCGATCATCGATTCGCTGGGTGTCGGAATGCGCGCCGCATCGGTGGTGACCAATACCACCTTGCCGTAGCCTTGGTCCTTCATGTACTTGACTGCCGCATGCAAGGCGTTGAGCCGTGGCATCAGTCGGCTTTGCAGCGTGGCGATGCCCTCCTCCGGCGTCATGTCAACGAACAGCTTTGGCCTTGGCTCGCTGGGACCGCCGCTGGCAACCACCACATCGACTTTGCCGAAGCGCTCTTTGGCGAATCCCACCGCCTGATCGATTCCTGCATAGGTCAGCAAGTCGCTTTGGACGAACACGCGCTCGCCCGGATAACTCACGCAGTCGTCGATAAGGCTTTGCGCCGCCTCAGCGTCGCGTCCCTGAATGACGACGCAGGCACCGCTCTGAGCCATCTTGCGCACGCTTTCACGACCAATACCCTTGGTGCCGCCCAGCACCACGGCGACCATTCCAGCCATTTCAGCAATCATGGGCCGTCTCCTCAGTTCGATTTGGCAGGAGCGTCGGCAGCGTTCTGCCCTGCGCCTGCGTCGTAGTGACTTTCACGTACATGAGCGGCCTTGGTCGTGCCTTTGTTCTTGCGCTCTTTCATGAAATTGACTTCGTCGGACTCGTAGCGAATGTTGGTCCCCAGCGCGTGGCCGATATAGCCGTGAACGAACTGTGAGGTCATGCCCAGCGAATCCATGGCTAGGTGCGTCGCTGCCTTGCCGATAGCGATGGCGTCACGCGGCAGGCGCACGATCCGCTCGGCCCACTCCTCACCGGCATCAAGCAATTCTTCAGGCGGCACTGCCTTGTTGATCAGGCCGATACGCGCAGCTTCAGTCCCGTCGATAACCTCACCGAGCAACAACATCTCCCGCGCCTTGCGTGGCCCCATGGCCAGAATGTTCCAGCTGGTCATGTAGGCAGCCCCGGCCAAACCCATCTTCTGCTCCGGATGGCCAATTTTGGCGTCGGTGGCGGCAATCGCCAGATCGCTTGCCTCGACGATGTAGAGCCCGGCGCCCACGCACCAGCCCTGCACCAGCGAAATGGTGGGCTTGACGCAGTAGAAGATCTGCCGGAATTGCTCGACGTGACGTTTATCGAAGTGCAGACGCGCTCGCTGGCTCGGCCTACGCGCCCCCGGATCCTTGGAAAACCCGTACTCGGCGCCGCCGACCTGGGCCAGGTCATGACCTGTGGAGAAATCCCGGCCCTCGCTTTTGAAAATAATGACCCGGACGTCGTCGTCCAGCTCGGCGCGATCAAGGTGCTCGATCAAACGGTCGAACATTTCATAGGTCAGGGCATTACGTTTTTCATCACGGCAGAACGTGATGTACGCCCGGCCGTTGCGCGCTTCGTAGCGCACCAGGTCACGAAGATCCTGTTGGTCTTGTTGTGATTCCATGACTGACTCCGTTAAGGCTCATTGGATGAACCATTGAGATAATGGTCAGTGATGTTTTCTTTGTCAAGCGCTGGCGATAGCCACGTCGCGACAAGGTCAACCGTTTGAAATGGTCTCTGACACCCTCGAAAAACGGCTGTCAGAAACCACAGTCGCTCGCGCAATACGCGGCAAACTCGACCACTGCGGGCGTCAGAAGATGTTCAGTGGGTATTCAACGATGACCCGCAGTTCATCGATATCGGGGTGGCGGATACCTGTCGTGGCACGTTGCGAAGCGTGGCGCAGACGCACGGACAAATTCTTCACGGGGCCGCTCTGCACCACGTATGCGGCCTCCAGGTTGCGCTCCCAATGCTTGTTGTCCTTGTTTGGGTCGTAGACGAATCGGCGGGTATAAAACCGGTTGGTGCTGTGGGAGTTGTCCATGTCGTCGCCTCTGGTATAGCTCGCCATGAACGTCAGGCCAGGAACACCAAACGCAACCATGTTGAGCCTGTAACGCAACTGCCATGATCGCTCGTTGGCTTCCGCGAATGTCGAGAACTGCGAGGCATTGGTGAATGTCACGTTGCCGCCCATGGTGCCAAAACCCACCCAGTCCAGCGGCTCGTCGCCAAAGATTTTCTGATAGCCGAGGGTGAAAGTGTGCGCGCCTACCCGATAATCCATAGCCAGCGAAAACGCCTTGTTGTCGATGCTGTCGCCCAACTGTTTGCCATAGTCGCGAGTCCGGTAAGCGTTCAGCGTGAAATCTATGGCTTGGTTGTCGCTCAGCGGTACGCCGTATCTGGCGTAGCCATAGTATTGCCGCCACACGTCCTTGAATTCCGACGCGTACAGACTCAGGCTCAGCCGGTTATTGACCTTGTAAAGCCCGCCCAGGTATTCGATTCTTCTGGAGGTAATGCCCGCCCCGTAATCGGTGGTCAGCTCTGCGTCATGGTTGCTCGAATCCACACCACGAACAGACGTGAAACGGCCGTAGTTGACGGTCAGATTCTCCAACTCGCTAGACGTCAGACTCCATCCCGTCGCCGACGAGGGCAGCAAGCGGACGGTGCTGGTAGAAAAGATCGGCACATTGGGCATTTGCTGGCCATATTTGATAACCGTGTTGGAAACCCGCCCCTTCAACGCGCCGCCTAACGCTGAAAAGTTGTTCTCCGGGTGCCCTTCACCATCAATAGGCATCAGCGCTAGCCCTGTTCTGCCGCCGCCACTGTCTAGTTTTATTCCAAGCAGCGCCTGCGCATCCAGACCTACGCCGAATACCCCTTGGGTGAAACCTGAGGTGTAGGTCGCGATAAAGCCCTGTGCCCATTCCTCGGCATAGCCGTTGCGTCGATCGAGGGGTTTAAAACCGTTGGTGCCTGAGCCCGAGGTACCGCCGTGGCGCAAATCCCGGTTGAAGTAGAAGTTTCGTGCCAACACACCCAAGTGTGAATCCTCCAGCACACCCTTGGCCTCCTCCTGCCCCGCGACAGCGAGGTTAGTCATGCAGCAACCGGCACAGCAGAACAGCGCACAGGCATGCGCGCGAACAGAACACTTAGGCATAGTGAGTTTCTCTTGTTTTTGTTTTATCAAACACGCCGTTGTTTTTTATGTTGCGAATTGCTCTATCGAATTGGGGAGAACACTCCTTGGGTAAAGGTGGGTGAAAGAGCAGGCGATCGCCTGCTCAGGTGAAGGAATAGACACCCAGGTCAATGGTTTCTAAATATTGAGTCAGGCGGACGGACGATCAGCCCAAACCGCTCTCAGACGGGCTTGATCGCGCATGCGTCGATCACGCTTTGCGCTGCGCGCAGGCCGAACACCAACGCCTTGGCAAGCCCGCCAACGTAGCCGCTGCGTGGCCCGCCCTCGATCCCGCCCGTTGCTGCTCCGGCTGCATAGACACCCGCAATGGTCTGCCCTTCGGTGTTCAAGACACGGCACTGTTCATCGATCGCGATGCCGCCCATGGTGTAAGTAATCCCGGCACTCAGGCGCAGTGCCAGATAAGGAGCCTGATCGATCTTGTGCATTGCACTGCCGAGCAACGTGCTGGAATGGCGCCGTGGTGGCTGCAACTGGTCGGCTCGTCCCTGGTCGACGGCCAGGTTGCAGTCGTGGACCGTTTGCACAAGGTTTGTGCCGGGCATTTGCAGCTGCGCCGCCAATGCTTCCAGCGTCGGTGCGCTGTAGAGTCTGGCGCCACGCTCCAGCAGCGTCGGGTTAGGCGGCAGCAGGTACTCGCGACCTACCTGCTCCCAGATTTTGGTGTCCATGACGACCACCGACGACAGCGGCTGATCCAGGGCAGCGATGGCGTTGGCCATTGCTACACCGCCCAATCCTTCCTCGCAAAAACGACGACCTTCGGCGTTGACCACAATGCCCGCCGAGGCCACCACATCCAGAATGGGATACGGCCAAAGACTCGGCTCATTGACCGCTTCGGCGCATTGTACGTGGCCATAAAACTTATCCAGCCCCACCAGCCGGGCGCCTATGGCCTCGGCCATCAACATACCGTCCCCCATTCCGGTGCCGGCACCGCGCACGCAAAGGTCTTGCGGTCGCGGGGAGATGTAGCGACGAACCAGCTCAGCGTTGCCCTGGAAACCACCATCGGCGATCAACACCGCGCGGCCACTGAACGTCTTGAGCGCCTCACCCACCTGTACCTGCAGGCCGCCGAACTCGCCACCCTCAAGCAGAAGTCGCTTTGCCCGGTGGCCGCGCAGAAACGCACCGCCAAACGATAACAACTGCTGCTCAAGGCTATCGAGCAGACGGTCTGCACCCTTGTCCGGCCAGTGGTTTTGAAACCCCGGCTCACGCAGGCTGAAGGGCATCAACATGCTGCTCATGAATGGGAAATCGCCGCCCTTGCCGAATACCGCACCATGCTCGCTCAACCAGGCAATGGCGGACGCGCCCTGATCGGCCAGCACGTCCGCCATGCCCTCAGGACAATAGCCGCCTGTTGCGGCCTCGATAGCTTCGCGTAGTTGGGCGGGCGATGCATGAATGTCCTGAAATGCGAGATGAAACACACCGCCCGTGTAACGGGAGTTGGCCGGGTATTTGGCTGCTTCTCCCGCTTCGAAAACGGCGACCCGCGCGCCGGATTCGGCCGCATGCACAGCAGCGCAAAGGCCACTGAGCCCGCCGCCGATCACTAACAAATCATAAGTATTCATGAGGCCCGTCCGACGATGCTCAAGGGTGCGCTTTCTCCCAGATAGCTCTGGTGCAGCGAAGGGCTGTCGAGCAGTTGCTTGGCAGCGCCATGGGCCGTGATTGACCCCGTGCTCATGACATAACCGTACTGCGCCAGGCGCAATGACTCCTCGGCATGCTGCTCCACCAGCAACATGGTCAGGCCACTGTCGCGCAGCCTGGCGAGCACGTTGAACAACAACTCCACGATCAACGGAGCCAGCCCGATGGATGGCTCATCCAACAACAGGACTTTAGGGTCCGCCATCAGGGCGCGCCCCATCGCCACCATCGATTGCTCGCCACCACTGAGGGTAATGGCTCGCTGATCTGCGCGTTCACGCAGTTTGGGAAACAGCTCATGTACGTAGTCCAGGCGTTGCTTGAACAAAGCCGTACGGTTGGCACTGCGGCGCAGTCGGTGAAACCCCAGACGCAGGTTTTCGTCGACGGTCAACGGCCCGAACAACTGACGCCCTTCCGGGACTTGCACGATGCCCAGTTCGACGATTTCCGGGGCCGACAAGCGTGTGATGTCGACGCCGTCGAAATGAATCGAACCGGCATGGACCTCTGTCAAACCGCAAATACTGTTGATGAGCGTCGATTTGCCCGCACCATTGGGACCAAGAACCGTCACGACTTGTCCGCGCTGCACCGAGAGAGAGACCGACCGAATCGCGTCGGAGCCTTTGTAACCGGCACGTAAATCAACAACCTCAAGCATGGCTGGCCCTCCGGCCCAGATAGGCCTCGATAACGTTTTCATCGACCTGGATCTGCTGTGGCGTGCCTTCGGCGATTTTGCTGCCGTGATCGAGCACGGCCAGTCGATGGCACAGCCCCATCATGAAATCAATGTTGTGCTCCACCAGGACGATGCTCAGCCCCTGCGCGTTAAGTTTGCGCAGTAACTGGCCCAGGTTTCGGGTTTCCTGATCATTCAGGCCAGCCGCCGGCTCATCCAGGAGCAAGAGGTTGGGGCCGCTGGCCAGGGCTCTGGCAATTTCCAGCAGGCGCAACTGGCCGTGCGGCAAATGTTCAACCATCTCTTCGGCGCGCTGCGCGAGCCCAACGAAGGCCAGCAAGGCCATGCCCTCCTCGCGCAACTGGCGTTCGCGACGCAGCACCCGTCCGGCCATGAACATCGACGGCAACAGGCCATCGATCAACGTGTGATGGAAGCCCATCAATACGTTGTCCAGCACGCTCATGCCGTGAAACACCCGCACGATCTGAAACGTTCGCGCCATGCCCAACGCACTGCGCCGATGCAGCGCCAACTTCGACACGTCCTGGCGCGCAAATTCGATGCGCCCCGCCGTCGGTACCAATACGCCGGTTACCAGATTGAACAGGGTCGACTTACCCGCGCCGTTGGGCCCCAGCAACCCATAAACCTGACCTTTGCAAACTTGCAAAGACACGTCGTTGACCGCCACCAGGCCGCCGAAGCGCATCGTTGCCCCTTTGATGTCCAGCATGACGTCGCCTGCTGCCGCAGCCGGTTGTTTGAACGCATTCATGGTTTGATCTCTCCAGCCTTGACCACCCCGGGGGCAGGCGATGCGGCCTTGCGTCGAATTCGGCCAAAGAGTTTGGGTATCAGTCCCGACAGGCCATGGGGCATAAACATGAGGAACAGCAACAGGCATACGCCGTAAATAATGGTTTCGGATTCACCGAACGCAGCCAGTCCTTGAGGGGCGATCACCACCACACAGGCGCCCAGCAATGCACCGTAACGAGTGCCAAGACCGCCCACCACGGCGATCGTCAGGATGCTGACCAGGATCGGAAACTCGCTGAAGCTCGGATTGACCTGTCGATTCACCACCGCTGAGGCGATGCCAGCCAGCCCCGCCAGTACCGACGACAAAATGAATATGCGCAGCTTCCAGGCTGTCACGTTGACGCCGAGCGATTGAGCAGCGGTTTCATCGCCCCGCAGCGACATCAGCGCCCGACCCATGTGCGTGGAAACAATGAAGTTCTGCATGACTAACACCAGCACCATGATCAGCAAAATGGCGTAGTACAGCTCAGTACGGCTGACGATATGGCCGCTGAATTTCACGCTGGGGACCATCATTCCGGCGGTGCCACCGGTGAACTCGATCCAGCGGCTGGCAATCCCGGCGAACACCAGGCCAAAGCACAAGGTGGCCATCGCAAGGTAATGGCTGCGCAACCGCAACAAGGGGATACCGATCAGCAGTGCGACCCCTGCACAGATCAACAGAGCGGCGGGCAATGCAGACCAAAACGACCAGTTGCCCGCCGACATCAGCAGCGTGAACGCATATGCACCCAGCGCGAAGAAACCCTGTTGCCCCATGGATATCTGCCCGGCATAGCCATAGAGCAGATTGAAGCCCGTGCAGAGAATCGTATAGATGCAAATGATGGTGACCAGTCGCAGGTGAAAGCCGCTGGTCAACAGCAGCGGCACCAGCGCGCCGACCAACAGAATCAATGCCGGCCCGGCGAGCATAGAGCGTGCGGTGTTGAGACTTTTCATGTTCAGCGTCTCCCGGCTTCGAAATCGCCCAGCAAGCCGTAAGGCCTGAAGAACAGAATGGCGAGAATGAGTGAGAAAATGATGGGTTCGGCGTAGAGGCTTGAACCGTAACCGGCCACCAGGGCTTCGACGACCGCGATCATCACGCCACCCGCCGCCGCTGCGAATGGGCTACCCAGCCCGCCGAGAATGGCTGCCATGAAACCTTTGACCGTCAGCGTCACCCCCATACCGACCTGCCCGCCGAGCAACGGACCGATTAAGATCCCGACCATGCCGCTGATCAGTGCGCTAAAGACGAAGCCGAAACGCACGACACGGTCGGCACGAATGCCCATCAGTGAAGCGATCCTGGGATTGACGCCGGTAGCACGAATGCACAAGCCGAACGACGTTCGGTACATCAGGTACCAGGTGAGCAGCAGTAAACCGGCGAACACCCCGATGATCGCCAACTGCTGCGCGTTGGTCATCAGCGGGCCCAGGTTGAGCGCCTGAAGCGAGAACACGTTAGGCACCGCCAGTTGCAGCGGCCCCCAGATCAGCAAGGCAATCCCCGTCGCGATGATCGCGGCCGCCAGAGTGCCGATCATGATGGTCAGCGGTGCCGCCCCGCGGCGTACCAGCGGCTGATAGACACCCAGCTCCAGCACGAGTGCAGCCAGAACCACCACCACGAGAATTGCGCCGATGGCCGCCCAGGTGGGCAAATGCAGCGTGACCATGAACAGGATCGCTGACATCACGCCGAGCATGACGAATTCGCCCTGGGCAAAATTGATCACCCGGTTGGTGCCGTAGATCAGTGAGATCGACAGCCCCACCAGCCCGTACACGCTGCCATTGGTCAGCCCGGCCAGAAGAATGACGCCTATCTGTTCCATAGAAATGTTCCTTTCAGGAAGCTGGCTGCGCAGACGCAGCCCATGCAGGCAGGCTCAGGAGCCTGGTTTGAATGTCGCCAGATCGGCAGCCACCAGGTGCTTGCCTTTGTCAGCGACTTGGACGAAGACGAACCAATTCTGATCGGGTGGTCCGTGGTGGCGGTCGGGCCCGAATTGGTAGGTGGCCCCTGCATGACCCTGCAGCCCTTGATAGTTACCGTTGCGGATCAGTGCATCGCGAATCGCCACGCGGGCATCCGCCAGCTCATCCGCTGCCAGGGCCTTTTGCACGGCAGGGTCGGCGATCGCCTGAAGGAACATCTTCGCCGCGTCATACCCCAGTACGGGATACATCGTCGGTTGCGCCTCCCCGAAACGGGTCTTGTAGCTGTCGAAGAACTTCTTTACGTCCGGCCGCTGCATGTCCACCGTGTTCGGCACCAGCACGCCATCGCTGGCATCGCCCGCCAGTTCGCGCAACGTGTTGAGCAGCGCACTGCGGGCAACGATACGGGGCAGGCTAATGCCTTGCTGCTGCAGGGTTCGTAGCACGCGGGCACCATCGGCGGCGTATGGGAACACCACGATGACATCCGGATTGGCACTGCGCAGGCGGCCGATTTGCGGCGAAAGATCGGTGGCGTTGATGTCGTAGGTCTGCTGAATCACCACCGGTACACCACTGGTTTTTAACGCAGCCTCGGTGGCGTGGGCACTGTCGGTGCCGAAGGGCAATGAGTTATTGATCAGCGCAACCCGCTTGAAGCCCTGCCTGGCGATCAGTTCGGCAATCGCAGCGGCATCCTGAGCATTACGTGGGCCGACGCGAAAGTGAAAGGGTGCAGGCATATCGGTGAGATTATCAGTGCCGGCCGAAAGCATCAGATAGGGAATTTCATATTCGGATGCGACGGGAATCATTGCGGCGGCAGGCGCCGAAGGATTACCACCAACGATGGCCAGCGCCCCGTCATCCTCGGCACAGCGGCTGGCGAAGGTTGCGGTGAGTTGCGGGTCGGTCTTGCCGTCGTAGGACACCACTTCGACTTTCTGCCCGTTGATACCGCCGGCATCGTTGATCTCGGAAACAGCGATCTGGAAACCGTTGAAGCTCTGTATTCCGGTGTCAGCCGCGACTCCGCTGCGATCGTCGACATAACACACTCTCAGCGGTGTGCCAGCCCAGGCGGCACTACCCATTGAAGCCAGGACACATAGCAGTATGGCGCGCCAGGACGGCGTAGGATTGCGGACCACGACAGGGTCCTGGTTTGTTGTCTTGTTCATTGTGACTCCATTTATTGTTATTGGATGCTTCACAACAGAATGCAATGGATCAAAGGGTCATTGGATGAACCTTTGAAAAGAATGCGACAGGAGTTTGGGGTTGTCAACCATCAGATAGGTTCACGAAACCGGCAATGCCTTGCGTGCATAGCGATGACTGAACCAACTGCCCAGGCCGCTCAAAGCGATCACGCTCATGCCGATCAAGGCGCCAGCGTCGGGTATGTGATCGAAGAAAAGCGCACCAAAAAGGCCGGCAAAGAGAATCTGCAAGTAGCTGAAAGGCGCGAGAATTATCGGCGACGTGAAACGATAGGCCTGGGTCAGCAACAAGTGGCCAGCGGTGGCGATTGTGCCTTGAGTGAACATGGCCGCCAGGTGCAAAGGGGCGGGTATATCGGTCCAGAAAAAAGGCACCAGCACGCTCATGCTCACCACACCGACGGCACCGGAAATCATGTTGCTGGTTGTGACGTTGTCCCGCGTGCCGATCAGTCGAGTGATCAGTTGATACAGCGTGAAGCACAACGCAGCGCCCATTGGCAGCAACATGCCGGGCGTCAACAGCCCTCCACCTGGGCGAACAATGATCAGTACACCCAGGAAGCCTGCCACCACCGCCAACCACTGCCCCGTCGATGCCCGTTCACCCAGGATATGGCTGGAGAACAACGTTACCAGCAGCGGCGCAATGAACAGTACCGCCGTTGCTTCCCCTAACGGCAGATACCGAGTACCGCTGATAAACAGCAACCCTGCGCCGAGTAACCCGAAGGCCCGAAGCAGCTGCAAACCCGGACAACTGCAATGAAAGATGCGCCAGCCTTCGCGGGGCAACAGCCAGCAACCGAGCAGTATCGTGGTGACGGTAAACCTCGCCCAGATCACCACAATGGCGCTGTGGTAGGGCGTGAGGAACTTGGAAATGCTGTCCAGGGACGCGAAAAGCAGCACCGCTACACAACACAACGCGATGCCTTTGAGGGGTCGGGATTGCGACATATGGTTAGCTCCCGCCGCATTCTGGCGACGACAAGGGAAGACACTTAATGGCTGCCAACGCCAGGCCCTGGCAACGCCGCCGAAGAGACCTGGACAAGTCCTCGCGGCATACATTTTTATATGGTTCAACCATTTAATGGTTGACGCGATAACCGCTGTTGTCAATCGCCCTTTTAATAGCTCTGGTACGAGAGTGCGTAGCTGAACGGTGACCTCTGGTTCACAGCGCCAACCATCGCCCCATACACAACTGAAATTTTCGCGGCTAGAATACAATGGATGAACCAATGGATTATTTATAACCCTATTTTCTGACTGAAAGAGGCATCGGACTTGAACAACAATTCGTCACGCTCACTCCCGGTTTACGTGCCGGTCCAGACCAAGCGCGCCTTTGAAGAGGTGGCCGAGCAAATACGCGAGCAGCTCTCGCTGGGCCTGCTGAAGCCCGGTGACCGTCTGCCCCCTGAACGTGAATTGGCAGAACGGTTCGGGCTGTCGCGCAACACGGTTCGCGAAGCGTTGCGAGCACTGGAGATGTCAGGGCTATTGGAACTGCGCAAGGGCGCCACCGGCGGCGCATTCATCCGCGAAGGTCAGAGTGATGCGGTGATCAGTGGCTTCAACGATCTGTACCGACTGGGTTACATCCTGCCGGACGATCTTGCCGAGGCGCGTCTGATCGTCGGCATCGAAATCGCTCGACTGGCCTGCCAACGGGCCACAGAAGAAGAGATGGCTGCGCTCGATGAAAACCTTGACGCCAGCGACCTCGCCGCCGCGAGAGGTGACGACGCCCTGCGGCTGCAAGTGAACTTGAACTTCCACGCGCTGATGGCGAAGGCCGCACGAAACCCGGTGCTGATTATCCTCATCGACGCACTCAACGACATCCACCAGCAGTTACTTCGGGTCATGATTCCGGCGGAAAACACCCGAATCGTTGCGGCGCGGCGCCGGATCGTGCGGCACCTGCGGGACAGGGATGAAGACGGAGCGGTTCGCGAGTTGCGTGAGCACTTGATCGCCCTGCGCAAGTATTACAAAGCGCAAGAATCGCAAAGCGTCGCTGACGCGGCTGACAATGCCGAAGTTGCAGAGGCCCAGCCCTAAACGGCCTGGTCATGACCATCCAGCGTTTCCAACCTGATAGAGACGCAGCTGTTGGCCACTGGCACTTAAAACAAAAACAAGAATGCCACTTCATGCCTGCAAAAACCGGAATGCCGTAGGACTCCGTCTTCCACTCAGCAGTAAGACGGGTGAAGCCCCCCGTCCTGCCATTATTCGTGGTGATGATCGTCGTCAACCACATCGACCGGGTCAACATCGCCCTTATGCGCAACCACTGGAGATCAACCCAGGTCTCGGCGCGGCGGCTTGCCAGTTCGGTGCAAGCTTATTCTTTCAGAGCGATGCCTTTTTTGAAGTCGTTGCCGCTACGCTCTTGGCGTAGTCAGTCGCGATCTTCGAAGTCACGCATGCCTATGCAGTCCCGCCGCTGGCAAGACGTGCGGCTTCAAATCGGGCGACGCTCTCAAGATAGGCGCTCAACCCGCCAACAAATGCTCAAGAAACAGCCCCGCCGCCATCGACAACCCTTCCCGTGATCTCACGCACACGCTGAGCTCTCGGGTGGCCCACTCTTCGTTGAGCGGCACGGCCTTGGCCCCGCGCAGTTTGTAAATCTCCACACTGCCCTCGGGCATGATGCCGATGCCGACGCCGGCCTGGACCATCAGGCACAGGGCGTCGTAGCTGGAGACCTCCATGCGGATTTTCAGGGAGCGGCCGAGGTCGTTGGCGGCTTTGATGAGCTGGAAGTTGAGGTGGGTGCCGCTGCGCAGGGTGACGTAAGGGTGGTCGAGCGTTTCATTGAAGGTGATGCTTTTGCGCACGGCCAGCGGGTGATCGTCGGGCACCAGCAGTACCAGTCGATCGGTCCGGAAGGGGAAGACTTCGATGTCAGCGCCGTGGGGCAGGCGGGTGAAGATGCCGATGTCGGCGCGATTCTCGGCGACGGCTTTGGTGATAGCCAGACTTTGTTGTTCTTCGAGGCTGATGTTGATCAGCGGATATTGCGCGATGAATGAGGCGATCAGGCCGGGCATGAACTGGGTAATGGCCGAAATGTTCGCCAGAATGTTTACCGAACCGCGACGGCCGTGTGAGTAGTCGCGCATTTGTACGACGATTTCGTTGAGGTTGTTCAACGCACTGCGTGCCATGAACAGCAGCGACAGCCCCGCGTCGGTGGGGGTTATGCCTTTGTTGGTGCGATTGAGCAGTTTGGAGTCGAGCAGTTCTTCCAGTTCGCTGAGCCGCTTGCTCACAGCCGCCGCCGCAATGTGTTCGCGCTTGGCGGCCGCGGCGATGGTGCCTTCTTCGACGACACTGACGAAGAGGCGCAGCGAAACGGGGTCGAGCTTCATGAGAGGTACCGGACGTTGGCCTGCGTGGCCACCATAGTACCTCGTCACGCAGGCACTCAGAATGCGCCGGACAACAGATGACCGGCGTTTGGCACCTGCGCCTTGAGGCCAAGGGTTTTCAGCATCTGGTAGACGGTGGCGACGGAGGCCGACAGCACCGGTTTGTCCAGGCGATCCTGTACAACCTGGATCGCCGGCAGTGAAGGCATTTGCACGCAGCATGACAGCACCACGCCGTCGGCTTGTCCGATATTGAGCTTGTCGGCGTGGGCCACCAGGTTCATCGGGTCCAGACGACCGACTTCAAGGTTGTCGGACACTTCCAGGCTGATGGAGTCGACGACTTCGATACCGGCCGCTTCGATGTAGTCGATGACCTGTTGGGTCAGCGGCTTCATGTACGGGGTGATGATCGAGACCTTCTTGTAGTCGAGCATGTGCAGGCTGTCGATCAGCGCTCCGGCCGAGCTCAGCACCGGCGCGTTGGATTTATTGCCGACGACGGTTTTGCCCAGTCGTTCTTGCGAGACTTTGTGGTAACCCGCGCCCTGACACATGATCGCCACCAGGCAGGCATAGGCCATGACGTCCACCCGCGCATCGCTCAGTTCCAGCGCGCAGCGGTCGCTGTCGATGTCCATCTTTTTCAGCTCCTCGGGGCTGACGTGCATCATGCGCATGCGCGAGGAGTGGAAGGTGAAGTGCTCTTCCGGGAACAGCGAGTAACGCGAGGTCAGCATCGCCGGAATTTCGGTTTCCATGGTGGTGTTGGAGCTGGGGACGATCTGGCCGATTCGAAAGTTTTTCATGGGCTCTCCTTTCATTTCGCAGGTAGCGACGGGGCATGTGCGACCGATGTTAGGAGGGGTAACCGGGGACGTACATCAGGCATTGGCGAGCTTGCCATCGCGGATGGCGATGGCAGCAGACTGAGGCAGATTCAATTTGGATTTCCGTTTTACCTGTGCGAGTGAGCTTGCTCACGAAACGGTAAGCCCCTGCGCCACAACTCCAGCGGCAGAACTCAGCATTCGTGAGCAAGCTCACTCCCACAGGGCAACGCCAGAATGAAGCTATGCGTTGCGTGCCAACTGCGCATTGGCCAGCAGTATCTCGGCAAATTCCGACGCAGCCCCCAGCAACGGCTCACCTTTGCGGGTAAGAATTCCATAATCCTGCGGCGCCAGTTTCAACGGGGTATTGAGCACTTTCAACAGCCCGCTTTCCAGATGAGGCTGGGCCATCGAGGCGGGCAGCATGGCGATCATCGGGCCGGATTGCAGCACTTGCAGGAAGGTCTGCATCGAGATGGTGTCGATGGTGTTTTGTGGCGTGGGGATGCCCGCCTTGGCGAAAGCCTGCTCCATGCGCGCGCGAATCGGGGTGCCGACCGGATAGAGAATCCACGGCCAGTTGCCCAGTTCCTGCAGCGGCGTTTCCGCACGCTCGGTCAGCGGGTGGCGGCTGTTGACCACCATGCAGAACGGCTCCGGCGCCAGCGCTTGAAAATCATAGACCTGCTGTTGGTTTTCGTCGGTGTAGCGGGCCACGGCCAGGTCGAGTTTCTTGTCGTCGAGCATGTCCATCAAGTGGTCGCTGGTCTGCTCGACAATCTCGATAGACAACAACGGCCAGCGCTGCTTCAACTGCACGATCGCGTCCGGCAGTACCACCGCCGTCGCCGCAAAAATCGCCCCCACCTTGAGGAAGCCATGCCCGCCCTCGCGCAGGCTGCTGATCTGGTCGACGAACTTGTTGGCGTCGTTCAGGGCGATCTGCGCATAGCGCACCACATGTTCACCCAGCGCGGTCGGCGGCATGTTGCGCGGCAGACGCTCGAACAGATCGAAACCCAGCAGGCGCTCGATCTCCCGCAGCATTTTGCTGACAGCGGGCTGACTGAGGTTCATGTGCAGCGCGGCGGCGTGCATGTTGCGGGTTCGCGCCAAGGTGTCGATGAGCACCAGATGCTTGAATTTGAGCCAGTTACAGACCGTCGAGAAGGAAATATCGGACATGGGCAGCCTCGAATCGCGATAACCCAGTGTTATCGATAATTGAGCAGATGTCATTGGAGTTTATCGCCCTCGCTGATTAGGGTCGGTACAAAAGCACAAGAACCTTCGAGGATTGCCCCATGCCTATCCAGCTCACCCCCGAAAACACGCTGCCTGCCGATGGCCTGAGCGGCACCTTGATTGGCCGCGCCTGGGTCCCCGGCAAAGTGGGCGGGCCATCAACGGTGGTGCTGCGCGGCGATGGGGTGTTCGACCTTTCAGAGCGTTTTGCGACCTTGAGCGAACTGCTGGAATCCGAATCGCCGCTCAAGGCTGTGCGGGAAACCCAAGGCACATTGATCAGCAGCCTCGAAGCGCTGTTGGCAAACTCGAACGCCAGCCCTGACACCGGCAAAGCCTTCCTGCTGGCGCCTGCCGACTTGCAAGTGATCAAGGCCGCGGGCGTGACCTTCGCGGCGAGCATGATCGAGCGGGTGATCGAGGAACAGGCCGCCGGCGATCCCGCCAAGGCCGAAAGCGTACGCGCCATCGTGCACAACGCCATCGGCGACAACCTGCGCAGCATCAAACCTGGCTCCGAACAGGCGAGCAAGCTCAAGGCCCTGCTGATCGAGCAGAAGATGTGGTCGCAGTACCTGGAAGTCGGCATCGGTCCTGATGCAGAGATCTTCACCAAGGCGCCGGTGCTGGCGGCGGTCGGCAGTGGCAGCCAGATCGGCATTCACCCGAAATCGGAATGGAATAACCCGGAGCCTGAAGTGGTGCTGGCGGTCAACAGCCGCGGGCAGATTCACGGCGCCACCTTGGGCAACGACGTCAACCTGCGTGACTTCGAAGGCCGCAGTGCCCTGCTGTTGAGCAAGGCCAAGGACAACAACGCCTCGTGCGCGATCGGGCCGTTCATTCGGCTGTTCGATGAGACGTTTTCGATGGACGACGTGCGTAATTGTGTCGTCGATCTGCAAGTGAAAGGCAGCGACGGTTACGTGATGAAAGGCTCGAGCTCGATGTCGCAGATCAGTCGAGATCCTGAAGACATTGCCGCGCAGACGCTCAACGAGAATCATCAATACCCGGACGGTTTCCTGCTGTACCTCGGCACCCTCTTCGCCCCCACCGAAGACCGCGATCACGTCGGCGGCGGCTTTACCCACAAGTTGGGGGATGAGGTCAGCATCAGCAGTCGTCTGTTGGGCAGTCTGCATAACGAGGTGACCCATAGCAGTCAGGCGACGCCGTGGACGTTTGGGGTGGGGGCGTTGTTTCGCAATCTGGCGACGCGAGGGCTGATTCAGCGCTGAGCTCACTTTCACATCTAATTACAAGAGAACTCCGACCATGCCCACCACGCCCAAACGCCCCCTGCGCAGCCAGCAATGGTTCGACGATCCCGACCACGCCGACATGACCGCACTCTACGTCGAGCGCTACATGAACTACGGCTTGACCCGCGAGGAGCTGCAATCCGGCCGGCCGATCATCGGCATTGCGCAGACCGGCAGCGACCTGGCTCCGTGCAATCGTCATCACATTGAACTGGCGCAACGGGTCAAGGCCGGGATTCGTGATGCTGGCGGGATTCCGATGGAGTTTCCGGTGCACCCGATGGCCGAGCAGACCCGTCGTCCGACGGCGGCCCTGGATCGCAATCTCGCTTATCTGGGGCTGGTGGAAATCCTCCACGGCTACCCGCTCGACGGCGTGGTGCTGACCACTGGCTGCGACAAGACCACTCCCGCGTGCCTGATGGCCGCAGCCACCACTGACCTGCCTGCGATTGTGCTGTCCGGTGGGCCGATGCTCGATGGTCGTCACAAGGGCGAACTGATCGGCTCCGGCACCGTGCTCTGGCATGCGCGCAACTTGTTGTCGGCGGGCGAGATCAATTACGAAGGCTTCATGGAAATGACCACCGCCGCCTCGCCTTCGGTGGGTCATTGCAACACCATGGGCACGGCGCTTTCGATGAATGCGCTGGCCGAAGCGCTGGGTATGTCGTTGCCGGGTTGCGCAAGCATTCCAGCGGCCTATCGCGAGCGCGGCCAGATGGCTTACATCACCGGCAAGCGTATTTGCGATCTGGTGCGTGAAGACGTGCGCCCGTCGCAGATCATGACCCGCGAAGCCTTCGAGAACGCCATTGCCGTCGCGTCTGCGCTGGGGGCGTCGAGCAACTGTCCGCCGCACCTGATCGCCATCGCACGGCACATGGGCGTCGAGTTGAGTCTGGAGGACTGGCAGCGCATCGGCGAGGACGTACCGTTACTCGTCAATTGCATGCCGGCCGGCAAATACCTCGGCGAAGGCTTTCATCGTGCGGGCGGCGTACCAGCGGTAATGCACGAACTGCAAAAGGCCGGAAAGCTGCATGAGGAATGCGGCTCGGTGTCCGGAAAAACCATTGGCGAGATCGTGCGCAATGCCGTGGTGCACGACGCCGATGTGATTCGTCCTTACGAAGACCCGCTCAAGCACCGCGCCGGTTTCATCGTGCTCAGCGGCAATTTTTTCGACAGCGCGATCATGAAGATGTCAGTGGTCGGCGAGGCCTTTCGCAGGACCTATTTGTCCGAACCTGGCGCGCAGAACAGCTTCGAAGCGCGGGCGATCGTCTTCGAGGGCCCGGAGGACTATCACGCGCGCATCAACGACCCCACGCTGGAAATCGACGAGCGCTGCATTCTGGTGATTCGCGGCGCAGGCACCGTGGGTTATCCCGGCAGCGCCGAGGTGGTGAACATGGCGCCACCTACCGAGCTGATCAAACGCGGCATCGACTCGCTGCCCTGTCTGGGGGATGGTCGCCAGAGCGGGACATCGGCCAGCCCATCGATTCTCAACATGTCACCAGAAGCGGCTGTTGGTGGCGGTCTGGCGCTGTTGAAAACCAACGACCGTCTACGCGTGGACCTGAATAATCGCAGCGTGAATGTGTTGGTCAGCGACGAAGAAATGGCCGAACGCCGCGCACACTTCGAACCGAAGATGCCGGCTTCGCAAACGCCTTGGCAGGAGCTGTATCGGCAGTTGGTGGGGCAGCTGTCCACCGGTGGGTGCCTGGAACCGGCGACACTGCATTTGCGGGTGATTGCCAGGAGCGGCGAGCCGCGGCATTCGCATTGAGGAGCGCTGAAACGTCTGTAGCACGAGCCATTGAGGGAGTGAGCTTGCTCCGAAGGCGGATAAACAAGCGAGGAAGATGGATGACCGTACCGCTCTCTCCGTGAGCAGGCTCACTCCCACAGGGACCGTGTCTGCTGCGCTATCGGCGGCACGACCCCACAGCAATTTGCATTCAGCGTCACAACAACCTCGGCAGCCCCTCCTCCATCACCACGAACCGGCTCTTGAGCATCGAATGCAACTGCTGCACCGCAGGCGAAAACTGTTTGCGGTGCGGGTACACCAGATTCAGCGGCGCGGGCTCACCGGGGTAATCCGGCAGCAATAATTCCAGGCGCCCGGCGAGCACGTCGTCCCGCACGTCGACCCACGATTTATAGGCGATGCCTTCGCCCGCCACAGCCCAGCGCCTTACCAGATCGGCGTCATCGGTCAGCAGCGGGCCGGACACCGTGAACACCCGCCCACCCACCGGCCATTTGTCATAGATCCGGCCGTGGAGGATGTACAGCAGACAGTCGTGGCGCAGCAGATCGTCCGACTTCATCGGCCGCCCTTTGCGCGCCAGATAGTCCGGCGATGCCACCAGCACCCGACGATTCCACGGTGCCAGCGGCATGGCGATGTAGTTGGCGTCTTCGATTACCCCGTTGCGAATCGCCACATCCACCGGGTCGCGAAACATGTCGGCGAGCTGGTCGGAGACGAACAGGCGCAAATTCAGCGCCGGGTGCTGCCGACGAAACCCGGTCAGCCACTTCAGCATCACGTTGCGCCCCAGGTCCGAAGGCATTGCCACCTGCAGCGTGCCTTGCAGCTCGGCGCTTTCGCGGTGCAGTTTCTCGCGGCCGTCCCTCAGCGCATCGAGCACGGTTTGCGCCGTCGGCAAGTATTGCTCACCTTCGGCAGTCAGGCGCAGGCTGCGGGTCGAACGGGCGAACAGGCGGATGTCCAGGTCGCGCTCCAGACGCTTGATCGCCGCGGCCACTTGCCCCGGCAGTAGATCAGCTTCACGTGCGGCATTGGAAAAACTGCCCAGTGCTGCTGTCCGAACGAATAGCGCCAGATCGTCGATGCGGATCATTTTCACTCCAGTTGTGAAAGTGTTGGCGCATTGTGCGGGTTTTTCTTGTTGATGGAGAAGACCAAGATAGGCCCACCTTTCAGCGAGCAGACTTTTCAGCTCACTCGCCCTCAACCATTAAGAGAGAACGCCATGAAAGCCATCGCCTTCACCCAACACGGCCTGCCCATTGATGATCCCAAATCGCTGATGGACATGGACCTGCCCAAGCCAGCACCCGGCCCGCGTGACCTGCTGGTGGAGGTGCGCGCCATTTCCGTCAACCCCGTGGACACCAAAATCCGTGCTGGCTCAGCGGCGACCGCCCCCAAAGTGGTGGGCTGGGATGCCGTCGGCGTCGTGCGCGAAGCCGGCAGCGAGGTCACGCTGTTCAAGGCCGGTGACGAGGTGTTCTACGCGGGCTCCATCGCTCGTCCGGGGAACTACAGCGAATTTCACCTGGTGGACGAGCGCATTGTCGGGCGCAAACCCAAATCCATCGATAACGCCCACGCCGCTGCGCTGCCATTGACGTCGATTACCGCATGGGAACTGCTGTTCGACCGCCTGGGCGTACAGGAAGGTGCTGGCAAAGGCGACAGCCTGCTGATCATTGGTGCGGGCGGCGGCGTGGGTTCGATCCTCGTCCAACTGGCACGTCGATTGACCAGGTTGACCGTCATCGGCACGGCATCGCGCCCGCAAACACAAGCGTGGGTCAAAGACCTGGGCGCGCACCATGTGATCGATCACAGCCAGCCGCTGGTGGCACAACTGGAGAAAATCGGCGTCGGCCAGGTCAGTCATGTTGCGAGCCTCACTCACACCGACAGCTACTTCACACAACTGATCGAGGCGCTGCGCCCACAAGGCAAACTGGCATTAATCGACGACCCGAAAACCCTCGACGTGGTGCCGATGAAGCGCAAGGCGCTGTCGCTGCACTGGGAGCTGATGTTCACCCGATCGCTTTTCGAAACGCCGGACATGATTGCCCAGCATGAACTGCTCAACCGCGTGTCGAGCCTGATCGACCAGGGCGTGCTGAAGACCACGCTGGGCGAGCATTTCGGGGCGATCAATGCCGAGAACCTGCGCCGCGCCCACGCCGTGATCGAAAGCGGCAAGGCCAAGGGCAAGATCGTGCTCGAAGGCTTCTAAACCAACCGTTCAACCGACTGGCTGCATGTGAAGATCGGCGCTACGTCGGCGCCGACTCACTGCTGCGTTACATCCGCCCGCCGGCACCTCTCATTTGCCCCAATGCCGTCGCTCTGCTAGTGTCGCGCCGGTTTACCGTCTACCGGGATAGCCGCCATGGCCCGCAAGAAAGCTGCACTGGATTTCGAACAGTCCCTCACCGATCTGCAAACGCTGGTCGAGCGTCTGGAGAACGGCGAGCTGTCGCTGGAAGATTCATTGACCGCCTTCGAACAAGGCATCCGCCTGACGCGTGAGTGCCAGAGCGCGCTGGCGCAGGCCGAACAGAAGGTCCAGGTGTTACTGGAGCGCGATGGCGAGCTGGCCGAGGAACCCTTCGACGCGGAACAGCCAGAATGATCGCCGAGTATCAGGCCCTCAGTCAGGCGCGCGTCAATGCAGCGCTTGAAAACCTGTTCAATGCCCCTTCCGCCGAACTCACCCGCCTCTATCAGGCCATGCGCTACAGCGTCACCAACGGCGGCAAGCGCGTACGCCCACTGCTGGTTTACGCCGCCTGTGAAGCGCTGGGCGGCGATGCAGAGCGGGGCAACGGTGCAGCCTGTGCGGTCGAGCTGATCCACGCGTACTCGTTGGTCCACGACGATCTGCCGGCCATGGACGACGACGATCTGCGTCGCGGCCTGCCCACCACACACAAGGCGTTTGATGAAGCCTGCGCGATCCTCGCTGGCGACGGTCTGCAAAGCCTGGCGTTCGGCGTGCTGAGCGACGGCAAGCTCAACCCACAAGATGCCGAGACACGCCTGAAAATGGTCGCCGTCCTGGCTCACGCCGCTGGCCCTGCCGGCATGGTCGGCGGACAAGCGATCGATCTCGGTTCGGTGGGCCTGAAGCTCGACCAGACCGCGCTGGAGTTCATGCACCGGCACAAAACGGGCGCTCTGATCGAGGCCAGCGTCAGGCTTGGCGCTCTGGCCAGCGGCCACGCCAGCCAGGTTCAGCTCGACTCGCTGCAGATCTACGCACGCGCCGTCGGTCTGGCATTTCAGGTGCAGGACGACATTCTCGATGTCGAAAGCGACACCGCGACCCTCGGCAAACGCCAGGGTGCCGACATCGCCCGCGACAAGCCGACCTACCCGGCTTTGCTGGGCCTGGAAGAAGCCAAGCATTATGCGATTGAGCTGCGAGATCAGGCCCTGGTGGCGCTGCGACCTTTCGACGCGGCCGCCGAGCCTTTGCGTGCATTGGCGCGTTATATCGTCGAACGCCGCAACTGATCGTCCGCCCGCGCTCTTGTCTGTGGCAGCGCGCTTGCGCCCGATTCATGGGTACATCAAACATATTTTCGTAGCCAGATGGATTTATCGCGGGCAAGCGCGCTCCTACAAAGGGTCAGGCCGTTGCATCCGGTCTCGCTGCCTGGATTTGAACATCCATCGGATTCAGTTCATGGGCAGCTCGCGATGCATCAGGTAAACTGCCGCCTCTTTCACTATAACGATTCGCCTGATGCCCACGACGTTCAAAGAGATTCCCCGCGAGCGCCCGTCCACGCCACTGCTTGACAAGGCAGCGACGCCGGAAGGCCTGCGCCGGTTAGGTGAAGCCGAGCTCGAAGCCCTGGCTGACGAACTGCGCCTGGAGCTGCTCTATACCGTTGGCCAGACCGGTGGGCACTTCGGTGCCGGCCTTGGCGTCATCGAGCTGACCGTGGCCCTGCATTACGTTTTCGATACCCCCGACGACCGGCTGGTCTGGGACGTCGGCCATCAGGCGTATCCGCACAAGATTCTCACCGGCCGTCGTGAGCGGATGTCGACCCTGCGCCAGAAAGGCGGCGTAGCGGCCTTTCCGCGTCGCGGCGAGAGCGAGTACGACACCTTTGGCGTCGGTCACTCCAGCACCTCCATCAGCGCCGCGCTGGGCATGGCGATTGCCTCCCGCCTCCAAGGCAGCGAGCGCAAGTCCATCGCTGTCATCGGCGACGGCGCCCTGACTGCCGGCATGGCATTCGAGGCGTTGAACCACGCCCCCGAGGTCAACGCCGACATGCTGGTGATCCTCAACGACAACGACATGTCGATCTCGCGCAACGTCGGCGGCCTGTCGAACTACTTGGCGAAGATCCTTTCCAGCCGCACTTACGCCAGCATGCGCGAAGGCAGCAAGAAGGTGCTTTCGCGCTTGCCCGGCGCATGGGAAATCGCCCGCCGCACCGAGGAATACGCCAAAGGCATGCTAGTGCCGGGCACCTTGTTCGAAGAGTTGGGCTGGAACTACATCGGCCCTATCGACGGCCATGACCTGCCGACGCTTATCGCCACCTTGCGCAACATGCGTGACTTGAAAGGTCCGCAGTTCCTGCACGTCGTCACCAAAAAGGGCAAGGGTTTCGCCCCGGCCGAGGTCGACCCGATCGGCTACCATGCGATCACCAAGCTCGACCCCCTGGACGCGCCCGCCGAGCCAAAAAAGGCCAGTGGACCGAAATATTCCGGTGTCTTTGGCCAGTGGCTGTGCGACATGGCGGACGCCGACGAGCGCCTCGTCGGCATTACCCCGGCGATGAAAGAAGGCTCCGATCTGGTCGCGTTCAGCGAGCGTTTCCCTGAGCGGTATTTCGATGTCGCGATTGCCGAGCAGCACGCGGTGACGCTGGCAGCGGGCATGGCTTGCGAGGGCGCAAAACCTGTGGTGGCGATCTACTCGACCTTCCTGCAGCGCGGTTACGACCAATTGATCCACGACGTCGCGGTGCAGAATCTGGACGTACTGTTCGCCATCGACCGTGCAGGTCTGGTCGGTGAAGACGGCCCGACTCACGCGGGCAGCTTCGACTTGTCGTTCCTTCGGTGCGTCCCCAACATGCTGGTGATGACCCCGAGTGACGAGAACGAACTGCGCAGGATGCTCAGCACCGGCCACTTGTTCAACGGCCCGGCCGCCGTGCGTTACCCGCGTGGCACTGGCCCGAACGCCGTAATCGACAGCGGGCTGGAACCATTGGAGATCGGCAAGGGCATCGTCCGTCGTGAAGGCAACAAGGTCGCGATGCTGGTGTTTGGTGTGCAACTGGCCGATGCGTTGAAAGTCGCCGAGAAGATCGACGCAACGGTGGTCGACATGCGCTTCGTCAAGCCACTGGACGAGGCTTTGGTCCGCGACATCGCCGCCCGCCACGATCTGCTGGTGACCATCGAAGAAAACGCCATCATGGGCGGCGCCGGTGCGGCGGTCAGCGAGTTTCTGGCGCGGGAAAACATTCTCAAGTCCGTGCTGCATCTGGGCTTGCCGGATGTTTACGTCGAACACGCCAAACCCGCGCAGATGCTCGCAGAATGCGGGCTGGATGCGGACGGGATTGAAGCGTCGATCAACAAGCGTCTGCAAAAGACTTGATCGCTGCACGCGCCTGCGATCATCTGCCCCCTTCGCTACTTAACGGATGTTGGATGACCTGTGGAGTGATCTTGCTCGCGAAGACTGACGTTCAGACGCTGAATATGCTGTAAATGTTCAGCCGCTTTCGTGAGCAAGCTCACTCCCCCAGTGTCCGCGTCGACCAAACTCTTTGCCGAACCTCATGAATTTTTCCCGCCTCGCGCTCGCCCTGTCCTTGCTGCCAATCCCCCAGGCCTTCGCCGACCTTCCGGATCGAGAAGATGCCTTGAAGCTGTCCGATGTCCTCATCAGCGCCAACCGTCAGGTCGAACAGCGCGATGCCAGCACAGCGGCAAACACGGTTTTCACCCGGACCGATATCGAGCGTCTGCAACCGACCGGCGTCACTGACCTGCTCAATCGCGTGCCGGGCGTGCAGGTGGCGCCGAGCGGCGGGCGCGGCAGTCTGCCGGGCATTTACATTCGCGGGACGAAGGCGGCGCAAAGCCTGGTGCTGGTCGACGGTCAGCGCATCGCCAACGCCACGTCCGCCGACAGCGCCCTGCAGTACCTCAATGTCGAGCAGATCGAGCGGGTCGAAGTGCTGCGTGGGTCGCGTTCGGTGGTTTACGGGGCCGATGCCATTGGCGGCGTTATCCAGATCTTCACCCGACGCGGCGCAGAACAAGGCCTGCAAGCGCGCCTGCACAGCGGCTTCGGCAACCGCGATACTTGGCAGAACAGTCTTGGCCTCTCGGGCGGCGACGAGCAGACCCGTTTCGACCTGAGCACCAGCCTGGACGAAACCGCAGGCATCGATCGCACCGGCCCCTCTTTCGCCAGCGATGCCGATCACGATGCCTACCGCAACAAATCCTACAGTCTGAACCTGAGTCATTGGCTGACCGATGACGTGGAAGTCGGCTTCAATGCCCTGGATAACAAGGGCAAGACTGAGTTCGACAACCCGTTCGGCCTGTTCGACCCGATCACCTTTAACAGCGTCGGCCAGCAGCAGTACAGCGATTTCGACCTCAGCAGTCTCGGCGCTTACATGGACGCCCGAATCAACGACCGCTGGAAAACCCGCCTTGAAGTGGGTCACAGCGAAAACCGCGAGAAGACGTACGACAAGCTCAGCGATGACCGCTACGTGTTCAACACCTATCGCGATTCGGTGAACTGGCAGAACGACCTGACGCTGAACGAGCGCAACAGTTTGATGCTCGGCGGCGACTGGTATGAGGATCGGGTCAACAGCAGCACGCCCTTCGACGAAGACAGCCGCTGGAACCGCGCGGCATTCATTCAACATCGTTTCAAGGGTGAAGGTTTTTCCACTGAACTGGGCCTGCGTCATGATCAGAACCAGCAATTCGGCAGCCAGAACACCTGGAGCGGCACACTGACCGTGCCTGTCAACGAGGCCAATGATGTGCTGCTTTCCTACAGCGAAGGCTTCCGCGCGCCGACATTCAATGATCTGTATTACCCCGGCTTCAGCAACCCGAATCTCAAGCCCGAGCACTCCAAAAGCTACGAACTGCAATGGCGCAGTCGCTTGAGCGACACCAGCAAACTCGAGGCGTCGCTGTACCGCACCGACCTGGAAGACGCAATTGCACTCGATAGCGACTTCCGGCCGAAGAACATCGGTTCGGCAAGGATCAACGGTTTCGAAGCGTCGCTTGAGCAACGACTGTTCGGCTGGACCGGCAGACTCGGCGGCTCGATCATCGATCCCCGCGACCGCGACACCGGACATACGCTCAACCGACGTGCACGCCGCACCGTGAATCTCGACCTCGACCGCCAGTTCGATCGCCTCGGCGTCGGCGCAAGTTGGCAGGCGGTGAGCAGCAGTTACAACGACGAGGCGAACACCCAGAGCATCGGTGGTTACGCGTTGTTTGGCCTGCGCAGCAGTTGGAAGGTCAGTGATGAAGTGAAGCTGGAATTCAAGCTGGATAACGCGCTGGACAAGCGCTACAGCCGCACGCTGTACAGCTTTGACGGGAACAATTATGGGTATCGCGAAGAGGGCCGGACCTGGATGTTGGGGATGACCTGGACACCAAGCCTGTGACGCAGGGTTCCCTGTAGAAGCGAGCTTGCCCGCGATTCAGTCCGTCAATTGGCACAGCGTCTTCAGAAAGACCGCAATCGCACGCAAGCGCGCTCCTGCAGCCGGATATTCATCGATCCGGCGATAACACTGCACATAACTTCGCCACCGCACCCAACATCTGCCCACTCGGCCGCTCGATGCCGTTATCCGGCACCACCAGCAACCGGGCTTTAAGCGACGCCCAGGTTTTCCAGATGTTCAGTTGCGACGTCGAACCGGCAACGACCACCTCGGGATTTCGCTGCAGAACGGCTTCAAGGCTGACCTGAGGCGCGGTCTGACTCACATCGGCAAAGACGTTACGCGCCCCGCAGACACTCAGTGCATCACTGATGATCTGCCCGCCGCCCACGGTGTAGAGCGGTTGATCCCACACCTGATAGAACACGCTCAGGGGCGTGTCCCGGTGATAGCGCGTTCTCAGCTCGGCCAATCGCTGACGAAACTCACCCGCCACCTGCCTCCCTTGCCCTGCACGACCCAGCCGCGCACCAATCTGCTCGATCTGATCGGCCAGCTGCTCCAGCGTGTGCGGCTCTGCGGTGAAAGTGGGAATGTTCAGGCGCTGCAACTGATCACGCTGAGCGGCACTGACGCTGCCAGGCCACAGCAGCAGAAGATCGGGCCGCAGGCTGAGCAATCGCTCCATTTCCAGCTGCCCGTACCGACCCACCGAAGGCAAAGCCGCGACAGACGCCGGACGATCGCCGCCATCCAGCACCCCGACCAACAGGTCGGCAGCATCCAGTTCAATGACGATTTCAGTCAGCGAAGGCGCAAGGCTCACGACTCGCTCGGCTGCGCTGACGTGCCAGGCCGCCAGCAACAGCAGACAGAAGATGGAGGGGCGCATCAGGCTAACTGATGCGCGATGCAGCAGCGTACGAACGCGCCAAGCCTGACAGACGCCAAACATTGCCAAATGTCACGCCGGATCGACTTCACTCTGATGCTCGTTGCCCATCATGTGGCCAAGTTTGCCGGCTTTGGTCGCCAGATAGAGCTTGTTGTGCGGGTTATGGCCGGTATGCAGCGGGACGCGTTCGGCGACGGCAATGCCCATGTCGGTCAAGGCTTTGACCTTACGCGGATTGTTGGTCATCAGACGCAGCGACTTCACGCCCAGGTGCTCCAGCATCGGCAGGCAGATCGCGTAATCGCGCTGGTCGGCGGCAAAGCCCAGGCGTTCGTTGGCCTCGACAGTATCAGCACCGCCATCCTGCAGCTCGTAGGCGCGGATCTTGTTCATCAAACCAATGCCGCGTCCTTCCTGGCGCAGGTACAGCAAAACACCACGGCCTTCGGACGCAATCGCGCGTAAGGCGGCTTCCAGCTGGGAACCGCAGTCGCAGCGCTGGCTGAACAGCGCATCGCCCGTCAGGCATTCGGAATGCACCCGACCGAGAACCGGAGCGCCGTCGGATACATCGCCAAGGCTGAGGACTACATGTTCACGACCGGTTTCCTGCTCGAGGAAGCCGTTCATTTTGAAAGTGGCAAAAGGGGTAGGCAGCTTGGAAGCCGCGACAAATACGACGGGCACCGTGTGCTCCTGATCAGTATGGGGGCTGGAAATTCGCAAGGCGGCATTGTAACAGCAGGTTCCGACAGGCGCTTAGGCTGAATTGTCGGCTATTCAGATCAACAAGTTTGATCATTGTCCAACTTGCTCCTTATCACGATGATCAACTGCATCGAACGGATAAGGCTGCTTCCAGTGCGCGAAGATGGGCCGCAGCTTGCCGGAATGCACCAGTTGCGCCATACGCCGATCGAACAGATCGCGCAAAAAGCGACCCCGCGCGTTATCGGCAAAGCTCAGATACAAGGGGATCGTCGTCAGGTACGTGGTGCGAAAACGCTGCGGCAGCTTGGTCTGCCGGAGGATGAAGTCGATTTCCGGCTTCGCATCGATGTACAGGTCAGCACGGCTGTGGTCGAGCATCGGGAGAATATGGTCGCGCCGGGCGACTTCATTGAAGTGCATCGCGTTGGGCAGGTAATGCTGATACTCATACCCGCGAACCCACGCCAAGCGAAAACTGCCAAGGGTTTGCAAGGTCGGAGCCGGCTCGGACGCCAGGCTCAGCGCATAGATTTGGTCAACGTCGTAATGCCATTTCGTGTACAGCGTGCCCTCAACTTCGTTCTCGTAGGCGCCAACCCAGGCGTCGGCTTGGCCGCGCTGCACCAGGCCGACCGCGCGGGTGTAGGGCTCGATGCGCGCCTGGACCTTGATCCCGGCCGGTTCGAAGAGCTCGCGCATCAGATCCCAACCCAGCCCGGTGCCGTCGGCCTCGGTGTAATCGTTCCAGTGTTCGCTGACCAGCACGATATCGTCAGGCTGGTCGGACAGGGAATCGGCCCGGGCCGGGCTTATAGCCACCGCGAAGCCCATCGTCAGCAACGACACGCCCAGCAACCATTTCATCCCGGCGCGCCCCATGAGTCGGTCCCTATATGACGCTCCATATCCAAACTAGACCCTGCATCGCCAACCAGGCGAAAACCCCGGCCAGAACGTCGTCGAGCATGATGCCGACACCGCCGTGCACGTGTTTGTCGATCCAGTGGATGGGCCATGGCTTGAGGATGTCGAAGAAACGGAACACCAGGAAACCCACCAGCAACCACACCCAGCCTTCGGGCACCAGCCACAGGGTGATCCACATGCCGACCATTTCGTCCCAGACGATGCCTTCGTGGTCATGCACGCGCAGGTCGTCAGCCACCTTGCCGCACAGCCAGAAGCCGAACAGCATGGTGATGCCCAGCATCAGCCAGTAGCCCCAGTCCGGCAGCATCTGCCACAGCGGAACGAACGGCAGGGCGACTAGCGAACCCCAGGTGCCCGGCGCCTTGGGCAAGGTGCCGGAGCCGAAACCAAAGGCCAGGAAATGCCAGGGGTTGGTCCACACCGACGGTGGAACGTTTTCCGCCGGGACCTGATTAGGATGATCTGTCACCGTGTCTCCCGAAAATGTTGATAACCCCGAGTCAACGGAGTGACGTCCTGCCCTTGATCGTCGATAAGCGCCACGCCCTGCCCTTCGACCACCCGACCGATCACGAAAATCGGCCAGCCAGCGGCAACGAGATCAGCCAGCAATGATGCCGGGAGCGTGAACGCGAGTCTGTAGTCATCGCCGCCACTGAGCGCGGCATTGAGCGCTTCGTCCGCGTCGAAAAATGCCAGCAGCGCGTCAGACATCGGCACTTTCGCGCGCTCCACCAGCAAGCGTACGCCCGATGCCATCGCGATGTGTCCGCAATCGGCAAGCAGCCCGTCGGAGATATCCAGCGCCGATGTCGCCTTGCCGCGCAATGCCTGACCCAAGGCCATTTGCGGCTGCGGCGACCAGTAGCGCTCGAGCAAAGCCTGTGTGGTAGACGCCCCGGTGGCGCGCTGGTTCAACACCAGCGGCAGCGCTCCGGCGCCATCGCCCAAAGGCCCGCCAACGCACAGCAAGTCCCCCGGCTTCGCACCGCTGCGGGTCAACGCCTGCCCTGCTGGTATTGAGCCGAACACCGTCACCGTCAGGCTCAAGGGCCCACGCGTGGTGTCGCCGCCAATCAGGCGCATCGAGCAGCCTTGGGCCATCTGGTTCAGACCACGGGCGAAGGCTTCCAGCCAGGCGGCGGAAACTTCCGGCAAGGTCAGGGCAAGGGTGAATGCGAGGGGTGTGGCGCCCATCGCTGCCAGGTCGCTGGCAGAGACGCCAAGGGCGCGCTGGCCCAGCAGGAAAGGATCGCAGACGTCGGGAAAATGCACTCCGGCGACCAGCGTGTCAGTGGAAATCGCCAGTTGCTCGCCCGGACTCACCGACAACAGGGCGCAGTCGTCACCGATCCCCAATGCGACACCTTCACCCGGCTGCGCACAGGGCGCAGCGGCAAAGTAGTTGCGGATCAGCTCGAACTCGCCCATGGCGTCGAACGCTAGAGGTTCTGGAGATCCAGACGCCTCAGCGCTTGTGAGCCTTCACTTCGGCTTCGCGCAGACGCGGAGCCAGCTTGTCGAGCACGCCGTTGACGAACTTGTGGCCGTCGGTCGAACCGTAGACTTTCGCCAGTTCGATCCCTTCATTAATGACCACGCGGTACGGCACGTCGATGCGCTCGATCAGCTCCCACGTCGAAAGGCGCAGTACAGCCAGCTCCACTGGGTCCAGCTCTTCGATGGTGATGTCCAGGCAAGGCGTCAGGGCCGCCTCGATCTCTGCCTTCTTACCCGGAACGCCGTGCAGGATTTCACGGAAGTAAGTCGCGTCGACGTCGGTGAAATCGTTATCGACGCGAAACTGCGCTTCGATCTCGTTCAACGACTGCTTGGCCATGTGCCACTGGTAGAGCGCTTGCATGGCGAGCTTGCGGGCAGCGCGGCGTTTTTCGCTCTTCGAGGGTTTGCCAGCGTCGGCCGGGCGAGGGTCGCGCGGGTTGAACTGATCGCTATCGTCGTTAATCACTTGGCCTCCAACTGCGCCAACAGGCTGACCATCTCGATGGCGGACAGGGCAGCTTCTGCGCCTTTGTTACCAGCCTTGGTGCCGGAACGTTCGATGGCTTGTTCGATGGAATCAACGGTCAGCACGCCAAAGGCCACCGGCACGCCAAACTCCATGGAGACCTGGGCCAGGCCCTTGGTGCATTCGCCGGCCACGTATTCGAAGTGCGGGGTGCCGCCACGAATGACCGCGCCCAGCGCGATGATCGCGGAGTACTCGCTGCGTTGAGCGACTTTCTGCACGACCAGCGGGATTTCGAACGCGCCCGGTGCGCGGATGATGGTGATGTCGTTTTCGCTCACACCATGGCGAACCAGGGCATCAACGGCACCGCTCACCAGGCTTTCCACGACGAAGCTGTTGAAGCGGCCAACCACCAGGGCATAGCGACCTTGGGGGGCGATGAAGGTACCTTCGATGGTCTTCAGGGTCATTCGGCTGAGTCTCGTGTTTCGTATTAAAGAGCAAGCAAGCGCGCATAAGGGCGCGCTTGCAGGGATTTTAGGCCACGAATCGGCGACCGCAGGAACAAAAACCGTGAAAACATCGACGCTTCCACGGTTCATCAACTGCCGGTCTTTATTCGGAGGGCACGTATTCTACAACTTCCAGATCGAAACCGGATATCGCGTTGAACTTCATTGGCGAACTCATCAGGCGCATTTTGCGTACGCCCAGGTCGCGAAGGATCTGCGAACCGGCGCCCACAGTGCTGTAGGTGGTCGGCGTCTTGACCGGCGCGGCACCTGCGGTTTCCCGAACATGAGCCAGCACGGCGTCACCATCGAGGGGATGACCGAGCAGCAGCACCACGCCGCTGCCCGCCTCTGCCACGGCGGTCATGGCGGCACGCAGGCTCCAGCGGCCGGGCTGTTTGACCAACAGCAGATCGCGCAGCGGGTCCATATTGTGAACCCGAACCAGGGTTGGCTCTTCCGCGCAGATATTGCCCAGGGTCAGCGCTAGGTGAACGTCGCCTTCGACCGAATCGCGGTAGGTCACCAGGTTGAACTGGCCCTGTTCGGTGTCCAGCGGCTGCTCGGCAATCCGCTGAACCGTACGTTCGTGGATCATCCGGTAATGAATCAGGTCGGCGATGGTGCCGATCTTGATGTTGTGTTCGGCGGCAAATGCTTCGAGTTCGACGCGACGAGACATGGTGCCGTCGTCGTTCATCACTTCACAGATCACGCCGGTCGGCTCGAAACCGGCCATGCGCGCCAGATCGCACGCGGCTTCGGTATGGCCGGCGCGGGACAGGGTGCCACCGGCCTGGGCCATCAGCGGGAAGATGTGGCCGGGGCTGACGATGTCGTCGGCCTTGGCGTCCTTGGCGGCAGCGGCCTGCACGGTGCGCGCGCGATCGGCAGCGGAGATGCCGGTGGTCACGCCTTCAGCGGCTTCGATGGAAACAGTGAACTTGGTGCCGAAACCCGAACCGTTGCGCGGCGCCATCAGAGGCAGTTTCAGGGCTTCGCAACGTTCGCGGGTCATCGGCATGCAGATCAGGCCACGGGCATAACGCGCCATGAAGTTGATGTGCTCGGCCTTGACGCACTCGGAAGCCATGATCAGGTCGCCTTCGTTCTCGCGATCTTCGTCATCCATGAGGATGACCATCTTGCCTTGGCGAATGTCTTCAACCAGTTCTTCGATGCTATTGAGCGCCACGCGGCACCCCCCTTCGATTCAGGATTTGAGGTAGCCGTTGGCGGCCAGAAAGCTTTCGGTGATGTTGCCGCCCTGGGCCGGGGTCGGGTCGGCGGCTTTGTCACCGAGCAGCAAGCGCTCCAGGTAACGCGCCAGCAGATCCACTTCCAGATTGATCTTACGGCCAGGGCGATAGTCGCCCATGATGGTCTCGGCCAGCGTGTGCGGCACGATGGTCAGCTCGAACTCGGCGCCATTGACGGCGTTCACGGTCAGGCTGGTGCCGTCGACGGTGATCGAGCCTTTGTGCGAGATGTACTTGGCCAGCTCGCGGGGCGCACGCATGCGGAACAGGATCGCACGGGCGTTTTCTTCGCGGGACAGCACTTCGCCGACGCCATCGACGTGGCCGCTGACCAGATGGCCGCCCAGCCGGGTGGTCGGGGTCAGGGCTTTTTCCAGGTTGACGCGGCTGCCGGTCTTCAGATCGACGAACGCGGTGACATCCAGGGTTTCGCGGCTGACGTCAGCCCAGAAACCGTCGCCCGGCAGCTCGACGGCTGTCAGACATACGCCGTTCACAGCGATGCTGTCGCCGAGTTTGACGTCGGAAAGGTCGAGTTTGCCGGTCTCTACATAAACGCGGACGTCGCCGCCTTTAGGGGTCAGGGCGCGGATGCTGCCAATGGATTCGATAATGCCGGTAAACATGGGTCCTCCGGGAGAACAAGGGCCAGCGCTAGAAGCGAAAGGCGGAATTATACGCTCGGGTTCGGCGTCGGTATTGCGATCACGCGCCAATCACTTCCGACTGCACGCATTTCGACGATTTTCAGCTCCAGCGCCTCACTCATTTGCGCCAGCGGCAGGTCCAGCAACGGGCGCGCCGACGAACCCATGAACTTGCCCGCGACGAAAATCTGGAACTCATCGACCAGACCCATACGCGTGAAGGCACCGGCGAGTCTAGGCCCGGCTTCGACGAGTACGTCGTTTACGCCACGCGCTGCCAGCTCGACCAACAATTTGCGCAGGTCGACATGGCCGCCACTGCTCGGCAGCGCCAACAATTCGTGACCCTGTTCCTGATAACGCTCTCGGGCCGATGCCGCAGCGCAGGTGGCGACCAACGCGTTGTCGGCCTTGAAGAACGGCGCATCCAGCGACACACGCAGGCGACCATCGACCAGCACGCGCAACGGCGGACGGGTCACGGCCAGCGCAGTCAGCTCGGCGTTCAGGCCCAGTTCATCGGGCCGAACGGTGAGTCGGGCGTCGTCGGCCAAAATGGTATCGGCGCCTGTCAGCACCACACTCGATTGAGCGCGCAGACGCTGTACCGCCGAACGCGCCTCAGGCCCAGTGATCCATTTGCTCTCGCCGCTGGCCATCGCCGTACGACCGTCAAGGCTCATCGCCAGCTTGACCCGCACATAGGGCAGCCCATGCTCCATGCGCTTGAGAAAACCCTTGTTGATCGCCCGGGCTTCGCTTTCCAGTACGCCGCTCTGCACCGCGATACCGGCGCTCATCAGGCGCAGCAGGCCGCGTCCGGCGACGTCGGGATTGGGATCTTGCATCGCCGCGACCACACGACCGACACCGGCATTGACCAGTGCGTCCGCACACGGCGGCGTGCGCCCGTGGTGGCTGCAGGGTTCGAGGGTCACGTACGCCGTGGCGCCTCTGGCTTTTTCGCCCGCCTGGCGCAACGCATGGACTTCAGCGTGGGGTTCGCCTGCGCGCACGTGCCAGCCTTCGCCGACCACCTCGCCATCGCGCACGATCACGCAGCCGACACGAGGGTTGGGGTGTGTCGAATAAACGCCCTTGCGCGCCAGCTCGAGCGCTCGCGCCATATAAAAAGCGTCGAGTACGCTTTGCTCTGTGGAGGACATGCTCACTCTTTAACCGGCTCGCGGGCCAGTCGGTCGATTTCTTCGCGGAATTCGTTGAGGTCCTGGAACCGCCGATACACCGAAGCGAAGCGGATATAGGCCACTTCGTCGAGTTTCTGCAGCTCGCCCATCACCAGTTCGCCGACGATCAACGACTTGACCTCGCGCTCACCGGTCGCTCGCAGCTTGCTCTTGATGTGGGCCAGGGCCGCTTCCAGGCGCTCGACGCTGACCGGGCGCTTCTCCAGCGCACGCTGCATACCGGCGCGAAGCTTTTCTTCATCGAACGGCTGGCGGCTGCCGTCCTGCTTGATCAGCCGGGGCAGGACCAATTCGGCGGTTTCGAACGTGGTGAAACGCTCGCCGCAGGCAACGCATTCACGACGGCGGCGAACTTGATCGCCTTCGGCGACGAGGCGCGAGTCAATGACTTTGGTGTCGTTGGCACCGCAAAAGGGACAGTGCATGGTGGCAGGCAACAAAAAAAGGGAGGGCCATGGTAGCGCATCCCGCCCGCAAGACAAGTCTCGGCCTTTGAGGTATATAGACGCGCATTCGGTGCAGCCAAATCTGTCCCCCTCGGCGAGACTGCGTCATCCCACCCGTATTTCTGTTTGCTGGAGCTGTTCATGTCGCTACGTTCGCTTGCTGTCATCAGCCTGCTCGGTTTGCTCGCTGCCTGTAGCTCCACAGAGCCATCCAAGCCTGCGGCCCCTGCCAAACCCGCACCCAACGCGATCAAACTGCCTGAAGGGCCTGGCCCGCTGCTGCCTTATCAACGCGAGGTAAGCGGTCAATTGCTGGGCGTGCCGGCTGGCGCCGAGGTCGAACTGGCGCTGTTGGTCATCGACGATCGCAATCGCCCGCAGAAGCTTTTAAGCAGCACCAAGCTGATGGGCAACAATCAGTCCCTGCCGTTTCAGTTGCGCTTCAACCCCGAAGCCTTTCCTGAAGGGGCACGAGTCGAGTTGCGCGGGCGCGCCAGTCAGTCCGGTCAGTTGATTCTGCATCTGCAATCGGTGTTGATCGCCAAACCTGAAACCCAGTCACTGGGCCAACTGCAATTTTTCAAGATGCCATGACGCCACCGCCCCAACTGCAAGCAGCCTTGAGCCAATTGCTGGGCGACGCGCGACTGATCGCCGAGCCGCTGCCGGGTACTGAGCTTAAGTTGTGGCTGATCGACGCTTTGAACATGGACCGCGCGTTCAGCCCGGAAGAAACCCGACGCATTCTGGAGGAGCCGCCGTACTGGAGTTTCTGCTGGGCCAGTGGCCTGGCGTTGGCGCGTTTTCTCGCCGAGCATCCACATTGGGTCGAAGGCAAGCGGGTGCTGGATTTCGGCGCAGGCTCGGGCGTGGCGGGCATCGCGGCGATGAAGGCCGGGGCGCTGGAGGTGGTGGCGTGTGATCTTGATCCGGTCGCGATCGCGTCCTGCAAGGCGAACGCGGAACTCAATGGGGTAACGCTCAGCTATTCGGCGGATTTCTTCGCCGAGGCAGATCGCTTCGATCTGATTCTGGTCGCCGACGTGCTGTACGACCGCGCCAACCTGCCACTGCTCGATCAGTTCCTGAGTCGCGGCAAAGAAGCGCTGGTGGCGGATTCGCGGGTGCGAGATTTTCAGCATCCGGCGTATGAGCGGTTGGGGATTCTCGAAGCGCTAACCTTGCCGGATCTGGCCGAGCCGTGGGAGTTCCGGCGTGTGAGCCTGTATCACGCGATCAGATGACCACCGACGTCATTGTAGGAGCGCGCTTGCCCGCGAAAGCAGCGTGTCAGGCTACATTTCGCTACAGACACACCGCGTTCGCGGGCAAGCGCGCTCCTGCGATCCAGAGTCGTGACTTCCGACAATCCCCCCAGCCCTTTATAGTTGCCGTCATTGAGCCTTTTTTCGAGAGTTACGATGAGCCAGGAAACGCCGTACATCTTCGATGCGACCACCGCCACTTTCGATCAGTTGGTCATCGAGAATTCCTTTCACAAACCCGTGCTGGTGGATTTCTGGGCCGAGTGGTGCGCGCCGTGCAAGGTGCTGATGCCGCTGCTGCAACAGATCGCCGAAAGCTATCAGGGCGAGTTGCTGCTGGCCAAGGTCGATTGCGACGCCGAGCAGGACATCGTCGGCCGCTTCGGCATTCGTAGCCTGCCGACCGTGGTGCTGTTCAAGGATGGTCAGCCGGTCGATGGTTTCGCCGGCGCGCAGCCTGAGTCCGAGATCCGCAAGCTGCTCGAACCCCATGTAAAGCTGCCGCCTCCTGCCGCAGCCGATCCATTGCAGACAGCGCAAGCGATGTTTGCCGAGAGCCATTTCGCGGAAGCCGAAGCCGTTCTGCAGACCATTCTCAGCGAGGACAACTCCAACGCCGCGGCACTGATTCTGTACGCGCGCTGCCTGGCCGAGCGTGGCGAGCTGACTGAGGCCCGTACCGTGCTGGACGCGGTCAAGGGCGACGAGCACAAGGCGGCATTGGCTGGCGCTAAGGCCCAGTTGACGTTCCTTGGCCAGGCAGCCGCCTTGCCGGACGTCGCCGACCTCAAGTCCCGTATCGCGCAAAATCCGCAGGACGACGAAGCGGCGTATCAACTCGCGATTCAACAATTGTCCCGCCAGCAATACGACGCGGCGCTGGAGGGTCTGCTCACGCTGTTCATCCGCAACCGCAGCTACAGCGAAGGTCAGCCGCACAAGACCCTGCTTCAGGTGTTCGACCTGCTTGGCAACGATCACCCGCTGGTCACGACCTATCGTCGCAAGTTGTTCGCTGCGCTTTACTGATCCACCCAGTGATACTCCGGCGCATCGCCATGGCTTTCGACTCTGACGTTGGAGCTGTGGCGCATGCGCACCATCAGGCGCTTTCCTGCCGCCGTACTCCCCGCCAGCCCTTCCAGTTGCCCGAGCAAATCCGGCCCGCTCATGTGCCCGGACTTGCGCAGCAGGTCCTGAGCGATGTTCCAGACTGCGTCGTTGTGGCTGGCCTTTGGTTTGGCCTGCGCAGGGCTATCAGACATGCTCACCAGCGAATGCGCGCCCAACTGGATCCCCAGCTTCGCCCAATCGCCGTCGTCCATTTCCACGGTCAGATCCACCGGCAGGTCGCCGACGGTTCCACGAATTCGCAGCATATGTGTGTCCTCTGATTGGCGATGCGGCATGGTCCCACAGCACGACATTGCCGGACAAAAAAGTTAAGAACTCGCACAACATATTGTTATAAGATCACATAACAATTTCGAACCTCTCCCGGAGCTCTTTCCATGCGTCGTCTGCTATTGGCCCTTCCGTTCGCGCTGCTTCCCCTCGCCATCGCTCACGCCGCTGACGAACATGATCACGGCAGTCTCGGCGCGCATGTGCACGGCGTGGCGCGGCTGGACATGGCGCTGGATGGCCGCACGCTGGAAATCGAACTGGATACACCGGCCATGAACATCGTCGGTTTCGAACACCCCGCCACCACCGATGCCGACAAAATGAAGCTGGCGCTCGCACGGGAAACCCTGCTCAAGCCCCACGGCCTGTTCAGCATCCCGGAGGCCGCCGGTTGCACGGTGAGCAAACAGAAGCTGGAAAGCCCGCTGTTCGGCCACGAGGGGGATGACCACAACGACGGCGATACCGACGAGCATGAACACGAGCACAGCGAAATCCACGGCCATTACCAGTTCACCTGCAGCGTTGCGGCGGTGCTGAACAAACTGGACCTGACGCAACTGTTCAAAAGCTTCCCCGCCACCCAAACCATTCAGGTACAACTGGTCACGCCGAAACGTCAGATGGGTGCCGAAGTGCGTCCGAGTAACCCCGTCGTCAAGTTCTAATGATCGCGGCTGCGCACATACGGCCGAGATTTTCCGGTCGTTCACTTTCCCGATATGACTCAGGCCATGACTCAAGCACTTATCGAGCTGTCCGACCTCGGCTTCACCTGGCCAGGCCACTCGCCGTTGCTGGACATCCCGGCATTCCGTCTGGAGCCCGGCGAAACCCTGTTCCTCAAGGGCCCGAGCGGCAGCGGCAAAACCACGTTGCTGGGACTGCTCGGCGGCGTACAGAAACCCAATAGAGGCAGCATCCGGTTACTTGGTCAAGAGCTGACCCAGCTCTCGGCCGGCGCCCGTGATCGCTTTCGCGTCGATCACACCGGTTACATTTTTCAACAGTTCAACCTGCTGCCGTTTCTTTCGGTGCGGGAGAACGTCGAACTGCCCTGCCATTTTTCAAAACTGCGCGCGCAGCGGGCGACACAGCGCCATGGCAGCGTCGATCAGGCCGCTGCCACTTTGCTTGCCCATTTAGGTTTGAAGGATGCGCAATTGCTCGACCGCCGCGCCGATTCGCTGTCCATCGGCCAGCAACAACGGGTTGCGGCCGCTCGGGCGCTGATCGGTCAACCGGAACTGGTGATCGCCGATGAACCGACGTCGGCTCTGGATGCCGACGCCCGTGAAGCCTTCATTCAGCTGCTGTTCGCCGAATGTCGCGAGGCCGGGGCCAGCCTGTTGTTCGTCAGCCATGATCAAAGCCTGGCGCCGCTGTTCGACCGCAATCTGTCGCTGGCCGAACTCAATCGCGCCGCCGTCGCCGCCGAGGTTTGAGATGTATCTTCTTCGCCTGGCGCTGGCCAGTCTCGCCAACCGTCGCTTTACCGCGTTTCTCACCGCCTTCGCCATCGCACTGTCAGTGTGTCTGCTGTTGGCCGTGGAACGCGTGCGCACCGAAGCCCGCGCCAGTTTTGCCAGCACCATCAGCGGCACGGACCTGATCGTCGGCGCTCGTTCCGGCTCGGTCAATCTGCTGCTGTATTCGGTGTTCCGCATCGGCAACGCCACCAACAACATCCGCTGGGACAGCTTCGAGCACTTCGCAGGCAGCAAGCAGGTGAAGTGGGCGATCCCTGTTTCCCTTGGCGACAGCCATCGCGGCTATCGGGTGATGGGCACCACCGAAGCGTATTTCGAGCACTACCAGTACGGCCGCCAGCGACATCTGGAACTGGTCGATGGACGACCGTTCGACACCGATCCGTTTGAAGTGGTACTCGGTGCCGAAGTCGCCGAGGCGCTGCATTACAAGCTCGGCGACAAGCTGGTGCTGGCCCATGGCGTGGCCGTGGTGAGCCTGGTCAAGCACGACGACATGCCGTTCACCGTCGTCGGCATCCTCAAGCGAACCGGCACGCCGGTGGACCGCACGCTGCACATCAGCCTGGGCGGCATGGAGGCGATCCACATCGATTGGCACAACGGCGCGCCGGCTCAGGGCGCAGGACGTATCACCGCCGATCAGGCGCGCAACATGGACCTGACGCCGACCGCCATCACCGCATTCATGCTCGGGCTGAACAGCAAGATTTCCACCTTCGCCCTGCAACGGGAAATCAATGAATTCCGTGGTGAGCCGATGCTGGCGATCCTGCCGGGCGTGGCCTTGCAGGAACTGTGGAGCCTGATGGGCACGGCTGAGAAGGCGCTTTTCGTGATTTCGCTGTTCGTGGTGCTGACCGGATTGATCGGCATGCTGACAGCCATCCTCACCAGCCTCAACGAGCGGCGGCGGGAGATGGCCATCCTGCGTTCGGTCGGCGCTCGGCCCTGGCATGTCGCAACCCTGCTGATTCTCGAAGCGTTTGCCCTGGCACTGGCGGGTGCGGTCAGCGGTCTGGCGCTGCTGTACATCGGCATTGCGGCCGCGCAGGGTTACGTGCAGGCGAATTACGGCCTGTACTTGCCGCTCTCGCTGCCCAGCGCTTATGAATGGACGCTGCTCGGCGGCATTCTCGGAGCAGCGCTGCTGATGGGCGTCGTGCCTGCGTGGCGTGCTTATCGCCAGTCGCTGGCGGATGGTTTGTCGATTCGTTTATGAGGACGTGGTAATGCGCAGGTCGTGGGTGCTGTTGTGGTTGTTGGTCGCATCGAGCGCATGGGCGCAGGACTTGCGGGTGCTGACGTGGCAGGAAATGATCCCGCCCGACGCACCACCGGTGAAACTGATCACCGCGCCCATCCATGACCTGTCGAAAATGGCTGATGCCTTGTCGGTGGAATCAGCGCCAGCGGCCCATCAACTGGCGCCGAACGCCCCGGTGGTGAAATCGCTGGACGGCCAACAGGTGCGCCTGCCGGGTTACATCGTGCCGCTGGAAGTCAGCGAAGAAGGCCGCGTCACCGAGTTTCTGCTGGTGCCGTACTTCGGCGCCTGCATACACGTGCCGCCACCGCCGCCGAACCAGATCGTCCACGTCACCAGTGAGCTTGGGGTGAAGGTCGACGAGCTGTACCAGCCGTACTGGATCGAAGGGCCGATGCAGGTCAAATCCAGCACCAGCGAACTGGCCGATGCGGGGTATCAGATGGAGGCGGACAAGATTCTGGTTTATGAATTGCCGGATGACAGCAGCGGCCAGTGATCGGGTACCAGCTGCAAGACAGATCCAGCAAGCCGCAACACCGCGAACCTATTTGAAACTCGCAGCTGTTCTTCATTTCATTGAGCTGTGTCAAAACCCGCGCATCAGACACTTCGTAACATAGGGCATCACTTCTAAACGCCCTTTCGGAGCCCCCATGAACAAGTCCCTGCTCGGCGCATCTCTGGTTGCGCTTGCCCTCTGCACACCGATCGCCGCCGAGGCCCACCAGGCCGGTGATTTCATCGTGCGCGCGGGCGCGGCGCGGGTGAATCCCAACGAGGACAGCGGCAACCTGAAGCTCGACGGGACCAAAGTCTCGGGCACCAAAGCCACCGCCGACAACTCGACACAACTGGGCCTGACCTTCGCCTACATGCTGACCGACCACGTGGGCCTGGAACTGCTGGCCGCGACCCCGTTCAGCCACACCATCGGCGTGAAAGGCCTGGGTCCTGGACTGGACGGCAAGCTGGCAGACGTCAAACAGCTGCCACCCACACTGTCGCTGCAGTACTACCCGATGGACGCCGCGTCGAAATTCCAACCCTATGCCGGTATCGGCCTGAACTACACCAAGTTCTTCGACACTGACCTCAGCGGCGAGCGCAAGGATCAGGGTTTCAGCAACCTCAAGCTCAAGGATTCGGTAGGCTTGGCCGGGCAGGTCGGTATGGATTACATGCTGACCGACAACATCATGCTCAACGCCTCGGTGTGGTACGTCGACATCGACACCAAGGCCAGCGTTGACGGCCCATCTGCGCTGAGCGTTGGCAAAACCAAGGTGGATGTTGACATCGACCCTTGGGTCTACATGGTTGGTGTTGGTTACAAGTTCTGAAACGCCGCTGACCTGTAGGAACGCGCTTGCCCGCGAAGAGTCTTCCATCCGATGAATCTCGGTCGGTCACATGGGCCTCTCGCGGGCAAGCGCGCTCCGATAAAGAATGATTGCGTAAAAAAGGCACCCCATGGGTGCCTTTTGCGTTGCAGGGATTAGCTTACGAGGCACAGCGCCCCATCAGGCGCGCCAAACCTATAGCGAGAGGCGTCGGCTCCGGTACCCTGAAGCGTGCGAGCAAACGCTGGTTGTCAGCGCGGGAATGCTTGATGTCTCCCGAACGCGGCGGCAGATACGTCACCGGGGGCAAACTCCCGACCACTTGACCAAATGCCGCCAACAGCTCGTTCAACGACGTAGTGGCATTCAGGCCGACGTTGACTGCGCCCTCTTCGGCCACCGGCAACTCAAAACCCTGCACCACGAGATCGACCAGGTCTTCGACATAAAAGAAGTCCCGAGTCTGCTCGCCATCACCAAAAACCGAGATCGGCAGGCCCTTCTCGGCGCGCTCGGCAAAAATGCTGATCACCCCGGAATACGGTGAAGACGGATCCTGACGCGGCCCGAAGATGTTGAAGAAGCGAAACACCACCGGCTCCAGACCGTGTTGACGACGATAAAAGTCGAGATAGTGCTCGCTCGCCAGCTTGTCCGAGGCATACGGTGTCAGCGGCGCTTTGGGCGTGTCTTCGTTGATGGCCTGGCCTTCGCCGTTGTTGCCGTACACCGCCGCGCTGGAGGCGAACACCACGCGTTTGATGCCGGCCTGACGCATGGCTTCGCAGACGTTCAACGTGCCGATGAAGTTGCTTTGGTGGGTCTTGACCGGATCGTCTACCGAGGCCTGCACCGAAGCCACCGCCGCCAGATGCGCGACTGCCTGGCAACCCATCGCCGCCCGCGCCACCAGCGCCGCATCGGCTACATCGCCCACGATCAGCTCGACCCGAGGATTGTCCAGCGGCAGGTTGCTGCGCTTGCCGGCGGACAGGTCGTCGAGCACGCGCACGGCATAGCCTTTGGCGAGCAAAGCGTCGACCAGGTGCGAACCGATGAAACCGGCGCCGCCGGTAATAAGGACAGGAGCATCAGACATGACGGTAATAGCGGTCCAATAGGCTGGGCAAACCGGCACGCCATGCGCGGGGCTTGATACCAAAGGTGTGAAGGATTTTCTTGCAGGCCAGCACCGCGTTCTGCGGCTCTTCGGCGGCATCGGGGCTGGCGGCGTGGGCTTGGGCGGTTGGCGCTTCGATGGCCAGCGTGCGCATCAGGCGCGCCTCGGTGAGAATCGCCTGCCCCAACGCCAGCGGAGTGGTGGCCTCATGACCGGCGTAGTGATAGGTGCCCCACAGCGGCGCGGCGCAATCGAGCTGTTTGAGCACCGAAATGATTACCCGCGCGGCGTCATCGACAGGCGTTGGGTTGCCGCGACGGTCATCGGCCAGCAGCAGTTCGTCCGTGGTTTCGGCGCGGGTCAGGAAACGCCCGAGCACACCATCGGCGCTGTCATCGAGCAACCAGCCAAAACGTAACAGCACATGTTGCGGGCAAGTGGCGCGCACGCTTTGTTCAATGCGCCACAGCGCCTGACCACGGGAGCCCAGCGGGACCGGTTCGTCCTTCTCGCTATAGGCAGTAGCGCGCGAGCCATCGAATACCCGATAGCTGGAAGGTTGAACCAGAACGATGTTGTGATGCTGGCACAGCTGCGCCAGACGCTCGACGGAGCGTTCCTGGGTGTCCAGCCTTTCCGCGCTCACACTCTGCGCCTGAAACCAGTCGTAGTAGTAAGCAAGGTTGATCAAGGCGTCCGGGCGGGTGTCATCGAGCAGTTGCGTCAGGCTTGCCGCATCCCACCCGTCTTGTGGCGGACGCGGTGCGAGGAAGCCAATGTCCTCCTCGGCACCCAGACGAATCAACGCCTGCCCAAGGGCATTCCCGCCGCCCAACAGCATAAGGCGCATTCGCATAGAGTCAGCAGGCTCGGTCTTGGAATTCAATTGGAAACAATAGGTGAAAAACGGTCGCAAACATAACACGTCGCGCGGATAAGTCCCAACAGGTGGGCTGGGCGCGGTGTTTCGCCGGGCATTTTATCGGTGGGAGTGAGCTTGCTCACGAAGACTGGCGATCATGGGCTGGATATCTGGGCTCTTCGAACTCCCCTTTCGTGAGCAGGCCCCCTCCCACAGTTGCCCTATGCCATACATCACACGGACCAAGCCCGATCACCGGCCCTTGCATCCCTTAACGTTCACCCTCATAAACAGAGGCATGAACCTTCTCCAGACTCTCGCTCCGGTGCTCGACGACTTTCATCCGGCCGTCAGCGCCTGGTTCACCCGGACCTTCCCGGCCGTTACCGCTGCCCAGGCCCAGGCGTGGCCGCTGATCAAGCGCCGCCAATCGACGTTGATCGCCGCGCCTACCGGCTCCGGCAAGACGTTGACTGCGTTTCTGGCGGTGATCGACGACCTGGTCCATCAGGGCCTTGAGCTAGGCGGTCAGTTGCCAGATCAGACCTTCGTGGTCTACGTCTCGCCCCTCAAGGCGCTGTCCAACGACATTCAGATTAATCTGCAGAACCCGCTCGCTGGCATCACCGAACAGCTTGAGCAGCGGGGCTTGCCGGGGCTGCGCATCAGCACCGCCGTGCGCACCGGCGACACCCAGCAAAAAGAGCGCAACGCGATGCGCAAGACAGCGCCGCACATTCTGGTCACCACCCCGGAATCGCTATATGTGTTGCTGGGCTCGGACTCCGGCCGACGCATGCTATCGAGCACACAGACGGTGATCGTCGACGAAATCCACGCCATCGCCGCCAGCAAACGCGGCAGTCATCTGGCGCTGAGTCTGGAGCGGCTGCAGGCGTTGTGTGACAAACCCTTGCTGCGCATTGGCCTCTCGGCGACGCAAAAACCCATCGAGCGGGTGTCGCGCTTTCTGGTCGGCAGCGATCCGGTCAGTCGGCCTTGCGCCATTGTCGACATCGGCCATGCCCGGCCTAGAGACCTGGCAATCGAAGTGCCGCCCGTGCCGCTGACGGCGGTAATGGCCAATGATGTCTGGCAACTGGTGTACGACCGCCTCGCAGAGCTGGCGCGCGAACACCGGACCACGCTGATCTTCGTCAATACCCGGCGTCTGGCCGAACGTATGGCACGCTTTCTCAGTGAGCGCCTGGGCAAGGAGGCCGTGGCCGCGCACCACGGCAGTCTGGCCAAGGAACAACGGCTGGACGCCGAGCAACGACTCAAGCGCGGCGACCTGCAAGTGCTGATCGCCACTGCCTCGTTGGAGTTGGGCATCGATATCGGCGATGTCGATCTGGTCTGTCAGATCAGTTCCCCGCGCTCCATTGCTTCTTTCCTGCAGCGTGTCGGACGCTCCGGGCACCACGTGGGCGGCACGCCAAAGGGGCGGCTGTTCGCCATTTCCCGCGATGACCTTATCGAGTGCGCAGCCTTACTGGACTGCGTGCGCCGCGGCGAACTCGACACGTTGCTGATTCCCAAGGCGCCGCTCGACGTAGTAGCGCAGCAGATCATTGCCGAGGTCAGCTGCCAGGAGTGGGAAGAACAGGCACTACTGGAAATGTTTCGCAAGGCGTCGCCCTACGCCGAGTTCGACGAGCAGCATTATCAGGCGCTGTTGGGCATGCTCGCCGAAGGCTACAGCGGGCGGCAGGGCGTGCGTGCGGCTTACCTGCATCGCGATGCCGTGACTCGAACGTTGCGCGGCCGACGCGGCAGCAAACTCACGGCGGTGACCAGCGGCGGCACGATTCCGGACAACGCCGACTACAGCGTGATCCTCGAACCGCAGGCGCTGAACATCGGCACGGTCAACGAAGACTTTGCGGTGGAAAGCCTTGCGGGCGACATCTTTCAGCTGGGCAACACGTCTTACCGCATCCTGCGCATCGAATCGGGCCGAGTACGAGTGGAAGACGCACAAGGCGTGCCGCCGAACATCCCCTTCTGGATGGGTGAAGCACCGGGGCGCAGCGATGAATTGTCGTTCGCCGTGGCCCGATTGCAAGCCGACATCGATCAGCGACTCAGCGACCATCCGGGCAATCTGCAGCCTTGCACCGACTGGTTGATGACCACATTGGGCCTGGGCCTGGACAGCGCCGAGCAATTGGTGGAGTACCTGGCGCGGGCGCGCTCTACCCTCGGCGCCTTGCCATCGCAGGACACGCTGGTGATGGAGCGCTTCTTCGACGAATCCGGGGGCACGCAACTGGTCATCCACACGCCCTTTGGCAGTCGCATCAATCGCGCATGGGGCCTGGCGTTGCGCAAACGTTTCTGTCGCACCTTCAATTTCGAACTGCAGGCTGCCGCCAGCGAAGACGCCATTGTGTTGTCGCTGTCCACCAGCCACAGCTTTGCACTGGATGAGGTCTGGCGTTATCTACATTCCAACAGCGCCGAACACATCTTGATTCAGGCGGTACTGGATGCGCCCTTGTTCAATGTGCGCTGGCGCTGGAACGCCGGAGTCGCGCTGGCTCTGCCGCGTTATGCGGGCGGTCGAAAAGTCGCGCCCCAACTGCAACGTATGAAGAGTGAGGACCTGATCGCTACGGTGTTCCCGGACCAGATCGCCTGCCTGGAAAACCTCGTCGGCGAACGCGAAGTGCCCGAGCATCCGCTGGTGGAGCAGACACTGGACGACTGCCTGCACGAAGCCATGGACGCTGACGGCTGGCTGGCGTTGTTGCGGCGCATGGAAAAAGGCGATGTGCGCCTGATCGCCCGCGATCTGCCCGCGCCCTCTCCGCTGGCGGCCGAGATTCTCAACGCTAAACCCTACACCTTCCTCGACGACGCGCCGCTGGAAGAGCGTCGCACTCAAGCGGTCCTCAACCGTCGGTGGAGCGATCCGGAATCGGCCGACGATCTGGGCGCGCTGGACGCTGAGGCTATCGTTGCGGTGGCCGAGGAAGCCTGGCCGCAACCGCAGAATATCGACGAAATGCACGAAGCGCTGATGAGCCTGGGGTGTGTCAGTGGCGCCGAAGCGCGGGAGCAAAGCGACTGGATGAAGTGGCTGGAGAACCTGGCCCGATCTGGCCGCGCCATGCGTTTGCAGGTCTCGCCTGAGCAGGCGCTGTGGATTGCCCTTGAGCGTCTTACCTGCCTGCGGGCGGTTTATCCTGCGGCTGAAATGCATCCACCGCTGGCAGTGCTGCCCGGCTTCGATGAAGTCTGGAATGAAGACGACGCCAAGGTTGAAATCGTTCGCGCGCGCCTGAGCGGTTTCGGGCCGTTAACCGTGCCAGACATCGCCGCGCCGTTGGCGCTACAGCCAAGCGATGTCGCTCAGGCGCTGGCCCAGCTGGAAAACGAAGGCTATGTGCTGCGTGGCCGTTTCAGCCCCGGCGCCAGCGAAGAACAATGGTGCGAGCGGCATCTGCTGTCGCGCATTCATCGCTACACGGTCAAACGCCTGCGTCGGGAAATCGAGCCTGTTTCGTTGCAGGACTTCATGCGCTTTCTGTTCGATTGGCAGCATCTCTCTACATCGACTCAGAGCCAGGGCAAAGCGGCTTTGCCCGAAGTGGTCGATCAACTGGAGGGCTTTTCTGCCGCCGCTGGCGCGTGGGACAGCGATATTCTTCCGGCGCGACTGAAGGATTATTCCCAGAGCTGGCTGGATGACCTGTGCCGGTCCGGCAAGGTGATGTGGATGCGTCTGACAAGCCGCACCAAGGTTGGCAGCGCGGCATTGCGCAGTACGCCGATTGTGTTGCTGCCGCGCCCGCAGGTGCGGCTATGGAGCGGCCTGACTGAACAGCCTGCGCCCACCGAGCTTTCATTGCGCGCCCAGCGGGTGCATGAGGTGCTGTCGACTCAGGGCGCGATGTTCTTCGACGAACTGACGACTGAAGCGCATTTACTGCGCACCGAGCTGGAAAACGCGCTGCAGGAACTGGTCGGCGCAGGCCTGGTTAACGCCGACAGCTTTGCCGGCCTGCGCGCACTGATTACCCCCGCCAGCAAACGCGCGACCCACACCAGTCGGCGCAATCGCGGGGCATTCATCGGTGGCATGGACGATGCCGGGCGCTGGGCCCTGTTGCGTCGAGCGCCAGCCCCTGAAACCACATCGCCACAACGGCTGGACAGCGACACGCTGGAGCACATCGCCATGACCTTGCTGCGCCGCTACGGCGTGGTGTTCTGGCGGCTGCTTGAGCGTGAAGCCGACTGGCTGCCGAGCTGGCGAGAGCTGCTGCGTACGTTCCATCGTCTGGAAGCGCGGGGTGACATTCGCGGCGGACGCTTCATTGCGGGGCTAGCTGGTGAGCAGTTTGCGTTGCCAGAGGCCATCCCTGTGCTTCGGGAGGTCCGCAAACGTCCGCTGGATGGCAGCCTGATCGGCGTCAGTGGCGTCGATCCGCTGAATCTGGCGGGCACCTTGCTGCCGGGCGCGAAGGTTGCAGCAGTGGTCGGCAATCGCTTGGTGTATCGCGACGGAGTACCCATCGCGGCCATAGTCGCGGGCAAACCACAGTATTGGGGCGAGCTGGATGCCGGGATGATGTTGCAGGTGCGGGATCGGTTGTTCAGATAGCTCTGCAAGCGTAGGAGCGCGCTTGCCCGCAATGGCTGTGCGCCAGTCAACCATTCGGCAACAAGCACATCGCCATCGCGGGCCAGCGCGCCCCTAGGATAGATCGGCTCAAACCGGACTCTCCGAGCCATCCTTGTTCACCACCGTCGCCTTGCCCGGCACCGGCTGCGGTTGCCCATCTTCATCCTCGACCGGCGCCATCTGCCCGTTGTGCGGACTCATGATCAGCTGTGGGTAAGTCTGCGCGAATCGCACGTCGGGGGACTTATCCACAAGACGCTTGAGCTTGTCGTTGAACGAGCGGCTCACCGCGTACTGCCCGCCCGACGAAGTACGGAATTGAGCGGTGATCACGATCCCGTTCATGTCCATGCGATCGAGCCCGAACACCTCCAACGGCCCTTGCAGCTTGCTCGCCAGCAGAAAGTCGTCACTGATCGCCTGCCCTGCTTCGCGGATCAGCGAAGTCGCTGAGTCCACATCCGAGTCGTAGGTGAACTGGAACGAAAAAAACGCATAGGCGAATTGCCGGGACTGGTTGGTCACCGCCTTGATCTGGCCGAACGGCACCGAATGCACGAAGCCCTTGCCATCGCGCAACCGCAGCGTGCGAATGGTCAGGCTTTCCACCGTGCCGGCATGACCTGAATCCAGCACCACCCAATCGCCGATGGAAATCGTGTCCTCAATGATGATGAACAGGCCGGTGATCACATCCTGAACCAGTTGCTGCGAACCGAAACCGATGGCCAGACCGACGACCCCCGCACCGGCCAGCAGCGGCCCGACATTGATCCCGAGATTGGCCATGGTGGTGATCGTGCAGATCACCACCAGAATGATTTTTATCGCATTACGCAGCAGTGGCAGGATGGTCTTGACACGCGTACTGGGCTGGCGCGTGGAGCGATTATTGGTCGGCGGCTTGAGGGCCTCCTGGATCGCCGTGTCCATCACTACCCACAGCAGCCAGGTCACCAGGAAGATCATCCCGATACTGCTCAATGAGTCGCTGATCACCTTGCCAAGCGCGTTGCGTTGCGCGAATTCGAACAGCGAAAAGCCCCATATCCTGCCCAATATCTCGATGAACCCTATCGCCAGAGCAATACGCAGTACTGCATGCAGCAGGCTCAGCAGACGTTCCTTATAGACGCTGCTAATGCGCGCTTCGGCGGGTTTGAACATATGCTGAAACAGGGTGCTTAGGAACACCGTCCCGATCAATAACACTGTCGTTAGCAACGCGCATCGCAGGGCTTCCTGACTGTCCTCTCCCGCGCCGATCAGACTGACCGCCGACACCAGGATCATCAGCAAAATCGGCAGATGCCAAAGGCTCGAGAAAATCTTCAATGTCTGCTGCAACGCTGGTCTCGTCAGGCGAGCGGCCAACGGACGGTTGCGAATCAGATGCGCCACTGGCCTACGCATACGAATGACGACGATGCAGAACATCACCGAGGCCATCAGACCGGTGAACGCTGCGACGCTGGTGGTCACGTTGCCGCCCAACTGACGGGCAATCTGAGGACTGGTCAGTGCATCGCTCAAGGCCGCGAAGAAGCCGATGATGAACAGCGGATGTGGCGTGTAATCACGAATGATGCGAACCGCTGGGCGCTTGTGCCCCGAGTTGAACAGTACGATCACCGACAGCAACACCGAGGTCGAGAAAATACCGCTGCTGGTGGAGTACGCCAGGCACAGCGCCAGCGCCCTGCCCACCGACGTCGGGATGAAATGACTGACATACAACGTCAGCGGCAGGCAGATCAGCGCCGGAATCGTGAACGGCAAAATGTACCCCAATACGCCCTGCACTCGCCCGTACCGTTGCAGCAGGCGATGCCGGGATATACGGCTCGCGATGAACGCACCAACGCGATTGAGGATCAGGAATGCGCCGATCCAGACGACCGACAAAATCAGGAAATCTCCGGCAATGGCCCACGGCGAGCGGGACGATGGCTTGTTGACCAAGGCCCCCAGCTCATCAGCAGCGCGGTCAGCACGCAAGCGCCAGGAGTCGAACAGATGGCCGTCCAGATCCAGCTTGTTCTGCACGCTGTCGATACTTGAGCTGATGGCCCCGAGCAATCCTCCCTTGACCAGAATTTCCGGCTTTTCGGGCTCGGCAGCAGGCGTGTCAGCCGGGGCGCTTGATTGTGCGGTACTGGCCGCAGGGGCATCGGCCGCTTGAATGTTGAGGCTGCCGAGGCAGAGGATTACACACAGCAACAGGACGGATTTGAAGTTCGACAAAACGCAGGTCACTCCTTTCAGTCATGAGGGACGGAGAAATCAATGCCCACAGAAACTGATCGATATTCGCCCCGCAAGTTCGCCTGCGTCGCAAAGCTTCATGCGTACCGGTTCGTCCCGACCAACGGAAACAACCATTTTTCATGCGTCGCTTGACCGGGGAGAACGATCGTTCTACCTTGCAAACCCATGAGCACACAGACAAACGATACCCGCGAAAAAATCCTCGCGACCGCCGAACGACTCATCTACCAGAACGGGATTCACGCCACCGGCATGGACCTTCTGGTGAAGACTTCCGGCGTTGCCAGAAAGAGCATCTACCGCTACTTCGCCACTAAGGACGAAGTGGCCGCTGCCGCGCTGAACGCTCGAGACGTGCGCTGGATGCAGTGGTTCAGGACCGAGTCCAACAAGGCTGAAACGCCGCGAGGGCGAATCCTGAACATGTTTGTCGTACTTAATGACTGGTTTGAGTCCGAAGGTTTTCATGGCTGTGCGTTCATCAACACGGCCGGTGAGATTGGGGATTCGAATGACCCAATCCGGCTGATCGCCAAATCGCACAAACAGAAGTTGCTCGACTACGCGCTTGAACTCGCCGAGCAACTGAACATCGAGCAACCGTCAGTACTGGCCAGACAGTTGCTCATTCTGATGGAAGGCGCCATCACCACCGCTCGCGTCATGGGTGACTACAGTGCCGCCGACAGCGCAAGGGATGTTGCGCAGTTGTTGCTGAAACAGGCCTCGCCCTAGAGGCCCGAGCTTGAAGAACGCTTCACTCACCGATCTATCCAACTTGCCTGGAGGCTTCGCCATGTCCAACGCTCAGACTCGCCCGCCACTACCTCCCTTCACCCGCGAATCGGCCATTGAAAAGATCCGCTTGGCCGAAGACGGCTGGAACAGCCGGGACCCGGAAAAAGTGTCCCTGGCCTACACACTCGACACCCAATGGCGTAACCGCGCCGAGTTCGCTACCAACCGCGAAGAAGCCAAAGGCTTTCTGACCCGCAAGTGGAAAAAAGAACTCGACTACCGGCTGATCAAAGAGTTGTGGGCCTTCACCGACAACCGCATCGCCGTGCGCTACGCCTACGAATGGCACGACGATTCGGGGAACTGGTTTCGCTCCTACGGAAACGAAAACTGGGAATTCGCCGAAGACGGCCTGATGCATCGTCGATTCGCTTGCATCAACGACATGCCGATCAAGGAATCGGAGCGCAAATTCCACTGGCCGCTGGGACGCCGCCCCGATGACCATCCGGGATTGAGCGACTTGGGGCTTTAAACGCAACTTGTCGCTCCCAAGACAAAGCCCCCGGCAGCAGAGCTGTGCGGGGGCCTGTTTGTTCAACGCGTTACTGCGTTCGATTTCGGAGAATTAAAACGGAATATCGTCATCGAAACTGTCGAAATCAGGTGCGGGCTGCGGCGCCTGTTGTGGAGCGGGACGCGACTCGCGCTGCGGCTGAGGAGCGGCCTGCGGGCGTGGTTGCTGTTGTGGACGAGGTGCGGAATTCTGATAACCGCCGCCACCCTGACCTTGTTGCGCGTCGCCTTGTGGACGGCCGCCCAGCAGTTGCATGGTGCCCTGCATGTCGACAACGATTTCAGTGGTGTAACGCTTGATGCCGTCTTTTTCCCACTCGCGGGTCTGCAGCTTGCCTTCGATGTAGACCTGCGAACCTTTACGCAGGTACTCGCCGGCGATCTCTGCGACCTTGCCGAACATCGACACGCGGTGCCATTCGGTCTTTTCGACTTTCTGACCGGTTTGCTTGTCGGTCCATTGCTCGCTTGTCGCCAGACTCAGGTTGGTCACGGCGTTACCGTTAGGCAAGTAGCGAACTTCGGGATCCTGGCCACATGTGCCGACCAATATGACTTTGTTAACCCCACGGGCCATAACGTTCTCCTAGGCTTCACACGTTTCCGACGCTGGATTGACCACTTCGTCGAAAGACGCCCGATCCAACAGTTCTTTGTCAAATTTGATATAGATGGCGGCCTCGTCGGCCACCACTACTGCATCTGTTACTCCACGTACGGCCAACACGCGATCGGCAAGACCTGTGTCGCGTTGAGCCTCGGGCGACAACGGCAGGCGAAGGCTGGTCACGTACGGAGGTTCGCGCATGGTAACAGCAAACGCGAGCCAAATGGCGGCCAGACCAGCGCCGCCGAGGAACACAACACCAAGCCCGCCGTGCTGAAACAGCCAGCCACCGAGGATGCCGCCAGCGGCGGAACCGAGGAACTGGCTGGTGGAGTAAATCCCCATCGCCGTGCCCTTGCCACCCGCCGGAGAGACCTTGCTGATCAACGAAGGCAGCGAGGCCTCCAGCAGGTTGAACGCGGTAAAGAACACCACGGTGCCGATCACCAACGCCCGAAGCGTGTCGCCGAACTCCCAGAAGAATAGCTCAGTGACCATCAGCACCAAGACTGCACCCAGCAAAATCCGCTTCATCTGGCGTTTCTTCTCGCCGTAAATGATGAACGGGATCATGGCGAAGAACGAGATCAGCAGTGCGGTCAGGTAGACCCACCAATGTTGTTCCTTGGGCAAGCCGGCTTTTTCGACCAGCGCCAACGGCAATGCGACGAAACTGGACATCAGCATGGCGTGCAACGCGAAGATACCCAAATCCAGACGCAGCAGATCCGGATGGCGCAGCGTTGCCCCAAGCGCTTGACGCGCCAGGCCCGACTCGCGGTGTTGCAGCGTGACCGTCGACTTGGGCACAACGAACGCAACGATCACGATGCCGATCAGAGCCATTGCCCCGGTAGCCAGGAAAAGTCCGGACAGGCCGAACGCGCTGGTCAGGATAGGTCCGACCACCATGGCGACGGCGAACGAAACACCGATGGTCATGCCGATCATCGCCATGGCTTTGGTGCGGTGCTGCTCGCGGGTGAGGTCAGACAGCAATGCCATCACTGCCGCCGAGATAGCGCCGGCACCTTGGAGAATCCGGCCGGCAATCACGCCCCAGATCGATGTCGATTGCGCTGCCAGTACGCTGCCCAGGGCAAAGACCACCAATCCCAGATAAATGACCGGCCGCCGGCCGATACGATCGGAAATGATCCCGAATGGAATTTGCAGCACCGCTTGGGTCAGGCCGTATGCGCCAATCGCCAGGCCAATGAGCGCGGGGCTTGCGCCAGCCAGGTCCATGCCGTAGGTCGCCAGGACCGGCAAAACCATGAACATGCCAAGCATACGGAACGCGAACACCAGCGCCAGACCGCCCGCTGCGCGGGTTTCGCTGCCACTCATGCGCTCGCTGTGAGAATCGTGCATGGAAGAACCTCATGTGAACCGGCGGCGATTCTACCAGTCCCATCGATGTACAGCACATACGACGCTTTGCCGCGCATCGCCGGAAACTTCTTTTTCACAGATATGGCCTGGCGCTTTTCGATAGTGTGCATCCATCCAGTATTTGGCCGTATACTCCTGCGTTTTGACGCCCGCCGTGCGAGGCCACCTTGGACAAGATCCTGATTCGTGGGGCTCGAACCCACAACCTGAAAAACATCGACCTTACCCTGCCACGGGACAAGCTGATCGTCATAACCGGGCTCTCCGGTTCCGGCAAATCATCGCTGGCATTCGATACGCTCTACGCCGAAGGGCAGCGCCGCTACGTCGAATCGCTGTCGGCCTATGCACGTCAGTTCTTGTCGATGATGGAAAAGCCTGACGTCGACACCATCGAAGGCCTGTCGCCAGCGATCTCCATCGAGCAGAAGTCCACGTCCCACAACCCGCGCTCGACTGTCGGCACCATTACCGAAATCTACGACTACCTGCGCCTGCTCTATGCCCGCGTCGGTCAGCCTCGCTGCCCTGATCACGACATTCCGCTGGAAGCACAGACGGTCAGCCAGATGGTCGATCTGGTACTGGCAGAGCCCGAAGGCAGCAGGTTGATGCTGCTGGCCCCCGTGGTCCGTGAGCGCAAGGGCGAGCATCTGGCGGTATTCGAAGAACTGCGCGCCCAAGGCTTCGTACGTGCGAGAGTGAACGGCAAGCTGTGCGAGCTCGACGAACTGCCAAAGTTGGATAAACAGAAGAAACATTCCATCGATGTCGTCGTGGACCGCTTCAAAGTCCGCACCGATCTGCAGCAGCGTCTGGCAGAGTCTTTCGAGACCGCATTGAAGCTGGCTGACGGCATCGCGTTGGTCGCTCCGATGGATGATGAGCTGGGTGAAGAGATGATCTTCTCCGCGCGCTTCGCCTGCCCGATCTGCGGCCACGCGATCAGCGAGCTGGAACCCAAGCTTTTCTCGTTCAACAACCCGGCAGGCGCGTGCCCGACGTGCGACGGCCTGGGCGTGAAGCAGTTCTTCGATACCAAGCGTCTGGTCAATGGTGAACTGACGCTGGCCGAAGGTGCCATACGCGGCTGGGACCGGCGCAACGTTTATTACTTCCAGATGCTCGGCTCGCTGGCGAAGCATTATGGGTTCAGCCTGGAGGTCCCGTTCAAGGAACTGCCGGCCGATCAGCAGAAAGTCCTGCTCAGCGGCAGCGGCAGCCAGAACGTCGATTTCCGTTACCTGAACGACCGTGGCGATATCGTGAAACGTGCGCACCCATTCGAGGGCATCGTGCCTAATCTGGAGCGCCGCTACCGCGAAACCGAGTCTGCCACCGTGCGTGAAGAACTGGCCAAGTTCCTGAGCACTCAGCCCTGCCCGGACTGCCGTGGCACACGCCTGCGCCGTGAAGCACGGCACGTGTGGGTCGGCGAGAAGACTCTGCCGGCAGTGACCAATCTGCCGATCGGCGATGCAACGGACTACTTCGGCGAATTGAAGCTCACTGGGCGCCGCGGCGAAATCGCTGACAAGATTCTCAAAGAGATCCGCGAGCGTCTGCAGTTTCTGGTCAACGTTGGCTTGGACTACCTGACGCTGGATCGCAGCGCGGACACCCTGTCCGGCGGTGAAGCCCAGCGTATTCGTCTTGCGAGCCAGATTGGCGCCGGCCTGGTGGGGGTGATGTACATCCTCGATGAACCGTCCATCGGCTTGCATCAGCGTGACAACGATCGGCTGCTGGACACCCTCCGGCACCTGCGTGATATCGGTAACACCGTGATTGTCGTCGAGCATGACGAGGACGCGATTCGTCTAGCGGACTACGTGGTCGACATCGGCCCGGGTGCAGGCGTCCATGGCGGCAGTATCGTTGCCGAGGGCACGCCGCAAGAAGTTATGGACCACCCGGATTCGCTGACTGGCAAGTATCTGTCCGGTCGGGTAAAGATCGAAGTCCCGGTCAAGCGCACACCGCGCAACAAGAAGCTCTCCCTCAAACTGAAAGGCGCGCGCGGCAACAACCTGCGTAACGTCGATCTGGAAATCCCGATAGGGCTGCTCACGTGCGTGACGGGGGTCTCCGGCTCGGGCAAATCGACGCTCATCAACAACACCCTGTTCCCGCTCAGCGCTACTGCGCTCAACGGTGCGACGACGCTGGAAGCCGCTACGCACGACACCATCGACGGTCTGCAGCATCTGGATAAGGTGGTAGACATCGACCAGAGCCCGATCGGCCGCACGCCGCGTTCCAACCCGGCGACTTACACGGGCCTGTTCACACCGATTCGTGAGCTGTTCGCTGGCGTGCCTGAGTCGCGCTCCCGTGGTTACGGTCCAGGGCGCTTCTCCTTCAACGTCAAAGGTGGTCGCTGCGAGGCGTGCCAGGGCGATGGTCTGATCAAAGTGGAGATGCACTTCCTGCCGGACATCTATGTCCCGTGTGACGTCTGCAAAAGCAAGCGCTACAACCGTGAAACTCTTGAGATCAAGTACAAAGGCAAGAGCATCCACGAAGTGCTGGAAATGACCATCGAGGAAGCACGCGCGTTCTTTGACGCCGTGCCAGCGCTGGCGCGCAAGCTGCAGACCCTGATGGATGTCGGTCTGTCGTATATCAAGCTGGGTCAGTCGGCTACCACGTTGTCAGGCGGCGAAGCACAGCGGGTCAAGCTTTCTCGTGAGCTCTCCAAGCGCGATACCGGCAAGACGCTGTATATCCTCGACGAACCGACTACCGGCCTGCACTTCGCGGACATTCAGCAGCTGCTGGACGTCCTGCACCGCCTGCGTGACCACGGCAACACCGTGGTGGTGATCGAGCACAACCTGGACGTGATCAAGACCGCGGACTGGCTTGTCGATCTCGGGCCGGAAGGCGGCTCTAAAGGTGGGCAGATCATCGCGACCGGCACCCCGGAGCAGGTTGCCGAGATGAAGCAGTCCTATACTGGGCACTACCTCAAACCGTTGCTGGAGCGTGACCGCGCCTGACCCGGCTTTGGAGGTCGCGGAATGAAAAGCCCCTGTCATGGTGACCATGACAGGGGCTTTTTCTTGAATTGAAATCAGAACTGCGATTGCAGGTAATTTTCCAGGCCGATGGTCTTGATCAGACCCATTTGCTTTTCGAGCCAATAGGTGTGGTCTTCTTCGGTGTCGGCCAACTGAACACGCAGGATGTCGCGGCTGACGTAGTCCTTATGCTGCTCGCAAAGGGCGATGCCCTTGCAGAGTGCGGCGCGAACCTTGTATTCCAGACGAAGATCACTGGCGAGCATCTCAGGAACCGTAGTGCCGACGTCCAGATCATCCGGGCGCATACGAGGGGTACCTTCAAGCATCAGAATTCGGCGCATCAACGCATCAGCGTGTTGCGCCTCTTCTTCCATCTCGTGGTTGATTCGCTCATAAAGCTTGCTGAAACCCCAGTCCTCGTACATCCGCGAGTGAATGAAATACTGGTCGCGCGCAGCCAGTTCGCCGGTCAGCAGCGTGTTTAGGTAATCGATGACGTCCGGGTGGCCCTGCATTGCCGCAAATCTCCTTCTCGAAAGCCGATAGTCTGAACCAACATTAAAGGAAGGTCACCGGCAAAGAGCAGAAAAACGAAGAAATTCTGTGATTTCCTGACATTTGGTGCCAAAAAACGGGCGAAATGAGGGGAGTTCTCTTTATCACTAAGAGTTAGCGCGATTTTCTTGAAATCAATTGATAACGCGTTGTATTTAGGCGAAGACCAGAAAACAAAAAAACCGGGCACTAGGCCCGGTTCTTCGTAAAGACTGATGTCTTATTCAGCGGCTTCTACGGAGCCACCGATAGGACGATCAACCAGCTCGACATACGCCATAGGCGCGTTGTCGCCAGCGCGGAAACCGCACTTCAGGATACGCAGGTAGCCACCCTCACGGGTTGCATAGCGCTTGCCCAGATCGTTGAACAGCTTACCAACGATTTCTTTCGAACGAGTACGGTCGAAAGCCAGACGACGGTTAGCAACGCTGTCGATCTTGGCCAGAGTGATCAGCGGCTCGGCAACGCGGCGCAGTTCCTTGGCTTTCGGCAGGGTAGTTTTGATCAGCTCGTGCTCGAACAGCGACACCGCCATGTTTTGGAACATGGCCTTGCGGTGAGAGCTGGTACGGCTCAGGTGACGTCCACTTTTACGATGACGCATGGTTCATTCCTTACCAAACACAACGTTCGGTGATTACGACGATCAGGCAGTCGCCTTGTCGTCCTTCTTAAGACTTGCAGGCGGCCAGTTGTCGAGGCGCATGCCGAGGGAGAGACCACGAGAAGCCAGAACGTCCTTGATTTCAGTCAAGGATTTCTTGCCCAGGTTCGGAGTCTTCAACAGTTCCACTTCAGTGCGCTGAATCAGGTCACCTATGTAGTAAATGTTCTCCGCCTTAAGGCAGTTGGCCGAACGTACGGTCAGTTCCAAATCGTCAACCGGACGAAGCAGGATCGGATCGATCTCGTCTTCCTGTTCGACTACAACAGGTTCGCTGTCACCTTTAAGGTCGACGAACGCAGCCAACTGCTGTTGCAGAATGGTTGCTGCACGACGGATAGCCTCTTCAGGATCCAGGGTACCGTTGGTTTCCAGATCAATAACCAGTTTGTCCAGGTTGGTGCGCTGTTCGACACGGGCGTTTTCCACCACGTAAGCGATACGACGAACCGGGCTAAACGAGGAGTCGAGCTGCAAGCGACCAATGCTGCGGCTTTCGTCTTCGTCGCTCTGACGCGAGTCTGCTGGTTCATAACCGCGACCACGAGCTACAACGAGCTTCATGTTCAGGGCGCCGTTAGACGCCAGGTTAGCGATTACGTGATCGGGGTTAACGATCTCGACATCATGATCCAGCTGAATATCGGCAGCGGTAACCACCCCCGAACCCTTCTTCGACAAGGTCAGCGTAACTTCGTCTCGACCGTGCAGCTTGATAGCCAGACCTTTAAGGTTCAACAGGATTTCAATGACATCTTCCTGTACACCTTCGATGGCGCTGTACTCGTGGAGTACACCGTCGATCTCGGCCTCGACTACTGCACAGCCGGGCATGGAGGACAACAGGATGCGGCGCAGCGCGTTGCCCAGGGTATGGCCGAAACCACGCTCGAGAGGCTCGAGAGTGATCTTGGCGCGGGTTGGACTGACAACCTGTACATCAATGTGACGGGGTGTCAGGAACTCATTTACCGAAATCTGCATGGATGCACCTATTTTCTAGCCCTTACTTGGAGTAGAGCTCGACAATCAGGCTTTCGTTGATGTCGGCGGACAGATCACTGCGAGCTGGAACGCTTTTGAAGACGCCAGATTTTTTCTCAGTGTCTACTTCTACCCATTCTACGCGGCCACGTTGGGCACACAGATCGAGAGCCTGGACGATACGCAGCTGGTTCTTCGCTTTTTCACGAATAGCAACCACATCACCAGCACGAACCTGGTAGGACGGAACGTTTACGGTTTTGCCGTTTACGCTAACCGACTTGTGCGATACCAGTTGACGCGATTCGGCACGAGTAGAACCGAAGCCCATACGGTATACGACGTTGTCCAGACGGCATTCGAGCAGTTGCAGCAGGTTCTCACCAGTTGCGCCTTTCTTGCCGGCAGCTTCTTTGTAGTAACCGCTGAACTGACGCTCGAGAACGCCATAGATACGACGGACTTTCTGCTTCTCACGAAGCTGAGTGCCATAGTCGGACTGGCGACCGCGGCGTTGGCCGTGGATACCAGGTGCTGCTTCAATGTTGCACTTCGATTCGATAGCGCGCACGCCGCTCTTCAGGAAGAGATCGGTGCCTTCGCGACGAGCGAGTTTGCATTTTGGACCAATGTAACGAGCCATTCTTTACAATCTCCTGGATTACACGCGGCGCTTCTTCGGCGGACGGCACCCGTTGTGCGGGATTGGCGTCACGTCGGTGATGCTGGCGATCTTGTAGCCACAGCCGTTCAAAGCACGGACAGCGGATTCACGACCTGGACCTGGGCCCTTGACGTTCACGTCGAGGTTTTTCAGGCCATATTCCAGCGCAGCTTGACCAGCACGCTCAGCAGCTACTTGAGCAGCGAACGGGGTGGACTTGCGGGAACCGCGGAAACCCGAACCACCGGAGGTAGCCCAGGAAAGAGCGTTGCCTTGACGGTCGGTAATGGTCACGATGGTGTTGTTAAAAGAAGCATGGATGTGGGCGATGCCATCAACCACTGTCTTTTTAACTTTCTTACGAGGACGAGCAGCAGGTTTTGCCATGATTTAATTCCTGTCGATTCGCTGGGGCGATTACTTGCGGATCGGCTTACGCGGACCTTTACGGGTACGCGCGTTGGTCTTGGTACGCTGACCGCGCACTGGAAGACCGCGACGATGACGCAGACCGCGGTAGCAACCGAGGTCCATCAAGCGCTTGATTTTCATGTTGATTTCGCGACGCAGGTCACCTTCAGTGGTGAACTTCGCGACTTCGCCACGCAGCTGTTCAATCTGCTCATCGCTCAGATCTTTGATCTTCGCCGCCGGGTTAACCCCGGTGGTAGCACAGATTTTCTGTGCAGTCGTGCGACCAACACCATAGATGTAGGTCAGCGAGATAACAGTATGCTTGTTATCTGGAATGTTAACGCCTGCAATACGGGCCATTCAGTGGGACTCCAATTGACAGCTACCTACGCCCCGGAAGCCAAGAAATAGGGCGCGAGATAATATCGCTGTAATAACAAATAATCAACCCAGCAGCGCACTAGCTGCTGGGCTTTTAGCACAGATCACACTCAGCCTTGGCGCTGTTTGTGACGTGGTTCCGCGCTGCAAATTACTCGAACAACACCTTCGCGGCGAATAATCTTGCAGTTACGGCACAGCTTTTTCACCGATGCACGAACTTTCATCACCAACTCCTCGAACCTTATGGGTGCTTCAGCGCAGCATGCCGCTGCCGTAGCCCTTCAGGTTGGCTTTCTTCATCAGGGATTCATACTGGTGCGAAACGAGGTGAGATTGCACTTGGGACATGAAGTCCATCACAACCACGACCACGATCAGCAACGAGGTCCCGCCAAGGTAGAACGGCACGTTTGCAGCAACCACCAGGAACTGGGGCAACAAGCACACGGCCATCATATAAAGAGCACCGAACATGGTCAGCCGAGTCAGAACGCCATCGATATAACGCGCAGACTGCTCACCAGGACGGATACCCGGAATAAAGGCACCGGACTTCTTCAGGTTTTCCGCTACGTCTTTCGGATTGAACATCAACGCCGTATAGAAGAAGCAGAAGAAAATAATCCCTGCACTAAACAGCAGAATATTCAACGGCTGACCAGGAGCGATCGACTGCGAGATGTCCTGCAACCAGCCCATACCTTCAGACTGACCGAACCAGGCACCCAACGAAGCCGGAAACAGCAAGATGCTGCTCGCAAAGATAGCCGGAATCACACCAGCCATGTTCACTTTCAGCGGCAAGTGGCTGGTCTGCGCAGCGAAGACCTTACGGCCCTGCTGACGCTTGGCGTAGTGAACGGCGATACGACGCTGACCACGCTCAATGAACACCACGAAACCGATGATCGCTACTGCCAGCAAACCGATGGCGACCAAAGCGAAAATGTTGATATCACCTTGACGCGCAGACTCGAAAGACTGCCCTATCGCTCTCGGAAGACCGGCGACGATACCCGAAAAAATCAACATCGAGATACCGTTACCAACACCGCGCTCTGTGATCTGCTCGCCCAGCCACATCATGAACAGTGCACCAGCCACGAAGGTGGTGACAGCCACGAAGTGGAAGCCGATATCTGCAGAGAAAGCAACGCCCTGGCCGGCCAAACCAATGGACATGCCAATAGCTTGAACCAGGGCCAGGACGACAGTGCCATAGCGGGTGTATTGGCTGATCTTGCGACGACCAGCCTCACCTTCCTTCTTCAACTGTTCCAGTTGCGGGCTGACAGCGGTCATGAGCTGCATGATGATCGATGCCGAAATGTACGGCATGATCCCCAGCGCAAAAATACTCATGCGCTCCAGCGCACCACCGGAAAACATGTTGAACAAGCTAAGAATAGTCCCCTCATTCTGTCGAAACAGGTCCGCCAGCCGATCAGGGTTGATACCAGGAACTGGGATATGCGCACCGATCCGATAGACGATAATCGCCAGGAACAGAAAACGCAGACGAGCCCAGAGCTCGGACAACCCGCCACTTTTGCTGAGCGCTGAGAGAGCACCTTGCTTAGCCATTTATTCCTCGAACTTGCCGCCAGCTGCTTCGATAGCCGCACGCGCACCTTTGGTGGCTGCGATACCTTTGAGGGTGACCGCGCGAGTAACCTCACCGGACAGCATGATTTTCACGCGCTGTACGTTTTGGTTGATCACGTTGGCATCCTTCAGGGACTGCACAGTTACAACGCCTTCCACTTTAGCCAGCTCGGATGTACGAACTTCCGCACGATCCATAGCCTTCAAAGAGACGAAGCCGAACTTAGGCAGACGACGATGCAACGGCTGTTGGCCGCCTTCGAAGCCCGGAGCGATGGTACCACCGGAGCGGGAGGTCTGACCTTTGTGGCCACGGCCACCGGTCTTACCCAAACCACTACCGATACCACGGCCCGGACGATGCTTCTCGCGACGGGAACCCGGCGCTGGACTCAGATCATTGAGTTTCATCGATTAACCCTCGACTCGCAGCATGTAGTAAGCCTTGTTGATCATCCCACGGTTTTCCGGGGTATCAGCGACTTCTACAGTGTGACCGATGCGACGCAGACCAAGACCCTTAACGCACAGCTTGTGGTTAGGGATGCGGCCGGTCATGCTTTTGATCAAAGTAACTTTAACGGTAGCCATGATCAGATGATCTCCTCAACGTTCAGGCCGCGCTTGGCAGCGATGGACTCAGGAGACTGCATAGCCTTCAAACCCTTGAACGTTGCGTGAACAACGTTGACCGGGTTGGTCGAACCGTAGCACTTGGCCAGAACGTTCTGAACACCAGCAACTTCCAGGACAGCACGCATTGCGCCGCCAGCGATGATGCCGGTACCTTCAGAAGCAGGTTGCATGTAAACCTTCGAAGCGCCGTGGGCGGACTTCATGGCGTACTGCAGAGTGGTGCCGTTCAGATCAACTTGGATCATGTTGCGACGAGCAGCTTCCATTGCCTTCTGGATCGCAGCAGGCACTTCACGCGACTTGCCACGGCCGAAGCCAACACGGCCCTTACCATCACCAACCACGGTCAACGCAGTGAAAGTGAAGATACGGCCGCCTTTTACGGTTTTTGCTACGCGATTAACCTGAACCAGCTTCTCGATGTAGCCTTCGTCGCGTTTTTGGTCGTTATTTGCCATAACTTAGAACTCCAGCCCGCCTTCACGAGCAGCATCAGCCAGCGCCTTGACGCGACCGTGGTACTTGAAGCCAGAACGATCAAAAGCCACTTGCGATACACCGGCGGCTTTCGCACGCTCAGCGATCAGCTGGCCAACTTTAGTGGCCGCGTCGATGTTGCCAGTGGCGCCATCACGCAGTTCTTTGTCCAAAGTCGAGGCGTTTGCCAGGACTTTGCTGCCGTCGGCCGAAATGACCTGGGCATAAATGTGCTGCGAAGAGCGGTACACGCAGAGACGCACGACTTCGAGTTCGTGCATTTTCAGGCGTGCTTTGCGAGCGCGACGCAGTCGGGTAACTTTTTTGACGGTCATTTGCTATGCCCTACTTCTTCTTGGCTTCTTTACGACGGACGACTTCGTCCGCGTAACGCACGCCTTTGCCTTTGTATGGCTCTGGACGGCGGAAGTCGCGGATCTCAGCGGCCACTTGACCAACCAACTGCTTATCGATACCACGGATGAAGATATCGGTTTGGTTGGGGGTCTCAGCGGTGATGCCTGCTGGCAATTCGTAGTCCACTGGGTGCGAGAAGCCAAGGGCCAGGTTCAGCACCGTGCCTTTTGCTTGCGCTTTGTAACCAACACCGACCAGCTGGAGCTTGCGCTCGAAGCCTTGGCTTACGCCTTGGACCATGTTGTTTACCAACGCACGAGTGGTACCGGCCATTGCGCGAGTCTGTTGATCGCCATTGCGAGCAGCGAAACGCAGCTCACCAGCTTCTTCAACGATTTCAACGGACGAATGAATGTTCAGGTCCAGAGTGCCCTTGGCACCCTTCACCGAAAGCTGCTGGCCGACGAGTTTGACTTCGACGCCTGCTGGCAACTTAACGGGGTTCTTAGCTACGCGTGACATGCTTATCCCCCCCTTAGAACACAGTGCAAAGCACTTCGCCGCCGACACCGGCAGCGCGCGCAGCACGATCCGTCATCACACCCTTGTTGGTGGAGACGATAGACACACCGAGACCGCCACGAACTTTTGGCAGATCATCGACGGACTTGTACTGACGCAGGCCTGGACGGCTAACGCGCTTGACCTCTTCGATGACCGGACGGCCTTCGAAGTATTTCAGCTCGATAGACAGCAAGGGCTTGGTTTCGCTGCTGATCTGATAACCCGCAATGTAGCCTTCGTCTTTCAGGACTTTAGCTACAGCCACCTTCAAAGTGGAGGATGGCATGCTTACGACGGGCTTTTCGGCCATCTGGGCATTACGGATACGAGTTAGCATGTCCGCTAACGGGTCCTGCATACTCATGGGCTAGACGCTCCTAATACAAAATAATTAGCCTTACGGCTACTGCTTGTCGCCACAAAAACTCGGGCACGTGAGGACACGGGCTCTGGCGAGCCGGCAATTCTAGACGTACGCCGGAAACGAATCAAGCCCCAAAAGGGGCTTGATTTGAATTCAGGTCTCACGCCGGTCAGTTTCCGAAGATCTCGACCAGCGCGATACGAGAAGTGCGGCTTACCAGCTGGCTTTAACCAGACCTGGTACGTCACCACGCATGGCAGCTTCACGCAGCTTGTTACGGCCAAGGCCGAACTTGCGGTAAACGCCGTGCGGACGACCAGTCAGGCGGCAACGGTTACGCATGCGCGAGGCACTGGCGTCACGTGGTTGCTTTTGCAGGGCAACTGTCGCTTCCCAACGTGCTTCCGGACTTGCGTTCAGATCCACGATGATTGCTTTCAGTGCTGCACGCTTGGTGGCGTACTTGGCAACGGTAAGCTGACGCTTCAGCTCACGGTTTTTCATGCTCTTCTTGGCCATGGTCCTACTCCAGTCAGTTGCGGAACGGGAACTTGAAAGCACGCAACAATGCGCGACCTTCTTCGTCCGTACGAGCAGTGGTGGTCAGGGTAATGTCCAGACCGCGCAGGGCATCGATCTTGTCGTAATCGATTTCCGGGAAGATGATCTGCTCTTTTACACCCATGCTGTAGTTGCCACGACCATCAAAGGACTTGGCATTCAGGCCGCGGAAGTCGCGAACCCGAGGCAGGGAGATCGACAGCAGACGATCCAGGAACTCGTACATACGCTCACGGCGCAGAGTCACTTTGACGCCGATCGGCCAACCTTCACGGACTTTGAAGCCAGCGATGGACTTGCGAGCGTAGGTCACGACGACTTTCTGGCCGGTGATCTTTTCAAGGTCAGCAACAGCATGCTCAATGACTTTCTTGTCACCGATCGCTTCGCCCAGACCCATGTTCAGGGTGATCTTTGTTACGCGTGGAACTTCCATCACGTTCGACAGCTTAAGTTCTTCCTTAAGCTTCGGTGCGATTTCCTTCCAGTAAATCTCTTTCAGTCGTGCCATGGTCTTCTACCTAGCAGTGTTCAAGCATCAACCGCTTTTTGGGTCGACTTGAAGACACGAATTTTTTTGCCGTCTTCAACTTTGAAACCAACGCGGTCAGCCTTGTTGGTTGCGCCGTTGAAAATGGCGACGTTGGAAGCGTGCAGTGGCGCTTCTTTCTCGACGATACCGCCCTGTACGCCCGACATCGGGTTAGGCTTGGTATGACGCTTCACCAGGTTGATCCCACCGACAACCAGACGGTCGTCAGCGAGAACCTTGAGCACCTTACCGCGCTTACCTTTGTCTTTGCCGGCGATCACGATGATCTCGTCGTCACGACGAATCTTTTGCATGTCGGATCTCCTTACAGCACTTCTGGGGCGAGCGAGACGATCTTCATGAACTTCTCAGAGCGAAGTTCACGGGTCACTGGCCCAAAGATACGGGTGCCGATCGGCTCTTGCTTGTTGTTCAACAGAACAGCAGCGTTGCCATCGAAGCGGATGATGGAGCCGTCTGCACGACGAACACCGTGGCGAGTGCGGACTACTACTGCAGTCATCACTTGGCCTTTCTTCACCTTGCCGCGAGGAATTGCTTCCTTGACGGTTACTTTGATGATGTCACCGATACCAGCGTAACGACGATGAGAGCCACCAAGCACCTTGATGCACATAACGCGGCGTGCGCCGCTGTTATCGGCCACATCGAGCATGGATTGAGTCTGAATCATATAATTTCTCCGACCCCTAGCCCTTAGACTTCCACAGCGCGTTCGAGAACATCAACCAGCGCCCAAGATTTGGTCTTGGCCATCGGACGAGTTTCACGAATAGTGACTTTGTCGCCGATGTGGCATTGATTGGTTTCGTCGTGCGCGTGCAGCTTAGTCGAACGCTTAACGTATTTACCGTAGATAGGGTGCTTTACGCGACGCTCGATCAGTACGGTGATGGTCTTGTCCATCTTGTCGCTGACGACACGGCCAGTCAGCGTACGGACGGTTTTTTCGGCTTCAGCCATGATTACTTACCTGCCTGCTGGTTGAGCACAGTCTTCACGCGAGCGATGTCACGCTTAACTTGCGAGAGCAGGTGAGACTGCCCCAACTGGCCAGTTGCTTTCTGCATACGCAGATTGAACTGGTCGCGCAGCAAGCCGAGCAGTTGCTCGTTCAGTTGCTGTGCTGATTTTTCACGAAGTTCATTCGCTTTCATCACATCACCGTCCGCTTAACAAAGGAGGTGGCGAGCGGCAGCTTTGCAGCAGCCAGGGCGAAAGCCTCACGCGCCAACTCTTCGGAAACACCCTCGATTTCATACAGGACTTTACCTGGCTGAATCTGGGCAACCCAGTATTCGACGTTACCCTTACCTTTACCCATCCGAACTTCGAGTGGTTTTTTGGAAATAGGCTTGTCCGGGAATACACGGATCCAGATCTTGCCGCCACGTTTTACGTGACGGGTCAGAGCACGACGCGCTGACTCGATCTGACGAGCGGTGAGACGACCACGAGCAACAGACTTCAGCGCATATTCGCCGAAGCTGACTTTGCTACCGCGCAGTGCCAGACCACGGTTGTGGCCGGTCATCTGCTTGCGGAACTTCGTACGCTTTGGTTGCAACATTTGGCGTACCCCTTACTTGGCAGCTTTTTTACGAGGCGCTGGTGCTTGAGGTTTCAGCTCTTCCTGGCGACCACCAATTACTTCGCCTTTGAAGATCCAAACCTTGACACCGATCACACCGTAAGTGGTGTGAGCTTCGTAGGTGGCATAGTCGATATCGGCACGCAGGGTGTGCAGTGGCACACGACCTTCGCGATACCATTCAGTACGTGCGATTTCAGCACCGCCGAGACGACCGCTCACTTGGATTTTGATGCCTTTGGCACCAATGCGCATGGCGTTCTGTACGGCGCGTTTCATGGCGCGACGGAACATCACACGACGCTCCAGCTGCTGAGCTACGCTCTGAGCAACCAGCATACCGTCAAGTTCCGGCTTGCGGATCTCTTCGATATTGATGTGCACAGGCACACCCATTTGCTTGGTCAGGTCCTGACGCAGTTTCTCAACATCTTCACCTTTCTTCCCGATAACGATACCTGGACGAGCGGTGTGGATGGTGATGCGTGCAGTTTGAGCCGGACGATGGATATCGATACGGCTAACGGACGCGCTTTTTAGTTTGTCTTGGAGATACTCACGCACCTTCAGATCTGCGAGCAAATAGTCCGCATAAGTCCGACCGTCTGCGTACCAGACGGAGGTGTGCTCCTTGACGATTCCCAGGCGAATGCCAATGGGATGTACTTTCTGACCCATCTCTTCGACTCCGTTACTTGTCAGCAACCTTGACAGTGATATGGCAAGACCGCTTGACGATGCGATCAGCACGGCCTTTGGCACGTGGCATGATGCGCTTCAGCGAACGCCCTTCGTTGACGAAAACGGTGGAGACCTTAAGGTCATCAACGTCTGCGCCTTCGTTATGCTCGGCGTTGGCTACGGCCGACTCCAGCACTTTCTTCATGATCTCGGCGGCTTTCTTACTGCTGAAAGCCAACAGGTTGAGCGCTTCGCCCACCTTCTTCCCGCGGATCTGGTCGGCGACCAAGCGGGCTTTCTGGGCGGAGATTCGAGCGCCCGACAACTTAGCGGCTACTTCCATCGTTCCTTACCCCTTAACGCTTGGCTTTCTTGTCTGCCACGTGCCCACGATAAGTGCGGGTACCGGCAAACTCGCCCAGTTTGTGGCCGACCATGTCTTCGTTCACGAGAACAGGAACATGCTGACGACCGTTATGCACAGCAATGGTCAGACCGACCATTTGCGGCAGGATCATGGAACGACGCGACCAGGTTTTAACTGGTTTGCGATCGTTCTTTTCCGCCGCCACTTCGATCTTCTTCAGTAGGTGAAGATCAATAAAAGGACCTTTTTTCAGAGAACGTGGCACTGTCGTATCCCTCTATTTACTTGCGACGACGGACGATCATTTTGTCGGTACGCTTATTACCACGAGTCTTCGCGCCCTTAGTCGGGAAGCCCCACGGCGATACCGGATGACGACCACCAGAGGTACGACCTTCACCACCACCATGTGGGTGGTCAACCGGGTTCATGGCAACACCACGAACGGTTGGGCGAACGCCACGCCAGCGCTTGGCACCAGCTTTACCCAGCGAACGAAGGCTGTGCTCGGAGTTCGAAACTTCACCCAAAGTTGCACGGCATTCGGACAGGACTTTACGCATTTCACCGGAGCGAAGACGCAGAGTCACGTAGACACCTTCACGAGCGACCAGCTGAGCCGAAGCACCAGCGGAACGAGCGATCTGAGCACCTTTACCAGGCTTCAGCTCAATACCGTGAACGGTGCTACCAACTGGAATGTTGCGCAGTTGCAGAGCGTTACCCGGTTTGATTGGAGCCAACGCACCTGCAATCAGCTGGTCGCCAGCACTCACACCCTTCGGTGCGATGATGTAACGACGCTCGCCATCTGCATACAGAAGCAGTGCGATGTGAGCAGTACGGTTTGGATCGTATTCGATACGCTCGACGGTGGCAGCGATGCCATCCTTGTCGTTGCGACGGAAGTCGACCAGACGGTAATGCTGCTTATGACCACCACCAACGTGACGAGTGGTAATGCGGCCATTATTGTTACGACCACCAGACTTCGATTTTTTCTCGAGCAGCGGTGCGTGAGGAGCGCCTTTATGCAGCTCCTGGTTGACCACCTTGACCACAAAACGGCGGCCAGGGGAAGTCGGTTTGCATTTAACGATTGCCATGATGCACCCCTTCCTTACTCAGCACTGCTGCTGAAATCGAGATCTTGGCCTGGTTGAAGGGAGATAACCGCCTTCTTCCAGTCATTACGCTTGCCCAGACCGCGAGCAGTGCGTTTGGTCTTACCCAGAACGTTCAGGGTAGTCACACGCTCTACTTTCACGCTGAACAGGCTTTCGACGGCCTTCTTGATTTCCAGCTTGGTTGCATCAGTAGCAACCTTGAAAACGAACTGACCTTTTTTGTCTGCCAGAACCGTAGCCTTTTCGGAAACGTGCGGGCCAAGCAGAACTTTAAATACGCGTTCCTGGTTCATCCCAGCAGCTCCTCGAATTTCTTCACGGCCGACACAGTGATCAACACTTTGTCGTATGCGATCAGACTAACTGGATCGGAACCTTGCACGTCACGTACATCAACGTGGGGCAGGTTACGAGCAGCCAGGTACAGGTTCTGATCAACAGCGTCCGACACGATCAAAACGTCGGTCAGGCTCATGTCGTTCAGCTTGCCCAGCAGATCTTTGGTTTTAGGAGTTTCAACAGCGAAATCCTGAACCACGACCAGACGATCAGTACGAACCAGCTCAGCAAGGATGGAGCGCAGAGCAGCGCGATACATCTTCTTGTTGAGCTTCTGAGTGTGGTCCTGAGGACGTGCCGCGAAAGTGGTACCGCCGCCACGCCAGATTGGGCTACGGATAGTACCGGCACGAGCGCGGCCAGTACCCTTCTGACGCCATGGGCGCTTGCCGCCACCGGAAACGTCGGAACGGGTCTTTTGCTGCTTGCTACCTTGACGGCCGCCAGCCATATAGGCCACGACTGCTTGGTGAACCAGCGTCTCGTTGAACTCGCCGCCAAATGTCAGTTCGGAAACTTCGATCGCTTGAGCGTCATTTACATTTAATTGCATGTCAGCTTCCCCTTAACCGCGAGCCTTGGCTGCTGGACGTACAACCACGTTGCCGCCAGTAGCGCCAGGAACAGCGCCCTTGACCAACAACAGATTGCGTTCAGCGTCCACGCGCACTACTTCCAGGGACTGCACGGTCACGCGCTCAGCGCCCATATGACCGGACATTTTTTTGCCCTTGAATACACGACCAGGAGTCTGGCACTGGCCGATAGAGCCCGGGACGCGGTGGGAAACGGAGTTACCGTGGGTGTTATCTTGACCGCGGAAATTCCAGCGCTTGATGGTACCGGCAAAGCCTTTACCTTTCGACTGACCGGTAACGTCTACCAGTTGGCCAGCTGCGAAGATTTCTGCATTGATCAGATCGCCAGCCTGGTACTCGCCTTCTTCAAGACGGAATTCCAGAACGGTACGACCAGCGGCAACGTTCGCTTTAGCGAAGTGACCTGCTTGAGCAGCAGTCACGCGCGAAGCACGACGCTCACCGACAGTGACTTGCACTGCACGATAGCCATCGCTTTCTTCGGTTTTGAACTGGGTGACGCGATTCGGCTCGATCTCGATGACCGTGACCGGAATGGAGACACCTTCTTCGGTGAAAATACGGGTCATACCGCATTTACGACCGACTACACCAATAGTCATGTTGTAAACCTCATGAGTGTACGGGGCTTTCACCCGCTATGGCCGCCCATTTCAGAGCGTTACACGACCAAGACCCAAGTCTTAGCCGAGGCTGATCTGCACTTCCACACCTGCCGCAAGATCAAGCTTCATAAGTGCGTCAACGGTTTTATCCGTTGGCTGGACGATGTCCAGAACGCGCTTATGAGTACGGATCTCGTACTGGTCGCGCGCGTCTTTGTTGACGTGCGGGGAGACCAGAACGGTGAACCGCTCTTTACGGGTAGGCAGTGGAATTGGACCACGCACTTGAGCACCAGTACGTTTCGCGGTTTCCACGATTTCCTGGGTGGATTGGTCGATCAGGCGATGGTCGAATGCCTTCAACCTGATACGGATTTGCTGATTTTGCATTGGATTTCAGACTCCAGGCTACTTCCCACCGAGCGCAATACGCCCGTTAAAAGGAGGCGCAATTCTATAGACGAGCTAACAGGGTGTCAACCCAATAAAAAAAGCCCCCGCAAGCGGAGGCTTTTTCTTAAATCAACGCTTAGGCGATGATTTTGGCTACGACGCCAGCGCCGACGGTACGACCGCCTTCACGGATAGCGAAACGCAGACCATCTTCCATTGCGATTGGCTTGATCAGTGTGACGGAAACTTTAACGTTGTCACCTGGCATAACCATTTCAGTGCCTTCCGGCAGCTCGCAGCTACCAGTTACGTCGGTAGTACGGAAGTAGAACTGTGGACGGTAGCCTTTGAAGAACGGAGTGTGACGACCGCCTTCCTCCTTGCTCAGAACGTAGATTTCAGCTTCGAACTGAGTGTGAGGCTTAACGGTGCCTGGCTTAACCAGAACTTGACCACGCTCAACGTCATCACGCTTGGTACCACGCAGCAGAACGCCGCAGTTCTCGCCAGCACGACCTTCGTCCAGCAGCTTGCGGAACATTTCAACACCAGTGCAAGTAGTCTTGGTGGTGTCACGCAGCCCCACGATCTCGACTTCTTCCTGGATTTTGATGATGCCACGCTCAACACGACCAGTCACAACAGTACCGCGACCCGAGATCGAGAATACGTCTTCGATTGGCATCAGGAATGGCTTATCGATAGCACGAACTGGTTCTGGGATATAGCTGTCCAGAGTTTCAACCAGTTTCTTAACGGCCGAGGTACCCATTTCGTTGTCGTCTTGGCCGTTCAGAGCCATCAGAGCCGAACCGATGATGATCGGAGTGTCGTCGCCTGGGAACTCGTAAGTGCTCAACAGGTCACGAACTTCCATCTCAACCAGTTCCAGCAGTTCAGCGTCGTCAACCATGTCAGCCTTGTTCAGGAAGACAACGATGTACGGAACGCCAACCTGACGGGACAGCAGGATGTGCTCACGGGTTTGCGGCATCGGGCCATCAGCGGCCGAGCAAACCAGAATCGCGCCATCCATCTGAGCAGCACCGGTGATCATGTTTTTTACGTAGTCGGCGTGACCTGGGCAGTCAACGTGCGCATAGTGGCGTACGGCCGAATCATATTCAACGTGAGCGGTGTTGATGGTGATACCACGGGCTTTTTCTTCTGGCGCGCTGTCGATTTTATCGAAGTCGACCTTAGCCGAACCGAAAACTTCGGAGCAGACACGAGTCAGTGCTGCGGTCAGAGTGGTTTTACCGTGGTCAACGTGACCGATGGTGCCAACGTTGACGTGCGGTTTGTTACGTTCAAATTTTTCTTTAGCCACGACAAATAACTCCTAGCCTAAAGGCGCTGAATCAGCCTTGTTTTTTGGTTACAGTGTCGACGATGTGCGACGGAGCTGTATTGTATTTTTTGAATTCCATAGAGTAGCTTGCGCGACCTTGGGACATGGAGCGAACGTCGGTCGCATAACCGAACATCTCGCCCAACGGAACCTCAGCGCGAATTACCTTGCCGGAAACCGTATCTTCCATACCCAGGATCATGCCGCGACGACGGTTAAGGTCGCCCATCACGTCACCCATATAGTCTTCAGGCGTAACAACCTCTACCGCCATGATCGGCTCAAGCAGCTCACCACCGCCCTTCTGGGCCAGTTGCTTGGTCGCCATGGAAGCAGCCACCTTAAACGCCATCTCGTTCGAGTCGACGTCGTGGTAAGAACCATCAAACACGGTAGCCTTCAGGCCGATGAGCGGATAGCCGGCAACAACGCCGTTCTTCATCTGCTCTTCAATACCCTTCTGGATAGCCGGGATGTATTCCTTAGGAACCACACCACCCACCACTTCGTTCACGAATTGCAGACCTTCCTGACCTTCGTCAGCAGGTGCAAAACGGATCCAGCAATGACCGAACTGGCCACGACCGCCGGACTGACGAACGAACTTGCCTTCGATTTCACAGTTCTTCGTGATGCGCTCACGATACGAAACCTGAGGCTTACCGATGTTGGCTTCGACGTTGAACTCACGGCGCATCCGGTCAACCAGGATGTCCAGGTGCAACTCGCCCATGCCCGAGATGATCGTTTGACCAGTCTCTTCATCAGTTTTGACGCGGAAAGACGGGTCTTCCTGAGCAAGCTTGCCCAGTGCAATACCCATTTTTTCCTGGTCATCTTTGGTTTTTGGCTCAACGGCAACCGAAATTACCGGCTCCGGGAAGTCCATACGAACCAGAATGATTGGCTTGTCAGCGCTGCACAAGGTTTCACCAGTAGTGACGTCCTTCATGCCAATCAAGGCCGCGATGTCACCAGCGCGTACTTCCTTGATTTCTTCACGGGCGTTAGCGTGCATTTGCACCATACGACCGACACGCTCTTTCTTGCCCTTGACCGAGTTGATGACGCCGTCACCGGAGGCCAACACGCCCGAATAAACGCGGACGAAAGTCAAGGTGCCCACGAATGGGTCGGTCGCGATCTTGAACGCCAGAGCCGAGAACGGCTCGTTGTCGTCTGCGTGACGCTCCATCTGAACTTCCTCATCATCAGGATCGGAACCCTTGATGGCAGGAATGTCGGTTGGAGCCGGCAGATAGTCGATAACGGCGTCGAGAACCAGAGGAACACCCTTGTTCTTGAACGAAGAACCGCAAACAGCCAAGACGATCTCACCAGCAATAGTACGCTGACGCAGAGCGGTCTTGATTTCCTCGTTGGTGAGCTCTTCACCCTCGAGATACTTGTTCATCAGCTCTTCACTGGCTTCAGCTGCAGCTTCAACCATGTTGCTGCGCCACTCATCAGCCAGTTCCTGCAACTCAGCAGGAATAGCTTCACGACGCGGAACCATACCTTTGTCGGCATCGTTCCAGTAAACCGCTTCCATGGTCATCAGATCGATCTGACCCTGGAAGTTGTCTTCAGCACCGATAGCCAACTGGATAGGTACAGGCGTATGACCCAGGCGCTGTTTGATCTGCGCGATTACGCGCAGGAAGTTGGCGCCGGCACGGTCCATCTTGTTCACGTAAACGATACGCGGTACGCCGTATTTGTTGGCTTGACGCCATACGGTTTCCGACTGCGGCTCAACGCCCGAGGTACCGCAGAACACAACGACCGCGCCGTCGAGCACACGCAGGGAACGCTCAACTTCAATGGTGAAGTCTACGTGGCCCGGGGTGTCAATAACGTTGAAGCGGTATTGGTCTTTGTGCTGCTTCTCGGAACCCTGCCAGAAGGCAGTAATAGCAGCAGAAGTAATGGTAATACCACGCTCCTGCTCCTGAACCATCCAGTCGGTGGTCGCGGCGCCGTCATGCACCTCGCCCATCTTGTGGCTTTTGCCGGTGTAAAAAAGGACGCGCTCAGTGGTGGTGGTTTTACCAGCATCCACGTGAGCCACGATACCAATGTTACGGTAGCGGTTAATCGGTGTAGTACGAGCCATAAAGCCCTCGCAAAATTAGTGACGCTGAAATTAGAAGCGGTAGTGCGAGAAAGCCTTGTTGGCTTCAGCCATACGGTGCACGTCTTCACGCTTCTTAACTGCAGCACCTTTACCTTCGGCGGCGTCCATCAGTTCGCCAGCCAAACGCAGAGCCATAGACTTCTCGCCGCGCTTGCGCGCGAAGTCTACCAGCCAACGCATTGCCAGAGCATTACGACGGGATGGGCGAACTTCGACCGGAACCTGGTAAGTAGCACCGCCTACACGGCGCGACTTCACTTCGACCAGCGGAGCGATGGCGTCGAGTGCTTTTTCGAAGAGTTCCAGGGGATCGGTACCAGCCTTACGAGCCTTGACTGTGTCCAGGGCTCCGTAAACGATACGTTCGGCAACGGCTTTTTTGCCGCTTTCCATTACGTGGTTCATGAACTTGGCGAGAATCTGCGATCCGTACTTCGGATCGTCCAGAATCTCACGTTTTGCTGCTACGCGACGTCTTGGCATGATAAGCCCTCAAACGGTCTTCAGGTTCGCTCGGGACAGCGCATTAAATGCATCGCCCGACCTTACTCTTATCGACACAATAAAATTTATGAACGACTGCAAGACGACCGAATTACTTCGGACGCTTGGTACCGTATTTCGAACGACCCTGGTTACGACCTTTAACACCGGAGGTATCCAACGAACCGCGAACGGTGTGGTAACGAACACCTGGCAAGTCTTTTACACGGCCGCCACGAATCAGGACGACGCTGTGCTCTTGCAGGTTGTGGCCTTCACCGCCGATGTACGAGGAAACCTCGAACCCGTTGGTCAGACGCACGCGGCATACTTTACGCAGTGCCGAGTTAGGTTTTTTCGGCGTAGTAGTGTACACGCGAGTGCACACGCCACGACGTTGCGGGCAGTTCTGCAGCGCAGGCACGTCGGATTTCTCGACGATACGCTTACGCGGCTGACGTACCAGCTGGTTGATAGTTGCCATCTACTAGCTCCACTGTTGTCTTGCGACGCTATTGTCTTACAAGAAAAGCAAAATGGCAGGACATACGTCCCGCCAGATTTAGGGGTACAAGAGTCTAAAGAGGATCCCGCCCCCAGTCAAGGCAAAGCCCCGACCTCAATGCCCACCCGTTTACAGTAAATTGCCTGTCGGTTTAGGTGGACACAGATTCAGGGCCCTACTCTCAATTACTGCTTGAGTTCAACGCTTCGGTCAGCGCAGCTTCGACTTCGCTCGCACTCACACGCAGCGGTTTGTCAGCATCACGGCGACGCTTACGCTCGCTGTGATATGCCAGACCGGTACCGGCCGGAATCAGACGACCCACAACCACGTTTTCTTTCAAACCGCGCAGATAATCGCGCTTGCCGGTTACCGCCGCCTCGGTCAGAACGCGAGTGGTCTCCTGGAAGGAAGCCGCCGAGATGAACGATTCGGTGGACAACGATGCCTTGGTGATACCTAGCAGCACACGAGTGAATTTCGCAATGAATTTCTCGTCCTGTGCCAGACGCTCGTTCTCAACCAATACATGCGTCAACTCCATCTGGTCGCCCTTGATGAAGGTAGAGTCGCCCGACTCGCTGATCTCGACCTTGCGCAACATCTGACGAAGGATCGTTTCGATGTGCTTGTCGTTGATCTTCACGCCTTGCAGGCGGTAAACGTCCTGAATCTCGTTGACGATGTATTTCGCCAGAGCGCTGACACCCAGCAAACGCAAGATGTCGTGCGGATCGCTAGGGCCGTCGGAGATAACCTCACCGCGGTTCACCTGCTCACCTTCGAAGACGTTCAGGTGACGCCATTTTGGAATCAGCTCTTCGTACGGATCGCTACCGTCGTTCGGAGTGATCACCAGACGACGCTTGCCCTTGGTCTCTTTGCCAAAGGCGATCGTACCGCTGACTTCCGCCAGGATCGATGCTTCCTTCGGGCGACGCGCTTCGAACAAGTCGGCAACGCGCGGCAGACCGCCGGTGATGTCACGGGTCTTGGAAGTCTCTTGCGGGATACGGGCGATAACATCACCTACGCCCACTTGAGCACCGTCCGCGACACCGACCAGGGCGTTCGCCGGCAGGAAGTACTGAGCCGGTACGTCAGTACCTGGCAACAGCAGATCCTTGCCATCGATACCTACCATCTTCACAGCAGGGCGAATATCTTTGCCTGCCGCAGGGCGATCTTTGGCATCCAGTACTTCGATGTTGGTCAGACCGGTCAGTTCGTCCGTCTGGCGCTTGATCGTAATACCCTCTTCCATGCCCACGTACGTCACGGTACCTTTCATTTCGGTAACGATCGGGTGAGTGTGCGGGTCCCACTTGGCCACGATAGAGCCAGCGTCGACCTTGTCGCCTTCCTTCACCGAGATCACTGCACCATAAGGGAGCTTGTAACGCTCGCGCTCACGACCGAACTCATCGGCGATCGCCAGCTCACCGGAACGCGATACCGCGACCAGGGCGCCGTCGAGACGCTCAACATGCTTCAGGTTGTGCAGGCGGACGATACCCCCGTTCTTCACCTGAACACTGTCGGCTGCGGAAGTACGGCTTGCCGCACCACCGATGTGGAACGTACGCATGGTCAGTTGGGTACCCGGCTCACCGATCGACTGAGCAGCAATAACGCCGACAGCTTCACCAATGTTCACCTGGTGACCACGAGCCAGATCGCGACCGTAGCACTTGGCGCAGATCCCGTGACGTGTTTCACAGCTGATTGGCGAGCGCACGATCACTTCGTCGATGCTGTTCAGCTCGATGAATTCGACCCACTTCTCGTCGACCAGGGTGCCGGCCGGAACGATGACGTCTTCGGTACCAGGCTTGAACACATCACGCGCAATTACACGACCCAGTACACGCTCACCCAGAGGCTCGACGACGTCGCCGCCTTCGATGTGCGGAGTCATCAGCAGGCCCTGTTCGGTACCGCAGTCGACTTCGGTCACTACCAGATCCTGCGCCACGTCTACCAGACGACGGGTCAGGTAACCGGAGTTCGCAGTTTTCAAGGCGGTATCCGCCAGACCTTTACGAGCACCGTGAGTCGAGATGAAGTACTGGAGTACGCTCAAGCCTTCTCGGAAGTTCGCAGTGATCGGCGTCTCGATGATCGAGCCGTCCGGCTTGGCCATCAAGCCACGCATACCGGCCAGCTGACGAATCTGTGCTGCGGAACCCCGCGCACCGGAGTCGGCCATCATGTACATCGAGTTGAACGACTCTTGATCCACGGTATCGCCATGACGGTCGACAACCTTCTCTTTCGAGAGGTTGGACATCATCGCCTTGGACACTTCGTCGTTGGCCTTGGACCAGAGGTCGATCACCTTGTTGTACTTCTCGCCCTGGGTTACCAGGCCGGATGCGTACTGACTTTCGATCTCTTTAACTTCTTCAGTAGCGGCGTCGATGATGCGAGCTTTCTCATCCGGGATAACGAAGTCGTTAACGCCGATGGAAACACCCGAGATCGTCGAGTAGGCAAAACCGGTGTACATCAGCTGGTCAGCGAAGATCACGGTCTCTTTCAGACCAACCACGCGGTAGCACTGGTTGATCAGCTTAGAAATCGCCTTTTTCTTCATTGGCTGGTTGACCACGTCGTAAGACAGGCCAGCCGGAACCACCTGGAACAGCAACGCACGGCCGACAGTGGTGTCGACGATACGAGTATTGGTAACACTGCCGCCATCACGATCGTTCACGGTTTCGTTGATACGAACCTTGATTTTCGCGTGCAGTGCAGCTTCGCCGGCGCGGAACACGCGGTCGACTTCCTGCAGATCCGCGAAGATACGGCCTTCGCCCTTGGCGTTGATCGCTTCACGGGTCATGTAGTACAGACCCAATACAACGTCCTGCGACGGAACGATGATTGGCTCACCGTTGGCTGGCGACAGAATGTTGTTGGTCGACATCATCAGCGCGCGCGCTTCGAGCTGGGCTTCCAGCGTCAGCGGTACGTGAACGGCCATTTGGTCACCGTCGAAGTCGGCGTTGTATGCCGCACAAACCAGCGGATGCAGCTGTATTGCCTTACCTTCGATCAACACCGGTTCAAACGCCTGGATACCGAGACGGTGAAGGGTAGGTGCCCGGTTGAGCAACACTGGGTGTTCGCGAATCACTTCGGCGAGAACGTCCCAGACCTCTGGCAGCTCACGTTCGACCATCTTCTTGGCAGCCTTGATGGTGGTCGCCAGGCCACGCATTTCCAGCTTGCCGAAAATGAACGGCTTGAACAGCTCGAGAGCCATCTTCTTCGGCAGACCGCATTGGTGCAGACGCAGGGTCGGACCTACGGTAATTACCGAACGACCCGAGTAGTCAACGCGCTTACCGAGCAAGTTCTGACGGAAGCGACCTTGTTTACCCTTGATCATGTCAGCCAGGGATTTCAAAGGACGCTTGTTGGAACCGGTAATTGCGCGACCGCGACGACCGTTATCGAGCAGCGCATCCACAGCTTCCTGCAGCATACGTTTTTCGTTGCGCACGATGATGTCCGGAGCGGACAGATCCAGCAGGCGCTTCAAACGGTTGTTACGGTTGATCACCCGGCGATACAGATCGTTGAGGTCGGAAGTCGCGAAACGACCGCCATCCAGTGGGACCAGTGGACGCAGATCTGGCGGCAGAACCGGCAGAACGGTCAACACCATCCACTCAGGCAGGTTGCCGGAACCCTGAAAGGCTTCCATCAACTTCAAGCGCTTGGACAGCTTCTTGATCTTGGTTTCGGAGTTGGTTTGCGGAATTTCTTCGCGCAGACGCCCAATCTCGTGCTCCAGATCGATAGCGTGCAGTAGTTCGCGCACAGCCTCGGCGCCCATACGGGCGTCGAAGTCATCACCGAACTCTTCGAGGGCTTCGAAGTACTGCTCGTCGTTCAGCAGCTGACCTTTTTCAAGGGTGGTCATGCCTGGATCGATAACGACATAGCTCTCGAAGTAGAGAACGCGTTCGATATCACGCAGGGTCATGTCCATCAGCAAGCCGATACGGGACGGCAGCGATTTCAAGAACCAGATGTGGGCAACCGGCGATGCCAGTTCGATGTGAGCCATACGCTCACGACGGACCTTGGCCAGTGCAACTTCAACGCCGCACTTCTCGCAGATCACACCACGATGCTTCAAGCGCTTGTACTTACCGCACAGGCACTCGTAATCCTTTACCGGGCCAAAGATCTTGGCGCAGAACAGGCCGTCACGCTCAGGCTTGAACGTACGGTAGTTGATGGTTTCCGGCTTTTTAACTTCACCGAACGACCACGAACGGATCATCTCAGGCGATGCCAATCCGATACGGATGGCGTCGAACTCTTCGACTTGCCCCTGGTTTTTCAGCAAATTCAGTAGGTCTTTCAAGGCCTTTCCTCCTGGCGGAGCAGAGAGTGTTCATACCGACCCACTCTCGATTCGCGTCACGTGTTATTCGGTTTCCAGATCGATATCGATACCGAGCGAACGGATTTCTTTGATCAACACGTTGAAGGACTCGGGCATGCCCGGCTCCATACGGTGATCGCCGTCCACGATGTTTTTGTACATCTTGGTACGACCGTTCACATCGTCCGACTTCACTGTGAGCATTTCTTGCAGAGTGTATGCCGCGCCGTATGCTTCCAGCGCCCAGACCTCCATCTCCCCGAAACGCTGACCACCGAACTGCGCCTTACCACCCAGCGGCTGCTGGGTAACCAGGCTGTAAGAACCAGTGGAACGCGCATGCATCTTGTCGTCCACCAAGTGGTTCAGCTTCAGCATGTACATGTAGCCAACAGTTACCGGACGCTCGAATTTGTTGCCGGTGCGACCGTCGAACAGCTGCATCTGGCCACTGTCCGGCATATCCGCTAGGCGCAGCATGGCCTTGATTTCGCTTTCCTTGGCACCGTCGAATACCGGAGTTGCCATTGGAACGCCACCACGCAGGTTCTTCGCCAGATCCAGAACTTCCTGATCTGACAGGTCATCCAGGCTCTCCTGACGACCGCCGATCTCGTTGTAGATCTCGTTCAGGAACTTGCGCAATTCAACGACTTTACGCTGCTCTTCGAGCATGCGGTTGATCTTCTCGCCCAAACCTTTGGCTGCGAGGCCAAGGTGAGTTTCGAGGATCTGACCGACGTTCATACGCGAAGGTACACCCAACGGGTTGAGGACGATATCCACAGGCGTGCCATTGGCATCGTGCGGCATGTCTTCAACCGGCATGATCACGGAGACCACACCCTTGTTACCGTGGCGTCCGGCCATTTTGTCACCCGGCTGGATGCGACGACGAATGGCAAGGTAGACCTTGACAATTTTCAGCACGCCTGGAGCCAGGTCATCGCCCTGCTGCAGTTTGCGTTTCTTGTCTTCAAACTTGTCGTCCAGCAGACGGCGACGATCAACGATGTAAGCTTGAGCTCGCTCGAGTTGCTCATTCAGCGCGTCTTCGACCATGCGCAGCTTGAACCACTGGCCATGCTCGAGACCGTCGAGGACTTCGTCGGTGATTTCCTGGCCCTTCTTCAGGCCAGCACCACCTTCCACGGAACGACCAACCAGCGCGGAACGCAGACGTTCGAAGGTCGCGCCCTCGACAATGCGGAACTCTTCGTTCAGATCCTTGCGGATCTCGTCCAGCTGGCTCTTCTCAATGGACAGCGCACGGGCATCACGCTCAACGCCATCACGCGTGAAGACCTGCACGTCGATGACAGTACCCTTGGTACCGGTAGGTACGCGAAGGGAGGTGTCTTTAACGTCGCTGGCCTTCTCACCGAAGATTGCGCGCAGCAGCTTTTCTTCTGGAGTCAGTTGGGTCTCGCCTTTCGGAGTGACCTTACCTACCAGAATGTCGCCAGCGCCTACTTCAGCACCTACATAAACGATACCCGCCTCGTCCAGCTTGTTCAGCGCTGCTTCACCCACGTTAGGGATGTCAGCAGTGATTTCCTCTGGGCCCAGCTTGGTATCACGAGCCACACAGGTCAGTTCCTGGATGTGAATCGTGGTGAAGCGGTCTTCCTGAACAACACGCTCTGACAGGCAGATGGAGTCTTCGAAGTTGAAGCCGTTCCACGCCATGAACGCGATGCGCATGTTCTGACCTAGAGCCAGTTCACCCATATCGGTGGACGGACCGTCAGCCATGATATCGCTGCGCTGAACGCGATCGCCCTTGCTCACCAGCGGACGCTGGTTGATGCAGGTGTTCTGGTTGGAGCGGGTGTATTTGGTCAGGTTGTAGATGTCGACACCAGCTTCGCCTGGTTCAACTTCGTCATCAGCAACACGAACCACGATACGGCTGGCGTCAACGGAGTCGATTACGCCGCCACGACGAGCAACGACACAAACACCCGAATCACGCGCAACGTTGCGCTCCATGCCAGTACCCACCAGCGGCTTGTCAGCGCGCAGGGTCGGTACAGCTTGACGCTGCATGTTCGAACCCATCAACGCACGGTTGGCGTCGTCGTGCTCGAGGAACGGAATCAGCGATGCTGCTACCGAAACTACCTGCTTCGGCGAAACGTCCATCAACGTGACGTCTTCAGGCGCCTTGACGGTGAATTCGTTCAGATGACGCACGGCAACCAGTTCATCGATCAGTTGACCTTTGTCGTTCATGGCCGCCGAAGCCTGCGCGATCACGTGATCGGCTTCTTCGATTGCGGACAGGAAAACGATCTCGTCGGTCACCAGACCCTCTTTCACCACGCGATACGGACTTTCCAGGAAGCCGTACTGGTTGGTGCGGGCATAGGCGGCCAGCGAGTTGATCAGACCGATGTTCGGACCTTCCGGCGTTTCGATCGGGCAGACACGACCGTAGTGAGTCGGGTGTACGTCACGAACTTCGAAGCCTGCGCGCTCACGAGTCAGACCACCAGGGCCGAGAGCGGAAACGCGGCGCTTGTGGGTGATCTCGGACAGCGGATTGTTCTGGTCCATGAACTGCGACAACTGGCTGGAACCGAAGAACTCTTTGACCGCAGCAGCAACTGGCTTGGCGTTGATCAGGTCCTGAGGCATCAGGCCTTCGCTTTCTGCCATCGACAGACGCTCTTTGACCGCACGCTCAACACGCACCAGACCAACACGGAACTGGTTCTCGGCCATCTCGCCTACGCAGCGAACACGACGGTTACCCAGGTGGTCGATGTCATCGACAATGCCTTTGCCGTTACGGATATCAACCAACG
>NZ_NKHL01000042.1 GCF_002934685.1 Pseudomonas bohemica
ATCAATTCAACGATGGGTTGGCTCCAGCGAGGGCCGAGGAAAAAACTTAACGTCGTGTCCGGGATTAGTTGACCACTACAACTTGCCTCAACTGTAACAACCGCTCGGAAGTCGCCCTATGGGATAAGAAGTTCAACTGCAATCAAGCAGGCATCAAGAAGCTTACTCACGAAATCGTGCAGCTCAGGCGATTGAAGTTTGCCAAGCGCAACGAGCAGATGAATCCTGGGTAGGCCAGCTTACTCGATGACTTGATATCGATATCGATATCGCAGCGATTGAATCCGAGCTCATGCCTGGCAAACAGCACCGGTGAGCACCGAAAAGCAAGCAAAAGCCCAAGCGCACTGCATCACCGGCTGAGTCTCCACGCACTTTGATGCATCACGAACCAGACAGTACATATGGCCCATGCGGCCGCGCGCTATATCGCATGGGCAGAAATCGAAAATAATCGCAGCCGGTGAATTACGAGCGATTGCCTATTCACGTGCAGTGAGGCGGTGATGCATCTTCACTCTTTGAGTCAGCTAGAGGGTACTACTAACGACACTCGGCGATTCTCTGTCCGACCAACGCTGGTCTGATTGTCTCCCACCGGCTGGCTGCTACCCAGACCGCGGATCTGGACGTTTTGCGGCTTCAGCCCAATGGCGATTAGAGCATTCCCGACGCTCCGAGCTCGTCGTTCAGAGAGGTCCTGATTATAAGCAGGTGTGCCGGACGCATCTGCATGACCATCCACTCTGACACTTTGGATATCCACGGAGAGCAGCGCCTTTCCTATGCGGTCTACAATCGCCAGGCTCTGACTGTTGAGGTTGTCTAAGTCGCTGCCAAACAGAACTTTTCCAGAAAGATCGAAAGCCCAACCATCGTCAGTCTGAGCGAAGCCCTCGCGCTTGAGTACGGCGATTTGTTCAGCGGATAGGCCATGAGGCATCGTCTGACAACCAGTCAGGCTAAGCATTACCAGTACAGCTGTAAGAAAAAAATAGCGTGAGAGTGCGAGCGAGCGGGTCACGAATAAGCTCCTGTGATTAGCATTACGGTCGACGCGCTGACTCTGGAGCCGAGCGACGTGTTCGTTTGGCCTGATACATTGCCACGTCTGCTGCATGCAACAACGCGACTGGGTCTCTGCCATCATCCGGGTAGAAGGCAAGGCCGATGCTAAGAGATGTGGTGATCGTTCTCCCATCCTTCAGAGCTATTGGTGTCTTCATGCTTGCAATGATCTGGTCAATTATTCGCTCCGCGTCTGCTCTGGACCGAAGTGGGTTAAGCAATACAGCGAATTCGTCGCCTCCAAGCCTTGCGACCAGATCGACCTCTCTCAACTGTCCTTTGACGCGGGCAGCAACGCTGATCAACACTTGGTCGCCAGCGGCATGTCCTAACGTGTCGTTAATCTGCTTGAAACTGTCACTGTCCAGGTACAGTACCGCCAGGTGCTCGCCAGTCTGCTCTGCGTAGGCTACGCCATGGGCCAAGCGGCTTTCAAACAAGGAGCGATTAGGCAAGCCAGTCAAGCCGTCGTGGCTCGCTTGGTGAACCAACGTCTCTGTCTCACGTCTGACATGGTTTTGCCACGTCTCCAGCTCCCCAAGGAGAGCGTTAAAGTCATCACCTAGCTCATTGAGCTCTGAAATGGGCGCTTCCGGTACGCGACGATCAAATCTGCGTTCGCTGCGCGCCTCATGGGCAACGCTTGCAAGGCTCCGTAAAGGTTGGATGATTTCATTCAGCAGGCGACGCGACAAATGACTGGCAAAGACTACGCTGAGTACAGTGGACAGCATTATGCCAACTAAGCCGCCAAGTAAGAACCGGAGCACGCTGGTACCTTGACCTGTGAGCTCAATGCGGCCAACGGGCTGCCCTAAATGCTCCACCGGTTGGCTGACTGGGTTTTCGAGCAAGGCTAGGGCGACCACTACCTCCAAGTGCTCAAACATACTTGTTCGAGGTTTTGTCCAATGAGCCAGCAGCGTACCATCCGCTGTAAAGACCTTCGCCTCTGCGACCTCCTCAGTCGAAGCAATTAATGTAAGACTCTCGTTGGCTGCTGCGCTGTCGTTGAATACGACTGCGGCTTCCACTGTGTAGTTGATGGAGCGGGCGATCAGCCGAAGATTATGGTTCGCATAAGCCTGCAGTGCGAATACCCCCAAAAGCGTGAGCAAGATGCTGGACAGACCCACGGCCAGCATCGCCACGCCCATATGCCCACGTGTAAGGGATGCTCTTAGAGTTGGTCGCATATTACTGCCCACGGTCTCACGATCTGCTCCCGCGTCGCTTCGACAGTTGAAGCACACTTGGGTGAATGCGTACGCCACTGCGAGCTACTGAATCCAGGTTCACTTCGAAGGTGACCTGTCCATCGGTCACATTCAGGCAAAACATGCTTCCGACCGTACAGGAATCATCGCTCTCACTAATACTCAAGATAGGGTGAGCGGAGATATCTCTAAATAGCTGTTGGCGCTGTAAGGTGTTTAGTCGACCGATGTACACGGCATCACAGGATTCTGGAATGCTCGGATCGCCGGCCAGCAGGCGGCGTGTCTGCAGAGGCTGCGCCGAATTCTGTACGTTACCTCGAATCAGATCATCGGCGTATTCGGTCGGGCCTATTAGGCATAAACGCAGCGTAGCTGGCTGTTGGGGCCATCGTGCGTAGCCAAAAATGCCCAGGACCACCTGAGTCACAGCTTTGGAGCGTTGCAGGGAAGAAGCAACAGTCGGCGTCTCATCCGCGTAAGCGCAGAAGGAAAGCAGCACGGCTAGAGCGGCCAGATAAGCCAGTATTGAGCGTGCGGCATTTCGATGGAGGAGGAACACACGATGCATTGGGTGCTCTTCATACCCAGGTTTGTACACCAATATAGCATAATATCATCATCGTGAAGTTAGATGAGCTTTCAGACTTTTGAAGTAAGGCTCAGGTGGGCTCGCCGGACACTTACGTCTGACCTGCAAGAGCATGCGCGCAATCGATCAGGTAGTGGATACGAGCCATCAGTTACGAACGAGTGGCAGAAAGGGCGCGGCGCGACATGTCCGGCTGCCACCGTGGTCGCATGATCGTCTAATCTGAGGTCCTGATGCCGGCTACGTGAACAGCAGTCGCGGGCGTCGCCACATCGGGGTTGTCCTCGTAGCCGTGCATATGGCAACCGCATTGTTAGGTAAGAAGACCTTATTACTGCTCGATCGGGGCGCGATCAAAATTGATTTCAACCTTAACACCGCATCCTGACTTCGACTCTACGGTCACGTTGGCCTTCGCATTCTGCTTTAACGATTTGACTATTAGCGAGCTGAGTTTGCCAGGCTTAGGCCATTCAACGCCATCAGGTAATCCGACTCCATCATCGGCCACCGTCACTCTGCAGCCCGTAGGAGTCACGAGACTGTGCAGTTGAATGGTTCCGCCGTCCCTTCCGATGAAAGCATGCTTCAGCGCGTTTGTGAGCAACTCGTTAACCACCAAACCGGCAGGCATCGCCGTATTTATCGAGGCTAGCCATGTATCAACTTTTGTCTCAATCCGAATACCCTGTGAAGCATGTGCATGCATAACCGCCGACGCAACTTCACTCAAGTAGATACCTAGATCTATCTCTTCCTCATGTTCAGTTTCAGAAAGGGAGTTATAGAGAAGGCCCAGCGCCTCTATACGTCCGGCCAACCTATCAAATCGTTCCTCCTCTTGACCCTCGGGAAGGTTTCGAGCTTCAAGTCGAATGAGGGCAGTAATCATCTGAAGATTGTTTTTCACGCGGTGTTGCAGCTCTCGCAATAAAGTGTCTTTATCTTCGATGCTAAGCTTCAGCTTTTCTATGTCGCCCTGCGTGCGCTCCCCTACTGCTACCAAAGCCACTAACCGAAAGGCTGGTATACCCTCATCATCCTGGATCTGATTGGACCACGCATCCACAACCGTGGCACTAGCGCCCGGATGAGGGATGTTGAATGCCCCTATGTAGTCAGTATCATAGACAACTGCATGTCCCAAAGTATGAGCATCCGCCCCCACTTCGAAGCCGTCAATCTGTTCCCATCCACCTCCCACGATGTCTTTGGCGCTCCGCCCTGAAAGACGCTCAAACTCTAGATTTGCGTACACGATGTTTTCAACGTGTCTCAGATCTGAGACGGCAATAGCTATAGGCACCTGATCCAAGAACTGCCGAAAATGTTCACTATCTAACGCTTCAGCAAGATCGGATGTTCCTGTCAGTTGCTCAATCTGTTCAGCTTTTTCGTCGTGATCATTCATGGGGTAATCTGACTAAATCAAATGAATGAAGCGTAGCAGACTACTCTGGGTGACGACAGTCCGCCCGCAAGCCTGCCAAGCATCGGTGTATGAGGTTGATGCACCATGCCTGACGCCCACTCACAAAATTGAGGCCTCCAGTGCATCGATAGCCGCTCACCGGGACACCTCGCGTAGAATGCGCGTCGAGGCCGGGTCGCTGTAGAAGTCGGCTGGCACAGTGAGCAGCCCGTGCACCGGATCGCTGAAAGCCAGCGCTTCTTGAGTAGCGACGTCCTGTTATACCGTTGCCGGTTAAGTCACTTGCGGCGGTGCTTCTTTTCAAGTTTCGATACCCATTACGAGTTGATAGCGAGCAGGAGCCACCCAGTCCGTAAATCTACCGATATCAAACGGCATAGAAGTTGACGACTGGAGGCCTGCCATCGGCAACCATTCGGCTGTTGGTTAACAGTGGCAAGAGTACGTACAGAAGTATAATAAGGGGTGAATCGCCCCTGGTTTCATAGACACCTCCAAGCCTCATAATGAGGCCCAAATAGGAGGTGCCATGAGTCGTCAGCGTT
>NZ_NKHL01000046.1 GCF_002934685.1 Pseudomonas bohemica
TTCGTAACGCTTTGCCATGCGGGCCTCCAGCCAATCATGGCGGCAATTCTACCCTGCCGACTTTTCGTACAAAACCTAGGGTTCATACGCACCCTCCCATCGTAATGTTGCATGTACGTGGTAGCTGGTCATCGCGTTTTCCGTTAACTGTTTGGCTTCAGGTGGATGCTCGCGATGTTCTCGCGATGAACCTTCACTTCACACCCCAAAGGTTTGCCGGTGTGACCGTCAATAGCGAGTGTCCTACCGTTAAAATTCCCGTACACGACTACAGAGCCTGCGTGGTACTCGTTAGTCGCCTTCACTTCGTATTCCTGACCGTCCTTCAAAGTGACGATGTACTCTTTCCACATGGCCTGGTTGTAGACCAAGCCGCACCCCCAGCAGCACACATTGCCGGGTTTTCCATCAGGTCCATTTCTTGGGCCGTGAAGCCCGAGACGGCAATAAACCTGGCGACGCATCACCGCGTAGGCATTCAAAACGAAGACTCGCTGTAGCAGATTCATCCGCACTTTTCCTCGTTACTTCGGGGCTTCGCCTGCCAGCGGGGCAAACATCCAGATTTCGCCAAGTCCGGCTTGCACACACAACACGCACCAAGACGCATAGTTGATCGGCTTTTCTCCTAGCGTCCAGCGGCGCACAGTACGACTGTCTACGCCGATGCGCCGAGACAGTTCTTCCCCACTCCAGTTGGCCATTCTCAGCGCGGCGCGTACCTCATCAGCATTAGGCTCGGCCCAATCTTTGCGAGCACAAAGACATTCAGGTCGAATGCTGACTTGCTCCCCATAACTGCCTTTGGTTTCCATTGCATCACCTTGTGATGGAGCCCCTTGCGGGGCTCGCTAAATTTAGATCCAACCCATTTCGGCAAAAGATGTAGTTTCGCCGTGGCCGATGACAAAGTGATCCAGCAAGCGAATACCCACCAAATCCAGCGCATCCTTCAAGCGCACCGTGATTTGACGGTCAGCGTGCGAAGGCGTCGAATCGCCGCTCGGGTGATTGTGGCAAACGATCGCTGCCGAAGCATTGAGCGCAAGCCCAGCTTTCACCACTTCACGTGGGTAGACAGATGCCTGATCAATGGTGCCGGTGAACATGCGAACGAACTGCAACACGCGATGCTGGGTGTCGAGGAACAACACCGCGAAAACCTCGCACTGCTCCTGCTCCAGTTCAAGGCGCAGGTACGAGCGAACGGCACCCGGCGACTGCAACGCCTCGCCTTTGGCTTTCAGGTGGGCATCCAGAATGGCTAAGGCTTGCTGGATCACTTCAAGTTCAGATGCTTGCATTGCTTTCTCCTACGACCTGAGCGAATTGCCCGGCCTTGAGATGCATAATAGGGCGTTACGCCCTAATATGCAACTACTTCTAGGGCGCTACGCCCTGTATTTTAGGCTGCACGCGCATCCGGCAAAGCTCCATCGGCATAGAACTCAGCGATCTGCTCATTCACCTTGTCCAGCAGATCCTGCCGCTTGAATTCCATGTGCAGGTTGCCATTACGGAACGCTTTAGCCCGGTAATACTCGTTTTCGAACACTTCCATCTTCTCGAACGCAACGGCCATGGCTGATTCCAGCGACCGGGGCTGAAACGGCTTGCCGTCTAGGGTGGTGAACACGCGGTCAAGGTCGTTGAGCTTGTCAGAGGCGTAACCATGACTGACACGCAGGCCACCACGCATGCCGTACCCCTCCGAAATCATCGCTGACATGATGACCTTGCGACCGATTCGAAAGGGTTCTTTCTCGTTGGTACGGTAGTCGTCTGACAGGTAGCGGAACACGTTGAAGATGCCCCGGCGAAACATCGGCTCGGCTTTGATACGCAAGTCAAGGAACGTCGCCCGAATGGTGCCCTCGGTGAACTCTGGCGGATTGGGCTCCAGACCCTTTTCAAACTCCTTGGCGGCTTCTGCGTCCATCAGTTGCTTGAACCCGGTCAGATCGAGCGCACGACGCCACATGCTGGCATCCAGCTCACGGCGGATCTGCCCGACGTCACCGTTGATGCGCGCGCTATACGGCATCAGCAGCGAGCCCATCGGTGCCAGCACCTCACTGGCCTTGCGCATGACAGAGATTGAATCACCGATCATGCGCAACGCGTCTTCACGGGCTTGAAGCAGGTCGGCGAGGGTGGTGGGGATTGCAACGCTGGTGGACATACTCATAAGGAATTCTCCGCTTCGACCTGGGCGACATGCCCGGCCATGCGAAGTATTATAGGGCTCTACGCCCTAGCAAGCAAGGAAAAACAGGGCGCTACGCCCTATTTATTTCAACTATCCCGCGTTGCTATAGCGCGACCGTAAATGCCTGTCGAATCGTTCCTGGCACACGCTGAGATAGGCCTTCGCGTGGTCCAATTCTGAGTGGCCTAAAAGGGTCTGAACAACTTCCACATTCCCCGTTGCAGTTGGGACCTTGGCGGCAAGAGTCGTCGACCAATGCTTAAGCGCGAGTTCAAAGGCATTTTCTAGATATTGGAAAGCCTTGGGCTTGGGCGTACCTGGTCGTTTTCCGGTTATTTGGTGAAGGGCCAACTGCGACTACGAGGTTCCTTCGCACTTGGCGGTCGCTGCATCGCGTTATAGACAGATTTTGCCCAATCCAGGTACTCACTGCCGGGGCCAATCTGGTCTTCGAAATAGACATCCTGGAGAGCTTCGTTTCGGCCATCCTCATGCTTGCGTGACCGCTTAGCTCGGAGGCAGGCTTTCCGTTTCCTCCACCTCCTCGATCGTGGGCAGAGTGCCCTGTGTCTCGGCCGTAGCGGTGGTACCGTAACGGGGACGGGACGCAGTAGGTATATCTGCGATGAGCCTGCGGATAGTCAGTGCGTGCATGTCGCTCGACGACTGCACGCTACTCAATGAAGTCTCGGAAGAAGTCTGCGAAAAGTCATCCTCGCTCTGGCTGATGGCACGAACGACCTGCGTTTCCTGGCTGGCTTCAGAACCATTGTCATGTGGCTCGCTGTCCTGCAGCGATTGCGACTGAGGGCTCGCTGCCGGCGAAGATGCAGCGCGTACCAAGCTGCTGTCCGCTTCAGGGGGGTCGTCGTCGACCACGACACCGATCGGACCTTCCGCCTGGCGTGGTTGGCCAGACTGGTGCGCGGCCCAGGCGGTGCGCATCTTGGCGTGGGCCTGGTAGGTCTGGTTGACCATGCGGTAGGTCGCACCGAACATCGCCGCTGTGCCGGCATTGCCGAGAAATTGCATGACGCCTGGCGGCAGGTTCTCTTTGCCAATGCCTTCAGCAGCCTGTTGCAAGGCCAGTACCCCAGCATTGGACACATTGTTCCAGCTCAGGCGTGCGATCGAGTGGTCCAGCAGCCGCTCGTAGTCCTTCATCGGCACCATTTTTTTGCCGAATTCCTGCAGCTTCTGTTCGTCTCCGACCTGCTTGAGGTCGTAGTGCTTACCGCGATAGGCATCAATGAACTCGATCGCGCTGTTGGCCAACGCGCGGACCCCGGCAACCATATTCACAGCGTTCTTCAGTGCATTGCCGGTCAGCGGCTTGCCGTCGGCGCCGTTGAGGTGCGCACCGGATACGGATTGCCCTTTGGGGAGTACGTTGCTAATCACTGTGTCTTGCAGGTAGCCCGCCGCCAGGGTCATGGCTGCGTAGGTCCAGCCATTAGTGGCCATGTTCGACTCGTTCACCCCGTGCGAGGCATTGCCGTGCTTGCTGCCGGTCAGGCAGATGGTGGCCTGCAGTGATTCGCGGCTGCCCGCATAAATGATATTACGCATCTGGGTCGCTAGCACGCGGGCCGCGACGGCGCCATCGCCCTTGGCCAGGCTCAGGGAAGACATGACCAGAAACGCGGCTTCTGCGATGACCTGGTTGCGCGTGACGTTGCGTGAATCGGTGCTGTGTTGGGCGCGCAGCTGGTTTTGCTCATCCTCGCCCTTGGCATCCCATTGCTGTTGACTGAGACCGAAATGCCCTCGCACAGCTACGTCCGACTCCGGCAAGCGCTCCATGCGCGTCTGCCGGTAAAGATTCGCACCGATCTTGGCCAGGGAGATCACGCCTTGCGTGCCGAGCAGCGCCCATTTGGCTTCGGCGGCGAGCACCGGCAGCATCGCGTGGTACGCGCGCATGAGCACTTCTTCCCGAGCAACAGTCGGGCCGCCACAGGTGATTAGCTGCTGCACGCCATGCCCGGCCATGGCACCGAGCGAACGCATGGATGGCAGGTTGGACATCCTGTCGGACAGCAATTGTCCGCTGATACCGAGCAGGCTCTGGCCGACACGATGCAGTCGATCACCCACCGCAGGCGCCTGCCGTTGGACCCCGCTTTCACGGTCGACGTTGTGCTCGATCTGCTGCATGGGGGTGTGTCGGATGTTGCTGCTAACTTCATTCATCGCTTAAACTCCGTGTTCGAAATGCCCGAGGCGCTCGTCGCGGCGTTGTCGCCACGGTCGATCGAGATAGCCAGGGTGACGAAGTCCGCCAGCCAGGCTGCCAGGTCCTTGCCATCGAGACCGGTCGCATCCCACCGTGACTGCAGGGAGGCACCGTTGGGCGCGAGCGCGATGCTGCAATGCGCGCCGGTGAGTAGGTAGAAGCTGGTCTGCAGTGCCGCTCGACGTTGCGGCAAGGTCTTCAGCTGCACCGATACCGGCGTGCTGAGCAGCAGGCTTTTCTGGTCAGGGGCGGCGATCAGTTCGACGAAGCGTTTGCCGAACTTGAACGCTCCAACGCTGCCAAACATCGCTTTCGGCACAGGTAGACCGAGCTCGGGCAGCGCCTGTTCGAGCAAGGGACGATGCCATTGCGCGCCCATTTGCTCAGTGGCGAGGGCCTCGACTCGGCTGCTCAATTGGGCTAGATCAGGGCTGGTGGGGGCCATGTCAGGCGACGGCGGCGAGTGACCAACGCTGCCGACGTGGGCTGCAGCAGAAACGGTGGTCGCCAGACCTGATGCGAGCTCATCCATGTCTGCCAAGGCCTGCGCCAAGGCTTGAGCATCGCCATAGGCATGGAAAGGGATCTGCGTGATCAGCACCGCGGTGCCTTGTTCATCGAGCGCGAAGGTGCACGTTTGTACCGCCATGGCGACGGTATTGGCACGCAGCAAGGCCTCATGCCAAAGCCCCGCGGGAACCCCATGGGGAATGATGGGGTAACCAAGCACACTCCATCGAGGTGGCGACGGTTCCTGGCAGAACATCATCAGACGGATATGTTCTAGGGTCAGCAAACCGCTTCGCGAAAACATTCTGACAGCGTCGGCCGGGCGACCCAGCACCGTGGCGGCTTTCGCCAGCCAGGGCGCGCTGTCGGCAGGTATGGCCGGCCGGCCGTTCGCCTGCCCCCCCTGCCCGGCCGTGGCGTTTTTCCTCCGTGCAGGGCTTGGCGCGTTTTGCAATGCGAGCAATTCCGCCACTCTTGACAACGTCGGCTGAGTTTTATCCGTGCGCATAATTCACCAGTCATCCAGTCAGCTCTGCTTGACTGATGTCGCGTGGCATGTGTGGGCATCACGCTGACTAACAGCTCAATACAGGCCGATCAAGTTTGAGGCAGATGTTTCATACTAAGCGGTTGCACAACCGGAATTTCTGGCTGGGCTGCAGTAGGCAGACCTCCACCCGGACGTACGCGATACACTGGTTATATTTATATAAGTGTAGGGTGTGTGGCTGTATTGAGGCTTCAGTTCCACAAATAGATGCAGCCTACACAATATATTTGTTCCTGCTCCTTGGTCTATCAATCATCCCGCCGACGTCGATCCGCACCAACTGTTTAAGGATCGAGCCTATATGGCCATGCGGATGCAGAACGGCGAAATTGAACCGCCCCGGGTTCAAGCCATAAATCACTCCTTTTGCATGCTCGATCTAGGGCGCCGATCACCGCCCCTTCTACTGCCTCGGCTCTCCAGAATTGAAGCCTCGTAAGTCGCGCCTTCTACTGACTTAGCCCGCAGAGCGGGCTGGTGTTAAATCGGATCTTTCCGTCTACCCAAGATGGGTCGTTGCCATGGATTCAAAACGCCTGATTGACGCTTAAACCACGCATGATAGAAAAGCGTGGGTCAATCAACTGCAGCGTGTTATCCGCCTTCAACCTGCCGACAACCACGCGATAGCTTTTCGGTTCCTCACTAAGCGTTTCCGGGTTGTGTGCCAATTTCTGAATAGCAGGTGTTTTGGCCCACGCGGCGACCGACTTCTGACGAATGTCCACCGTCACTACCCATGACTTATCGACAGCCGGGCCCATTTTTTCGGTGTTTTCAGAAGTGTCTTTGATCTTGGCTATTTCATAGCCTTGGGCATAACAGAATCCTGACTCCTGCTGGACATAAGCAGCTTGCCCAGGATCAGTGAGGGAATAAGTGTTGCCATTTCTAGCGAGCAGCCCCGCAGCCACCAACGCATCAAAAGAGGACTCATTACCGATCGACGTGCCGCTCCCGAAACCTTCGTTCAGCGTCACAGGGAAAGTCTTGAACATCGGCGCACGCACGCAGGACGCGCCCTCAAGCTTGGGTTGCAAGGCGGCCTGAATCTCACCTTCGGATGGCCCGCCTGCGCACGCAACAAGCATCAATGCACCACTGACAATCAATACCGCTTGAGCCATTTCTCTGATTTGCATCGTTTTATCCTTAACGGGTATATGGTCAAACTTCGACAGGGCCCTGATATTACTAGGTTTTGTACGAAAAGTCGGCAGGGTAGAATTGCCGCCATGATTGGCTGGAGGCCCGCATGGCAAAGCGTTACGAA
>NZ_NKHL01000069.1 GCF_002934685.1 Pseudomonas bohemica
CGCCATCGCGGGCAGGCGCGCGCCTACAGGTCGGTGCTCTTTGCGAGCACCCTGCGAGTCAATTGCGGTGCGCAGGGATTGCTGGCCCGCGCCGCGATGGATCAGAAGAACACTTTCACCAACAAGCTCGCGGTATTTTGATCGGTATCGAAGTACCGGGTGTCGTTGACCCCGTACTTGTTAGTCCAGTAGTCATATTCGATACCCACATACAACTGACGATCAGGCAGGTTCAGCGCCTTGCCCAGGTCGTATTTGATCTGTGGGTTGAAGTGCAGGTTGGAGTGGTAGTCGCCTTTGGTGTTGGACTGTTTATTGTCCACGACCCAGTCCATGTAACCGTCGATCAGGATGTCGGACTTGCCCACCGGAATGGTATAGGACCAGACCGGCGTGATCTGCCAGGCGCCATACCCCGCACGGTGCCCGTCGTTATAGCGCTTGTAGAAGTTGAGCTGGAAGTAATCGAAACCGGGGATATTCAAATCGAAGCCCGGACCGATCAGGTACGACTCGACATCACCCTCACCAAACTCGTAAGTCCCTGCCAATAACACGTCTTTGATCGGACCGAGTTCGAACTTCTGATCGAAGATCTTGCCCAGCGAGAGGCGAGGGGAGAACTCGCCGTAGAGCGTGTTATTGCCCTCGCCCGAATCCTTCTTGCCGTTGTAGAAGATGTTATCGACAAACAGGAAGTTGTCACCGTATTTCCAGCCATCAGCATGTTCGAAGGTAAATGTCTGCTGGATTTCCGGGTTAATGGCAAAGTCCTTGCCGTAGAGATACGTCAGGCTGTTGCTCTGCCACTGCAGCAAATCGCCGGACATTGCCGGAGTGGCGGCAAGCAGGCTGCCGACGGCCATCAGGCTGGAAAGCGTGCGGTTCATGCATTTACTCCCTAGGGTGAAAAGTCGTTGTCTGTGGTGATCGACGCTCTGTTTCGGCGCCTTTTCCTTGCTGTTTTAGTTGTCCGTTTGGTCAACTTCTTATTGTTAGCAAGAGCTGCGCCAATACCCTGAAAAAAGACGTAAAAGTCTCGCCGGCTGTTTGAAAAACAGTCGGATCGGGGGTTTTTCCATGCCTTTTCGGTGGCGCAGTGACCGATCGGTTAGTTGTCCGGTCAGTCAGAATATTGTGCGGTGGTCGTCAGACCCTGTTTTTTGAGTGCAGCGAGGCGGCGGCGGAGGATACTGACTCGCGCAGTCGTCCTCAAGTGCTCTGTGACAGAGCAGTCGAGTCGAAAACAGGGCATCGATCACTAGTGCGAGTGCATCGGCCCTGCCATGGCCGCTCGTTCCGCGCCACCAAGCACGTTGAACAGCAGGTTCAACAGCACCGCGCTCAAGGTCGCCATAGCGATGCCGCTGTGGGTGATCGGCCCCATCCAGTGTGGCAAGTGGCTGAAGAACTCCGGCCGCACCACGGGGATCAGGCCCATGCCGATGCTGACCGCGACCAGCAACTGATTGCGACGGTCGGAGATGTCGGCTTCCTGGAGGATCTTGATGCCGGTGGCGGCAACCATGCCGAACATCGCAATCGCCGCGCCGCCCAGCACCGCCGGTGGAATCGACGCCACCAGGTACGCCGCTTTGGGCAACAGGCTGAGCAGAATCAGGAAACCCCCGGCGACGATGGTGACCGAGCGACAGCGCACGCCAGTCATCTGCACCAGGCCGATGTTCTGGGCGAACGAGGAGTGGGTGAAAGTGTTGAGCAAGCCCGCCAGGAACGAGGCCGCCGCATCGCACAGCAACCCGCGACGGAGCATGCCTGGCGTCACTTCGCGATCGGTTATCTTGCCGAGCGCCAGGAACATCCCGGTGGATTCGACGAAGATGATCACCACCACCAGACACATGGAGAGGATCGGGGCGAGGCTGAATTGCGGCATGCCGAAATGCAGCGGCGTGACCACTTTCACCCAGTCGGCCTGGGCCAGGCCGCTGAGGTCGACCATGCCGATGAACCCGGAAAGGATGTAGCCCAGCCCCATGCCGATCAGCACCGAGATGTTGACCCAGAAACCGTGCATGAAGCGGTTGATCAACAGGATCGTCAGCAGCACCAGCGCGGCCACGCCCAGGTACAGCGGGTCGCCGAAACTCACGGCCTTGTTGCCGCCGCCGGCCCAGTTCACCGCCACGGGGAACAGCGACAGGCCGATGGAGGTGATGACCGTGCCGGTGACCAGCGGCGGGAAGAAGCGCACGATCCTGGACATGAACGGGGCGATGAGCATGCCGAAGAAACCGGCGGCGATGGTCGCGCCAAAAATCCCCGGCAGGCCCACGCCTGGCATGCCGGCCATGGCGACCATGCTGCCGACCGCCGCGAAACTGGCACCCATCATGATCGGCATGCGGATACCGAGCGGGCCGACACCCAGAGACTGCACGACCGTGGCGATGCCGGCCACCAACAGGTCGGCATTGATCAGGAAGGCGATTTCTTCACGGGAGAGGCCAGCGGCCTGGCCGATGATCAGCGGCACCGCAACGGCACCCCCGTACATCAACAGGACGTGTTGCAGGCCCACCAGAATCAGTTGCATCAGTGGCAGGGGCTGTCTTGGTGGCGCAGCAGGGATGCGCGCGTGAGTTGACTCGGACATGCAACACCTCATTGTTCTTATTTTTGGGTACGCCCGCTGCAGCCGGGCGGTGAAACGTTGGTCTTGTAAGAGAGCGCCCGCCCGCGATTGCGGTGTTTGTGTGACAGATTGGTCGGCTGACACAACCCATCGCGGGCAAGCGCGCTCTACAAGGGATTTCATGTGACCCGGCAAACCGGGCCGTTTGCTCAGTTCGTCTGCGCTCCCTTGTCGATCCACTGTCCCAGCAGATCACGTTCCTGCTGGGTCATCTGCGTGATATTGCCCAGCGGCATGATTTGCGCGGTCACGGCCTGGGCCTGGATGCGCGGGGCCAGTTGCTGGATCTGCTGCGGTGTGTCGAACATGATTCCCGCCGGTGCACTGCTGAACAGCGGGCTGGTCGGTTTGGCCGAATGGCAGACTGCGCAGCGTTCCTGAATCACGCTGTGGACCTTGTCGAAATCCACGCCGCCGGCATTGCTGGCCTGGGCGGGTGCGGCCGCAGGAGCAGGTGCTGGCGCGACTTCAGGCTTGGGCTCGTCAGCACGATGACCACCAATCGCCGTTGCAGGCAGTGGCTGGTATTCGATCTTGGCGACTTCCGGGCCACGTGGCATTTGCGCAGGGCCAGTCACATAGGCCAGGCAGATCATCCCCAGCGCACCGACCGGCAAGGCCCAGGCGAACTTGTGGCTGTTGTGGCGAGTGTTGAAGTAGTGACGCACCAGCACTGCACATACCGCGATCGCCGCCAGGATCAACCAGTTGTACTGACTGCCGTAGGTGCTCGGGAAGTGGTTGCTGATCATGATGAACAGCACCGGCAGGGTGAAGTAGTTGTTATGGCGCGAACGCAGCAGGCCCTTGGCAGGCAGCGTTGGGTCCGGCGTGCGATTTTCGGCGATGGCGGCAACCAGTGCCCGTTGCGCCGGCATGATGATGCGGAACACGTTGCCCACCATGATGGTGCCGATGATCGCGCCGGTGTGCAGGTACGCACCACGGCCGCTGAACACCTGGCTGAAGCCATAGCAGGCGCCGATGACCAGCACGAACAGCACCAGACCCAGCAGGCCGGGGCGCTTGCCCAGCGGCGAGTCGCACAGCAGGTCGTAGATGAACCAGCTGGCAATCAGCGAACCGATGCCGATGGCGACACCTTCAGGGCCGGTCAGCGTGCTGCCTGGCGCCAGCAGATACAGAACCGGGTTGGAGTAGAACACCACGCACAGCAGCACGACGCCCGACATCCAGGTCCAGTAGGCTTCCCATTTGAACCAGTGCAGGTTGTCCGGCATGGTCGGTGGGGCGAGCTTGTATTTTTCCAGGTGATAGATACCGCCGCCGTGGATCGCCCACAGGTCACCGGACAACCCGTTCCGCGGGTTGACGCGGTTGAGGTTGTTCTCCAGCCAGACGAAGTAAAAGGATGCGCCGATCCAGGCGATCCCGACGATCATGTGAATCCAGCGCACGCCCAGATTCAGCCATTCCATCAGATGTGCTTGCACAGTGTGTACCTCGTGCCTGTCGTCACTTGCGGACGTTCAGGCGCTCTCTCTTATAAATGGGGATCGAGAATCATCTTCTGACTCTCTTCGAAGAAATGCTCATCGCAGTTATTGCCATTGCCACTGCGATCAACCACCAGGAAGTCATCCCGCTTTTCGATCGTCAGCACCGGGTGGTGCCAGACGCCGCGATGGTAATTAACACCCTGCCTGCCATTGGTGATGAAGGCGCGGGTCAACTCTGGTTCAGGTGCGTCGCCAAATGGCGCGACCACGACCAGAAAAGGGTTGCCGAGCAGCGGAATGAAAGCCTGGCTGCCCAGCGGGTGGCGTTCCAGCATGCTCACGGTCAACGGCATGTCCAGCGCGTCGGCGCGGAAGATGCTGATGATCGCCTTGTCTTCCGGCGTCGCCGTCTCAACCTCGGCCAGACGATGGAAGCGCATGGTCGAGCCGTTGTTGATCATGAAATGATCGCTGCCATCGGTTTCGATGACATCACCGAAAGGGGCGAAGGCTTCTTTGGTCAGCGGTTCGATGATCAGTTTGCGCATGCGGGTTCTTCTGTTCTCAGGTTCAGGATAAATGTGCATCAGGGCCAATCATGGATCTTTGGTTTACACACTTGCTGTGGGAGCCGAGCGTGCTCGCGAAGCGTTCGGTACATCCGACACATTCTTCAGCGTTCAACGCACCGCATTCGTGAGCGAGCTCATTCCCACAGTTGAAAACACAGCCTGGGGCGTTTACTTCGCGACCTTGCCCAACACCCGCAACCGGCTCACGCCACCGTCCGGGAACACGTTGAGGCGAATGTGGGTGATCGGGCCCAGCGCCTTGATCTGTTCAACGAAGGTGTGCTCGGCGTGCATTTCCAGTTTCTGGCTCGGCAGCAGCTCACGCCAGAACAGACTCTGGGTTTCGATCTGGCTGTCGGTGCCGCCTTTGACGAACGCGCCCTGGATCGAGCAGCTGTCCGGGTAGTTGCCCTTGAAGTGCAGAGTGTCGACGACGATCTGCTCGACTTCACCGGCATGCCCGAGCGCCACGATGACCCAGTCGTTGCCCGGCGTGCGACGACGCGCGGTCTCCCAGCCGTCGCCCATGTTCACGCCACGGCCTGGGTTGAGGATGTTGCTCATGCGACCGAAGTGCTCGTCGGAGCAGGCCAGGGCGCGACCGCCATTGAGCGCTGCCGCCAGGTCCACTTGCTCGTTATCGCCTACGGCCGACCAGTCGCGATGGGGCACGCCGTATACGCGTAGACGCGCTACGCCGCCGTCCGGGTAGATGTTGAAACGCAAATGGCTGTAAGCCTTGGCGTCGCTGATTTCATGGTAGTGATGGCTGTCACCTTTGAGTTCTACCGCTGGCAACACTTCAGTCCACACAGTGTTTTCGTCCGGCTCGCCCGAGGCCAGGAAGCAGGCTTCCAGGGAGGCCGATGGCGGGTAGTTACCGGTGAAGTACGAGGTGTCGATGTCCACGCCCTTGATAGCACCGGCCACGCCCAGGCGGATCACCGCGCTGTCATAACCTTCGAAACGCTTGCGGCGCGATTCCCAGCCGTCCATCCATTTGCCGTTGTCGTCGAACACCCCTTCTTTCCACACCGCCGGGGTCGGCTGGAACAGGCGGTTGGCGTCGGCGAACCAGTCGTCGGTCACGGACAGGATTTTGGTGCCCAGACGAGCGTCGGCCAGGTTGACGAATTTTTCGAAGGGTACGGCGTAAGCTTTCATTCTTTTTGTCTGCCTTAATAATGGGCGCGGGGATGGTCAGGGCTCAAAGCGCTTGCAAACGGAACATTGCGATCTTGTTGATCTCGGCCAGGGCGCAGGCGAACTCGGTTTGGGCCGAGTTGTGAATGCGCGTCTCGAACGCCGCGAGGATCTGATGCCGGTTGCTGCCTTTTACCGCCATGATGAAGGGGAACGCGAACTTGGCCTTGTAGGCGTCGTTCAGCTCGGTGAAGCGTGCGAACTCTTCAGCCGTGCATTGGTGGATACCGGCGCCAGCCTGTTCATTGGTGCTGGCTTCGGTCAGTTGGCCTTGCACGGCGGCTTTGCCGGCAAGATCCGGGTGAGCGTTGATCAGCGCCAGTTGCGTGGCATGATCGGCGCTCAGCAGGATGTCGCTCATACGCGCATGCAGCGTCTCGATGTCATCGAGGTCGTTGCCATTGCCCAAGTCATAGGCCTTTTCGGCGACCCAGGGCGAATGCTCGTAGATGTCGGCGAAGGCTTTGACGAAGTCTTCGCGGCTCAGGGATGAAGGGGTCAGGGTCTGGAAGCGGCTCACTTGGCGGCTCCTTTGAAAGGATGAACGTCGTGCCAATGGCGGGCAATTTCCACGCGACGGGCGAACCACACCTGCTCATGGCCTTTGACGTATTCAAGGAAACGCTGCAGCGAGGCCAGACGGGCAGGGCGCCCGATCAGCCGGCAGTGCAGGCCGATGGAAAGCATCTTCGGCGCCTCGGCACCTTCGGCGTACAGTACGTCGAACGCGTCCTTGAGGTAATCGAAGAAGTCGTCGCCCTTGTTGAAACCCTGCACCTGGGTGAAACGCATGTCGTTGGTGTCCAGGGTGTACGGAATCACCAGGTGCGGCTTGCCGGTGGGGTTGTTCGGCTCCCAGTAGGGCAGGTCGTCGTCATAGGTGTCGCAGTCGTAGAGAAAGCCGCCTTCTTCCATCACCAGCCGGCGGGTGTTGGGGCCGGTGCGACCGGTGTACCAGCCCAGTGGACGTTCGCCGGTAAGTTCAGTGAGGATGCGGATCGCTTCGAGCATGTGCTCGCGCTCCTGGGCCTCGTCCATGTTCTGGTAGTCGATCCAGCGATAGCCGTGACTGCAAATTTCATGACCTGCTTCGACCATCGCGCGAATCACGTCCGGGTGACGCTGGGCGGCCATGGCCACGGCGAAGATGGTCAGCGGAATATCGAATTGCTTGAACAGCTTGAGGATCCGCCACACGCCCGCCCGGCTGCCGTATTCATACAGCGATTCCATGCTCATGTTGCGCTGACCCAGCAGCGGCTGGGCAGCGACCATTTCGGAAAGAAACGCTTCGGATTCCTCGTCACCGTGCAGAATGTTGCGCTCGCCGCCTTCTTCGTAGTTGAGCACGAACGACAGCGCGATACGGGCATTGCCTGGCCAGTGTGGATGGGGCGGGTTACTGCCGTAACCGATCAGGTCGCGTGGATACTCGGCGCTCACTGCAATCTTCCTTATCTACGTGTTGTCTGTGGCGGTGGCCGTCATCGATCGTGCATCTAGCGTGATCGTGAGGTAGGACGCTGCCGCTGCGATGGAACGATTGTATACAAGTTTATTTGCGATTTGTAAGCCTGTTTTTCGCTTTTCTCATGCCGTATATCACTGCAAGAAACTTGCCTGAGTGGTCAGGATCTATGGAAAAATCCCAATGCGTTCCTTAGTGCCCGTGAATTCGGGGCTTTCGCCGGCAGCGCGAACCTGACACCGAGAAAAGTCATTTTTATTGTGTACAATTTATTTTGAAAGTGTCTTAATCGCTCATCGCTCGCCTTTTTTCATGCGCTCAAGGCACTGAAAGAGTGCGATCCCCCCATTCCAATGATCAAAGAGGCATTGACACGCCATGGGACGACTGACCACACACGTACTGGACGCCGCGCACGGCTGTCCGGGCAGCGCCATCCGCGTGGCCCTGTATCGAGTCGAAGGTGAACGCCTGGAAAAAATCGCCGAAGCGCTGACCAACAGTGACGGCCGTTGCGATGCACCCTTGCTACAGGGCGATGATTACCGTTCGGGTGTCTATCAATTGCAATTCAGCGCTGGTGATTACTACCGCGCCAAGGGCGTGAAACTCGGCGACCAGGCGTTTCTTGACCAAGTGGTGCTGCGTTTTGGTATTGATGCCAGTCAGGATCATTACCATGTCCCGCTGCTGATTTCGCCGTACAGCTATTCCACCTATCGCGGTAGCTAGGCAACACGCGTGACCCGTTTCACGGTTTGCCCCTGTTCCTCTTGCCCGCCCCACACTGCGGGCTTTTTTTCGTCCGGCAATCGGCCCCTGCGCTCGATATATATGTATAGAGGGCCGTTGCACGATCTGTGGAAACTCCGGTGCTTCTATTTCCGTGCCGGAGCACTTGTTGATGAGTACAGATACCTTACAGCCGCTCAAGCTGATCGAAGAGCCCGAAGCCCGCGATCGGGAGCTGCTGGAATTCACCCTGCCGATGCCTGACTGGCTGGGTGCCGCGCCGCAGAGTGTCCGCGACCAATACAGTGCGCAACTGATTGCCTACCATGGGTGCGCCGCCCGGCTCGAGGCGCATCTTGACGAGGTGCTGCCTTCGTTTCAGGACTTCGTCCTTGAACGATTGAGGACGCGGATCAAGGCTGATCTGGGCATCGATATCAGCCCGGGCGCCGTGACCATCGAGTTGCCAAAAAGAGTCTGGCGCGACTACGACATCGACCCGCAATTCGGCCGAGTGAAGAGCTATTCGGCGCCATGGGTCGCCAGCACCGAGCGTGAGCGGTTCAGCCTCCCGGAGCTGACGCAACGCAACTTTCACCCGGACGATGAGCAGATGGCCCGCCGCTTTGCCTTTGCCGGTATCGAGGTGGATCACCCCGCGCCGCCCGAGGGCCTTACAGCGGAGTATCTGCACACGCTCATCCCGCAGCTGGACGTTGCCCAGGGCTACCGAACCAGGCTCAGGGAAATCTTTCGCGTGCCGCCGATGCTGTCGGAGCAGGGCCAGCTCGATGCCGATCTTCTGCTTGAACCTTATGAACGTCAGATTCAGCTCCAGGCGTTCTGCGAATTCGTCCGCAGACGTCTGAGCGAGGAGGGTTATCAACTGCTGACGCTGGCGGCACAGGCACGTTCCAGAGCCGAAACCGATGCCGCGGGACTGGAGATGAATTGGCTTGAGTTCAAGCCAGGGGTCTCGGTGAGCGGGGAGCACGACAGCCATACGCTGAGCGGGCTTTGCCTGATCCGTGACCGTCTGACCAACCGCTCGCTGATCTATTTGCCGGACGCGCCGATGGACATCGTGGCGATCGAGGCCGCTGATCCTGGCCATGCGCTGTCGCGGCTGATCGAGCACCTGAACAGCAAACCGCCGCTGATCGATTATCTGGCCGAACGCACCCTGGACACGCAGAACACCGCCCAGCACGTCAGTTATATCAACCAGGCGCTGGCGCGTCGGTTCGAGGGGTTTATCCGCTGCGTCCCGGCGCTCGATCTGCAACCCGCGGCACAGCAGCTGCACGCCCGAGCGTCAATCCTTCATCGAATGTCCAGGGCTGGCGCGCGAAGCAGGTTCGATCTCGATACCGAACGCAATGCGCAGCGCAACGAGACCATCCTCATGTACTTCAAGTCGCTGTTGGGGCTGTTGCCCGGTATCGGCACCCTGGTGAGCCTTCAGGACGGCTGGCGTGACGGTCACGATGCCGCGCAGGCGTTCAGAGAGGGGCGAAATGACGATGCGCTGCTGGCCCTTGGCAGCACGGCGCTGAGCCTGCTGGACGTCGTGTTCTCTGTGGTGCCCGGTGTGGTCACGGTTTGCCTGATGGCCCGGATCGGACGTCGCGGCGCTGGATTGCGCAGTGCTGCCACGGCGACACGGTGGCCGGTGCTCAAGCCCTTCGAAGGCTATGAGGTACAGACCACGTTGACTGGCGCGCGCCCTCAAACCGGTCGCGACAGCGGCACGCTACTCAAGGACGGCCAGCTTTGGATCCAGCGTGAAAACAGGGTGTACGCGGTCTACCGCCGCCCGGGTGAGCAGACCCTGCGCCTGAAGAAAACCGCGCAGCACGGCTATGAACCGCCTGTGCGAGTGGACAGCGGCAGATGGGTGTATCACTCGGATGTCGGACTCAAGGGCGGGGTGCGTTCGGCAGTTGCCGAAACCCTGATCGCGCAGGCCCATGGCGATCCGGCTTTCAAAGGTCGCCACGCCCGGCAGTTGCTCGATCAGTATCGGTTTCCGCCTGAGCGGCAGCGCCGCCTGGAGCTGGATATCGCGGTTCACTACCAACAGCACCGCGCGGTGCCTGACTGGGCCGAGGCCTTTCGCCGTCCGCAGCTGCCGGAAACCGCCGCCCAGCCTGGTCCCAGTGGTGTCAAACGCAAGGATCCGCCCACCAGCGAAAACCCACAACGCTCAGCGGCGGAATCTGCTCCGGGTGCCGCCAGCGTGGCCGCCGCGCTGGCGGACGCACCCGCCGGCCCTGAAAGCTGGAAAGGCTGGGCGCGCCCCGTTGGGGATGTCGAGGCCCTGCAGCACGTCGAAGTGCATCCCCCCATCTTCAGGCTGGCCGCTGAACACGACAGGCGTTTCATAGAGATGGACGGCTCGTGGTACGACATCCTGCCGAGCGGCGCGAGCCAGCACCCTACGATCGTGTTCTTGAAAAATCCCAATGCGTTCGAAGACAGTTTTTCCGGCCTGAATCAGACCCTGCGTGCCAATCGATACGACCAACCCGTGATGGCGTCCTGCGAGGCGGGACGCTGGACCGTGCATGGCCCCTTGTTCAAGAAGAAACTCGAGCTATTGGTCGAGCAGGCGCGGCCGGGAATGACTCCCACCACCAACAGGATTCTGGCGGAAAAAATCTACGAAAGTGCTGACCCCGCTCATACCGGCTTGACCGGAACGCGGCTGATCAACATAAGGGCAACGCTCAATGCCTGGCAAAAGGGCGAGCTGGCACCTTTGAGCGGTCTGAACGATCCGTTGCTGCTGCTGGAAGGATCACGCGCGACCGGCGTCGGCACGGCCCATCCGCGCATCAGGCTCAGTTACGGGCCGTCGCTCGAGCCCTTCAATCGTCTGGATTTCACGGCCAGCGAGCCCCGACTGGCCAGCCTGCTGAATGCTGTGACCAGCGGACCGCACTACGGCATGACCGCCAGGACAAATGTGCGCGAATTCATGTCGGCGCTAATGTCCCGGGCCGGTTACAGCATGGTCTCGGCCGATGAGGCAGTATTGAGAACGCGGCTGATTCTGTTGTTTCGACGGCCGGGTCAGGAGCAGTTGTACATGATGAAAATGCGCTACTTCTCAGGCGTTTGCTGGGACCTCAATATCCAGGATGGCGACCGTACCTTGCCTCTGTCCAACCGCTGGATCGACGAATGGCTGAGCGCTCATCCCGACGATAATGCCCTCAAGGTGCTGGTCGAGGCGCGCGACCAGGGCCGTCTGGTGAAACTGGTCGGTGGCGTCAAGATGGGCAGCAGCATGCATGCGGGGGCTCAGGTCTTCGTGCAGCGGGTTGCGGGTGATTTCTGAGTTTCAAGTCGCCGCCAACCGTTGGCGGCGACCCCAAGGTCCATCAGTGGCTAAGCAGTGCCGCCGTTCCCGCGCCGCCGAACAGCCCGGCGCTGACGCGGTTGAACCAGCTCTGGCCCTTACCGGTGCGCAAGTAGCGTGCGGCGCCCTGGGCGCTGAGGCCGTAGAACAGCTTGCAGGCCAGATCCAGCAGGGTCCAGGTGATGATCATGGTGATCAACTGGCCGAGGAACGGTTGTTCGGCCTTGAGGAACTGCGGCAGGAAAGCGGCGAAAAACAGGATGTCCTTCGGATTGCTGCCACCCAGGACGAAGGCGCGGCCGAACAGCGAGCCGAATCCGGGCTTGCTCACCGCTGTCGGCACTTGCGAGGCGGTGGCCGGCTGGCGCGATTGCTTCCAGCTCTGCCAGGCGAGGTAGAACAGGTACAACCCGCCGACGATCTTCAGCGCGCTGAACAGCTGTTCCGACGCCATCAGCACCGCACCAAGACCCAGCGCCGAAGCACTAAGGAGGCAGATCGACGCACAGACCCCGCCCAGAAACGCCGGGTACGAGCGCAGCAGGCCGTAATTCAGGCTGTTGCCGATCATCAGCAACGACAGGGGCCCCGGGATCAGAATCACCACCAGCGCAGCGCCGCTGAACAGCAGCCAGGTTTCCAGAGTCATTTCAATCGATCTCCTGTATTTCGATCAGCAAAAAATGCTGCCCGGCGTTGACGCAGGACCCTACAAAAGAGAACGCATCAAATTCAATTTACAAAAACACGAACTTGGCAATGAAGATCGCGCACAGCGCCCACAGGCTCACCGAAATTTCCTTGTGACGCCCGGTGCCCGCCTTCAACACCACATACGTGATGAAGCCCAGCGCGATGCCGTCAGCCACCGAGAACGTCAGCGGCATCATGATCGCGGTGACGATCGCGGGAATCGCATCGGTGGCATCGTCCCACTCGATATGCGCCATGCCGCCCATCATCAGCATCGCCACGTAAATCAGCGCGCCTGCGGTGGCGTAGGCCGGAATCATCCCCGCCAGCGGAGCGAAGAACATCGCGGCGACGAACAATACGCCGACCGTCACGGCGGTCAATCCGGTACGACCACCGGCTGCCACACCCGAGGCACTTTCCACATAGCTGGTGACCGGCGGCACACCGACCATCGCACCAAACACGCTCGAGGCACTGTCGGCCTTCAGTGCGCGGGACAGGTTCTCGATGCGGCCATCCTCATTCACCAGGCCTGCACGTTGGGCCACTCCCATCAAGGTGCCCGCAGTGTCGAACATGTGCACGAACAGAAAGGCCAGCACTACGCTGATCATGCTGACGTTGAACACACCGGCGATGTCCATCGCCATCCAGGTAGGTGCCAGGCTCGGCGGCGTGGAGAAGATGCCGTTGTAATGCACCAGCCCCAGGCCCCAACCGGCCAGCGTCACGGCGATAATGCTAATCAGGATCGCGCCGAATACCCGGTGGTAGCTAAGCACCGCGATCATCAGAAAGCAGATCGCCGCCAGCAGCGGACCGGGCTCACGCAGCGAGCCGAGCTTGATCAGCGTCGCCGGGCTGTCGACCACGATGCCAGCGGTTTTCAGACCGATCAGGCCAAGAAACAGACCGACCCCGGCGCCCATCGCAAAGCGCAGGCTCACTGGAATGCTGTTCAGCAGCCATTCGCGAATCCTGGAGAGCGTCAGGACCATGAAGATCAGCCCCGAGATGAACACCGCCCCCAGCGCTGTCTGCCAGCTGTAACCCATGGTGCCGACCACAGTGTAGGTAAAGAACGCGTTGAGCCCCATACCCGGCGCCAGGCCCACCGGCCAATTGGCGTACAGACCCATCAATAGGCAACCCAGCGCGGCGGCGATGCAGGTGGCGACGAATGCGGCGCCGTGATCGATGCCGGCGTCGGCCATGATGTTGGGGTTGACGAGAATGATGTAGGCCATGGTGATGAAGGTCGTCAAGCCTGCCAGCAGCTCGGTTCGAACGGTCGTGCCATGCAGGCTCAGCTTGAAGATACGCTCAAGCAGCCCCGTGCGCGGTGGCGTGAGATCCAGCGGCGCGGCTTCGGTTTTGCGACTTTCCACAATGAATTCCTCGGGACGTTTTTGTTGTTTTTTTTAGAGCCGGTAACTGCTCCGTGAGGCGAATCGACCGTCAGCTCATTTTGTTGACTGAAAGGTCAGAAACGTGCACGAGCGAATTATGCTTTTGTATACAAAAATTGCAAATAATGTTTTTGATTTTGTCGTCGGGATTTTCAGAATTGTGTGCATAACAGGGGGTGCAGCAGAAATCTGTTCAGACTTTGCACACTGTGTACAATACGCCATTACTTTTACTGTGACTTTGCACTGATATCTGCTATTGCTTTTGTCATCAGCAGTCACGGTTACGGCCCTTGCGCCGCATTCAGTTCTTACGAGTGCCCATGAACGATCAGTTGCAACCTCTCAAGAAACAGTCACGCGCCGTCAAGGCAGGCCGCAGCGGCACCCAGGACGACATCGTCTACGCGCATATTTTCGAGGCGATTCTCGAACAACGACTGGCGCCCGGCACCAAGCTGAGCGAAGAAGCGTTGGGCGAGATTTTCGGCGTCAGTCGCACCATCATTCGTCGCGCATTGTCGCGTCTGGCCCACGAAGGCGTGGTGCTGTTGCGCCCCAATCGTGGTGCAGTGGTCGCAAGCCCGAGTGTTGAAGAAGCTCGCCAGGTGTTCTTCGCCCGACGCATGGTCGAGAAGGCCATTACTGAACTGGCGGTCGAGCACGCCAGCGCCGAGCAGCTCAGCGAACTGCGCAAAATGGTCAGCGACGAGCGCGACAGTTTTTCCAGAGGCGATCGAGGTGCCGGTATTCGCCTATCCGGCGAGTTCCATTTGAAGTTGGCGGAAGCGGCGAAGAACGCGCCGCTGATCAGCTTCCAGCGCAGCCTGGTGTCCCAGACTTCGTTGATTATTGCTCAGTACGAAAGTGGAAATCGCTCGCACTGTTCCTACGACGAACACACTCAGTTGATCGATGCCATCGAAGCTCGCGACGCCACGCTGGCGGTGAGCCTGATGATGCATCACATGGACCACATCGACAGCAAACTCAACCTCGACGAAGACAGCGCATCGGACGATCTGCACGCGGTGTTTTCGCACCTGATGCTGCCGAAGAAAAAGTCGGGGCGTAGTACGGCGGTGTGAGCGCTTGTAGTGGCTGCAAATCTTGCGTCAAATACCAAACCTGTGGGAGTGAGCTTGCTCACTCCCACAGTGGTTTTTCGGTGTGACGATATGTCTATGCAATGCTTTGGCGCTTATGCACCAAAACCCCTGCCGAATAGGTCTCGCTGACCGTCCTGTCATCCCCCAGCGTCATCAATACGAACAATTGCTCTTCGATGCTGGTCGCTTGTTTCATGCGATAGGACAGCAGCGGGGTGGCGTTGAAATCCAGCACCACGAAGTCGGCCTCGGTGCCTTGATGCAAGTTGCCGATCCTGTCCTCCAGGCGCAGCGCCCGCGCGCCACCGAGGGTCGCCAGGTACAGCGATTTGAATGGGCTAAGCTTGGCGCCTTGCAACTGCATCACCTTGTACGCCTCGTTCAGCGTCTGCAGGATCGAGAAGCTGGTGCCGCCCCCGACGTCAGTGCCCAGTCCCACATTGACCTTGTGCCGTTCGGCCATCGGCAGATTGAACAGACCGCTGCCCAGGAAGAAGTTGGACGTCGGACAGAAGGCGATGGCTGAGCCGGTCTGCGCCAGACGCTCACACTCCTGATCGCACAAGTGCACGCCATGGGCGAACACCGAGCGCTCGCCCAACAGCTTGAAGTGATCGTAGACATCCAGGTAGTTCTTGCGCTCCGGAAACAGCGCCTTGACCCACTCGACTTCCTTGAGGTTTTCGCTGATGTGGGTCTGCATGTACAGGTCCGGGTATTCGGTCAGCAGCTGACCGGCGAGGGCGAGTTGCTGCGGCGTGCTGGTCGGCGCGAAGCGTGGCGTAACCGCGTAATGCAAACGGCCCTTGCCGTGCCAGCGCTCGATCAGTGCCTTGCTGTCGACGTAGCTGGACTCGGCGGTGTCCATCAGATAATCCGGGGCATTGCGGTCCATCATCACTTTGCCGGCGATCATGCGCAGGTTGAGCTTTTCGGCGGCACTGAAGAACGCCTCCACCGACTCCTTGTGGCGACTGCCGAACACCAGCGCGGTGGTGGTGCCGTTGCGCAGCAGCTCCTTGATAAAGATGTCGGACACTTCAGCGGCGTGGGCAGGATCGGCGAACTGACGCTCGACAGGGAATACGTAGGTGTTGAGCCAGTCCAGCAACTGCTCGCCGTAGGAACCGACCATACCGGTCTGCGGCAAATGGATATGGGTGTCGATGAAACCGGCGGTAAGCAGTGCGTCGGTGTAGGTCACCACCTCGACGTCGCTCCCCAGGCTGCCCAATAAGTCCTTGGCATGGCCGACGGCGGAAATCTTGCCGTTCTCGACCACCATCAGGCCATCTTCGAAATACTCGTAAGACGCTTCGACCACCACTTCGGCAGGGTCGGCGATGCTGTGGACGATGGCGGCGCGGTAGGCTTTCTTTTCAGTAGTCATTTTTGCAGTTCGTTCTTCTAGGGTTCATTGGGCCTGGCTACGACGCGAAACGGGCATCAGCTTGGCAACCGGTTCGGACGTCGAACTTTGCTCACCGCTCTTGATTGCGCTTTCCATACCAAAATGGGCGTTATAAGTGGCGATCACCTCGGCGGCGACCGACACGGCGATTTCAATCGGCAGCTTGCCCTTCACTTCGGCCAGGCCCATGGGGCAGCGCATGCGCTGTACCAGTGCCGGTTCAAAACCGCGATCGCGCAGGCGATGTTCGAACTTCACGCGTTTGGTCTTCGAGCCGATCAACCCGAACCAGGTGAAGTCGCCGCGCTTGAGGATCGCGGCGGTCAGTTCCAGATCCAGCTGGTGATTATGGGTCATGACGATGCAATAACTGCCTGCTGGCAGATTATCCACTTCGTCGACCACCTCTTCATTGACGATCTTCGTTACGCCTTCAGGCAACTGCGTGGGGAATTGCGCTTCCCGCGAGTCGATCCAGCGCACCCGGCAGGGCAAGCTGGCCAACAGCGGCACCAGCGCGCGACCGACATGGCCGGCGCCGAACACCGCGATCTGCGCCTGGGGCTGGCCCATGGGCTCGAACAGCAGCACGTTCACGCCGCCGCAGCATTGACCCAGGCTGGCGCCGAGGCTGAAACGTTCGAGGCGGGTCTGCTGGGTGCCGCTGGCGAGCATCTCGCGCGCGATTTCCATGGCCTTGTATTCCAGATGGCCGCCGCCAATGGTGTCGTAGATCCGCTCGGCGCTGACCACCATCTTCGAGCCCGCATTGCGCGGCGTCGAGCCACGCTCCTCGATGATGGTCACCAGCACGCAGGCTTCACCCTGGGTTTGCAACTCGGCGAGGGCGCTGATCCAGTTGTTCATGTGTTTCTCCTGATCACCGTTGTGGCAGATCAAAAATCCTGTTGCCTGTTCCGGCCTATTCGTGAGCAAGCTCACTCCCACAGAATCGATGGCTATGCAGCAGGTCGGGCCTGGCACCTTCTCCTGTGGGCGCGAATTCATTCGCGAGAGGCCGATACATCCGACGCATGTGCGTCGTCTGATCGATTGCATCACGAATCCATTCGCTCCCACATTTTTCGGCCGCGTAGCCCTTTTAAACCGGCGAAACCGTCAACTCATGGGCAACACTGGCAGCCTCTGAGCTGGCGACTTTCAACCTGCGCATCTGCTCGCAACCCCACAGCACTCGCTCCGGCGTCGCTGGCGCGTCGATCTTCGGCTGATGCTTGTAATCACCCAGACTTGCCACCGCATCCTTGATCGCGCACCAGGCTGCGATGCCCAACATGAACGGCGGCTCGCCCACCGCCTTGGAATGGAACACCGTGTCTTCCGGGTTCTTGCGGTTTTCCACCAGCTTGACCCGCAGATCGGCTGGCATGTCCGCCACTGCCGGGATCTTGTAGCCGGCCGGGCCGTTGGTCATCAGCTTGCCCTTGGCGTTCCACACCAGCTCTTCGGTGGTCAGCCAGCCCATGCCCTGAATGTAGCCGCCCTCGACCTGACCGATGTCGATAGCCGGGTTCAGCGAGGCGCCGACGTCGTGCAGGATGTCGGTGCGCAGCATCTTGTATTCGCCGGTCAGGGTATCGACGATCACTTCGGTGCAGGCCGCGCCGAACGCGAAGTAGTAGAACGGCCGACCCCGCGCCTGACTGCGGTCGTAGAAAATCTTCGGCGTCTTGTAATACCCGGTGCTGGACAGCGACACCTGGCCCATCCATGCCTGCTGCGCCAGGGTGTCGAAGCTGATGACCTGCTCGCCGGCGCGCACGTGACCGTTGCGGAATTGGACCTGCGACGCTTCGCACTTGTAATGCCGTGCCGCAAACTCGATCAGTCGCTGCTTGATGGTTTCCGCCGCGTTCTGAGCGGCCTTGCCGTTCAAATCTGCGCCGCTGGAGGCGGCGGTAGGCGAGGTGTTCGGCACCTTGTCGGTATTGGTCGCGGTAATCTGCACGCGGTCGATGCTCACCTGAAACACTTCGGCCACCACCTGCGCGACCTTGATGTTCAAGCCCTGGCCCATCTCGGTGCCGCCGTGGTTCAAGTGAATGCTGCCGTCGGTGTAGATATGAATCAGCGCACCGGCCTGATTGAGGAAACTGGCGGTGAAGGAAATGCCGAATTTCACCGGAGTCAACGCCAGGCCTTTCTTCAGAATCGGGCTGTTGGCGTTGTAGTCCTTGATCGCTTTGCGTCGCTCGGCGTACTGGCTGCTTTCTTCCAGTTCGGCGGTCATCTCCTCGAGCATGTTGTGCTCGACTTCCTGATAGTAGTGGGTGACGTTGCGCTCGGTCTTGCCGTAGTAGTTGGCCTTGCGCACGGCCAGCGGGTCCTTGCCAAGATGCCTGGCAATGGCGTCCATGACTTCCTCGATGGCAACCATGCCCTGCGGGCCGCCGAAACCGCGATAGGCGGTGTTCGATGCGGTGTTGGTCTTGCAACGATGGCCGTTGATCGTCGCATCGCCCAGGTAATACGAGTTATCGGCGTGAAACATCGCCCGGTCGACGATCGATGCGGACAGGTCCGGCGAGCAGCCGCAGTTACCGGCCAGCTCCAGTTGAATCCCGTGCAGGCGACCGTCGTTGTCGAAGCCCACGTCGTATTCGACGTAGAAGGGGTGACGCTTGCCGGTCATGAGCATGTCTTCGACGCGGGGCAGGCGCATCTTGGTCGGCTGCCCGGTCAGGCGCGCGATCACCGCACACAGGCAGGCGGGGCTTGCGGCCTGGGTTTCCTTGCCGCCGAAACCGCCACCCATACGGCGCATGTCGACCACCACCTTGTTCATCGACACGTCCAGCACTTCGGAGACCAGTTTCTGCACTTCAGTGGGGTTCTGAGTCGAGCAGTAGACGATCATTCCGCCGTCTTCGGTGGGCATTACCGAGGAGATCTGGGTTTCCAGATAAAAGTGTTCCTGACCGCCAATGTGCAGCGTGCCCTGGATGCGGTTCGGCGCCGAATCCAGCGCGGTGACCGAATCGCCACGTTTGTGGGTGTGGCTGTCGAGGACGAAATGCTTTTTGCGGTAGGCCTCAACCACGTCCAGCACCGGTTCCAGATCTTCATATTCGATGATCGCGGCCATGGCGGCCTTGCGTGCGGTTTCCAGGTCGCGGGCGGCCACGGCAATCACCGGCTGCCCGACGAACTCGACCTTGTCGATGGCCAGCAACGGGTCGCCCGGCAGCAGCGGGCCGATGTCCTTGAGACCCGGGATGTCTTCGTGGGTGATGGCGATTCTCACCCCTTCGAAGTCGTAGCAGGGCGACACGTCGACGCTGACGATCCGCGCATGAGCACGGTCGGACATGCGCGCGTAAACGTGCAGCTGATTGGGAAATTCCAAGCGGTCATCGATGTAGATCGCCTCGCCCGACACATGCTTGTCGGCGCTGTCGTGCTTGACGCTGCGGCCGACGCCGGTGGTGAGGTCTTGCTGGAACAGCGCGACCAGTTCTTCTTGAGTCTTCTGCGGGGCGTGATTAGACATATGCAGTTACTCGCGTCTCGATATGTGGCGTTTGCAGCTCGATGAAGTATTTGCGCAGCAGGTTCTGCGCGCTGAGCAGGCGGTATTCCTTGCTCGCGCGGAAGTCCGACAGCGGGGTGAAATCCTGTTCCAGCGCAGCGCAGGCGCGTTCGACCGTGGCCGAAGTCCAGGGCTGGCCGATCAAGGCTTGCTCGCAGTGGGCAGCGCGTTTCGGGATCGCGGCCATGCCACCGAATGCCGCGCGGGCATCGACGATGACGCCGTTTTCCACGTGGACACGGAAGGCCGCGCAGACCGCCGAGATGTCGTCGTCCAGGCGCTTGGATACCTTGTAGGCGCGGAATGCCTGTTTGGCGTTGGCCTTGGGCACGATGATCTTCTCGATGAACTCGCTTTCCTGCCGCGCGGTGACGCGGTAATCGATGAAGTAATCCTCCAGCGCCAGCGTGCGGGTTTTCTCGCCTTTGCGCAGGACGATCTTCGAGCCCAGTGCGATCAGGAGGGGAGGCGAGTCGCCAATCGGCGAGGCGTTACCGATATTTCCGCCCAGCGTGCCCTGATTGCGGATCTGCAGTGATGCAAAACGGTGCAGCAGCTCGCCGAAATCCGGGTATTCGTTGCTCAGTGCTTCATAACAGTCGGTCAGCGCCGTCGCAGCGCCGATTTCAATCCGGTCATCGAAGTGCTCGATTTTTTTCATGTCAGCGACGTTGCCGACATAGATCATCACCGGCAGCGCGCGATGGAACTGGGTGACTTCCAGCGCCAGGTCGGTGCCGCCCGCCAGCAGGCGCGCTTGCGGATAAGCATCGTAGAGGTCGGCCAGATCAGCCACGGTCAACGGCACCAGGCAGCGTTTGTCGCCGCTGTTCAGCTCGGCGGTTTCCGCCGGTTTGATAGCTTTGAGGCGGGCGATGGTTTGCGCCTGGCGGGCGTCGAACTGGTCGGGCTGACGCTGTTGACCACAAGCCTGTTCGGCGGCGGCGAGAATCGGGCGGTACCCGGTGCAGCGGCACAGGTTGCCTGCCAGCGCTTCGTGGGCCAGCGCATGCTTGACGCGGGAAGAGTCCGTTTCGCTGCTGTTCTTTTGCAATGCGAACAGCGACATCACAAAGCCCGGCGTGCAGAAACCGCATTGCGAGCCGTGGCACTCGACCATCGCCTTTTGCACGCTGTGCAGCTGGCCTTGATGCTTGAGGTCTTCAACGCTGATCAGCTGTTTGCCGTGTAACGAGGCGACGAAGGTCAGGCAAGAGTTCAGGCTGCGATAGCTCAGGTGATCCTGGCCATCGGCATCGGTACTCAACTCGCCAACCACCACCGTGCACGCGCCGCAGTCGCCGCTGGCGCAGCCTTCCTTGGTGCCGGATTTGTGCAAATGCTCACGCAGGTAATTGAGCACCGTCATGTTGGGGTCCAGAGCATGCTCGGTTTTTAGCTCTTGGTTCAGTAGAAACTGGATCACCGGTTGCGCCTCGTTTTTCTTTTAATAGAAGTGGTCATCGAACCTGTCGATGAATCTATCAGGTCTGACTATTGGGTCAACGAAAATCTGACCTTTAAGTCAAGAAATTGAGTTTTGCCGGAAGTTGCCGATTAACGGCAGCATGACGTTGCAATAAAACCCTGTCGAAGCGCTCAAAGTTTTGCTTATTTCGTGCCAGTTCCCGTGACATGGCCCTGCGCCACGGGTATGCAGTGCGATACACTTCGCCGCTTGAGTGCAGCTATTGGTTTAAAGGAAAGAAATGACGTTCAAGGCACCGGACAGCCTCGCTGAGCAGATCGCTCATCACCTCGCCGAGCGGATCATTCGCGGCGAGCTCAAGCCTGGGGAGCGGATTCAGGAGCACAAGGTCACTGCCGCGCTCAATGTCAGCCGCGGTTCGGTCCGTGAAGCGCTGCTGATCCTCGAACGCCGCCACCTGATCGTGATCCTGCCACGTCGCGGTGCGCAGGTGACTGTCCTGACCCCACACAACATCCAGAGCCTGTGCACCTTGATGAGTGAGTTGTACATCCTGCTGGGCCTTGCGGTGGCCAAAAGCTGGCAGGAAGAACTCGACCTGGCGCCATTCCTGCAAATCCAGCAGCGTCTGATTGCCAATTGCGAGCGCAGCGATGTGAAAAGCTTCGTCGAAGACAGCTTCAACGTGATGCGCGCGGCCTATCCGTTCGCCAACAACCCCTATCTGGAAGAGACCGTCGAGAACCTGCAGCCGTCCATGAGCCGTTTCTACTATCTGGCGCTGGAGCAGCGTCAGGCCGAGATGAGCGAGTACCTGACCCTGTTCGGCCAGCTGCTCGAAGCGGTCGTCGCCCGTGATCTGGCGCGCATCCGCGCAGTCCTGACCAGCTACGCCGAGCGCAGCTGCCAGTCGATCCTGTCAGCCTTGGCGGCCAGCTGATCCATGCGCCTCAAATGCATCAGGCTGGCCGGGTTCAAGTCGTTCGTCGATCCGACGACGGTGAATTTCCCCAGCAACATGGCGGCCGTGGTCGGCCCCAATGGATGCGGTAAATCCAACATCATCGACGCGGTGCGCTGGGTCATGGGCGAAAGCTCGGCCAAGAACCTGCGCGGCGAATCGATGACTGACGTCATCTTCAATGGCTCGACCAGCCGCAAACCGGTGAGCCAGGCGAGCATCGAGCTGGTGTTCGATAACTCCGACAGCACCCTGGTCGGCGAATATGCCAGCTACGCGGAAATTTCCATTCGCCGCAAAGTCACCCGCGACAGCCAGAACAGCTATTACCTGAACGGCACCAAGTGCCGTCGTCGCGACATCACAGACATCTTCCTCGGCACCGGCCTGGGCCCGCGCAGCTACTCGATCATCGAACAGGGCATGATCTCCAAGCTGATCGAGGCCAAGCCCGAAGACCTGCGCAATTTCATCGAGGAAGCTGCGGGCATCTCCAAGTACAAGGAGCGCCGTCGCGAAACCGAGAACCGCATTCGTCGCACCCACGAAAACCTCGCGCGCCTGACCGACCTGCGCGAAGAGCTGGAGCGTCAGCTGGAGCGTCTGCATCGTCAGGCCCAGGCCGCCGAGAAGTATCAGCAATACAAGGCCGAAGAGCGCCAGCTCAAGGCGCAACTGTCGGCCCTGCGCTGGCAGGCGTTGAACGATCAGGTGGCGCAGCGCGAGTCGATCATCGGGACCCAGGAAGTCAGCTTCGAAGCGCTGGTCGCCGACCAACGCAGCGCCGATGCCGCCATCGAGCGGTTGCGCGACGGCCATCACGACCTCTCCGAGCGATTCAATCTGGTGCAGGGGCGTTTCTATTCGGTGGGCGGCGACATCGCGCGCAACGAGCAAAGCATTCAGCATGGCCAGCAACGTCTGCGTCAGTTGCAGGACGACCTGCGCGAAGCCGAGCGTGCGCGGCAGGAAACCGAATCGCACCTGGGCCACGACCGTACCTTGCTCGCGACCCTCGGCGAAGAGCTGGAGATGCTCGAGCCGGAGCAGGAAATGACCCTTGCCGCCGCCGAAGAATCCGCCGCAGCGCTGGAAGAAGCCGAAACCGCGATGCACGGCTGGCAGGAGAAGTGGGACGCTTTCAACGTATCTTCGGCCGAACCTCGTCGTCAGGCCGAAGTTCAGCAGTCACGCATTCAGCAGCTGGAAACCAGCATGGAGCGCCTCGCCGAGCGTCAGCGCCGGCTGGGCGAAGAGCGTCAGCTGCTGGCCGCCGACCCCGAAGGCGCCGCGATCCTGGACCTCTCCGAAGACCTCGCCACTCGGGAAATGGCCTTCGAAGAGCTGACCGCCGAGGAAGAACAACTCATCGAGCGCCTTGAGCAATTGCGCCTCGAACTGCAACAGGCCACGCAATCCCAGCAACAGGCTCAGGGCGATCTGCAGCGTTTGAACGGCCGGATCGCGTCGCTGGAAGCCTTGCAGCAGGCCGCGCTTGATCCGGGCACCGGCACGGCCGAATGGTTGAGCGATCAGCAGTTGAGCGAGCGGCCGCGGCTGGCCGAAGACTTGCGCGTCGAAGCGGGCTGGGAGTTGGCGGTCGAAACCGTGCTGGGCGCCGATCTGCACGCGGTCCTGGTCGACGATTTTGCCGGTCTCGATCTGGCCGGATTCAGCCAGGGCGATCTGCGGCTGATCAAACCGAGCGCGGATATGGCGCGCATTCCCGGCAGCTTGCTGGACAAGGTCCAAACCCGTATCGATCTGAGCAGTTGGCTGGGGCAGGTCAAACCGGTGGAAACCCTCGACGATGCCTTGTCGCTGCGGGCGCAACTGAGCGCCGGACAAAGCCTGATCAGTCGAGACGGCTATTGGGTCGGTCGCGACTTCCTGCGCGTGCGACGTGCCAGCGAAGCGGAAAGCGGCGTGCTGGCCCGTGGTCAGGAATTGCAGCGCCTTGAAGCCGAACGCGAAGAGCGCGAAGCCACCCTGGCCGCGCTCGAGGACCAGTTGCTCAGGCAACGCGAGCAACAGCGCTTGCAGGAAGACAGTCGCGAGCAGTTGCGTCGTCGCTTGCAGGACGAGGCCCGTCAACAGAGCGAACTCAAGGCGCAGTTGTCAGCGGCCAAGGCCAAGGTCGAGCAACTGACGCTGCGCCGCACGCGTCTGGACGAAGAACTGACCGAACTGGCCGAGCAACGTGCCCTTGAGCAAGAAAGCCTCGGCGAGTCGCGCCTGCAATTGCAGGACGCACTTGACAGCATGGCGCTGGACACCGAACAGCGCGAATTGCTGCTGGCTCAGCGCGACAGTCTGCGCGAGCGTCTGGACCGGGTGCGTCAGGAAGCCCGTCAGCATAAGGACCACAGCAACCAGTTGGCCGTGCGCTTGAGTTCGTTGCGCGCGCAGCACGATTCGACGCGTCAGGCGCTGGAGCGTCTGGAAATGCAATCCGAACGCCTCACCGAAAAGCGCGAGCAATTGAACCTCGGCCTGGAGGAGGGCGCCGCGCCCCTGGAAGAGCTGCGTCTGAAGCTCGAGGAGTTGTTGGAAAAGCGCATGGTCGTCGACGACGAAATGCGCACCGCGAAAAATGCCCTGGAAGACGCCGACCGCGAACTGCGCGAAGCCGAAAAACGCCGGACCCAGGCCGAGCAGCAATCACAGCTTCTGCGCGGGCAACTGGAGCAACAGCGGCTGGAATGGCAATCGCTGACCGTGCGCCGCAAGGCCCTGCAGGAGCAACTGCACGAAGACGGCTACGATCTAAACGGTGTGCTCGCAACCTTGACCCCTGAGGCCAACGAGAAGGACGCCGAAGAAGAACTGGGCCGCATCGATGCGCGCATTCAGCGTCTGGGCGCGATCAACCTTGCGGCCATCGACGAATATCAGCAGCAATCCGAGCGCAAGCGTTATCTGGACGCACAGGATGCTGACCTCGTGGAGGCGCTGGACACGCTGGAAAACGTGATCCGCAAGATCGATAAGGAAACACGCAACCGCTTCAAAGAGACCTTTGATCAGATAAACAGCGGAATTCAGGCACTTTTTCCAAAAGTTTTCGGTGGCGGCAGCGCTTACTTGGAACTGACAGGCGAAGATTTACTCGATACAGGGGTGACGATCATGGCGCGTCCGCCCGGAAAGAAAAACAGCACGATCCATTTGCTGTCCGGCGGCGAAAAAGCCCTGACCGCACTGGCTCTGGTTTTTGCCATTTTCAAACTCAACCCGGCGCCGTTCTGCATGCTCGACGAAGTCGACGCACCATTGGACGACGCCAACGTGGGCCGCTATGCCCGACTGGTCAAGGAGATGTCGCAAACCGTGCAGTTCATCTACATCACCCACAACAAAATCGCCATGGAAATGGCCGACCAGTTGATGGGCGTCACCATGCATGAGCCTGGGTGTTCGCGCCTCGTGGCAGTGGACGTAGAGGAGGCGATGGCGCTGGTGGATGCATAGCGGACTGCCATACGGTCGAACAAATAGGGAGGTAAAAGCGACGCGCTGACAGCCAGGTACAGGAATAACAGCCCAAGCGATACAGATGCACGCGAGATGGCAGATGTAACAGACGGTGTAAAGTTACCTTTGGTCGTGCTAGCTTAATGTCCACTTTTCATTTTGCGTGGGTAAAAGGCCATTCAGAACATAGAGTTGGCTCCACGTTTTAAAGGGGTTTAGGCCCTTAATTTTCAGAATTTTCATTAGAGGCACGGGATTACATGGAAATCGGTCTGCGAGAGTGGCTGATCGTCATCGGCATTATTGTCATTGCCGGTATTCTTTTTGACGGCTGGCGCCGGATGCGCGGCGGCAAAGGCAAGCTGAAATTCAGGCTGGACCGCAGCTTCTCCAATCTGCCGGACGACGAAGAAGGCTCGTCCGCCGAAGTGCTTGGCCCTGCGCGCGTCCTTGAAACCCAGAAAGAACCCCAGCTCGACGAGCAGGATCTGCCGACCATGAGCGCTGCCCGCGAGCGGCCGCAGCGCCCCGAGCGAGAGAGCAAACGCAACAAGCGCAAGGACGAACCCCAGCAGGGCGACCTGAATCTGGATGTGGACGGCCCAAGCCTGTTCAGCGCCCGTGACGACGATTTTCCGGATGACAAGGCGCCGCAACGCATCACTGAAGACAAGGACCTGGCGCCGGTCGAAGAAGTGCTGGTGATCAGCGTGATTTCCCGCGACGAAAGCGGCTTCAAAGGGCCGGCGTTGCTGCAGAATATTCTGGAAAGCGGCCTGCGTTTCGGCGAGATGGATATTTTCCATCGCCACGAAAGCATGGCGGGTAACGGCGAAGTGCTGTTCTCCATGGCCAACGCAGTCAAGCCAGGCGTGTTCGATCTGGACGATATCGACCATTTCAGCACCCGTGCCGTGAGCTTTTTCCTCGGTCTGCCGGGGCCGCGTCATCCGAAACAGGCTTTCGACGTGATGGTGGCCGCTGCACGCAAACTGGCCCACGAACTGAACGGCGAACTGAAAGATGATCAGCGCAGTGTGTTGACCGCGCAAACCATCGAGCACTACCGCCAGCGCATCGTCGAATTCGAGCGCCGCGCGCTGACTCAGCGTCGTTGATTGCAGCCAGCGCTGCTTTTACTTGTAGGAGCGCGCTCCTACAGCGTCACATGCAATATCAATTGAGCAGCTTCGGCTGCTCTTTTGCTTTTCGAGAACCTATCTATGAACGCCGCCGAACAACGAATCCTGGAACTGCGAGCAGAGCTGGATCAACACAACTATCGCTATCACGTTCTCGATGAGCCGAGCATTCCGGACGTCGAGTACGACCGCCTGTTCCACGAACTCAAGGCGCTGGAAGCGGCAAACCCGCATCTGGTGACCCCGGATTCGCCCACGCAGCGAGTTGGCAGTGCGGCGTTGTCGGCATTCACCCAGGTGCGTCATGAGATCCCGATGCTCAGCCTGGGCAACGCCTTTGAAGAAACCGACATGCGCGAGTTCGATCGTCGTGTGAACGAAGGCCTGGATTTGCCCGTGGGCGACCTGCTCGGCGATGGCGCCAAAGTCGAATACAGCTGCGAGCCAAAACTCGACGGCCTGGCCGTAAGCCTGCTCTATCAGGACGGCGCGCTGGTTCGCGGTGCCACCCGCGGCGATGGCACCACCGGCGAAGACATCAGCGTCAACGTGCGTACCGTGCGCAACATCCCCCTCAAGCTTCACGGCAAGAACTGGCCGCAGACGCTGGAAGTGCGTGGCGAAGTCTTCATGTCCAAGGCCGGCTTCGAACGTCTGAATGCCAGTCAACTGGAAATCGGCGGCAAGACCTTCGCCAACCCGCGAAACGCCGCCGCAGGCAGCTTGCGTCAACTGGATTCGAAGATCACTGCTAATCGCCCGCTGGAGTTCTGCTGCTATGGCATCGGGCAGGTGTCACACGATATTTCCGAGACCCACATCGGCAACCTGCAGCAGCTCAAAGAGTGGGGCATGCCCATCAGTCGCGAGCTGAAGGTTGCTAAAGGGATCGAAGACTGCCTCAAGTACTACCACGACATCGGCGAGCGCCGCCTCTCGCTGCCCTATGAAATCGACGGCGTGGTGTTCAAGGTCAACAGCATCGCCGCGCAGCGTGAACTGGGCTTCCGCGCCCGCGAGCCGCGCTGGGCCATCGCTCACAAATTCCCGGCCATGGAAGAGCTGACCGAACTGCTGGATGTGGAATTTCAGGTCGGGCGCACCGGTGCTGTGACCCCGGTCGCGCGTCTGAAACCGGTCAAGGTGGCGGGGGTCACCGTTGCCAACGCCACGCTGCACAACATGGATGAAGTCGCGCGCCTGGGCCTGATGATCGGCGACACCGTGATCATCCGCCGCGCGGGGGATGTGATTCCCCAAGTGGTGCAGGTGGTGCTGGAACGTCGTCCTGAAGATGCGCGCAAGGTCGAAATTCCGCAAACGTGCCCGGTGTGCGGCTCGCAGGTGGAACGCACGCAACTGATCAAACGCAGCAAGGGTAAAGAGACAGTCAGCGAGGGCGCGGTGTACCGCTGCGTCGGGCGGCTGGCCTGCGGCGCGCAGCTCAAGCAGGCGATCATCCACTATGTATCCCGTCGCGCGATGGATATCGAGGGCTTGGGCGACAAGACCATCGAGCAACTGGTGGACGAAAAGCTCATCGGTTCGCCCGCCGATCTCTACAAGTTGGAGTACGACGACATCATTGAGCTGGAAGGTTTTGCCGAAATCTCCAGCAAAAAGCTGCTCAAGGCCATCGAGGACAGCAAGAAACCGACTCTGGCCCGCTTCATTTATGCGCTGGGCATTCCGGATGTCGGTGAGGAGACAGCCAAGGTCTTGGCGCGTTCGCTGGGGTCGTTGGAGAGGGTCAAGGTCGCATTGCCGCAAGTGCTGACCTACCTGCCGGACATCGGTCTGGAAGTGGCTCACGAGATTCACAGTTTCTTCGAAGACGAACACAACCAGAACGTCATCGGCGCGCTGCTGGGCGAATGCAAGATGCAGCTGCAGGACGTCGGCGAGCTGGGGGCCGAGTTCGCTGCCAGCGCAACGTTGGGCGGCATGCTCGACAAGCTCAACATTCCATCAGTGGGGCCGGGTGCGGCGCAGAAACTGGCCGACAGGTTCACCACGTTGGAAGGGGTAGTCAAAGCCGACTGGCTGGACATGCGTCAGACCTTGCCGGAAAAGCAGGCGCAGTCTGTCAGGGCTTTCTTCGACATTGCAGAAAACGCCCAGCGCGCGATCGCCATCGAGCGACAACTCAAAGACTTCGGCATGCACTGGCAAAGCGAGAAGAAGGTTGTTGAAGGCCTGCCGCTCACTGGCCAGACCTGGGTGCTTACCGGCTCGCTGGAACTGATGAGCCGCGACGTTGCCAAGGACAAGCTCGAGAGCCTCGGCGCCAAGGTTTCAGGCTCTGTCTCGGCCAAGACCTACGCCGTCGTTGCTGGACCGGGGGCCGGGTCTAAGCTGACCAAGGCCAATGAACTGGGGTTGACGGTGCTGGATGAAGAGGCGTTCGTGGCGTTCTTGAAGAAACACAACGTGGCCGTGGAGTGATACGGTCCATTGGAGGCGCCGGCTTGCCGGCGAACGCGGTGTGTCAGGCGTTTCATTTATAATTGAGCCCGCGCATTCGCTGCCGTCGTAACCTCCGACGTCTCCCACAGTCTTTTACGGTTGAATCGGTACCGGTGCAGGACTCAAAACCGTAGGAGCGCGCTTGCCGGCGAACGCGGTGTGTCAGGCGTTTCATTTATAATTGAGCCCGCGCATTCGCTGCCGTCGTAACCTCCGACGT
>NZ_NKHL01000080.1:0-39505 GCF_002934685.1 Pseudomonas bohemica
CTGGCCCTTTCGTGAGCAAGCTCACTCCTACAGGATCCGGGTTTGACACGAAGCCTGCGAAACGGCGACCTGGATTCTGGTATTAGGCCTGCAGGTTGCCTCCAATCCGTGGGAGTGAGCTTGCTCACGAAGGCTGAGTTTCAGGCGCAAAGATGCGCCGAATGTACTGGCCCTTTCGTGAGCAAGCTCACTCCTACAGGATCCGGGTTTGACACGAAGCCTGCGAAACGGCGATCTGGATTCTGGTAGTAGGCCTGCAGGTCGCCTCCAATCCGTGGGAGTGAGCTTGCTCACGAAGACTGCTTGATGGCCGAAGCAGGTTGACGCCTGGACTGGCCCTTTCGTGAGCAAGCTCACTCCCACAAGGTCCGGATTTGGCAGCGACTTTTTGGGCAGATCGGTGGGCGTCAATCATCATGACAATACTTCCTGATTCCGGCGATCTAGCCATATGGTGTCCCACAGCGGGTAGTCACCGACACACTTGACCAGTCCTGCCCTTACAGGATTGGCAATGATATAGCGTGCAAACTCGCGCAGGTCTTCTTCATACCGGACGGCTTTGTCATGGTAACCCCATTGCCAAAACCGACCTTGTCTGCCCGTGACCCGGTTGACCGCAATTGCTGTTTTCGATTTAACCCGCTGCACGACCGCTGATAGCGATCCAGCGCGCAACTCGACCAACCAGTGAAAATGGTCTGGCATCACCACCCATGCAAGGGAATTGGCGAGTCCTGCCATTTGCACATCCCTGAGTTCACCGACCAACAATCTCCCCAAGCGCCAATCCACAAAATCTGTGCTCCTCTTATCAAGCCTTGATGTAACGAGGTAGATTCTGCCCGGCTCCGAAAATCGCCCGGTGCGCAGGTTGCATGAGTGCGATCTCCTAGCCATCTCCAATTCCTCTCGCAGTAGTGAGGAATGAATTTAGCCAGCGGCCTTGAGGGGGGAGAGGACGTGTATTACGCGATTTTTCGGGGGAGGGTCATAGCGCCTGTTGGGGCGCTTTCACAAGCCAGCTTAACTTCCACAAGATGTATCTGCACTGGACTTGGGGCTGGCCTTTTCGTGAGCAAGCTCACTCCTACAAGGTCCGGGTTTGGCACGGAGCCTGCGAAACGGCGGCCAGGATTCTTGCAGTAGGCCTGCAGGTTGACTTGAACCCGTGGGAGTGAGCTTGCTCACGAAGGCTGCTTGATGGCCGAAGCAGGTTGGCGTCTGGGCTGGCCCTTTCGTGAGCAAGCTCACTCCTACAGGATCCGGGTTTGACACGAAGCCTGCGAAACGGCGACCTGGATTCTGGTAGTAGGCCTGCAGGTTGCCTCCAATCCGTGGGAGTGAGCTTGCTCACGAAGGCTGCCTGGTGGCCGAAGGAGGTTGGCGTCTGGGCTGGCCCTTTCGTGAGCAAGCTCACTCCTACAGGATCCGAGCTTGGCACGGAGCCGGCGAAACAGCGGCCTGGATTCTTGCGGTAGGCCTGTAGATGGACTCCGATCGCGTGGGAGTGAGCTTGCTCACGAAGGCTGCCTGGTGGCCGAAGCAGTTATTAGCGCCTGGAGACGAGAGCGTATTCGTCGAACAAGTTCACGACCCTGTAGCGCCCGCCTTGCCGACGGTAGCGGTTCTTCCGACGCCACTGCCGCCAAGCCGTGCTGCTACGGGCGTCGGGCCATCAACCCGTCGACGCATGCCCGTCCCCCACTTCCGCCGGGTAGAACTCGCCCTCCACACCGAGCACCTGCAAGCGGTCTCGCACTTCATTTTCGATTTCCAGCACCTGGTCGGGGTTGTCGATGTCGTCGACTACCAGCCACACACCCTTGAGATTTTGATCATGGGTGCCCTCGCTCATCATGTCGTGGGTGAAGGCCAAATCCGAGCGCCACAGGCACAGTTCGTCCTCTTTATGGTCACTGTCGGCCAGCGCCAGCGCCGAGGTCAGCCAAACTTCCTTGTAGGGCCGCAGATCGGCTTCGGCGAGTTCTTGCTGAGTGATCACTGTCTTCATTTCATTGGCTCCATGGTCAGTGCTTAAAGTGTGACGCGCGGCTGGCCGTGAGCGTTCCCGGGATCTTGGTCCGTCAGACGAAATGGTCGTTGAACCGAGGCCGGCGTTTGACGGTCGATCAATCATTGTCCGATCGGGAGACCCGCCATTTGTCACGCTGGTGGCCCTTCGCGATGGCGCCGGGGCTGCGCCGGGGCGTGGAGTCCGCCAGCGTGCGGCCGGGATGTGAGGTGTTGTGGACGGTGGTCAACCGCGCAGAAAAATACACATCCAGGAACATCGTTGAAACCTTGGTCTATCGCGGCGGCGACGCGGCCACGACCGTTTGTCAGTAGGGCTTTCGACGCGGTGCGCAGGGAGTGCCCTGCTGGCGCTGTTGGTCGTGCCATTCACCGGGCTCTGGAGTTGGCGGTCGGTTTGGCTGGCCGAACGTCAGGAAGAGACAAACGCGACGCCGACAGTGGGAGAACGCCATGACCGACCCAACGCTCTTCACCCGCAGACGATTACTCGCGGTCGCAGCCGGAGCCTCCGCGGCACTGGCACTTGGTTTCGCGTTGGCGGGCGTGAGTCCGCCACCAATATCTGCCATTCCTGGCAAGAGAGGAGACCGAAAGATGCTCACTCGAACTATTCCTTCCAGCGGCGAAGCCCTGCCGATGATTGGCATCGGCACCTATCGCGGTTTCAACGTTGCTCCAGGCAGCGATGAATACAAACTGCTGCCGCAAGTCCTCGATGAGTTGTTTCTGGCCGGTGGCACGCTGATCGACAGCTCGCCCATGTACGGCCGCGCCGAGCAGAGCACCGGGGAGCTGCTGTCGATCCACCAGCCGCGCTCCCCGGCATTTTTGGCGACCAAGGTCTGGACCCATGGCAAAAAAGCGGGCATCGCCCAGATGGAAGACTCTTTTCGGCTGCTGCAGACCGACCGCATCGACCTGATGCAGATCCACAATCTGCTGGACTGGAAAACCCACCTGCCGACCTTGCGTCAGTGGAAAGAGCAGGGGCGCATTCGTTACGTCGGCGTCACTCATTACACCTCATCGGCCTACGACGAAGTGGAAGCGGTGCTCAAGGCCGAGGCGCTGGATTTTCTACAGATCAACTACGCGCTGGATGACCGCGCGGTGGAGTCGCGGTTGCTGCCGTTGTGTCGGGAACGTGGTGTGGCGGTCATCTGCAATCGGCCGTTCGGCGGCGGAGGCCTGCTCGGGCGTCTGCGCGACAAACCGCTGCCGGGTTGGGCTGGGGAAGTACAGGCGAGCAGTTGGGCGCAGCTGGCGCTGAAGTTTCTAATCTCCCACCCGGCAGTGACCTGCGCGATTCCAGGAACAGGCAATCCGAAGTACATGAAGGAAAATGCCGCGGCCGCGGTGGGGCCGTTGTTGACCGATGCCCAGCGTCAGCAGTTGATTGCGCTGGTGGGATGAGGGAGGGACAGCAGCGCTTGCCCTATAGCGGCAAGGCTTGCCGCTATAGCTGTTCTTGACGCCGCCACCGCAGGCAAGCGTGCTGCCAGGGCCAGGGCGCAGGTTTCCAGAAGCGCCTACCTGAGTGGCTTTCCGTGATTGTTATGCGCAGCCACCCTGGCGACTCCCACGATCTACGACCAGAAGCCAGACCGTGGCAGCCTTGCGTTTGTTTACCGATTCACCAACTTCGCCGGCAACGCCACCACCAACAGGCTGCTGAGCACCAGGCACCCGGCGAAGAACCACAGTGCGCCCGCGCTGCTGCCGGTGACGTCGATCGCAATGCCCATCATCGAGTTGCTGACCAAACCGGCGATGTTCGCCAGTGAGCACGCCAATGCAAAACCGGTTGCTGCGGCGCGGCCTTTGAGGAAGGTCGCCGGCAGGCTGAAAAAAACCGGCACCGCGCCGATGATCGCCGCCGAAGCGATGGCGAACAGCACCACGGTCGCCACCACGTTATGGGTGAAGAACGGGCTGGCTGCCATGGCCAGGGCACCGATCCAGAACGGCACGATGATGTGCCAGCGACGCTCACGGCGACGGTCGGAACTGGCGCCGATCATCAACATGCCGATCAGCGCGGCAACGCTCGGTAATGCCGTCAGCACACCGATGTGAAAGGTGTCGGTGACCCCGGCGTTCTTGATGAAGGTCGGCATCCAGAAACCCATCGCGTAGGCGCTGAGCAGGATCGAGAAGTCGATACCGCCGAGCATCCAGACCTTCAAGTTGAAGAAACCGTCGCGGAAGCTGTGCTTGCTGTCCTTGCCTTCGGCATCATCCAGGCGCAGCTCACCTTCGAGCAGGGACTGTTCGGTGCTGTTGAGCCACTTGGCGTCTTTCGGTGCGTTCGGCAACGCCCAGAAGGTCAGCACGCCGAGCAATACGCTGGGGACGCCTTCGATCAGGAACAGCCACTGCCAGCCGCGCAACCCGGCCGCCTGATCGAAATGGCCCATGATCCAGCCCGACAGAGGGCCGCCAATCACGCTGGACAGCGGCAGGCCGATCATGAACAGCGCGATGATGCGGCCGCGACGGTAGGTCGGGAACCAGGTGGTCAGGTAGAACAGCACCCCCGGCAGGAAACCCGCTTCGGCAGCGCCGAGAAAAAAACGCAGCACGTAAAACTGCATGGGCGTGCTGACGAACAGCGTACAGGCCGAGAGCAGGCCCCAGGTGATCATGATCCGAGCGATCCAGATTTTCGCCCCGACTTTCTCCAGCACCAGGTTGCTCGGCACTTCGAACAGGATGTAGCCGACAAAAAACAGCCCGGCACCGAGACCGAAGGCGGTTTCGCTGAAGTGCAGCTGGTCGAGCATCTGCAGTTTGGCGAAGCCGATGTTGATGCGGTCCAGGTACGCAGCCAGGTAGCAGAAACACAGGAACGGAATGAGCTTCCAGGTGATCTTGTGGTAGAGCGCTTTGATCGGGTCGGCGGCATCTGCCGCGACGGTTTCTACATTCGCAGAGGGCATGGGTGTCTCCTGGCGGTTCTTCGACCGGTAAGCGCAACTGCGGCTGATCTTGCCCGCGTTTGCTGCGTTCTCATACGGCCCGTTATGGTTTTTGTTTGCCGCGCATCAAGTACTTTGGCAAGCACCGGATGGCGACTTCCAAAGGCAGTGTCAGAAGACTGGACAGTGTCTCGCCGATCCATGGCAAAACCTGTCCAGTCAATGCGTAATCCGGGTTGCGTGACCAAGGCTCTATGGCCCGGTTCTCGTGGCTGATGGTGCTGTAGGAGCGCGCTTGCCCGTGATGGCGTCGTGTCATTCGATACAGACGTCACAGAGACACTCCAATCGCGGGCAAGCGCGCTCCTACAGGGGGGCGTTATTTCTGGAACTGAGCAATAGCCTCCTGCTTGCTCACTACATCCCCATACTTGCTGTCGATATCGAACAGGTTCGCCTCGTGGGGCGCGGGGTGGCGGTCGCCGACGCACTCGCGTACGACGATGGTGCGAAAACCGTGCTGCACTGCGTCCACCGCTGTCGCACGAATGCAACCGCTGGTGGAGCAGCCGGCCAACACCACGGTATCGATGCCTTGCGCATGCAGCATCGAGGCAAGCGAAGTGCCGAAGAACGAGCTGGCGTATTGCTTGCTGATGACGACTTCTTCCGGCGCTGGCAACACTTCTTCACAGAAGGCCGCCAGCGGGTTGCCTTCCACCATGTCCTTCATCACCGGCGCCTTCTTCACCCAGATGCCGCCGTCGGCGAAATGTGTCGGGTGATAGCGGATGTTGGTGTGCACCACAAGGATGCCATGTTGCCGCGCACTGGCCAGCAGCTCGACACTCTCGGCCACGGCGCTGACCACACCCGGCGCGAACAACGGCGCGCCGGGTTGGGTATAGCCCTGCATGAAATCGATCATCAGCAGCGCCGGTTTTTGCCCGAAGCCAATGCGATTGCCCCAGACACCCTGATAGTTGGCGTCGGCGCTTTGGTGTTCACTCATTGTGGTTTCCTCTTCAAAGACGATAGATGCGGGGCGCTGGACCTGTAGGCGCGGGCCAAGCCGCGCTTCCACAGAGAAAGGTGTCGTCTCACGTCAAAGGCGTGCCGAGGAAATCGCCGAACGCCGCGAAGAATCCTGGCAGGTTGTCCCATGGAATCATGTGTCCAGCGTCTTCCACACGGGCGATCTGAATCTGCGGTTGCAGCTGTCGGATCTCGGCTTCGTCTTCTGCCTGAATCACCCCGCCACGGGTGGCGACGATGAGCAGGGCAGGGACCGGCAGGTTCGGCAGGTCCTGATGGAAATCCACCTCATGAAAGTCATTGAAAGCGCGCACGATGGCCGGCTCGAAGCAGGTGTGCAGCCATTCGGCGCGCAGCTGCAGTTGCTCCTCGGTCCAGGTCGGGCAGAAGGCGCGCATGTCGTGCGCGCTCATGCCGTTTTGCGCCTGACGAATCGAATCGACATACCACGGCAATTTCGACGGGTACTCGCGACGACCGGGACCGGACACGGGCGGGTCAATCAGCACCAGGCTTTTCAGGCCCCGTGGATTGCGCACCGATGTCCGGACAGCGAAGCGTGCGCCCATGGAGTGGCCCACCAGGTGATAGCTGCCGATACCCATGGCAGCGGCAAAGGCGCTGATGTCATCGGCACAGGTGTCGACGCTGTAGTCCAGATCCGGCCCGGTGGAGGACAGGCCGCGCCCGCGGGCATCGAGCACATAGGTGTCGAAATACTGACCCAGACGTTCCGCGACGAAGCCCCAGGTGATAGCTGGGCTGGTGATGCCAGGAATCAGGATCAGCGCCGGTTTGTCGGCATGTTTGGTCCCGCCGTAGCGCAGGTAATGCTGGCGAATGCCATTGGCTGCCACGTTGCCGCCATGAATGAAAGTCGTCACGCGGCCACCCCCGATTTCAGCTGTTGGGCATAGAGGTCATAGCCGTAGACCCAGGCCGGGTCTTCCTGGGTGCGCAGCCAGGTGTTGGCGTTGGAGACGGCCTGCACGCGGGAGGCACGCTCCTTGCGGTTGGCTTCATAGAGTTCGAAAGCGGTGCGGTATTCGGTCAGCCCTGTTTCCTGCAGGCAGCGGGTCAACATCGCGGCGTCTTCGATGGCCATGCCCGCGCCCTGGGCCATGTGCGGTTTCATCGGATGGCAGGCGTCGCCGAGCAGTACCAGACGGCCGCGGCTCCACAGTGGGAGCGGGTTGCGGTTGAGCAGTGGCCATTTGGTCACGCTCTCGGTCGACTCGATCAGCGCCTGCACGGTGGGGTGATAACCGGCGAAGGCTTCGTACATCTCTTCCTGGCTGCTGTCGACCCAGTTGCCCTGGAAATCCCATGCCGCGTGAGGCACGCCGGTGACGTAGTAGTACTCATCGCGCTTGCCAGTGGTGTGGTAGACCATCATGTGCCGGTCCTCGCTCCACCATTTCACGCAGTTCTCGAAGTCCAGGTTGTATTTGGTCAGCACTTCGCTGCGGATCAAGGCGCGGTGGGCGACCCAGCCGCTGTACAGCGGCTCTTCCTGACCCAGCAATTCTTCGCGGATTTTCGAGTTGATGCCATCGGCGCCGATCACGATGTCAGCGTCGGCGTAGGTGCCGTCGGCGAAGTTCAGGCGTACGCCGTTGTCGCGTTCTTCAAGGGTGGTCAGGCATTTGCTGAAGTGCACGCTGCCAGGGGCCAGGGTCGACATCTGCAACGCATGCAGGTCGCCGCGGTGCACGGTGATGTACGCCGCGCCGTATTCCTTGAGCGAAAACTCACCCAATGCGATGCGCGACAGGTAATCGCCGGTGGCGCCGTCGCGACTGAACCAGAAGTCCGGGTGCGAACCCATGTCGCTCAGCTGTTGCTCGATGCCCATGCGGCGAAAGATTTTCATGATGTTGGGACCCATGTGGATCCCCGCGCCGATGCGCGAAAACTCCGGGGCCTGCTCATAGACGTCGACCTTGAAACCGGCCTGTTGCAGCAACGTGGCAGCGGCAGCGCCACCCAGACCGGCTCCGACGATGGCGATTTTTTGCGAGGTTGGCGTAGCTGAGGTAATGGGCATGGCGCGCTTCCTTCGTGTCTCGTGAATCTGATGAATGTGTGACGAATCATGATCGTCGCTGTGGTGCGTTTTTAGAGTGTATACGCTCAAATTTTAGAATGTGAACTGGTATTTCAAAAAACACGCCAAGAGGTCGCAAATAGGCATGTCACCCTTTGTAACCCTATAAATATGCGGTATGTGAGTATAAGTAACCAAGTGGCGCGGCTATTGCAGACAGCTACAATTTGATGTCTTATCGCTTTTATTAGTGTGTACGCTTTAAAAAATGCACTAGTGTGAAGCGTGATGCCTTTCAATGGTGCATTCCGCCCACGCGGGATGACGAGGAGACAAGAGATGCCGGTTAGCGATTGCGAATTGACCCAGATGTTCGAGCACGTGCTGAAACTGTCGAAAGTCGACACCACCCAGAGCGTCGCGGTGCTCAAGAGCCATTATTCCGATGCGCGCACCGTGCGTGCCGCGATGGACGCCGCGCAGCGCCTGGGCGCCAAGGTGTACGCGGTGGAACTGCCGTCGTTCAATCATCCCAAGGCCATGGGCAACGACATGACGGCCTACTGCGGTGACACCGCGTTGACCGGCAACATTGCCGCTCAACGTGCGCTGGAAGCCGCGGACCTGATCGTCGATACCATGATGCTGCTGCACTCGCCTGAGCAGGAGCAGATCCTCAAGACCGGTACGCGCATTCTGCTGGCGGTCGAGCCGCCGGAAGTGCTGGCGCGCATGCTGCCCACCGTGGCCGACAAAGAGCGGGTACTGGCCGCCGACCAGGTATTGAAGGCGGCGCGTTCGATTCATGTGAAGTCCCGTGCCGGCAGCGATTTCCGCGCCCAATTGGGGCAGTATCCTTCGGTCACCGAGTATGGTTTCGCTGATGAGCCGGGGCGTTGGGACCACTGGCCCAGCGGCTTTCTGTTCTCCTGGCCGAACGAGGAAACCGCCGAGGGCACGCTGGTCATCGATGTCGGCGATATCTTGCTGCCGTTCAAGACCTACTCCCGCGAGCAGATCACGCTGGAGATCGAAAAAGGCTTCATCACCAGGATTCACGGCGGTTTCGAGGCCCAATACCTGCGCGATTACATGAAGTATTTCAACGACCCTGAGGTGTATGGCATCTCCCATATCGGCTGGGGCCTGCAACCGCGTGCGCAGTGGACCGCCATGGGCCTGCACGACAAGAACGACGGCATGTGCATGGACGCCCGGGCGTTCTATGGCAACTTCCTGTTCTCCACCGGGCCGAACACCGAAGTGGGCGGCACCCGCAAGACGCCGTGCCATCTGGATATTCCGCTCAGGCACTGCGATATCTATCTGGATGACCAGGCCGTGGTGCTGGGCGGGGATGTGGTGGCGCCGCAGGCTTCGAAAGCCTGAGGCGGTTTTGCTTCAGGCCCAGATCAAAACCGTGGGAGAGTGAGCTTGCTCATGAAGGCGTCGTGTCAGTCAGCCCCTCAGGCACTGAACGATTGCATTTCGTGAGCAAGCTCACTCCCACGGTCTGTAATCCCCTCGACGGAAGTTCCCCTCAACCTGCGCAAGCGTTAATGTACCCACCACTCTCTCCAGCCCGCCGAACGAGCCATCCGTGTCCACCGATAAACCTTCTAACATGCCCGCGTCCTACACTTTTTCCGAGCAGGTCGGCCATTTGCTGCGCAAGGCTTACCAGCGCCATTTGGCGATCTTTCAGCAGAATGTCGGCGACTCGCAGCTCACGGCGGTGCAATTCGTCACCCTCTGCGCGTTGCGCGATCATGGGCCCAGTTCGCAGACCGAACTGGTCAAGGCCACGGCGGTGGACCAGGCGACCATTCGTGGCATCGTCGACCGCCTCAAGGCGCGCGACCTGATCAGCCTGGACCCCGACCCGCAGGATCGGCGCAAGGTCATTTGCAGCCTGACCGACAGCGGCCTGCAACTGGTGCAGGAAACCGTACCCCGTGCCGCACAGATCAGCGAGATTACCCTGGGCAAATTGAACCCCGCCGAACGCGTGGCGGTGCTGTATTTGCTGCGTAAGTTGATTGACGAGCCTGAAGAGTAAGTCTTCCAGCCCACACCCTCATGGCAAGAGCGCCCGCGAAGATTGAGGCTCAGTCGCCGAAAAAATCCATTGAATGTACCGACCTCTTCGCGGGCAAGCGCGCTCCTGCCGCCGCTCATCGACCGCGAAGACCCTCTTTTCCTACAACTCATTCTCCACTGGCACGCTTCCTGCTCTCTTTTCATGAAGTAATCACTTCACCAAAAGCCCGAGACGGTTGGTAACAGATGGGGAATGCAAAATGAGCGAACAGCGGGAGACGGGCGAAAAGACCGTGACGCTACAGGTCAATGGTCGAACCTCATCCGTCACGGCCATGGCGGACACGCCTTTGCTATTGATCCTGCGCAACGACTTGCAGCTCAACGGCCCCAAATACGGCTGCGGCCTGGGAGAGTGCGGTGCTTGCACGGTGATCATCGACGGGGTAGCGGCACGTTCCTGCGTGTTCCCGCTGGCCGGTGCCGAAGGCCGTGACATCACCACGCTGGAGGGCATCGGCTCCCGCGAGTGCCCGCACCCGGTGCAGCAGGCGTTCATCGACGAGCAGGCCGCGCAATGCGGCTACTGCATGAACGGCATGATCATGACTGCCAAGGCCTTGCTCGACCGCGACCCGCACCCCACCGAAGCGCAGATCCGCAACGAACTCTCGGCCAATCTCTGCCGCTGCGGCACTCACATCGAAATTCTTCGCGCGGTCATGCGGGCCGCCCGTCATCAGCTTTGAACGGAGCGACTCTTTTGACAGCGCCAATGACACCTCCCCTGACAAAGCCCACGCCCACTCGCGATCATCTGCTGGCCAAAAACGGCGTGCTGCTGATCGTCGATGATATTCTGCCGCCGTCCGGCCCGGTCGCCAAAGGAGGCACGCCCACGGTCAAGCCCAAGGAGCTGGGGCTGTTCATCGCCGTCGATCAGGACAACACCGTCTACGCCTTCAACGGTCACGTGGACCTTGGCACCGGCATTCGTACCTCGCTTGCCCAGATCGTCGCTGAAGAGCTCGATCTGCAGATGGATCAGGTCACCATGGTCCTCGGCGACACCGAGCGCGCGCCGAATCAGGGCGCGACCATCGCCAGCGCCACCTTGCAGATTTCCGCAATCCCGCTGCGTAATGCCGCCGCCGAAGCGCGCCGCTATCTGTTGCAGGCGGCGGCGCAACGCTGGGAGATCGACCCGGAAACGCTGGTGATCGAAAGTGGGGTGATCAAGGCGCAGGACGGCCGAAGCTGTCGGTTCGGCGAACTGCTCGTCGATCAGCACATCGAACTGCGGATTTCCGGAGCAGCACCGCTTAAACGGCTGGAAGACTACAAGCTGGTGGGAACCGTCGCCGCGCGGGTCGACATTCCGGGCAAGGCCACCGGGGAATTGACCTACGTTCACGACATGCGTCTGCCGGACATGCTCCACGGTCGAGTGATTCGTCCGCCGTACGCCGGCTACGACACGGGCGAGTTCGTTGGCACCAGTCTGCTGGAGGTCGATGAATCGTCCATCGCCCATATCCCCGGCATCGTCCGTGTGGTGGTGATTCGCGACTTCATCGGCGTGGTGGCCATGCGTGAGGAACAGGCGGCCAAGGCGGCGAAGGAACTGAAGGTGACCTGGAAGCCCTGGCAGCATCAATTGCCGGACATGAGCGATGTCGAGCAGGCCATTCGCGACAACCCCAAGGTGCAGCGCGTGGTGCTGGACAAGGGCAACGTCGACGAAGCATTGGCCGGCGCCAGCGAACGGATGACCCGCACTTATCTTTGGCCCTACCAGATCCACGGCTCCATCGGACCCTCCTGTGGGCTTGCAGACTACCGCGAAGACGGCATCCGGGTCTGGTCCGGCACGCAGAACCCACACATGTTGCGGGCGGATCTGGCATGGTTGCTGGAATGTCCTGAAGAGCAGATCGAAATCATCCGTATGGAAGCGGCCGGTTGTTACGGCCGCAATTGCGCCGATGACGTATGCGCCGATGCGGTCTTGCTTTCAAGGGCGGTTGGTCTGCCGGTTCGCGTGCAACTGACCCGCGAGCAGGAGCACGCCTGGGAGCCCAAGGGCACGGCACAATTGATGGAAGTCGATGGCGGTCTCACTGCCGAAGGCGGCGTAGCCGGGTACGACTTCACCACCAGCTACCCCTCCAACAATTCGCCAACCCTGGCTTTGTTGCTGACCGGGCGAGTGGACCCTGTGGCGGTGATGTTCGAAATGGGCGACCGCACCTCGATCCCGCCCTACGACATCGAGCACATGCGCGTGACCATCAACGACATGGCGCCGATCGTGCGCGCGTCGTGGATGCGTGGCGTGTCGGCGCTGCCCAACACCTTCGCCCACGAGTCCTACATCGATGAACTGGCCTTCGCGGCGGGCGTCGATCCGGTGGAGTACCGCCTGCGCTATCTGCACGATGACCGCGCTTCGGAACTGGTCAAGGCCACTGCGGCCCGTGCCGAGTGGTCGCCGCGCACCCAACCGATGCAGATCCCGGAAGAAGACGGTGTGCTGCGCGGTCGCGGTTTCGCCTATGCGCGCTATATCCACAGCAAGTTTCCCGGCTTTGGTGCGGCGTGGGCAGCGTGGGTCGCGGATGTCGCGGTGGACAAGCACACCGGTGATGTCTCGGTGACGAGGGTGGTGATCGGCCATGACGCGGGGATGATGGTCAATCCGGCCGGCGTGCAGCATCAGATTCATGGCAACGTGATTCAGTCCACCAGCCGCGTGCTCAAGGAACGGGTCACGTTCGAGGAATCGACCATCGCCAGCAAGGAGTGGGGCGGTTATCCGATCCTGACCTTCCCGGAGGTGCCCAAGGTCGACGTTATGATGATGCCGCGCCAGGCCGAACCGCCGATGGGCGCTGGGGAGTCGGCGTCGGTGCCCAGTGCGGCGGCCATCGCAAATGCTATTTATGACGCCACCGGCATCCGTTTCCGCGAGCTGCCGATCACTGCCGAGCGTGTATTGGCGGCACTGAAAAACGCGGGGGACGAGGCCAACGGCAATCCTCCCGAATCGCCAAAAGCCAAGCGCTCGAAATGGCTGTTCGGTTCGCTGTTCGCGGCGTTCGGTGCGGTGTTGGGGATGGCCGCCACCGCGTTGCCCTGGCGCGCGGAGATTGCCCCGATTACGCCGCCGAGTTCGGGCATCTGGTCGGCCGCGACACTGGAACGCGGTCGGCTGCTGGCATCGGCGGGCGATTGCGCGGTATGCCATACGGCGCCGGGCGGGGTTAGCAACGCCGGTGGCCTGGCGATGCAGACGCCGTTCGGCACCTTATATAGCAGCAACATCACGCCGGATCCCGATACCGGCATCGGCAATTGGTCGTATCCGGCGTTCGAACGGGCAATGCGCGACGGCATCAGTCGCGATGGCAAACATCTTTATCCGGCATTTCCCTACACGGCTTTTCGGAACATCGACGATGCCGACATGCAGGCGCTGTACGCGTACTTGATGTCGCAAACGCCGGTAAAGCAGGTACAGCCGGCCAACGACATGCAGTTCCCATTCAACATGCGGCCTTTGATGGCGGGCTGGAACGCGCTGTTTCTGCGCAAGGGTGAGGTGCAGGCGCAGCCACAGCAAAGCGCGCAATGGAATCGCGGGCAGTATCTGGTCAACGGCCTGGGGCACTGCGCGGCCTGCCATTCGCCGCGCAACCTGATGGGCGCGGAGAAGGGCGGCGCAGCGTTTCTGGCCGGCGGCATGGTCGATGGCTGGGAGGCGCCCGCGCTCAACAGCCTGTCGAAATCGCCGACGCCGTGGACCGAGGATCAGTTGTTCAATTACCTGAGCACCGGCTATTCCGATGCTCATGGCGTGGCGGCAGGACCGATGGGACCGGTGGTATCGGAGCTGGCGAAGCTGCCGAAAACCGATGTGCGGGCGATGGCGGTGTACCTGGCGTCGTTGAATGGCTCGGCTGAAACGGCCCCGGTGGAGGCTTCAGCGTCCGCGACCAAGCTTATGCCGCAACCGAGCGTTTCGGCCCAGGCGCTGAGCAATGGTCAGCGGGTATTCGAGGGTTCTTGTCAGGGCTGCCACGCCGATGGTCTGGGGCCGAAATTGTTTGGCGTAAGTCCGTCACTGGCGAGCAACACCAACGTGCACAGCGCACTGCCGGACAACTTGATCAAGGTGATTCAGCAGGGCATTTCCAATCCCGCGACGCGGGATCTGGGGTACATGCCGGGGTTCAAGGACAGCTTGTCGGATACGCAGATCAGTGACCTGGCGGCGTACCTGCGCAGCCGTTTTGCGCCGAATGAACCACAGTGGACGGGGTTGCAGGAGAAGGTGGCGTATTTGAAAGCGAATCCGGGTACTCACTGACCACATCGCTGCTTCTGTCGAAGGCGTAGGAGGCTGGCTTGCCAACGATTGGCCGGGAACCGGTCATAAAATCTGAGCACTCGGTGTAACAGATTCACCGCAGACTCAGGTTTTGCTACTGCTTCGCAGCAGATCGTCGGCAAGCCACACTCCCACGCCCTCCGGGCAGAAGCAGATCGGTGTGAGCTTGCCAATGCGGTGAGAGCAGAATCAGGCCTCGGCGAATGTTTCTGGCAGCACCATCACCCCCCGCACTACCAGATCCTGAATGAACGCCAGCCAGTCTCGCCGCTGGCGCTGGCCGCCCAGGTCCTGCCCGAGAAACGAGGTGAGGGTGTGCAGATTGGAGTTATAGAAGTAGCAGAGCGACGCGATCATCAGGTAGACGTGCTCAAGGTCAACATCGTGGCGAAACATGCCCTGTTGCTGACCGGCTTCGATGATCGGCCTCAGCACACCCACCGCTTCCCCCGACAGGCGCCGCAGCTCGCTTGATTGTTTGGCGTGCTTGCCCTTGTGCAGGTTCTCAATGCTCAGGATCGCGACGAATTCCGGGTGCGTGACGTAGTAGTCCCAGACGAACGCCACCAGCTGACGCAGCGTTTGGACTGGCGTCGAAGGGTCCAGTTGCAGCGTGCTTTCGGCCTGATTGAAGCGCTCGTAAGTGTGCTCCAGCACCTTAACGAACAGCTTCTCCTTGCTGCCGAAGTAGTAGTAGATCATCCGGTCGTTGGACTCGGCCTCGGCTGAAATCCTTTCTATGCGCCCGCCCGAATAACCGTCGCGGGTGAAGACCGTGATCGCTGCCTGGAGTATGCGCGCGCGGGTCTCTTCGGCTTGTTGCGCGCGGATGCCGGTGTTCTTGCTCATGGCGCTCAGAGAATCCGGTAGAGCAGGCGCTCGACGCGCACTCGGCTGACCCTGCGCAGAAAGGTGCGCACGCCAATGGGGTATTCGGTCAAGGTGTCGAGCTCGTCGAATTTACCCACGCGATGGGTGTTGCGCATTAGCAGATCGATTTCCTCGGCCCGGGGTTTGAGCCATTCGCCCTTGGGGTCATCGATCAATACCGCGTTTTCCAGATCGAGCTGGAAGGCGCGCGGGTTGAGGTTGTTGCCCGTGAGCACCGTGTAGCGCTCGTCCGACCACAAGCCCTTGAGGTGGAAGGTGTTGTCGGCGTCTTTCCACAGGTGGATGTTCAGCTCGTGTTTGGCGACAGCGTTCTGATGCTTCTGCATGAAACGGCGCAGGCTGATTTCGTACAGATATGGCAGCGCGGAAATGACCTTGAACGGTTCCTGCGGCGGGATGAAGAAGTCGTTGGCCGTCTTGTCGCCGATGATGATGTCGATCTTCACGCCGCGCTTGAGTGCGCGGTTGATTTCGCGTTTGACCACCAGCGGCATGTTGAAATACGGCGTACACAGCGTCAGTTGATGGCGGGTCGCAGCGATCAGCTCGCAGAGCACCTTACTCAGGATGTTCTTGTTGCCGATGCCCAGCAACGGGACGATGCGCAATTGGCCGTTCTCAGCAACCGCTTCGTTCACGTCGTAGCTGGCGCGCTTGAGGCGATGGCGGAACTGACGGATTTCGCCGCGAATGCTGCGAGAGCCTGGCGGGGAGGGCAGATCGAGACGATGCACGGCGTCGGAGGGCAGGATTTGTTCCTGCACCAGACGCTGGAACGAGTCGGCCAGCGCCTTGTTTTCCAGCAACTGATAGCGATCGAGGCGGTATTTGCCCAGCTTGTGCAGGTAGACATTGTTGATGCTGGCGCCGGTGTAGAGTACGCAGTCGTCAATGACGCTGCCTTTGAGGTGCAACACACCGAACAGCTCGCGGGTCTGCACGGGCACACCGTAGATCGGCACCTCCTGATCGTGCTCCAGGTTCTGCGCCTGATACCACGCCGAGTTGCCCGCCTGCTTGCCCGCGCCGATCAGCCCGCGCTGGGCCCGGAACCAGTCTACGAGTATTACGATGTCCAGCTCGGGCCGGGCGGCCTTGGCGGCATACAGCGCATCGAGGATTTCCTGCCCGGCTTCGTCCTGTTGCAGATACAGCGCGACGATGTAGATGCGCTGCGTCGCCGAAGCGATCTTCTCGAGCAGCGTGCGGCGATAGTCGGCAGCGCTCGGCAAAATGGTGATCGCGGCACTGGACGATTCGAAACCGCGCAGCGCTGCAAGGGTAGAACGTCTGAAGGGAGCCCGCATAAGCCTCTCGAAGGGTCGAATCAACAGCGCACGAGCTTACACCAGAGTGCGCCCTGTGGTGCTTTTGGCAGCGTGATCGCAGACTTGTTCAGCGAATCTACAGCCAATGGAACGCGGGCAGGGCGCGCGCCGCAGATGGGGCGGCGCCTGTTGACTCTGTGGAGCGGGCAAGCTCACTCCACAGGTCGTCACACACAATGATATTTCGCCGTTTTAGCTCTGGATCAGAAATCAACCGTGCCGGAGAACTTCACCAGCCGCGGATCGCCCTGGGTCAGGTAACCGCCATTGGCCGACGCCCAGTAATCCTTGTTGGCGATGTTCTCGACGTTCACCCGCAGGGTCACATCCTTGTCCGCGACCTTGAAGCCGTAACGCGCGCCTGCGTCGAAGCGGTTCCAGCTCGGCAAGCTCAGGTTATTGGCCTGATCGGCATATTGCCCGCCAGTGCGCAGGAAGCGCGCGTTCAACGCCACGCCTTGCAGTCCCGGCACGTCCCAGTCGACGCTGGCGTTCATCAGGAAAGTTGGTACACCGATGGCGTGGTTGCCATCCGTTGTTCCTCCGGCGGTATCTTCAAGTTTGGATTCCAGGCGAGTCGCGCCGCCCAGCAGCCGCAGACCGTCGAGCGGTTCGCCGTAGACGCTGAATTCGACGCCGCGGTTAATCTGCTTGCCATCGCGCAGGAACAGATTGGTCGCCGCATCGGTGAAGCCGTCGGTGGGTTTCTCGATACGGAATGCCGCCAGATTTGCGCCAAAGGATCCCATATCCAACTTGATCCCCGCTTCCAACTGCTTGGTGCGGCCGGGCGGGAAGGATTGACCAGCGTTGAGCACCACGGTACTGGCAGTCGGGCCCTGAGCCAGACCTTCGATGCGGTTGGCGTACAGGGAAACGGTATCGGTCGGCTTGTAGACGATGCCATACACCGGCGTGGTGATCGACTCGTCATACAGCGCGCTGCGGCTGCCGTCGCTGTTGCCGTAAGACTCGCCACCTGAGGTCGTGCCTTCATAGGTGTAGTTTTCAACGCGCAGTTGTTGACGGCGAACGCCGTAGGTCAGCAGTAGCGTGTCGTCGAACAAGCCGAAGGTGTCGGATACCGCCAGGCTGCGATTACGGGTTTTACCCGTGACGCCCGGATCGCCCAGGTCACCACCGGTGAGCGATACGGCGGTCGGCCGGCTCAGGCTTGGGGTGTTATAGATGTTGGTCGCGCGGGCGCGGAAAAACTCGTAAGCATTCTCTTGCTGGGTCCAGATGCTCGACGCGCCAATACTGATCTGATGGCTGATCGGCCCGGTTTGCAGCCTGCCGTTCAGACCCGCCATGACGCTGGCGTTGTCTTCGTTGTGCGGGATGATGGAGCCTGCGATGGTGCCTGCACCTGTCGCGGCGTTGGTCAGCGTCGGGGTTCCGTAGAGGCCCGTTTCGCGGGTGTGCTTGCCACCGCCCGCCAGATAGGCCGTCCAGCTGTCCCCCAGATCCCACTCGCCACGCATCATGCCGAACGTGTCTTCGGTTTCGGTGTAGCTCCAGTTCTGGCCATAGTTATGGTCGGCGTCCGGCGCATGGGGGATGCTGGTCAGCCCGGCACCCAGTTGCACCGAGTTGCGCAAATGGTTGACGCGCTCTTTCTGGTAGCCGAAATCGGTTGACAGGCGGAAGGTATCGCCACGGTAATCCAGCCCGCCAATGAACAGCTTGCTGCGTTGGTCCTGATCGTCGACGGCAGTTTCACCTTCGCGTTGGCTCAGGTTTACCCGCGCACCGAAGCGGTTGTCCTCGCCAAAACGCTGGCCCAGATCCAGGTGTTCGCCGATGCGTCCGTCAGTGCTGATGTCCTGGGTGTAGCGACGGGTCGGCGTGTCCTGCGCGCGCTTGGGTTGCAGGTTAACGCTGCCGCCCAAGCCGGTGCCGGTCGGGCTGGCACCGTTGATGAAAGCATTGGGGCCTTTGAACACTTCCACCCGCTCAATGGCATCGACCGAGAGAATCTGCCGAGGCAGAACGCCGTACAAGCCGTTGTAGGAAATATCATCGCCACTGAGGGGCAAGCCGCGTATTACGAACACTTGCGACTGGTTGCCGTAACCTGCCGACTCACGCACCGACGGGTCGTTGAGCAAGACATCGCCGACGTTCTCGGCCTGCTGATCCTCGATCAGTTTCGAGGTGTAGCTGGTCATGGTGAACGGCACGCTCATGTTGTCCTGATTGCCCAGCACTCCCATCTGACCGCCGCGCGCTACCTGACCGCCGGTGAATGCTTCAGGCAAATCACTCGGGGTTTGTTTGATGGCCTGGGCATCCACGGCGGTGGCGCCAAGTTCGATGGCCTGTTCGGCATAAGCGCTGACACTGACCGAGCAGCAAAGGGCCAACAAGGTTGGGCGAGAGGAGAGGCGGATGGCCATCGGGAAAGCTTCCTGTAGATGTCTGGTCTGCGAAAAAGCCTCCCTGGCAATGCGAATTTTATCGGCGCAGATGCTATCAGGAACTGATTGCGAATTGTTATCACTTACTACGCAATTTTTTACATTTCTTTCACATCTTGGTTTTTGCCTCTTCGCGTGTGTTTTTGTAGCCGCACTTGAGATCGCTGCCGCTGACAATCCGTGCTGCTCCAGGGCGGTGTGGCCTACACCTTCAACACCAACTTGCCGTTGTTCTCACCCTTGAACAGCATCTGCAAGGTTTCCGGGAACGTCTCCAGGCCTTCGACTATGTGCTCTTTGCTCTTGAGCTTGCCTTGGGCGAGCCAGCCGGCTATTTCCGCGCCCGCTTTGGCGAAGTTTTCGGCATGGTCCATGACCACGAAGCCTTCCATGCGCGCCCGATTGACCAGCAGCGACAGGTAGTTGGCAGGGCCTTTGATGGCTTCCTTGTTGTTGTATTGGCTGATCGCGCCGCAGATCACCACCCGCGCCTTGGGTGCAAGACGCGTGAGCACAGCGTCAAGAATGTCGCCGCCAACATTATCGAAATACACATCCACGCCTTTCGGGCATTCGCGTTTCAGCGCTGCATGGAGGTCTTCGTTCTTGTAGTCGATCGCGCCGTCGAAGCCGAACTCATCGAGCAGCGCCTGGGATTTCTCCTTGCCCCCGGCAATGCCGATTACACGGCAGCCTTTGATCTTGGCAATCTGCCCGGCGATGCTGCCTACGGCGCCCGCTGCCCCCGAAATCACCACCGTATCGCCTGCTTTCGGCTGGCCGATTTCCAGCAGTGCGAAATACGCCGACATGCCGGTCATACCCAGCGCCGCCAGATACACCGGCAATGGCAGCCGTTTCGGATCAACCTTGTGAAAGCCATTGAGCTCGCCGACGAAATAGTCCTGAACCCCGAGCATGCCCTGAACGTAGTCACCGACTGCGATGGTGGGGTTCTGCGATTCGATGACTTTGCCCACGCCCAACGCGCGCATCACCTCACCCAGCCCGACCGGCGCGATGTAGGACTTGCCCTCGTTCATCCAGCCACGCATGGCCGGGTCGAGCGAGAGGTATTCGTTTTTCACCAGCACCTGACCCGCAGCGAGCTCGGCCACCGGGACGGTCTTAAAGGTAAAGTCATCGCGGCTCGCCGGGCCGACCGGGCGACGGGCCAGCAGAAATTGGCGATTGTTCAGAGCAGTCATGGCTGTTTCCTGATCGAAAGGGAAACGCGAGTGATAGACGCGCAACGACGTCCTCGCAAGCAAAGCCGTTTCAGCGAATGCGCGCCGATCCATTCTGATGATGCGCACCGCTCACTGCATCACTGCCACGCATGATCGCGTAACCGGGCCTTTGATAGTGCTGACTCGCCGCTGGACTGCATGCCTAAACTGCCTGGCAACGGGCCCCATGCCTTCCCTATAAAAAGCACAAGACAGGACGATTTCATGAGCATGACTTTTACCGGACAGGTTGCCCTCGTGACCGGCGCCGCGGCGGGTATCGGTCGCGCGACAGCGCTGGCCTTTGCCAGACAGGGGCTGAAGGTGGTGGCAGTAGATCTGGACAGCGATGGCGGGGAACGCACGGCCGAGCTGATTCGTCAGGCCGGTGGCGAGGCGCTGTTCCTGCGCTGCGACGTCACCCGAGAGGCCGAAGTGCAGCAGATGATGCTCAAGGCCGTCGAGGCGTTTGGCCGGGTCGACTATGCATTCAACAACGCCGGGATCGAGATCGAGAAGGGCCGCCTGGCCGAAGGCAGCGAGGCAGAATTCGATGCGATCATGGGCGTGAACGTCAAAGGCGTCTGGCTGTGCATGAAGTATCAGCTGCCGGTGATGCTGGCCCAGGGCGCAGGCGCGATCGTCAACACCGCGTCGGTGGCAGGATTGGGCGCGGCGCCGAAGATGAGCATCTATGCAGCCTCCAAGCATGCAGTGATCGGCCTGACCAAATCGGCAGCGATCGAGTACGCCAAGAAGCACATTCGGGTCAACGCAGTATGTCCTGCGGTGATCGACACTGACATGTTCCGCCGCGCTCACGAAGCCGACCCGCGCAAAGCCGAATTCGCCGCGACCATGCATCCGGTGGGACGCATCGGCAAGGTCGAGGAAATCGCCAGCGCCGTGTTGTACCTGTGCAGCGATGGCGCGGCCTTCACCACCGGGCATTCACTGGCGGTGGATGGTGGGGTGACGGCGTTCTGATTTAGGGCGGAAGCCGTTTCAAACATCCAGCGTCTTGAGCAACATCCTGCCGGTATTGAGCAACTGGGCCGCAAGCGCTTCGTCCGTCACCGCGCGTGACGATTCGATCGCGGCCACTGGCGTGTACATGGCCTGTGCGCGCTTTTTCGCAGGTCGCTTGCTGCAGTTCAGCGCAGTGATGAATGCCGGTTCGTTCAGAGGCCGCAGGCTTGAGTGATGCTTGCGCTGTCGCCTACTCCGGGACGCACGAGCGTTGGCGAGATCCATCCTTGCACGGTATTCAGCTAAGCTGCAGGGGCTGTTCACCTTCAGGGAGCACCGATGGAGCACTTGTGGTTCGCTTACCCGTTAATCAGCGCGTCCGTGCTGATGATTATCGATTTGGTGCTCTGGCAGTGGCTGCACCCCAGGCTGCTGCGGCGCAAGCTGGTCTGCCGACTGGTGCTGTTCGTACTGTTCAGCATGGCGTTGCTCGACGGCGGCTTGAGCCCTTTGTATCCGGTGCCTGCGGATTGGCCCGTCGCCCGGCATGTGCTGGCGACGATTCTGACCATTGTCTGGTGGCTGTTCGGCGCGCGGACCCTGACCGTGCTGGTCGTGGTGGTGATGGAGCCACGCATTGGCGGCAAGGGCCATCTGCTGCAGGACGTGATGGGCGCGATCATCTTTCTCGTGGCTGCCGTGGCCGCTGCCGGCTATGTGCTGGATCTGCCGGTCAAGGGCCTGCTGGCGACCTCGGGCGCAGTGGCGATCATCCTCGGCCTGGCGGTGCAGAGCACGCTGGGCGACGTATTTTCCGGCATCGTGCTCAACGCCACCAAACCATTCCGGGTCGATGACTGGATTCGCGTGGACGACATCGAAGGCAAGGTCATCGAGATCGACTGGCGCTCCACCCATTTATTGACCGCCGAAGGCAGTATGGCGGTGATCCCCAACGCCATGGCGGCCAAGACTCGCATCGTCAATTTCAGCCGCCCCGACCACTTTCATTCCGTCAGCCTGAGTATCGAACTGTCGACCCGGTTGCGTCCAAGTCTGGTGCTCGATTCGCTGGATAAGGCGATTCTGGGTTGCCGGGAATTGCTGGCACAGCCCAAGGCGTCGGCCACGGTGGTGAAGTCAGGGTTGCGCAGCGTCGAGTACGAAGTTACGGGTTACGTGAAGTCCCGCGATCGCCGCTCGGCGGTGCGCAACCAACTGTACGACCTCATCCACCGCCAGCTGGCCGCCACCGAAACCCGTCTGGATCAGTCGCGCCCGACCACTCGGCAGTCGGCACTGCTCAATACGGTCGGCGTACTGCGCATGCTCAGCGACGAAGACCGCAACCAGCTCGAACAACACATGCGTCTGGGGGCTTATGCGGCCAAGGATGTAGTACTGGCCGAAGGCGTTTTGCCTGATGCGCTGTACATCATCGAATCCGGCGTGTTGTCGGTCTCGATTCAACGCCTCGACAGCTGGATTGAAATAGGACGCATGGGGCCAGGCGAACTGTTTGGCGAGAGCGGTTTCGTCGACGGGACGCCGGCGCTGGGCCGTTTCTGCGCCTACACCGATTGCATGATCTACCGCATCGACAAGGCTGATCTGGAACCCTGGTTGCAAGACCACAGCGAGCTGCTCGGGGCGCTTGCCGGACTTAGCAGGTTCCGCACCAAGGCGCGGGCCGCGGTGCTGGAAACCAAGCCGGTACTCGCTGACCCGAGCGGCTTCATGGGTTGGCTGCGCAAGAATGTCACACGCTTTCAAGTCAGTCGTTTGCCAGGACCGAATGACAAGATGAGCTGATTATTCCCACGGTCATGACGTCGGATTCGTGGCCCAATTCAGTAAAAACTCGCGAGGCGCGACGCTAGCTGCCTCTGGATTCAACGCAGGGAGTGCTCTACATTGCCCGTTCATTCGAAAGCCAGCCGAGTTGTTGAGATGCCTGTGCCACGTCCGACCCTCAACCCCAGTGTCCTGCGCGCGGGTGATGCCGTCGCCCTGGTATCGCCCGCCGGCCCCGTGGCTCAAGTGCGCGTCGAAGCGGCGGTACGCGAACTGTCGTCCTGGGGACTACGCCCCAGGGTTTATCCCCATGCGCTCGATGCCGAGCATTTTCTTGCGGGCAGCGACACCAACCGTGCCGCAGACCTGAACGACGCGCTGGCCGATCCCGAGATTCGTGCGGTGTTGTGTACTCGGGGAGGTTATGGCGTCCAGCGAATTCTCGAACACCTGGACTACGATGCGGTGCGCCGCGACCCGAAGCTGGTGGTGGGTTTCTCCGACATCACTGCCTTGCACGCTGCGCTGTGGTCGCACACGGGACTGGTCACGGTTCATGGTCCGGTGGCCGCGCAACTGGAGCGGGGCGGCCTGTTCGCCAGCACCCTCAGGCACGCACTGATGAGCAATGAACCCCTGGTGGTCGAGGCTGATCGGGACGAACCGACCTTCAGCGTCCGCACCTCCGGCGTCGCTCACGGCACCTTGCTCGGCGGCAATCTCAGCATCCTCAGCACCTGTGTCGGCACTGCGTTCATGCCGGACCTCGATGGCGCGATTCTGCTGATCGAAGACGTGGGTGAGCTGGCTTATCGCGTGGATCGCCTGTTGACTCACCTGGGTAACTGCGGGCTGCTCAAGCGTCTGGCAGGCATTGCCGTCGGGCAGTTCAGCGAGCCGGGGCATGGCAATAACGCCATCAGACCCCCCGATGTGTTGAGCGAGCGCCTGGGCCAGCTGGGGGTTCCTGTATTGGGCGGACTGTCGATTGGTCACGGCGATCCGAATCGCGCCGTGGCGTTGGGCAGTCGTGCCACGCTCGATGCCGACACAGGAACACTGACGGTTGCACCTGCCACTCGTTGAGCGTCGTGGATAACGAGCGTTACCGGCGCACAGGTGTCACTCGATGCCCGGTTTCGAGCCGTCACAGCGCGTTACCTTTCGTCGCATGCCCCCCGTTATAGCGCCTGGGTCAGCGCCTGCCTCCCTGTTGAAGATTGCGCTGGTGCCGATAACCATTCTGGAAGCGACCTTGGCGTAGCTATTTGCCATTATTCCGACGTCAAACTCCTGTTTTGCCGCTGACCCGTTGCGAACCTGCACGAAAATTGAATGGCCGTGCTGAACATGGCCTCGTTGTGTGTGCCTTTTAGTTGTGCATTGGGGACTGAATATTATGATTTCGGCCGTGCAAGCGCGTTTTGCCAACCTCGGAATGGCAAAGAAACTGGGTATCGGATTCGTCCTCGTTCTCCTGCTGACGGCTCTGGTTGCTGCGATTGGGGTCTGGTCGCTGCGTTCCATCAGCGTGCATTTCGACAGCCTCAAAGAGATGACCGCGCTTAATACCGGCCTCAACCGCGTACGCTTGCTGGAGCAGGACTATGCGCTGCACAGCGATCCCAAAGTCGTCGATGAACTGCATGCCGGTCTTGACCGGCTGAACGGCCAGGCTGAACAACTCAAGGCCAGTTCGGCGGTCAACCTGCAAGCCATGAGCGAAGTCCAGCAAGCGCTGGGTGCCTACCGCAAATCCTTCGACGAATTCGTCAGCATCAGTCAAAGCAAGGACCTGGCCCTGGAAATGGCCAGCTGGTCGGTATCGAGCGTGGCCAACAACCTGGATGTATTGCAAGCCGGGCTTGCCGATGACGGGGCCTACAACCTCAAGGACTCCCAGGGGCAGCAGGGTTCGGAATTCATCGAGCAATCGAGTCAGGTCAGCCAAATTTCCAAGTTGATGATGCAGGCCATGGACGAGGCCCGCGTGCGCCTGGACAAGAGCCGTAAGACCGGCTCCGGCGAGGAGGCCAAGACCGGCAAGATCGAGCAGGCCGTGCAGGCTCAGGAGCTGGCCGAACAGATCAAGGGCGTGATCAAGGATCCCGGCTATCTCACCGTGCTGACCGAAGTCAGCGGGCACATCACCAACTTCGGCGACAAGCTCAACGAATACACGGGTCTGCTGGCGGACGAGGCCAAGGTTTCCCAGCAACTGGCGAGCAACGCGAAAACCGTGGTTCAGCAGGTCAATCAGGCTTACGACGCCGAAGACCAATCGATGCTTGCCGAACTGAAGGCCAACACGCTGAAGATCATTGGCTCTTCGGTGCTGGCGTTGTTCGTCGGCTTGATCGCTGCCTTCGTGATCACGCGCATCATCGTCGCGCCGCTGCGCAGCGTGATCGCTATCGCCCAGCGTATTGCCTCAGGCGATTTGAGCGGCAATGTTCAGGTTACCCGCAAGGATGAAATTGGCCAGCTGATGCAGGCCATGCAGCAAATGGGGGCGGGGTTGAGTGGCATAGTCAGCGGCCTTCAGGCGGGTATCGAGCAGTTGGCGACGTCGGCGCATTCGTTGTCGGCAGTCACCGAGCAGACCAATCTGGAAGTCAGCACTCAGAAGGAGGAAACCGAGCAGGTGGCGACGGCCATGAACCAGATGACCGCCACCGTGCATGATGTCGCGCGCAACGCCGAGGAAGCAGCACAGGCTGCGCAGACCGCCGACACCAAGGTCGATAGCGGGCAGGCGGTGGTGCGTCAGAGCATGCAGCGGATCGAACAACTGGCGACATCGGCGAATTCTGCCAGTCACAGCATCGAAAACCTCAGCGCCGAAATCCAGAACATCGGCAAGGTGCTGGCGGTGATCAAGAGCGTTGCCGAGCAGACCAACCTGCTCGCCCTCAACGCGGCGATCGAAGCCGCAAGAGCGGGCGAGCAGGGCCGGGGTTTTGCGGTGGTGGCAGACGAGGTACGGGCGCTGGCCAAGCGCACCCAACAGTCGACCGAAGAGATCGAGCGTCTAGTCACCAGCCTGCAAAGCGGGGCGCAGGCGTCGGTGGCGCAGATTCAGAGCAGTGGCGAACTGGTCAAGCTGGCGGTCAGCGATGCACTGCAGACCGAAAGCGCGTTGGGCAGCATTGCCGCGGCCGTGTCGTTGATCCAGCAGATGAACCAGCAGATTGCCGCAGCGGCTGAAGAGCAGAGCTCGGTGGCCGAGGAGATCAACCGCAGCGTCACCAGCATCCGCGCCAGCGCCGATCAGTCAGCGTTGGCCATGCAAGGCAATGCCGCTTCCAGCATCGAACTGGCGTCGCTGGGCATGGAGTTGAAGGGGATGGTGGGGCATTTCAGATTGTGACTACACCTGGTAGCCGAAACATGCACTCGATCTGACAGACGATGCATGACTTGTGGGAGTGAGCTTGCTCACGAAGGCGGCAGTACGGTCGTCATAGGTCTGGCGCGTGTGCGTCCACATTCGTGAGCAAGCTCACTCCCGCAGTGGCGATAGCCTCAGGCCTTGCGGTAGTTGAGAATCACCAACGTCAACACCCCCGCCACAATTCCCCAGAACGCCGAACCGATCGAAAACAGCGTCAGTCCCGACGCGGTGACCATGAAGGTGATCAACGCCGCTTCGCGCTCCTTGGGTTGACTCATGGCAACGGTGAGGCCATTGATGATCGAGCCGAACAGCGCCAGTGCCGCGATCGACAGCACCAACTCCTTCGGAAATGCCGCGAACAGCGCCGCCAGGGTTGCGCCGAACACGCCTGCGATGGCATAGAAAATCCCGCACCAGATCGCCGCCGTGTAGCGCTTGTTACGGTCCTCGTGGGCGTGCGGACCGGTGCAGATGGCGGCGCTGATGGCCGCCATGGTGATGCCGTGGGCGCCGAACGGGGCAGTGATCAGCGAGATCAGTCCGGTGGCGGTAATCAGCGGCGAGGCGGGCACTTGATAGTCATCGGCGCGCAGCACAGCGATACCGGGCATGTTCTGCGAGGTCATGGCGACGACGAACAACGGAATGCCGATGCTGATGGTCGCCCCTAGCGAGAACGCCGGCGTGGTCCACACCGGGACTGCTACTTCGAGGTTGAAGCCGCTGAAGTTGAGCATGCCGAGCATGGCCGACAACGCCACGCCGACCAGCAGCGTGACCAGCACCGCGTAGCGGGGCGAAAAGCGCTTGACGATCAGGTAGGTGAAAAACATGCCCAGTACCAGGCCGGTGCGGTGTTGCGCAGCGACGAAAATCTCACTGCCGATCTTGAACAGAATGCCGGCCAGCAGCGCTGCCGCCAGCGAAGTCGGCAGGCGTTTGACCAGTTTCTCGAAGCTGCCCGTCACGCCGCAGATGAACACCAGAACCGCGCTGGTAATGTAGGCGCCGATGGCTTCGGGATAGGCCACATGGCCGAGACTGGTGATCAGCAACGCAGCCCCCGGCGTCGACCAGGCTACCGTGATCGGCGAGCGATAACGCAACGACAGACCAATGCTGCAAACCGCCATCCCCATGAACAGCGCCCAGATCCACGAAGAAATCTGCGCCGACGTCAGTCCGGCGGCTTGCCCGGCCTGAAAGATCAGCACCAGCGAACTGGTGACACCGGTCATCATCGCGATGAACCCGGCGACGATGGCAGAGGGTGAGGAATCGGTCAGCGGGCGCAAGGGCAAGTGGGTCGCGTCAGTCATGCGGTCGATCCTTGGAACTGCGATGTGAAGAGCTGCAAGCCTATACGCAGTTGTCATAATTCGTTGCGATACAGCCAGAAGCGCAATAATCGGCACAGTTGCGTGCAGCTAACAGGGCGCTCTGTGGGAGTGAGCTTGCTCGCGAAGGCGTCGGCGCAGGCTGGAAATCTCTGTCGCGCCGTTCGGCCTCTGCGTGAGCAAGCTCACTCCCACACAGACTGTGTGAAAACTCGGCAACTCAGTGACTGGTCAAGAATGAACTGTAAATTGCGCCGTTACGCAAATTTCAGGTCCACACCGGCCGATCTTTTTCAGAATTTACGTAGGAGCGCGCAGTTCAATCCTTTGCCCGTGTTTTCACACAGCCTGCACAGGTCAGGGCGGCCCACAGGACGTGCGGGTTCGGCGCTATGATGCCGTCTTCAGCTGCGGTTGAGCGTATTTCCCAATGCCTGATTCACCGCCAGCCAGCCATCCACGGCCTCACGTCCGGCTTCGGCAAACACCCGTTGCAGCAACTTCACTTGTTCGCGGCGCAGGGACTCTTCGAACTTCGCCCCTTCGGCAGTCAGCTGCAGCAGGCGTTTGCGCTTGTCATCCTCAGGCGCAACGCTGAGCACCAGCTCCATCTCCACCAACTGGCGCAGCGGCGTGTTCAGCGCCTGCTTGCTCACCCCCAGCACACCGAGCAATTGCTTCACGCTCAAGTCCGGGTAACGGGCGATGAAAAACACGATGCGCTGATGCACGCGGCTCAGTCCCCGGCGGTCGAGCATTTCGTCGGCCTTGGCCGTGAACGCCTGATAGCCGAAGAAGAACGCCTCCATGGCGATTTGCTGGGTGGATGAATTTTTAAGGTCAAGCATATTGACGTATCCGGGTGTGGCGTCGTAATTTCGGTCAACCAGTTTGACGTATTTCCATTTATTTCCGCCAGCGGTGATCTCATGGCTTTTTCTGAACGCGTCACCCGTTTGAAGAGTTCTCTGATTCGCGAAATCCTCGCCGCTGCCCAGCATCCCGAGATGATGTCCTTCGCCGGTGGCTTGCCTGCCGAGGCCATGCTGCCGCAGAGCAAGTGGTCCGGCATGCCGCGCAGCATTGGCCAGTACGGCATGAGCGAGGGCGAGCCGAAGCTGCGTGAAGCGCTTGCCGCGCAGGCCCGGGCGCTGGGAATTGCTTGCGAGGCGAGCCAGGTGATGATCGTCAGCGGCTCGCAACAGACGCTGGATCTGGCCGCCAAGTTGTACATCGACAAAGGCACCGAGATTCTTCTGGAAGGCCCGACTTATCTGGCGGCGCTGCAGATCTTCCAGCTGTTCGGCGCTGACTGCCTGACCGTGCCGCTGCTCGCCGAAGGACCGGATCTGGACGCGCTGCGCCAGCGTCTTGAGCAGCATCAGCCGTCTTTCGCCTATTTGATCCCGACCTTTCAGAACCCCTCGGCCGTGCGTTACAGCGAGGCGGCGCGGGACGCAGTGGCGGCGCTGCTGGATGAGTTCGGCGTGACCCTGATCGAAGACGAGCCCTATCGTGAGCTGACCTTCGACGGCGGCAGCGCCCGCCCGATCGTCAGTCGCCTGCAGAAAGCCAGTTGGATCTACACCGGAACCGTGTCCAAAACCCTGATGCCTGGCTTGCGCGTGGGTTACCTGATCGCTTCGCCCGACCTGTTCCCGCATCTGCTGAAACTCAAGCAGGCCGCGGATCTACACACCAACCGGGTCGGCCAGTGGCAGGCCCTGCAATGGATTGGCAGCGAGCAATACCAGCAGCATCTGCTGGAATTGCGCGGTTTCTACCGCGCACGCCGCGATCAGTTCGAAGCCGCGTTGCAGCGTCATTTCAGTGACCTGGCCGACTGGAACAGCCCTCAGGGCGGCCTTTTCTTCTGGCTGACACTGAAAGAAAAGCTCGATACTCGTTTGCTGCTCAATACCGCGCTGGCGCAAAACGTCGCGTTCATGCCCGGTGAGCCTTTTTTCACCGACCCGGATGCCAATCCCGGTTACTTGCGCCTGAACTTCAGCCACATCGATCCGCAGCGTCTGGACGAAGGACTGAAACGGCTGGCCGCTGTCATCAGAGAAGCGCAGATGGCCCTTGCGGCCTGATACATTACGCACACGCATCACCGCAGCAACGGGGGAGAGCAGCAGATGTACAAGGTTTACGGCGATTACAACTCGGGCAACTGCTACAAGATCAAGCTGATGCTCAACTTGCTCGGCGCGCAGTACGAATGGGTGCCGGTGGACATTCTCAACGGCGAGACAGAAACCGAGGCGTTTCTGGCGAAGAATCCCAACGGCAAGATTCCGGTGCTGGAGCTCGAGGACGGCACCTGCCTGTGGGAGTCCAATGCGATCCTCAACTTCCTGGCCGAAGGCACGCCTTATCTGTTGACCGAGCCTCGTCTGCGCACGCAGATGCTGCAATGGCAATTCTTCGAGCAATACAGCCACGAGCCGAGCATCGCCGTGGCGCGGTTCATTCAGTTTTATCTGGGACTGCCGCAAGAGCGTCTGGAAGAGTACCGCTCGCTGCACAAGCGCGGTTACAAGGCATTGAAGGTCATGGAACAGCAACTGCAGCGCACGCCATTTCTGGTGGGTGAGCAGTTCTCCATCGCCGACATCGCGCTGTATGCCTACACCCACGTCGCCCATCAGGGCGGTTTCGACCTGAGTCAGTTCCCTGCTATTGAAGGCTGGCTGGAGCGGGTCAAGCAACAGCCGGGCTATGTCGGCATGCTGGATTGACCTTTGGAGAATAAAAGACCGGCCCTGGCAGCAGTGGCCGGTTTTTTTATGTCTGAGTGTTGAACCCGGCAGATCGAAGGCTCGACAGCGTTTAGGCTGCGCCCCCGTTCGGCCTGGCCCGGCGGATCATTCAGGAACACAGGGAGAATGGAATGCGATACATGATGATAGCCCTCGGCATGCTGATGGCGCTGGGGATCGGTTGTTCAGCCCAGGCCGAGGATTGTGATGCCAATCAGGCGGCGATGAATCAATGTGCGAGCAAGCAGTACGTGGCGCTGGACGCCGAGTTGAACAAGCAATACAAGGCACAGATGTTGTCCCTGACCACGGCCGAGCGCAAGAAGGCGCTGCAGGATGCGCAGAAGAAGTGGATCGCGTTTCGTGATGCCGATTGCCAGTATCAGGTCGGCAAACGGGAGGATGCCGGGAGCATGTGGCCGCTGTCTCAGGCGCAATGCCTCGCGGAACAGACCAGGGTGCGCGTTGAGCAGTTGAAGGCGTATACGGCGTGTCGGGAGCAGGGGTGCCCGCGTTGATGCGGTTATTAGATGACCGCGTGGATCAAGAACCTGTGGGCGTGAGCAAGCTCATCCCCACAGGAGACCGGAGCAAGCCTGAACTCTCAGGAGTGGTCACTCGCAGCGCAGCTGCAATCGGGCTGTCTCAAACCGCCGCAAACCGCTGATTCAGGTAATCGATGATCACCTTGGACTCATACATCCACACCGTCTTGTCGGCTTCTTCGATCCGCAGGCATGGCACTTTGATCTTGCCGCCTTCGTTGAGCAGGGTCTGGCGGTCCAGCTCGTTGTTCTTCGCGTCACGCAGCGCCACCGGAACGTTCAGTCGACGCAGGGTGCGGCGGGTCTTGACGCAGAACGGGCAGGCGTTGAACTGATACAGGGTCAGGTCCTTGGCCGAAGCCTCGACTGCCGCCTGAGCTTGTGGCGTACGTTTTTTCTTGCCGGGACGGGTCAGGAAATCGACCAGAATGACCAACTGGCCAAGGCCGACCCTCAATGCCTTCATCAACATGTTTGAAACCTCGCGGCCGCAACGTCGGTTGCGGCGCTTCCGAATGCCCGGATCACTTGATCAGGCTGAGGAACTCAGTGCGGGTAGCGGCGTTTTCGCGGAACTCGCCCAGCATTACCGAAGTAATCATCGACGAGTTCTGCTTCTCGACGCCGCGCATCATCATGCACATGTGCTTGGCTTCGATCACGACCGCCACACCCAGCGCGCCGGTGACCTGCTGAACGGCTTCAGCGATCTGGCGGCTGAGGTTTTCCTGGATCTGCAGGCGTCGGGCGAACATGTCGACGATGCGCGCAACCTTGGACAGGCCCAGGACCTTACCGCTGGGGATGTACGCCACGTGGGCCTTGCCAATGAACGGCAGCAGGTGGTGTTCGCACAGCGAATACAACTCGATGTTCTTGACCAGCACCATCTCGCTGTTATCGGAGCTGAACAGCGCGCCGTTGGTGACTTCTTCCAGCGTCTGCTGGTAGCCGCGGCAAAGATACTGCATGGCTTTGGCCGCCCGTTTGGGGGTGTCGAGCAGGCCTTCGCGGGAGACGTCCTCGCCGAGTTGACCAAGGATCTCGGTGTAGTTCTGTTCCAGTGTCACAGGGGTGTGTTCCGTGTGGGTTTCAGAGAGGTACTGTTTCTGTCTGTACCGAATTTGTACCAATCAAGCTCGTTTCCAGTTTTTCCAACTCGTTCCAGTCAGTGCTGGAGTTGATCCACTTGGCGTACGTGGACAGTAGCATTTGCACACTATGCCCCAGCTGATTGGCGATGAACGCAGGATTCATGCCCGCCATTAGGCACATGGTAGCGTACGTGTGCCGGCAGTTGTACTGCCGTCTGCCCCGGATCTCCAGCTTGGAGACCACCTCCTTGAAGAACTTGTCGGTGAGGCTGGACTGCTGCAGGTACTCGCTGATGCGGGTGGGCGGGAAAACGTAAGGTGAATTTTTCTTCATCCTCTTCTTTTGAGACCGCCGCAATTCGGCGACCATCTCAGCCATCTTCAGCGCATTCATGGCTCGACTGTTGAGCATTACCATGCGTGCCGCCTTCGTCTTCGTCCGCTCCTCGATGACCTTATCCACAACGATCCGGCAGACATGAGCCAGCCGCTTACCCTTATCCACCTCATCCCATCGTAATGCGGCAATCTCTCCTGGGCGCATGCCCGTGTAAAAAGCGAACTCGAAATACGCCGCATAGATCGCCGTCGCACCGGTTAGCGTTGCATACAGCTCGGCGATGATTGCGTCGGCTTCTTCTACCGTGAAAGCGTCAGGCAGCTTCTTTGTCCTTCCCGGCAGCTCAATAGCGTCAACCGGGTTGCGTTGGATTAACCCATCTGTCAGCGCCGAACTGAGCATCGCGCTCAAGCGCTCTATCGCAGACCTACGTACGGCCGCGCTTTTCCACTTCGTTTCGGATATGACGCGGCGGAGATCCATCGGCGACACCAAGTCAATCGGCATCAAGGCAAAGTGGGGCATCCAGTACAGGTTCAGCGAGATGCGATAGTTTTTCCTTGTCCCGCTCACCACCTCGCGGCCATTCAGCCATGCTTGCGCATATTCGCCGAAGAGGACGCGGGTTCCGTGGTGAGAGTGCTTCGAGTTGGGGAAAAGCTCGGCGTACCGGTTCGCATCCAGAACGCCATGCTTTGCCAGGCTGACTACGTTAGCGCGTAGATCGGCGGCAGCTTTGATCCCTTTTGGCGTTTGGGGATAGGGGAGGGTCTCGCAGCGTCTCTCGCCATTCCACGTGAAGCGGATGCGGACAGATTGGCCCGCGAATTCAACTCCGGTGGGCAATCCCATTGGCTTTCTAGCCATGCCTCGTATCTCCTGATGCTGTAATAGATGCGGCCGTCGATCTTGTTCCACACGCCGAGCGGGATTATCCCCCGGTCACGCTTCCCCTCAAGCGCTCGCTTTGTGGTTCCGATTAGTTTCGCCATTGTCGCTTCCGGCACTTTGTCTCCGACATAGGCCTCTTCCAGTTTTTCTGCTGCTGCCATATGGGCTACCTCCGTCCGGGGTCTATGCGGGGTTGAGTGGTTCGAGTTCGGTCAGCGAGAAAACGATGCCGCGACAGTAGTTCTCAGCATCTTCCATAACTTCAAAGGTGGCGTGAGGGATAACCGTTTTGTACGTCCACGAATAGCCGGGCTCTTTGCACCACAGCGCCTCAATGGTCTTGGCCTGCCGCTTTCGCATCACGTATTCGGCAATCTCATCGTCCTCTTCCAGTGAGTCCCGATCTGGCAGAACGCCTTGCAGGTCGACAAGCGCGATACCGCCGTCGTAGCAGCCAATCTCTTCGCGTGACGCGCCGTCGAATTCCATCAGGTCGTCACTGGCTCCATAGAGGATTACCAGTCCGGCTTCCTTGGCCGCAGCAATGTGTTCTTTCGTAATGGCGCGGTGCGCTGGGTACTGGATACCGTCGAGCTGCGCCGCAAGTTCTTCTTTCGTCATGGCAATAGTTCTCCCGCCCGCCGTACACCGGCAGGCATGTGGTTAAATGGAATTGATCACTTGAAGGAGGGGTTATGAAAAATGCTTTCAAGCAACCACTGTTCGTCATCGGGCTTCCCCTGATGATTTTCGGATTTGCATCTGGCGTGATTGGCTGGTGGTTAAAGCACTCGTTCGCCTACATGGCGCCGGGCCTGTTCATCGCCGGGCTGATTTTCGTGGTGATAGGCTGGATACAGCGGGACTAGTGAAGGCTGTATTTACCGGCAGGCATGTGGATAGATGGGGAAGGGGTTAGGGGTACTGGCGTTTGATGCGGTCCGCGATGGCTTCGAGATTTTCAGCCATGTAGCCCATGTCGTTGTTGTCGCGGCGCGAGACCACGCCGGCCCGCGGGACGTTGCGCCCGGCGAGCAGCCAGGCGGCTAGAAGGATCAGCGCCGCTTCGAGGCGGCGACGCAGGAAGCCGGTGCGCGGGATCATAGAAGGTCGGCTCCTGCTTCCAACAGCGCGTCCCGATCCGCCCGAACCCGGTCAAGTTCAGTCTTGAGCTCGTTGCGCTCTCTGATCAGACATTTGATTGCGGTCGAGATGTTCACGTGGCCGAGGGTAAGGGTGATTGCCTGTGCCTCGTCGAAAAGGCGGACCTTCTGTTCTCGTTCTTCAACTGCACGGGCGGCCAGCTCCTTCGCCCGGATTTTGAGGCAGCGCTTGCAGGTCACGTAAAGCCAATCGCCCGTAAGCTGCTCGTCTTCCATCGCGCCCTCAGTACCGCACATAACCTGCTCCGGATGGTCTTGGTCGGCCTCGGTACCGCCATCCCATGGGTACATGTGAACCGCGCGCTTACTCACAGCGGCGCCTGTTGGCTGACGAACTCCGGCGGAACAGGAAGCGGCATCCAGTGTGTTGGCTCGTATTCGTCGCTGGCGTCCCCGTCAACAGCATCCCATTTGCCATCTGCGAAGAAATGTCCGTAGCAGACTGACCACATCCAGCCGTCGGTGCTCGATCCGCGCTCAGCGATGACGATGAGGTCGTCAGCGGTGCGAATCCACACAGGGGTGTCCAGCTCTGGAAGCTGGTCTGCGCATACGATCCAAGCATTTGCCGGGTCGCATCCGGCATTGATCATCACCCTTGGCAAAGCCGCCCGGAACTGATTGAGGTACTGGTCAGTGGTCGAACCCCAGCTGTTGAGCAGACACTCGTCAGAAGGCTCGAAGCCCTCATCTTCAGGATCGCCCGATGGCTTTCCTGGCACTGTGAAAAACTGTCGCTCGACCGCATGGAGCAGGTCTGAATGCCGCTTACAGTTCTCGACGTTGGCTAGCAGCGTCGAAAGGGAATGGTTGCTGCTCAGGCCGAACAGATTGAAGAGCGGGGCAAGTTCAGGGTTATGTTGAGGCATGACTTTTCCTCGCCGCATACGCAGCAGGCAATAGGGATAGGGTGGGGGTGAAGGGGTGTTACGGGTTCAGGCGGGCGAATTCGTCGAGGATCTTCTCAGCGAGCGATCCTGCGCCAAGCGAGTGGCTTCCATCGACCCTTCGAATGATTTCGGCAAGTTTGTCAACGTCCGGCAACACAACCGGACGCTGCGGGTGGCGGTAGAGTTCTGCGCTCCCATCCTCGTCGCACAAGTCGTTCGCTTCTGGCATGGCGAACAGCACAGTGCCAGCTAACTCAAGTTCAGAAATGCCCCCTTCAAGCAGCCATTCCAAGCGCAGACCTTCGTCTTCATCTTCACGGGTTACAGCGACAGCCTGGATCAACACCGGCTCATCCCCCACTGCGCGGACATCCTCGGCTTGTATTCGGAGTTGCTCCGAACATTGAGAGTCGACCTCCGAACATTGGACATCCTCGGCGGGGGCGGCAAGAATCGCAGAGGCATCAGCGACGACCTTTCTCTGTGCAGCGAGTACATGCGGGCGATAGTCTTCCCCGTATGCGCGCACTCTTTCGTCTACTTCAAGTTGCGCCGAATCGATTAAGTCCTGTAGCAACTCACGTGGAATCACTACGTTTTCTGCGTGGCTGTGCATGCCGCTTCTCCTTGTTCTTTGGACGTACTCCTATTAGCCGCAACGGGTGGTTGGGGCAGTCGAAGTGATGGTGTCCGTTTTTAGTGGTGCAGTGTTGACACTTGGGCATTGTGCTTAGCTCGTACCTGCTGGCGCGGAGAAGAGACAGAAATGCATTGATTTCTTCACGAACCGCGTCAGACAACGAATTTCCCCAAATATTTGGACACACCTAGGGGATCGGTTCGTTATCGACGTAGACTGTCATTGCTCTTCACCGGTATAGACGCGCCAATCCACCTTCTTGCCGTTCACCATGAAGCCCCAATCACCTTTCCAGCGGCTGGTGATGAACAGGGTCCATACTCCACTCGGCGACACCTCATCGATGCGGTGGAACTCGCCATGCCTCAATTCAGATGTGTCCCCAGGATCTCGCCAAAACGGGATATCGGTGTAACCGCCGACTGCCCAGAACCTGCGGCGCTCTTCCTTGTAGAAACCCCGCAGGATCACGGTGCGAGCGTTCCAGGGGTGATCGTGCAAGTCCCGGTCAGCATCCGGCCGCTTGATGTGGTGCACGCGGATCGACCACGGGAACCAGGCAAACTTTCCCTTGTGCGTGACGCGGTCATAGGGGTTGAAGAGCCACCAGCGGCCCATGTACATCTCGGTGTCATCGGCTGACATGATGTGTTGGTACGGTGTGCGCTGGGCGCGGGCGATCAGCCAGTTGGCAACAGCTGGGCGCGCGAGCAGCTTGGCAAGCAGGCGCCAGATCAGATCTTTCATTTTGATATCCCTGTAACCCAAACAGGTTACTTTTCGAGATGTAACCGATAGAGGTTACGGAGGGGGTGGGTTACTGGATGGCCGTGCGAGCGGGGGCGGGGAGCGTGCTATCCGATTCGATGAAACCGGTCGTCTTCACATCGCCATCCATCGCGGTGATGAACATCACCTCAACCTTCGCCGAATCCACGAGCACCTTCGCTACATCGGCGATGGCTTTGGCCCTATCAATCTCCATCGGTTTTTCCGGATCCTGCAGCGCTTCCAATGTGGCAAAGAGGTGGTTGCGCAAATCAGTCATCTTGTTTTTCACGGGAAACCTCGCTGATCGCTCGTTTGAGCTTGCCAAGTTGGCGGATGGTAGATTTGAGTTCCGGTGGGTACCGGTGGATGGTGTTGCGCCGCATGTTCTCTGCTCGCGTAACGAGCTCGAGGTTGCCGATTTCAATGTTCTGGGTGTTGCGGTCCTTGAACACGACAAGGTGACCGGCTGGAACCTCACCGTTGTGCTCCTCCCAAAGAATCATATGCACTGATTTCCAGCGGCGCTGCGGCAGACCGTCGTCGCATATCTTGCGCTGTCGTATTCCGTCTTTAGTAACGCGCTCACTACCGACAGGCATATGCAGCTGAGCCGCGCGTCCATTCAGCGTGCCTGTTTTGAACTGGGTTTCAGCTGAGCGGCCGCCTGAGTGGAAGCTGATTCCCTTGTTCCAGGAGGTATGACCCTTTTGAAACCGGCAACCAACGCCGGGGTTGTCCTCCCGCCGAAGTCGACGCGCGTGTTCGCTGGCGAGATAGTCGTCACTGCGCTTCAGGCCCAGGGCATGTGCTTTGTTGTAGATCGACCAACTGGGGCGATTGAATATCTTCAACAGCTCGGGCATCGGAGTGTCCGGGTAGAGATCGCGCAGCTTCGATTCATCCGCAGAGGTCCAGTGTCGGCGTCGCTTAATGGGCTGAGCGGTAATCTGTCGCGCCCTGGCATGCTCGAGGGCGCGCATCGCAATTAGATTCATGCTGATCCTCGCCAGTGGCGTGATTCGTGTAAGTGGGGTATTTGTGTTGCTTCGGCATGGAGCCGGAAGGAGCAAAAATTGCCTCAAGAAATGACTGTTGTGCTGACCCCCATAATTTCAGGGCTACTGGTATTGGCAGGCACTGTCGTTGCCTGGGGGCTAAATCGGGTTGGCGCTGAGGAAGATGCTAAGCGCGCAGAAAGAAACTCTGTGCGTAACAGTTTGGAGCAGGGGTATCTAAGCGTGCTGTCAGGGGTTGAATTGTTTTTGAGGTCGAAGCTATTCGACGCTGAGCTAGATAAGGAAATGGCGGGACTAAACGCAGTTGTTAGCTTGTTCGGCAGCGTTAACGTTAAAGCTGAATTCGCAACGCTCGGCCGATGTGCAGAGCGCTATAGAGCCGAAATCGACAAAAGCGAGAAACAATATCCATCGCTGGTTGATGCAAGCGACGACTACCGTAGTGAATGGGGAGATATCATTCAATCCCGGGATCGACTTGCCATCGCGATGACTGAACACATTGTCTCGCTGCGAAATTTCGGGAAATAGAACACGCAACTAAGCAGCAGGCTCGGCGTCGTGGAAGACATCCATCTGCGCCGCGCCGTCCAGCCAGGCTGTGTCGAGTCGCTGCTGGGCCAGCGCCGCATATTCGGGGTTCAGCTCGCACAGGATCGAACGCCGTCCTTCCTGCATCGAAACCAAGGACGTGGTACCAGCGCCTCCGAAGGGGTCGAGCACCATCCCGCCGCGCGGTGCGCCGGCCAGAATGCAGGGCCTGATCAGATTAGGCGGGAAGGTCGCGAAGTGGGCGCCCTTGAAGCCTTGAGTTGCGACGGTCCAGACGCTGCGCTTATTCCGGCTCGCAATGTCCCACTCGCTCTCGGCTCGGTCCGACCGGTGCGTGCCTTTGCTTTGGCCGGGAATGGCTTGTTCTCGCTTTGAGTCATCACGCTGGAAACTGTCGCGCCGTGATCGTGCGCCGCCCACCGCCTTCATCGGCCCATTGGTTTTGCCTGGGATGCGCTCGCTTCCAGCTTGGCTCTCGACGTCCTGCGCCCAGCGGACCAAACTCGACTCGGCGGCTGGCTCCCGGATCGCCTGCATGTCGCAGTGGTACCGGCGCGACTTGCTGAGCAGAAACAGGTACTCATGGGCTTTCGTGCATCGGTCCCTTGTTGACTCAGGCATTGGGTTCGGCTTGTGCCAGATGATGTCCTGACGCAGATACCAGCCGTCATCTTGAAGCGCGAAGGCGAGGCGCCACGGCATACCCATGAGGTCTTTCGGCTTGTACTCGGCTTGCGTCGTTGCCTTCGCTTTGCGCTGGCTCGCCATGACCTGGCGCTGGCTGATCGTCGACACACCGACGTCCATGTCATCCCGACCATGCGCGCCCCAACTGCCAGCGTAGCTGTCACCCATATTCACCCAAACCGTGCCGTCATCGCGGAGTACTCGGCGCACCTCGCGGAACACGGCGACCAGTCGGGCGGTGAACTCGGCGGGCGTTTCTTCCAGGCCGATCTGGCCCTCGACACCGTAGTCGCGCAGGCCGAAGTAGGGCGGGCTGGTC
>NZ_NKHL01000080.1:39515-41325 GCF_002934685.1 Pseudomonas bohemica
GGGCGTTATTGGCTGGTGGTTAAAGCACTCGTTCGCCTACATGGCGCCGGGCCTGTTCATCGCCGGGCTGATTTTCGTGGTGATAGGTTGGATACAGCGGGACGAGTGAAGGCTGTATTTACCGGCAGGCATGTGGATAGATGGGGAAGGGTGGGTATTACCGTATGCTATTGGGTGCGGCTCAGTGATAAGCTACATATCCAAAGCATTGGAGACCGTCCCCTGAAGGCATTTAAGATTTTTCAAGATCCTGTCCTGTTGGCTGGACCTCCGATATTGATAATGGGCTTGCACTTTGATCAGCCAGCACTGACGGGCCTCGGGATATCCTTGCTTGCCTGTTCATTGATATCTAAGTGATCTTTACGGTTTGCTTGGGGGCCTTTGATTATCTTGGTGATGGTCATGGCGATTCATCTGCCTCCCTTTCAAGTTGATCGAGGCGCTCGTTTGCCATTGCTCCAAGGTGCTGAGCGTCCTCTGCGCTCAGGACCGGCATGGGAACGAAGAGGATGCCAGCCTTGATGAACGACTGAGCCATCATCAAAGCATCACGAAGGTCAGATGGGTTGGCGCGGTTCATAGTTATGATTCTCCAGGCAAGACTCCGCCTCGCCGCATATGCAGCAGGCAATAGGGATAGGGTGGGGGTGAAGGGGTGTTACGGGTTCAGGCGGGAGATTTCGTCGAGGCAGGCGTTCCACTTGAGGTTTTCAAGTATTGCGACCCCATCAGCAGTGAACTCTCTTTTGCGCTCCGGCAACACAACCGGGCGCCGCGGGTGGCGGTAGACTTCTGCGCTCCCGTCCTCGTCGCACAGGTCGTTGGCTTCTGGCATTGCGAACAGCACAGTGCCAGCGAACTCAAGCTCTGAGATCCCGCCTTCAAGTAGCCATTCCAAGCGCAGACCTTCGTCTTCATCTTCACGGGTTACAGCGACGGCCTGGATCAACACCGGCTCATCCCCCACTGCGCGGACATCCTCGGCGGGGGCGGCGAGTAAATCCATTAACGTCGCAACAGCGCGCCAAGCATCGACAAGATCAACCGCATTAACTCCAGCTCCCCCTGCTTTTACCGCCCGCTCCAGCAGCTCACGCGGCACGCTCACCATTTCGGTTTTGTTGGTCATGGCTCTAAATCCAAAGCTTGTTCGCCTGCGTATTCAACGATGCAGCGCTTTTCACCCTTGCCGTCCCATCCGATTTTCAATGGGCGCCAAAGACTATCCGGGTTAATCCCTTCGCAACGTAGTCTGAATAGGGGATCGAAGCCAGAGCATGTGCCGTCGCTATTCAGCTTCTCAATAACAACCGCAGACGTTTCAGGTCCCGGCATGCCTACAACTCGAAAATAGGCGACTCCGACCTTAATAGAAAAACCCTGACTGTCTATGTGTTTACTCATCGCCTTCATCCTTCGCGACTGGCGCGGATTGGTGGGCTAGCGCTATCAGCGTTTCATTCAGCAGCATAAAATCAATGCCGAAACACTTGCCGACGTTCGGCATGAATTGCTCAATGACCCTCTTAGCGCTTTCGTTCAACTCCCGTGCCTTGGCCAGTTCGGATTGGGCAGCTACCAGCTGCGTCGCGTACTCATTTGCGCGCAGTTCCTCTTGTTGGCTGATTCTCTCGGTCTCGGCATGCTCTTGCCGCTCGGCGTCCAACTCAGCCTGCAACCGGGTGACGTGGGCGCGGACATCCTCGGCGAGGGCGGCAAGAATCGCGGAGGCATCAGCGACGACCTTTCTCTGTGCAGCGAGTACATGCGGGCGATAGTCTTCCCCGTATGCGCGCACTCTTTCGTC
>NZ_NKHL01000017.1 GCF_002934685.1 Pseudomonas bohemica
TGAATCGCCCCGGATTTTCTAGACACTCTCCAAGCTCAGGAAATAGCGTTTCTCATACTCTACTGGAGACAGCTGCATAGCACTGCTGTGCCGGCGTTTAGGGTTATAGAACATTTCGATGTAATCGAAAATATCACTTCGGGCGTCTTCACGCGTTGTGTAGATCTTTCGTCGAATTCGCTCCCGCTTCAAAAGCTGGAAAAAGCTCTCGGCTACGGCATTGTCGTGGCAGTTTCCTCGCCGACTCATGCTGCTGATTACATTGTTGGCCTTCAAGAAGCTTTGCCAGTCTGAGCTACTGAACTG
>NZ_NKHL01000035.1 GCF_002934685.1 Pseudomonas bohemica
AGTTCGTAACGCTTTGCCATGCGGGCCTCCAGCCAATCATGGCGGCAATCTACCCGCACCGACTTTTCGTACAAAACCTAACAGGGTGTGTTGCCTGCCGCACTGGCAGCGCGTGAAGCAGGGCATACGTTGATTGTCCCTGCGGTAAACGCTGAAGAAGCCTGCCTGGCTTCCGGATTGAAGGTGATCGCGGTCAGTCACCTGCTTGAGCTGGTATCCCACCTCAACGGCCACACCACCATCGCCCCCTACAAATCCAACGGCCTGATCTTGCAAACCCAGCCTTACCCGGACCTGAGTGAAGTTCAGGGCCAGCCTGCTGCCAAGCGCGCTTTGCTGGTCGCGGCAGCGGGCGCGCATAACCTGCTGTTCAGCGGGCCACCCGGTACCGGCAAGACGCTGCTCGCCAGTCGGCTTCCAGGGCTTTTGCCGCCGCTGAATGAGCGTGAAGCGCTGGAAGTCGCAGCGATTCAGTCGGTCGCCAGTCACGCACCGTTGACCAGCTGGCCCCAGCGCCCTTTTCGGCAACCTCATCACTCGGCCTCTGGCCCTGCATTGGTCGGCGGCGGCTGTGACATTTGGAAATTAATGCAACTGGACGGAAATAGATGCAACTGAGCCAATTTCAAGCAGCACGACTGGTTCCTTTGCCAAGGCTGGAAATACGCTGTTTCCAGCAGATCTAAAAACTTAAAGACGAAACAATGGATGATTTCCGCCCTGACTTTCGCCATTCCACGGCGAAGCGGCTCGTGGGCGGCGATCCGATGTCCGTACGACAGGGCTGGGCGCGGCTTCTATCTTCGCAGCGCCTCTAAATCAATTGATTCTATACCGGATATATCCTGACTACTATAATTCGGTATACCAACCAACATCGATGGGGGGACGGCTCGATCTCATGCCATCCAGCGCCAGAGAGTCTGAAGCCCGCTGCTACGCTTATATCATCAACAGCCACTGACAGGGCTCCGGATGTCGCACCTTGCCGAGCTATTGTTCCACTCATGCGGCCGATTGATGAGTACAACCAATAGCCGTTTTCGATCTAGTTGCGTTGTCCTTAACCGCCCATGACGCTAGTTTCAAGCAGGCACCGTCGCCGTGAGACCAAGGCAGCAACGGCGCGATGAGACGCGAACAGTAGGCAGCTCGAAAATCGGATAGCTTAGAGCCTGTCGGCAGCAGTTTTCAGCTCGAGGAACTTGCGCAATAGCACTCCGGCCACAGCTTTACAAACCGGCACCATGTTAGGTTTCAGCTCTACACTACCGACATGGGCAATGTTGTTTCGCGCTAAAGCAATGTTCACAAGCTCCTCCAGAAGGTCATCACCTATCTCAGGGTAAACCTTTTTCAGAGATTCCCACACATAGGCGACTTGAGCTCTCTGGCCACTGTTCACGATCGATTTGAATCGCACCGGGTTTCGTGGAGGCCTCAACTCTTGAGAAGATGAGACCATGAAAAAGACGACGATCTACTCCCCTGAAGTCCGTGAACGTGCTGTGCGAATGGTTCTGGAGCACCTGAACGATTACCCGTCCGAGTGGGCGGCCATTGAGGCCATTGCCCCCGAAGATTGGCTGTGTAGCGCAAACCCTGCATGGCTGGATTCGTCGCCATCAGACCGACGTAGGGCAGCGCCCCGGTCTGACCAGCGAGGAGCGCGAGCGCATCAAGGCTCTGGAACGCGAGAACCGCGAGCTGCGTAAAGCCAACGAGATCCTGCATCTGGCCAGCGCGTATTTTGCCCAGGCGGAGCTCGACCGCCGCACCAAGTTCTGAGGGCATTTGTCGATCAATACCGTGACCGTCTAGGGGTCGAGCCGATCTGTCGCATCTTGCAGATCGCCCCGTCCGGTTACCGCAGGCATGCGGCCCA
>NZ_NKHL01000045.1 GCF_002934685.1 Pseudomonas bohemica
GTTCGTAACGCTTTGCCATGCGGGCCTCCAGCCAATCATGGCGGCAATTCTACCCTGCCGACTTTTCGTACAAAACCTAGCAGACATCCCATAGGCGATAAAAAAACCCGACCTGTAAAAGTCGGGCTTTAAGGTGCGGACAGGCAACGCCTACTCAGACAAAGCTCTGAACAGACTGCCTGGATTAACTACCGCTACCATTGCAGCCAGAAGTCGAATATTTGGTGGTATTAGCACAGCTCCAGGCACCGCTAGTGCTATCACGAGTGAGCGTAACAGTCTTGGTATTTACCGCTGGGTTACCTGCGATCGTGCAGGTGATAGTCGCAGCGCCCGTAGTCATAACCGAAACAGCAAGACTAGGGCATCGTACCGATGTGGTCAGACCTACGTCCGCGGCGTCGGTGATGTTGGCTGAAAGGCCCTCATTGATTTTGGTCTCTGCCAATGTCTTGCCGGGGGTAATTTCAGCCAGAGCTGCGCCTAACTGAGCCTTACCGGTGTAATCCTGATAAGCAGGCAACGCGATGGCCGCCAAAATACCGATGATTGCGACTACAATCATCAGCTCGATCAACGTAAAACCTTTCTCTGAATTCATCACGACTACTCCAGCATCAATTATCGAAAATCCCACCTCATGACCAAGCACAGTACGTGCCAGTTTAACGTGTGACGAGCGCATGGGCTCACTGTGGCTTTTCCGACCCGCCGTGCGCAAAATCGACAGCACTATGTGACATTTTTTGTCACCCCGCCCGCGTTCATTTGGCAGCTAAGCCTGACTGCGCTATAAACCACATATTGTTAGTGTCTGGTGGCTGTAATGACTGATTTCGTCCTAACCGGTTTGGCTAAACAGCTTGTTGTTGCCGAGCTGCTGAATGAAAAAACTGCTCGGCAGGCGTACCAACAAGCACGCAAGGACAAGCTGTCGCTGGTCAGTTATCTGGTCCAAAACAAGCTGGTAAATAGTCTCGTGCTGGCGGAATTGGCTTCCGACCAGTTCGGCCTGCCATTCTTGGATTTGAGCGTTCTCGACAAAGACAGCCAGCCAAAGGGCCTGGTCAGCGAAAAACTGATTCGTCAGCATTGCGCCCTGCCCTTGTGGCGTCGAGGGAATAAACTGTTTGTCGGGATTTCTGATCCTACCAATCACCAAGCAATTACTGACATCCAATTCGGTACCGGACTCAACACAGAAGCAGTTTTGGTCGAAGACGATAAGCTTACTGCTGCCATCGAGAAATTCTTAGACACCCACAGCGGCCTCGGGGAAATGGCCGATGTTGATCTAAGTCTGGAGGTCGAGACCACCGTCGACCTTAAAGAAACAATGCTGGGAGAGGTCGACGCTGAAGACGCGCCGGTTGTGCGTTTCGTCAACAAGATGTTGATGGACGCCATTCGCCTGGGCTCTTCCGATCTGCATTTCGAACCTTATGAAAAGATTTTTCGAGTGCGTTTGCGCACGGACGGCATTCTTCATGAAGTCGCCAAGCCCCCCCCTCAGCTCGCGGGCCGCATCGCCGCACGCCTGAAGGTCATGGCTGGGTTAGATATCTCCGAACGCCGTAAACCGCAGGATGGCCGGATCAAACTGCGGATCTCCCGGAATAGGGCAATTGATTTCCGGGTCAACACGCTTCCCACTCTCTGGGGTGAGAAAATTGTGATGCGGATCCTTGACCCGACCAGCGCACAGATGGGCATTGACGCATTGGGTTACGAGCCGGAGCAAAAGGCACTTTACCTGGATGCGTTGAGCAAACCGCAAGGCATGATACTGGTGACGGGCCCAACCGGCTCCGGTAAAACCGTTTCACTATATACCGGCCTTAACATCCTCAATACCACCGACATCAACATTTCCACTGCGGAGGATCCGGTCGAGATCAATCTGGAGGGGATCAATCAGGTTAATGTCAATGCCAGGCAAGGGATGGACTTTTCACAAGCATTGCGAGCGTTCTTGCGTCAAGATCCGGACGTGATCATGGTGGGAGAGATCCGCGACCTGGAGACGGCGGAAATCGCTATCAAAGCCTCGCAAACTGGGCATATGGTGCTTTCCACACTGCACACCAACAGCGCGGCTGAGACGCTCATCCGACTGCATCATATGGGTGTCGCTGCCTTTAACATTGCAACAGCCATCAACCTGATCATCGCTCAGCGACTGGCACGCAAGCTCTGTTCATTTTGTAAGAAAGAAATTGACGTCCCCCGAGAAACTCAGATAGCAGAAGGGTTTCCTGTGGACAGAGTAGGCACGTTCACCCTCTACACCGCCGTGGGTTGCGAAAACTGCAATGGTGGTTACAAAGGCCGCATGGGGATTTACGAGGTAGTAAAAAATACCCCGGCGCTTGAGCGTATTATCATGGAAGAAGGCAACTCGATTGATATATCCAGACAAATGCGCAAGGACGGCTTTAATGACCTGCGCACTTCCGGCCTGAGGAAAGCCATGCAGGGATTGACCAGTCTTGAGGAAATCAATCGGGTGACCAAGGATTAACCATGGCGACTAAGGCAGTAAAAGTCAGTGTGTATGCGTGGGAAGGGATCGATAAAAAGGGAAATAAAATCAATGGCGAACTGAATGGTCATAATCCGGCACTGATTAAAGCCCAGCTTCGAAAGCAAGGTATAAATCCCACCAAAGTTCGTAAAAAAAGCATTTCTCTTTTCGGTGCAGGCAAACGGATCAAGCCGCTTGATATCGCCTTTTTTAGCCGCCAATTGGCAACGATGATGAAAGCTGGGGTGCCGTTGCTGCAATCGTTCGACATTATCAGCGAAGGGTCGGGAAATCCAAGAATGCGCAAACTAGTGGACGACGTGAGGCAAGACGTCGCCGCAGGTCACAGCCTAGCGACCGCACTTCGCCATGAGCCGGAGTATTTCGACGACCTCTACTGCAATCTAGTCGACGCTGGTGAACAAGCCGGTGCATTGGAATCGCTATTGGACCGCGTGGCTATCTACAAAGAAAAGACGGAATCGCTGAAATCCAAAATTAAAAAGGCGATGAGTTATCCAATTGCCGTAGTCGTCGTAGCCTTCGTCGTGACCGCCATTCTGTTGATCAAAGTGGTTCCGCAGTTCCAATCGATTTTTGAAGGGTTCGGCGCAGAACTGCCGGCATTCACGCTGATGGTCATCCATCTTTCCGAGTTTGTGCAGAATTACTGGTACATCGTGGTCGGGGCACTGGTCGGTGCGTTTTTTGCGTTCAAAAGGGCACACAAAACCTCGGAAAAATTTCGGAATGGGGTGGACAGGGCGCTGCTGAAGGTTCCCATTGTTGGGCCACTTCTTTACAAGTCGGCAGTCGCACGTTACGCCCGCACATTGTCTACAACATTCTCCGCTGGTGTTCCTCTAGTTGAGGCGCTGGATTCTGTTTCGGGCGCGACCGGTAACATCATCTTCAAAAACGCCGTTAACAAGATCAAGCAGGACGTTTCTACGGGTATGCAGCTCAACTTCTCAATGCGCAGCACCGGCGTGTTCCCGATGCTTGCCGTACAAATGACCGCAATCGGCGAAGAATCGGGAGCACTCGACTCTATGCTTGATAAGGTGGCAACCTATTACGAGGAAGAAGTCGACAATATGGTCGACAGCCTCACCTCACTCATGGAACCGATGATCATGGCCGTATTGGGTGTCATTGTCGGGGGCCTCGTCATTGCCATGTACCTTCCAATCTTCAAACTTGGCAGCGTCGTCTAACCATGCCCCTCCTCGACCTCCTGGCCAGTTCCCCACTGGCCTTCGTCCTATGCACGCTCGTTTTAGGCCTGCTCGTCGGCAGTTTCCTCAACGTGGTCATCTACCGCCTTCCCAAAATGATGCACCACGACTGGAAAAAACAAGCCCGTGAAGTCCTGGAACTCCCGCCAGAACCAAACCGCGAAACCTTCAACCTGATCCTCCCCCACTCCCGCTGCCCGCACTGCTCGCACAAGATCCGCGCTTGGGAGAATGTGCCGGTGGTGAGTTATCTAGCGCTGGGGGGCAAGTGCTCCAATTGCAAAGCCCCCATCAGTAAGCGCTACCCGCTGGTGGAACTGGTATGCGGCCTGCTGTCTGCCTTCGTCGCCTGGCATTTCGGGTTCGGCTGGCAGGCTGGGACGGTGTTGGTGTTGAGTTGGGGGTTGTTGTCGATGAGTCTGATCGATGCCGATCACCAACTGTTGCCGGATGCGATTGTATTGCCGCTGTTGTGGCTGGGGTTGATCGTCAATTCCTTCGGTTTGTTCGCTTCGCTGACCGATGCGCTGTGGGGCGCGGTGGCGGGGTATCTGGTGTTGTGGGGAGTGTTTTGGCTGTTCAAGCTGGCCACCGGCAAGGAGGGCATGGGGTATGGCGATTTCAAATTGCTGGCGATGCTCGGGGCCTGGGGCGGCTGGCAGATTTTGCCGTTGACGATTTTGCTGTCGTCGATTGTCGGTGCGGTGTTGGGCCTGATTTTGTTGCGGCTGCGCAACGTCGAGACGAGCACGCCGATACCGTTCGGGCCTTATCTGGCCATTGCGGGGTGGATCGCATTGCTCTGGGGTGATCAAATAACCACTTCGTATTTGCAGATCGCCGGTTTCAGATGAGTTCTTCCGTCGCAAAACCCTGGATTCTTGGTCTCACTGGTGGCATTGGCAGTGGCAAGACTGCGGCTGCGCAATACTTTGTCGATCTGGGCGTTCATCTGGTCGATGCTGACAACGCCGCGCGTTGGGTGGTTGAGCCAGGGCGCCCTGCGCTGGCGCAGATTGCCGAGCACTTCGGTGTGCAGGTGTTGCAGGCTGATGGCACGCTGAACCGTGCGGCGTTGCGGGAGCTGATCTTCAAAGATCCGCAGCAGCGAACCTGGCTTGAGGGTTTGTTGCATCCGCTGATTCGCGAAGAAATCCGGCAATATCTGGCGCGCGCCGAGTCGCCTTACGCGATTCTGGTGTCGCCGCTGTTGCTGGAGACTTCGCAGGATCGGATGGTGCAGCGGGTGTTGGTGATCGACGTGCCGCAAGCGCTGCAGATCGAGCGCACGGTGCTGCGCGACAAGACCAATGAAGAGCAGGTTCGGGCGATTCTGAACGCGCAGGCCAGTCGGGAGGAACGTCTGAGCCGCGCTGACGATGTGATCGTCAATGATCGCGACCCTGCCTGGCTGAAGAGCGAAGTCGAGCGACTGCATCACTTTTACCTAACTTTGCGTGGAGGCCAATGATGAGCCAACCAATGACCGTCGATTGTCCAACCTGCGGAGCCCCTGTGGAGTGGACGCCAGAGAGCAAATTCCGGCCGTTCTGTTCGGACCGCTGCAAGCTGATCGACCTTGGCGCCTGGGCGTCGGAAGAACATGCGATTCCGGTGGCACCGGATGCGGAGGATGAGTTGTTTTCGGGTGAGTTCGAGCCGCGACAGCATTGATAAAAAGCCTGGGTCACGGGCGAAAGATCATAGGTGGGAGTGAGCTTGTTCACGAAGAGGTCAGTACATTCAGCGACATTTTCAGAGTCTGACGAGCCGTATTCGTGAGCAAGCTTACCCCCAGAGAACCGTGACAAATCTTCACCATCGCAGGGATCCCGAGCGGCTCCCGCAATCACCCATCACCATCGTCCTTCAACGGCGCAGCGAAATACCGCGTGCGGTTGAAGGTTTCCAGCCACTGCGGGCAAAACACCACCAGGGCTGTGACGATAATCCCGTTGATGAACGCTTCGGGAAGGACGATCAACCACACGTAGCCGACGAAATCGCCCGGCCATTCCGGCATGGCGAACAGCGCGTCGTGCCAAAGCACGCCCATCGCGATCAGCAGGCAGAGCAACGCGGTCAGCGCTGCGGCGAAAAAGCCTGAGCAGAAGATGTAGGTGAAAGGGCTTTTCGGTTGGGCGCGCTCGACGATGAGCGAGCAGGCTTCGGTAATCAGCACGGGCAATACGATAATCAATAAGGCGTTCACCCCCAGCGACGCCAGGTCCTGGCGCCCCATCGCCAACATGCCCAGTTGCGCAATCAGCCCGCCGACAATCGCCAGTGGCCAGTCCAGCAGCAGGGTTACGGCGGTCATGCCGAGGAAATGGTATGAAACGCCGGAGTTGAAATCGCGGCGCATCAGCCACAACAGAAACAGCGCGAAGACGGTGCCGAACAACAGGTGCTGACGTCGTGGGTCGGTGAACAATTCGACCCAGGGGCAATGCCAGATCGCCCACAGCAGCATCGGCAGGTAGCACAGCCAGGCGACGGTCATGGTTTGCGGAGTGAGGACTTGGGCGCCGATCATGATGATTGGATGTGAGCGTTGAGGTATGGGTGAGTTTAGCCCCTGTCGCTGCGGCGCTGGTTATCCATCGCGCAGACGCCTATAAACGCCTGCAGCAAAACGGCTT